>CBFDBO010000018.1:0-62776 GCA_965603075.1 uncultured Rhodospirillales bacterium | reverse complement strand
CTGGGTCATAAGCAGAAATATTCAGTACCCTAAAAGATGGTCTGCTATGTACCTTAAAGCGGAAGTCATTGTTTTTTCCACAGCGACACCAGAAAATATACCTCTTGGGAATTCGTTCAAATAAGCCTCGAAAATTGAAATGGATTGGCTATTTGCAACGGATTGCCAGAAGATTGTTAATACATGAGGTTCACAGCTAATCTTCTCAATGGTGTAACATATTCCAACCTAATCCTTTACCATATATTCCCCCAGAGACCGTCATCAGATTATTAGAAAGAGAATTTGAATGAAGATACGTCTGCTTTACCCTATTAAGCAGACCTTTTCGGAGACCGGTAGGGTTTCACTAACACCATTCTTCACAGGCAAGGCCTTTTAGATATCGTCTGCTTTGTAAGGTAAAGAATGGATGGCATAAACGAACGACCTAGAAAGACATTGCAATTTGAAACGTCAGCAGACAGATTTAACAAATGTGTTGCAGCGACCGGTTGAGATCACAACCCATTGCAGTCATTGGATTGCTATATGGTCAGTGAAGGCGCTTCGAATAGTCTGTTGATTATAAACCCACTGATTTTGACAGGTCTTAGTAAGACAGACCCCGCGCGGTTACTGGCCAAATATCCTCGACCTTGCCACTTCGGATGCCCACGTACCAATCATGAAGATTACAGGTGGGGTCACAATGCCCAGGCACAATTCTTAACTTTTCGTTAATCACAAGCGTGTCATCGGGATCGGTGATAGCACCATGTTCGTCTGAGGCTTGGAAATATTCCAGATCGTTTCGTCCAAAGATTACCGGTAAGCCACTATCAACGCTCAATGATTTCAATCCGGCATCACAAACCGCTTTGCCAGAAATGGCATTGCTCATAATAGACGTTAAAATGAATAGTGCGTTTTCCCACTCGCCCTCATTAAGGCGATTGCCGTGTTTATCCTGAATGCGTCCGTAGCTTGCATCCATGAAAGCATAGGAGCCACATTGCAATTCATTGAAGACACCAGATGCGCCTTCGAAATCGTAACTACCGGTGCCAGCACCGCCTACAATTTTGCATTCAATTCCTTCGTCTGATAAGGCTTTTACGGTGTCGCGAACATTGCTGATATAAACATTGAACTCTTTCTTACGCTGCTCATATAGCTCCAAATGTTGAATGTTGCCGTTATATGCCTGGATGCCAGAAAACAAGAGTCCGGGGGCATCAGCAATTGCCTTTGCTATTTTGAGTACTTCATCAGATGTCGATACGCCACACCGGACTGCTCCACAGTCTAATTCCACAAGACATTCAATCACTGTTTCATGCATATCTGCCGCATCAGATAACTCTGCGACATTTGCCATATCATCAACACATGTAATAATGCGGGTGCCCAGTTTAGGTAAGCGAGCAAGGCGGTCAATCTTTGCTGGATCACGTACTTGATTGGATAGGAGGATGTCTTTGATGCCACCTCGGGCGAACGCTTCTGCTTCGGAGACTTTCTGACAACATATGCCACAGGCGCAACCCAGTTTCTCCTGTAGTAAAGCAATGTCGACGGACTTATGCATCTTGCCATGGGCCCTGTGACGAACGCCGAAGCCTGAGGCAATTTCCCCCATTTTTTTAATGTTGCGTTCCAGCGCATCCAGATCAAGAATCAAGCATGGTGTCTGTACCTCTGACACGTTCATACCAATAGAGGCTGGAATGTTATATCCAACCTCATAATCATCCAATCGTGAGCGATCCTTCATTGTGGTCTCCATTATAGCTTTATTGCATTGTCATAGCAGAAATTCGGTAATTTTTCTGACAGTTAGCATATCGACAATGGTTCTAACAGGTCATCGACAAGAACCTCAACGGGATATTCAAGCATGACGAGCTCCGTATCATCCGGGCTTTCGTCATCCCATCTTAGCATGATAAACTCGCCAGGTCGCTCAATAGCACATAGAGGTGAATGCCACACACCGGCATTGTAGTTTACGGCCTGTCCAGGGGTGGCTAAGAAGACGACAAGTTCATCAAGATCGGGGCCTCCATCAGCTACAGGAGGGCAAACACCAACCAAGTAGTGCACATTGTTCATGGGGACAAAAGTCTGACTGGAATACTCATGCCGCTCGACAGCCTTGATTATAGGCGGTTTAGGAGCCGCGTGAATGAACGTTAAATTGGGTTTGGCCTGAGCACGTTTGTTTTCAATATTGCCTGCATATGCATCACGATGGGGGGGGAGACCCTTCGCCATAAGAACCGCACCGAATTCAGTAAAGTTTTCGGGTGTCAAAGGTAGAGCTTTTAGAACTTTAATTGTCATGATGATTCCATTGCAGCGCCGATAAAAACAAAGTTGTCTATAGCGTCATTATTATATCCGTACTCTGTGAGCACCTCACGGGTGTGCTCACCCAAAACAGGGGATCCATGCAGAACTTTACCCGGAGTCGATGAAAACTTGACCGGTAGGCCAATAGTTTTGACAGTACCTTCACGGGAATGTTCGATATCAACGATCATATCGCGGGCCAGTGTCTGGGGATCATTATGCATCTGACAAACATCTAATACCGGACCAGCGGGAACGCCAACGGCTTCTAGCTTTTCAATCCATTCATCGGTGGTGTGCTCACTGAAAATCGAGGTCAGTACTTCTTCCAGTTCCTTAAGGTGCGTAATACGATCATGGTTGTTGGAAAAACGTGGATCATTAGCAAGTTCATGGTGGTTGAGAACATCGAGCATCTTGAGCCAGTTCTTTTGGTTTGCCGCGCCCAAATTCATCCAGCCATCCTTTGTTTTAAATGCCTGATAGGGAGCATTGAGGGGGTGTGCCGAGCCCATGGATTCCGGCGCGATGCCGGTAGCCAGCGCAATGGCGGATTGCCAGTAGGTGTGGGTGATACCAGCCTCGAACAAAGACGTGTCTACTTTTTGCCCAACCCCTGTTTTCAGTCGATTAATATAGGCGGCAAGCGCACCCATAGCGGCGAGAATACCAGCGGTTATATCGGTGATTGGCGGGCCGACTTTACACGGTGGGTGGTCGCCCCCCTCACCGGTGATGCTCATCAATCCGCTCATGCCCTGGGCAATTAAATCGAACCCGCCCCGATCGGCATAAGGACCCGTGCGCCCGAAACCTGACAATTCAACACAAATCAGTTTCGGGTTAATCTCCTTTAAAGTTTCATAGCCAAACCCCAGTTTTTCCATAGTCCCCTTACGGTAATTTTCGATCACCATATCGGCATCCTTTAACAACCGGTGTAATATTTCCTTGCCGCCATCGGTTTTCAAATTTAGGGCTATACCGCGTTTATTACGGTTCATCATCATATATGCAGCAGATTCATCACCTTGAGTTGGTGGCACAAATCGGCGGCTATCATCACCACCAGGAATTTTCTCCACCTTAATGACTTCTGCTCCCATATCAGCAAGCATCAAACCACAAACCGGTCCTGCCATAATATGGGCCAGTTCAATGACTTTCACCCCGGTAAGGGGACCGACACGTTCATTCATGAATTATTGACCTTCAAATTTAGGTTTTTCTTTAGCAAGGAATGCTTTGAAGCCAGTCTTGAAATCCTTACTGTCGTAACAATCGTACCCCTCATCAAGTTCGGCTTGCGTGAGGGGACTGGCATCTTCCAATCGTTTGGCGAATTTCTTGTGCCAACGCGCTACCAATGGAGCACCATTAGCAATGCGTTTAGCCGTCGCGTAGGATTCATACTCGACCTGATCATCAGCAACAACCCGTGTCAGAAGCCCTTTTTGCATGGCTTCCTCTGCTCCAAAAACGCGGCCTTCAAGTAGAATCTCAAGTGCCGTTGATCGCCCAGCAAGCCTTATCAGAGCAGACAGCTCATTATGCGCCATGACAAGACCCAGGTTTTTAATGGGGGCACCAAAACGCGATGATTGTCCGCAAATTCTGAAATCGCAGCAACCGGCAATTTCCAACCCGCCCCCGACACAGATCCCCTCAATCAAAGCAACCGTAGGAATGGGGCAATCCAGCAGAAGCCCGAGTGTGTGATGCAATATCTTGCCATAAGCCTTGCCCTGATCGGAACTCGATCGCTCTGTCTTGAACTCGCTAATGTCATTTCCAGGTGAGAAGGATTTCCCACCTGCACCACGCAACACGATACAACGCACTCTGTCATCGCCTGATAAATCTTCCAGAACCTGTCCCAGACGAAGCCACATGGGTTTCGTCATGGCGTTGAGTTTTTCTGGGCGATTCAATGTAATCGTTGCAATAGTGCCATCACGAGACAAAAGAATTGTATCTGACATTCTCATGTCTCCTTAACGATAGAAGTATTCAACGAGCCCCATGGGCACGATGGGAACGTATGTTACCAACATCAGAACGACAAACAGCACACCAACAAAATAGACATTCACTTTGCTGACTTCCCAAATATCGGCTTTGGCCACTGAACAGGCGGTAACCAGAACACTGGCCACAGGAGGTGTCTGTTGGCCAATACCCAGATTAAGCGTCACGATCAGACCAAAGTGAACCGGATCAATACCAACGGCGTGAACGATCGGCATGACAATAGGCACGACCAAAATGATGGCTGCTGCTGAATGCAGGAAGAAACCAACCACCAAAAAGAAAACGTTCAGAATGGCTAAGGTTACATATTTGCTGTCCGTTAGCTCAGAAATACCCACGGCTAGTTTTTGTGGCACCTGGACCTCTGTCAAAAAGACGCCGATCAATACAGATGAGGCAACAAGCAACATGACAACAGACGTATGAACCCCGCCTTCGATGATGGCTTCCTTGAGATGCTTCAGGCTCATTTCGCGGTAGACAACCGAAATGACAAGAGAAGCTATTACCGCAAGGGCAGCGCCCTCGGTCGCGGTCACGAAACCACCAAATATCCCCCCAAGGATGATAAATGGCAGCGTAAAGGCGAGACCAGCATCCTTAAACGTTTCGACCAATCTTTTGATATGGAATGTTTCTTCAACGGGATAATTATACCGCCGGGCAAACCAATAGCTCATGCCCATCATACCTAAACCGCCAATGATGCCGGGAACGATACCAGCAACGAACAATTGTACCACGGATGTCTGTGCCATAACGGCATACAGGATCATCGGGATCGACGGTGGAATAATGACCGCCAAGGTAGCCGAGGAAGATGTGACGGCGGCGGCAAACGGTGCCGGGTAGCCTTTTTTCTTCATAGACGGGATCAAGATCGATCCGAGTGCCGCCACGTCAGCCACAGCAGACCCGGAAATCTCGGCAAAGAACATGGACGTGCCAATATTAATCATGGCGAGACCACCACGAACGAAGCCAAACAAGGCAGAAGCAAAGGCAATAAGGCGCCGCGAAAGTCCCCCTGTATTCATGATCGCACCGGCCAGAATAAACAGTGGAATTGCAATCAGTGGAAACTTGGTAGCACCGTCCATCATCACCAAAGCCACATTGGGCAGGATGCCTGTGCCTTGGGTCAACACCATGGCGATAGAGGTCACCACTGCTAAGGCAATAGCGATGGGGACATTAATCATGACGAGCGCGAACAAGCCAATAAAGAGTAATAAAATGGTCACGGTTCAACCCCCTCGACAGAAGAAATTATTTTAGGCACCCGTGCTTGGTTTAGCGCATTTGGCAGGTGCAGGATATGGGCGATAATGAAAAGCGCCGCACCGATAGGAATAACAGACTGGGTTAAAGTGGTTGGAACCTCAGGCAGACTTACCAAGGTATCGCCTTCAAGAATGATTAGGACCTCAACACCGAGCCAGGCCATCATGGCAAAGAAACCGATAATGATGACTTCAGCCAGCAATACCACTGGAACCCGGTACGCTGGTGGCATGGCATTGACCATACCTGGGACGCTAATATGGGCACGTTTGAAAGCGGCCAATGCACCGCCGTAATATGTCAACCAAGCCAGTTGAAGCGCTGCGACTTCGTCATACCAGACCAGCGCATGTCCGGCCAATCTATAGGTCACGGCAACCAGCACGACAACAGCAAGGGAAACCATTAAAAAAATCGTAATGATTTCCAGCAAACGTTCGAAATAATTTTGTACTTTAGAGATAACCAAACCCACGGGGATTGCTCCTGAAATATATAAAATAAAAGAGGCCCTGTCTGCATGAACAGACCGGGCCTCTTTAAAAATCGACTTACATGCCGAGGCTCATAGCCTTGTCAACGAGGGCTCCGCCGCCTTCAACTGTATCGGCGAATTCCTTGTAAATGACATCAGATGCCTTGATGAACGCATCCTTGTTGGCTGTATTCACCTGCATGCCACCAGCTTTAAGTTCTGCTAGTAGTGAGGTTTCAAGGTCTGCT
Organism: uncultured Rhodospirillales bacterium; assembly: GCA_965603075.1. GTDB lineage: Bacteria > Pseudomonadota > Alphaproteobacteria > Rhodospirillales > Casp-alpha2 > JABJOR01. Next base: position 56,404 of record CBFDBO010000018.1, on the reverse strand, counting down.
GCTGTTTTGTAAACATAGGCTTGAGTATCCTCTGCAGCTTTGATCAGAATTGTCTGTACATCAGCAGGTAGTTTAGCAAAGTGCTTGGTATTTGCTGTGATATAAGCTGGTGTATAGACGTGACCCGTCAGAGAAAGGTATTTCTGTACTTCCTGGAATTTCGCGGAAGCAATTTGGGCAAACGGATTTTCCTGACCATCGAAGGTGCCGGTCTGTAAAGCAACAAATACTTCAGAGAATGAAAGTGGTGTTGGGTTCGCGCCGTATGCTTTGAACATTTTCACGCGCCATGTAGAACTTGGTGTGCGCAATTTGATGCCAGCCAGATCAGCTGGAACGTCAATTGGATGTTTGTTGTTGGTGATATGGCGGAAACCATTTTCCCATAAAGCCAGGATTTTAATGCCTTTCTTTTCAGCAATTGGCATCAATATTGGGCGAACAACTTCTTTTTCGATCTTGGCCATATGGGCCCGATCTTTAACCAGATAAGGCATATCGAACATGCCAAATTCATCAACCTGAGAAGCCATAACCGAAGACGGTAGAGCAAAAGTGATGGTGCCGAGTTTTAGTTTTTTCAAAAGTTCTTTGTCTTTACCAAGTTGGCTGGAACCAAAGACTTCAACGCGGGCTTTTCCAGCGAGCGCAGCATTTGCTTTTTCGGCGAAGTGGTTGGCGGATGCTTCAAATAGTGAACCCGGCTTGCCAACGTGGCCGAATTTAAGAACCAGTTCACTGGCCATTGCTTGCGTTGACATCATTGCCGAAACGGCTGCAATGCCAGCAAGTTTAAAGATTGTAGTGGCTTTCATCGTTTACTCTCCATGTTTAAAGTTAATTGTTCTTTTATTTGCTCCCCATTTGGGGAAATTGGGGACCTCCTAATGGCCCCGGTATTCAAATCAGGTAGTATTCTAATTTGACAGGAATTCAAGAGCCGCATCGATACCGCCCTTTGCATTATCCATACCGGATAATCGCAAACCCATTTCAACACCGGAAAGGGTGCCGGCAAGGGTTAAGTCATTGAAATGACCAAGGTGTCCTATGCGGAAAACTTTCCCGGCAACTTTGCCGAGGCCTGTGCCGAGGGACATATCGAATTTTTCAAGTATCAATTTACGTAAATCATCAGCATTACGATCTTCCGGCATTAATACAGCGGTGAGAACAGGAGAATATTCTGCTGGATTGGCACACAGATTATCAAGACCCCAGGCTGAAACAGCCAAACGGGTTGCTTCACCATGACGGGTATGACGGGCAAAAACATTATCAAGGCCCTCTTCATGCAACATGGTGATGGCTTCTTTCAGGCCATATAATAAATTGGTAGCTGGTGTGTAGGGGAAATACCCAGTGGCATTTTGTTGGATCATTTCATCCCAACGCCAGTACGAACGCGGCATGCCACCGCTCTTTGATACTTCAATCGCCTGATTGCTTACGGCGACAAAGCTTAGCCCTGGAGGCAACATCAAGCCCTTTTGTGAGCCTGATACCGTGATATCAACGCCCCATTCGTCATGACGGTAATCCGCCGAGCCGAGCGAAGAAATGGTATCTACCATATAGAGTGCGGGATGACCGGAGCGGTCAATGGCATCACGGATATCTTTGATGCGGGAAAGAGAACCAGTTGAGGTTTCATTATGGACGACACAAACGGCCTTGATCTCGTGTTCTTTATCAGCGGTTAAGCGCTCTTCAATTTTTGCCGGATCGGCACCGCCCCGCCAGTCGCCGGGAATAACGTCAGCGTTTATTTCAAGGCGTTCTGCCAATCGATTCCAGAGTGTTGAAAATTGACCGGTTTCACACATCAATACCTTATCACCGGATTTCAAGACATTAACCAAAGCTGATTCCCAGGCCCCGGTACCGGATGCTGGAAAGATAATGACTGGATTATCAGTTTTGAAGATTGTTTTAATACCGGCTAATACGTTAAGCCCAAGTTCAGCAAACTCTGGTCCGCGATGATCCATGGTTGGATAATCCATGGCACGAAGTACACGGTCTGGAACGTTGGTTGGGCCTGGAATTTGTAAAAAATGTCGGCCAGTATGGACAGTCATTGGTATTTTAATCTCCCTAGTTTACAACAAATATTGAATTTGAAGTATTTTGATCATTTTTATTTTTTTCAGTATGTATACGAAATAATTTAAAATCAACACAATTTTTTATAGCAGTTAAAAACATGATTTTCTCATTTATTGTTATTTTTCAATTGTTTATATTGGTATAAAGAAACCCCTACCTTAAACAGACAAATTATTGTATACAAAACATTACAATTAATCAGAAACTATAAGGACCCTTTTAATGGTTGAAACTACTTCAGTTGGCGATGCCAGTCTGGCTCAGCAATTGAGCGCTAATATTAAGGGTGAGGTTTTGTTTGATGCATTTTCTCGTGGGCGATATAGCACAGATGCATCGGTTTATCAGATTGAACCCATCGGGGTAACGATACCGAAAACCGAATCCGATGTTGAAAAAATAATGAACATCGCTGCCGAATCGGGTATCCCCATATTACCGCGTGGTGGTGGAACGTCCCAATGTGGGCAGACCGTTGGGGCCGCCATTGTTCTGGATGTCAGCACACATCTGAACAAAGTGCTGGATTTCGATGAGCAAGCTCGAACGGTTTGGGTGGAACCCGGCATTGTTCTGGACCATTTAAATGAATTCTTGAAGCCATATGGATTGTGGTTTCCTGTGGATGTCTCTACAGGGTCGCGAGCAACCATTGGCGGCATGACAGGAAATAATAGCTGCGGCGCAAGGTCTCTGGTCTATGGCACCATGCGAGACAACGTTATTGCCATTGAGGCACGATTGTCGGATGGTTCTGAAATGAACTTTGGTGAATTACCAGCGGATCTGGACGAGGCAAATTTTGACCCTGGGCATCGCAAATTAGTTGATGGATTATTGAAGCTTGGAGAGCGTGAAACTCAAGAAATTGACGAACGTTTTCCCAAATTAATGCGCCGGGTAGGGGGTTATAATATAGACGCTCTGGTGCCTGGTAACAGACCTGTCAATCTGGCTCATCTTCTGGTTGGTTCGGAAGGAACACTTGCCTATAGCAAACGTATTAAATTAAAGCTTTCCCCCATTCCGAAACATAAAGTGCTGGGCATCTGTCATTTTCCGGAATTCTATCAGGCTATGGACGCTGCCCAGCATTTGGTTACGCTCAATCCAACAGCCGTAGAGCTGGTTGACCGAACGATGATCGAACTTTCTCGTGAAATTTCAATTTTTCAACCAACCATGGCCAAAGCTGTGAAGGGAGATCCCGATGCCTTGTTACTGGTAGAGTTCGCCGGGGATAATAAAGCGGAGCTTCTCATTCAACTGCAGGCTCTGGTCGATAAAATGACCGGTCTTGGATTTCCTGACAGTGTCATAGAAGCCATCGACCCAGCCTTTCAGAAAGAAGTATGGGAGGTTCGAAAATCCGGCCTTAATATCATGATGTCCATGAAGGGTGATGGAAAACCTATTTCATTTCTTGAAGATTGCGCCGTTGACCTGGCCGATCTTGCAGAATACACGAATAGACTAACCAAGGTTTTTCATCGTCACGGTACCACCGGTACCTGGTATGCTCATGCCTCTGTTGGCTGCCTGCATGTTCGACCTGTTCTGAATCTTAAGCAAGAACTGGACGTCAAGAAAATGCGGCTCATTGCCGAAGAAGCCTTTGCCATTGTTCGTGAATACAAAGGATCACATTCGGGCGAACATGGTGATGGTTTGGTTCGATCAGAATTCCATGAGGCTATGTTCGGCAACCGCATGGTTGAGAATTTTAATGAGGTCAAAACAGCTTTTGATCCACAGAATATCATGAACCCAGGTAAAATCGTTAATCCTTCCAAAATGGATGACCGGACATTATTTCGTTACAAACCCGGATACAAAGTCGTTATTCCAGAAACCATACTTGATTGGTCGGAATGGGGTGGATTCTCAAGTGCTGTTGAAATGTGTAATAACAATGGCGCTTGTCGTAAATCAGATGCTAATGTTATGTGCCCGTCTTTCCGGGCTTCGGGTGAAGAACGCCACCTGACCCGAGGTCGGGCAAATGCTCTTCGCCTCGCCATATCGGGTCAGCTTGGTGCAGAAGCCTTCACGTCAGATGACATGATGGAAGCCATGAAACTTTGTGTGTCATGCAAGGGCTGTAAACGTGAATGTCCGACCGGGGTCGACATGGCGCGTATGAAGATAGAATTTCTTTATCACTATTCCAGACGTCACGGATTGAAGCTGCGTGACCGTATGGTCGCCTACCTGCCGCGTTATGCCCCTGTTGCCAGCCGTTTTGGCAAGATCCTTAATCTGCGCGACAGGATTCCTGGATTGGCTTTACTCAGTGAAAAATTATTCGGGTTAAGCGCCAAACGACCACTGCCCGTCTGGCATTCAAATCCATTTCGTGGTGCTGCCGAGCCCGGTGCCGGTGAGGCCGGAACAAATGGCAGAGAAGTCGTTTTATGGGTTGATACGTTTAATACCTATCACGACCCACAAATTGCCCGTGCCGCGCTAAAAGTGTTGCTTGCAGCCGGGTATACTGTCCATCTTCCTGCACCTGCTGACCAGGCGCACCCAGTCTGTTGTGGCCGTACATTCTTGTCCTCTGGATTGGTAGAACAGGCAAAAGTAGAGGCCAAACGCTTGATCGAGACGTTCGATCCGTACGCAAAGCGCGGGATACCCATCATCGGTCTGGAGCCTTCTTATGTCTTGTCTTTACGCGATGAACTGACAGTGATGTTCGACACTGATCTTACAGATGCGATTAGCCAGCAGTCTGTCTTATTTGAAGAGTTTCTGGCAGCAGAGCTTGATGCGGGACGTCTTAATCTGCCCCTTCAAGCCAATGGCTTCAGCAAAGTTCTGTTGCACGGCCACTGCCATCAAAAAGCCCACGGTGTCATGGGATCGGTGGAAAAAGTTTTGGGGCTGATACCTGATATTTCCTTAAAGACCATCAGATCGAGTTGTTGCGGTATGGCCGGCAGTTTTGGCTATCAGGTAGAGACTTATGATATTTCAATGAAAATGGCCGAAGCAGACCTGCTGCCCGCAGTGCGCAAGGCTGATAAAGAGACAATTATTGTTGCGGATGGCACCAGTTGCCGTAGCCAGATTAAGGACGGATCTGGACGGGAAGCTATTCATGTGGCACAAGTTCTAGAACGTTCTTTGTTGATGCGCAAAGGAAGAGAACATGACTATCACGAATAAAACACTTCAAGACAACGGTCCTCCAGCATTACTCCACGGTGAAGTCGTTGCCATTCTACGCAAGATGATTGTTGAGGGCGATTTTGCTATTGGAGCACGTTTGCCTGAAAAAGTTCTCTGTGAACGATTTGGAATTTCGCGTACACCCTTGCGAGAAGCCATGCGCATACTAGCCACGGAAGGGTTGGTGGTACTGACACCAAACCGCGGCGCAACGGTTTCCGAGATTACGGCGAGCGATGTAGACGAAATGTTTCCAATCATGGGAATACTGGAAGCACTTGCCGGAGAAATGGCGTGTCAAAACATTACCGAAAATCAGCTTGCTGAAATCAGAGCCTTACATTTCCAGATGATCCTGCATTACCGCCGCCGTGAACTTGCCGAATACTTTCAGCTCAATCAGGCCATTCATGGACGAATTTTGATAGCAGCCGATAATCAGACACTGGCGACCATGCATTCCAGCCTTGAAGCACGCATGCGTCGCGCACGATACATGGCAAACACATCTGATGCGCGATGGTCTAAGGCAGTTAAAGAACATGAAGAAATTCTTGAAGCACTGGAAAACCGTGATGGGGCAACTCTTGCTATCATATTAAAGCAGCATTTAAAAAATAAATGCGATACGGTCAAAGAAGCGCTGCTAAATAAAGGTTAACAAAAATATGCAGTTTATAAAGGCTTGGAAGAACGCATCAGCGTACAGATTCAGATGGATCACATCAGCGCCTTTCCTGTTCGGTAGTGTTTAGCTTGAGGGAGAATGAACACCCATTCTGCTCCCGCATGATTTGCTGCCGTAAATCCTTGATGTCTGCTCGTGGCGGAGGTTGATACAGTTTAGGTAATCCTGCATTACCGTCAGTTCTTACTGCCAAGCTCACCATAAATGCACCATGGAAGAGGATACTACAAAATTGATATTCGTTTTTTAATTCTTTGGTATGAAAATTTTAGTTGTGTCCCCGAATTTGATATACCAAGGTCGACCTTCTGGTGAGACCGTCAATCGGTTACCCTGTCCATTTGATAAGTCATCAAAATCCTGATTACTGTCATTCCAGCGTTTTAAATCACCGGTATCCTTCGCAGCAATAAAAACAGAACCATCTGCGCCTATCCCAATATCCACAGCCTTATCACTAACGCCGGAGAGTTTCTCAAAGCTATCCCCATCATATCGATAAATAATGTTGTTTGAATCAACAACCCAGGGAACACCGAATGCAGAAACGGATATCTTGTCATAGGTACCCGAGGACACAAATTGTTTGAATTTTTTTGATCCTGTATTGTATTTATATACAGAGCCATTGGTATCCAGAGCAAAGATGGTGCCGTCTGCCCCGATCGCAATATCAGGCTCACGACCACCCCCCGATACCAATCCAGTGCGTTTTTTAAAACTACTGCCCTTTTGCTCATACACGTCTGCCGTGGTGGTGTTGATGATCCACATCTCCCCATCGGGGTCAACGGCAACGCTATTTGCAAAGACGGTGGGTTGATCGTCGGCTTCTTCAAATTTGTTTGTTCGTTGATTATATTCGACGACTTTTTGAGGCGGATTACCATCAAATGTTGATTCTATAGCGATGATTGTCCCATCAGCTCCAATGGCAAGATCAAGAAAGTCAATGCCGCCCAAATCAGAAACATCCGCCTCTTCAAATTTTATATTCTTAGTAAATGTAAAAATAGATTGAGTTGAACTGGTTGTCCTTACGTTGGTTTGATTAGCAATGAGATTATCTTTCTTTTCATCGCGTTCAAAAAATGCAGAGGAATAGACTTGCCCATCATCAGCAATGGCCCACGGCCTTCCATTGGGGCCAACGGCTACTGAAGTTGCCGAAAATTTAACGCCACGGACCATTACCCATTTTGTTGTTTCCCTATCAAATATATAAATTTTACCCGCGTCATCGACCAAAAGCACCGACCCATCCGGACCAATAGCAATGTCTTGGCCAATATGAGCCGTACGTTTGCAAGGATCTACATCACATCGCCTGATTACCCCCGCCGAATTAATCACCCAAGGGTTGCCTTTGACGTCAACGGCAATTCGTGAGCCCTTAATGCCGGGATAACGACGAAACCGATTTTTTCCTTCATCATACTTGTAAATAATTTCATCATCATCTGTCGCAAAGACTTCGCCACCAAAACCCGTAGCAATATCTACGCCATCAACACCAAGGACTTGGTCCCAGTCCTGGCCATCATGGTGATAGACTTCCTGTTTATTGTTGACCCCCCATAGGCTGCCGTCGAGGGACGCAGCCAATCGGGACAGTTCACCGGGGAAATCTAAAAAGGCCTTACGGGAATTGCTGTATAGCCCTAATGAAGAACTGGCGGACCGCACGATAAAGACACGACCATCTGCCCCGATTGCGATATCGCGTCCAAACCCTGAAACAAGGCTGAACTTTATGGGTGACGTATCGGTGATGGTCGCAGGGTGAACTATAGTGGTGCGCGTCTCTACTGGAACTTCTGGGGGCGTTGTTTTGCCATCTGATTTAAGCGCTTCCTCTTTCACGCGTTCCTTTAGAAAAAGAGAGGTCGCATAAATTTTATCTTCTGATGAAAGAACCCAGGGTTTACCACTAGGGCCAACTGAAACCGCGGTTGCATTTATCTTATTCTTTTCACCAACCCAAACATTGCCTGCAACGTCCCAGCGTAACAGGGCGCCCTCTACCGTGACGGCGTAAGCTGTTCCGCTCGGTCCGACAGAAATATCTCTGACGGTTCCGGGTAATTCTGACCATTTCTCACCGTCATAGGCCAAGACAGAACCTATGTCAGAGACAACCCAAGGGTGGCCGTTTCTATCCACGTCGATGCGTTGACCAGAACGGGCATGCACAAAATCAAATTGTCTGGTTTTATTGTTCCATTTAGAGATATCACCGTTCAGCCCCAAACCATAGACGGCCCCTCTGCCGCCGGCCCCAATATCAATGAAACCCTTGCCACGGGTTTCCCACCACAACCCATTATAATAACGAACCTCACCGTTCTCATCGATTGCCCAGGGCTTGTTTGAACTGTCGCTATCAACACGAACAAATCCATGACCCGACATGGTCTTCCATTCTTCCCCAAGAGCACTGCCCCAACGCCATATTCGCCCTGTGCGGGAAACCACATAAACCGTACCGGAAGGGCTGATACCCACATCAACAGCATTGCCCCGAACCTGTTGCCAGATGAGGGGATCATCAGAACCGAATGTAAAAGTTTGGGCAACAACAGGAAAAGAAAGCCAGCAAAACGCAAGAGCCAATCCGATCAATTTATATCGGATGGCTTTGTGCATTTTATACATGATAATTTCCGGCGCTATAGTCAAAGACCCTATTTATAAAACATCTCAGCTAACTCACTCAGGCGCTGACCATGTGTATTGGACGTATTCCATTTCTGAACGGGGAAGTCGCCTGTTCTGAATTCTTCCTGATAGAGCTTATTGAGTTTAAGATGTTCAAAAATTGCACTGGTCGTTGGCAGTGGATTAAACCAGTCAGAATATTTCCGTTCCAATAAATCTCGGGACTTTTCTTCATCATTCATTCTGATAACCCGGCGGTTGCGATCTTTATCGGATTCATGGAGATATTGCGTTTTTCGGGGTGTCATCAGGATCAGAACTGATTTTCGGAAATCCCGTGTCGTCTTGCGAGAGAAGAAATATTTTACCAAGGGTATATCTTGTAAAACCGGTACACCATCATTGTTGTTTTCGGTTTCCCTCTCGCTCAGACCACTCAGTATTAAGGTTTGACCAAACTTCATTGCCACATTCGCATTGACGGTGGTCTTTGATGTATCAAGACGAAATTCAAACTCAACGGAGCGACTGGGCTGTGTCAAAAAGGTTCGTTCCGCTTCAACATTTAATAAAATAACATTGTCGGGTAAGAATTCCGGCGTAACCAGCAACCTGACACCGATTTCTTTTTCAATAGAGATCGAGTCGCCTCCACCACCGGATGTGGCGGCGGCGGCCACCTCCACACCTGAGAAGAATTCTGATGTCTGACCTGAGCGGGCGACCAATGTTGGACGGGCCAGCACTTCATTCCTTCCATCTTGTGCATTGGCGATATTTAAAGAATAGGTAATCGCCGGAATACTGATTAACGACGTAATGGTCTTGGAGGTGTCGGCGTTATCGCCCGTATTATCGCGAACGGAATTTCGGGCGATACTGAAACCCGCTGTTCCTGCATCAATATCGCCGAACTGTAGTTGCAAACCGGATAGTAGATTAATACCGGTTGATGTGCTGATGTCCTCTTCGGTACGGATGATTGTTACCTCAACCACAGCCATCTGCGAGTCAATAAATGGCTCGTCACCCTTTTGATTGTACTCTTCACTGTCTTCATTCCCATCTTCAGATTGAGCGAGTTGGATGAGAGGGGAAACCTCATGGGTTTTCTGCCAGCTTGCCAAGCGGGCTGTAAGGTTATCAGCCTTGGACAAAACCGGATCGAAGGATTGGTATTCGGCGTTAAAAATTTCTGCCTGTTGGGACTGGTTCAGTGCCGCATTAGAGATCGCTGAAACCCGCAGGACCTTACGCTTCCAATCTTCAGAAAGGTTCAAACTGCGCAGGTGGGATAGTGTTGCCTCGGCTGTTCGAAGGTCATAAGCATAATAGGACGCTGCAGCAAGTTGGTATAAAACTTCCGGATCATTATTCTTGTGCAGAACAGCTTGAGCAAGGTGGTTCTGAGCCAAGGAAAATTTACGCTGATCCATGTAAATTAGCCCCAAATAATAACGCGCCAACCAGTTTGAGCCATCAAACTTCAACGCCATTTCATACCCCTTGATCGCCAAAGGATAAAATTGCGACTCATCGCGCTTAGCGCGCATGTGATAGGCAAGACCATTTAAAAAATGCAGATACGTGTTAGAGATATCCAGCTTCAAGGCTTTATTAAAAGCATCTATCGCCTGCACGTAATCATGTTTATCAAGAAATGAAATACCGTCTGCCGCGATTTTTTTGGCTTCGGTATCAATACTTGCAACCGATATCGACGCCATAACATTGGTTTCCGGCAAGCTCACCATCTGTGATGAACTGGTCTTCCAAACACCTGTGTCCCCTACTGTCTGACAACCAGCAATGGTGATCAGGCAGACCCCAGCGATAATATTGCGCATACTGGCGGTTCCCCGCCGTCGGTTAATCATTATCATCATCTATCCCTAATTTATGAGCCCAAGCCATTGATTTTTTTGTTGTGGATCGCAGGTCCATTGTTGTAGAGGCGTGTTATTAGCTGTCCCTCCCCCTTCAAGGTCTAGACATTTACCACTACCCCTATTTTTGAGCAGGAATACGTTTCCAGCCATCTGGACTTGCCATAATTGTTTTTTTCTAGCGGGCTTAGCGGTGCTTACGCAACTAGTAGCGACAAGGTCCTTGCCGTTTTCAGCATCGACAGTGGTCAGACATTTGTCAGGTGTTTCGACACTCGCAAATTGTAACCAATTCCCATCTACTTTTTTTGTTACTTTAAACTTCTGGTTATCTGAACCCAGACTGCATGTCTGTGTTTTAATTGCGCCGCCAGCGTCTCTGCTCGTAATACATTTTTTAGCTACGACACTAGCAAACTTCACAACCGAGCCTACTTCTACCTTCGCAATATCACTTAGAATAATTTCTTTTAGTTCCGGGGCTTCTTCAACGCTAAACAACTGGTTGTCGCCTTCACCACATTTCCACTGCTGGAATTTTGAACCATTTGGCAATTTACCACCTTCCAAATCAAGGCACTTAGAATTGTGGAAAGCCAATAATGATACGAAACCATCGCCTTTTGGTTTTTCAAACCATATCTGATTGCGATCTCCGGCAGCGGTACTTGCACAATTGGATTGCACCAGATCAGTTCCATCCTTATTCAGCGGGGTTGGAATTTTTAGACAGCGTTCACTTTTTTCATTTATGAGCTGAAACCCAATAACGCCATCTTCTTCCATCATTTCATTCACGAGGAAACGCTGCCGGAGGAACTGGTCATTGCAATCATACGACTGCACCGTGATATTATTACCCGTATCATTGGTCGTATCGATACAGCGTCCACTCTTTTTGGATTTTATGGTAACCATCATTCCATGCTTGATTGTCTGAAGCGATAGCAGCTTGGTAATGAAACTTAATCTGTCAGCTTCTTTTTCATCAGCAATGCCATCTTTAATAGCCGCTATCTCTGTGGCACCTTCGGCACCTTTAATATTATTTCGGTCCCTGATAATTTTCAGCACGTAATCATCAAATGAACTGGTTTTGGCTGTGATAGACGACTTAGAGGCAGCAATGAGATCTTTCAAAGCTTTTTCTCGCTCACCAGATAGCACCAGAAACTTATTTTCAAGGGTACTCATTGCCTTATTCGGGACAAGTTTAGAAAGAAAATCTTTGCCATCAATAGCCATGATCGATACGCCGGTCGCCATATACGTTGCATGTTTAACCAAAGCTTCTTTTTGATCCGGTGAATAGGTAATTTGAGTTTGTAAGTCCTTCCCAAAAAGATTTAACGCGAGGTCCAGCTCAAAAGGATTTTCAAATTCATCACCACCCTTGCCGATATACCCGGCAATATGGCCTTCTTCAATTGAGACAAAATCAATATTAGAAATACTCGCTATTAATTTGGTGGTAAAATCACCTAGTTTATCCGCCCCTTCAATACTCTTTTCGGCAATGAATAAAGCCGCACTCGCTGATTCCTTCGCCGCATAAAGTGAAGCTAACTGCGGGTCCAATTCAGCCGGAATAATGGCCAGCCCATTCTGAATTGCCGTCACCAAACTTTGGGCTATCTCCCGTGCGGCTATAACCGATCCACGTCTGGTATTCGCCCAGTCGACCGCGGGTTGGCGGCTTGCTTTACAGGCTGTTTTCCTTAACGCTTTATACTGATTGCATTCAGCTACTCTGTCTTTAAAGCCGTCAATCCGGTCATCCAGCAGGGTGATTGTATTATTGAGTTCCGCAATCTTGGCATTTGCGTTTTCCAAAGCCTGATCATTGCTTTCCTGTCCGGCCTCGACGACAGCTTTTCTGGCATCTATTTGACCTTGCAACGTATCGACTTTTTCCTGTGCCGTGATCACAGCAGCTAGGGCATCCTCTAAATTGAGACTATCAAGTCCTTCTTGAACTTTTTGCACCCCCGTTTCTGCCACCCACTGAGACAGGTTGCTCGATACATTGCCCTCAATACCGAAAGTCATGTCCTTTGGCTTTGTGCTATCTTTAGCGATATTTGCAATAATTTCGTAGTCTGCTTGCAAGGCCGCATTAGCGTCCAATGTAGTAGCAAACGAAAGTTTATTACGGGCAATCGTTGTCGTTGTTGACGTTTTAATACCTGCCGTTTTTTTATCCCCGATCATGGTAATGCTCTGAGTATCAGAATTTATAATAGCAACAAGGGTACCATCCAGGGTGATAGGCCCAAGCGTTAAACCTTCCGCATCGGCATCAATAAAGACCCCATCTTCAAGATTTATTGTTCCTTGGCGCACATCAGCAATTTCTGTGCCCCTGTAGGTTAATTTACCTTGTACTTCGACACTGGCGGTTTCTGCATCAATATCAATAATTGGCCCCAGCCCCTTTGCCTGCCCTTCCACTTTAAGCGTATCAGGTAAAGTTTCGATAATGCTTTTGCTCAAGCCATCCTTGCCCGTGGCCCCTCTTGAAATAAGATTGAAAATTGAGGCGAAATCCTTCACCGACAGTGACCCGACTTTATTGGGACCATCATCGACGAATAGGCGAATTTTTTCAGGGATTCCCGTCGGCGATGCGATCGCGGCAATCTCAACCGTTTTCTCACCAACGGTTGTCGTGCCCGCAATGCCACCGTAAACTTTTGGGCCTTGCACGCCAAATCTGACGAGATAATTTTCAATTGTCAGCCAAGGGATACCAAAGGCTTTTTCCCAAGGGGCGTCACCGGCCATCCGCATGGTTGCTTTGAACCCAACCATGCGGGCTATTTTAAGGGGCCCTAATTCAACCACCTTTAAGAAATCATTGGGGTCGGAAACGGTCCTTGCTTCTGCATTGACGGCCCCCTCAAGGGATACATCCAGAGTTTGTTGGCCGATTTTAAACTTGGTAAGACCTGTTACGCCAATTTCCAACTTTCCACTGGCACTGGCAACCGTCTTTAAGCTTGGGGATACATAGAGACCTAAATTAAGGTGCAAAGCCATTTGCGTGGTTAATTCAGATTTTTTCTCACTACCCATTTTGACTTTTGCTTCAGGAAAATATCCAGTGAGCTGCATAAAGGGCGGCAAAGAGGTTTTGCTCATGAGGCCCTTGTATGTTCCCTTGATCTGAAAGGCCGTTTCTTCCTTTAATCCGAAGAACCCGTTCATTTTTTTTACTTTGTCGCCCGACTTGGTCATATCAATCTTGGCAAACAGGTTCGCTTCCGGTTTAAGATTTATTTCGTATCTGCCCGCGGGGAAAAATGAATTGAGAATAGCTTTAGCAGCATCTGGCAATGCCGTTGATGGAATGTTTGCGGCCTTGGTGGTGTAGAGCTCAATTTGCTCAAACATTTCAAGATTTTTAAGGGTCTCATTATTCTTGTGTTCGGGGAACAGGAAACCGAATGTCATGGGGACTTCTGGTTTGAGGGCGATGAAGGTTTTTTTAGGGCCTTTGGAGAAGGCGATCAATTTGAATAGTTTGTCGTTATACGATGTCGTGCCAATAAGAAGTGTTTTGACCATTTCTACGTCGGTCAGCTTAAGATCCTTCAGTTTTGGAAATTCCTTTAAAACCTTCATTAAATTAGTCAGTTGCCCCCTTTTTAGGGCTCCCTCTTTCTTTGCTAACCCTAAAGCATTTTCAAGCGGAATTTCCGTGGTTGCAGATGCAGGCTCAGACTTAATAAGCGTAAACATACCGACTAAGAGAATTAATAGAATCCCACCTTTTAAAATAGCTTGAATAGCACCCGTTGAGCCCTTAACCATGGTATCGTTCCCTAAATATATATAAACAATCATGAGTATGAGTATTAATACCATTGAATGAGGGTATTAATCTTTAGGTCAGAAGGACTATGATCTAGTCCATAAGTACCAATGGGCCTTGCGAGGGGTTGCTGTTTAAGCATTTCTTGGGCTAGGTTTGAAACAGATAATAAAGGGGCCGGAAAGGGACCAGCAGAGATGAAAATTGCCATTGCTGATGACCATGCACTGGTCCGTGAAGGATTAGCCGCTGTATTGATGCAAATCGAAAGCGTCACTGAAGTTGTCGAAGCAGGTACCTTTGATGAGTTGGAAAATGTTCTATCCACCAAGCAGGATATTGATTTAATCCTGCTCGATCTCAACATGCCGGGTATGAATGATGTTCACTCTCTGAATGAGCTCCAAGATGGCTACCCAACATCTGCTATCGCTATACTCTCAGCAACGGAAACCAGCACTGTTGCGAAACGATTTCTTGATAGTGGGGCGGCTGGCTATATTCCAAAATCAGCCAACAATAATATTCTCCTAGGCGCCATACAGATTATTCTCTCTGGCGGTGTTTATGTACCCTCTTTTGCTTTAAACACCGATGACAGTCACTCGCAAAGTTTAACCGAAAGGCAATTTGACGTACTCGCCTTGATGGTAGAAGGGTTATCAAACAAAGGCATTGCTAGGCGATTGGACTTAACAGAATCGACCGTAAAAACTCATTTAAGTGCTATTTTGAAATTCTTTGGGGTGGATAATAGAATGAAGGCCATTCGTGAAGCCATCCGCCAAGGAATTATTGAAATACCCTAATTATTTAACACCTTGGGCTGTTTACGTAATTGTCTTCGTAACAAGGGGCGAAGGGAAATCGCTTGGATTGGTTTAGTGAGCATAAAATAACCGGCATTCTCAATCTCATGTCGACGTTCTTGTAACGTATCACCGGTAATAATGATCGCCGGTACCGCGCAGCCCGCCCTGAGGTTTACATCTTCAAGAAATGCAATCCCAGTGTCATGTTCAGAAAGATGATAATCAGAGATTACCGCATCCAGATCATCGCCTAGCGCCTCAACCTGGGTAAGGGCACTTTCTACATCCCGTGCAACAATCACACGGCAGCCCCAGTCTGTGAGGACTGTTTGCATACCCTCTAGAACGTCAGGATCATCATCGACGACCAGTATGGTTTGATCTTGAAACACCCCCGTATAGGAAGTCTGTGCTTGTTCTTCACCACTTGCCGCAATATTTTCTGCCCCTGCCTTAACATCAACAGAAAATCTGGAACCTTTTCCGACTTTGGAATAAACAACCAGCTGATGATCCAGTAATTTTGCGAGCCCATCAACAATAGCCAGTCCCAATCCAAGACCATCAGCAGAGTATTTCTTGGCACCGTCCAGTCGGTGATATGGATCAAAAATCGCCGGCTTGTCACCGTAGGGTATCCCCCGACCTGTATCCCATACACCAAGACGCACGGTCCCATTATCTTTACGACACCCAATCAAGACCTTACCGTGATCGGTATAACGAATAGCATTCGTCACCAGATTACCCATAATTCTCGACAACAGAGCCCTATCGCTTTTTATAATTGCGGTGGAAGGTACCACACGAAAATCAAGGCCTTTTGCATGGGCCGCTGGGGTGTGCTCCGTAATCATCTGATCCAAAATAACTTGCACAGAAAAATCAGAAAATTGCGGAACAATGGCATCATTTTCCAATCTGGACATATCCAGCAAACCATCCAACATACCGCCCAAACTCGTCAATGACCCTTGAACTTTAGTTACCAGTTTTGCATTTTCTTTTTCCTTTAAGCGTGCTTGTAATGCCATGGAAAAAAGTGAAATAGCATGAATTGGCTGGCGTAGATCATGGCTTGCCGCTGCAAGGAATCGTGATTTTGTCTTATTTGCTTCTTCCGCCTCATTCATGGATTCCTGTAATTCTGCTGTTCTTTCCTCAACACGAATTTCAAGCTGGTCTCGGGTACGGCGGACAGCTTGCTCAGCATTACGACGCTCCGACATAGCGGCATGAAGGAAAAGAATCGTTACACTGGCGACACCAAAAAAGGCCTGAAGAAGTAAGGATGTCTCAGCAACACCATCTCTGACGAATGGTCCATAACCTTCCGTCGTTCCCCAAAGCGTCGCCATGATACTGATAATCAGGATAATAATGCCTATGCTCAAATTTTTCCGTAAAATGGCCCAAAGCATTAAGGGGAATATTAAATATTGTTGTGGAAAATCCTGACTTCCCAGCTCAAGTTCACTGGAAAACGTAAGCGCTAGCAAACCGCTTGTAACTAATAGAATAATTGTCTCAATAGAGACTGAGCCAATGACCTGATCTTTGGAATAGGTTTTCAAAAGAGGCAGCAATAAGGGCGCACTAACAACACAACCGATCGTGCCCCCTAGCCACCAAATCAGCAGGCTATCTGGCAACCCAATATAACCCGCAGTCCCGAGGCCCCAGACCAATAGGCATGTCAATAAATAGGGTATGCAGGCCGCGAGAAGAATGAACCCCATGACCTTCTTGATCTCGCCAAAGGGATCTTCATCGCAAAAGGCTTTTCTTACCATTGCCCCACCAAGAATAGCGCTCAGGCTATTGATTGAGGACCAGATAAATGCCTCTTGGTTAGTTGTGCCAACCCAGATAGATACCGCAAAAGAAAGACTAAATATTAGAATCCCGCCGATCGTCAAAGAACGATAGGCAGCAATAAAGGCAATACCACCGGCCAAAGGAATGACGGAATTCTGAGCGGAGAAAAAAACAATCGATTGATCGAGAAGTAAAGCTATGACGTACAATACAATAATCGGAACCCACATGACATGCGGATGCTCACTATCTTCGGGTTCTTCTGTACTGTTACTGAGAGACAAATTACAGTCCTCTTTGTTAATTCCGTTTCATAGATTATACTGTTCGAAGGAAGATTGAAGCTAAAAAATCATGGTTATAAATTTAATGTATTTTCCGAGTAACATTACGAAACGAACAGTCAGCAATATTGTCTGTATTTCTTTTCTTATCTTACATTTCAGTATGGGGGTTACGTCCGCTTATGCTAATGAAGAAACTCAATCTGAAATATCCGTTGGGTTCATTAATGTTGATTGGTTTCCCTTTAGTTTTATCAAAGACGAACAGGTTGCAGGATTTGCCATCGATGTCGCTACGGTCGTTCTGGAACAACAGCGCCGTAAAGTTGACTTTCAGTCAAAACAATTTTCGCAAGCCCTAGAAAGTTTGAAAAGCGGCGAACTGGATGCCTTTTTTGGCTTGGGAAAAAACCTAGATCGTATTGATCAGTTTCATTTCAGCCGTGACCCCCTCTATGTGGACGAAACTGTTTTAATCGGTCAGACAGACGACCCCTTTATCTATAATGGAGATGTATCCAGTCTTATAGGTAAACGAATAGGCATAATAAAAGGCGCTATTCACGGCCCGGCCTTTGATAATATGACAGGTATTATCCGTGTGCCCCATGATAGCGGCATTGTTCGAACGGCCCAATTCTTCAATGATATTTTAACAGATAAATATGATTTTTTGGCCGTTAATTCGCGTGTAGGGGCTGAGCATTTCTTGATCAAGTTAAACCTTCAAGACCAACTCAAAATCTATGAAGAGCCCATTGCCATTAAAAATTATTACCTGGTTTTTTCCAACAAGCTGAATGATTTGGAGAATATAACCAATCGGTTCAACCGTATTCACAGGCTTTTTCAATCCACCAATGAATATAAATCCCTACTGGATAAATACAATCTCAGCCCAAAACTGTTCCCACGTTAGGTTCTGATCACGCAAAAGACCAACGACATACCTGATTTAAATTGACGGTCCATTGACGCACCCGGCTATGAGAGTATCGATATTTTCGATTCAATATTTTTAGCGAAGCCGAGCTCATCGTAAGGGGGACCTGAATTGACTAATTTTTTCCATCCCCTTTATAGGTTCGGTCTGCCATGGGGGTGGAGGCAATTTTTGCTTTTAGCGCTTGGATGAAAAGAGCTTCCGCCTTGTTATATCGTTTACGTGGGTTGGTAACGAGAAAAATGTCAATTGCCGGTGGATTTATGTAGGGTGGTAGACGCCACAGTAGGCCATCACGGACATCGCGTTCCACGACATGATTTGGTAGCGGCCCTATGCCTATTCCGCAAAGGATCATCCGCCGAACTTCTTCAAGGTGTGGCGACAGGCCAATGATCTGTTGCCCCAATTCAAATTGGTGTCGCAGCAATGCCACCGGTCGTAGCGCATCAGCGATATCATCGGTTTCGAATGACACTGCCGCATGGCCACTCAAGTCATTTATTTTTAGATTCTTTTTCCCGAACAAGGGGTGCGGAGGGCCACAGAAGAAACTGAAAAACTCTCGGTACATGACTTCATATTCAAGTTCCGGCAATCTTTTATTGACTAAACAGATGCCCAAACTAGATGTTTTGTCCAATAGATTACGCGCCACAAGGGCGCTTGATTCGGTGTTAAGTTTATAAGTTACCTTTGGATGCTCTGCATGAAAGGCAGACAATACATTATCAAGTAATGGTGTGGTGACATGGCTTGCAAGGGAAATATGGATATTGCCGGAAACTTCACGGGACGCGGAGTCTGCTACGTCATTAAGACGGGAAACGCTGCTATAAATATCAACGCACTCACGAAACAACTCTAGGCCAACAGCCGTTAATCGAAATACGCCGTGACCGCGATCAATAAGCCGTGTTTCCAATTGTGCTTCAAGCCGTTGCAAGGCGAGACTTACGGTAGGTTGGCGCAAGAGAAGTCTATTGGCGGCAGCCGTAATGCTTCCTTCCTCGGAAATAACGACAAAAGTCCGTAATAAGTTCCAGTCAAGATTGGTAACAAATTTCTCCGGTCGATCTGCACACATGAAGCCCTCATAAATAATATCTATAGTTAACATTTAGATTATTAATTTGCTTAATCCCACAACAAAATGCAAATGTTTTATGCATCCCCCCACAAACAGGGAAAAAAGCCCTATAACGACTGTGAGAATAAGAAGTCTATGTCGACCACCAGCGAGTTTGATCCACGTCCATGGTATTTATTATCACCGGCCCTATTCGCCGTCAGCTTTCTGGTGGTTATACCGATGTCCTTCATTCTGGTTTATTCAACGTATATCAATATTGATATCGGTATAGATGAAGTCGCCTTTCAATCCAGCAACTGGATAGAGTTTTTTACCGACGGGTATTATCATAACGCCATCTGGAAGACTTTCCGACTTGCCTTGATCGTGACCATTCTGGCCGCGGTTCTTGGTTATATTCCGGCTTATTTTATTGCCAACACGAAATTCCAGCAAAAGTGGCTACTGTTACTTTTGTTGATTTTGCCTTTCTGGGTCAGCTTTATTATCCGCACGCTATCGTGGATTCATATCATGGGAAATCAGGGTGCCATCAATGGCATGCTGCTATGGTTGGGTCTTATTGATGAGCCGCTTTCGATGATGTTCAACGAATTTGCCGTCATCGTTGGTTTCATTCATGTCTTTCTACCTTACATGATCTTGAATGTTTATGTCAGTCTTGAAGGCATTGATAAAAACCTTGAACCGGCGGCACGAACGCTAGGCTGCACACCATGGCAGGCTTTCCGTGAAGTAACCCTGCCTCTATCAATTCCTGGCCTTGCCGCTGGCTGTCTTCTTGTCTTCGTTCTCACGGCGGGCAGTTATGTCACCCCCCTTATTTTGGGTGGCCCTAACGACTTCCTGTTTGGCAACCTTATCTATGACGCCATGGTTTCAGAAGTGAACTGGCCTATGGGGGCGACCTTATCCTTTGCCTTACTTGTTTTGCTGGGTTTGGTTGTCGTCATCTATAGCCGCATCATGGGTCTTAACCAGATCTATAAAGCGCTGAGTTAGGAAGCGGTATGAAAACATGGAGCTTCATCAAAGGGTATTCGGTCGCGGTCTACATTTTCATGTTTGCCCCGGTCGCTGTGGTTTTGCTGCTTGCCTTTAACAGTTCTCAGTTTGGCGGCTTCCCGATTGAGGGCTTTAGCTTACGCTGGTTTCACAAACTGTCCGAGAATGAAGCCATTATAAGGGCCTTCAAAACATCGTTTGTTCTTGGATTATTCACCGCCTTGTTTGCCACCACGCTCGGCATTCTCGCTTCCATGGCGCTGGTACGGTACAAGTTTCGCGGCAAGGATTTTATAACAACGTTGTTAATTACCCCTGTGTTGGTGCCAGAGACAGTTTTGGCTGTTGGCCTCCTGATTTTTTTGCGTTGGCTGTCCATGCCGCGCTCATTCCTGCTGCTACTTGTCGGCCATACCATTATCGCTTTGCCGTTTGTCATACTTGTTGTTCAGGCTCGGTTGGTGGGAATTAAAAAAGAATATGATGAAGCGGCTCAAAGTCTTGGTGCCAGCCCCCTACAGTCTTTCTTCCAAATCACCCTACCGCTTCTTATGCCCGCCGTCTTTGCCGGGGCATTATTCGCTTTCACAATTTCATTTGATAATATTACCGCTACCATTTTCTGGCGCCCTTCGGGTACAGAAACTGTCCCAACACAAATTTTCGGCATGCTACGAAATTCAATCAGTCCGGAAATTAACGCACTTGGATTTGTCATGATTATTGTCACCGTCGGTGTGCCTCTGGCTGCCGGCGGACTAGCCCGTTATTTTTCACGCAAACGCTTATAATAACCTAAAACAACCCAAAACAAGGAGAGTTCTATGACTATTGATAGCACAAAACGATTTGAGAAACTTCGCGAAAGGGTCGGCAACGGCGACATTGAACGCCGTTCATTTCTAGGCCTTTTAGGATGTGCTGGCCTCGCCGCCGGTGTGTCTGGTGGTGTTATGACCAGCCTAAGCCGCCATGCAATGGCATCGGGTAAAGAATTGTATTTCGAAGGCTGGGGGGGTGTTGTTAGTGAAGCTTTACGCAAACATGCTTTTAACCCGTATGAAGCCGCAACCGGCAATAAGGTCATTGATTCAACCTTCGGCGGTGAAGATGAAGTTTTAACCAAAATCAAAGCCTCTGGCGGAACAGAGGGTCATAACATTCTGCATTCTTCAGGCGTTTCTTGGTATAAACGTTGGACGGACAATGGATATGGCAGCGAACTCAACGAAGCCAATATTCCCAATATGGCGAACGTTATGGACGCAATTATTAAGCCATTCCGCGATATTACACCCAACAGTCTGTCAGCTGTGCCTTACGATTATGGCACCACGGGAATAGCCTATAACACCAAATATGTTTCCAAAGAAGAAGCCGAAGCCCTTGGGGCAAACCTGCTGCTCAAAAAAGAGCTTAAAGGTAAAATCGGTGGCTGGGGTGGCGACTGGGCAAACCGTGCCTGGTATGGTGCGCTTCAATCCAATCAGGATCCGAATAATATTCAGGATTGGGATGCTATCTGGGATAAAGCCCGCGAGCATCGCGACCTTGTTTTGAAATATTGGAGTTCTGGCGCCGAACTTATGGACTTGCTGGCAAAAGAAGAAATTTATGTCACCGAGGCTTGGTCCGGTCGTGCAGCGGCTCTTCAGGCTCAGGGGCATCCTATTGCCTATATGGACCCACCTAACGGATTGGCATGGATGGAAAGCATGTTCGTGATGAAAGGTTCCCCAATGGCTGACGCGGAAGAGCTACTGAACTTCATGCTCGACCCTCAGACGGCCATTGCGGTGGCAGAAGGTCAAAAATACCCGCCATCACTAGATCCAACCAAAGTTAAAATGACCGATACGATTAACGCATTACCAGCGTTTGATTCGACAGGAACGCTCAATGGTCTGGTCTTCCGTAATCCAGAAACTTGGAATCCATACGAAAAAGAACAGAAAAAAGCTTGGAACAGAGTCAGCAAGGGTAGCTAATTCATATTCAGTCAAGTATCGGGGCCGGTTCTCGAACCGGTCCCAATTTGAATTTATTTATATAAGATTGGGAATAACGTGGCACAAGTTATACTGGATGGGGTTACCAAATTTTATGGTTTGGTCGAAGCTGTTCAAAATGCAAATATAACCTTTGATGAAGGTTCTTTCACAACCCTACTCGGGCCATCGGGTTGTGGCAAAACGACGATCCTACGGATGGTGGCAGGATTGGAAACCGCAACATCGGGTGATATTATGATCGCCGGGACCCGTATTAATGATGTGCCAATTCACAAACGCAATCTCGGTCTCGTGTTCCAAAATTATGCCTTATTCCCTCACAAGACAATTGAAGAGAACATTGCCTTTGGTTTGAAATATCGGGGCATTAACAAAATTGATGCCCACGAAAAAGTGAAACGTGCCCTCGATATTGTGCGCCTGCCCGGTGTGGAAGATCGTTACCCCACACAATTATCAGGCGGCCAACAGCAGCGCATAGCGCTTGCCCGGGCCATCGTCATTGAACCTGACGTTTTACTTCTCGATGAACCTTTATCAGCGCTTGATGCAAATTTACGTGAAGAGATGCGGGTGGAGCTTAAGTCCATTCAGCACCGGATCGGCGTTACCACTATTTTCGTTACCCATGATCAATCCGAAGCCCTTGCCATGTCTGACCGCATCATCGTAATGAGCAATGGTCAGGTCGAGCAGGAGGGTACACCGGAAGAAATATATAACACCCCAGCAACAGAGTTTGTTGCCGGGTTTATCGGCACGTCAAATATTCTCGATGCCCATGTGATTGATAGCAATACGTCAGACGTTATCTTGGAGGTCGCGAATATTGGACGCTTGGCGGTGCCCCGAAGCAGGGTGGTGAACCTCGAAAAAGGTGATCATGGAAAGCTTGTGATTCGTTCTGAAAAATTAAAACTTGAGCCTTTAGGCGTGGTTTCCAGCGAGAACATTTCCGTCCCAGGCGTGGTCGAAACCGTGGATTATCAAGGGCAAGTCGTGCGCTATTTCGTTCGCGTCGGTGATTTACAACTCCAGATCATGGATATGATTGATGACCACCCCTTCGCAGAGGGGACACAGGTTTCTATTCGAATTCGCCCAGGTGACTGTACCGCCCTTCCGGCCACGGGGTAAGAAACATGCCAGCAAAAAGTCATTTATTCTATCAGACGCGCCAGCGCCGTCCGGCCCTTGATCGTGCGGAGGGCGTTTATATGTGGGATACGAACGGCAAGCGCTATCTCGACGGCTCATCCGGGGCCATGGTCAGCAATATAGGGCATTCAAACCCTTATGTGCTTGAGGCCATGCGCCGACAAATGGATAAATATACCTTCGGTTACCGGCTGCATTTCGAAACCGAAGCCTCTGAAAAATTGGCCGCAAAAACAGCATCCCTCAGCCCTCCGGGGCTTGATAAGGTATTCTTTGTCTCTGGTGGTTCAGAAGCTGTAGAAAGCTCCATCAAACTGGCGCGGCAATACGCTATTTCCATTGGCGAGGTTGACCGTTGGAAGGTGATCTCCCGAGAGCCCAGCTATCATGGCTGTACGCTGGGCGCATTGGCGTTAACGGGTTACGCGCCACTGAGCGCGCCTTTCGCACCGATGATGCAGGACATGCCAAAAATTCCTGCCCCGCGTGCTTATCTTGATGGATTTGATATGGCGTCCCCCGAGACCGGGCTTTATTATGCCAACTTACTCGAAGAGAAAATTCTCGCCGAAGGGCCAGAAACTGTTCTTGCCTTTATTGTTGAACCCATCGGCGGGGCCTCTACCGGGGCCTTGGTCCCCCCTGCTGGTTATATGGAAATGATACGGGAAATTTGTGACAGGTATGGCGTGTTGCTGATCCATGACGAAGTTATGACCGGTGGCGGACGCACCGGACGTTTCTTTGGTTCCGAACACTGGAATGCCGCACCCGATATCATTGCAATCTCCAAAGGTTTCGGTGCGGGGTACGCCCCCCTTGGTGCCATGATCGCTCATGACCGCATTGTGGAATCAGTGCTGGATGCGGGTGGCTTTGCCCATGGATTTACATATGCCGGGAACCCCCTTGCCTGTTCTGCCGGGCTCGCTGTCATTGAAGAAATTCAAACACACGGCCTGATTGAAAACGCTGAATACAGGGGGGTACTTTTAAAAAGTCGCCTCACTGGTTTAATGAGCTGTTATCCATTTATAGGCGATGTTCGGGGACTTGGTTTACTACTCGCCTTCGAATTTGTCTCTGACCGGGCAACCATGGCACCATTGCCAGCAGCGTTGAACGCCCATGAACGTTTGGTCGATATTGCTTATGAGAACGGCCTTATTATCTATTCGCGCCGCACGCGAGGAGGATTAGAGGGGGATCACTTTCTGATCTGCCCGCCGATGATTATTACTGAAGAACAAATTGATGAAATCATGGGGGCGCTCTTGATCTCGCTCACTCAATTTGCCAATGAAAACAACCTTCCCTACACCCTTCCTAATACCCTTCCACATAATGGGGCAGCATGACTAAAATATTGATTACCTGCGCCGTTACGGGCTCTATCCATACACCCTCCATGACGCCATATTTGCCTGTAACTGCCGATGAGATCACCAGCGAGGCCATTGCTGCATCTGAGGCCGGTGCCTCAATACTCCATTTGCATGCCCGAGACCCAATCGATGGGCAACCGTCGGCCAGCTCAAATCATTTCATGGCCTTTCTACCGCGTATCAAACAAGCAACGGATGCGGTGGTCAATATCACAACCGGCGGCAGCGCAATCATGACGCTCGAAGATCGCCTCTCTGCGTCTCTGACGGCTGAACCAGAAATGTGTTCTCTCAATATGGGGTCAATGAATTTTGCGCTCTACCCTGCCGCGTCACGTATTACCGACTGGAAATATGATTGGGAAAAACCCTTTCTGGAAAATACCGATGATCTGGTGTTTAAAAACACGCCACGGGATATCGCCCATGTCCTTACTGAGATGGGTACAAAACGCGGCGCACGGTTTGAGTTTGAATGTTATGACCTCAGCCACCTCTATATGTTACGTCATTTTGCGGATCGCGGTTTAGTGAAGCCCCCCTTTTTCATCCAGTTTGTATTTGGCGTGCTGGGCGGTATGGGGGCGGATCACGAGAACCTGACCCATATGAAGCGCATGGCTGACAAGTTATTTGGTGAGGACTATCAATGGTCGGTCCTTGCCGCAGGGCGACACCAAATGTCATTTGTGACCATGGCGGCCGCCATGGGCGGTCATGTTCGCGTCGGGTTGGAAGACAGCATCTACATAGCCAAAGGCGAACTGGCACAATCGAACGCCCAGCAAGTAACAAAAATTCGAGAAATTGTTGAACGCCTGGGCCGCGAGGTTGCAACCCCAACGCAAGCAAGAGAAATACTCGGTCTCAAGGGTGCTGACAAAACTGCATTCTAATTTAACGGCATTTTGGAAATTAAATTTTCGTATGAAACCTTTGATATAATTATGACACAAAAAGCAGACATTCTTGTCATTGGTGGCGGCATTGCCGGCATCGGTGCTGCTGCGCGCATGGCACCTGACGCCCACGTCATTCTACTCGAGCAAGAGCGCGCAATTGGTTATCATTCTACGGGACGTTCTGCTGCAATATTTATTCGTAATTACGGTAACGCCGTGCTTCGTAGCTTAAATGCCGCAAGCGAGAAAACATTGGTTGAACCAGAGGGTATCTCTGATCATTCTCTATTGTCTCCCCGCGGTGAGATGTTGATCGCCTCAGAAAACGATATCACTGCATTCGAAGCCTACCTCGATGGGGGGCAGGGCGTAGAGGAATTAAGTGCAAAGGAAGCAACCCAACTTGTTCCCATCCTGCGCCAAGATCGCATTTTACGAGCCGCTATTGAACACGATGCCCGTGATATCGATGTTGATCGTTTACTGCAAGGTTTTGCCAAGCTATTAAACGCCCATGGCGGAAAAATCGTCACACAGGCCGAAGCGGTGCGTATCTCAAAGACCGGAAATATTTGGCAAGTTGAAACCCCAGCGGGAATATTCCAAGCACCTGTATTGGTCAATGCCGCAGGTGCCTGGGCCGATCTTATTGCCGAACGTGCCGGGGTCGCCCGTATCGGCCTCAAAGCATTGCGTCGTTCTGTCGCCGTACTGCCCGCTCCGTCTGAATATGATATCACCAACTGGCCGCTCTTCGCTTCTGCCTCTGAAGATTGGTATGCAAAACCGGACGCGGGAAAACTATTGGTGTCGCCGGCGGACGAAGACCCCGTTGAGCCCCATGATGCATGGCCCGATGACATGGTTCTTGCCGAAGGGATTGATCGTTTTGAGCAAGCCGTCACCATGACTGTTACCCGGGTTGAGCGCTCTTGGGCGGGACTTCGTAATTTTGTAGAAGACCGCACACCCGTCGTAGGTTTTACGCAGTCTGCCGAAGGCTTTTTCTGGCTGGCCGGGCAAGGTGGTTATGGCGTCCAGACATCGCCCGCACTGTCGAGCCTTGCCGCTGATTTGGTATTAGGGCGTGAGCCGAGCCTGCCTACAGAAATCATTACGGCTCTTCATCCCGCTCGAGTTGGATTGTTTGGTCAAACACAAATCGACTAAATGACGCCTGTTATGACGACTTGAATTGATCCGTATTTTCTATACCAAGCAAGACTTACCGAACAACGGTTACTGAGCATTTTGCGTGACGAACAATACGCGCAGCGTTGGGGCCGAGCAGGAAGTCTTTCAAATCGTCACGGCCCGAGGTGACCACGATCATATCCGCCTCAATTTTCTCTGCCATGTTGAGTATGACTTCGTACACAGAACCTTCGCCCACAATAGATTGTGTTTTGATGTCACCCGGCACGTTTGTCTTGATAAAGCCCCTCATGGTTTCCAGAACCTTCTCGCCGACTTCCTGTTTATAGCCTTGCGGAAAATACTGACCCACAATGGACATACCAAAATCGGGCACCACGGTCATCACATGTAGGGTTCCACTGGAGGCTTTCACAAAATCCAGTGCAGCGGGAAGAGCTTTAGCCCAAGATTTTTCATCATTTAAATCGATAGCAAGCAAGATATCTTTATACATAACCGCCTCCTTAAGTTAACGTTTCATCACGCACACGGCGGCGCTGAATAACGATGATGGAAAACAACAACGCAAGAGCAGGAATGAAGAACCATTCTTTGGCTACACGCTCTGTCGGTAATTCAAGGCGAACAATTTGAACGGGATCATCCGCATAAAAGTCAAAGGCCAGTAAGGGTTGAGATAAAGCAGTATTTGGCATGGGCTCGTCCAGTGTGGCAAGATCCCCATCAACCATGACCATAAGGCCAGCGGCGTCCAGAAGGCGTGCCTCCCCGTCCCCACTCTGCCCCTGACCTAAAGGAACCAAGAGAGTCGTTGTGGTTATATCACCATAACGACTATCGGGGCCCGTAATAACCATTCGAATGGAACCCCCTTCTGGCACGCTTGAGGCAATCGACACAATCTCGTTACCAGAACGGTAATCATAAGGAGGGCTAACTTGGTCGAGCCAATACCCCGGTCTAAACATAGTGAAAGCGATCAACAGCAACGCGACCGTCTCCCAACGTTTATTGCGGGCGAACATATATTGTTGCGACGCTGCCGCAAACGTCAACATAGCGGCCAGGGCTATGGCGAAAACAAATACGGCCTTCAATGGGGAAACATTAATCAGCAATAAATCCGTATTGAAAATAAACAGGAACGGTAATATCGCCGTACGAATATCATACATGAATCCTTGAATACCGGTTCGGATTGGATCGCCACCCGAAATAGCCGCTGCCGCAAAGGCAGCCAGACCCACCGGGGGCGTATCATCGGCAAGAATGCCAAAATAAAATACAAACATATGAACCGCAATCAACGGAACGATCAAGCCGGACTGGGCGCCAACAGATATAATAACCGGGGCCATCAAACTGGATACGACGATATAGTTCGCCGTTGTGGGTAAACCCATCCCCAATACAAGACTGAGCACGGCAACCAAAAACAGCATCAGCATTAAATTTCCACCGGACAGAAACTCTACAAACTCACCCATGATCTGATGGGCACCGGTTAGAGAAATTGTTCCAACGATAATACCAGCCGCACCCGTAGCGACCGCGATGCCGATCATATTACGAGCCCCCGCCACCATGCCGTTTATGAACTGGTCCCAACCATGTTTAAGACCAGCGGCAATGTTCCCGTGACCGCGAAAGAATGATTTCAAGCTGTGTTGGGTTACAGAGATAAAGATCATTCCCATGGTTGCCCAAAAGGCCGATAAGCCCGGCGAGAAACGTTCGATCATCAAACACCAGACCAATACAACGATGGGCAGTAGATAATAGAGACCCGTTTTTACCGTTAAACCAAGAGGGGGGGTACTCTTCATTGGCTTGGTTAAATCATCGGGGTCCAGATCAGGAAGACCTGCGGCCAGTTTGGCTAGGGCAATATAAAACACCACGAACAATACCATAGCAGCATAGATCGTATCTTTGCCGAACACACCCTTGGTCCAACCTAAGCCGTAGTATATTGCGCCGCCTAATCCAGCAACAACGATAAAGCCCAAAAGCACATTGGCAATTCGTTTTATAACACCCTGCACAGGTCCACTACGGGGCAGTCCTTCGAGCCCAAGTTTCATCGCTTCCAGATGAACAATATAAAGAAGGGCAATATAAGAAATCAAAGAAGGCAGGAATGCGTGGCGAATAACTTCTAAATAACTGACACCGACATATTCGATCATCAAAAACGCAGCGGCGCCCATAACCGGTGGGGTTAATTGACCATTGGTACTGGATGCGACTTCGACGGCGCCAGCTTTCTCTGCTGAGAATCCGGTGCGCTTCATAAGCGGAATTGTGAACGTCCCCGTGGTCACCGTATTGGCGATAGAAGACCCTGAAATCATCCCCGTCATGGCCGAAGACAATACAGCGGCCTTAGCGGGGCCACCGCGATAGTGACCCAACATGGCAAGAGATGTTTTGATAAAATAGGCGCCAGCACCGGCTTTCTCTAGGATGGAACCAAACAGCACGAACAGGAAAATCATCGATGCAGAGACCCCAAGGGCAACACCAAAGACACCTTCCGTTTGCATCCAATAATGGCCAAGTGCTTTAGAAAATGAGGCCCCTTTCCATTGAATAACGTCGGGAAGCCATGTTTGATGGCCGAAGAACACATAACACATGAATACCGAAGCGACGATGACCAGCGGCAATCCCAATGAGCGATAAGCCGATATTAATAATATGGACATACCAATTGCTGAAACCGTTAAATCTGATTGGGTCCAGAGCCCCGGTCGTGTGGCAATTTCATTTTTAAAGACTGGCATATACAAACACACCGCCACACCAGCGGCCGCCAACACCCAATCGTACCAAGGTATCGTCCGTCGGGGTGAGGATTTAAATAACGGGAATGCGGTGGCGGCAAGAAACAAAGCAAAGGCCAGATGTATGGCACGACTTTCGTCGGAATTAAACGTTACATTGACACCCAGAACCCGGGTCAGCCAAAACGGCACGTTTGAGGAAATATAAATTTGAAAAAATGACCAAGCAAGAGGAACGATAACCAGCATTTTTCCTGGCAGTCCCGAAGGATTACGGGCGCCCGTATCGCTCTGAGCAACCATGTCTTCTACGGAAGGTGCTGTATGATGAGATGCGTTTTCGGTTTCCTGTGTCATTGCTGGCCCCTGAAAATATTAAAAAAATCAATAATAGAAAAAACCGCCGGGGCTTTTAAAGCACCCGGCGGTTATTGTTTCAGTAGGTTAGTCCATCAGGCCTAATTCTTTATAAGCCTTAATAGCACCCGGATGCAGCGGAGCAGACAAACCGTCGCTGATCATGGTTTTTGGGTCCAACGAAGCAAACGCAGGATGTAGTTTGCGGAAAGTTTCAATGTTTACCATGGTTTCCTTAGCAACGATGTAAGCTACTTCATCAGGAACATCAGACGAACTCACAAATGTTGCGCCCACACCAAAGGTGGTGACATCGTTCGGTGTACCAGCGTACATACCGCCTGGAATGACAGCAACCCGGTAATATGGGTTATCCTTAACAAGCTTCTCTATTGGCGCACCAGCAACATCAATCAGCGTCACATCACATGAAGTGGTTGCTTCTTTAATAGCAGCAGCAGGATGTCCAATGGTATAAATCATCGCATCGATTTTATTATCACAAATCGCTGCAGCCATTTCTGAACCTTTTAATTCAGAGGCCAATGAGAAATCAGAGCTGGTATACCCAAAAGCGTCCATGACGACTTCCATGGTAGCGCGCTGACCGGAACCGGGGTTGCCGATATTGACGCGTTTTCCTTTTAGACCAGCAAAACCAGTGATACCGGAATCATTGCGAACGATCAGTGTGAATGGTTCAGGGTGAACCGAGAACATAGCGCGAAGTTTCGTAAATGCGCCAGCATCGGCGAATTTAGATGTGCCATTAAAGGCATGAAACTGCCAATCGGATTGAGCGACACCAAATTCTAGTTCGCCTGCTCGGATGGTATTAATATTGTAAACAGAACCGCCTGTGCTTTCAGCTGAACACCGAATGCCGTGTTCTTTACGGGTCTTGTTAACCAAACGACAAATGGCACCGCCGGTGGGATAATAAACGCCGGTCACGCCGCCTGTGCCGATGGATACGAATTTTTGTTGTGCGGAAGCCGGTGTAGGTGCAACAACGAACGAGACCGCCATTACGGCAGCCGCAGCCATCAACATGCTTCCTTTGATTACATTCTTCATTATTTTAAATCTCCCTAGGTTTTTTGAGTTGTTTTAATAGTTTTATCTCTCTGAGCAACTGCATAGAATTTATTTTGATAACAATCTGGAATATTTTTAACATAAAAAATCCAGCCCAGATAATAACCCTAGTTTATTCTCTGATATACACTGGGGCAAGTCGTTTTAAAATAACAATGCGCTACAAGCTATAGTGGCTATAGAATTGTCGTCCTACGGCACTGTTCTTTACTCATCAAAACAAACCTCTAAAGGCTCAACACCCGTCCGCTCAATATCACAGGAAAATGGGATCACCATCCTTCGCTCCGGCAGCACTGTTACGTAACGAGACCAGATAATTTTCTCGCCACACCTTACCGACAAAAGACCCGTGGCTTTTTTGTTGAAACGGAGTTGCAGGTCCCCCCCGACGTTACCACTGAGCGGCAAGGATAGAACCTGTGGTATCACAAATTTTATCGCCGACCCTAGTGAACCCCGTGTCACCACATCAGTCACCACATCACAAGAGACACTCAAGTCAGGTCGTTCATTGGCCAGTTCTGCTGCAACATAATTGCCTGTTCGACAGCCTTCCTGCCAGCACCATCCTGCGGTCTCAACGGGGCGAAGTAAATTTCCTGTGGCGAAGTAGGCTGGATCAGAACATCGACCGAACTGATCAATGACCGGGCCACCACTCGCTTGATCTACCGCAAGATGCGCCATACGGAGCAAACTTGATTCCGGCGTAAACTGCCCCGTAAACACGACGCCGTCACAAGCGACCGTTTGTTCTTGTCCTGCGCTATTGATCAGGCGGATCGCTGAAACACGATCTTTGCCGAGAATCTCGACCACCTGTGAATTAAGGTGCAGCGGAACACCCATGAGCATGGGAAGCAAACGGCAGAAAGAACGCGCGGTGATCCGGTCTTGTTGTTCAATCATGGCAACGGGTTTCATACCACCAAGGCGGCAGGTCAAAAGAGCGGAGAATGATACAAGTTCTGAACCAATAATGACCGGCCATCTAAACGGAACAGTTTTTTGAAGATTGACCATGGATTGTAAAGCGCCCGTCGTCAGAACACCGAGCGGCCGTTGCCCACTTACAAACCGGGGGGCTCGGGGTGTTTCGCGCACGCCCGTAGAAAGGATCACGCGTCTGGGGACAATTTCACTTTCCCCCCTGTCGGTGGTGAGCGTAAGCCTGCCCCCTTCATGCAACCCAACGACGGACGTGTTTGTATGGATCTGTACGCCAACTTTCTTAGCCTGGCGTATCAGCCGCGCAGCATAGGCAGGGCCCGTTAGGAGATTTTTGAATTCACGCATACCAAAGGGTGAGTGACCACAGTGACGGGGAATGCCACCGGCCTCATGCTCGCGTTCTAAAACATGAACCGAACCGACGCCACGTTCTTTCAGACGTGTTGCCGCGGCTAACCCCGACGGTCCACCACCAATGATGACAACGTCACATGTTTTGGGCAGGGTGGTCATGTCATTTGACTCATTTATCTCATTTGTCTCATTTGTCACTGGCATCTCCGATGCCAAGTGGTTGCTCGAACTTTCCCTCTGTCATTTTGCTCAGTTGGGCCGAACAATAGAATCCCTGACAGCGCCCCATGGTTACGCGGGTTCGCCGTTTCAGCCCTTCCAACGAATTGGCGGCGAGCGGACCTTCCAGAGCTTGCTTCACTTCCCGGCACGTTACCAACTCGCAATGGCAGATCACACCACCGTTTCCGGGTTTGGTCCAATCACGAGGTTGGGTTTCATCGATCGGTTGTACCGTTGGCCACTGACACGAAACCGGGGCAACATGATTGTTACCGGCGTTTGAGTATTCTTCGTATACATAAGAAGCGATCCCAAGAGCAGCACTTAAACCCGTCGAGCGGATACCACCGACACTGACGTAGTGTCTATCCGCGTCGTAGGAAATTTGATAGTCTTTGGATTGCGTCGCCGGCCTGATCCCCGCGTAGGTCGCCGTTATGGTACAGCCCGATAACGCGGGCACGATCTGTTCTGCTTTTTCCTGAAGAAAATTCAACGTGTCTGTCTGAACCGATGTATCATCGCGGCTTTCCTGTTCCTCCGCCGTTGGACCAACCAACAGATTACCGAAAATGGTGCGGCAAACGACAATCCCTTTTGTGCCTTTACTTGGCACTGGCAGGATGATGCTTGAAATCAATTTGCTGGCTGGTTTGTCGTAAACCAGAAACTGACCCTTTCTCGGAAGAACGTCAAAGTTGCTTTTCCCCATGAGCAACCTATCAATAAGGTCGCCATAAAGGCCCGCACAATTGATGACAGTCCGACACCTGATATTACTGTGCTGGGTATCAAGTTGCCAATTGGTACCGTCAAATTCACCGCCGATGATTTCAGCATTGCGCAGCACATGTGCACCGTTATCAATTGCCTGCATCAAATAGACATAGGGTGTCGTCCAGGGATCAATGACATATTCTTGCGGGACGTAAAAACCGGCGCGGAGCACGTTGGAAAGGTGCGGCTCTTTCTCCATGATCTGTGGCGCTGTCAAAAACTCAATACCCTCAACCCCGTTGGCACCTGCCTGTTTCATCAACCTACCCAGACGCGCCTCTTCATCTGCGGTCCAAGCAATAACGATTGCGCCGGTTTTCATGACTGGCAACTGAAGCCGTTCATGGATTTCTTGATATTCCTGATACCCTGCCTTGATACAAGACAGCTCTAGGGAATCGGCGGGGGCATCAAAACCTGTATGAAGTATTGCGCTGTTGGCTTTGCTGGCTCCATCAAGGATATCGGCGGCCTTTTCTACAATAAGGACCGACGCCCCTTCCAGAGCAAAACGGCGCGCCATTGCACAACCAACAACACCGGCACCGATAATCACGGTGTCGTAGATGAACTCTGGGTCGTCTAGGGTCGTCTGAAAGCTCTGCACAGGATTTGTCTCACCTAGCCAAAAAACAGTTGCACCTCAATATGAGGTCATAAAATGTAGATATAAATGACCACATAGTCAAATTAAATGACCATATAGTCATTTAAGCAAATTCGGTGGCCCGCCGACTTATGCAAGACAATTCGGAATGGAGCAAAAAATATAGATGAAAGAACCATGGTGTTGTTTCTGGAGAATAAGTCGCCAGTGTACGCGGTGCCCCCTTCGCCTTGAAAGTTGCTCAGCTTGCAACAATAACCTCTACGCCGGCTGCTTTTAAGGCATCAGCCAATGCACTGGGCGGCGGACCATCACAAATCAGCCTGTCTATTTGAGCAAGTGAACAGACCTCGAATGACGCCATTGTATTAAACTTGGTTTGATCCACCAGAACGGTAAGAGATCTGGATTGCTCTATCATCGAGCGAGCCACTTGGGTTTCCTCGATGTTGAAATCCATCGCCCCCGTCCATACGTCCAACGCCCCAATTGTTAAAACCGCGTGGTGTCCGCGAAATGATTTGATCTGGGCCGTGACCATGGAGCCTACGGTTTGATGGTTATCAGCGCCAAATTCACCCCCCAGGAGGTAAGTCCGGATCCCCGTATCGTTTGCTGAAACTGTTCTGGCAATTTCAAATGAGTTGGTGATAACCGTCAAGCCAGCGATGCCCGCAAGATATTCGGCGAAATAGAGCGTTGTCGACCCTGTGTCGATGAACAAGGTCTCCTCTGGTTTGAATAATTTAGCTGCCGCGCGGGCAATGCGTATTTTAGAATCAATATTATCGGACATGCGTTGCTGGAACGATCCTTCACCATAGAGGCGCGGCATGGTTGCGCCGCCGTGAATCTTCTGAACCTTTCCTAATCTTGTCAGTTCTGTCAGGTCTCGGCGGATCGTTTCGCGTGATGCTTCAAGATATGTTGCCAGATATTCCACTGAAACTTTTTCTTTTTTGCGAACAATTTCAACGAGCTTAGCCTGTCTTTGCTTAATTTTCATGGTCATACCCAATGTTATTATTGACTGTTCGGTCATTAATGATCACTATATACGCATTATTAATGTGACTTCAGTCATTTTCTTAGTACCACACTACCGCAATCTTGGAGCAAAGATACAAAAATTTACGATCAAACCATAACCTTCGAGCTTGTTAATACCGGGTGCAGCCTTTGTTAAACTAGGGCAATCCTTGCCTTTGTTAAAGTAGGGCCTGCACCGTCAAATAAATGAGATAAAAACCATAAGCTCTAGTAGCTTTTTAAATACGAGCCAATAGGCGCAACTTTTATGGCGCTCATAATTTTTCAGGAGGCAAAACGACATGACGAAATTAAATAATAAATTCAATCGACGTAAATTCCTAAAGACGGGAACGGCATTAAGTACCGTTGCTTTAGCATCCCCGATGATCTTGTCCAAGGCGATGGCATCTTCGGGCGAGTTGAACATTACAATGTGGTCAGATTACCTACCCGACGCCTTTCTAGCTGAATTCAAAGCTGAAACGGGTATTACCGTGAACTTTACCGGTATTGGCTCTAACGAGGAACTCATCAACAAGATGAAAGCCTCTAACGGTTCTGGCGCCGATATCATTTCGCCAACCAATAACCGTTCCCTGCAGTGGGGCCCACTTGAGTTGTTGCAACCGCTGGACATGGGCCGGATCGACATCGCTAAAGTAAATCCTGCGATGGCTAAAATCGGACCGGATGCTTGGGACTTTAGCGGTAAAGGCAATACTTGGATCCCACACATCTGGGGTACAGAAGGTATGGCTTGGCGCATCGACAAATGGCAGCCTGAAGATAGCTCCGGTGTTCCGTCCTATGGTGAAATCTGGTCCGAAGCAAATGCGGGTAAGACCATGATTCGGGCGCACTCGGGCATGCTTTGTGCTGGCCTATACATGGAAGCTTCCGGCCAAATGGATCCCGGTTCAGTTTGGGCGGCCTACGAGTCAGAAGCCAATATGCGCAAAACTTGGGGCATGATCACCGATTGGTGTATTGCTCGTAAGAAAAACCTGAAACTGATCTGGAACGATGCTGATAGCCAGAAAAATGGTCTATTGAGCGGTGGTGTCAATGTTGGTCAAGCTTGGGATGGTCCGCCATTGGCGCTTAAAACTGCCGGCGAGCCTGTTACCTACCAAGCACCAAAAGAGGGTGCTATGGCTTGGGTTGATGGCATGTCTGTTCCCAAAGGGGCAAAAAATATCGATGAGATCTACGCCTTCTTCGAATTTGCCTATCGCGCTAAACCAGCCGGTGTTGCAATTGACAGCCACGGCTACAACTCGCCGGTTCTGGGCGCTGATACGCACGCTGGTTCGGCTTACGCTAAAAACTTCTCTGAAGCCTATCCAGGTGAGGCACTTGCACAACTTAATGCTTGGCCTGCTGAAGCACCATGGTATGCGGATATTCGCACTGAGTTTGTGAATAAGTTCAAAAGCTCCTAATGTAGCTAAACTTGTCCGGTCGCAACTCTTGCGGCCGGACGTCCTTTTCTTCTGCCTATCGATCTAAGAGAAGCAGCGAAAGGTCTTTAAAACTGTTTTTCACGGAGAGCATCGCATGGTTGCTGGTGTAGGCGTCGAACTTGATAACCTCTCAATAAAATTCGGCGATTTTGTCGCTGTCAAAGAGGCGAGCCTTAACATTAAGGGCGGTGACTTCTTTTCCTTCCTTGGCCCTTCGGGCTGTGGCAAAACCACAATATTAAGAGCTGTTTCGGGCTTTCTGGAACCAAGCGAAGGTCGTGTGCTTATTGGCGGTCGTGATATGACCGGCATCGGCCCCAACAAACGCCCCACGGCTCTTATTTTTCAAAACCTTGCCTTATTCCCATTGATGAAAGTCTGGGAAAATATCAGTTTCTCAATGGAAGTTGCCGGTGCCAGCGTGGCGGAGCGGCGCAAGCGTGCGGATGAATTATTAGACATGATCGCGCTGGGTGACCAAGGCGACAAGCTGCCGTCAGAGTTATCGGGCGGCCAGAAACAACGGGTAGCGATTGCGCGCGCATTATGCGCACAACCAGATGTATTGCTGTTGGACGAACCGCTTTCTGCCCTTGATCTGAAGCTGCGCCAGCATATGCGCACCGAACTACGCGAAATTCAACGCCGCGTGGGCATTACTTTTATTTATATCACCCACGATCAGAGCGAAGCATTAACAATGTCCGATAACGTCGCGGTGATGCGTGACGGGGTGCTTGACCAAATCGCCGGCGGGCACGAAGTTTATGACCACCCCGCAACCCCTTTTGTTGCCTCCTTCGTTGGCGAGAACAACGTCTTTCGCGGCAAGATACAATCGATCAACGGCAGTGAAGCTGTCATCCGCTCTAATCGCTCTGGTGATCTGTTGGCCCAAATCACGCCGGGCGCGGTCGGTAAGATGAGCGTGGGGGATGATGCCATGATGTTTGTTCGCCCAGAGGCATTTTCATTGGGCGAAGCCGATCCTACTGCAAAAACGACCATTTCGGCAATTGTCGTAAATGAAGAATTTGAAGGAAATGTGTACAGCGTTTTTCTTAAAGGGGATCATGGCAAGCAGATTAAGATGTCACTCTCGAATCAAGGGCAAGACCGTATGTCCGCCGAAGGAGAGAAATTAACCTTGCACTATGATGCGAAGAACGCCGTGGTCATGCCTCAGGGCGAGCTGGCGTCAGAATAGGGGCGTCCTGTGAAAAAGCCAAAGATCTTTTCAGAGTATTTCAAAAATAACGGCTTGCTGATGGGCTGTATTTTCCTGTTCCTTGTGGGGTTCTGGGTCATTTTCCTGATCGTCCTGCCGCAACTTTCTATGCTGGACTTTTCCTTCCGACTAAACCTGCCGCCCAGCGAACTTAACGGGCCAAAAGATATCTATACGCTGCATAACTACAAACATCTGATTTTTGGCGCCGAAGGCTCAACCAGCACCTATAACAGTGTCGATTTGATTGTTTTTGTCCGCACCATTGTAGCGGCGATTTTAATAACCATCGCCAATTTCATCATGTGCTATCCGCTGGCCTATTTCCTTGGACAATCACCGGGGTCCGGGTTTGCAAGGTTGTTGATCGTATTGTTGATCATCCCCTATTGGATTAACGAAATTTTGCGCGCCTT
The DNA here is from genome assembly GCA_965603075.1 of uncultured Rhodospirillales bacterium. Taxonomy (GTDB): domain Bacteria; phylum Pseudomonadota; class Alphaproteobacteria; order Rhodospirillales; family Casp-alpha2; genus JABJOR01. Next base: position 18,211 of record CBFDBO010000018.1, on the reverse strand, counting down.
TGCTCTGCGCATAATTTTCGGGGATGCCGGCCTGATCAACGAAATACTGATGTTGTTACAGCTAACGGCCGAACCGATCGATTTTATCCGCGCCGATATCGCGCTCTATGCCGGGCTGGGTTATGCCTACATTCTATTAATGTTGTTTCCCATGTATAATGTCATTGAAAGCCTTGATCGTAACCAGATCGAGGCGGCACGGGATATGGGCGCTTCGTGGTGGCGCATTCACCGCCGCATCGTCATTCCGCACGCAAAGCCGGGAATTGCCTCGGGGGCGACAATGGTCTTCATGTTATCGGCGGGCGCGCTCGCCGCACCGCAAGTTTTGGGTGGCCCCTCAAGCCTTTGGTTTACGCAACTGGTTTATCAGTGGTTCAATAACTCGCTGAACTGGCAGCAGGGCTCGGCCTATGCGATTGTTCTGCTGATCGCCAGTATCATCATTGTCCTGACGATTATGCGATTCTTCAAGGTGAACATGGGGGACATTGGGAAGTGAACGCCAACCTTGTTTACCGCTTGGCCATTGGTGCCTATTTAATCATTTTCTTTGGCTATCTTCTGGGCCCCTTGGCTGTTATGAGCCTGACGGCGTTTAACTCGTCAGGATTTCCATCGGTTTCTCCGTGGGCCTGTTTCACTTTTGAGTGGTTTGATGTTCTGTTCAATGACGAACGGATTCTTAATAGCATCAAGAACAGTCTGATCATCGGGCTTGGCACGGTGGTTCTATCGGTGTCCATCGGCCTTGCAGCTTCGCTTGTGCTGACGCAGGTTTGGAGCAAACTGCGCGCAACTTATTACACGATTATCATCATGCCGATCCTTATTCCCGGCGTCGTGCTCGGCATTTCCACTTTGGTATTTTGGGACCGGCTTAGTCGCGTTTTAGGCCCATCAACAGACGCCTTGTTTCATAATGGAATATTCCTGACCATTCTGGGGCAATCAACCTTTATTGCCTCCTATGCAATGTTGATTTTTGTTGCCCGCCTGCAACGCTATGACACGGGCCTTACCGAGGCTGCGCTCGACTTAGGGGCAAGTCACACCCAAGCCTTTCGCAAGGTTTTGTTGCCCTTCATGCGTCCGGCAATTGCCTCGGCGTGTGTGTTGGCGTTTCTGGCCTCTTTCGAGAACTATAACACAACAACATTTACCTTTGGAAAATACCCGACGCTGACGATCGAACTGGCACAAAAGGTGCGTTATGGCATCAACCCATCGATTTCATCACTGGCATTTATCATCGTAATGATCACGATCTTTGCTGCATTGTTATTTGAAGCACACCGCCGCAACACCCGGCGAAAGGTGGCAGAGGCTAAAGATACGGTTTCCCCAAAACAGAAGAGTCTTCTGCCCGGTTTCCTGCGGGGAAATCCGGCCTCTATCGTCCTGGTGCTGCTGTCGTTTATCGTTATCGCCATGGTTGGAACCGCGCAAAGTTACGACCCCCAACAATGCAAAGCGCAGGTCTATGAACTTAAGCAAATAGAGATCCAGCGCAGGATTGAAGAGTTGAACTTAAAAAGATCACTTAAAGAACAGAACCAGGTGAACGAAGGTCTCGATATAGGTGATAAGCTGCCAGCTACAGCCGCACCCTCAACATCAAGTGGCGCCTTTGGCGGTGTCTTCGATCCAAAGGCTTTGTCCGGCGAAAATACGAATGGGGATACAAAACAAGCCCCCTCAAGTGGTGCCTTCGGCGGGGTGTTTGCTCCCGGTAACTTGCAAAACAATAGTGAATAGTCAGCATGCTAACACCCCATTCCCCCTACGACACACGAGGTTGTCATGCTTATCGCACAGATCAGTGATACACATATCCCCGAGCCGGACGAGAAGACCTATGGTTTTGTTCCCATGGCTGAAAGTCTGGCGCGCTGTGTTGCAAATATTAACAACCTGCCTCTGCCGCCGGACCTTGTACTGCTGAGCGGGGATGTGACGAGCGACGCTTCGCAGAAAGAAGCTGAGCACGCTGCCCGTATTCTGGCTGATCTTGCCTGTCCCTATTTTCTGATCCCCGGAAATCACGATGACCGCTCGGCCCTCTGGCGTGTCTTTGGCGGTACGGCCTGCCCCTCAATGTCAGGGGGCTTCATCAATTATGTGATCGAAGGACACGCCCTTCGTATCATTGCGCTCGATAGTGTCGTGGCGGGTGAGCCGGGAGGGGCGTTTTGTGAGACGCGGGCTGATTGGTTAAACGCCTGCCTCAAAGATGGTGGTGATCAGCCGACGATCCTATTCATGCATCACCCTCCGCTTAAATGTGGCGTTCCAGAAAGTGATGAAGACGGGTTTGAGGGGGCCGATACTCTGGGCGAAATCGTCGATAAATATCCCAATATTGAACGTATACTTTGTGGTCATATCCACCTTTTAACCTACGCACGCTGGCATGGCACCATCGTGTCAACGGCGCCAAGCATGGGTATGCAGCTTGACCTTGATCTGACGCAGGCAAAACCGTCGGAGTTCCTACTGTCAGATCCAGCCTATCTATTGCATCACTGGACACCTGAAAAACAGCTGATCACCCACACTGTTCAAGTGAATGATCTGAGTGGCCCTTATCCCTTTGAGCACTGCCAATAAGGTCAGCCAATTTATTATTAAAGTGGGACTTATTATTAAAGTGGAAGATCACCGACAATTTCACGGTATATTTCTATATCTGTAGCACCCTCGCTGCCAATGACAACCACACGGCTATTCTCATCAAGGTGTAACTTTTGAGAAAGTTCTTTGGAGCACCTTGCAGAAATCAGCCCCGCTAAACCGGCAACCGCAGACTCGCCCGCCACAATAGCTTGATCACCTGTTGATGATTTTGCAAGAAGCCGCATTGTTGGGCCGACAAAATCATCGGGAATGGTCATGGAACCATCGGCGCCCCGCGATAATACATCCCAAGCCACAAGTGAGACCTCGCCGCACGACAGCCCCGCCATGATGGTTTCCGTTTCGACCTCGACGTTGGTGGGGGCTTCTTTTTCAACACTACGGGTGATACAGGCCGCTAAATCCGGTTCAACCACATAAAAAAGAGGCCGCTCTGTTTCCCAAGCGCTCCAAAATGCTGCGCAAACGGCGGCAGCAAGACCGCCAACGCCGCCTTGAACAAAAACATGGGTCGGCGGTGTCGCCCCCAGTTGATCTGCTATTTCAGCCCCTAATACGGAGTACCCTTCCATGACGTTTGTCGGGACTTCCATGTATCCTTCATAGGAAGTATCAGAGACCACATACCAATCATTTTCTGCCGATTCTTTGGCGCAGAAGTGAACTGATTCGTCATAATTTCCATCGACGCGGACGACTTTTGCCCCTTGGTCTTCCAGCGCAACCAAGCGCCCCTGACTGACTTCAGCGTGAATGTAGATAACGCTTTTACAGCCAAACTGCTCTGCGCCCCAGGCAACGGAACGACCATGGTTTCCATCCGTTGCACTTGAAACCGTTATATCTTTAACATGGTCCCTATAAACACCATTTTTAAGGTCCTCGGGTGAAATGTTCTCAATGCCGGTTTTCTCTGTAATCATTCTCGCAAGAAGTCTATAGACGGCGTAGGCACCGCCTAAGGCTTTGAAACTTCCGAGCCCAAAACGTCCGCCTTCATCCTTAAATTTTAGCTCACCAACGCCCAGTTCTTTGGCTAATCCCGGTAAGGACGTCAAAGGTGTCGGAGCGTAATCATCCCATAAGGAAATGCTTTCCTTTGCAACGCGCATTCCAATGGCTGAGATTGAACTTTCGGCTCCTTCTGCGAACGGCAACGTTTTATCGGCATGGGGATTTTGAACAAATTCCGTACGGGCCGGATTGAAGTCATTTTGGTATTTTGTATTCATGTTAATTCGCCCTGGTAATAAGAAAGTGACAAGAAAGTGATAAGAAGGTGACTGAAAAAGTATCTGGGTTATGTGATAGCCTAAGAGTGGGTTTATTTTTTCGGCGCGGTTATGATCGCATAGTTCTCTGGCTCACGGTGTAAGTCAAAGTTAAATATATTTGTTTGAATTTCTTTACAACGATCAAGATCACAATCAGCAACAATAACCTCATCGCCCAACGTCTTGCACTCTACAATAATTTCTCCGGTCGGGGCAATGATACACGTCCCGCCGATTAAATCACAATCTTCTTCCTTCCCTGCTTTTGCAACGCCAACAACCCACGTTCCATTTTGGTAGGCTGCTGCTTGTAAAACTAAGTGATTATGGAAATCCTGTAAGTGGTCATGTTCAGGGGCTTGCGGATAATGTTGCGGCGTATTGTATCCTAAGACAACTAACTCAGCGCCTTGTAATCCCATGACGCGGAATGTCTCTGGCCACCGGCGATCATTGCAAATGCACATGCCAACTTTACCACCAAAAGCTTCATGGACTTGAAACCCCAAGTTACCGGTTTCGAAATATCGTTTTTCCAAGTGTTGAAAAGCCCGCCAAGGCTCATATTCTGTATGCCCCGGCAGGTGAATTTTACGATATTTACCGACGATCTTCCCTTGATTATCAACAATAATAGAGGTGTTAAAATGTCGGGTTTCACCATTTTCGACCACAAGCTCCGCGTAACCGATACTAAAACCCATCCCTAGTTTAACGGTTTCATCAAATAAAGGCTGAGTATCTGAGTTCGGCATTTCTTTCTCAAAATACTGATCGACTTCAGATTGATCCTCCATGTACCAGCGGGGGAAAAATGTTGTCAGAGCCAATTCGGGAAATACAACGAATTCTGCGCCTTGTTCATGCGCATTTCTCATAAGATCAATCATCCGCCCCACGGCTGAAGAACGGGGCTCATCTTTAGAGATAGGGCCAAGTTGGGCAGCTGCTACTTTTATGAGTCTGGGCATATTCTTTCCTTACTTATTTTGATTTATGTAACAAAACCTGCAACAACACATCGGCGCCGGCCTGAAGGTGTCGGGGTTCTGTATATTCAGCAACGTTATGACTTATTCCATCCCGGCTCGGCACGAAAATCATTGCCGCTGGACAATTCGGAGCAAACATTTGCGCATCATGCCCCGCGCCAGAGGGCATGGACTTAACGCTGTAACCCAGTTTTTCAGCGGTATCAGAAACTAATGAAACCATGTCTTTGTCAAAAATAACCGGTTCGAACCGAGCCAGAGTCCGGCGCTCATAAGTGACACCTTCTGCCTCGCACTGTTTATCAATGAATGCCAATATCGCGCTCTCGGCTTGTTGTAATTTTTCCTCGTCCGTATTGCGCAGATCAATCGTAATCAGGGCTTCCTTGGCAATGACATTAACAAGGCCCGGGTTTAATTCAGTCACGCCAACGGTTCCAATTTGATTGCCGCCCATTTCATTGGCCATGCGTCTGACTTCAACTGAAATTGCTGACGCCACATATCCTGCGTCGTGGCGAAACCGCATGGGGGTCGTGCCCGCATGGTTTGACGTGCCAAAAAGACGGTACTCATTCCATGAAATTCCTTGAACACCCTCAACGGCGCCGATTTCATAATTTTCCAGCTCTAAAATAGGGCCTTGCTCTACATGCAGTTCAACAAAACTATCCGCGCGCAAACTATTGGCTTCCACATTTCCGGCGTAACCTATTTTTTCAAGTTCATCCCCAACGCGAGCCCCGTCAACACCAATAACATCAAGCATTTCTTCAACGGTAAACACACCTTGATGAACCGCACTGCCCATCATATCGGGCGCGAACCGCGCGCCTTCTTCATTGGTGAAAAAACCAACGCCAATGGGTTTTTGTGTTGTAATGCCAGCGTCATTTAATGTTGCAATAACCTCCAAGCCGGCGAGAACACCTAGATTGCCATCAAACCGACCACCTGTGGCGACGGTATCAATATGTGATCCGGTCATCACGGGGTTACCGGGTTCACGGCCTTTTCGAATACCGATGACATTGCCGATTTGATCTATTGAAACATCCAGGCCCAATTCACGCATCCAGCCGACGACCAAATCCCGGCCTTGCCTATCCTCATCACTCAGGGCCATCCGGCAAACGCCGCCACCATCAATAGCGCCAATTTGCGCGAGCGCTTCGATGCGGCTCGTCAACCGGTCAATATTAATGCGAAGATTAGGTGATGTCATTACGGCGCCTTTGTGTCGTCACTTACGGAGAAATTTTCAGCCCTTTATGGCTGAAGAGTCTATAACTGAAATATAAATGTATTAAAAAATTAGGTGAAAAAAGGGCCGGACAAAATATATACCCGGCCCATTAATCAGAAGTCAGGTATTACATTCCTGACTTAATGGATGCTTCAAGAGCGGAAAGCATATCAACGCCTTCAGCACCGAATTTTTCAGCAATTAGCTTTTTAACAGCAGGTTGTGACGCTGAAGCAAATTTCTTCTGCTCGGCTGCTGAGATGCTGTTGACTTCCATCTTTTTACCAAGATGCGGTAGTCCCCGGCTGGAAGCTTCGATAATTCTTGAGATACCACGACCCGCAACAATAGCGGCCTTGGCAGCATAATCGATAACGTCTTTTTCGTCAGCGGTTAGGCTATCGTAAAACGCTTGGTTAATGAACCAAACATAAGGCGTAATGATATGTTGTGTCAGAGTCAGGTACTTTTGAACTTCATCAAATTTTGCAAAAGCAATAATCGGAACGGGGTTCATTTGACCATCAGCAACACCTGTTTGCAGGGCTGTATACACTTCAGGCCACGGCAAAGGTGTGGGCTTTCCACCCAGCGATGAAATAATTGCTTCATGGGTTGGCAGGGTCATGGTCCGAATGCGTAAACCGTCCATGTCTTCAAGCGACTTAATGGGACGTTTGGAGTTGGAAATTGCAAAATATCCGCCGCTATCGAGAATACCAAGAACTTTGAGACCTGTCTTAGCACCGATGTCCGCCGCAAGTTTTTTACCAAAACTGCTACCCACATCCATTACGTCATGAACAACTGAAATATTAGGAAATGCGAAAGGCAAATCGAAAACACCAATCATAGGATAATGTTGTGCAACACCACCTGAGGATGAAATGTTTGATTGAATAACGCCACTTTTTGTTTGCTCGATAACTTCATTGTCTTTGCCAAGCTGTCCATCAGAGAACAGTTGAACTTTCACAGAACCGTTTGTTCCTGCTTCTACCAAAGACTTGAACACAGCCGTCATCGCGCCAGAGTTATTGTTGAAGGGATCTGCTGGATTAAGGTGCGACAGTTTAAGGACTTTCTCTGCCATGGCAGGGGAAATGCTCAAGCCGACAGCAATCGCAATTGCTGCAACACCAGTTGCAAATGAACGAATAGACTTCATAGTAAAACCTCCTTGTTGGTTTGTTTGTTCTTCATGTTAAATCTCCAGTATTCTTATAGTCTCAAAGTCCTAGGAGACGAGGGACGAAGAGGGTAAGGCCAGGCCAAAAAGCGATCACCATTAGAACGGCAACCTCGACAATTAGAAACGGCCATAATGCTTTGGCTATTGCTTCAATGCGTTCCCCTGTGACAGAGGACAAAACAAATAAACAGGCCCCGACGGGGGGCGTCATTAAAGAAATATTGAGTGCAAGAATAATCATTACGCCCGCATGAACCGGGTCCATGCCAATGGTAACTGTTAAAGGTGCTAACACAGGGGCAAGAATAATAAGGGCCGCATTGATATCCATGAACATGCCGATGCCCAGCAACAGAAGTAAAATCATGCCAATAATCGCGTTGGGATTGTCCGTAATAGATAAAAATCCAGCGGCAATAGCTTGTGGGATTTGCTCAAAAGTCATCCACCAACCCAAAATCGAAGCAGAGGCAATGATGAGAAAGATAACCCCTGTGATCAACGCGGTTCGCGCGAGCATTTCATACAGGTCTTTGAAAGTGATGCTACGATAAACCACCGTTCCAATAAACAGCGCGTAGGCCACCGCAATTGATGCGGCTTCCGTCGGTGTGGTCACCCCGCCAACGATGAAACCCAGAATTAAAACGGGCATGACCAAGGCGAGCAAACTTTCCCGAAAAGCCTTAAGAATTTCCATAAGCTTAGGACGTCCATCTGCCTTTGGTAATTTCCAACGGCGACCGAAAGCCGCGATTAAAGCCATACACAGCAAACAAATTAATATCCCCGGCAAAATTCCAGCCGCAAATAATCCGGCGATTGAAACCCCCATGAGCGAACCGTAAACAACCATTAAGGTTGAAGGCGGAATGGTAGGTCCAATGATAGACCCCGCGGCGGTAACCGCGCAGGCGAATGGACGCGAATAACCATTTTTGACCATGGCCGGCACCAACGTATTACCAAAGGCTGCTGCATCTGCCGTTGCGGCACCTGTAATACCGGCAAAAAACACCGAGGCCACCATATTGGAATGAGCCATTCCACCGCGCCAATACCCCACCAGCGCGTCAGCAAATGCAACGAGCTTCATGGTTATTCCTGAGCGGTTCATAATTTCACCGGCAAGAATGAAAAAAGGCATGGCCAGAAATGGAAACAGATCGAGTCCGGCAAAAAATCGTTTTGGGCCCATAGCAAGGAATTGCTCGCCGCCGATTTGTGCCATTCCGACGATACCGGCTAAACCAAGCACGTAACCAACGGGAACACCGAGAATTAATAAAATGAAAAATACAATAGCGACGGTTATCATGCTGAAAGATTCCCTTGGCCAGCTTCTACATGCATCTTCGCTTGATCACGAAATCCGCTGAGAATAAGTTGAACACATGCCAATGCACATGAAACGGGGACGGCTGCAAAGGGAAGTGCTTTTGGCATGCCATAAATCATGGTTAGTCGATCCATGCCACCAACAGCAAAATCTATTCCGTAGTAGAATAAAAATCCGAATAAAAACAATCCAAGTAAATCAAAAATTGCGAGTAGGACGTGGCGTCCAACATCACCCATTCGATCAAATAATATTAAAACACCAATATGTTCACGTCTGGAAATACCAATAGAAACCGCCAGCAAAGCCATCCAAATCATCAAATAGCGGGCCGCTTCTTCTGTGAACGTCAAGGGAAGGTCAATAAAATAACGGACAACAACGCCTAACCAAACGTCGAGAACCAATAAAATCATAAGGATGACAACAACCACCTCAACGATCTTACAGAGCCGCTCGCTCCAAATCCCTGCGTGACTGGCCAAATTTAGGAACATCTTAATACACCCTTTTAAATTATCAAAACATACTGATACAAAAATTTTAATTCGTCTATATTTAAAATTATTTTTTTATTCGGTGGCATTGATTAAATATCAAATTGCCATAAACTACGCATAAATCTAGTCAGAAAAAGGTTACTTTTGTGCCAAAGTCTAACGATACAAAATCCATAGTGGTACGCATAAAGGAGCATTATGATGCACTCCCTAAGAGTGAGCTAAAAATTGCTGACTTTATTCTTGATTTTCCCGGCGACATCGCAAGTTATACAGCCACAGAATTAGCGGAACTGTCCGGTGTTTCAAAGGCTGCTGTTACCAGGTTGATTAGAAGGCTCGAGTTTAATAATTTTGAAGAAGCGCGTCGATTGTCACGCGATGCCAGATCATGGGGCTCACCTCTATACCTTTTAAGTCAGGATCAACAGCCTTCGGAAATACAGGGAAACCTTCGGTTTCATCTGGATCGTGACATTGCAAATATGACCAAAACTTTTGAGACCCTTGATGAGGCCAAAATCCATGAAATTGTAAAAGCAATTTCACAAGCACCGAAAATTTCCATCCTTGGATTTCGCAACAGCCACTATTTAGCCACCTATACTCGTTTTCAGCTCTTACAACTAAGGGGGAGCGTACACCTCATGGCTCAAGGGGGGGAAACCTTGGCTGAGGGCTTGGCAAATTTAGATAAGAACGATTTAATTATTGCCTTTGGGTTCCGGCGCCGCTTAGCCACATTCCGTAACGCCCTTAAATTGGCCCATAAATCTGGTATTCCGATTTTATATATCACCGACCCAACCGCAGGACCGACTGAAAACTATGCCAAGTGGGTGCTGCATGCTGAAGTGGCGGGCGTCGGGGTCTTCGATAGCTACACAGCAGCAATGAGTCTTATCCATCATCTGTGTAGCGTTCTGCTCACCCAATCGGGTCAATCTGGGCGCGATCACCTTAAACGCATAGAAGATAATCACGATACCTTGCATGACTTTGAGTAATTTTGTGTTTCTTCATATTTGTTTTTTCGTAAAAGACACCATCTGCGCTTGATAATGACCGGCTCTATGGACACCATACGCAACCATGACCAAGCTACCAATCGACGATATCTTACCGCAGCTCTGCGCAAGTCTAGAGCGCACCCCGAATGCTGTTTTGCAGGCCGCACCGGGGGCGGGTAAAACCACGCGGGTTCCGCTGGCACTACTGGACGCCCCATGGCGACAGGGCGGCAAGATCATCATGCTGGAGCCCCGCCGTTTGGCAACGCGCGCTGCCGCCCGGCGCATGGCGCAAACCTTGGGGGAGGCCGTTGGCAAAACTGTCGGTTATCGCATCCAACTGGACAGTAAAACCGGCCCGGACACAATCATCGAAGTGGTCACCGAAGGCATCTTAACCCGACGTCTGCAACGTGACCCCTCTCTCGAGGGGGTCGCAGCGGTTATCTTTGATGAGTTTCATGAACGCACCCTTCAAGCCGATCTGGTATTGGCGTTATGCCTGGATTGTCAGGGGGGCCTGCGCGAGGACCTGCGCATTCTGGTGATGTCGGCCACTCTGGACGTTTTACCCGTTGCCGACATTCTGGGGGACGCCCCTGTTATTAAGAGCGAGGGCCGCGCCTTTTCTGTCGATACGGTTTATTTGGGCAAGCCGCCGATTGATCGTTTCAGAGATCGTTTCTGCCCGGCTGTGGCTTCGGCTGTTAAACAGGCGCTCAAAAACGAGGTCGGTAGCCTCTTGGTCTTCCTGCCCGGCGAGGGTGAAATCCGCCGGGTCGAGAACCTGCTCAAGGATGCATCGCTCCCTAATGAGGTTGTCGTATTGCCGCTCTATGGGGCCTTGCCTCAAGATCTACAAGACCAGGCAATCGCCCCGACGCCCACCGGACACCGTAAAATTGTTCTCGCCACAACCATAGCAGAGACCAGCCTAACCATCGAGGGCATTCGGGTTGTTGTTGATGGTGGCCAGTCTCGCAATCCCAAATTTAATCCCCAAAGCGGCATGACCCGATTGGTAACGGAACCCGTATCAATAGCCAGCGCCACCCAACGACAGGGCCGTGCGGGACGGTTGGAGCCGGGTATCTGTTACCGTCTTTGGGACAAAGCGGGTGAAGGTGCATTTAAGCAATTCTCTCCGCCGGAAATCCTTGATGCCGATCTGGCCCCTCTGGCGCTCGATTTAGCCAACTGGGGTATAGCTGAGGCTGAAATCTTAAGCTGGCTAACACCTCCGCCAAAAGCCCCATTGGCGCAGGCTCAAGACTTGTTGACGTTATTGGAAGCCCTAGACGATCAAGGCAAAATTACCGCCCATGGGCGCGAAATGGCCACGCTACCTATGCATCCGCGTTTAGCCCATATGGTGCTGCGGGGGGCGAAATTAGGATGGACGGAGAACGCCTGTATCATAGCGGCTTTGTTAACGGACAGGGATATTGCCCAACGTGAGGGCCGTCATCCGGCGCCGGCGGATTTGACCTTGCGGGTGAGCGCCCTTAAGGGTGAGAAAACAACCCTGTTGATAAACCGTGGTGCTCTTAGCCGGACCAAGGCACTGGTAAAACAGTGGTCTAAGCAGTGGTCTAAACAATGGTCCAAGCAATGGTTGAAACGGGCGCCAAAGGAAAATGAACCGGTTCTTGATTTACCTCAAGATGAACAAACGGGTGCCTTGGTCGCCCTTGCTTATCCGGACCGGATTGCGGCTCGTCGCGTAGGTGGCGAAGCCCGTTACGTGTTGAGCAACGGCAAAGGAGCAGTCCTATCATCAGAAGATGCCTTACGAGACGCCCCATATCTGGCGATTGCATTGGTGAGTGGTGATAACCGGGACGCGCCGATACGATTGGCAGCCCCCCTATCTGGCTCGATCATTGAACACCTGTTTGAGGATCAGATATCAGAGGGTGAAACCGCTGTTTGGGATAGCCAAAGCGGTTCCGTTTTGGCGCGCCGTCAAAAACGCCTGTACGCTTTGGTGCTCAATGATGTGCCGGCCAAGAATATTCCGTCTGATCAAATTACCGGTGCTTTGATTGATGGTATACGCGACCTTGGGTTACAGTGTCTGCCGTGGAACAAGGATGCCACAAGGTGGCGACAGCGAGCACAATATTATTTTCAAGCCACCGGCAATGGCCCCGATCTATCTGATGACATTTTACTTCAGACACTTGATCAATGGTTACAGCCCTATTTAACAGGCATGTCCCGTTTGCAGCATCTAAAATCACTGGACTTGCTGGACATTTTGAAGGCCATGATGGACTGGTCTACTCTACAGAAATTAGACGAGCAAGCCCCCAGCCACTTCACCGTACCCAGCGGGTCCCGTATCCGTATTGATTACACAGACCCTACGGCACCTGTGCTTCCGGTAAAGTTGCAGGAAATGTTTGGTGCCATAGAAACACCAAGTATCACGGACGGCACGCTTAAACTAACCATGCACCTTCTATCCCCTGCGGGGCGACCTTTGCAAATCACCCAAGACCTTCCGGCCTTTTGGAACAATGCCTATCCACAAGTGAAAGCCGAGATGAAGGGGCGCTACCCAAAACATCCTTGGCCCGACAATCCAATGACCGCTACGGCCACCAAGTATACAAAAAATAAAATGGCTCAATAAACAACTTTATCAATCAAATGCCGCGCCGGTGTTTTCGAAATTGTGCCGGTGATTCATCATAGGTGTTTTTGAACCAACGACAAAAATGGGCGCCATCAGAAAACCCACATTCCAGCGCTATTTGTGTGACCGTTCTTTTGGTGTTAACCAAAAGCCAATGCCCATGAGAAAGACGCATTTTGCGCCAGACAGACGACGGTGGTTCATTGGCATATTGTTTGAAGGCGCGATTAAGCTCGCGTTCAGAAATATTAATTGTTTTGGCGAGCGCTTGGATGCTGTAAGGGAAAGATATATCTTTTTCCATCAATTCTATAGCTTGTTCAACACGCTTATTACCACAGGCAGCCAAGTGACCGAAGGGACGGTGGGACATATGAAAAGTAGAACGATGTCGATCAACCAATAATGTCGTTAATACTTTGACGGCACGCGCTTTACCACAATGTGTTTCGATTAAAGAAAACACTAAATCAAGTGCTGCTGATCCTCCGGGACAGGTGATGATTTGGTTGTCGTTTACGTAGACTTGATCTGTTATTGGTAAGACCCGGGGATACAGTTTCTTGAACTGGTTGGAGTGTTCGAAGTGAACGGCGCAACGGCGGTCATCGAGCAGGCCTGCCTTGGCAAGGATGAAGCTTCCTGTGCACAGGCCGACAATTGAGCAGCCCTGCTCACAGGCATTTCGTATAAAACGAAACGTCTCTTCCGCGAGATCAAGGCACTTGGGTAGCTGGCCACCAACCACCACGATGTAGTCAAACTCCACGGGATCGGGGAAAACCTCCTGAGGTGAAACCTCGATACCGCAACTGGCCATGACGGGTTTAAAAGTGGGACCGATGATTTTCCAGTGGCAATGAATTTGCCGATTGAAATCTGCCACGTCGGCCGCATGCCTGAGACCATCGATAAAACTAGCAAAGGGCAACAGGCTAAATTCGGGCGATAGAATGAAGCCAACCCGCATATCAGGTTCGACATCCGGTGTGGGTGGTGGCAAAGCGAACAATAACGACGGATCGGTCATGAACCAGCCTGTGATCTATTAACAAAATGAATATATAGACTGTTATGTTATGTAATCCATCTTGTTTATTCAATACATAATCTATTTATCAGCGTACCGTTATTTCATTAACGCACGCAAAGTGCGAATGAAAAAATTTCTAGGGGGATGCCCCGTTTAATACTTCAAGGGAGGATTACATGAATATCTTTAAACGCCTGTCGGTAATTATGAGCTTTTGTCTTATGGCTTTGATGACCACGTCTGTACTAGCCGATACCGTGCGGCTTAAGCTCGCCGGGACTCTGCCTGCCAAGCATTTTGGCAATGAAATCATTGAGAATATGGTCAAGGAAATCGAAGCGGCTAACGTTGATTTGAAAGTAAAATTCTTTCCAGCCTCGCAACTCGGTTCGGGTGAAGAACTGATTGAAGACGCCGTTCGAGGAAACATCGATATTGTACAAGCCTTCATCTATGCTCAGGCTGACCCAAGACTAGAGATAACGAATTTGCCCGGTCTGGTGACTTCTTTTGAAGAACTAAAAGAGACATTTGGTAATCCAAATTCGAACTACAGCGTTATCATGACTGACATAATGAAGGACCTTGGTTTGGTATACGTTACCAGCGCCGGGGAAGGACTTGTTGGAATCGTCGCGGAACAGAAGCCCGTTGATTATGCTGGTTTTGGCGATAAAGGGATGAATATCCGGGTGTGGAGTTCTGATCTAGCCAAACAAACAGTGGAAAGCATTGGGTATAGAACCACCACAATGAATTGGGCTGAAGTTCTGCCTGCGCTACAGTCCGGGGTTATTGACGGTGCTATTTGCTGCACGCCGGAATGGGCTTATAACACGTTCGCCATCGCAGGCGTCGGCAAGTATTTTGTGCCGGTCAACGCAAACGTCGAAGCCACAGCATTCTACGGAAGCCAAAAAACGTGGGACAAGTTAAATAAAGAGCAGAAAGATGTTCTGGAAACGGCCATCCGTAAAGCCGCGAAAGCTATCATGAATAAGGCATGGGAACGCAGCCAAGGATTTATTGACCAAATGAAGGCACTTGGTTGGGAAATTCTAGACTACACACCAAGCGAGCGTGCTGCCATGGTCGCTCATATTAAAGTAGAAGTATGGCCCTCTGTTGCCTCGACCATTGGGCAAGAAACAATGGATAAGCTGGTCGCTAAGTAACGCACTAAAGCCAGAGTGAAAACTATATGAGGAAGTTGCCCGTCGCTTAAGGCAGCTTCCTCATAATTCCCAAGTTTTACTGAAGAGGATATTATGGTCCTACTTGAAAGTGCACTTCCCCAAGGGCTCAGAAGCTTTGTTCGGGCATTGGTTCGAATTAAGACTATTTTAGTCGTCGCCGCCCTTCCAATTCTCCCCGTCACATTCTTTCTGGTCGTCCTCTTTCGATATATCTTAGAGAGCGACTTGTTTGCCTACGAAGAATGGCTGCTTCCGATTTGTTTCTGGCTTTATTTTTTAGGAAGCGCAATTGGAACCTATGATGATGTCCATATTAATGCTGATTTATTTGGCGCTATTTCTTCTAATCCGAAATTTCTATGGTTTCGGAAAATTGGAATTACCACGATCGAACTAACAATTGTCCTGATTGTGACCTACTGGGCCTATCTAATGTTAGCCGATGAAATCGCATCTTATCCACATTGGAAAACAACAATCGCCCTAAAAATCCCCTTCTTCATTCCAAGGCTTGGAATCTTTTTCGGCTTCTTTTTCATGTCTTTTTACAGTGCTCTATCTCTTTATCTGCTGTGGAAAGTTGGCCCGAATAACTATGCAAAAATCACAAAACAGGCCGATATAGACAAAGAAATTAAAGAGGAGAGAGCGACATGGTAATTGCTATAGCTATTCTTCTTATCTGCGTTCTTCTGGTCATTGGTGTATCGGTTCCAATGGCTTTTGGTGGCGTGTTGATTTTTCTAGCCGTGACGGGTGGTTATGACGTCTCCGGTTATTTGGCAACCGGTCACTGGAAAATGAACTCCGTCATACTGCTGGCAATTCCGCTTTTTATTCTAGCGGGCTACATTATGCAGAAAGGTCGGATCGCCAAGCCAATTGTTGAAATTGCAGAAACACTATTTGGCCATCTTAGGGGTGGATTGAGCGCTTCAGCCGTCGTCGCGAGCGCTATGTTTGGCTCAATTTCAGGAAGCGGCGCTGCGACGCTCACGTGTATTGGGTCGATTATTATGCCGCACCTGCAAAAGGCAAAATACCCACGCGGTTTTTCAGCAGCCCTTATTATCTCAGCCAGCCCGCTTGGGTTGTTAATCCCCCCTAGCGCCGCACAATTGCTCTATGCTTGGGTAGGCCAGCTATCCGTATTGAAATGTTTTCTCGCAACTATTGTTCCGGGATTAATTCTGACAACCCTTCTTGTCTTGGTAAACTTTTGGGTTCTCCGTAAAAATGATACAATAGAACTGAAGCCAATCCCTCGACCCTTTTTAAGAACGTTCTCGAAAAAAACGTGGACGGCAACACCCGCTTTACTTATGCCAATAATTATTCTGGGCGGGATATATGGCGGCATCATGACCCCAACGGAGGCCGCTGGCGTGGCGGTCGTCTATGCTATTCCAATTGGTTTCTTCTTCTATAAGGGACTAACGCTTGGAACATTCTACGAAAGTCTTAAAGAATCTGCCGTGACTATTGGCGTGGTCATGGTCATGATTTTCATGGTTCTTATTGTTAGTCGCTTCTTGATCTTTGAGGATATTCCTGGTCTCGCAGAAGAACTGATATACTCAATTTCGGAAAACCCCATTGTCGTCATTTTAATGATTAATGTGGTGATGCTTTTGATCGGCATGCTGATGGATGATATTAGCGGCATCATATTGAGCGCGTCACTATTGTTGCCTATTGCGGAAAATGCGGGAATAGACCCTATCCATTTCGCTGCCATAATCGGGGTGAATTTGGGTATGGGAAACATCACGCCACCAACAGCACCATTGCTCTATCTTGGTGCTCAGGTGACCAATGTGTCGGTCCGTGAATTAATTGGTCCGACGATGATTTTCATTTTGTTTGCTTGGCTTCCAACACTCATTCTCACGACCTTCATACCGCAGATATCACTCTTCCTCCCTGAGCTTCTGCTCTAGGCGGGGTCGGGATATTGGCAGGTTTTTGTTTTCTATTTTTCTTTAGGCACTGACGTATGAAAATCACTGAAATCCGCACGACACCGATCATGGTGCCTTATGTTGAACCCTTCTATTTCGCACAAGGCGTTGTTCACGGCGCAACCGTCATTCTGGTGGAAGTTCACACAGATGAAGGCGTGACCGGTTATGGCGAGTCGATCGGCTCAGCTTCTGCCGATGGCATTCAATCTTACATTAAGTTGGCGGGGGCGTCCTGCATAGGGCATTCACCCTTCGAGAATGCAGGCCTGATGTCAAACGCCTATCATGCATTGTTTCAATTATTAGGAACGTGCAGCGCCCCAAGGTTCGCGGGCCAAGTACTTGCGGGTCTCGAAATGGCTTTGTGGGATGTAATGGGGAAGGCAACAGGCCGCCCCGTTCATGAGTTGCTCGGGGGTGCCGTACGCGATGAGATAAAATACTTTGGTTTTCCCCAAGGCGAATCCGCTGAAGAAATCGCCGCTCAAGCGAAACAAATGGCGGAACAAGGTTATGAAGTTATATATGTCAAAGTTGGGCGCGGCGATGCGTTGGACCTTGCTATTGCGCAACAAGTTCGTGCCGCAATTGGTCCCGGTAAACGTTTGCGGATGGACCCCAATGAACATTGGAGCCCTGTTCGCGCACGCAGGATGATCCAAAAGATGAGTACGTTTGATGTTGAGTTCATTGAGCAGCCAACAAATTGTGAAAGCGTTTCGGCGCTGGCACAAGTGCGGGCCAATAGCCCCATCGCCATCGCCGCGGATCAGCTTGTCTTCACACCCTATGATGTCTTCAATGTGTGCCGCGAGAAGGCGGCAGACTTGATTGTTTTGGGTCTGCATGAAACCGGTGGATTACAGCGTTTTAGTAAGTGCGCGCATATTGCCGAAGCTGCCGGGATCGATGTTTGCCTTCATGGGCTGTATGAAACCGGTATTACCACGTGCGCGACCCATCAAATAGCCGCAACGATTTCCAATCTTGATGATGGCAACCAGTATATGAACCACCTGCTCGCATGGGATATCATTTTGTCACCTGATTTAGAATTGCAGGGCGGCGTATTGCCCACCTTGCGAGGCCCGGGCCTTGGTTTTGATCTGGATTGGGATGCCATAGGAAAAGCAGCCGAGCTTTTTCAGCAGCATGCGATAAAGCCATGAACACAGAGAAGAGTACAG
>CBFDBO010000017.1:0-72158 GCA_965603075.1 uncultured Rhodospirillales bacterium | reverse complement strand
GCGCTACCTGTGGTGGGCTAAAAGAAAGGCGCTATCTGTGGTGGGCTAAAAGAAAAGCTAAATAACCCGGTAGTCTTCTATCCTTAATCCTTTAGAATCAAATCAAACAATGCGCCCAATTCAAACCCCTGATCGCTTACATGCGGCACCATGGCCTCAATGTCGTTGGCGCGATGTTCGCCAATGATAGGATCGGCGAGCATGTGATATTTGGCGTGGATTTCTTCATCGGAAAGTGGGTTTTCAGGATCGCCCCTAGGGGTGGCTGGCTCCGATTGTAGGATGCGCCCGTCTTTAAGATAGAGCGTTACATCAGCCCACCGCGTGGCGATACTTTTTTCCGTGTACTCTTTTGACTCGACTATTTCTGTGGCCACGCTCATCCGGCGAACCTCCGCATCATCCAGTATACTATCGCTGACCTCCACCGCACCGATGCGGCGTTTGCAAATCATGATTGCCAACGGAAAGGCCAAACCATAGGTTAGCTCATCCAAGGTTTGTGGATCATGCCCAGCCAACCGTGTCGCATTATGAAATGTGGTAATGCGGGCGTGATCGATATCGCCGCTTTCCAAATTATGCTCAATCATTAATGTATCGGCCAGATCAATGGCCGGGTGCGCCCAGCGACACACCGGATATTTTTTATAGTGGGTTTCTCTGATGCGCCACCCGTTTCCCAGACTGGTATCCCCTAGACGCGTATCCCCCAGATCGGACCAGAATGATTGTGTAATATCATCCTCACCTTCGATGGTGATGGCGGGGGCGCCCGTAAAACCGAGCTTCGCCATATAAGCCGCACTGACCCCGGCGGGCGATCCCCACCCCACGCCATCGCGCAACATAGTTGGATGATCGATACAGCGCATCATCTGGCTGCGCGGTCCGTGATATTCGGCAATGCCAACGGCGTGACGGAGCTGTTCGTTATCAAGACCTAACAATCGCCCGCATGCCGCCGCCGCACCAACCGCCGTCCACGCACCCGAGGTATGGTAATCATCACAAGTGGCATGTTGGACATGTCCAACCCGGTAAGCAATTTCATATCCGACGGCGAGCGCGGTTATGAAATCTTGTCCCGATAATGCCGCCCCGCGTCGGCGCAGATCATCGGCCACCGCCACCACGGCCGGAAACACCCCGGAACCCGCGTGACCTTTTACAGCCGAATTACCATCATGGGCATCAATGCTATCGATGGCAAAGCCCCCGTTCATGGCCGCCCCCGTGGGGCTGACAACACGTCCATCAAAGATCATGCGGGATTTTGGATTTTCATCAGCACCGCCCGCCGCCATATGCTCCATGGCTATTTGCTGGGTAATTGTTGAAATTTTTGTACGTGATCCCACCGCCGCAACCCCGATTGTATCAAGCAAACTGCGCTGCATGATCCAGCGCACGTCTTCTGGCAGGTCCTGATACGTAAGTTTCTGAACGAAATCACAAAAGGATACAGTCATCACACCCCCATTATTTTCCCATTTAATCCACCGAAGTCACGAAATTCCGACTATAACCTTTAGGCTGATTATCCCCGGCAACAAGCAAATAAAATTCACAGTAGATAAATTTTTACTCATTATCAAAAAATAACCGATAGTAGAGACAGCATTCCCGGTTATTATGATCAATCTGAAAAATAGAACCGGAAGAATTCTAAATTCAGTACTATATAAAATGATAATAATAACAAAATATAGAACAGGGATACAAAATGGGCCGTTTAACGACGCACGTACTCGACACTGCCGTGGGCATGCCTGCCGCCGGCGTTCACATCGATCTTTACAGTGTTAAGGGCGATGCCCGCCAAAAACTGTGTTCCGTACAGACCAATAATGATGGTCGCTGTGATAGCCCTTTATTAGAAGGCGAAGCCTATCAAACCGGCGAATACGAACTGGTCTTTCACGTCGGTGATTATCTCGATAAGCAAGGAACCGCACATGGAACCAATGGGGACGGTCCGCGCTTTTTAAATATTGTGCCTATTCGTTTTGGTATCGATGCATCAAACGATCATTATCATGTGCCCCTGCTGATATCGCCCTTTGGCTATTCTACGTATCGCGGCAGTTAAGAATGTCAAATTCCGTCACGTTCCTGCTTAATGGTGAACAAGTCGTCTTGAACGATGTGTCCCCCACCATGACATTATTGAATTATCTGCGTGATACCCGCGCCCTGTCCGGCACCAAGGAAGGCTGCGCGGAGGGCGATTGCGGGGCGTGCAGCGTTGTCATGGGTGAAATAAAGGGCGAAATAAAGGGCGAAATCAAGGGTGGCCAAAATATTACCCACCGCGCCGTTAATGCCTGCATTCAGTTTGTGGGTATGTTAGAGGGAAAATCCATCCGCACGGTGGAATCCGTTAAATCCCCAGAGGGCGAACTGCACCCCGTGCAACAGGCCATGGTCGATAAACATGGATCGCAATGTGGCTTTTGTACCCCCGGTTTTGTCATGTCCCTGTACGCGGCTTATTTGTCGGATCAACCCATGGACACCGAAGATGCCCCCGATTTACTGGCGGGAAATTTATGCCGCTGTACCGGCTATGGCCCCATCGCCGCCGCCATGAACAGCGTCACCAACTACGCCGCCCCGGCGTGGGAAATTGAGCGGGGCAATCATGAACGTTCTTGGTTAGAAAACGCCACCCATTCGGATTTGGTTGATTACAGCAACAATGATCAGCGCATGCTGTCACCGGGTAATTTAGATGATCTCGCGCGGTGTTACGCCGAAAACCCAGACGCTATTTTGGTGGCGGGGGCAACGGATGTGGGGTTATGGGTGACCAAAGGCCACCGTAAATTGGAAACGACCATTTATTTGGGCCGGGTCCCTGAATTGCAAAACATAACCGAAGAAGCGGGTAAATTAACCATCGGTGCGGGGGTTACCTATACAGACGCCCTGGCGCGGATCGCAACACTATTCCCCGATTTCGGTGAAATGATGCGGCGCATCGGCGCGGTGCAGGTTCGTAACACCGGGACCATCGGCGGCAACATCGCCAATGGCTCCCCCATCGGTGATACGCCGCCCGCCTTAATCGTTTTGAATGCGACGCTGGTTTTAAACAAAGCGGGCACCCGGCGCAGCCTGCCCATCGAAGACTTTTTCATTGATTACGGTAAACAAGACCGCACCCCCGGTGAATTTTTAGAAGCCATCGAAATCCCCCTTCCTGACCCCCACACCGAATCTGCCAACCGTCTTGCTTGTTACAAAATCACCAAACGATTTGATCAAGACATATCCGCTGTGTGTGGGTGTTTTGATGTTCGGGTAGAGGACGGTACCGTGACCCGCGCTCGCATCGCCTTCGGTGGTATGGCTGCCATCCCGAAACG
Organism: uncultured Rhodospirillales bacterium; assembly: GCA_965603075.1. Lineage (GTDB taxonomy): Bacteria > Pseudomonadota > Alphaproteobacteria > Rhodospirillales > Casp-alpha2 > JABJOR01. The sequence goes on along the minus strand of CBFDBO010000017.1, from coordinate 68,787 downwards.
GGCACGCGCCGTTGAAGCCTCATTGCTGGGAAAACCATGGAACGCGGAGACCATTACATCCGCAATGGCGAGCTTTAGCACTGATTTCACCCCGCTCACCGACATGCGGGCCTCAAGTGATTACAGAATAAGTGTGGCGCGAAACTTGCTGCAAAAATATTTTGGCGAAAGCCATCAAAATTTAACCGAGACACGGTTGGTTGGTCGCGGTGCAGCCATCGCCGGACCCCGTCTCGACAGTTCGCTTGGAGAAGACAGAAAATCACCGAATAACCCGGATAATATTGATAGCATTAAGGGCGGCGTTCACGATTCCCACCGCCATGACAGCGGACATAAACATGTTGCTGGTGAAGCGGTCTTTATCGATGACATCGCCACCCCGACGGGGACGCTAAACGTCCATGTTGCCATGACCGATCGTCCGCACGCCCGTATTGTGTCCATGGATTTATCAGCGGTGCGCGCGGCCCCCGGTGTTGTGTGTGTCATATCAGCAAGTGATATTCCCGGCACCAATGACATCAGCCCCGCCATGGGCGACGACCCGTTATTCGCCACGAATTTAGTTGAATACGCCGGACAATCGATTTTTGCCGTGGCGGCGGAGGATTTAGAAGTTGCCCGCGCGGCCTCTACCCTGGCGATTATCGAATATGAAGACCTGCCCGCTATTATCACCGTGGATCAGGCGATGGAAGCGGGGTCCTTATTGGAAGCGCCCTATATTATGGCGCGGGGTGACGCAAAATCCGCCATTGCGAAGGCGAAAAACAGCCTAAGCGGTCAATTTCATCTCGGCGGACAAGAGCACTTTTATTTGGAAGGCCAAGTGGCCCTTGCCGTACCCGGTGAAGACAACGACATTACCGTGCACAGCTCGACCCAGCATCCCAGCGAAATTCAACACGTTATCGCCAAGGTTCTAAATCTTGCCAATCATGATGTAACTGTCGAGGTCCGCCGCATGGGGGGCGCATTTGGCGGCAAAGAAAGCAACGGTAACTTACCCGCCGCCGCTGCTTCCCTTGTTGCCAAAATGACCGGGCATCCGGCCAAAGTTTGTTACGACCGGGATCAAGATATGATCATCACCGGCAAGCGCCATGATTTCCGTATTGCCTATACGGTCGGCTTTGATGATACAGGCCGCATTGAAGGCATCGAATTTGAACAAGCCGTTCGCTGTGGCATGTCCTATGATCTGTCGGTCCCCATCTGCGACCGCGCCATGTTCCACGCGGACAATACATACTATCTGGGCAACACAACGATCACGTCCTATCGCTGTAAAACCAACACGGTATCCAATACGGCCTTCCGTGGGTTTGGGGGACCGCAAGGCATGGTGGGCATCGAACGCGTCATCGATGAAATCGCCCATCAATTAGGTAAAGATCCCTTGGAAGTTCGCCGCGTGAATTATTACGATGCCATGGGCGTCCTTGGTGATCGCTCGGTCACGCACTATGACATGACCGTGGAAGATTGCATTATTGACGAACTGGTCGAAGAATTGCGCGCCACCTCGGATTATGATGCGCGACGCACTGAAATCAGGCTATGGAATAAAACCAGCCCCATCCTAAAACGGGGCCTCGCCATGACCCCGGTAAAGTTCGGTATTTCATTCACCCTGACATTCCTTAATCAGGCCGGGGCGTTGGTGCATGTATATAATGACGGCTCCATTCATCTAAACCACGGCGGCACCGAAATGGGGCAAGGGCTATTCACCAAAGTCGCCCAAGTTGTTGCAGAAAGTTTTCAGGTCAACATTGACCGGGTTAAAATTACCGCCACCAATACCGCCAAAGTTCCCAACACCTCGGCCACCGCCGCATCATCGGGAACGGATATGAACGGCATGGCGGCGGTGGACGCCTGTCAAAAGATCAAAGCCCGCTTGGTAGAATTTGCCGCCCAAAAGTGGAATGTATCCTCTGAGCAAATCAGCTTCACCCCAAAAGGGATTGAAATTGGCAACGAAACAGTCCCCTTTGATGATCTCATTGGCGAAGCTTACCGCAACCGGATCTCGCTTTCCGCAACAGGGTTTTACGCAACCCCGAAAATTCATTGGGACAAAGAAACCGCCCAAGGTCGCCCGTTCTTTTATTTCGCCTATGGCGCGGCGGTGACCGAGGTTGCCATCGACACCCTGACCGGAGAAAACCGGGTGGTCAGAACCGACATTCTGCACGATGCGGGTAAATCCCTAAACCCCGTCCTCGACAAAGGTCAGATTGAAGGTGCCTACGTGCAAGGAACCGGCTGGTTGACCACCGAAGAATTGTGGTGGGATGATAGCGGTCATTTAAAGACCCACGCGCCCTCCACCTATAAAATTCCCACACTGGCGGACCGTCCAACCGACATGCGGATTGATTTATGGGAAAAGGGCGAGAACCCCGAGAAATCCATCTATCGTTCCAAAGCCGTGGGCGAGCCCCCTCTTATGCTGGGGATTTCAAGTCTCATGGCGTTATCCGACGCTGTATCGGCGGCGGGTGATTACGAAACCTATCCAGACCTCGACGCGCCCGCCACACCCGAACGGATACTGGCCGCGGTTGAGCGGGTAAAGGCGGATCAAACATGAGCTTTGCCTCGCTAGTAGCGCAAATATCTGAACACGGTCCCGTGGTACGGGTCAGCATCATCGATGCAAAAGGCTCAACCCCGCGCGAGGCAGGAACCTACATGAACGTCAGCACATTGGCCTTCACGGGAACCATTGGCGGCGGAACTTTGGAACAAGAAGCCCTGACCCAAGCCCGTAAACTTCTATCATCCGCGCAAGCACCTTGGACACGCATGGTCCGCGATTACCCACTGGGTCCCTCACTGGGGCAGTGTTGTGGGGGCTTTATTAAATTACTGTTTGAAGTGATCTCTGATGATGAAATATCCGTGCTACAGGATGAAGGTGAAAACTTGATTGCGGTACGACAAATTCAATCCGGTAGTCCCATAGGATTCTCTCATAACCGTAAAGATGATGACAAAAATTGGCCTTTGAGCGTTCGACATGGGGTGCGAGAATTGCAATCAGGCATCCAAAAAAGAGAAGCCAAATTAATTGATGGTTGGTTTATAGAACCCCTTGGCAAAACGCTCACGCCGTTATTTTTATATGGCGCGGGGCATGTGGGCCGGGCCGTTGTGAAAGCGTTTGAAGACCTGCCCTTTGAGATTTACTGGGTTGATACATCAAACTCGCGTTATCCAGAATCCATCCCTTCTTCAATTAACAAACTGGTCACCCAAACACCGCAAAGCCTTGCTGAACATGCACCTTTGGATGCCTTTCATGTTGTCATGAGCTATTCACACAATCTGGATTTTGAAATTTGTCATGCCGTTTTGGCGCAAGACAAATTTGCCTATCTGGGTGTAATTGCCTCAAAAACCAAACGGGTTCGTTTTGCAAAGCGCTTGAAAGAGTTCGCTATACCCGAACATTCCATCGCCCGGATGAATGCCCCCATTGGCATCAAAGGATTGGACGGCAAAGAACCCGCAATAATAGCACTGTCACTGGCGGCTGATTTACTGCTACGGTTACAACAGATGCAATCAATAGCATCCACAACAAGTACAAATAAAAGTACGACGATAATCAGGGAAAATTTGAGGGAGAGCTCATGATGGAGAATACGCTTCTGCATCTATCAAACATCACAAAACGCTTCCCCGGTGTGATCGCCAACGACAGCGTTGGCTTTTCGATCAAGCCGGGTGAAATCCATGCCTTGTTAGGTGAAAACGGGGCTGGGAAATCCACGCTAGTGAAAATGATTTACGGTGTTATGCGCCCCGATGAAGGGGACATGCATTTCGGCGGCGCCCCCTACGCCCCCGCCAGACCCAGCGAAGCCCGCGCCCATGGCGTTGGTATGGTGTTCCAACACTTTTCATTATTTGAGGCCCTCAGTGTTGCCGAAAACGTTGCCCTTGGCATGAACAAAGAAGCCGTCGGCACAAACTTAAATCAGCAAATTATTGAAATCTCAGAGGCCTATGGTCTGCCCCTTGATCCCACACGGTTAATTGGTTCTTTGTCTGTCGGCGAACGCCAGCGGGTCGAGATCGTACGGTGTTTATTACAAAACCCACGCTTGTTGATCATGGATGAGCCAACATCGGTTCTTACCCCACAGGAAGTAGAAATTCTGTTCGCCACGTTGCGCAAACTATCCTCCGAAGGTTGTTCCATTCTTTATATCTCGCACAAGTTGGAGGAGATTAAAGTTCTTTGTGATCAAGCCACCGTCTTACGGGGCGGCAAAGTGGTGGGCGAATGTGACCCGAAAAATGAAACAGCCCGTAGCATGGCTGAAATGATGATCGGGTCGACCCTTTATCTACCCGAACCACAAGAAGCAAATATGGGTGAAGAACGTTTAACCGTCTCCGGTTTATCCATGGCCAGCCACGATCCATTCGGTGTTGATCTGCACAATATTTCCTTTTCTGTCCGCGCCGGTGAAATTCTGGGTGTGGCGGGTGTTGCTGGCAATGGTCAGGTCGAACTTATGGAAGTCTTGACCGGCGAAGTTCAATCCGCCCCCGATACTATAAAAATTGATGGAACTTCATTGGGTAATACCAATCCAACAAAACGTCGTGAGTTTGGAATGTGTTCGGTCCCAGAAGAACGTTTAGGGCATGGCGCGGTTCCGGATATGTCGCTTTGGGAAAACACAATTTTGTCGGCCCGAACCCGCATGGGTATGGAGAAAAATGGCATCATTGATTTAGCCATCGCCCATGAATTTGCCACCGAAGTGGTCGATAAATTCAATGTTAAAACAAACAATATAGACAGCTTGGCCTCCAGCCTATCGGGGGGTAATTTACAGAAATTCATTGTTGGCCGTGAAATCCTACAAACCCCAACGGTGTTGGTCATCTTACAACCCACGTGGGGTGTGGACGCCGCCGCCGCCGCCGATATCCATCGCGCGTTGCAAGAACTTGCCAAAGGGGGCGCCGCTATTTTGGTGATCTCGCAAGACTTAGATGAGCTCATGGCCATATCAACAAATTTTGCCGTCATCGCAGAAGGCAAACTTTCCGCCCCCTTACCCACGGGCAGTATTTCCATCGAGGAAATCGGCCTGCTTATGGGTGGTGTGCATTCTAGTGCTAAGAAGGAGGTCGCGTAATGATCCGCTTAGAACCCCGCAAAGAGGTTTCTACTAAGCTTCTGTATATGACCCCCGTCATTGCCATTGTTTTGACCATTTTGGCTGGCATGCTCATGTTTGCTGTATTGGGTAAACCGCCCGTAAAGGCGATCTCAATTATTTTCTTTGAACCCCTCTTTGACTCCTACGCCCTGACAGAAATGGTCGTTAAGGCAACACCGCTTATTTTAATCGCCATCGGATTGTCTTTTGGTTTTCGGGCCGGGGTATGGAACATCGGGGCCGAGGGGCAATTTGTCGCAGGCGCCGTCGCCGGGGGCAGTGTTGCCTTGGCATTCTATGAAGTAGACAGCGTCATCGTGCTACCATTGATGTGTATAGCGGGTATCCTCGGCGGTATGTTTTGGGCGGCGATCCCAGCGCTTCTTCGAACCCGCTACAATGCCAATGAAATCTTGGTCAGCTTGATGCTAACCTATGTTGCCATCTTGACCCTCAGCGTTCTTGTCCACGGGCCATTAATGGATCCCGAGGGGATGAATTTTCCCGAAAGTCGGATCTTTCATGATGCGGCTTTATTGCCCATATTAATCGAAGGCTCCCGCGCCCATGTTGGATTTATTGCGGCATTAATCGCGGTTGCCGTTGCTTGGTTTGTTCTATCGCGCCACATGTTTGGCTTCCAAATCAAGGTCATGGGGCAATCACCAAAAGCCGCACGATTTGGCGGGTTTGTGGAAAACAAAATCGTTTGGAAATGTCTAATGATATCGGGCGGCCTTGCCGGTCTTGCTGGGTTATTTGAAACCGCCGGACCCGTTGGTCAATTGGTGCCATCCTTGCCCGTTGGCTATGGATTTACCGCCATTATTGTTGTCTTTCTAGGGCGCTTAAATCCCATCGGGATATTGCTCGCCGGGTTTGTCATGGCGCTGACCTATATCGGTGGCGAAACAGCACAAATCATGATGAACTTGCCCAGCGCCGTAACGGGCGTATTCCAAGGTATGTTCTTGTTCTTCTTATTGGGGATTGATGTATTTACCAAATATCGCCTTCGAAGAATCGCCCCACCCAAAATAGCCCCCCCTATTGAAGCAGGAGAATAAGGCAATGGATTTATCAATTCTTATTCTTCAAGGCATCATAGTGGCGGCAACACCATTGGTCTTTGCGGCCATTGGCGAGCTAGTTGTTGAACGCTCCGGGGTTCTTAATTTAGGTATCGAAGGCATGATGGTGTTGGGCGCCATTGCCGGGTTTGCCGTTACCTTTGAAACCGGATCATTTATATCCGGTGTTATTGCCGCCGCCATTGCGGGTGCCATAGCAGCGCTGTTGTTTGGTGTCCTGACACAAATTCTAATGGCCAATCAGGTTGCAACCGGTTTGGCACTGACCATCTTTGGGCTTGGTATTTCCGCCCTTTGGGGACAGGCCTATTCTGGTAAAACCACGCAATCGCTTGCCAATATCCATATTTATCTACTGTCTGATATCCCCATTATTGGGCCTATATTGTTTTCTCATGACCCGCTGGTTTATGTGTCATTTGCGCTGGTCTTTGGCGTTTGGTGGTTCTTAACCAAAACCCGCGCAGGCTTAATCTTACGCGCCGTTGGGGACAATCATGACGCCGCCCATGCCATTGGTTACAACGTTATTGGTGTTCGCCTGATGGCGCTGGCCTTTGGCGGTGCCTGCGCAGGTCTTGGTGGGGCGTACTTATCCATGGTTCAAACCCCGTTATGGGTTGAGGATATGACCGCGGGTCGGGGCTGGATTGCCCTTGCCATTGTGGTTTTTGCTGCGTGGCGTCCGGGCCGCGCATTGATGGGAGCATATTTGTTTGGGGGCGTTACCGTTATTCAGCTCCACATTCAAGGGTTTGGTGTTGATATCGACGCGCAAGTCCTGTCTATGTTACCCTATATTGTTACCATTGTTGTTCTGGTTGCCATTTCCCGTGACAAGGCAAAAGCCAGCCTAAATGCCCCAGCTTGTCTGGGAAAACCGTTCTTTGCATCTTCATAATTTTTTATAATCAAGGGAGACTTCTACATGAAAAAGATTTTTCAAACTCTAACGGCAACTGCCGCCGCGTTGGTGGTAGCACTGAGCGTTACAACAGCCAGTGCGGCTGGTCCGACCAAGGTCGGCTTTGTCTATGTTGGCCCCATTGGTGATCATGGGTGGAGCTATGAGCACAATCGAGGCCGCTTGGCCGTTGAAGAAGCCTTTGGTAATAAAGTAGAAACCACCTATGTGGAAAGTGTATCTGAGGGTCCTGACGCCGAACGTGTTATCGAGCAATTGGCCCGTTCTGGTCACAATCTTATCTTCACAACATCTTTCGGGTATATGAACCCAACATTGAAAGTGGCAAAGCGCTTCCCCGATGTTAGGTTCGAACATGCCACTGGATTTAAACGCTCTGAAAATGTTTCAACATACTCAGCGCGTTTTTATGAAGGTCGTCATGTGATTGGTTTGATCGCTGGCAAAATGACAAAAACCAACACCGTTGGTTACATTGCCTCCTTCCCCATTCCAGAAGTTGTACGGGGCATCAATGCGGCTTACTTGGCAGCAAAAAGTGTCAACCCAGACGTCAAATTCAAAGTTATCTGGGTCAGCACATGGTTTGATCCCGGCAAAGAAGCTGACGCGGCAAAAGCGCTTATCGATCAAGGCGCCGACGTGCTCATGCAACACACCGACTCACCCGCTGCTATGAAGATCGCCGAAGAACAGGGCATCGTTGCCTTTGGTCAGGCTTCCGACATGATCGGGTTTGGTCCAAACGCACAGTTAACCTCCATTATCGATGATTGGGCGCCTTATTATATCGCCCGCGTGAAAGCCGTAATGGACGGTACATGGGCGTCAATGGATACCTGGGACGGTATCAAACAGGGCATGGTTGGTATTGCTGACTTCTCTGATAAGATCCCAGCTGATGTACGCAAAATGGCTGCTGATGCACGCGACGCTCTTGCCGCTGGCACCTTGCATGCCTTTACGGGTCCCATTAACAAACAAGACGGTTCAGCCTGGCTTGCTGCTGGCGAAACCGCTGATGATGGAACACTTGCTGGTATGAACTTCTACGTCGAAGGCGTCGAAGGCTCACTACCGAACTAAGACAATAAAAAATGGCGGCCTGGCTTATACGCTGGGCCGCCATTATTTTATTCAGAATTTGAAAATATAAATGACGAACAATTTATTACTTGAGGGACAGACCCTCTTTCTTAAAGGGCAAACCCTATCGTTCAAAGACGACCCGTTTGTGGTCGGGCCGGACGCGTCCATCATCCATCATACCGATGGTGCCGTGTGGATCAAAGACGGCTTGATCGAACGCGTTGGCCCCGCAAGTGATATCTTAAAAAATTCAAACGGCGCCCCCATAATCGATTATGGGGACAAGTTAATTACGGCCGGCTTCATCGATGCCCACGCCCATTACCCGCAATTACCGATTATCGCATCCTACGGTGAACAGTTACTGGAATGGTTAAAGAAGTTTACGTTCCCAACCGAGAGCAAATTTGGTGACCCGGATTACGCCGAAGCGGCGTCAAACTTTTATCTCGATGAGTGCTTAAAGAACGGTACGACCACGGCCAGTGTCTATGCCACGGTGCATCCGCAATCCGTCGATGCCTTTTTTAAAGCGTCCACGGCGCGGGGATTACGGATGGCCTGTGGCAAAGTTTTGATGGATCGAAACGCGCCGGATAACCTGAGCGATACGGCGGAAAGTGGTTACGAGCAATCGAAAGCCTTGATTGAAAAATGGCACGGCATTGGTCGCAATGTCTATGCCATCACCCCCCGGTTCGCGCCGACCTCAACACCGGAGCAATTACAATCCGCCGGGGCTTTGTGGCGCGAATATCCGGGCACGTTAATGCAAACTCACATTTCAGAGAGCCATAATGAAATAAACTGGGTCAGCGAATTGTTCCCGGACGCGCCAGATTATTATGGTGTTTATGAACAATATGGCCTTACCGGACCGGGGGCTATCTTTGGTCATGCCATTCATTTGAACGAACGCGAACGAGCCGCTTTACGACAATCTGGTTCTGCTCTTGCCCACTGTCCCACATCTAATACGTTCATCGGATCGGGGCTGTTTGATTTGCAAAATTTACGCGATTGCGCCACACCGCATATTGTCGGTCTTGCGACCGATGTTGCTGGTGGGTCGTCTATGTCCATGTTCTCAACCATGCGTTCCGCCTACGAAGTTGCCCAGTTGCGCGGTTATAGTTTGCATGCCTCAAAAGCATGGTACTTGGCGACCATTGGCTCCGCCAAGGCCATGTGCCTAGATCATAAAATCGGTAATCTAGCCGCTGGTTTCGAAGCCGATATCACGATCATCGATCTAAATTCCACCCCCCTCATTAAAAACCGCATGTCAAGCGTCGACACATTTTGGGACGCCTTGTTTGCCCAAATAATTTTGGCCGATGACCGCGCGATTGCCGCCACATACGCTGGGGGCCAACTTGTATATAAGGCTACTGAATCACATGAATAAAACAGACTTCATTCGCGCCCTGCCAAAGGCTGAACTGCACCTCCATATAGAAGGATCACTGGAGCCGGAAATGCTGATTAAATTGGCCAAGCGAAATAATATTTCCTTACCGTTTGAGACTGTCGAACAAGTCCGGGCCGCCTATGATTTTGGTAACCTGCAAGATTTTCTGGATATCTACTATCAAGGCATGGGCACCCTGCTTGTTGAACAAGATTTCTACGACCTGACCATGGCTTATATCAAAAGGGTGGCGGTTGATAATGTCCGTCACGTTGAGATTTTCTTTGATCCGCAAGGCCATACATCCCGTGGGATCGATTTTGGTATTGTGGTGGGCGGCATTTCCCGCGCCCTTGCCGATGCTAAAACCGAACTTGGTATAACGTCTGGATTGATCCTGTCTTTCCTACGTCACTTGAGCGAAGAAGATGCTTTTAAGACCCTCGCCGAAGCAGATAGCTATCTTGATCATTTTGTCGCTGTGGGACTGGACTCCTCAGAACTCGGCAACCCACCCTCTAAATTCACAGCCGTTTTTGCTAAAGCAAAATCTTTAGGGCTAAAGCTTTGCGCCCACGCCGGGGAAGAAGGGCCGCCTGAGTACATCCGTGATACGCTCGATATTTTAAAGGTCGATCGTTTGGATCATGGAAACCGGGCCATGGAAGACAGCGACCTTCTCACACGGCTTGTTGACATGGGTATCACCCTGACCATTTGCCCGCTATCGAATTTACGGTTGAAGGGTGTCCCCTCCATGGACGTGCACCCCATTAAAAAGATGTTGGAATTGGGGTTGAACGTCACCCTGAATTCTGATGATCCGGCTTATTTCGGTGGTTATATGAATGATAATTTCGAAGCGGTGGACGCCAGTCTCGATCTCAGTTATGAGCAATTGGCAACCCTCGCCAAAAACAGTTTCAAGGGATCATTTTTGAGCGAGGCAGAAATTGCGCCCTATATAACCGAAATTGATAGCCTACTGGCGCAAGTTAATTAAGAAGGTTATTTAAGGCCATAGCCTTCGATCATTTTGGCAACAGGGTGCTCGCGGAATTGCTCGACGAGGAAATCGATAAACACGCGGGTTTTTGCTGGCTGCTCTCGGCGGGAGGGCATCAAGGCATTGAGCGATAAATCTCGCGGCCAATACTCAGCCAGCACAGGGACCAGCGCGCCACTTTCAAGGTGACTTGAAATATCCCAAACGGATTTCATAATCACCCCTTGTCCAGCGAGCGCCCAATCGACCAGCACATCCGAGGAGTTGCTGTCCAGGTTTCCTGAAATGGTCAAATTGGTGATGGCATCCTCTGCGTCCAAAAATTGCCAGGTATATCGACGCGAACCGGGATAGCGTAATAATAAACAATTATGGGATTTTAAATCTTCCGGTGTTTTCGGTTTGCCGTTCTTTTGCCAATACGACGGGGCCGCACAGACCACCCGAAGGTCCGGTGCCAGCTTACGTAAGATGTCGGTCGAGGGGGGCAAGACGCCTTTTCGAATGGCAACGTTTACGTCTTCATCCAAAATATTCACCACCCGGTCGGTGGCTTGTAAGCGGATTTGAATATCTGGGTTTTGATCTAAAAACTCTGCCATCAACGGTGCTATATGCGCCCGCCCCATCGAGATCGGCATAGAAATTCTAAGCGCCCCGGCGGGGCGGCGTTTCATTTCCGCCAGCGAATGCTCAACCTCATGAATATCGGCCAGCACTTTTATACAGTGGTCATAATAAACCAAACCCTCTTCGGTGGGTTTGGCATTGCGGGTTGTGCGGTTAAGCAGACGAACGCCGAGTCGTTGTTCAAGGTTAGCAATTCGGGATGATACCACGGCGGTACTCATGCGTAGCTCTCGCCCAGCGGCGGAAAACCCCTGTCGGTCCACCACCCGGGTAAACACCGTCATGTCATCAACAGCATGCATCGCCTCATCCCCAAAACTTCATTCGTTCTGTTTTACAGGATAAAAGCAACGATTGTCATGTTTTTTCTGATAATGGAAGCTGCGCTTCAGGCATCGTGATCGTAAATTTTAACGACACTCGACTTAACGGATTGGCCTCATCAGCAAATGAAATGAGGGAAAATTTTATTATACTAGACCCATCAAGCGGGATGTCAGCGTGGCGTGAGCTTCCAAAACCTTGGGTAAATCGATGGTGGTGACGAACCCGTCGCGGACAACAAAGCGTCCTTCGACAACGGTGTGTTTTGCTTTTAGGGGGCCACATAGAACGAGCCCAGCGACTTTGTCCCATGCCCCCGTAAGATCAATGGTGGTGGCATCAAAGACAGCAAAATCAGCGCGTTTTCCAACCTCAAGAGACCCCAGATCATCCCGCCCTAAGACGCTTGCGCCGCCGCGCGTGGCAATCTCTAGGGCTTCACGGGCGCTCATGGCGTCACCCCCGAGGGCAACGCGTTGCAATAACATGGCCTGTCGGGCTTCATTTAATAAGTGCGCGGAATCGTTTGAGGCAGAACCGTCAACCCCCAAACCAACCGGGACACCTCGGTCCAACATAGCGCGGATCGGCGCGATCCCGCTGCCCAGTCGCATGTTCGAGCACGGACAGTGCGCCACCCCGGTTTTGGAGCGGGCAAATAAATCAATTTCATCATTGTCTAATTTAACACAATGTGCGTGCCACACATCATCCCCTGTCCAGCCCAGGTCCTCGGCATATTGCCCGGGACGACAGCCGAAGTTCTCCAGTGAATAGGCAATATCGTCGTCGTTCTCTGCCAAATGAGTATGCAACATCACGCCCTGATCTCGCGCTAGGATTGCCGCTTCACGCATCAAATCTCGACTGACCGAAAACGGTGAACACGGTGCAATGGCAACCCGAACCATTGCGCCGGGTGCTGAATTATGGTGGGTTTGTATCAGCCGTAAGGCATCTTCTAAAATATCATTTTCTCGCTCGACCAAGCTATCGGGCGGCAGACCGCCATCGCTCTCGCCAATGCTCATGGCACCACGGCAGGCATGCAAGCGCACCCCTATTTCTTGACTTGCGGCGATTTCATCATCCAACCGTGCCCCATTGGGATAGATATAAAGATGGTCCGATGACGTGGTACAACCCGACAGCGCCATCTCAGCCAAGGCCACTTGAGTGGAGACATGAACCTCTTGCGGGCCAATGTTTGACCAAATGGGATAGAGCGTTCTTAGCCATCCAAACAACGTGGCATCCTGCGCGCGGGGTACAGCGCGTGTTAAATTTTGATAAAAATGATGATGGGTATTAATCAATCCGGGCGTGACGATGTGGCCCGATACATCCACCATCTCATCCGCCGTACAGGGAAGCTCATCCGTAGCACCAACGGCCTCAATAACCCCATCACGGACAAACAATCCCCCGCCCATAATTTCACGGGCGTCACCATCCATGGTAACCAAGACATCCGCATTTTTAATCAACAAGGTCGACATTATTTATTCGTCCTGCATGCCACTTTTAATCCACGCTCCCAAGCGTGCACGTTCATCATCCGTCATAGCGGTTTTGTTAGCGAGCGGCATGGCGTCCGTTAGAACGGCTTGCGCCAAAACCTTCGGTGCGTGTTGCTTTAGCTGACCCGCAGTATCAAACATCACCCCACCGGGGGCCTCATCGAAATCTTCATCCGTGGGTTTTGCTGAATGACATGAAACACACCGTGTTTGTACGATGGCAAGGGCGTTCACGGTATAAACGTCATCTTCAACCACGATCTCACCACCGGGTTTCCATGCGGTGAGGGCGATCAGCGCCACGGTTAAGACAGCCGCTGTTGGCCATTGCCATTGCAATGCTGGTCCAGATTTACCTTGATTGTGAGCATTGAAATAATCACGGATAACCGCCCCCAACGCCAAGACAAGTGCCACCATCAACCAATTCCAGTCATGACTGAATACCATGGGATAGTGGTTGGAAATCATCATAAATAAGACGGGCAAGGTCAGGTAGTTATTGTGGGTTGAGCGTAATTTAGCGGCTTTGCCAAGTGCCGGGTCCGGGGTTTCACCCGCAATCAAGGCCGCCACAACAATTTTTTGTTTGGGGATAATGATCATAAACACATTGGCCGACATCATGGTGGCGATCATGGCCCCCACATGTAAAAACGCCGCCCGGCTGGAAAACACCTGACCATAGGCATAGGCAGATAAAACGATGAAGCCAAAAAGGATAACAAACATCAACGTTTGCTTTTCTTTGAGCGGGGTCCGGCACAGCATATCATAAACCGCCCACCCCAGCGCCAGCGAGCCAATAGAAATGGCAATAGCGACCGTTGGAGAGATATCCATAACAGAGCGGTCAATCAGGTAACTTTCCGCCCCCCAATAATAAACAATGGCCATCAGGCTGAAACCGGATACCCAGGTAATATAGGATTCCCACTTAAACCAATGCAATTTAGAGGGCATCTTTTCCGGGCTGACCAAGAATTTTTGATTGTGATAAAATCCACCGCCATGCACCGACCAACTTTCGCCATTGGCGCGCGGCTCTAAGGTTCCATAATCGCTCAGGGAATTATCAAGCCACATAAAATAGAACGACGAGCCAATCCAAGCGATGGCGGTAATAATATGCAACCAACGCGCCAGAAGCTCCGCCCAGTTATGTAATAATATTTCCATGTGAAACTCCCTATAACGATATTTTGGTAATATTTTTAATTTCTGGCTGATCCTACTCTTTTTAGAGCTATAACAGTTTACGGGATTTGACCTATCGCCATCAAATTTATTTTGATAATGAACTGGTCATATAGACGCTAGTATACGAAAATTCAAAATCAACAGTAGAAAGATAATATGTATTGACCTATCCACGCGACATGACCGGATATAAGGGCAAGCCCCCAAAGGCAAACTGGCCCGGTGGCGCCCGTATTGCTGTGCAATTTGTCCTGAACTATGAAGAGGGGGCTGAGAATAACGTCTTGCATGGCGACAGCGCCTCTGAAATCTTCCTCTCTGAAATTATCGGTGCGGCCCCGTATGAGGGCGCACGACATATGTCCATGGAATCTCTTTACGAATATGGCTCCCGCGCAGGCGCATGGCGTATTTTTGATTTATTTAAAGCTCGCCAAGTACCGCTGACGGTTTTTGCCGTTGCCATGGCGGCCGAACGCAACCCGGATATTATTGAGCGCGCCCTAACCGATGGGCATGAAATTGCCAGTCATGGCCTACGGTGGATTAATTACCACGGCATGCCCATGGAAGTTGAACGCGCCCATATGAATGAGGCCATGGAAATCCTAACCCGGTTAACCGGACAAGCCCCGGTGGGCTGGTACACCGGTCGTACCAGTGAGAACACCCGGCAATTGGTTTCAGAGCATGGTGGACTAAACGGTGGGTTTTTATATGACGCTGATGATTATTCAGACGACCTTCCGTTTTGGAGCCGCATGGTGGATAAGCCCCAATTAATAGTCCCCTATACCTTGGATACCAACGATATGCGATTTGCCACCGCCCAAGGGTTTAATGCGGGTGATCAGTTTCTTAATTATCTGACCGATGCCTTTGATACACTTTACGAAGAAGGCGCCCATACCCCGAAGATGTTATCCATTGGATTGCACTGTCGCATCATCGGCAAACCGGGCCGTTTCCAAGCCCTTAAAAAATTCCTTGATTATGTGCTATCTCATGAAGATGTCTGGGTCTGTAGGCGCGATGCGATTGCCAAGCATTGGCATCAGAACCATCCGCATTCAAATACGACCACAGGAGGCCCGTCATGACAACCTTTTCAACCGCACCATCGACCTTAAATAAGGTTGAGTTTGTTCGTACCTTTGGGGGCGTTTATGAACATTCGCCGTGGATCGCCGAGCAGGCCTTCGATGATGAACTGGTCGAAAGCGCCGATACCCCAGAAGGTCTTTCCGCTATCATGCAAAAACACGTCGAAGCCGCCGGGCGGTTGGCCCAGATGGATTTATTGTGCGCGCACCCTGATTTAGCCGGTAAGCTTGCAACCACGGGCGCGCTCACGCACGAGTCCACCTCCGAGCAAGCTGGGGCGGGTTTAGATGCCTGTACCCCGGAGGAGTTTGAACGTTTTCAAACCTTAAATGATGCCTATGTAGAGAAAAATATTTTCCCGTTTATTTTGGCGGTCGCCGGGCGGCACCGAACTGAAATTCTGGAAATTTTTGAACACCGGATGAATAATGACCCCGAAACTGAATTTCGGGAGGCATTGGATCAGGTCCACCGTATTGCACTTTTGCGCCTTAATAATCTCGCGTCCGATTAACCCACGAAAGATAAAATTTTGACAGACTCAACAGATACTTTACCAGAATTCATCCTATCGAACGTCAACCTAGCCTCCCCCCGGTTGGGCAGCACAGCTGTCGCATGTTCCGATGATTTTTTTGCTGATAAATCGCGCATGTTACAAGATGCCCCCGCTATCTTTATCGATGATAAATTTGATGATCATGGTAAATGGATGGACGGTTGGGAAAGCCGTCGTCGGCGCGATGGCGGCCATGATTGGTGTTTAATTAAGCTGGGCGTGACGGGTCACATTTATGGTGCAGATATCGACACCAGCCATTTCACAGGTAACTTCCCGCCCGCGGCATCTATAAAAGCGTGCCTCAGCGATACTCAACCGGATGACACCACACAATGGACTGAAATTGTTGCCCCCCTCAGTCTGGGTTCCGACGCGCATCACTTTACAGAAATAACAAATAGCGGACCCTGGAATTGGATCAAGTTAGATATTCTACCCGATGGCGGGGTCGCTCGACTGCGTTTGTACGGTCAACCCACATTGGACTGGTCGACTATGGATGCCAACACAGTCCACGAATTATCGGCCTTGCGCTATGGCGGTCGGGTGGTTGCTTATAATGACGCGCACTACGGCGATGTGTGGGCGGTTCTTGCCGAAGGACGTGGGGTTAATATGGGCGATGGCTGGGAAACCAGACGACGTCGTGAACCGGGCAATGACTGGATTATCGTTGCTCTCGGTGCCGCCGGGACCGTGGACAGCATTGAAGTAGACACTTGTCATTTCAAGGGAAACTTCCCGGATCGGTGCTCAATTCAGGCCGCATGTGTGGAAAGCGCAACCGATGCATCCCTGATTACACAATCCATGTTTTGGGATACTTTAATGGGCGAGCAGAAATTATCGGCTGATAATATCCATACTTTTGATCGTACTGTTATCAACGACTTGGGCAAGATCACCCATGTTCGTTTAAACATTCACCCCGATGGCGGTGTTAGCCGTCTGCGGATTAATGGAAAACCAAGTTTATGAACAATCTTGAACTGCACCCAGAGCCCTTGACACGCGAGGCATTCGCCCCCTTTGGGGATGTCATTGAAACCGATGGCGCGGTAAGCTTTCCCATTAATCAAGGCACAACAGACCGGTTCCATGATTTAGCCACGGTGGATGTTAATGAAATGATGGGGCGACCCCTGATCAGTATTTTCCGAGGGCGACCACGGCAATACCCCCTCGCCATTACCATGATGGAGCGCCACCCGATTTCCAGTCAGGCATTTTATCCGCTGGATAATAGGCCCTATTTAGTCGTGGTTGCGCACGCCAGCACTGACCCGATTGCAACAGATTTGCGTGTCTTTCGCGCCACGGGAAAACAAGGCGTTAATTACCATCGGGGGGTATGGCACCACCCGCTTTTGACCCTTGAAGAATCCAGTGATTTTCTGATCGTTGATCGGGGCGGAGAAGGACATAACCTTGATGAAGTTGATTTGGATACCGCCCTTACGGCGACGATTATTCTATAGTCCCTTCAGACTCGCTTTCTGTCCATCATAGAACCCATCGCAATCATACATACATATGCATTTTTCATTGCACGTAAGGTGCATTTTATTGTATGTTCCCCATATATCCATGATAAAATTATTACTTCTTTATTTGGAAGCAATGATTTTAAATCATTTACTATGAGGATTTATCGTGATGGCACGCCCGAAGAACATTGGTGTTAATGCAAAACGCCGATCATTTTTGAAAAAAAGTGCTCTAGCAGGTGTTGTTGGCGCGGTAAGTGTAATGAAATCCCCTTATGTGTTTGCAAAGACAACACCAACCCTCAGGGTTCTCGGTACCCATGTAACCTTGCAAGAAGAAATCCGCGAGCGGGCCATGAAAGACTTGGGCATTGAGCTTCACTTCGAGCCCAAAGGTAGCTCGGCTGTTTTGCAAAAAGCGTCGACAAAGCCAGAGAGCTTTGACATTTACGAGCAATGGTCGGACAGCATTAAAATTCTCTGGCAAGCACATGCCATTCAACCCATTGATAAAACCCGCATCAAGAATTGGGGGGAGATTAATGATCTGTCAAAAACCGGCAAGGTCGTGCCGGGTGCAACAATAGGGCTTGGTGATTCCCCTCATAAGTTACTGTATGTTCAAGATGATCAGACCCTCGGTTCAACCCCGCAAGACACCATCAGTTTTTTACCGTATGTGCATAACGTTGACTCATTTGGTTACAATACAAACTTTGTCAAAAAGGGCATTCCCTATGAGACCGAAAGTTGGAGCTGGTTGCTAGATGATCAATGGAAAGGAAAGGTCGCTCTCGTAAACGCGCCTTCCATCGGTATTTTTGATGCCGCTTTAGCCGCTCAAGCAAAAGGCCTAATGACATTTGGTGATATGGGCAATATGACCATCGATGAAATTGACCAATTGTTTTCAATCCTCATTGAGAAGAAAGAGAATGGGCACTTTGCTGGTTTCTGGAATTCAGTTCCGCAGTCCGTCGACTTCCTGCAAAATGATCGTGTGGTCATAGAAAGCATGTTTTCTCCGGGGGTTTCAGCCGCAAACGGCTTAGGCATCCCCATCACCTACGCCGCCCCCAAAGAAGGCTACCGTGCGTGGCATGGGGTGATGTGCTTATCGGTTAAGACGGACGGGGCCGTTAAAGACGCGGCCTATGATTATATGAATTGGTGGCTTGATGGTTGGGCCGGGGCCTTTATTGCGCGTCAGGGTTATTACATTTCAAACCCTGAACGCTCTCGTCCTTTATTATCAAATGACGAATGGGGCTATTGGTATGATGGCAAAAGTGCAAATAATCCCTTGAAAGGAACCGATGGTAATATTTCCGTCCACCCCGGTGAAACCCGGACGGGTGGTTCGTATACAAAACGTTTCAGCAACGTCGCGATTTGGAATACGGTTATGGATAATTATGATTATTCTCTGGATCGTTGGTTCGAGTTCTTACAAGCATAATAAATCATTATTACAATAGGCCTTTTACGTGCTCAAAACTTTTCTCCCCTCCTTAAGCAATCAAAAAATTTCGCTGCGCGTGGGTTTTGGGTTTGGTTTGCTATTGATGCTGTTTATCGCGGGGTCGCTCTACAGTTGGAATAATTTAAACAACACCCAAAAATCATTTACCGAATACGCCCGGGTTAGCGGTGAATCCGCCGCCATTCTTGAAATTGATCATCAGATTGTTGATTTACATGCTTCCATTCTTGTTTATAGCCAGACAGGGCATAAAACCGGTGAGAAAAAGATTTTATCCAATTATGAAAAAATGGAAAAAGGCTTAGCCAAAATCCGCCAATATAATAAAGATCAAAACCGAACGGATTTATTGGCACGCATGGACGTCATTTTAAAGAATTATAACGAAGCTATTATTTCATTATTTGCCGACCGCCAACGTTTTGATCTCCACATCAATTCAACCATGCCAGAAGCGGTCAGCAAAGTTCGCGTAGCCCTTTTTAAACTGACAGCCGATTTAGACCCTATAAATAATTCAACCCTACACGAGTCTTTTGACACGGTACGGCAACATTTTTTACGCGCCCAAGCAGACGCAGGATTATTCTTAGCGAACCGAGACTCTTCTTTTCAACGCAGTGCAAAAAAATCTCTGAGCCAAGCTTTAGGCATACTCGCTGAATTGAAGAAAACGGAACAAGCCCCAAAACCACAGGCCATGATTATCTCGCTTCAATCTTTACTTTCGAAATACCAAACCGGGTTTAATCAAGCCATTCAAGCCACACGGGGCTACTTGTTCCTTACCAATGTTATCATTCCCGGAGAGGCCGCAGAATTCAGCAATCTATCCACAAAATTAAAAGCCTCAACGCTGGCTCGGTTAAATACACTGACCGAAACAACCAGCCAAGATATCATCCGAACACAGACTATCACGACGACAACCATGACCTTCAGTATCCTGATCGGAATTCTATTAACCTTTTTTATTGGCAAAAGTATTGTTTCTCCCATCCAGTCTATATCCGATACGTTCATGCAACTGGTTGAACATAAACAGGTTGGGGAAATCCCCGGTCTGGAGCGTAAAGACGAGATTGGCAAGCTGGCAAGTGCGGCAAACGTTTTCAAAAAAATGAGCGAGACCAACGAAGGTAATCTTCGCGAAACGGAACAATTGACAAATGAATTAAAAGAACGAAGCGGCGAATTACGAGAAACAAATCAGGAATTGGTTCAAGAAGTTCAACTTAGATCAAAAGCACAAGAAATTGCCGAAGCCGCCAGTCAGGCCAAATCAGAATTTCTGGCGACCATCAGCCATGAGCTTCGCACCCCCCTTACCTCTATCAAAGGCAGTATCAGTCTCATCCGGGGCACCATGGCCGAAAACCTAACGCCACAGGCACTAAGCTTGCTTGATATCACCAGCCGCAATAGTGAAACATTGATGGTTTTAATTAATGATATGTTGGACTACGAGAAAGCTTTGTCCGGCATGATGTCTATTGACCTGGCCCCCTACAATATTAATGAAATCACGCAAATCGAAATCGAGACAAACCAAGACTATGCAAAATCAAAGGACGTTCGGTTTATTTGCACCGAATGCGATGAAATTATTTGGGCAAATATAAACGAACAACGCTTTGGGCAAATTTTGAGAAACCTGTTATCCAATGCCGCTAAATTTTCCAATCCCGGCGGCAAGGTCGAAATATCTGTCATCAAAAATCCGGACACGGTGCAAGTCAATGTAAGGGATTACGGGATGGGTATTGCACCTGAACACCGTGATAAAATATTCGATCGATTTGTACAAATCGACTCATCCGACACCCGCATCCATAGCGGGACAGGCCTCGGGTTATCTATTTGTCGTATCCTTACCGAAGCCATGGGCGGTACCATCGACTTCACCTCAGAAGTTGGCAAAGGTTCTACATTTTTTATAAAATTCCCCATCCAAGAAATACCATCCGAAGTCAAACAAGCTTAACCCCTCTCACCTATTGACACTTCCCTAAAACAAGATCAAATTTATAGTCTGTTTCCGTTTTGGAAATCATGACAAATCAGGGACTTAGATCGTGAGCAAAGCCGCCAAAAGAAATAAAAAAGACTTCGAGTCAGAACGAAATCCCGGTATGGAACTCGATCTCGATTGGCTGGCCACCCTGCAGGTCAATAAAAGTGCTGTAGAACGTCGCGCGGCAACTTTGCCGGGGCGTCGATCGGTCAAGAAAGACTGGCAAGTTGCTTGGCTGCTTAAGGCTGTTTCCTGTATCGATTTAACCACTTTGTCCGGCGATGACACACCGGGTCGTGTCCGAAGGTTATGTGCAAAAGCCACCAACCCGGTCCGTCGTGATGTCCTAGAAGCCCTTGGCATGGGGGAATTAAAACTGACCACGGGGGCTGTTTGTGTGTATCACGAAATGATAGAAACAGCGGTCGACGCGCTCAAAGGGTTTAACATTCCCATTGCGGTGGTCTCCACCGGGTTCCCTGCAGGGCAAACGCCTTTTAACTTAAAAATTAAAGAAATCGAGCAATCCGTTAAAGCGGGTGCAAGCGAAATAGACATCGTGATTTCTCGCCAACATGCATTAAACGGAAATTGGAAAGTGCTCTATGAAGAAGTCCAAGCCTTCCGCGAAGCGTGCGGCCCCGCGCACATGAAAACAATTCTCGCCACGGGTGAGCTTCAAACCCTACGCACCGTGGCAAAAGCATCCGCCGTTTGCATGATGGCGGGGGCCGATGTGATTAAGACTTCGACCGGGAAAGAACCCGTCAATGCGACCATCCCCGTCTCATTGGTAATGGTACGGATGATTCGAGATTATCTAGAACGCACAGGATCCAAAGTCGGCTACAAACCAGCCGGTGGGATCAGCGTTGCCAAAGACGCGCTGGTCTATCAATTCCTCATGAATGAAGAACTTGGTCGCGAATGGCTGGAACCTGAATTATTCCGCTTTGGCGCATCAAGCCTAATGGGCGATATCGAACGGCAATTAGAACATGCGGCTACCGGACGCTACGCCGCCTCGCACCGTCAACCAATCGCATAAACACGCTATAAGACAAGTAGGATAAATAGGATAATGAATGTGGCTAAAATTTTAGACACCATGGAATACGGACCCGCCCCAGAAAGCCGGGCTGAGGCTGACGCTTGGTTACAAGCCGCAGACCACAAATTCGGATTATTTGTCCACGGCAAGTGGGTGGCCCCCGCTTCTAAAAGAACCTTCAAAACCCATAATCCTGCCACTGGTGAATTGCTTGCCACGCTGTCACAAGCCGGTGCTAAAGATGTTAATGCCGCCGTCAAAGCCGCGCAATTGGCGCACAAAAAATGGGCGGCTCTGAGCGGGCATGACCGTGCCAGACATTTATACGCCCTTGCTAGGTTGGTCCAAAAACACGCGCGTATTTTATCGGTTATTGAAACCCTTGATAATGGCAAGCCCATTCGCGAAAGCCGTGACATTGATATCCCATTGGTTGCTCGACATTTTTATCACCACGCCGGATGGGCGCAATTATCGGATCAAGAGTTCCCGGATCACAGCCCCCTCGGTGTGGTCGGACAAATTATCCCCTGGAATTTCCCCCTGCTTATGTTGGCGTGGAAAATCGCCCCTGCCCTTGCCGCTGGAAACACGGTCGTCTTAAAACCCGCCGAATTCACCAGCCTTTCCGCCCTTATGTTTGCGGAGCTGTGCCAAGAAGCGGGTATTCCAGAGGGTGTCGTTAATATCATCACGGGCGATGGTGCGACGGGTAAGTTGCTTGTCGCTCATCCCGATGTTCATAAAATTGCCTTTACCGGATCAACCGAGGTTGGTCGTATTATCCGCAAAAGCACCGCCGGGTCGGGCAAGGCGTTATCATTAGAACTGGGGGGAAAATCTCCCTTCATCGTGTTTGATGATTGTGATATGGACAGCGCCATCGAAGGCGTCGTCGATGCCATTTGGTTTAATCAAGGGCAAGTTTGTTGCGCAGGTTCGCGCCTTTTGGTTCAAGAAAGCATTACTGAGCGGTTCATCACAAAACTTAAGGCCCGCATGGCGGCCTTGCGGGTTGGTGATCCCTTGGATAAATGCATGGACATGGGAGCGATTGTTGACGAAAGCCAGCGAAAAAATATCGATGCCCTGGTTAAACAAAGCGCCAAAGAAGGGGCGACGGTTTGGCAATCAAAAGCATCTTGTCCGAAAAAAGGCTGTTACTATCCCCCAACATTATTAACGGATGTTGAGAGCTCTAATCTCGCCGCGCAAGAAGAAATCTTCGGCCCGGTTTTAGCGGCCATGACATTCCGCACACAAGATGAGGCCATCGCCCTTGCCAACAACACACGCTATGGGCTGGCCGCCAGTATCTGGAGCGAGAATATCAATCGAGCGTTGGATGTGGCCCCCGCCCTGAAAGCGGGTGTGGTCTGGGTTAACTGTACCAACCAATTTGACGCCGCCGTTGGTTTTGGTGGATATCGCGAGTCGGGCTTTGGTCGCGAAGGTGGTCATGAAGGCATGTATGAATACTTAAAACCAACATACTTATCTAAATTAAAACCTCTGAAAAAATTTCCAAAACGCAAGATTAGTACAGCCAAGGGAACAGGCGCGAAAGCTTCACCCTTTGTTGATCAAACCGCTAAATTCTATATTGGCGGCAAACAAGCCCGTCCTGATGGTGGAAACTCTTTATCCGTCATCAGCTCGAACGGTGTGAAACTGGGTTTGGTGGGTGACGGCAGCCGCAAAGACATTCGAAACGCCGTAGAAGCGGCCCGCAAAGCAGAAGGTTGGTCCAAAACCACCCCCCACAATCGCGCACAAATTCTATATTATATAGCCGAAAACCTGTCTGCTCGTTCGGAGGAATTTGCCAACCGGATCAGCGCCATGACGGGCGCATCAGCAAAGAATGCAACCCGTGAAGTTGACGCCTCTATCGCCCGGTTATTTAGCTACGGGGCGTGGGCTGATAAATATGAAGGCCGCATTCACACGCCGCCTATGCGCGGTGTCGCCCTCGCCATGAACGAACCCGTTGGCATTGTTGGCGTTGTCTGCCCAGACGCCCGCCCCCTACTGGGGTTCATATCGCTCATGGCACCCAACATCGCCATGGGCAATCGGGTGATCATGATCCCGTCTCAAACTGATCCCTTATCAGCCACAGACTTTTACCAGGTTTTAGAGACATCCGATGTGCCGGGGGGTGTGGTAAACATTGTCACCGGATCCTATAAAGCTGTCGTTCATACTTTGGCAGAACATGATCAGGTTGATGCAATGTGGTGCTTTGGCCCTGCTGATCTGTGCACTAAAATTGAGACCGCCGGCACCCCAACCATCACACGGTCATGGACCGGAAATGGTATGGCCCGTGATTGGTATGATAGGGCGCAGGGCGAGGGTCGTGAATTTTTGCGTCATGCAACGGAAGTTAAAAACATCTGGATACCTTACGGAGATTAATA
Organism: uncultured Rhodospirillales bacterium; assembly: GCA_965603075.1. Lineage (GTDB taxonomy): Bacteria > Pseudomonadota > Alphaproteobacteria > Rhodospirillales > Casp-alpha2 > JABJOR01. The sequence continues at coordinate 44,272 of CBFDBO010000017.1, read as the reverse complement.
CGTATCATGGCTAACACATCTGGCACCGTTTCGGCAGCATCTGCCATTATCAAAAACCGAATGGGTGAATTTTCGCCTAAGGTTGGTATTATCTTGGGTTCGGGGTTGGGTCCTTTTGCCGACACCATCGAAAATCCGGTGATTATTTCATATGGTGATTTGCCGGGGTTTCCCCATGCGGGTGTGGCGGGACACGCGGGGCAAATTGTTATTGGTCGCGTTGGTGCTACAGATGTGGCCGTCATGCAAGGCCGCGCGCATTATTATGAAACCGGGTCTGCTGACGCTATGGCTGTTCCCGTTCAGACCCTGAAAGCCATAGGGTGTGAAACCTTGCTGCTGACCAATGCGGCGGGCAGTACAAACCCGGACGCAGAACCGGGCAGTATTATGTTACTATCCGACCACATCAGCTTTACGGGTGTATCACCGTTGTTTGGCGTGCAGGGAGATGATCGTTTTGTAGATTTATCGGATGCCTATGATCCGGATATTCGGAAGACTTTTGAAACCGTTGCCCAGGACGCCAACGTACCGCTCTTTAATGGCATCTATTGGTGGCATTGTGGACCGCATTTTGAGACACCCGCCGAAATTCGGGCAATCACCCTGTTGGGGGCGACCGCCGTTGGCATGTCCACGGTGCCTGAGGTTATCTTGGCGCGTCATGCCGGATTAAAGGTTGGCGCGCTATCTATCATAACCAATTTGGCGGCAGGGATGAGCCCGACGAAACTCAGCCATGAGCAAACCCAAACCAATGCAAAACTCGCCACCGAGAATGTTCAAAAATTATTACAGGGCTTTCTAAGTTCCTATAAAGGATAACATCCATGTTACCGCAAGAAATCATCCGTCATAAACGTAATGGTGAGCCTTTAACCGCAGAAGAAATTAAATTTTTCGTGCGCGGCATTACCGATGATACGGTCAGCGAAGGACAGATCGCCGCCCTTGCCATGGCGATTTTCTTCAATGGTATGTCTATGGACGAGAGCGTTAATCTGACCCGTGAAATGACCAATTCTGGTGATGTGCTTGAATGGTCCAGTGCAAATCTATCTGGCCCTGTGGTTGATAAACATTCCACCGGTGGTGTGGGCGATAAAGTCAGCCTCATGCTGGCCCCTATTGTCGCAGCGTGCGGTGGTTATGTTCCCATGATATCGGGACGTGGATTGGGTCATACCGGTGGCACGTTGGATAAACTGGACTCCATTCCCGGTTATACGACCGTACCCGACAATGCGCTTTTCCGAAAAACTGTCCGTGACGTGGGTTGTGCCATCATCGGGCAAACGGCAAATCTGGCCCCGGCCGATAAACGGTTCTATGGCATTCGCGATGTTACCGCGACCGTGGAATCCATCCCCTTGATTACGGCCTCCATTCTTTCCAAAAAACTAGCGGCTGGCCTGCAAGGCCTGGTCATGGATATCAAAACGGGATCGGGGGCATTTGCCGACACTCTGGAAATGGCCACCGATTTGGCCAAAAGCATTGTCACTGTTGCTAATGGTGCCGGACTAAAAACATCGGCTTTAATCACCGACATGAACCAAGTTCTGGGTCTTAATGTCGGTAACGGGGTTGAGGTTGCCGAGACCGTCGATTTTCTGACGGGCACCCCCGACCCTAGATTATTAGAAGTTACCTTGGCACTCGCTGCAGAAATGCTGGTCCTAGGCGGCCTAGCGGACACCCGTGAGCAAGCCCATACTATGGCACGTGACGCTCTTGACAGGGGGCGGGCCGCAGAAATTTTTGGCACCATGGTTACGGCCCTTGGTGGCCCCGCTGACTTTATGGAAAAATCTGATAAATACCTACCAAAAGCAGGCGTTATTCAAGCGTGTCTCCCCTCCTCAAGTGGCACGGTTAGCAGCATGAATGCACGTGACGTGGGCGTGGTGGTGGTTGGTCTCGGCGGCGGTCGTAGACGTGCTTCCGACAGTATCGATTATAGTGTTGGCCTGACAGATATGTGCCATCTTGGCCAAGCGGTTGACCCTAATACACCCATCGCGGTTGTTCATGCCGCATCGCAGGATGCCGCCGATCAAGCTTGCGCAGAATTGCGGGCGGCTGTAACCATTGATCAAGATAATGCGGTGGCCTCTCCCCCCATGGTTCTTCAAAAAATCACCAGTGCAAACATATAGGGAGGACATTTAATGGCACGTGCATTCATCATTGTTATTGATAGCTTTGGCATTGGTGGGGCTAAAGACGCGGAACGGTTCGGTGATAGCGGGGCCGATACGCTGGGCCACATCGCTGCATCCTATTCTAATGCCCCTTTGAAGTTGCCCAATCTCGCCCGATTGGGGCTGGGCTTGGCATCCGCAGACAGCACAGGCAAAGCCGTACCCGCCGGACTTGAAACCAATGGTCCAATTCAGGCAGCTTATGGTTTTGCCCATGAAAAAAGTGTCGGCAAAGATACCCCCAGCGGTCATTGGGAAATGGCGGGTTTGCCCGTATTGTATGATTGGGGATACTTTCCAAAAACCGTCCCTGCCTTTCCTGTTGCTATCACAGATAAATTAATCTCGGTCGGTGATTTGCCCGGTATATTGGGCAACTGTCATGCCTCTGGCACAGAAATCATTGAAAGGCTGGGCGATGAACATATCGAAAGCGGCAAGCCCATCTGTTATACCTCGGCTGATTCCGTCTTCCAAATTGCCGCCCACGAAAAGCATTTTGGATTGGAGCGGTTATACGATCTTTGTCTGAAGGCAGAACAAATTCTAAAACCTCTTTCTATTGGTCGGGTGATAGCCAGACCTTTTGAAGGCGATAGCCCCGCTACCTATAAACGCACCGCCAACCGACGCGATTACACCGTGCCCCCCCATGGCCCTACATTGCTCGACCACATTTCAAAATCGGGGGGCGAGGTGGTCTCGGTTGGCAAAATATCAGATATCTTTGCCCATCGCGGTATTTCACGCATTCTCAAAGCCCCCAATACTGATGGACTAATTGACCATATGCTAAAGGAAGCATCCAGCGCCAAAGACGGTACATTGATTTTTACAAACTTAGTGGATTTTGACTCGCTCTACGGTCACCGCCGGGATGTGGATGGTTACGCAAAAGCGTTGGAAGACTTCGATCTCCGGTTACCCGAAATTGAGGCCGCCTTGCGCCCCGGTGATATGGCGATCATCACCGCCGACCATGGGTGCGACCCAACGTTTCCGGGCTCCGACCATACCCGCGAGAACGTGCCCGTTTTAATTTTTGGGCCGAATATTACGGCTGGCAACCTTGGCGGGCGTGATAGCTTTGCCGACATTGGTCAGACGCTGGCGACCCATCTTGGATTATCCCCTCTAGAATTTGGTGTTGACTGTTTTCAAAAATGACAAAAAATATCCCCAAGGCCGAACTGCACTGTCATTTTGAGAGTGTCGCCACCACCGCCATGACAAAATCCTTCGCCAAGCGCAACGGTATGACGTTGCCGGATGGTATGTTTAATGAGAAAGGCGAACTCGCATGGAGCAACTTCAGTGAATTTCTGACAGCCTTTGATCTGGCCAGTTCCTGCATCCAAACCACCCGAGACTATCAAGAGCTTGCCTATGAATACATGGCAGCCTGTGCCCGCGAAGGGGCGATCTATATCGAAGCCTTCGCCTCCCCCGGTCATACCGAGCAATACGGCATCGACTACACACCCCACATTGATGCAATTGCTTACGGTTTCGAGAAGGCCGAGCACGAATTTGGCATTACCGGGCGATTGGTCGTCAACCTTGTACGACACCGGGGGCCGGAGGTTGCGTTAACTTTAGCAAAAAAAATAGTTGCCCAACCGCATCCCTATGTGGTGGGTGTGGGCTTGGCGGGCAATGAAGCCGTGCACCGCCCGATTGATTTCAAACCCGCCTTTGACTTGGTATCTGAGGCTGGACTTGGCTGTACCGCTCACGCGGGTGAAATTTGTGGGCCGCAGAGTGTCCGCGATACGTTAAAGGATTTACCTGTTACCCGTCTCGGTCACGGTGTCCGCTCTGTTGAGGACCCAGAGTTGGTCGCCGAGATTATTGAGCGAGGCATTACCCTAGAAGTTTGTCCAAGCAGCAATATAGCCCTGAACGTCTATGACAGTTACGCCGATCATCCCCTGCCCCAATTGCTGGAAGCGGGATGTAAAATTACCTTGGGTTCGGATGACCCACCGTTCTTTAAAACCACCATTGGTGCTGAGTACGAGCGGGCCGCCAGCGAGATGGGAATGAGCGACGCGCAACTTTTGAGCTTCACCAAAACCGCCATTGATAACAGCTTTGCCGACCCCGCAACCAAAACCAAACTTCACGCAGCGTTGCATTAAAGCAACACCGGCATCTCCTAAATTTCAGTTTGATAGATTTTGTTAACTTTTTGTGTTATAGTCTGAAGGCTAGAAAGGCATAATACGTAAAATAAACACGTATTTTTAACACGTATATAAACACATAGGAGAATACTATGTATACGCATATTGGCGGCGACGACCATGAACATCCAACGGATGCACCACATCCGACCGATTAAAACGGATGCACCGCATCCTACTGACTAAATAAGTAACTCGCTAAATAAGTTATAGACTAAATAAATTATGGGTCGTTCTTTAAACACGTGAAGCTTCACGCTGCGCGACATCGATTCTATATCATCCGTTACGGGTGCCAACTTGAGTTTGGTGCCTGAAGGTAAAGTTTGCGGCTATTTCCAAAATTAATTACGATGCCCGCATGAATGAACCCGCCCTAAAATTAAAACCCCCCTTCTATATCCGATCCCGATTAGCCTTTAATATTTTCGCGATATTTATTGTCACAGGCATCTACATCCCTTTTTTACCGCTCTGGCTTGAAGGGCGCGGGTTGAGCGCGGATGACATTGGGATCATTTTTGCCGTGACTTTATGGCTAAAAGTCCCGGTTGGTTTGTTATTTACCTCGCTGGCCGATGCATCCGGCAAACGTAAAAAATTACAAATTGTCACGGCGGTAATCGTCTTAATCGGCATTATCATCATGTCGCAACTGGAAGGCTTCTGGCCTTTATTATGCGCGTGGTCCATTGTCGGGACGGTCTTCACAACCACCATTCCACTGGCTGACAGCTCTATTATTATCGCCGTCAAGCGAATGGATATAGATTACGGTAAGGTCCGGTTGTGGGGATCGATCAGCTTCATAATAGCCTCAATTGTCGGTGGATGGTATCTGGCTGATAAAGACAGCGAACAGGTCATGGTCTTAATGCTGTTCGGTGCTGCGGTCATGGTCGTCAGCGCCTTGGCCCTCCCCGACTTAGTAGAGGCCGCCCGCAAGACACGACGTCCCGCTAGTCTGGATCTCATTAAACAACCGGGTTTCATACTCTTTCTGTTGACCGTTGCCGCCTTACAATCCAGCCACGCAGCCCTCTATGGGTTTGCAACATTATCGTGGGTTGAGGCCGGGCATAGTGGCGGCACAATCGGTTTATTATGGGCCGAAGGTGTTCTCATGGAAATCGCATTGTTCATGTTCGGCGCAAGGTTGATGAAACGCCTAAGCGTTCCACAGCTTTATGTCATTATAGCCGTCGCCGGAATTATTCGCTGGGCGGTTCTTGGGACAACCGCATGGCTACCCGCTCTGGTCTTGGTACAAAGCCTTCACGCTCTGACGTTTGCCGCGACCCACTTAGCAACCATCACTTACATCACACAAACCGTCCCTGCGGATCAATCAGCGTCCGCCCAAGGTCTCTATGATGGTCTCGCCATGGGGTTGATATTTGGTATGGCCATGCTGCTCAGTGGCTGGTTGTATGAAGATTATGGCCGCACAACATTCTATGCCATGATCGCCTTTTCGCTGATCGGAGGCATTGGGGCCCTTATTATGTTAAGTCGTACAAAACGCGCAACCTAAAAGCATTATTGCGTTGTTCGCGCGATAATAAGCGACCCATCGCTGACTTTATCACTGGGATAACTAACAATCAGTTCGCCCCCCTTCAGACCATCCAGAACTTCAGCGGTTCGCCCATTGATATGACCCAGTGTAATTTTGGTTAACTTGGCGATGCCTTCTTCTTCACGGAATACCGACCAATTATCGCCATCGCGGAATAGCGCCCCAATGGGAACTTGCAGCACATTCTCATCGCGCCACTGGCGAATGTGTGCTTCTACGCGAAAACCATGCCCAAGAGAGACCCATGTTTCTTTATTGCCTTTAAAGTCGATAATCACATTAACCCGTTGTTCTTCGATACCCAAGGCTGATATTTTTGTGAATCCGTAGGGCTCGATCCGCCGGATCTGTCCCTCGATCAAGGTGTCACCACCCCATCCCGATAGCCTGACATAAGCCCCTTTACGGACCCGAACTGCGTCAGAGGATAACAAATCCACGACCACTTCCAACGCTTCTGGATTGCCTACTTCAAATAACGGACTGGCGCTTTCCACAACACCTTCGCTTTGGCGTAACAGGCGTAAAATGCGTCCACTCACGGGCGCGCGAACCTCAACACAACAGGTCACGAGGGCGGCTTGCGCGCTGGCAGGTGTAATTAATGCCGCTTGCGCGGTTTCCAATTCAAAGTTGCGAACTTCAAGGGTGGCTCTGGCACTGTCGACGGCGGCTGTATGGGTTGCCACCGCCAACTCTGCCTCATCGAATTCACGTTCAGAGATCGTGTTCTTTGCATATAAATCGATCGCTCTTTTCTGGTTGGCTGTGGCAAAAACCAATTCTGCCCGCACGCGGTTCAGCTCTGCCTTAGCCAAAGACTGAGCGGCCTCTGCCGCTTTGGCGATGGAAGCGGCCTGGGCAAGGGCGCGTGCATCCAAAAATTGTGGGCGCGCGGGTTCAATTGATGCCAATAAGGTTTGATCCGCCACCACCCTATCCCCCACATGAACCTCGATACGCTTGATGCGTCCTGATACAGGGGCAGAAACCGTATAGATATCATGGACTCGGGTCCGTCCTTCACCATCAATGGTGACTTCCATGGGGGCACTTTTGATCAATGTTAGATCAACGGGAACCGGGGTGGGCGAAAAGCCCCACAAGACCAATACAATCACCAGCACACCACCGATTAAATAGGTGACTATTTTTTTAACAGATAAATTAGCCATTTTATTTCTCTCATTCTCTTGTTTTTAAAGCCCCAACCAAATCCATAGCATCCAGTTTTCGACGGACGATCAGACCGGAAACAATTGCGGCAATTATGACAATAACGATGGATGATGCATAAGTAGCGCGCCCAATAACAAAGGGCATACGGAATAAATCCGTATCCAACGACCCCACCCACAGGGTTGCTTGCGCGTAACCAAGGACACACCCAAGGGGAAGCGCCGGCAGAATTAACAATGCAAGTTCACCCAGCAAAATATAAGCGGCCTCAGCCCTCGTGAACCCTAATACACGCAGGCTCGCCAATTCACGGCTACGCTCAGATAATGAAATTCGCGCTGAATTATAGACCACACTAAAAGCAATAATCCCGGCGAATGCCATATTGAACGTTACCATCAACCCCATGTTTTCTTCGATGGTTTTGCGAAAATTATCCAATACCACGCCCATTATCGCGGCAGATGCAATGGACGGTACACCTTTGAACTGACGATAAAGCTCTTCTGCATTGGCAGGGTCGATAAGCAAGTTCGCACCCGTTGCCACATCGGGTGCTTCATCCAACAATTTATGAAGCGCCCCCATATCCATATATACCGGTGTGCCGATATATTCTTCGACCAACGCCGTTACCGGAATATGGAATATGGGCCGCCGCCCTTCTTTGACTTCAACCCGAACCAGATCCCCTGGCTTAACTTCCATATCTCGCGCCAATTTAGTGGATAATGCCAATCCCTCACTGGGAATAATCAATGGTTTGTGATCTGTCCCTAATAAACGGGTAATTTGGGCGTCTGATGCTATCCCCGTAATGACTTCATTGTGTTTGTGATGCCCCGAAATCAAACGCACGGGAACCATCCGAACGGGTTCAGCCATTAATACGCCGGGCATGCCCACAATTCCCTCTATTGCCCCCCCACCCCGTGCATCGGTATAATTCACGGTGATATCTTGGCGCTGAATTTGGAAAAATTGCAGATCGATCAAGTAATCCATGGAATCAAGAAAAAATGCAGTACTGATAAAAATTGAGACCGCAAGAGCGGTTCCAAGAATATTTAAACCAGAACGAACCGGCCACCGCAGAGCGTGACGCAAGATCATTCGATTGGGTTCGCTTAGGGTTTTCATGCGCAATATTTTCTCCACCCAAGCCGTGCGATAGGATGTCGGTGGGGGGGGCGTCATGGCAACCGCTGGCGTCAATCGCGCAGCCCCCATGACGGAAGCCCAAGTACCCAATAACGCCACAATGACACTTATCATAATCGCTTTGATATAAATCGAGGCATCAACAATGTAATATAAAAAGGGGAAGCGGAAATAATCCGTATAAATTTCGGTCATGTTGCGCCCCAACCATGTACCGCCCGCAATACCAATAATCAGGCCAACAAAAACAACAGCCAAAATCAGCTTGATATAAACCCATGCTACCGAAGCATTGGAATAGCCGAAGGCCTTAAGTAAACCTATTTGTTCACGCTCGGTTTTTACCAAACGCGACACCACGATGTGCAATAAGAATGCCGCCACGCCCAAAAATAAAGGGGGGGCAAAATTACCCATGGCGCGTAATTGATCAAGCTCATTGGTGATAAACCAATTTGAAATTTGTTCCTTGCGCGCGTAAGCCTGAATGCCGCCGTAAGGTTCGGTGAGCTGATCAAGGGTTGCTATAATTTTCTCTATCTGAGCATTACGCTCAATGGTCATGGAAACTTCTGTAAAAGACCCCCCCAAATCAAATGCAGCCTCAATCGCTTTTTGCCCCATCCAGATAATCCCAAACCGCAAGTCATCAGGCATCAACGCCCCCGGGCCAAGCGCATAGATATATTCAGGTGACAAGACAATGCCCGCAATGTTCAGGGTTCTCTTATGACCGTTTAAAATGGCAGAAAAAGTACTGCCGGGTTTAAAGCCATGCGCCGTGGCAAAAGCCTCACTGACCAAAACTTCATCGGGATTATGGGCCGACAACAAACGCCCTTGTCGCAAATGCAGCAAATTTAGAATTTGCTCGCTATTATCGGGTAAAGAAATTAATTGCCCGGTGGCGGGTTCAGCAAAACCGGGAATATCCAAGGTGACCGTTTTAATGATACGGGTTGTTACCGTTTTTACACCCGGAATTTCAGCGACGGCATCCTTCAATTGATGTGGCGCGCGTTTCAGAGGCGCGAAGACATCAGCAAACCGATAACGCTCATAATAGGTATCGCGGGTTTCTTCTAGGGAATAAAGCGTGCCGAGGCTCATAATATACATGGCGACACCCGAAGCGATAACCAGCGCAATAGCGAGCGCTTGGCCTTTAATACGCCATAGATCACGTAGGATTTTATTGTTTAAAGGTGTCATTATATACTACCAAATATAGTGCCTAATAAACGGTCTAATAAACGGCCTAATAAACTACCAACTTAAATCTTTGATCTCTCGTCGAGTGGTATTTTCGCGAACGTCTTCAATCTGACCGTCGCTAAAAGTAATGACCCGATCGGCCATATCCGCTATGATGGCATTATGGGTGATCAGCGCCGTGGTCGTGCCCAACGTTCGATTTGTTTTCTCGATGGCCTCCAGAACCAAAATACCCGTTTTACTATCCAGAGCCCCCGTGGGTTCATCACACAATAAGATATCTGGTCGTTTGGCAATGGCACGGGCGATGGCGACACGTTGTTGTTCACCGCCGGACATCTGGGCAGGAAAATGATCCATGCGGTCCTGTAAGCCGACCATGGCCATTGCGTCCTCAGCCGGAAGGGGATCAGGGGCAATACTCGTGACGATGGTGACATTCTCACGGGCTGTTAAACTGGGGATTAGATTATAGAATTGAAATACAAATCCCACATGATCCCGACGATACCGTGTCAGCCCGACTTCTTTAAGCGATGTTAATTCCGTATCACCGAAGAATACCTGACCCGATGAAGGGTTATCCAACCCCCCAAGAATATTTAACAGTGTTGATTTACCACTGCCCGAAGGTCCCAAAAGGACAACCAATTCGCCCTCTCGCAGTTCAAGGTCAACGCCGCGTAGGGCGTGAATATCAATCTCGCCCGTATGATATTCCTTGGTTACATTGTGGGCCGATAGCGTGACATTTCGCTCTGCGCTTTGATGCTGTGTATTCGGCATAACCATTTGTAAAACCTGTTATTATTTTTAATAAACTGGAATGCGCTTACACATTAACCCTAGCACTTTTAGGACCTATTTGAAACGCCTATTTTGGTTCTGGGGCAATAGGCTCCCCCTAATTCCAGCCTCAAAAATTGCAAATTATTTCTTTACAGGCTTGACAAAAAATGGAGGCGAGCGTATTTGATAATGAGAACCATTCGCAACAACTACGGTTTAAACCGTCATACAATTTGGGGTGCTTTCATGAATTATATTTTTCGCGCGGTAATGCGCGCGTCAATTTTCGCTACTTTAATCGTTGGTACTACCCTACCAGCTTTAGCCACAGAAGAAGTCAATCTTTATTCAGAACGCCAGCCATTTTTAATGGCCCCCCTGCTTGAAGCTTTTCGGGCTGATACCGGCATTGAAGTCAATATGGTCTACATCAAAAAAGGCATGCAAGAACGTCTTAAATCCGAAGGCGCAAACAGCCCGGCTGATTTGGTGCTGACTTCTGATATCGGTAATTTGAACAATTTAATGGCGGCTGGATTACTTCAGTCCAGTTCCTCATCGATTTTATCAAGCAATATTCCCGCTCAATATCGTCACCCTGAAGGGTATTGGTACGGCTTAACAACCCGGGCTCGGATTATTTTTGCTCATAAGGACCGGGTTAAGCCCGGTGAAATTACATCCTATGAAGACTTAGCTGCCCCCCATATGAAGGGCCGCGTTTGCACACGCTCGGGTAAACACGTTTACAACATTTCCTTATTGGCCTCTATTATTGCCGCCCTCGGAGAAGTCGAGGCTGAGAAATGGGCCGCTGGTGTAAAAGCCAATTTGGGCCGCAAGCCTCAAGGCAATGATCGCTCTCAGGTCAAAGCCGTTTATCAAGGTGAATGTGATGTGGCGTTGGGCAATACCTATTACATGGGTAAAATGCAGACAAATACAAAAGAACCGGAACAGAAAGACTGGGCTGCTTCTGTGAATATGATCTTCCCCAATCAGGCCGACCGGGGGACCCATGTCAATATTAGCGGCGCCGGCATCACCGCCAGTGCAAAAAATTTGGATAATGCGGTTAAGTTGGTCGAATTCCTTTCCGGGGAAAAGGCGCAATTAATCTACGCTCAAGATAATTTTGAATATCCTGTAAAGCTGGGCATTCCTGTACCTGATTTGGTTGCTTCATGGGGGCGTTTCAAAGCCGATAATGTTTTCTTGTCAAATGTGGCAGAGCAACGCACATTAGCGTCCAAAATAATGGACCGCGTTGGATTTAACAATTAATTGGATATAATAATTAAACAGCGGCCATAGGAACATTAGAGACCGAATAGATGACAGCCACCACCAGTGCATTTAAGATATCCAACAAAGCGATTACAAATTCACTGTCGTGGTTAAACGGTTGGACCATTGGCACCATTATCATTGCCCTGATCGCGGTTATGCCCATTATTACGGTGCTTTTTATAGCCATGCAGCCCAGCGATGATATCTGGTCGCACCTGATGTCTACCGTTCTTCCCTTATATGTCAGCACCACATTATTACTGATGGCGGGGGTTGGCATCGGTACTTTACTCATTGGTGTCGGCACCGCGTGGCTGGTCAGCATGTGCCAGTTTCCCGGCAAACGTATATTCGAGTGGGCATTGTTGTTACCCATGGCAATGCCAGCCTATGTCATCGCTTATTTGTATACTGATATTTTGGAATATGCAGGTCCGCTGCAAAGCCTTTTGCGCGATGTATTTGGCTGGAGCACCAAACGAGAATACTGGTTTCCAGAAATTCGTTCCCTCGGTGGGGCGACAACCATGATGACGTTGGTGTTATACCCCTATGTCTATTTATTATCGCGCGCGGCCTTTATGGAGCAATCCATTTGTGTATTGGAAGCCAGTCGAGTATTGGGTCGGGGACCGTACCGTAGTTTCTTTTCCGTAGCCTTACCGCTCGCCCGCCCCGCCATTATCATTGGTATTTCACTCGTGCTCATGGAAACCTTGAATGATTTCGGCACGGTAGACTTTTTCGCCGTCAGCACGTTTACCCTAGGCATCTATGATGTTTGGTTAAACATGAACAATGTGGCGGGGGCGGCGCAGCTTGCAACCGTGTTATTGGTCTTTGTCATGGTGCTTGTGCTGGCAGAGCGATTTGCCCGACGCAAGAAACAATTCCATCATACCACCACCAAATATAAGAACCTGCCCGGTTATCAGTTAGAAGGCCGCACAAAAATATTTGCCATTGTGGCATGCGCGACACCCGTGATCTTTGGTTTTCTTATTCCGGCCGGTATTTTGGTGGACTATTCGATTATTCATTTTGACGTTGCCATGAACGCTGACTTTCTACAATACGCGGCCAACAGCTTAATGTTGTCCTCCCTGGTCGCCGTACTGGCGGTAATAATCGGCGTTTTCATGGCCTATGGTGTGCGATTGCGAAACGAGCGATTGCTTAAATTCATGGTGCGACTGGCAAGCCTAGGATACGCCGTTCCCGGCTCAATTCTGGCCGTGGGCATCATGGTCTCTCTAGGGGGCATGGATAACAGCATCGATGGCTTCATGCGCCAGTACTTCGGCATCTCAACAGGGCTACTTTTCAGCGGTACAATTGCCGCGGTAACGTTTGGTTATTTGGTTCGCTTTCTGGCGCTGTCTTTCGGAAGTGTGGAAGCGAGCCTTGCCAAAGTAACGCCCAGCATGGACGGCGCGGCGCGGTGTTTGGGCCACGGTCCCTTAAGTACCCTGCGATTGATCCATTTACCGATCATACGCGGCAGCATCTTAACGGCTTCTATGTTGGTCTTTGTCGATTGCATGAAAGAACTGCCGTTGACAACAATTTTGCGGCCCTTTAATTTCCATACATTGGCGACGTTTGTTCATCAATATGCATCTGACGAACAATTGGGCGAGGCTTCATTGGCAGCGCTTTCAATTGTTGGTTTTGGCATTCTCCCCGTTATTATACTCAGCATAGCCATAACAAAATCAAGACCCGGATCACATTCAGAGGAACAGGCGTAATGGAAGGGCTACATATATTTGGTGTCAGCCACGCCTATGGCAAAAACAAGGTCCTCGATAATGTGGGCTTGATGATACCCGCTGGGGAATTGGTATGCATGTTGGGCCCCTCTGGATCGGGCAAATCCACCTTGCTGCGATTGGCCGCCGGTTTAGAAAAGGTTCAACACGGCACCATTGCCATCGATGACGTAACGGTCAGCACGCCTGATAAACACCTAAACCCCGAAGACCGCCACATTGGTTTCATGTTTCAGGACTTCGCCCTTTTCCCCCACCTGGATGTTTTAGAGAACGTTACCTTTGGCATTCAGAATTTGGGAAAGAGTGCCGCCCGAATGGTCGCTCTCGATTTGCTCGCTCAACTTGATATGACATCCCACATTGAAAAATATCCGCACATGCTATCAGGCGGACAACAACAACGTGTCGCCCTCGCCAGAGCCTTAGCCCCCAAGCCAAAGCTTTTATTGCTCGATGAACCATTTTCCGGATTAGACACCCAAATGCGGCGCATCATCCGTGAAGAGACATTATCCGTCTTAAAAGAAAGTGGCATTGCCACTTTAATGGTAACCCATGACCCCGAAGAAGCCATGTTTATGGCCGACCGTATTAAAATTTTGGGCGCTGACGGCACGATCATACAAGCCGGACGGCCCCACGATATTTATTACCATCCAGCCCACGAATTTGTTGCCGATATGTTTGGCATGATAAATCACTTCGCCGGCGAGGTGCGTAATGGTATGGTTGAAACGCCCTTAGGCGGGATTGCCACCGATCTACCCGAAGGCCACAAGGCCCAAGCCTTGATACGACCAGAGGGTATAATCTTAGAAACAGATAGTTCAAGTGCAAGGCACCCTGTTGAGCTTATCTCTAGCCGTATATTGGGGCATGATAATATTGTTCGGGTCCGCACGAACGCAACGAAACAAGAGCTATACGTCCGCGTCCACCATGCTTTTGAAGTGGAATTAAAAAAACAGATTACCGCTAGAATTGATCCCGCTTATGCATTTGTATTCCCGATCTAATACAGTCCTTCATTATAGGATGTCCCCTCTATGAGGATTGTATTTTGGGTGTATAATTTATTATAATCGACCACCAGATAGCAAAATAAGAGAAATTAAATGTCCATACTTTCTGAAACATTTCTATTGGAATCAAACGATCTTGATCAAGATCACGAACAACTAGCGCAGTTGGTTGAAGAAATAACCGCTATGCTTGATAGTGGTAAAGTGGAGAACTGTAAGGCAAAGGTGGAAGAATTCATCAAGGCAACAAAACGACACTTTGCCCGCGAAGAACAGTTTTTGGCTAAAGTAAACTACCCCCATGTGGAAAAACACAGCCTCCACCACAGGCAGTTATATATAAAAATGGATCACATCCTAGAATTCACCGATTCAATTGCAACCAATGAAATGGCCCGCGAGAGTCTCAAAAAAGAACTGACGTTTTTACTCATGGACGATGTCATTACAACCGATCTGGGATTCAAAGAATTCCTCAAAAATCTATAATATAGGTCGTGTTATTTTTTAAAAATTTCCGAAACTTCAAAGTTTGCAATGTGACATTGCTAAATTGACTCTCCCTATTTTTGACCCTAGTATCGCGCCATCTGAAGGTGCCGTTTTTAATGACCAACAAGAGTCAGGAGACGGATTAAACGGGAAGCAGGTTTAAATCCTGCGCTGCCCACGCAACGGTGAGTTCTTTTCAAAAAGAGCAAGTCCGGAACCGGCCTCAGAGGAAGAACCTTTTTTGATGCACGATGGGTGCACAGGGAGGATTACGGGGCCTTGTTTTTAGTCTTTCTTTTGGAATTCTACACGCCGCGTACTCTCACCTGCCCCCTCAAATGGAAACAGTATGGTGAGCAAAAACAATACCCTTATTATTGGTGGTGCCCGTTCTGGGAAAAGCCGCTTTTCGGAACAACTGGCCTTGGAGACCGGGCTTGAGCCGGTTTATATAGCCACAAGCGAAGTTCGCGATGATGAAATGCGGGCTCGTATTGAACTCCATCGCCAAAGCCGCGATGCCAAATGGCGTACCATAGAAGAACCGCTAAATCTTTCCGCCATCATTGCTCAACAATCCAGCCCTGAGCGGGTATTATTGGTTGATTGTTTAACACTGTGGCTCAGCAATCACCTAGAGCACCAATCAAATATCCCAAACCAGATTAGCAATCTGTGCGCCGCTTTAAATGCAGCAACCGGTCCCGTTGTGTTGGTCAGCAATGAAACCGGGCAAGGGATTGTGCCGATTAATGAATTGGCACGGACCTTTCGTGATGAAGCAGGTCGCCTCAATCAAGCCGTTGCGGCCGTCGCAAATAATGTCTTTGTCGTCATGGCGGGTTTAACGCTGCCCCTTAAAACAAATGATGTCCCAATGGGGCCAAAAATCCTTTAGGAGTTACCCTTAATGTCCAAACTATCTTTTAAGGCGGCCGCTGATTTAAGCAACGCCCTCGCCACAGCCACATTACCACAGGCCGATGAAGCGTCGCTTCTATTAGCCCAAGCACGGCAAGCTCAGCTAACCAAGCCCCAAGGCTCGCTTGGACGGCTTGAAGAATTAGCGCTGTGGCTTGCCTCATGGCAAAGGGCTGAGAAACCGGTGATCGAAAATCCGGTTTGTTTGGTCTTTGCGGGTAACCACGGCGTGACGGCACGGGGTGTTTCGGCCTATCCCGCAGAAGTCACCCAACAGATGGTTTATAATTTTGAAGCGGGTGGTGCTGCCATCAATCAATTAACCAAACTGGGTGGGGCGGAGCTTAAAGTTCTGGCACTTGATTTGGATACACCGACACAAGACTTCACCACCGCCCCCGCCATGACTGAGACTGAATGCTGCGCGGCCTTACAAGCCGGCGCGGACGCGGTTCCGGATCATGCTGATCTGATCATGCTCGGTGAGATGGGCATTGGTAATACCACTTCGGCAGCAGCGGTTGCCAATGCCGTCTTTGGTGGATCCGCGGCCCAGTGGATTGGACCCGGAACCGGCGTCGGAGCAGAAGGCTTGGAGATCAAACGCGATACAGTCACCAAAGCCATAACACTGCACAAAGAAAACCAGTCAACAGCTTTTGATTGCCTGCGTACTGTTGGCGGGCGAGAGCTTGCCGCCATCGCCGGGGCGGTGGTCCAAGCCCGTCACCGAAATATTCCCGTCTTATTGGATGGCTTTATTGCCACGGCGGCGGCATCAGCCCTCATTCGTGATAATATAAATGCTTTAGACCACGCTCAAATCTCCCATCAATCCATGGAACCGGGACATCGTTTATTAGCCGAGAAACTTAATAAACGTCCAGTGCTTGATCTGGATATGCGATTGGGAGAAGCAAGCGGCGCCGCCGTTGCGTTATTAATTGTGAAAGCTGCCCTTGCCACCCATAACGGCATGGCAACCTTTGGAGAAGCTGGTGTCAGTACCGCGTCTTAACCCCTTTAAGGATTTACTATCAGCCATTGTTTTGCTGACACGTATCCCCTTACCACAGAGATTGATGTCTGATCTATCCGAAGACATTAATGCCAGCGTGTGGGCGTTCCCCATAGTTGGGGTTATGGTCGCGGGTTTTGGGGCGCTTGGCTATGGCTTGGCAATCACTGCTGGCTTACCTTCAATGGTGTCGGCGATCATCGCCTTTACGTGCATGGTATTATTAAGCGGGGCGTTTCACGAAGATGGCCTCGCCGATGTGGCCGATGGGTTTGGGGGCGGACGAACGGTAGAGCGCAAATTAGAAATCATGCGCGATAGCCGCATTGGCGCGTATGGAATGATCGCCATCGTTCTGAGCTTGGGGCTGCGCGTTGGGGGCTTAGAAGCATTGAGCATTTCACAAGCTGTCCCCGCTCTCATTATCGCCGGCGTGATGTCGCGATTGATGATGGTTTGGACCATGCGCTATGTGCCGCCCGCGCGAAAAGATGGACTGGCACATGACGCGGGAAGACCCCGTTTAGGCCGGACATTGCTTGGGACTTTGGTTGCGCTATCTATTGCGGCGGCGTTGGTTGATCCACAAAGCGTGCTCATATCGCTCTGTTTGGCGGCCGCGGCATGTTTCATGATGGTTTGGATTGCTAAACGGCAAATCGGTGGGTTCACCGGCGATGTGCTGGGCGCAGTACAGCAACTTTCTGAGATTGCTGTACTGCTAGGATTTGTGATCGTTTACGCTTAAAAGTCCATGCCACGAGCGGCTTTAAAGCCCGCCTCGAAAGGATGTTTAATCATCTTCATTTCCGTTACCAAGTCAGCGGCTTCAATTAAAGCGTCTGGCGCCCCCCGGCCCGTTACGAAAACATGGGTACGATCGTGACGGTTTTTAAGGGCGTCGACCACCTGAGCTGTATCTAAATATTCTTTGCTCAATACGATGTTCAACTCGTCCAATACAACCAAATCATAATCGCCGCTGGTGAACATCTCGACGGAAACTTCCCATGCTTTTTTGGCCGCGATTATATCACGTTCACGGTCTTGGGTTTCCCATGTAAAGCCTTCGCCCATGACTTCATACCGAAGCACGCCTTCTAATTGGTTGAAATAATTTTTCTCGCCGGTTTTCCAAGTCCCTTTAACATACTGCACAATTCCAACATCATGACCCCAGCCCAGGGCGCGAATAACCGTACCGAAGGCCGCAGTGGATTTTCCCTTGCCGTCCCCTGTATTAACCGCGAGTTGGCCCCGCTCTGCCTTTGTCTTGCTTTTAATCGTCGCCCGGTGCTCTGCTTGACGTTCTTTCATAGCCGCGGTGTGGGTTGAATTAATATCTTTGTTATCAGTTGTCATTTAGATGATCCTTTATAGTATTAAAGCGGAATTGAGTCGCAGAAAGCCTTCGTCATCAGCAGGCAATCCAAAGCGAATATGATTTTTGTGTTCTAAAAACGTTCGGGTATAAATTGCATGGTGGGCCAAGTGATCGGCAATTTGTTCAGCGTTATCTGAAGATACAAGGTTAAACAGATCGGTAGACCCGATAACCTCTAAACCATTGCGGGTCAAAATAGAGTTTAGCCTATCGCTATTGCTTCGAAGCCTCTCCCGTGTTGTTTCAATCCATGGCGCGTCTAGCAGCGCATATTGTG
This sequence comes from uncultured Rhodospirillales bacterium, assembly GCA_965603075.1. Classification (GTDB taxonomy): domain Bacteria; phylum Pseudomonadota; class Alphaproteobacteria; order Rhodospirillales; family Casp-alpha2; genus JABJOR01. The sequence continues at coordinate 25,777 of CBFDBO010000017.1, read as the reverse complement.
CGACTAACAATGCAACGCCATTCACGGGCCATGGCCCTAATAATGTCTGTAGCTTTTTACGTAATTCAGGGGCCGCACGGACACACCCAATGCGAAGGCCAGCTAATCCAAAAAACTTTCCAAAAGAACGCATGATAAGTACATTATCAGGCAAACTGAATGTGGCGAGCGATTGCTCAGGCGCGCCATCACAGAACGCTTCATCGATCACCAAATAGCTATCTTTTGCTTTCAGTGAAGCGGCGAGGTCTAAAAGATCGTATGGGGCGTAACAACGACCATCGGGGTTATTTGGATTGGTGATGATGACAACGGCGTGAGACGGAAACTCAAAATTCTCAATATCGCCTGAGGTAAAGCGCGTGATGGACCGGTCTTCATTTAACCAAACACGGACATGCTCGCCATATGTTGGGTCGGGTAAACAAACGCTATGATCTGGAAACAATTGAGGGAACAAGTTGATAACCGATTGGGACCCTGCAGCAAGGCACCAATCATTAGGATTGTTCGCGCCCAAATACCCCGTCCATGCATCGCGACATGCGGTGACCAAGTCCTGATCTGGTAAAAAACCGGATACTTCATTCAATTCGGATTTCGATATTTTATCTATCCATGGATACGCGATTGGATTTACACCCGTTGATAGATCAATCCATTGCCCCGTAACGTCCGGATAGCGCTCTCTAATAATTGCGCGTTCACCGCCATGTTTAATTGCTAACATTACATTCCCCATAGGATAATTGCGGCGACCATCATTGCCCAACTGATTAAAGCGATCCAAAGACCTTGGGCAATATGGGATCGTGTGGCTTCAATGCCGTCCTTGCTGCCAAGCCAAACACCATCAACGATTACATTGCCCGGATATTGTCTGGGGCCGCCTAGTTTTATATTGAGCGCCCCCGCCATGGCCGCTTCTGGCCATCCGGCATTTGGGGAAATATGGTGTTTGGAATCACGCAAAGATATCATTAGTACATTATAAGTTCGTCCCCAAATCATACTCGCCAAGGCAAAGGTCACAGCGGTTAATCGCGCGGGAACCAAGTTCAATAAATCATCAAACCTTGCCGATGCCCAGCCAAAGGCCAAGTACCTTTCGCTACGATAACCAATCATGCTATCCGCGGTATTTACCATTTTATAAATTAGAATACCGGGTAGCCCGCCAATGAGAAACCAAAATGCAGGGGCCACCACACCGTCCGAAAAATTTTCAGACAGGCTTTCAAGGGCGGCGCGAGAAATCGCGGGTTCATCAAGCTCATCAGTGTTTCGCCCAATGATACGCCCCACGGAAAGGCGCGCTTTCTGTAACCCCGTTTCATCATCGAGGGCAACCGCCACATCACGAACATGGTCATACAAACTGCGCCCCGCAATCAAGCTGCTTGCGATTAGAATAAGGGCAATATCCCCCCAGGCGGTATCACTTAAAACCTGTTCAAGCCCCACACCGATGAAAAGCATAAGTAAGATACTTGAAACCAGAACGATGGACCCTAGAGCCCGCCGCATTCTATCTGACCAATGGGTATTGTTTAAATAGGTCTCGCATAGGCTTAATAATTTCCCCATCAAAACAACAGGATGGGGAATATAACGGTAGAACCATCTGGGTTCACCCACAATGCCATCAACCACCAATGCGGCAACCAATATTAAAGCGATGCTCATGATGAAGCTGCCTTTGACATGCTCTCAGCTAATGCATCAATAGCCAAATGCTTTTCCATGGCGTCGGCCAAGTCATTCAAGGCCGCATCAATACGGTTTTTATAATGCACTGTATTTTGTTCACCACGTCGGTACGGTGCTAGGAACTGAGTGCGAAAGTGATCATCGGCGAACATGCCATGCACATATCCACCCATGATAGAGCCATCAGAAGACATGGCACCAATCGCACGCTCACCCGATACAAGGAAAGGACGCGCGTCTGCATCAACACCCGTTGTTATACCCACATGAATTTCATACCCCGTGGCCGTGCAATCCAGACTAGGGCAATAGGCTTCTGTTTGCTGAACGGTTTTGTCATCGTTCATGACCGTGCTAACATCCAATAGCCTCAAACCATCAATTGTTTGGGCAGCACCATCAACACCATCAGGATCGGCAATACAGTGACCGAGCATTTGATAGCCCCCACAGATACCCAAAACATGACCGCCACGGCGATGGTGGGCCCATAAATCAATGTCCCACCCTTGCTGCTTAAAGAAGGCCATGTCGGCCGTAGTAGATTTCGTACCGGGGATTAGGACCAATTGCGCATCCGCTGGTAAAGGCTCACCCGGAAGGATAAATCGAACGGTGACGTCGGGTTCCGCTTGCAGGGGATCAACATCATCAAAATTTGCAATGCGGGATAACTTTGGCACGGCGATGAGGATACCACCGCGTTGATTGGATTGCACATGATCCAGAACCACGGCATCTTCGGCGGGTAGATTTCGCACAGCAGGCACATAAGGCAACACGCCCACTGATGGCCATGATGTGCGCTCGGTAATAGCCGTTAGACCGTCTTTAAATAGCCCTACATCCCCCCGGAATTTATTAATCATAAAACCCCGAATTAAATCTTGTTCGCTTTTTTGAAGGAGCGCATAGGTGCCGACGATAGAAGCGATCACACCACCGCGATCTATATCACCAACCAAAATCACGGGTGTATTGGTGGCGATGGCGAACCCCATGTTGGCGATATCACCCTGACGGAGGTTTATTTCAGCCGGACTGCCCGCCCCTTCAACAAGTACAATGTCAGCCTGTGATTTTAAAATCTCAAAACTTTTTATGACCGTGGTGAGCAATTCTTTTCGGTGGCTTCTGTAATATTGTGCGTCTGCCGTACCCGTTGGCTTGCCGAGCAAGATAACTTGTGATGCATTATCCGATTGAGGTTTTAAGAGAACCGGGTTCATGTGGACGCTGGGTTCCACCCCACAGGCGATGGCTTGCAATGCTTGGGCGCGACCAATTTCGCCCCCTTCCGATGCAACAGCGGCATTGTTGGACATATTCTGTGGCTTGAAAGGTAGGACTTTAAGTCCCCGCCGGGTAAAGACACGACACAAGCCCGCCACCAAGACAGACTTTCCCACATCGGAGCCTGTGCCTTGAAACATTAAAGTTCGGGCGGTCATGGGGCGGACACTTTATCTGATCGATCGAGCAGTGTTAATAATGAAGTGCCGTTGTGTTCACTGCGCGCCATGCGAACATTGTAGGCTTGCTCTAACAACGCATCGGTAAAGACTTCATCAGGCGTACCCTCGGCCAGAACGTGGCTGTCATGCAACAGATATATTTTATCACAATACCGTTGTGCCAGTGACAAATCATGCAAGACGATAACCACACCTTTATCCTGTTGTGCCATTTCAGATAGAATGTCCAGAATTTGGAGCTGATGATAAGGATCAAGGGCCGCTACGGGCTCGTCGGCTAATAAGTAGGGCGCGCCAACGGCAATGGCACGGGCGAGCAAAGCACGCGCCTTCTCGCCGCCCGATAAAGTCGTCGCGATGCGATGGCGAAAGTCTAGCATATCGGTGACATCAAGGGCGTGCTCTACAATTTCCCAATCTTCTTTCGAGAGGCTCCGCCACGGTGCCAAGTGGGGGGTTCGACCTATGGTAACCAGCCGCTCAACAGACAACATCCAATGAATTTCAGCCCCTTGGGGGGCGTAGGCAATGTTGTTGGCGCGCATGCGCGGTGTCATGTCATTGGTGTTTACACCATCGATTAAGACATCCCCCGTGGGGCTTTTAAGAATTCCGAGGACGGAACGTAATAAGCTACTTTTACCCGACCCATTGGCCCCAACCAACCCCACAACCGATCCCCGTTCTACACTAAATGATACAGTGTCGAGAATTTTATTTTCCCCAAATTTGACAGAAATATTATTCGCTTGGAGCTTGCTCATCGAATGCTCTCCCGCGATTTATGAATTATATAAAGAAAGACGGGCGCGCCGATAAAGGCCGTTAACACACCGAGCTTTAATTGTGTATGCCCCACGGGGATACGGGTGGCAATATCGGCCAGAGTTAACAAGATCGCCCCGCCAATGGCACTGGGTAGCAAAATATTTCGGGGTTCAGAGCCAAAGATGCTCCGCATAATATGGGGAACCACCAAGCCGATAAAACCAATGGAGCCGCAAACAGCAACCGTTGCCCCCACCGACAAGGCGGTCCCTAAGACAATACGCCAGCGAAGGTAATTGATGTTTATGCCCAATGAATGGGCGGTGTCTTCACCAAGTGCCAATGCGTTTAAGCCTTGGCCCACGCCAATTAAAAAAGCCCACCCCGCCAAGACGAATGGCGCCATCATATATAAATCTGTGGTGGTACGGTTTTCAAGCGAGCCCAGCATCCACATAACCATATCACGAAGTGACATGGGGTTAGGGGCAAAGTTCATCACCAATGAAATTCCCGCTGTGGCAAGCGAGCTGATCCCAATCCCCGTCAGGATCAACGTTAATACCCGGCCATCATTAGAGGATAACGAGAATAATATTGTAATGGCAATAAAAGCCCCGGTCATCGCCATAATCGGAACAGCCAGAGACCAGACAGCCGCGAAGCCTAAATAGATCGCGATGACCGCCCCTAAACTCGCACTTGATGAAACGCCGATAATGCCGGGATCGGCTAAGGGGTTTCTAAGCAACCCTTGCAACGCCGCCCCCGATAAGCCAAGGGACGCCCCCGCGCACACACCAATGAGGACACGCGGCAATCGCAGCTCTTGCACGATTATGCTTAAATTTGACCCCGTGTTATCAAACAAGCCAGTTATGACGTCACCCACGCTTATATTTGCCGCCCCATAAAACAGTGAAAAGAACGCACACGAAAGGAGCAATACAAACATTATGACCACGTTCATGGCTAACCACTGAGAGCGTTTAGTTTGTGGTTGAGTTTGCAGTTGGGTCATAGGGGCGCCTCGGTATCTTTATTCTTGAAATTAATGGCTTCAAGCTCATGAACAATGTACTCAGCCGCGTCCACAAATGTAAATGTCCGACAGGCAAGCAACCGTCCGGGAACATAGACCGTAGGGACATCCTCAAACATACGTTGAACCGCATTGTGACGCAGAATGCCCCAATCAGAATGATGGATGGATGCATTATCAAAAAAGGCCCCAATGAAGACATCCGGTGGGTCTAAGATTACTTTTTCCAGCGGTATTGTGGGCCACCGTTTTAAGCCCATTTCAGCAATAGCATTTGAAAAACCAGCAAGTCTCAGTATGTCATTGGCAAATGTTCCCGCACCGGCCGTGGTACCGCTCGGGGTCAGATATATTGCATTAAGCCCCCGGCTTTTAGTCCGTTCCAAAGCCAGCAAACGAGCTTTGTAATCCTCTCTAAAAACCAATCCTAATTCTTTTTGCTTAAAGGCCGCTGAAAACACATCAACATTGCTCAGCATATCGGTCATATTTAAACCCGTTTTTGCCGAAATAACCTTGATACCGGCCTGTTCTAATATGTTGAGCATGCTCTTATCACCCCCCCAATACCGGATGACATAATCTGGATCTAATTGGAGAATTTCTTCAACGGTCCCGCGAAAGCTGGGTATTCCTTTAGCGCGATCGGCAAAAAACGAATAGTCTTGATGGGCTTTTGGTGACAAAGCGGCAATCTGGCTGGGGTCTGCCAATGCCAAAGCATATTGATCGGAACAGTGATCTAGGGAAACAATTCTTGGCAATCCCTCATTCGCCATCGCCATCCTTATTCCCGCCCCAACCCCCATTCCTGGCACACCCAGAATGGCAGCCAGAGCAACAATGATGAGGATGCCTTGGCGGAGCCTATTCATGAAAACAATTCACCTTCAGCATTCGGTGCGAATATTCTTGCAACGGCTTCAGGACAAGACGGAAAGTAAAAATGAACATAGCTGGCAACTAAGTTTCCTTGGGCGTAAATCGCTTCGCCCGGTTTTTTTGTTCTATTGGATGTTGCCCGTGTGATTGGCTCAAGGGATGTTTCCAAAGTCGAATAATGAAAAGTATGCCCCCGCAATTCTCCAACGGAGGTCTCAATACTTTGCAGTCCAAGGGCGGTTAGTTTTTTCTGAAGTTTACCCGACCCCGCAATAAGGCCAACCATATCCGCTTTTTGCTCGTCCGATGTTTCTAATGAATTCAGCAAGTATAATAAACCACCACATTCAGCAAGAATTGGCATTCCCTCAGCATGGGCCGATTTGATGGCATCCTGCATTGAGGTGTTTTGGGATAGTGTCTTAAGATGCAGCTCTGGATATCCACCCGGTAAATAAAGTGCGTTAGTTTCGGGTAAGGCTGTATCGGTTAAGGGTGAAAACTCGATAACTTTTGCCCCCATTTCTTCTAAACACCGCACGTTGGCCTGATAAATAAAAGAAAAGGCTGTATCCTTAGCAACGGCAATGGTCTTTCCCTCTAATAATTTTGGTACCACTGTGGGCTCAGGAAATGAAAACTCGACAGACTCCGGTAAATCCACCAATTTAGTTTGGCTGATTTTTTCTGCCATTTTTTCAATACGGATTTCGAGATCATCGATTTCCATGGCCTGCACCAGACCTAAGTGGCGATCCGGCAAGGAAGCCTTCTCATCGCGTAAAACATGCCCCATGTAGGGTGTGCCTTGCTTGACGGTTTCCAACAATATATCGGCGTGGCGCTCGCTGCCAACCCGATTGGCAAGCACACCCCCAAAGGATAGATCAGGGTCATAAGTGGTGAACCCATGCACGATAGCCCCAAAGCTTTGGGCCATAGCGCTGGCATCGATAACCAACAGAATGGGAATGCCAAAAAATTTAGCGAGATCGGCACTGCTGGGGGTGCCATCGAATAACCCCATGACCCCTTCCAGCAATATTAAATCTGCGTCCTCGGCGGCTTCAGCCAGAATTTTTTGACTGGCTGTTTCGCCAACCATCCACATATCAAGCTGCTCTGTTGGGGTTCCACTGGCCCGTTCCAAAATCATCGGATCAATAAAATCAGGGCCAATTTTAAACACCCTGACCTTGCGGCCTGCATTACGGTGATAGCGGGCTATTGCCGCTGTAATGGTGGTTTTGCCCTGATTTGAAGCAGGGGCCGCCACCATCAAGGCAGGGCACGAAGCCCCGCCTTTTAATTGAGTGTTTGGCATTAGATCAGTCATTTGTAGGCCTAGTCTTGTGAAAAACGAAATCTTAGGAACATATTACGACCATCTTGGAAGTAGTTATTGACCGTTTCATAGGTACGATCAAATACATTGTTAGCGCTTAATTCTACGCTCCAGTTTGGCGAAAATTGATAGGACCCTCTTAGATCGACGGTGTTATATCGCTTCATTTTTGTCGTGTTAGAAGTGTTGTCATAGCTATGGCCGACAAAATGAAAATCTGCCCCCAACCGGGTTTCATCATTTAATTGATAGGCCGTCATTAGGTTGCCCCGCCATTTTGCCCGTCGGCGTAACGTATTACCATAGTTGGATCCATCTGATCTGTTTTCCGGTCTTACGTAGGTAATATTACTCGCAATATCATACTTTCCAAAACGCATGCTGCCTTCTGCTTCAACGCCCCGGATTTTTGCCAAGTCGATGTTTTCAAAAGCCGATGTTCCAGAATTATAAGAGATTAAATCTTTCACATCTGATTGATAAGCATAAACAGCCCAATTGCTGTTTGAATAATTTCCGCGTAATCCAATTTCGTAAGACTTAGAACTTTCTGGATCTAACATGGCATTCCCTGCACTGGAATACAGCTGATTAAATGTTGGCGCTTTGAACGCCGTTGCGTAACTAGCGGTCACGTCAAGGTCTTCAAGAATAGGATATCCCCACCCTAAGCTGCCTGTTTTGCTTTCACCAAATTGCTCGTTTTCGTCAAATCTGAAACTGGCTTGAACACTATTATCACCAAGCTCTATCATGTATTGGGAAAAAGCAGCCATATTAAACCGCTCTGTTTCAGAATAAGTGGAGGAACTCTCGATCGTATCGAATTGATAATCCAGCCCAACGATGACGGTATTTTCATCATTCAAATAGATATTATTTTGCAGTGTAGCATTATCACGAACTGTATCAAATTTGCTGTAGAATGCTGTATCAAGAAAATTGGTTGTTAAATCCCAGTTCCTAGAAACGTTTAGAGTCGTATTCCACGCATCCACAATATCTTTGTCGGCTTTAACGCTGATAATACGTTGAACGGAATCAACCCGGTTCGAATTTGTGCCATCATATTCGCTTGCCGAATCCACATTTGATACATGGGTTTCAATATTAAGGCCATTGGCAAAATCATGTGAGATATTACCAAATATAGAATTCTGGGAATACCCATCCTTATCGTCACCATTTGTAACTTTGCTATTAAAACCGTTAGACTGTTTTTTGCTTAGATTAAGCGCGAATTTTGTATCATTCGCAGCACCGCTAAAGCCTGCCGTTCCTTCAATGGTTTGATGGGTACCATATCCTATCGAACCATGTTTTTCAACGCGATCGCCGCTTCCTTTGCGGGTAAAAATTTGAATGACGCCCCCTATTGCACCTGATCCATACAAAGATGATTTGGGACCACGGACAATTTCAATGCGCTCAATCTGTTCAACCGGAATATCTGAAAATGACGTGGTTCCTTTGGTCGCCGAGCCGACTCTGACGCCATCAATAAGAACAAGTACATGGGTGCTTTCTGTACCGCGTAGCGAGACAGATGTTGCCTTGCCTAAACCACCACTGTTGACTAACCCCATTCCAGGTACATTACGAAAAATATCGCGAATATCGCGGACTTGTTGTCTTTCAATATCTTCCCGAGTGATAATCGTCACGGGGGCAAGGGTGTCTTCAACTGTTTGGGCTATTCGGGTTGCCGTAACCACCACTTCGGGGGTTTGAATAATATCATCCGCTGAGGCAATAGAAATTGGGGACAGTAATCCAACAAAAATGATGCCTGCCCTATAGGTCTTGGTCGTCATAAAAAATACTCCGTTCGCTCGCCATTTTGGCGACATAATACGAACGGCGATGAAAGGGGTGTCAGGTATTACGGGAGTCGGAGCGTTCACGCGCCAAGTCGTAATATTCCTGCCGAGCCGCCCCACGCAGCGCCGCAATGAAAATACAACTGGCCGGTCTCCGGACTAACGACGTGATCAGAAGTTTGATCATGAACCGCACCTTCCCGTGAACTAATCTCACAGTGGTCGTTTTGCGGCCCATACAATCGTTTACCGTTGCGGGGGCAGTGCTGGAATCGCTTGTTATAAGTTAACGTACTCACCAGCTTCCCGTTTAAATCGACCCACTTACGAAAGCAGCATCAATCACCAGAAATAACGCTGGAACCTAGTTTGATTCCAGTCAGGCTGTCAAGATAGAAAGTCCGTTTTGCCTTTAATTCTATTAAAAGGGGGGTAGCCAAGAGGAACGCTAATTTTGCTCATTTAAAAGCAACTGGTTTACCCCTTGAACGCACCAAGCACCTTTAGGGGTATCAGGGTGATGATAACATGATGTCCTTGTTATAGATAAGGGATCGATTTGCAGTCCAAGGGCTTGTTGTGGTGTAAGATCAAGGGCGATGGCTACGGCCGCCCGGATCACCCCCGCGTGCGCCACAACAACAATTGTATTGGGTGAAGTATGTTGATCAATCACCAAGCGAACACGGTCAATTACTTGGGCAAAACTTTCGCCCTCTGGCGGTGTAAATTGTGCAGGATCATTCCAAAACGCCTTAGCATGTCGTATTTCGGGTTCATCATAGGACCGACCTTCCCACTGCCCAAAATTTTGTTCTTTAAAGTCAGGCATAGTTTCTTGACTGTTCACCGATAACGCGGCGTTCGCTATTAATGCTGTTGCCGTTTGTTGGCATCGAGATAAAGACGAGATTAGCCAGTTTGCATGGCGGGGTAATGCAGCGGCTATAGACGCTAAATCCTTTGGTGAGGGTAAAACAGCATCAACATCCGTTTGTCCAATCATTCTACCGCTAATACCAGTAGGCGCATGACGTACCCACCACCAATTCGTCGTATGGGACTGAGTTCGTTGTGTTTCGATCATGTGCTAAACTGCTTATTAGGGAGTAATGTAGTATAGTCCGACTCTGTCTTTGTTGTCACCTGAGAGCAAGAGATATATTTTTCAATTCTTTTGGCAACAGACAAATGCGACAAGGTCACGAAAATGGTGCCTAAAAATAGCGCCCTACCGATACAATAATCAGCCGAACGACAATGTGGGAACATGGAATGACTGAGCTAACATTAACCAGAGTAAACCTAACGACGCGGTGGCAATTACACCTTTTGCCATTGGTCGCTGTCATTTTTCTAAGTTTTTACGGTAAGGTTGTCTGCCCCTTCATCGACACATTAACACTGTCGCGTGTCATGCTTGGACTTGGGATCGTTTGCGTCATACAAATCCTTCTGCGCGAAGGGTTCGTCCGTGCGTTTCCAAAGGCCCGAAGCGGTACATCACTGGCGCGCCACATCTATCACCTATCGATAGCATCTTGGCTTATCACCGGGTTGGTTGCCGTGGTATTACATATGTTTATGTACCCAGACTTTCCAATAGTCAGCCATGGCAAATTGTTGGCGGGTTACTGGGCTTTGGGGGCAGGCATTCTCTCCCAGCTTGAGTACATCAGAATGGAACAATATTTCCGTATCCGCGAAGATCAGCCACCGACGGCCGTTCTGGAACACATCACCAAACGATTAATGGAGGGATACGCTACCTTTGCTATTGTTCCCGCTTTTGTGATGATTTTAATGGCTTACCGCTTTGTCTACGAAGGGTATGCCGTGCTCGGCGTAGCCCTTGAAGTAACCTTTCTGGGCATTAGCTTCGTGGCTGCGGCTTTGTTTGTTGCCTGGCGTTACGGGATGGCACTCAGGCGCGACTGCGATCACATTGTCAAAGCCTTAGAAATGGTCACGGCCGGATATTATGAGGTGCGCGTCGATGCATCCCGTGGCGACGAACTTGGTCGGGTTGCCGATGGCATCAACGATATGGCAAAAGGACTTGTGCTACGAGAGCAAATCCGCGAATCCTTTGGTCGATTTGTCACCCCGCGGGTCGCCGAACAGTTTATTCAAGAACACTCAGGGAACGGCCGGGAAATACAATTAGGAGGGCATCGACGCGAGGTCGCAATTTTAATAGCGGACTTGCGTGGTTTCACACCATTGTCTGAGATCCTTGAACCTGAGGCTCTAACCGAATTACTCAACGAATATTTTGGCGAGATGGTCGCAGCGATTGATGACCATGGTGGAATGGTCGATAAATTCATGGGGGACGCGGTTATGGCCGTATTTGGATTATTCGATGATGGGCGAAACAGTGCCGCGGATGCCATTGCCACAGCAATTGAAATGCGAAGCCGGCTCGCTACTTTTAATGAAGGGCAACGAGCTGACAAAAAGACCCGTCTGGACAATGGAATTGGCATTCACTTTGGCGAGGTGGTGGCAGGATATATTGGCAGTGCAGACCGACTTGAATTTACAATAATTGGCCCCGCCGTAAATATTGCAGCCCGAATTGAAAGTGAAACAAAATCCCCCAACCCGCCGATTCTCATCAGTGCATCCGTTGTTGAGAATGCGGGAAAAATTGAGGGGGTTAACCGCGTCGGAACTTTTAAGCTAAAAGGCGTTACAGACAATATCGACCTTTATTCAGTAACGACAATGAGCTGACTTATTGCTTCCATAAATTTCACCTTGTCTAATTTTCGTTACCCAAACTCATTGTCCTAGTTTTATATAACTGGTCAACCACATCGGCCAAGCCTCGTTGCTCTTCCATTGACAAGGGAATTATCTGGCATGACTTATGGATAATATTAAGATTGATATCCTTAGAATAAGGAACAAAGACGTTGTCCATATTGTCATCGGTTTTGCCGCTTATATCGACAACCTGATAGTCTGCTTCTGAATTAAAATTCATATCCTTGAGGGATATTTTTTGAACAGCTTGGTTCATGTGCGTCTTATAGTGAATAACTTTTGATTTGGGATCAAAAACGATACTCCACACGGTCGTTGCCTTATTCTCTTCCCCGTCACCATCCCTATTATCTTCCCATGGGAATGGCAGATCAGCCCACGTTGGCTGAGATACTGCTTTAAGCCAATCAAAACATGTTGATGGCTGTGAGGGAATTTCTTTGTTTGCGGCAAAAAGCCTATACAGAGTAGCAAACACTCCTAATGAAGAAGTGTTAGTTTCCACCTTATTGCCTGGCTCTAATTTTGCTGTCTCCAAACAGAGTGAATATGTGGAATTACTCAAGATTGGGTACTCTGGGTTTTTGTATGTAACCAGCTCTCCATCAACGAACTCAACCAGCAAGCAATCTCCATGGGCATCCAATAATGAGTAATGCAGGGGCATACCTTCATTTTTTGGTCGGACCGAGTTCAAGCCCTCAATTACTTCATCAATGCTTTGATAGTTATCCAGTTGATATTGAATCCATTGAAGGGGGAGTAACCGGACAAAAGCCTGATCATCTCCATAATCACCGTTATCGTGCCACATCAAAGCAACAACCAGACCAGCCTCATTCATGCCTGAAACCGGTAATTCCAAAGAAAACGAATTAAACGTCACACTGCCGTATTGAACACACCAACGTAGAACAGCCTCACCCGGTTCACGGCCATTTTCCTTAATCGAGCCTTGCAAGTTTGTTGCAATCAAACCGTGTCCTGAAGGATAATCATAATTTTCCGCCAATAATTTGGCAGTTCCGGTTCCCAATATAAATGTTGTGCACATACATTCTTCCTAAAAATATCAACTTATAATACTTAGCAAACAATCAAACATCCTCTTTAGGTTTCCAATTTGGCTGTTCTTGATAGATCTCTAGGCTTTGATCCATCAGGTCCCAAGGCTTTCTATTGCTCGCGAAGACAACCACTTGAGGCTCAAAAGCTGTGGAATCATCAAGTGTCCCAAGGCTGATTGCCACATGATCCTCCGTGCCCGTGTTGCGCCCAATAATTGAACTACCACACAATGGACAAAAGCACTTTGTGACCTCATTGCCATTGTCTGCATAGTATTTAAAGTCAGAAACATTCCCTGTAAGGTGAACAGCAGAAGCCGGGAACATTGCAACAGTTGAGTGCCCCGCACCGCTTGCGCGTTGGCAAGCCTCACAGTGGCAATGTGCCACGACTATTGGCGGACCCTCAGCTTCATAACGAACGGCACCACATAAGCACCCACCTTGATGAATTTGCAGTGGATTCTGCATTGGCTAATCCCCTAAATGTTAGGCAAAACCATAACGGGCCCCCTGCACGATGTACAGTTTTCCGGTAAGATGGATTATCGCTGCCAAAGCCTTGACGTGTCGTCATGGGTTTCTCATTCCATCCTATGACGAATAGGTATTCTCAATTTAAGCCTCCTTCAAATGTAATGAAAATTTTGGTTCAAGATATAGAAAATATCGACTATACATAATCAGCACAAATCGAACCCAGAGATGAGATCGTTCGAATTACCTTAAAGGAAATTTAAATGCCGAATATTAATTTTAAACATCTAAAATACTTCTGGGCCGTCGCAAAGGAAAACAGCGTTACAAAGGCAAGTGAATTCCTGAATGTAACGCCACAAACCATTAGCGGGCAATTAAAATTGCTGGAGCATGACCTTGGCGTACAGCTTTTTCGTAAATCAGGACGCAACCTAGTCTTGACCGAAGCGGGGCAGAAAGCTCTTGGGTACTGTGAAAAAGTATTCCAATTAGAAGCCGAACTGGAAATGGTACTTCTCGGTCACGCGGGTAACCTCGGTTCGATATTTAGAGTCGGTATCGTCGATGCTATTCCAAAACTGATCGCTTATCAAATGTTAGAGCCTGTTTTAAGTTCAACCGATCAACTGCGTTTGGTTTGCAGACAGGGCGACCTTGAAACGTTATTGGCAGACCTTGCTGTCCATAAACTGGACCTTGTATTAACCGATTGCCCCGTCCCACCCACGCTTCGGCTGGACCTTTTCAGTCACCCTCTTGGAGAATGCGGTGCTGTTTTCTTTGGTATAAAAGAGCTCGCGGATCGCTATCGCAAGGGCTTCCCTGATTCTTTAACGGGCGCGCCAGTACTCATGCACAGCAAAGGATCATCTTTGCATAGCGATCTTAGAAAGTGGTTCCAAGCACATAAAATTTTCCCCTCAATTGTAGCAGAAATCGAAGACAGCGCCCTCTTGAAAGTATTTGGCGAAAAAGGCTTGGGAATATTTAATGCGCCTGCCGTTATAGAAAAAGAAGTAACCCAGCAATATGGTGTAGAAGCCCTTGGCCGTGCAGAAGATCTCAGGGTTCGCTTCTATGCTATTTCAGCTGAGCGCGAGTTGGAACACCCTGGAGTAGCATCAATTACCGGGCATTTCCGATCCTTGCTTTCAAACAGATTATGATAAGTATTAAATTATTAAGGTGCTCTAAGGGACAAAACAGTAAGAGTTTTTCGATGTGACACCATAGAAAAATCGACTTTATTTATTGACTTCTTCTATTAAAATTACAGTATTGAGGATTATTCTCCAACTATAGCCCTTCCTTTTTTGGGATTTGTCGCTAGATCCTCGTCGATATTTATATGTCTCTTACCCTGAGCGGTATTAAATCTCTCCTGACATATAAATATTGGCGGGGATCATTTTTTTCCATCGAATAACAGCATAAAAAGAAACGGGTTCGCCTTGCAAAGATATATACGTTCCCTTGTTAAAACGTCTTTGTTTGAACGTTTAATTATTAGCCTTATTTTAATCAATGCGGCAATTCTGGGGATGGAGACGGATACAGAGTTGGTATCAAAATATGGTACTTGGTTCGTGCTCTGTCACAAGATCATACTCGTTATATTTATCATAGAGGCACTCCTCAAGATCAGTGCTGTGGCACCCCGTATTTCACTGTACTTTCGTGATGGCTGGAATCTCTTCGATTTTACTGTGGTTGTCCTCTCTTTGTTACCCGCCACGGGTGAAATGGCAATGATAGCGCGTCTCATCCGACTAATGAGGGTGTTAAGGTTGATCTCGGCCATTCCTGAAATGCGTTTGATCGTCGCGACTTTAATGCGCAGCATACCCAGCATGGGTCATGTCATGTTACTCATGTCGATTATATTTTATATTTTTGCAATCCTCGGCTACCACCTGTTTCACAATCATGACCCACAGCATTGGGGAACGCTTGGAACAGCTGCGCTCACCTTATTCCGTGTGGTAACTCTGGAAGACTGGACTGATGTAATGTATGTAGCCCTAGAGTTACATAGCTGGGCCTGGTTATATTTTATAAGCTTTATATTTATGGGCACCTTCGTCATCATCAATTTATTCATTGCTGTGGTGCTCAACAATTTAGAAGAGGCCAAGGCCGAACAGTCCGAAGTCTCCCTTCAGCCTGTCAGCTACAAAGAACTCATCAAGGAATTAACCGCCACTCAACGAACGTTAACCAAATTGCAAAAATCTATTACCAGTGAGCATTCGGGTACTTCGTCTTCTACTCATCCATCGTAACGGACGATACAAAGCCTGGCGGCTTGACGGCAAGGACAGAGCAATTGAGCTCATTAAAAATTGTTTCTGCCGTATTGCCAGTAGAAAACCCGGGAATACTATTGCGATTTTCTGTTCCCATGACCACAAGATCAACCCCGAATTTATCAACAAAATCAGGAATCTTTTTTCGAGAGGGGCCTATTAACAAATGGGTTTCAGGATTAATACGTTCAAGGGATTCCGGACCCAACTTATTGATCGTACCTTCCATAAGTGAATGCATGTTTTGCCTATGTTGTTGCCTAACCTCAGCCGCATACGCATCTGGTTTTTCTTCAGGGGTATCCTCAAAATTTATATTTAGGGCAATTTCCCCAATGATCTCGAATGGCTCAGGCGTCTCGTACCTTATGGCGCTTTCACCAAATAATTCCAATGCGTGAACGATATCCAGTCCTGCATGTGTTGATAGTGATAATAAACCAGCCAACTTGAGAATATGAAGATTTAGCCGTTCTATCGTATCTAACTCCTCCGGAGAATAGAAAAACCCCACATCGACGGCGGCAAGAATGCGACGATATACTTTTGTTGATTTTGAGTTCACCAGCCATATCGGGCTCGGGCATTTACGTAGTAATTGCATATCATCACTGCTAAATAACCGAGGCTGAAGGCCACCGCTTTGAGCGGTTTTAACCACCAAACAATGCGCCCCACGCAGAACTTCCCGAATGATTTCCACATGGGAATTACCAACAAGAACCTTCGATTGAACCTCAATTTGATTATGCCAAGGAGCCGTTAAATTTTCCAGCTCCCTTTGATGCTCGGCAATGGCTTCCTCTTTGAGGGGCTCAGATGATAACGCCTGTTTTGGCCGCTTTATTTTCGTTACAGAATCATCGACAACCTTAACCAATGTCAGACTAGCTTTGTTGTTTTTTGCCAGAGCAAAGGCATGTTCCAATGCGACATCATTGCTACAATCATCCACAACGATGCATAGAATACTATTGAGCCCAAGCATTAGCAGATCTCCATTATCGGCGTTGGCCAAAAAGACGTAACAGCATCATGAATAGGTTAATGAAATCGAGATAAAGAGTGACAGCCCCCATGACTGCTTTTTTCGTGGCAGCTTCAGCGTTATCGGCTGCCAGATACATATTTTTTATTTTTTGCGTGTCGTATGCAGTCAAACCGACAAAGACCAAGACCCCAATCACCGAGATTACAAAATGCATTGCCGAACTTTGCAAGAACATATTAACGACACTGGCAATAATGATACCGATAAGCCCCATAAAGAGGAAAGACCCGAATCCTGTCAGATCACGTTTGGTGGTATAACCATAAAGGCTCATCGCTGCGAAGGTTCCGGAGGTGATAAAAAACACCCGGGTGATTGATGTTCCGGTGTATGTGATAAAGATCGAAGCCATCGATAATCCCATGACCGCTGAGAATGCCCAGAACACAACCTGCACGGTTGCCGCAGACATGCGATTAATTCCAAACGATAAAACAAGAATAAATGCTAATGGCGAGAGCATAACAATCCAAGATAAGCCCGTTCCAAATATCATTTGCATTACAGCTTCAGAGTTCGAAACCGAATAAGCAACCAACCCGGTAAGGGCAAGCCCCCCGGTCATGTAGTTATAAATTCTCAACATGTAATTGCGTAAGCCAATATCGACATCAACATCAGCACCAACATTCAAGGAAGAAGCTACGGCTCCCGTTTTTAACACAATACGATCATCTTGTTTCATGGTCATGGCATCCTCATTATTGAGTATTAGCTTCATTTTCTAGAAAATACTTTTTACGTGCCTTAACATGCTGTGGGGCAATGCCCCTCTCGTTTAAAACGATTGGAGAAACCAAGTATTCTAATCATTCTTTCTCGTCTGAAGCCTGCGACAGAACGGTGAAATTGTTTGAATAGAGGGTCAAATACCCATCTATTGAAATTACAAATTTTACAACCATGAATATTGCTTGAATGTTAGATAAGTACAATTCGAAAATTACATTCAAATAAATCGTATAAATCGAACGCTAAGATTTTGCTACTGAATTTAATAATACATAACCATCCAATATAATTATCCCTATATCCTCTAAAAAGCTCAATATTATGCTTGAAAATCGATTTTTTTTTGTATTTACTCCAACGCAGAGTATAAACCTGCATTCTTCAAGACAGGCTTTTAATGAAATTATAAAAATAGGTAGTTGAACTTTATTGTCATAAAAATATTAATTCGATTTATTCGAGGCTAAGTGGTACATAAATCGAATTTACGGTCCAACTTATAATATTGTATATAGTTGCCGTAGTAGAATATAACATTCATCATCAACAATTGCTGTGTTTGTACCAAGCAGAAATTAGCGAACGTGTGAGTCAGTTTTAAGATCAGTTTCGAGCACGCAATAGCAGGTCACGCATTTAACGGAGCTATAATGCAACATACAATAAACCTAACTTTGGCCTTGTCAGCGTTTTGGTGGCTAAATTCAGGTTACAGCACTCCCCTTATGCTATCACTCGGAGTGATATCAATTTTATTTGTGTTATATTTAGCGCATCGAATGGATGTGGTCGATCATGAGTCTAATCCACTCCATCTCACGCTCAAGTTTCCCGGTTACTTTGTATGGCTAACCAAAGAAGTCGTCCTTTCCAATATTTTAGTCATTAAGCATATCCTGCTCGGTAATGACTCGATTTCCCCGACCATGAGCTGGATTAAAACCACTCAAAAAACCGATCTTGGAAAAGTCATTTATGCGAACTCCATTACACTAACCCCTGGGACTATTGCCGTTGAGGTGAAGGAGGGGGAAATTTTGGTGCATGCTCTCCTAAAAGAGTCCATAGACGACTTAAACTTAGGTGTTATGGACCGTCGTGTAAGTCAGTTGGAAAATTAAATGTTAATCGCTGCTACCCTAGCAATTCTAGTCGTCATGTTCCTCGCTATTATCCGTGGCTACATTGGGCCAACGCTCTATGACCGAATTCTTGCTGTTAATATGTTTGGCACAAAAACCGTTTTGCTTATCTGTCTATTGGGATTTTTGATGGGGCGTCCGGAATTTTTGGATATTGCCATGGTCTATGCCTTGATTAACTTTATTAGTGTAATAGCCGTATTGCGATTATCAGATAGCTTCTCTATCAAACAAGCTCCTCATGACTCAAATTCATCTGAGAAGGGTTTATAATGGAAGTGGTCTTCAGTTTTATTGGAACTATTTGCCTCCTATTGGGCAGTATTCTTGCCATTATAAGCGGGATCGGCATTTTGCGGTTTCCTGACTTTTACTCCCGTATGCATGCAACTGGCGTCAGTGATACTCTTGTCACAGGTTTAATATTAGTTGGTTTGATGATGCAAAATCCGGATGGAATTGTAATCATCAAACTATTAATAATTTTACTGATGACCTTATTGATCAACCCCACAGCAAGTCATGCATTAGCCAAAGCAGCGATAGAAAGTAAGCTTTTGCCGTTTCTTGCTAAAAAAGATAGGGGAAAGTCATAGAATCCCTCGCTCATATAATCATACTGGCACTTTTATTGTGCGTGGCCATCGCAATAACTCGTATGAAAGACTTGTTAGCAGTGGCCATGCTATCGGGTGTCTACGGTCTGCTTTCAGCTAGTTTCTTCGTCGCTGTGGACGCTGTGGATGTTGCATTCACAGAAGCATCTGTCGGTGCAGGCATCTCCACTATTTTGATGTTAACAACCGTTGCAATGACCGGACGCGGGGAACATACCACCCAATACAAACCTGGTTTGGCTTTGATATTGGTTGCTGTTACGGGTGGCCTGTTAATCTATGGCACGCTAGATATGCCTTATTTTGGTTTTGCAGAGTCCCCTACCAACACGCATGTTTCACCCCGTTATATTTTCGATTCCATGCTGGAAATTGGCATTCCAAATGCCGTTACATCCGTGCTTGCCAGTTACCGAGGGTTCGACACCTTCGGTGAAGTCGTTGTAATTTTCACTGCAGGAATAGGTGTTCTAGCGTTGCTGGGCGTAGCCCGCAGCCCTAAAGATGATGATGCGAAAATCGAATCAACCAATATTTCAATGCATGAGCAGCACATGGTTCTACGCATCGTTAGTAAAATACTGATCCCGTTCATTCTTCTATTTGCCCTGTATGTTCAATTCCACGGTGACTTTGGGCCTGGTGGCGGTTTTCAGGCAGGTGTCATCTTTGCAGCTGCGATAATACTCTATGCAATGTTATTTGGCTTAAGCACCGCACGTCGTGTCATTAATCAATCCATCGTTCGTTTGTTGGCAGCAATCGGTGTTTTGATTTATGGCAGTGTCGGTATGGTTTCAATGATCAACGGAGGAAACTTTCTTGATTATAATGCTTTATTGGAAGACCCCGTTGCCGGTCAACACCTTGGAATTTTATTGATAGAACTCGGTGTTGGCTGCACAGTCGCAGCCGTAATGATCATCATCTTTTTTAATTTTGCAGGCCGCGATGAGCATTTGCAAATCAATCAGAAAACAGGCAAATAATGTTACTAGGACTCTATAACTACTGGATAGTGATGGCACTGATGATGATCGGTTTCTACATTATTATTGCCCAGGGAAACTTGATAAAAAAAATAGTTGGGCTTAGTATTTTCCAAACTTCCGTTTTCATTTTTTATGTCAGCATGGGTAAAATTGATGGTGGTACGGCGCCTATTCTAAGTGATGCGTACAGCCTATATTCAAACCCCTTGCCCCATGTTTTGATCCTGACCGCAATTGTCGTTGGCATTGCAACGACCGCTTTGGGTCTTGCCCTAATCGTACGCATAAAAGAAGCCTATGGAACCATCGAAGAAAATGAAATCCAAGAGAAGGATAATCAGTCGTGTTAGCACACCTGCCCGTCTTGCAGGTCATTGTCCCTTTAATGGCTGCTCCGATCTGTCTCATTATAAAGCGGCCCGCCTTGGTGTGGATATTTGCCCTTATCGTTAGCGCTATTGCATTTCTGATCAGTATCGCTCTGCTTCAACAAGTGATGACATCTGGAATTATATCTTACGAATTAGGCGGTTGGAGCAAGCCGTGGGGTATTGAATATCGCATTGATATGCTGAATGCGTTTCTTTTGATCATTATATCTGGCGTTAGTACGGTTGTATTGATCGCGGCTCAAACCAGTATACAAAAAGAAATTCCAGAAGAGCTTCACACACTTTTCTATGTTCTTTATTTGTTATCCTTCACGGGTATGCTTGGTATCGTCTCTACAGGGGACGTCTTTAACGTTTTTGTTTTCCTGGAAATATCTTCTCTGTCAGCATACGCCCTGATTGCCATGGGTAAAGACAGGCAGGCACTCTGGGCTTCCTATCAATATTTGATTATGGGAACCATTGGGGCAACATTCATTCTTATTAGCATAGGCCTTATGTACCAAATGACAGGTACGCTGAATATGGAAGATCTTTTCCAGCGTTTACCCGAGGTTGCGCATACACGAACTGTCTTTGTCGCGTTTGCTTTCTTTATTGTAGGTGTCTGCCTAAAGCTTGCATTGTTTCCGCTTCATCTATGGTTACCAAATGCATATTCCTACGCACCATCAATTATAACGGCATTTTTTGCCGCTACTTCCGCTAAAGTGGTTGTTTATTTATTAATTCGCTTCACTTTTTCAGTATTCGGATTTTCTTTTTCTTTCTCCGTTTTACCCTTAGGTATTTTGCTTCTATCGCTTGGTTTATTGGCAATTTATATAGCCTCCACAACAGCAATATATCAGAAAAACCTTAAGCAAATTTTTGCTTATTCCAGTGTCGCGCAGATTGGCTACATGGTCGTAGGTTATAGTATGGGGACCTCCGCAGGCCTTATGGCAACGCTGTTACATTTATTCAATCACGCCTTGATGAAGGGCGCGCTATTTTTGGCTCTGGGTGCGATAATGTACCGAATTGGCAGTGTTAGCTTGAGCCACATTCAAGGTTTGGGCCGCCAAATGCCCCTGACAATGGCTGCCATTGTGATAGGTGGATTAAGTTTAATTGGTGTGCCATTAACAGTTGGTTTTATCAGTAAGTGGTATCTGGTATTAGCGGCGATTGAAAACGGTTGGTGGCCCGTCGCAATTCTAATTGTATTGGGTTCCTTGCTTGCGATAGTTTACGTCTGGCGGATCGTAGAAGCTGCCTATTTTATGGAGCCCGAGCCAGGCAGCCTTCCCGTCACAGAAGCGCCAATGACCTTCCTTGTTCCTATATGGCTACTGGTCATTGCAAATATCTATTTTGGTATAGATACCCGCCTTAGTGTTCAGGTGGCACAGTCCGTTTCACAGAGTTTGTTTGGAATAGCACCATGAGCATCTCTTTGGAGACGATGTTACAGTTATGTATTATTTTACCGCCAATAGCGATATTGGGACTTGTACTAGCAAGAAACATTCCAAACCTGCGTGAAGGAATATCTATCGCGACGGGGCTGGTGGTCTTCTATTTGGTTCTTAATCTTTACGCCGGTCTCAAGCAAGGTGAGGTTATCAGTGTGAACTGGTGGTACTTGTTACCGGGATTGCAATTAAGTTTTACCATCGAACCTCTTGGAATGATTTTTGCGCTCGTGGCAAGTTTTCTTTGGCCAATTACAACCATCTACGCCATTGGGTATATGCGCGCCCATAAAGAAATAAATCAGACTAGGTTCTATATCTGTTTTGCCGTTGCCATAAGTTGTGTGATGGGAATTGCGTTTGCCGAAAACTTGTTCACACTTTTTATTTTCTACGAAGCTCTAACATTATCAACATATCCTTTAGTCACCCATTCAGGAACCGCCGCAGCTAAAAAAGGGGGAAGAACGTATCTGGGGATATTACTCAGTACATCAATCGCCTTTTTCCTCGTTGCCATTATAGGAACTTGGTTCGTCGCAGGGACTTTGAACTTTAAGCCGGGCGGCGTATTTAACAGCGCTACCGATGTAACAATTGCCGGGGTCTTCCTTGTCCTGTTTATCTTTGGCATCGGTAAAGCCGCCATAATGCCTTTTCACCGATGGCTTCCCGCTGCAATGGTTGCGCCAACCCCCGTAAGTGCCTTGCTTCATGCTGTAGCCGTTGTAAAAGCCGGTGTTTTCACGGTATTGAAAATTTGTGTTTATATTTTTGGCATCGACCTTCTAGCTGAATTACCAAGCACGCAGGTATTATTATACTTAGCGGGGGCTACGATATTATTGGCCTCTATCGTTGCCATGCGACAGGATAATTTAAAAGCCCGACTTGCATACTCTACCATTAGCCAATTAGGTTACGTTACTCTTGGCGCATTGCTCGCTTCGTCCCTTGGTGTTATTGGCGGATCAATGCAAATCGCCATGCATGCCTTCGGAAAAATTACGCTGTTCTTTTGTGCTGGTGCTATTTTGGTCACTTTACATAAAAGCAAGATTAGCGATATGCACGGCATTGGACGCCAGATGCCGATTACCATGGCCGCATTTTTCATAGCAAGTTTGAGTATCATCGGTGTTCCGCCTGCAGGGGGAACGTGGAGTAAGTGGTACTTATTGATGGGTACATTGGAAACCCAGCAATGGTTCCTTATGGCAGCATTAATGATCAGCTCTCTTTTAAATATTGCCTATCTCATACCCATACCTATACGCGCATTCTTTCCAAGAAATGGAACTGATACAAAAAAGATCGCAATAAAGGAAGCACCAACAGCATCGTTGATCGCACTTAGCATTACGACAGTGTGTTGTGTGGTTCTTTTCTTTTACCCTCAACCCTTGTTTGAATTGGCGACAGCCATTCTGGAAATGCCTGGAATAAATCATGAAAACTGAGGGAAAACATCTGTTTGATAATCCACGTAATATTAAACGCACTTTATATTTACTCTATGGGTGTTGCGCAGTTCTGCTTGCCCTTGACTTTGTGATACATCGTCACGTCTATCACAGTTGGGAAAACCTCTGGGGGTTTTACCCGCTCTATGGATTTATCGGCTGTGTCGTCCTTGTACTTATAGCGAGTTGGATGCGGACTTTTCTCATGCGTTCAGAAGGCTACTACGATAACGAAGGTAATTCCGATCTTGAAAAACAACCAGAATCAAAATTAGGGGACCAAAATGTGGATGCTTGAGATACCCCCATTTGTTCCCTTCTTCATCGGCGCTTTAATTGCTTTAATGACTCGCGGCCCCCTACGGGGTGCAATTATGATAGCGATTCCGATTGTCAGCGCCTTCCATCTTTGGACTGTGCCTGAAGGCATACATTTACAAGCTGAAATTCTTGATTTTCAAGTGACTCTTTTTCGGGCTGACAAGCTAAGTCTAGTTTTTGGTTATGTCTTCCACATAGCTGCCTTCATCGCCATTGTGTATTCCTTGCATGTCCGCGACACCCTGCAACAGGTATCAGGCATGTTGTATGCTGGCAGTGGTTTGGGTGCCGTCTTTGCGGGAGATTTATTAACATTATTTATATTCTGGGAATTATTAGCCTTCACTTCAGTCTTCCTCATTTGGGCGCGTAGAACACAACGCGCCTATGTTGCCGGAATGCGATACCTAATAATTCAGGTTTTATCCGGTGTCATACTATTGGTAGGAACCTTATTTTATGCCGCTGAAAATGGCACACTAGAATTTGGCTATATTGGTTTAAACAGTCTTTCTGGATGGTTAATCTTCTTAGCATTTGGCATCAAATGTGCCTTTCCTATGGCACACAACTGGTTAACAGATGCGTACCCTGAAGCCACGGTCACAGGTACAGTTTTCCTCAGCGCGTTCACCACCAAAGTAGCCGTTTATTCTCTCGCGAGGGGATATCCTGGTACCGAGCTATTGGTTTATATCGGCGCTGCCATGACGTGTTTTCCGATCTTTTTTGCTGTTATCGAGAATGACCTGAGACGCGTTTTGGCTTATAGCCTGATAAACCAAGTTGGCTTTATGGTCGTCGGAATTGGCATTGGCACATCGCTTGCGCTCAATGGTGCAATTTCACATGCTTTCAATGACGTCATTTTTAAGGGCTTGTTGTTTATGTCAATGGGGGCCGTGCTTCATATGACAGGCCGCATTAACGGTTCTGACCTCGGTGGCCTATACAAAACCATGCCGAAAACAACGGTTCTATGTATTGTGGGTGCGGCGTCTATTTCTGCATTCCCCCTCTTCAGTGGGTTTGTCAGTAAATCCATGGTAATGTCCGCGGCCCTTGAGAATGATTACAATTTGGTCTGGTTAATGCTGTTATTTGCTTCTGCTGGTGTATTCCATCATGCCGGCATTAAAATTCCTTATTTTGCATTTTTTGCTCATGATTCAGGAATTCGAGCAAGCGACCCACCAAACAACATGCTGCTTGCCATGTTGATTGCAGCGTGTCTGTGTATTGGTATTGGGGTTTATCCTTCATCGCTATACGCCCTTTTACCGTACGATACGGGGTATAACCCATACGATGCCACACATGTTCTGGCTCAAACTCAATTATTATTCTTCTCTGCATTGGCCTTTGTCTGGCTAAACCTCAGGGGCATGTATCCACCAGAGCTACACTCAACAAACTTGGATTTTGATTGGGTCTATCGCCGTGCCCTTCCTGCAACTGTTCAGAGTCTGTTCTCGGTTATATGGCGGATTGACACAGCTATTCGTCAAGCTTTCCTTAGCAAACTAGAGATGAGCCTAGATTACCTTTCCAGAACACATAAAAATCCGGATAACTTGCTTTCAAAGACCCGCCCCGCAAGTAGCATGGCTATGTTAATTGCCCTCTTTCTTGCGGTGTATATATTCCTCAGTTTTATCAGTAGCAATTAAGGGAAATTTTCTGCCTTACCAAAACACCAAACTGAGATCTAGATACAGGATTTGAAAAAGGCTTCAGGTTAGGAAGCACGTGCCAGCGGTGATGCTGTACAGGGTCTTGTTTCCTCGGCAATGGCTATTGGTTTGCTTTTAAATCATACATATTGGACAGACAGCCGCACTTCTACTTATACCTTCATCCGACAATTCAATTTAGGATAATGGGTTGATTTTCAAAGTCTTTGTAAAGATAGGCAACAACGCTCAACTCTTTCGAAATGCGGT
>CBFDBO010000016.1:0-74999 GCA_965603075.1 uncultured Rhodospirillales bacterium | reverse complement strand
TCCAGTTCATCATCCGGGCAATCTTCGCAATCAAACTCAGCGGACCCATCCAGTACAGCACCCTGGTCAAAGGATAAAATAGATGTCGCCGCCTTGCGTGATTTCGATGGTGATATCGAAATCAATTCAAAATCTTTGTCCTATGATACCATCGATTTAAAAAATGCCGTGATCATGGTCAAATTGGACAAAGGCGTTCTTGAGGCCCGCAAAGTCAGTGGCAGTTTGTTTGGCGGCCAGATCGATTTATCCGGCTTGCTCGACGCCCGCGGCGTGCCGGACGTGAAGACCAATATTACGCTTTCTAGCTTACGCATGGGGGCGTTATTATCGGCTCTGAACGGTCAGGATATAGCATCAGGTAGCGTTGCTTTTAAATCCAACTTTGCGGCAAAAGGGTCCAGCGTCGCCGCCATGATGTCGGCCCTGAACGGCGATGGCTCATTTGATGTGAAGGCCATGGATGTGACCGGTTCGACCAAAGGCTCACCCCTTGCTGGCTTGTTGGGTATTGCCGGTGGTCTGGGTCAATTGGGCGCGGGGTTGAATGGAGCCTCATCAAGTTCGCTTGCCGATGTCAACGGTGGTTTTTCCATTCGTAACGGCGTTGCCGATTTACAGAACATGCAATTACTGTCGGGTCTGGGCAATGGCACGATGACAGGTCAAATCGATTTGGCGAATTGGCAAATGGATGTATCCGGGGTGATGCATTTGGCCCAAAATATTTTAACACAAATGTTGTCGCTTAATTCCGGTATCTTACAAGAGTTCCCGTTTTCGGTAACGGGGGCGATTGACGACCCCAGCATTAAGTTCGCCACAGGGCGGCAGGAAGGGGTAAACCCATCACTTCCCCTCGTCGGGGACGTTCCGGTTATTGGCTCCGTCATCGAAGGTGTTCTTGGCGGTATACTTGGCGGGAAAATACCTGCGCAACCCCAACAGCAACAACAAACGCCACCACCTTCATCAGGAACGGGGGGATCGGAACCTCCACCACAAAACCAACAACCCGCACAGCCCCCACAACCAGAGCCGCAAGGAATTTCACCCGCAGACATTATCAATCAGTTGCTTAAGTTTTAAGGTCTCGCAAATTTCGCAGGACATGAACCCGTATGGCGCTGGACAAATTACCCGTGCGCGTTTCATCAATTTCGGTGATTAATTTATTGAGAGACGTCCCGCGCTCTGTGGCGATATCGCGTAAGTAATCCCAAAAGATGCTCTCCATTGAGACACTGGTACGGTGTCCTGCAATCAAAACAGAACGTTTTTTGAGGGTACTGTCATCTGTCATGTCACACCGGGTCCACTTTATTGACAATTTTGGGCAAAGGCGACGAAGGCATCAATAGCCTCTTGCCAATTTTGTTCTTCGCTTCGACCGGATTTCTTTCGCGGTTTAAATCCGTGATCACCATCTTCCAACCAATGTACAGAAACACAATCCGGCAGGTCATATCCCGCCACATCCTCAAAATTACCCAAAGTATCGCGGGTTCCCTGTAATATCAGCGTTGGCGTTTTTAAATCCGCATAATGCTCCAACCGGGTTTTTTCAGGCTTGCCGGGGGGATGAAAGGGATAACCAAGACAAACCAACCCCGCCACATCTTTCTCAATAGCAATCATACTGGCAACACGCCCCCCCATGGACTTTCCGCCAATGACCAAGGTCGCGCTAGAGAAATCATCAATGACCCGGCCCCACGTTTCCATTAAAATGGGCATCCGGTTGGGGGGCATCTTTTTACCTGTTTTACGCCGCTCCGCCATATAGGGGAATTCAAAGCGTACCACGCGCATACTGCCCTCACTCAGCCCTTTGGCAAAGGCATCCATAAACGGACTGTCCATAGGGGCGCCCGCACCGTGGGCGAGAATCACCGTGACCGGGGCGTTATCCGCACCGTCGATTAAATATTGCGGTGAAACTGGCTCTATAGTTGACTTATTCATGGTTTTTTTCGTTATTCCCTCTTGCATCTAAGGCCATTTCAGCACATATCTGCGGCACCGAATAGACTTATTGATTTAATTTACGGAGAACATACTCGTCATGACGCAAGAAACACACAACTTTCAAGCCGAAGTGGGCAAATTGCTCGATATTGTTGCGCACTCGCTCTACAGCCACAAAGAGATTTTCCTACGTGAACTGATTTCCAATGCGTCTGATGCCTGTGATAAATTACGCTATGGTGCTTTAACCGATAAAAACATGGCCACCGCCACCAACGGCGAATTTGCCATTAACCTGAACGTTGATGCCAAGAAAAAGACCCTGACCGTATCCGATAACGGAATCGGCATGACCAAGGACGAATTGAACGACCTGCTCGGCACCATCGCCCGTTCCGGCACCCAGGCTTTTGCCGCCCAAATGTCCAAAGAAAACGATGAAAAGAACGCTGGCAAAAAAAGCAAAAGCACCGATGCCGCGTCCTTAATTGGTCAGTTCGGTGTGGGCTTCTATTCCTCCTTCATGGTCGCCGATAAAGTCGAGGTTCTAACCCGCAAAGCCGGCGGCGATGCGGCTTGGTTATGGATTTCCGATGGCCGTGGCAGCTACACTATTGAAGAAGCCACCCGCGAGACCTGTGGCACCGATATCACCTTGCATATCAAAAAAGCAGATAAAGAATACCTCGAAGACCTGCGCCTCGGCACCATCGTCAAAACCTATTCCGATCATGTGGGCGTTCCCGTGACCATGAGCAAAGAAGGCGGCGAGATCGAAACCCTCAATACCGCCTCTGCCCTATGGGGTCGCGATAAAAAAGACATCTCCCAAGAACAGTACACCGAATTCTATCATCACGTTGCCCACGCTTTTGATGAGCCTTGGTTGACCATGCACAATCGGGTCGAGGGCGTAATGTCCTACACCAACTTGTTGTACATCCCTACGGCGCAACCCTTCAACCTGTTCAACCCAGAACGTAAAAACCAGATCAAGCTTTATGTAAACCGTGTGTTCATCACCGATGATTGCGAAGATCTGATGCCAGCGTACCTACGCTTTGTACAAGGCGTGATCGATTCAGAAGACCTATCGCTTAACATCAGTCGCGAAATGATGCAACATGATCCAAAGCTCGCCAAAATCCGTAAAGGCTTGGTCAAACGCATCCTCAGCGAGCTAAAAAAGAAAGCCGACAAAAAACCAGAAGACTACCTCACATTTTGGGGCAATTTTGGTCCGGTTCTAAAAGAAGGTCTCTATGAGGATTTCGAAAACCGCGAAAAACTGTTCGAGCTTTGTCTCTTCCGCTCCACCACCAGCGACGAGCTGATCTCACTGGCGCAGTACGTCGAGCGCATGGTAGAGGGCCAAGAAGCGATCTATTACATCACCGGCGAAGACCAATCCCAACTGGCCCGCAGCCCTCAATTGGAAGGCTTCAAAGCCAAAGGCATTGAGGTTCTGTTGCTTACCGATCCGATCGATGATTTCTGGATTCAATCCGTTGGCACCTACGCCGAGAAAACCCTTAAATCAGCCACCCGCGCGGGCGCCGATCTGGACGGCTTTGGCGATGATGCCAAAAAAGACGGCGACAAAGAAGAAAACAAATCCGATGACGATGCGGTCAATGCCTTGGTCGCCCGTATTAAAGTTGCCCTCGGCGAGACCGTCAAAGACGTGCGTGCGTCCTCTCGTCTGACCGACAGTGCGGTGTGTTTGGTATCGGACGAAGGCGACATGGATATCCACATGGAACGGTTGCTTAAACAACACAAACAACTGGGCGGCGACAACAGCCCCACCCCCCGCATATTGGAAATCAACCCCAAGCATGCTCTGATTGTGAAACTCAGCGCGGCTGCAAAAGCCTCGGTGGATGCCAACCCCGCCATCGACGACGCGGCACATTTACTGCTTGATCAAGCCCGTATTTTGGAAGGCGAAAACCCCACCGACCCGCTAGATTTTGCTCGGCGCGTCAGTCAAATGATGGAACGTGGATTAAGTCTATAAATCAATGAAGGCCCTAGCATAGGGCTCATTATCTGATCTCCTAAAATCAGCGAAGAGGACAACTGCGTGTAAAGCGCCGTTGTCCTTTTTTTTACTCATAATTTTTATACTCACAATCTGAACACATCACACCGCCTCCAACTATTCGGGGGCGGGTTTTTTTTGGTTAACCCATGAAAGGAAATAACGATGACGAATGAACACATCTATGTGGCCTTCCGCCCCGCCCCTACCATCCTTGGCGATTACTACAGCTCCAATCAACGACAGGTACACTCCTTGCTCAAGCGGTCCGATTGTGGCCTGTATCCAGAACTTTACGCCGAGGGTTTGTGTAAACCGGGTGCCACAAACTTTAACAAAGCCCTCGATGAATACCATGACTTCTTGGAACAACTGTCCGAACGATCCCCGAAGCGCGCCATTGCCATGCACAGCCAAGTCATGGATCAAGTCCAACAACAAGGCGGTTCTCAAACCAACCTAATGCAGGTAGCGCAGCTACTACAAAACATGGGGCGCGGCGGTGACACGATACTGGCCCATATCACTCCCGAAGAAGCCCGGTTGTTGAAAGACCACGGCGGCTCTGGCACCCGTAATCCAAATACAGGACTATTAGAATTTAGACCACCCCGTTTTGGTCGCCCCGGAGGGGAGCTGACCGAGAAGAACGTCGATGATGGTAAAGGGGACAAGCTGGATGGTTCCTCTGATAAACCCGTGAGAGGAGGTCGGGGAAATGGAATTGCTGAATTGACCGAACGACGTGCCGCACAAAAAAACGAAAAAAAGTCAGATACCGAACCAGACGAGACAGCCCCAAAATCAACCTTCAAGCCGAGAGGACGCAACAAAGCCCGATTTAATTTACTCGGCGAAGAGACCGGATCGAGTGGCACAAGAAGTTTACTCGGTGACGGTAGTGATGGGGCCGCGGAGTTAGCCGTAAGACAACAAGACGCAGCGGATGCCAAAACAGCAAAAGAAGCAAGGCTCGCCGAACAAAGACGACTTCGTCTAACCCAACAAAATGAAAAGCAAGAAGCCGAAGATGCCGCCCGTAATCAGGTGATTGCAAAAACCACTGAAGCTAAAAGAAAAGCGGAGGCTGAAAAGTTAGCTAAAGATAGGTTTGAATATGGCCGGTCCCGTATTGCAGGGGAGAAGATGAAACTAGCTTCGATAAAAGCTCTTTCTGGAGAACCTACTGATACAAGCAGTCCTACAGATTTACGAAAACTAAAAGAAAACTATTTTGGAGGCACCTATACGCCAAAGGGGATTGTTAAGAAGGTTAATAGCGAAGATGTAAATGAATGGAATTGGGGACATCCAATAGAATTACAAAAGAAACTGATTGAAGAAGACAACCAACTATCAAAACCGGTAAATACTTTAGTGTATCGTGAACTCAAAGGAACGACATTCTTTGGTGGGGCTGGAATGGATGGCGACTATATAAAAGATATGGTTGATGCTTTTACGGAGTTAGGAATTGAAAATGTTAGGGCCGCAAATCCAAATATTTGGTCATCTAGTAATTCTATAATAGATGCATTATCAGTCCCTTTCAGTAATGACGAGAATGATAATATGAGTGATTTTTCATCCTTCAAAGAAGAAGGAAAACAATTCAATCTTGTAGGATATTCTTACGGCGGTGTAGAAGCATCACAAGCGGCAATTGATTATGCGAAGCTCGGTGGAACGGTTGATAATCTTGTACTAATAGGAACCCCAATTGAAAAAGGGTTCTTGGATGAGTTGCAAAAAAATCCTAACATAAAGAATATAAGAATCTTAAATTTGAAGGATCAAGGTGATCCTTTATATGCTGGGATGAGTGATCTCGAAATCATAAAATCAGTTCCTGAGCTTCAAAATCAACAACTGAAACAAACGAATGAAGGGCATTTTTATTATGCAGGATCCGGAGATGAAGGAAGAAATAGAAGACGGGAGCTTGCCAAATTCCTTAAGGGCGAAGGTCTTAAGTAAGATTGAGATAATTAGAAAAGTTATTGGGTGGGGTGCGCTAATATGCTCTTCATATTTTCTTTTAGTTGGTCGTTTTTACTATATTTTTCTTCTATCCGATAGTGGATTACATCATTCAATGGGGCTGGAAGAAAATATAGCGATAACTCAGGGCGAAGATTTATTAGCATTAATACCGTTTCTTTTCTGTCTATTCCTTTCTCGGTTTTTACTTCGTCGGTGGGTTCCTTCAATACTCTTCATTAATTTGGGAATCATAATAGTTGCTTATCTGCAATACCATGCTGGATACTTAGCAAAATCCTACATTGAAGAATGTGGGAAAGCCATGTGTGGTTTTTATTAATAATTTACGATAAATATTATGCAGAAACCGGGGATGAAGCATTAGGGCTGAACACAATTATAGTATTTTTTAAAATTATATAATTTGAACCCGTGGCTTTATTCTGCGGCGTTGGATGTTTTTTTGAAACCATCCCGATCCATAGTGGCGGCGGGGTGGTGGTATTCTTGATTGGCGTGATTATTCGCGCCGCCATCGACAACGTTGTCTTTCCACCACTGGGATTCCTCACGAGATTTTTCAATGTTGGCGATGGATATTTCTTGGGATTCTGTTTCTTCAAACCATTGCACATGACCCACATTATCGGCTCTGAGTTCCGCCAATAACACCCGAACCCGCTCAAGATTGCGCGAGATAACGTGCATCATTTTTCTGGCGTCACGCGCAGCGTAGATTGTGTAGGCCGCATGGAACGCGTCCATGGAGGCCTCTAAGTGATCGATCCGTTCCACATGTTTACCAAGTAGAAACAATGCCGACCCCAACGTATTTTGGCTGGCGGCCCATAACATAGGTGTTCCGGTGCGAGACCGGACTTCCAAAGCACTGCGACAGGCAGAGACCGCTTTTTGTAACATTTCCGGATCCATGGATTGCTGGCCCATGACCTGAGCGGCTTGCGCGAAATTGTTCATCACATCGGCCCAGCGTTGGGGCACATCCACACGGGAATAGACCTGTATGGCGGCTTGGAAAGCTGTGATTGCCAAATTCAAACGCGATAAATCCGATGACGGATCGGCGTAATCCAATTTATAATATACCAATCCCAATTTGTTTTGCGCCGCTGCCCATTCGCGGGGTAATAGTCGCCTTGGAATTGTATCAACGGCGGTCTCTAAAGAATTCTGTGCTTCGTTTAAAGCCGATGGATCGCCCAACCGTTCGGCAATCATCATTTGCACGCTGCCGCGTTGTTTATGGGCCATGCCCCAGACAACAGGATGGTCTTCAAAGGTGATAAGCTCTAGGGCGCGAGAATAAGTATCGGCGGCAAATCCCAATAAATCGCTTTCGTTCATGCGTCTGGCAACCACCACGATGCTGTTGGCGAGACACACTAATAAGTTGGCCCGTTCAACGGCGGAGAAACTTTGCGGTGGGGATTGCGCCGGAATGGCGCCTTGTTCGATGGCTTGTTCAATGTGTTGGTTGATATTGTTTAATTTTGCCACACTAGAGGGCGACATCGCCGATAGCACCACACCATAAAGCATGGACGTCCAACCTTCATCCAAATCAAGCGGCAACGGTAAAACATCATATCCGTTATAGGACCCGGCAAAATCTTCGTTGTTGGCGACGGCGGATATAAAGTGCAGATGCATGGTTGGGTCCGTGCTCAATGCTTTTTTCATCGCAGAGGATTGATTGTCCGGTTGAACGAAAGACGGAATTTCGCCCCAAATTAAAATATCGCCACCGGTGTTTTTTAAAATTTTTCGCGCGGCCCCGACGCACACCCCAATATTGTTCTTAGAGATGCCATTTTTTTGTATGAACGGCCCTTCGCGTGACACCAGCTTGGCCTTTATTCCGGCGCAATGTTGCAATGCGGATTGAATTTTTTTGGCTTGTGTGGTGCCGCCCTCGCCCGAGAACAAAACGATGCGCACTTCAATATCACTGGAATTAGTTCCGCCGGGGTGTAATAACCGTGACCACCAACTCTGGTGGGGGGGGCTGCCGATTTGTTTTGGGGGCTCTTGTTTCAGGCCCGCATGATTTGTATCTGTCGCGGCGTTGTTGGTCGTATTCTCAAGTGTGTTGGCATCGAGCATTATTTGTAATTGAACCGAGCCTACCGCCACGGCGGTTAACGTTCGCTTGCCGCCATTCATCACGCCGGTTTCGCCAAAGCTGGCCCCCGCTTCTAGCACTTCAATTTCCACGCTTCCACGGGCGGTGTTTTTGGACAAAGAGACTTTACCTTCAATGATAAGATAAACATCACTACCCGCGTCACCTTCGCGGAAGATCACGTCGCCTTTGGAAAAATTCTTGCTATCGATCGCCACTCACGTCTCCACAACTTAACTTGCGTTATTAACCATCAACCCCGATTTTTATGAGATTCTGAGGTATGATTAATAATTTTACGCGCTGATAAGTAAACAAAAGGTAGCGAAAACGTATTTAATGTTAATTTTTTGTGTTTTTTTGAAATCTCAGTGATTGCTTTTAATAATCACTTCCGATTGCAAGGTCCGGTGAACCGGGCACTTTTCGGCAATATTGATGATTTTTTCGCGGGTTTCGTCGTCTAAATCGCCTTCGATCTCAATATTCACGTCGATGTGGTCAATATGCCCGTCTTTGGTTTCGCAATTCTCGCAATCTGTGGCGTGGACTTTATTATGCTTTAAGGTCACTTGGACACGCTCCAAAGCAAAGCCCTTACGCTCGGCGTACATACGCATGGTCATGGACTTACACGCCCCCAACCCGGCAAGCAAATACTCATACGGCGACGGTCCGGTATCGCTGCCGCCATAACTTTCCGGCTCGTCGGCTAACCATGAATGACGCCCCCCAATTGAAACCGCGTTGGCAAACTTGCCTTTGCCCGTCTCCGCGACCACGACCGTTTCCGGTTGCACGGTTAAGGGGGTTAAGGGGGCCGTTTCTTTTTCTTCTTCGCCTTCATGGGTCACATACCGTCCCGCCCACGCGGCAATCACATTGGCAACATAACGGGCATCTTCTTTTCGGCTTAACAAATGATCTGCATCATCGAGGGATACAAAGCTCTTGGGATGTTTGGCAGCGGCAAAAATACGCGCGGCATTATCCACGCCCACGGTCGCATCAATGGGCGAATGAAAAATCAATAATGCTTTGCGCATCGTGGCGATGGTGGCTTCCAGCTTGTGGCCTTCAATGTCGTCGAGGAATTGTTTCTTGATGCAAAATGGTCGCCCCGCCAACAAAACTTCGGCCTCGCCTTTTGCTTCAATCTCTGGGCGTGCTTCGGTAAAGTGATGGGCCACATGGGCGGGGTCGGCGGGCGCGCCAATGGTACAGACGGCTTCTGCTTCAGGGATACGATCCACCACCGCCAGCACCGCCGCACCGCCTAAGGAATGCCCGATGAGTAATTTAGGCGCTGCGTAGTTTGCGCGTAAAAAATCCGCCGCGGCCACAAGATCATCCACATTGGAAGAAAAATTCGTATTGCCAAAATCGCCTTCGCTGCTGCCCAGTCCGGTGAAATCAAACCGCAGAACAGCGATACCGTGGTCGGTCAATCCCTTTGATACACGACCAGCGGCAAAGATGTCCTTGGTGCAGCTAAAACAATGCGCCCAAAGAGCGTACGCTTTCGGTGGTCCGCTACTGGGATCGGGTAAATCCAGGCGCCCGGCCAAGGGGGTTCCCTCTGCACTGTTGAATGTAATTTGCTGGGAATTTTGGCTCATGGAGCTCTCCTGCATATAGGGGTTGGCTGGTTAGGCTCTATTGATGTCAATTAAGCAAAGATCTATTGATGTCAATAAAGCAAAGAACAGGCAACACACTTATTTGTGAAGCGGGTCGCCTAGTTCAACCGGTTGGTTGTCCGGCTATAGAGAGCGGTCCGAAGTTCTTCAATGGCATCGCTCCAATCCCCC
The DNA here is from genome assembly GCA_965603075.1 of uncultured Rhodospirillales bacterium. GTDB lineage: Bacteria > Pseudomonadota > Alphaproteobacteria > Rhodospirillales > Casp-alpha2 > JABJOR01. The sequence continues at coordinate 65,050 of CBFDBO010000016.1, read as the reverse complement.
GCCTCGCTTTGACGGAACAGGCGCATTTCAGGATACCAAATAGATGTCTCGCCCACCGGATGCCATCGCCAATCAGACACAAACGGTAATAACACCCACGTGGGTTTACCAAGCGCGCCCGCCACATGGGCCGTTACACTATCAACACAGATGACCAGATCAAGCTGGCTGATGGCATCGGCTAAATCCGACAAGTCGTTTATCTGAGGGCTTAAATCCGTCATCAAGGCGGGGCTTGAAATGGTTTGCACGTCCCCCGCCCGTTCGCCGCCTTGCAAGCTGAAAGCCGTGATTCCAGGGATGGCGAGAAGCGACATAAGTTCGTCCAACGGACACGCGCGGTTATTGCCAACAGCCTCCGCATTTTTACGAACAACATCTGGTGACCAACACAATCCCGTTCTGAGTTGCAAACCACCAGCAGGCGGTAGCTTAACTGATTGAGCGTCATCGGTGCTCACATAAGGAACCTGTTCGACCAAGGTATGATTACCAATAGCAAGAATATGCGGCAAGCTGGTGATCGGGGCATAGACATCATAATGCGGTCGTTGGTTGCCCGCGATGCAAATTTTATCAACACCGGGAACTGACGCCATTAATGTGGCTGACTTTTTATGACATTCTACCAACACATTCGCGCCGCGTTCTTTGACATGGGATATATAACGACCGAATTGAATTAAGTCTCCCAAACCGCCATCTTGAAAAATCAGAACCGTTTTACCGCCGAGCGGCTGTCCGTCCCACTGTAGGATCGTGCCGTTATTGGTTGGCATCTGTTCAACAACACCGGGCAACCCGACGCGCATTTCAAGGGCCGTAAAGCCCAATTCCAAATCACCCCGCATCAGCAGGCAATAGCCCAATTCCAAATGGGCAACAATGTCATGGTGGTTCTCGGTAACGATGTTCTTCAAACACCGAATGGCTTGTTCAACCTCGCCCACATCGCGTAACGCCATCCCCATATTAAACAGCGCACGATTTGATTTCGGGTTTAATTTAAGGGCTTGGGCAAAGCTTGTTATGGCGCTGTGATATTGTGCCAAATCGCGTTGGGCATTGCCAAGGTTTGAGAACACCTCAGCACTTTCCGCCCGTAGAACCAGCGACCGCCGATAACACGTAATCGCCGCCGCCAATTTCCCTTGGGCGCGCAAGCAGATCCCCATGTTATTATAAATATCGGGATTGTCCGGTGCCAAATTAATCGCCCGGGCGTAAGCCCGCTCCGCGCCGGCAAAATCACCTTGAGTATGCAGGTTCGTGGCATAGGCAAAAACTTGGGCGGCTTCACGCTCGCGCGTCATAACAACTGGGGGGGCGTTAGGGGCTGTCGGTGTGGGTGTGGGTGCGGGTGTCGGGGTTTCTGTAACGGGTTGCTCTACGACCTCCGCCCCCTGTTCGACAACAGGTTCTGTCGCAGTATTCACAGTATCTGTGACGGTATCTACCACAGTATCTGTGACCGGCTTTGCCGCACTGATGATCTTCGGCTTTTTACGCGGAACGATTTTTGGTTTTCTTGCCATAACATCCTCGCTTTATGTTTGAGTCTATTATGAGATTACCGGACGGTTACTGCAAGTACGCGCTTATGATTTTCTGGTAAATACCCATGTTTCATCATCCGACGCATGGGGCTGGTATTGATAGTCCCCCGTATCAAATGATTTCAAATCATCCAGATTTTCCAAACGATTACGGATAATATACCGTGCCATAGAGCCCCGTGCTTGCTTGGCAAAAATGCCGATTACCTTGGCTACACCCTCTTTTTCTTCTTTAAAGACCGGGGTCACAATACGCGCCTTGCGGGTTTTGGGCTGGGTCGCTTTGAAATACTCAACCGACGCTAAATTGACCAATACCGGGGCCTTATGGGATGCCACTTCTTTATCCAGCATTTTACCCAATTTATCCCCCCAAAAACCGTATAGATCGCTTTGACCCTCGGTTTTCAAGCGAATCCCCATTTCAAGGCGGTAAGCCTGTATCATATCTAAGGGTCGCAAAAGGCCATAAAGCCCGGACAGAATGCGCAAATGATCTTGTGCAAACGCCATATCATCATCATCAAAGGTATCCGCTTGCAAACCGACATAGGTGTCCCCTGCAAAGGTCATTATGGCCTGTTTAGCACTGGCTTTTGAAGATTTTTTTGTGAAGTCTTGATAGCGACCATAGTTCAGCTCAACCAAAGTGTCGCTAATATGCATCAAATTTTTGATATCACCCCGGCTCAATTCACGGGTTGTTGCCATCAGCTCACGGATATTTTTAGCAAACATAGGTTCACTTTGTGGCAAATCACGAGAAACTTCGGAAACATTCAGTTTTTTAGCGGGAGAAATAATGGCGAGCATAAACCTACGTCCTCAAATAAAACGGTAATTTAGAAACTTTCTATCATAGGCTATGATGCCAAGCAACAATCCTGCTTGAAGATTGAGCGCTGGTTGTCACAATAGTCCCAGTTACAATTAAAAAAGAGATATTCCAAATGGACCCGGTTGCAAAAGATGTTCTTCAAAGCGTGGATCAAAGCGTTGAGTTCCTTCAAACTTTGATTGATTCCCTATTGGCATTTGCCGTCGAATACGGCTTCCAACTCGTCGGGGCGCTGATTTTCTTGATGATCGGCTTAAAGGTCGCCGGGTGGATTGGCCGTTACGTGATCAAGATGACCCTTGCAAAAGAGGTCAACCAGACCTTAGCAGAATTCATCGGTATGGCCGTTAAAACGGTTATCGTCGTTATGTTGATCATCATCACTTTGGGCAATTTTGGCATATCCATTGGTCCCTTGATCGCGCTTGCCGGTGCGTCCGCCTTTGGGGCAACACTGGCCTTGCAAGGGCCGCTGTCCAACTATGGCGCGGGCTTTGGGATAATCCTCAGCCGTCCTTTTGTTATTGGCAACACAATCACCGTTGGCAATGTCAGTGGCGTGGTGGAAAAAATCGCCCTTGGCGTCACCATCTTGGTGGGGGAAGACGGCGAACGGATCACCGTCCCCAACAAAGAAATCGTCGGACGCGTCATCGTCAATTCCCATGACCAGCGTGTTGTCCAAACCAAAATCGCCGTATCCCAGCGTGCCGAAGAAGCCATTAAAGTGATTAATACAGCCCTTGCCCCCATTGAAGAGATAAACACCGGGGCAAAACCCCAAGTCGGCATTCATGATTTCACCTATGGTGGGGTGGTGATCGGGGTGCGATTTTGGGTGCCGAGTGTCTCGTACTTTCAAATTCGCTACCGCGTTAATCGCGCCATCATGGACGCGCTAAACACAGCCGACATCCCGCTGTTAATCCCAACGGGGGGGCTGTCCATGGACGCGGATAATTTATCCGGCGACGGGATTGAGGATATCGCTGACTAAACTTTGTTAAACTTTACCGTGGTTAAGCTTTACCGTTTCCATTCGCATTTAAAGATTTACGATACTCGTGCGCCGGATAGGTGCCCATGATGTGTACTTCGTGGGTGAAAAACCGCAATTCTTCAAAAGCATGTTGCATGGGCATATGGTCCGGGTGCCCCTCTACATCCGCGTAAAACTGGGCTGCAACGAATTCACCGTCAACATAGCTTTCTAATTTGGTCATATTAATACCGTTGGTGGCAAACCCGCCCATGGCTTTATAGAGCGCGGCGGGAACGTTGCGCACCCGAAAGACAAAACTTGTAATGACTTCGTGGGGTTTTAGATCGGCACTGGGAGCATCCCCTTTACAGGACATCACGACAAACCGGGTGGTGTTATGATCGGCGTCTTCAATATTGGCGCGCATGGAATTGAGACCATAGGTTTCCCCCGCCAATGAGGACGCGATGGCCGCTTGTGTTTTATCGGCATTCCGCGCGATATCGGCGGCGGCCCCGGCTGTATCCACATGCACCACAGGATGAATATTGAGCTCTTTAATAAGCACCATGCACTGGCCCAGCGCATGGACGTGTGAGTGGACATGGGTGATATCGCCCAATTCTGCCCCTTGAACAGCAAGTAGGTGGTGATTAATGCGCTCATAATGTTCGCCAATTATATGCAAACCCGAATCGGGCATCAAATGGTGAATATCGGCGACACGCCCCGCCACAGAATTATCGATAGGGATCATTGCCAGACGCGCCTTGCCCCCCGATACCGCATCAAACGCATCTTGAAAGGTACGACACGGCAGAGGTGTCATATCCGGCATGGCATTGCGACAGGCCAAATGGGAGTAGGCGCCGGGGAAGCCTTGGAAGGCGATGGTGTTTTCTGGGGTGTTTTCTGGTAACGCGCTTTGGTCTGACATTAATTCTACCGATTTCAATTATGGTTTTGTGGCATAAGTTTAATGAGTGGCTAGCAATTGTGTCGCCCGCTCCAAGTCTTCGGGAGTATCAACACCAAAAGGAACCGTGTCAACGAGCGCCGCATCAATACGCATACCATTTTCAAGGGCGCGCAGTTGTTCCAGCTTTTCGCGTTGCTCCAATAACCCCGGTGGCAACCTAACGAATCTCGCTAATGCAGCCCGTCTGTAGGCATAAAGGCCAATATGATGATAGAGCGGACCGTCACCGTAAGGCACCGTGGCGCGAGAGAAATAAAGCGCGCGACCAACCGTCTCGCCCTCACCAAAGGCAACCGCGGCCTTGACCACATTGGGATTGGTGCGTTCTTCATCACGTTTGATTTCTGCAACCAACGTGGCGATATCAACGCAACCCTCGGCCAATGGGAGCAAGGAAGCCCTGACCGCGCTTGGTTCAATAGTCGGCAAATCGCCCTGTACATTAATCACCGTGTCATATTTGCAATTCGGATCGAAGGTTTCTAGGGCTTCAAATATACGGTCGGAGCCAGAAGGATGGTCCGGACGGGTGAGCACGGCGGTTGATCCCGCCGCTTCAACAGCATGGGCGATCTCAGATTCCGCACAGGCCACCACCACGGGCCCCAAATCGGCCTCCAGCGCTCGGCGGACCACATGAATAATCATCGGTTCACCCTGAATTTCAGCCAAAGGTTTACCAGGAAGTCGCATTGAGGCCATGCGAGAAGGGATTAACACCACTGGATTCATTAACAAATCTCCAAAATATCACCAAAATCATCAATTATTTTAAATCTAATGCACTCAAACGGTCATAACAAGATTGAACGCACATCACGGAACGCGTAAAGTTGCCCGAATTGTTTAATACTCAATGATAATTATTCGACATCAATTCGACATTATTTCGACTCTATTTATACGGGGAAAGGAACTCATCCCATGCATTACTCTATGTTTGAGAAAATCGGCCTAGCACTTATCATTTTTGCCTGGTTAATCTATGGCGGCAATTTTCTCAGCGGATACTTGATTACTGTCGATGACAGTAATGTGGATAGCTTGCGTTTGGTCGCGGCTGCACCCGAAGAAGCCGAAAGCGTTGTTGTTGAAGCCGCCGTCGTTGTTACCGTTGAAGACTTAGGTGCCTTAATGGCCAGCGCCAGCGCCGATGCCGGACAGAAATTATTCAAAAATTGCAAAGCCTGCCACACGGTTGATAAAGGCGGCAAAAACAAAGTTGGCCCTAATTTATGGAATATCGTTGATAGCGCCAAAGGCAGCGTCGATGGATTTAAATATTCTAACGCAATGACATCCGCCGGGGGAAATTGGAGCGCTGCTAATTTGAACGCCTTTATCACAAAGCCCGGTGAATACATGGCCGGTACCAAGATGATGTTCAAAGGCATTAAAAAAGCCACAGATCGTGCCGCCTTGATCGTATTCTTAAGCGCCCAAAGCGACTGAAAAGTGACTCAATAACGAAATATAGTACCAACCATGGATGGTGAAATAAACACCGTGCTACAATCTGAGTTTATCGACTTTGCCACAAGCCTTGCTGATACGGCGCGGCCTATTGCCATGCGTTATTTCAAGGACGGTGTGGGTTCAGAGCAGAAATCAGATAATAGCCCGGTCACCATCGCCGATCAGGAAATCGAGCGTATCCTACGTTCTATGATCGAAGAGCGCTATCCTGAGCACGGTATTCTGGGTGAAGAATTCGGTACCAAGAACTTAGATGCCGATTATGTCTGGGTGATGGACCCCATTGATGGGACCCATTGTTTCACCACAGGCTATCCAATGTTTGGTTGCCTGATCGCTCTCCTTAAAGGCGGCAAACCGATTTTGGGAATCATTGATGCGCCCGCCCTCAACAATCAGGTAAATTACGGAAATCAGGGAAATAGATGGATTGGCGCGCAAGGCCAACCAACAACCTTGAACGGTCAGGCCGTAACCACGCGGTCTTGTGCGACTTTGAAAGAAGCGTGGATCACGGCGTCTTCGCCCTTCATGTTTGAGGAAGGAAGCGAACGCGATCGCTATAACCGCTTGCAACACACATCAACGCAGCGCCCGGTCTTTAGTGGCAATTGTGTGGCCTATGGCTTGCTTGCCAGTGGAAAATTAGACATCGTGGTCGAAGCAGATTTGGGTATCTATGATTTTATGGCGGTAATCCCTATAATAGAGGGAGCCGGTGGCATCATAACAGATTGGGACGGCTTAGACTTGACCATGCAATCGAGCGGCGTGGTATTGGCCGCCGGGGATAGATCCCTTCACACCGAGGCGCTTAAGTTACTTCAAGATACATAAAGCACAAAAGGATACGCAGGATGAAAAAAATACTTTTAGGGCTAACCGTTTCCTTAGCGATGATGGGATCACATCTTGATACTGTAATAGCCGCCGATGAAGGCACCACCGCCCACGGCATCGCCATGCATGGCGATATGAAATATCCGGCTGATTTCAAACACTTTGATTATGTCAATCCGAACGCCCCAAAAGGCGGTGATATTCACATGGGAACAACCGGCAGTTTTGACACCCTAAACGGTTTCACCATCAAAGGCATTTCTGCCGCCGGGGTTGGATCAATTTATGATACCCTGAGCGTTGCATCATCCGACGAGGCCTTTACCCAATACGGATTATTGGCTGAGACCATCACCACCCCCCTTGATCGATCATGGGTTGAATTTAAGCTGCGCGCGGAAGCCCGCTGGCATGATGGTAAACCCGTCACCGTCGAAGATGTAATTTGGACCTTCAATACTTTACTTGAAAAAGGTCAGCCGTTTTACCGTTATTATTATGGCAACGTAGACCGGGTGGAAAAAACCGGAGAGCGCTCAGTAAGGTTTATATTCACTGAGGGCGAAAACCAGGAATTACCGCTGATCATCGGACAACTTCCGGTATTACCCAAACATTATTGGGGGACCCGTGACTTTGATAAAACCACGTTGGAAGTTCCGTTGGGCAGTGGTCCTTACAAAGTCTCCAAAGTTGACGCGGGCCGTTCCATTACGATTGAGCGGGTCGAAGATTATTGGGGTAAGGACCTAGCCGTTAACAGCGGCATGGAAAATTTCGGCACCATTACCTATGATTATTACCGTGATGCGACCGTTATGTTGGAAGCCTTCAAAGCCGGAGAATTTGATTTCCGGGTGGAGAATTCATCCAAAGCATGGGCGACATCCTATGACATTCCCGCCATTAAAGAAGGTCGGTTGATTAAATCCCAGTTCAGACATTCCCGCTCATCGGGTATGCAGGGTTTTGTGTTTAATACCCGGCGCGACATATTCAAAGATGTGCGGGTTCGACGCGCCCTAACCCACGGTTTTGATTTTGAATGGTCCAATGCGAATTTGTTCTATAGCATTTATGATCGCAGCCGAAGCTATTTCGATAATTCAGAATTGGCCGCCACGGGCATTCCAAGCGGGGCTGAGCTTGCCTTATTGGAGCCTTACCGGGGTCGTATCGCGGAAGAAGTTTTTACCACGGAATACAATCCACCGGCCAATGACGGTACGGGAAACATCAGAACCAACCTGCGCATTGCCAGCAAACTATTAACCGAGGCGGGTTGGGATATTGTTGATGGCAAACGCGTTAATCGCGAAACCGGCCAAGAACTAACCTTCGAGATTATATTAATCAGCCCGTTATTCGAACGGATCGTTCTGCCTTATGGTCAGAATCTGAAAAAGCTAGGCATTACCGTCAACGTTCGCACCATCGATACGTCACAATATGTTCAACGTCTTGATACCTTTGATTTCGATATGATCGTTAGTGTCTTTGGGCAATCTTTGTCACCGGGGAACGAGCAACGCTCCTTCTGGGGAACCGAGACCGCCGACTTAGAAGGGGGCCGCAATTACATGGGTATTAAAGACCCCATCATTGATGAGCTTATCGAAAAGGTCATCGCCGCACCGGATCGCGCAGGGTTGATTGCAAGCACCCGTGCGCTCGACCGTGTTTTGCAATGGGGTAATTGGTTGGTGCCACACTGGCATAACAAATTTGATAACATCGTCTTTTGGGACAAGTTTGGTTACCCGGATGTAACCCCCATTCGAGGCGTGCAATTTGGGGCTTGGTGGGTTGACGCGGAAAAAGATCAAGCCTTAAAATCGCCATCTTCTAACTGATATAGTCCCTTATGTACGCCTATATCATCCGCCGACTTTTATTGATTGTTCCCACATTATTCGGGATTATGATCATTAATTTTATTGTCATTCAAGCTGCCCCCGGTGGCCCTGTCGAACAAATGATTGGACAGATCACGGGGACGGCGGTTGATGCCACCGCACGGATCAGCGGATCATCCAGCGGCGATGAAACCACATCGTCGTCCACTGGCAGTGGGAATGGGAATAGTTCAAGCGGAAGTAGCGAGAGCAAATACCGGGGCGCACAGGGTCTGCCACCTGAAATGATCGCCCAGATCGAAAAGCAATTCGGGTTCGATAAACCCATGCATGAACGGTTCTGGATCATGATGGGCAACTATATTCGGTTCGATTTTGGTCAGAGCTTCTTTCGCGATAAAGACGTGGTTGATTTGGTCTTAGAGAAAATGCCGGTCTCTATATCATTGGGCATCTGGACAACCCTTTTGGTTTATTTAATCTCTATCCCCCTTGGCATTCGCAAAGCGGTTCGTGATGGATCACGTTTTGATGTATGGAGCTCGGGCGTGGTGATTATCGGCAATGCGATTCCCGGGTTTTTATTCGCCATCTTATTAATCGTCTTGTTTGCTGGCGGACGCTATTTCGATATTTTTCCCTTGCGCGGACTAACCAGCAACAACTGGGATGATTTAAACACCTGGTCCAAGGTTACCGATTATTTTTGGCACATGGCGTTACCGGTACTTTCCATGGTGATCGGCGGTTTTGCCGGATTAACCATGTTAACCAAGAATTCCTTTATGGAAGAGATCAATAAACAATACGTTGTGACCGCGCGCGCCAAAGGCCTTAAAGAACGTAACGTGCTTTATGGGCATGTCTTTCGTAATGCTATGTTGATCGTTATAGCGGCCTTCCCTAGCGCGTTTATCGGTATTTTGTTCACCGGATCGTTGCTCACAGAAATTATCTTCTCGCTTGATGGGTTGGGATTGCTGGGCTTTGAAGCCGCCATCAATCGTGATTACCCCGTCATGTTTGCAGCGCTTTATTTCTTTACCCTGCTGGGTCTTATCATGGGTATTGTGGGGGATGTGATGTATCACCTTATCGACCCGCGCATTGATTTTGAAAGCCAGGAGGTCTGATTGTTTAAGAAACCGACCTTCTCCCCCCTCACCCAAAGGCGGCTCCTGAACTTCCGTCGCAACAGACGCGGGTATTGGTCGCTGTGGATTTTCCTTGGAATTTTTATGATCACGCTTTTTGCCGAGTTGATCGCCAATGATAAGCCACTGTTTGTCTGGTATGACGGCGGGGCATACACGCCCGTATTTGTAACCTATTCGGAAACTGATTTTGGCGGTGAATTTCTGACCGAGGCCGATTACCGTGATCCCTTTGTTATCGATTTAATTACTGAAAAAGGCTGGATGGTTTGGCCCTTAATCCAGTTCTCGTATGAAACCGTGAATTATAATCTAACCACCCCCGCCCCAGCCCCGCCCAACGCTGACAACTGGTTGGGCTCGGACGATCAAGGTCGTGATGTGGCGGCGCGGCTGATTTACGGATTTCGAATATCGGTTCTATTTGGTCTGACCCTCACCATCGTTTCCAGCATCATCGGCATTGGGGCGGGGGCAATTCAAGGCTATTTTGGTGGTCGCATTGATCTTTTCGCCCAACGTTTTATGGAGCTGTGGGCCAGCATGCCGACGCTTTATTTATTGATCATTCTGGCCAGCATCGTCACCCCGAATTTTTGGTGGCTGTTGGGTATTATGTTGCTGTTTAGCTGGATGGGTTTGGTCGGTGTGGTCCGGGCGGAATTCTTACGCGCGCGTAATTTCGATTACGTTCGCGCCGCCAAAGCCTTGGGTGTTAGCGACCCGGTGATTATGTTTAAACATGTTCTGCCCAATGCCATGGTCGCCACGTTGACGTTGTTACCGTTTATTTTATCGGGATCGATTACCACGCTGACGTCCTTGGATTTTTTAGGCTTTGGCATGCCCCCCGGTTCGGCATCTTTGGGCGAACTGCTTAATCAGGGTAAGAACAATCTTCACGCGCCATGGTTAGGACTATCGGCTTTTTTCACCCTGGCCATCATGCTCTCCTTATTGGTGTTCATTGGTGAAGCCGTACGGGATGCGTTCGATCCCCGGAAAACATTCAAATGAGCAATCTACTCGACATTACAGACTTAAGTGTCTCCTTTGGAAGGCAAGACAAAGAGGTCCGTGCGGTACGCGGCGCAAGTTTTTCCATCAATAAAGGCGAGAGCGTTGCATTGGTGGGGGAGTCCGGTTCGGGCAAATCCGTCACCGCGCTATCGATCATGCAATTGTTGCCTTACCCCCACGCATGGCACCCCTCCGGCAGCATCAAATTCAATGATGAAGAACTGATGACGGCGGACGCCACCCGCTTGCGCGAAATTCGGGGCGACCGGATTGCGATGATATTTCAAGAGCCCCTTAGCAGCCTGAACCCCTTGCACAGTATTTATAAACAAGTCAGCGAAGTTCTCTATCTGCACCAATCCATGAACCATAAAGCAGCCCACGCCCGGGTCACCGAATTACTGGATCTCGTCGGTCTCGGAATTGCAAAAAACCGTCTCGACGCCCTGCCCCATGAATTCTCCGGTGGTCAGCAACAACGGATGATGATTGCTATGTCGCTTGCCAACAACCCGAACTTGTTGATCGCCGATGAGCCCACCACCGCGCTGGACGTTACCATTCAGGCCCAAGTTCTTAAATTGCTGGATGACTTACGGCGCGAATTGAACATGGCGCTGTTGATCATCACCCACGATTTGGGCATCGTTCGTGCGACCGCAGACCGGGTTTGTGTCATGAACGATGGCGAGATCGTCGAGCAAGGTATAACCGCAGAGGTCTTTGAGAACCCACAACACGACTACACCCGTCACCTGATCAATACCCAACCCGGCGGTGAACCAGAACCCGCTGATCCCAGGGCCGATAACATCATGTCGTGCGATGATTTAAAAGTCTGGTTTCCCATCAAACGGGGACTTTTAAGACGGACCGTCGATCACGTAAAGGCCGTTGATGGTATCAGTATAAATTTAAAACAAGGGCATACTTTGGGCGTGGTTGGTGAATCCGGCTCGGGGAAAACCACTTTGGCCCTTGCCTTACTGCGGTTGAACCACTCCGTCGGTGGCATCAAATTTTTAGGCAACCCCATTCAGGAATTCAGCAATAATGAAATGCGGCCCTTACGTGCGGATATGCAAATTGTTTTCCAAGACCCCTTCGGCAGCCTCAGCCCCCGCATGTCTATCGCGCAAATTGTTGAAGAAGGCTTGCTGGTCCATGGCTTCGATGGTGATGATGACGCCCGCCGCCAACTGATTGCCGATACCCTTATTGAGGTCGGCTTGGAACCAGAAATGATGGACCGGTATCCCCATGAATTCTCCGGAGGGCAACGTCAACGCATCTGCATTGCGCGCGCGTTGATTTTAAAGCCTAAATTTATGGTTCTGGATGAGCCCACCAGTGCGTTGGATATTTCCGTACAGGCCCAAATCATTGAGCTGCTACGGGGATTGCAACAATCTCACAATATTACGTATCTGTTCATCAGCCATGATTTGAAAGTCGTGCGCGCTATGTCCCACGAAATTGTCGTCATGCGCCAAGGCAAAATTGTTGAATACGGCAGCGCCAGCCAGATCATCGACAATCCGGTAGAGCCTTACACCAAAGCGCTTATGGCTGCGGCTTTTGAGATCAAAGCCGATGAAAGTGGCGTGGTTGGTGTTTAAAATTAGCGTTTAAAACTACAAGCTAATATCAGGCGGGATATCCGTACACGTCATAAGATAATCCATAAACACGCGGACTTTGCTCGACAGGTGCCTTTTATGGGGGTAGAGCGCGTGGATGGGATCGGCGGAGCCTTCATAATCGGGCAATAACCGGATCAATTTACCCGCGTCGATATCTTCTTTCACAACATATTCTGGACCATAGGCAATGCCCATGCCGCTATATACTAATTCACGGACGGCCCAAGTATTGTTTACCGCGATAACGCCTTTGATGCCCAGCCAGACCTCTTTACCATCGATATCAAACCACCAATCATCCTTACGGTGGTTGGTTTGCAAATATTGAATGCAGCAGTGCTGCTTTAAGTCATCGGGGTGGTTCGGTTTTCCATTCTTCTTGCAATAGTCGGGCGAAGCAAAAACGATATAATTTAAATCCATCAGCTTTCGAGCGATCATGGAGCTATCTTTTAAGCCCCCGGTTCGAATGCCCACATCGAAACCTTCTTCCACCAAATCAACGATCCGGTCCGTCAGCTCAAGTTCAACAAAAACATCCGGATACAGTCTATAAAATTCGGGCAATATTTTAACCACCCACGTTTCGCCGAACGTCAGGCTTGCCGTTACCCGCAACCGACCACTGGGCGAGCTATGTTGCTCTTGGGTCTCGTTATGCAAATCGTCTAAATCTTCCATCAAGACTTTTGCCCGCTCGGTGTAGTTCTCGCCGGCTTCCGTCAGGCTAAGCCGTCTTGTGGTCCGGTTTATTAAACGTACCCCCAGATCGTCTTCCAAATCGATAACATGACGGCTGATCGAAGAGGTTGAGACCCCTAAATCACGGGCGGCGGCGGCGAAGCTTTTTAGCTCTGCCACTTTTAAGAATGCCTGCATGGCGGTAAACAGTCGCATTATTCTCCCCTGAAGAACTTAATAAGATTGTCCTGTTATTTGCAATAAGCTGTTATTTATTTTGTATATTATCATTTTTAAAAGGATTGTCTATTCTATCTTCAAGACAACAATGACACTGAAGGAGAAAGACAATGTTGATGAATATATTTGATTTCATTGGGCCGATGATCAGTTGCCGTTCGCAACCACGACCCATCCGCTATATTAAAAACGGTAAGACTGCCGGTGCAAGAACCACGCGTGATTTACAAAATTTACCAGAGCGTGTTCTACGTGACATCGGGTATACTAGATTTTGACGGATTGCAGAATGACCGTCTTGCCACCCATAGACTTACAAGTGATAGTCAAATTTAAACCCCGAAACATATTACCGTGTTTCGGGGTTTATCTGTTCAATTGAAAAGGGCTCAGTCAATAAAGCCGTAAGCAACCGCCAATATGACCACACCCAAAGCGATCCGGTATAAAACAAAGGGGGCGTAGGTTGATCGGCGTAACCACGACATCATAATTGCAATGGCGATTAAGGCCGCGATAAAGGCCATACCCGCCGCCATGATGGCTTGGGTGGTGACCTCGGCGTTACCGCTCTCGTATAGCTCCAAGCCTTTTAATGTTCCGGCCCCCAGAATGGCGGGGATCGAAAGCAGCATGGAAAACCGGGCTGCATCGAAGCGTTCAATACCCAATAACCGCGCCGCTGAAATTGTGATCCCGGAACGGCTGGTACCTGGGATTAAGGCTAGGATTTGGAACAGGCCAATAATCACGGCATCTAAAAACCGGATGTGCTCTAGGCGACGCAGGGTCATACCCATCCAATCCGTAAGGGCGAGGAAAAGACCAAAGCCCAAAGTTGTCCAACCGATGATTTCGATGCTACGGAAGCCTTCTGGATAGTACTTATTAAGAAAGTACCCCGCAGCGATTAAGGGTAACGTGGCGACGACAATATAAACCGCCAAAATCGCTTTGTCATCGGAGCGGCCCCGCATCACATTAAAAACGCCCCCGACGATGCCCCAGATATCACGGCTGAGGTAGACGAGCACAGCGCCAAGTGTTCCCACATGGACGGCGATATCCATAAGGATACCTTGATCGGGCCAACCGGCGAAGATGGGAACCAGCACCAAATGACCCGATGAACTGATGGGAAGAAACTCTGTTATGCCCTGCACAACGGCTAATACCACTAAATGTAGAATAGGCACGCGCCACAAACTCCCTAAAAATCACTGAAAGCCATTTAAAGCCATTTAAAGCAACTGAAAATTATTCTGTCCATCCTTATAACATGCAGATTCAGACTGCCCAGCCCTCAATTTAGTACCAAAACGGTACTAAATTGTTTTTAACATTGATTGGTTTTGGGTGAAATTTATCACGCCCCGTAACGACTTGAAGAATTATCAAGGAATTTTTTACAATTAGGTCAATATTACTGCCCTTATTGTTGTTGCAATTTTGCTGACTTATGGGCATACATACCTCCCGGCAATAACGTGCTGGCTTAATACACAATAATGGAACGCCCCGTATAACCATTCATTCGGGGGAGTGCGCTGAAGATTAGCTAGGCTTAAGAGGGAAGTAACATGCCAGATCAAATGCAACGATTTGTAGATTTTGAGGCTAAAATGCCAGACAAGCGGGACGCTGAACAGCGGCGCGAGGATTTTGGTGAGATTTATGCCCCCTTTACCCTTGAGACCGCCACCGAACAATCATCACGTTGCGAGCAATGCGGCATTCCGTATTGCCAAATCCATTGCCCTTTGCAAAATAACATCCCCGATTGGCTGCGATTAAACGCCGAAGGGCGTGTGCAAGAAGCCTATGAAATTTCACAAGCGACCAACACCTTCCCGGAGATTTGCGGTCGCATCTGTCCGCAAGATCGTTTGTGTGAAGGGTCGTGCGTATTGGAACAATCCCGTCACACCACCATCACCATCGGTGCCATTGAAAAACATATCACCGACACGGCGTGGGAAAATGATTGGGTCAAAGGGCCTAATCCCCGCCAAGAGCTTGATCAATCCGTTGGTATCATCGGTGCGGGTCCTGCGGGGTTAGCCGCCGCCGATATGTTACGGCGCAAAGGTTATCAAGTTCATATTTACGACCGCTATGACCGGGCCGGTGGCTTGTTGATATACGGCATCCCCAATTTCAAATTGGAAAAAGACGTGGTTACCCGTCGCACAAAACTATTGGAAGACAGCGGTATTACCTTCCACCAAAACTTCGACGTGGGTCGCGATGCCAGCCTTGTTGAATTGCGCGCCAAGCATGCCGCCGTGCTTATCGCCACGGGGGTTTACAAAGCCCGCGAACTTGCCGCTCCGGGCAGCGGTCTGGGCGGTATCCATCAAGCTCTTGATTACTTAATCGCCTCGAACCAAACCGGGTTGGGCGATCGTGTCGCTGCCTATGAAGATGGCACGTTGAATGCCAAAGATAAAAACGTCGTGGTTATTGGCGGCGGCGACACGGCCATGGATTGTGTCCGCACCGCCATTCGTCAAGGGGCCAAGTCGGTTAAATGTCTTTACCGTCGTAACCGCCGCAACATGCCGGGATCATTGCGCGAGGTTACCAACGCCGAAGAAGAAGGTATTGAATTTATCTGGCGGGCAGCAGCAGAAGCATTTTTGGGCGATACCACCATCACCGGGGTTCGCGCCCATAAAATGCGCATGGGTGCACCCGATGCATCGGGTCGTCAATCACCCGAACCCGTTGAGGATTCCAGTTTTATTTTGGAAAGCGAAATGGTGATCAAGGCTTTGGGGTTCGACGCCGAAGACCTGCCCACGCTCTTTGGCGAGAGCGCATTACCCGTGACGGATTGGGGCACCATTGACGTCGATCCCGCCAGTCGGATGTCCGCCCTGCCCGGTATATTTGCCGCCGGAGATATCGTGCGCGGCGCGTCGCTCGTGGTTTGGGGGATACTTGATGGCCGCGAAGCCGCCGAAGCCATCCACCACTATATTAATACAGGTGCACAAGGATAAGATGATGAATACATATACACAGCCAACACCTGATTTTATTAAAGAGTGGAAAGCCAACGCCGAGCATCTTCAGCAAAACGGCCTCTACGACAAAGCCGACGAGCACGACGCGTGTGGTGTTGGATTTATCGCCACCATTGATGGCAAACCCCGTCGCGAGGTTGTGGAAAAAGGCATTGCGGCCCTAAAACGACTTTGGCATCGTGGTGCGGTTGACGCCGATGGTAAAACCGGTGACGGTGCAGGCATCCACGTGGAAATTCCACAGGACTTCTTTAAAGAATACGTCCGTGCCACGGGCCATGAACCCGGCGATGAAAAGCTTGCCGCAGGCATGGTGTTCTTGCCCAAAACTGATTTGGGCGCACAGGAAACCTGCCGCTCTATTGTGGAGACCGAAATTCTCAGAGCCGGATACAGAATTTATGGCTGGCGTCAGGTCCCCTTGAATGTGGGGGTGATCGGCGAGAAAGCCAATACCAGTCGCCCTGAGATCGAACAAATTCTAATCGCGGGAAATAAGGACCAAAGCGATGAAGAGTTTGAAACTGAATTATTTATTATTCGCCGCCGTATCGAAAATCGGGTTCTGGCCGCTCATGTTACAGATTTTTACATTTGCTCGCTGAGCTGTCGGTCAATTATCTACAAAGGCATGTTCCTAGCCGAACAGTTGTCAGAATTTTATCCCGATCTGCTGGATGATAAATTTATATCGAGCTTTGCGCTTTATCATCAGCGTTATTCCACCAACACCTTCCCCACGTGGCGATTGGCACAACCGTTTCGGATGCTGGCCCATAATGGCGAGATCAATACGGTCACCGGTAATACCCGTTGGATGATGGCGCACGAGCCCAAAATGGAAAGCCCGGTTTTTGCGAATTCTATTGATGATATCAAACCAATCATTCAACCCGACAGTTCCGATTCAGCCGCCCTTGATGCGGTCTATGAGGTCATGTGCCGGGCGGGACGTTCCGCGCCCTCCGTCAAAGCATTATTAATCCCTGAATCCATTGGGCAAAACCAAACCATGCCCGATGCCCACCGAGATTTCTTCTCCTATTGTTACACCGTCATGGAAGCATGGGATGGACCAGCAGCAATTTGCGCGACCGATGGTCGTTGGATAATGGCCGGGCTTGATCGTAATGGTCTGCGCCCGATCCGCTATTCCATATCCAAAGATGGTTTATTAATTGTCGGATCAGAAACCGGTATGGTGGAGATTGACGAGTCCGAGATTATCGAAAAAGGCGCCCTTGGTCCCGGTGGCATGATGGGGATTGATCTGATCGAAGGTAAATTATTCCACGATCAAGAAATGAAAGATTTCCTTTCAAGCGAGCAACCCTACGCCGAATGGATCGATGGTGTGATCACGCTTGATACCTTGCACGCCAATAATGGTGATAAAAACCAAACCGAGCTCATCCCCAAACGCTTGTTCAGCAATGAACAGCTTAAGCGCCGCCAGCAAAGCTTTGGCCAGACCATGGAAGATATGGAATTGATCCTCCACCCTATGGCCGAGATCGGTAAAGAAGCCATTGGTTCCATGGGCGATGACACACCGCTTGCTGTGCTGTCGGATAATTACCGCGGGGTACATCACTTCTTTAGACAGGCGTTCAGTCAGGTCACAAACCCACCGATCGACAGTTTACGAGAGCGTCAGGTCATGTCGCTTAATACCCGTTTTGGAAACCTGAACAATATTCTCGCCGAAGAAGGCGACCAATGCGAAACGCTACAACTTGATAGCCCGGTTCTGTCCAATACCACGTTCGAGACGGTCAGAAAATATCTGGGCGAAGGTGTCG
Organism: uncultured Rhodospirillales bacterium; assembly: GCA_965603075.1. Classification (GTDB taxonomy): domain Bacteria; phylum Pseudomonadota; class Alphaproteobacteria; order Rhodospirillales; family Casp-alpha2; genus JABJOR01. The sequence goes on along the minus strand of CBFDBO010000016.1, from coordinate 46,954 downwards.
CAGAAATCGATTGTACGTTCAAAGCATCCGAAGGCGCCGATGGTTTACGTCAGGCGCTCAATCGCATTCGCCAAGAAGCCGAAGATGCGGTTCGCGGTGGTCGCACGCACTTAATTCTCAGCGATCAAGCCATCTCAGAAACAAACGCCCCGGTTCCCATGATTATGGCAACAGCGGGTGTGCACACCCATTTAATCGCCCAGAGCCTGCGTACTTTCACATCCATTAATGTGCGCTCGGCTGAATGTTTTGGGGTCCATTATTTCGCCGTTTTAATCGGTGTTGGGGCAACAACGGTTAATCCTTATGTGGCGGAAGATTCTATTATCGAGCGCCATGGTCGCGGTTTGTTTGGCGATCAATCGCTGAACACCTGCATTACCAATTACATCACGGCGGTTGATTTAGGGCTGCTTAAGATCATGTCAAAAATGGGCATCAGTATAATCAGCTCTTACCGGGGCGGCTGTAATTTCGAAGCCGTTGGTTTAAGCCGGGCGCTGGTCGCAGAATTTTTCCCCGGCATGTCCTCACGCATCTCTGGCATCGGTATTTCGGGTATTGCCAATAAAGTGACCAAACAACATGCCAAAGCTTTCGAGTCAGAACAAATTCCATTTTCCGTTGGTGGGTTCTATCGCTTTCGGGCCGGCGGTGAGCGCCATGGTCATGATGGCAAGCTGATCCATATCTTACAAGAATCCGTAAAGACAGAATCTTTCAGCACCTATATGAAATATGCGTCCGGCGTTAATGACCGTGACCCAATTTACCTTCGCGATTTATTGGGCTTTAAAAGCAAACGCGCAGCCATTTCTGTAGAGGACGTTCAGTCCATCACTGAAATCCGCAGGCGTCTGGTGGCACCGGGTATATCGCTGGGGGCGCTCAGCATCGAGGCGCACGAAACGCTTTCCATTGCCATGAACCGTATTGGTGCCAAGTCGGATTCCGGTGAAGGCGGCGAAGACCCTGAACGCTATAAACCACGCCCCAATGGCGACAATCCATCAAGCGCCATCAAACAGGTGGCCTCTGGTCGGTTTGGTGTCACGGCGGAATATCTCAATAACTGTTCCGAAATCGAGATCAAAATGGCCCAAGGGGCCAAACCCGGTGAAGGCGGGCAACTGCCCGGCGAAAAGGTTACCTTTACGATTGCTAAACTTCGCCATTCCACACCGGGTGTTACATTAATTTCGCCCCCACCCCACCACGATATTTATTCCATCGAGGATTTGGCACAGTTAATTTACGATCTGAAACAGATTAATCCAGATGCCAAGGTTTGTGTGAAATTGGTCGCGCGTTCCGGTGTCGGTACCATTGCAGCGGGTGTTGCAAAAGCCAAAGCCGATGTGATTTTGATCTCTGGCCATGATGGTGGCACCGGGGCCAGCCCGCAAAGCTCTATCAAACATGCAGGACTTCCTTGGGAAATGGGGCTTGCAGAAGCCAATCAGGTGCTGACCCTAAACCGTTTACGTCATACGGTTAAGCTGCGCGTTGATGGTGGTATCAAGACCGGGCGTGATGTGGTTATCGCCGCCATGCTGGGGGGGGAAGAATTTGGCATTGGCACCGCGTCCCTGATCGCTATGGGTTGTATCATGGTGCGTCAATGTCATTCCAACACGTGCCCCGTAGGTGTTTGCACCCAAGATGAGACTTTACGCGCCAAGTTTATGGGCACCCCGGAAGCCGTGGTTAATTTATTCTCATTCATCGCCGAAGAGGTTTCGGAAATTCTGGCTGAGCTAGGCTTTGCAACGCTCGATGAAATCATTGGTCGATCGGATTTATTAAGTCAGGTCAGCCGTGGCCATGATGATCTGGACGATTTAGATCTTAATGCATTGCTCGCCCAAGCCGACGCCGGCGGCTTCCCGCGCTACTGTTCACTAGAAGGGCGCAATGAAGTGCCCGATACACTGGACGCGCAAATTCTAATCGATGCGGCGGCGATGTTGGATCAATCTGAAAAAATGCAATTGACCTACACAATCCAAAACACCCACCGGGCGGTCGGCACCCGGACCAGTTCCGCCATCGTCCGTAAGTTTGGTATGACGGGGTTGGAAGCCAATCATTTGACGGTGAAGTTACGCGGCTCAGCGGGGCAATCACTGGGCGCGTTTGCCGTACAGGGTTTAACCCTAGAAGTCTTTGGCGATGCCAATGATTATGTCGGCAAGGGTCTATCGGGCGGTACGATTATTATCCGGCCCCAAGTTTCAAGCCCGCTTAAAAGTAATAAGAATACCATTATTGGCAACACCGTCTTATACGGTGCAACGGCCGGAAAACTCTATGCAGCGGGTCAAGCCGGTGAGCGGTTCTGTGTCCGTAATTCTGGTGCTTCCGCCGTTGTTGAAGGGTGTGGTTCTAATGGTTGTGAATACATGACCGGTGGAATCGTTACAATCTTGGGCAATGTTGGTGCTAACTTTGGTGCGGGAATGACCGGGGGAATGGCTTTCATCTATGACCCCGATGATCAATTCCAATACCGCGTTAATGATGACACCGTGATTTATCAACGCATCGAGACCAGCTATTGGCGGGATGTCCTTAAGGTTCTGATCGGACAACATGTCAAACATACCCAATCAGGCTTTGCTGAACATCTGTTGATTAATTGGGACAGAACCGAAAAAAATATGTGGCAGGTTGTGCCAAAAGAAATGATCAACAAATTGGAACACCCGGTTCATGCTGATGCGGTAAAAGCTTTACGGGCGTAAAAATTTTACGGGCAAAAAACATTTTCGTTTAGAATATGTAGAGGATTATACGTTATTGACGATCAAGATTATAGTTAGAGATAATAATTAAGGTGAACCGAATGGAGCGTCCTGTCATTGCCGTATTGATGGATTACCAAGCCGAAAGTTCGTTCTCAAAGCGACCCCATTATGCTTTGCGGACGAGCTATTTCACCGCTATTGAACGGGCGGGCGGGGTGCCCATTGCGGTACCTTATCTACCCGGTTCAACGGACCAGCTTCTTGAAATGGTGCAAGGGGTGCTTATTCCGGGGGGCTTCTACACCTTTCCAAATCGTTATTATGGTGAGCTTGCGGACGCTAACCATCAGACCCACCCCCGAAGCGCCTTTGAGGATGACTTCACTCGTAATATTCTAGAACGCCAAATGCCTGTGCTGGGTATTTGTGCGGGTATGCAAGTATTGGGGGCTATCATGGGGGCCACGCTGCACCGTGATGTTCATGATGCCATTGAAACCTTTACCGATCATCTGAATGAGAAACCCGCAGAGGAATTCGCCCACAAGGTTACCGTCAAACAGGGTACGCTCTTACATGATATCGTGCAAGCGGACGAAATTGATGTAAATACGGCCCACCGCGAAGCCTTAGATACCGTTCCAGATACGGTTGTTATCAACGCCGTTGCGGAGGATGGGGTTATTGAGGGCATTGAGATTCCGGATCAACGCTTTGCTTTGGGCGTGCAATGGCACCCTGAGTTCTTCCAAACGGCAAAAGGGCCTCACTTGCGAATATTCGAAGCCTTGGTAAAAGCAGCAGCCGAATAAATAATAAATTTGATGAAAAGCCCGCTAATATGATTATTAAAGCCAATATCTGGATTATCCTTGCCGGGATTAGTGGCGCACTTAGTGTCGCCCTCGGTGCCTACGGTGCCCATGGTCTAGAGGATACATCGCAATATCTACGCGATAGTTTTAATACCGGCGTTGATTACCAAATGTGGCATAGTCTTGCCTTAATCGCGGTTGCGTGGCTCAGTAAAGAACGCCCGTCATACAGTACGTCCCTCGCCGGATATGCTTTTTGTGGCGGCATTTTATTGTTTTCCGGCACCCTCTATTATTTCGCTCTAACAGGAAATCTATTGATCAGTGGCGCCGCCCCCATAGGCGGAGCATGCTTTATCGCGGGTTGGTTGTTAATTTCATATAGCGGGTTTAAGCTCTCTAAATAAACGATATGTTAGGGTGCCCCATCGCCGTTCAGTATTTATTTAAAATGCTCTGGGGTTATTATCAAAGGCGTTAGGCCGGACCCGCACTATCCAATTGACCAAAGACCATGTCGCGCAAAGTGACAATCCCAAGGGGGCTTCTGCTCTCGTCAATGACCACGGCGCGGGTTAAACGAAACCGAACCAAGTGACGCACAGCGTATTTAATATCCATGTCCGCCGATACCGCCATGACCGGTTTGGTCATAATCTCATAGACGTTGATGCGTTCAAGGGCGCGGTCTTGGGCAATAACTTGTTTGGCAATATCAAACAATTCGATAATGCCATATTCGTCATCCTCATTACGCCGCTCTACGAGGAGCGAGCTTAAATTGAATTCACGCATCTCAGCGATGGCTTCTTCGATGGTTGCCATGCCACTAATGGTGCGGACGCCATGGGTCATGACTTGTCCGACTTTTATAATTTTTCTCTCGGTCATAATGTATCCTCGATTTCTTGAATGATTTTATCATGCTGCGTTTTTATGCCAACAATATCTTCAATATCAAGTTGAAAAGCCATGCCGGAGCCGGGCTCTTCATCAAACTTGCCCGCCGTGCAGATGGTTTCCAAAATATCCCGTGCGAGGGGTTCTGCGACGATAAACAGCACAAAATCCCGTTGGGCTTCTAGATCCAATCCAAGAAATGTTTTCTCTGGCATCAAGCCCTCGCCGCGTACATTGGTTATCACCGTTGAACCGGTTGCGCCTGCATTGCGGGCCGCTTCAATTACCGTGTCTGTTTTCTCATCGGCAACCATGACTATAATGAGCTTAAGTCTCATTTGATCTTCCTCTCTTATTTGGTATCGCAGTATTATCAGAATTAGTTTTTTGTGTTTCAGGGTTTAGCCTCTTGTCCTTATGGCGTTGCTTGATCTCCGATAGCTTTGCGTAGGCCAAAACCGACATAATGGGAAATACACTGGCAAAGGCGATCAATCCAAATCCATCGATTAAGGGGCTGCGACCGGGTATTGCCGTAGCAAGCCCCAGCCCAAGGGCTGCAACAACGGGGACCGTCACCGTTGAGGTTGTAACGCCCCCAGAATCATAAGCCAGGGGAATAATGGTTTTAGAAGCCCGCAAGGTCTGAAGGATGACCACCGCGTACCCTGCCATAATATAATACGGCAATGGTGTGCCGCTGACGATCCGGTAGGAACCAAGCGAAACCCCCACGGCCACGCCCAATGCCACAGCCAAACGAAGACCGGTAGCTTGCAGCGCACCACCGGAAATTTCTTGTGCTTTTAGCGCGACGGCGATTAACGACGGCTCCGCCACTGTGGTGGCAAACCCGATGCTGAAGGCAAATATGTAGACCCACATATAGTCACGCCAATGAACAATTTCGCCCGCCGCCCCGGTAAAATCAGGGGCCGTCAATTGCGCCGCCATGGTCCGCCCCAAAGGAAACAATGCTTGTTCAAGGCCGACCAAAAATAGCGTCAATCCAAACAACACATAAAAGAACCCAAAAACCATTCGTTTGGGATTGGGGGGCACCTTGCGAATGACCACAAACTGGAAGCCTACCAAAATAACGACGATGGGGAGCACATCAACGATGGTGCTCATCCCTGTTGAGAGAATATTGTTTAACATGATCAATTTTCCCCCATCAATATACAATCCCGTAAATCATCACAAAAATCATGGGCAACAAACTGGCAAACGCGATCAGACCAAAACCGTCGACCATGGCATTACGGCCCTTAATAGAGCCAGCCAGACCAACGCCCAACGCCGTTACCAGTGGTACAGTAATGGTTGATGTGGTCACCCCACCGGAATCGTAGGCAATGCCAATAATATTGTCCGGCGCGAAGGCCGTGATGATAATGACCAGAACGTAGCCACCAATGATCAAATATTGAATAGGCCATCCTTTAAGAATTCTGAACACGCCCAGAACCAACGCGGCGCCAACGGATAACGCCACGGTAAACCTGAGCCCAAAGGCATAATCATCGCGCGCGTCTTGCGTATTATTTATGATCCCGGCGGCGCTGGCGATGCTGGCGGCTTCATCGGCAATGGCGATCAGCGCCGGTTCTGCCGCCGTGGTTCCAAAACCCAAACAAAACGCAAATCCCAAAAGGGCGGTTAGCGAGCCTTTGCGTGCCAGTGCATCAGCCATGGCCTCGCCAATGGGAAACAATCCCATTTCAAGCCCCCGAATAAATAAAGCCAACCCCAGAATAACAAAAACAATGCCAACCACCACGCCGCTTAAATTTGGAAAGGGTTGTTGTAAAACGACAGTTTGGAAAAAGCCAATAACCAAAATAACGGGCAGCATGTCGCGTAAAGCATCAAATATCAGTTTGATAATTTGTTTGAGTGATTTTTCCATTAAGACAGCATTCTCTTAAAAAGGATCAACAAACCGGCTGATAATATATTGTTTTTACTCGATAATAAGCCCATAGTTTTTCATACATTCCAGTCGAAAACCAGCCCATACAATAGAATTTAATAGCCAATAAAATTTCTAAATTAAAAAAAATCATTAAATTGCTATATTTTTGACACAAATACCTAGTTCATTAAGGTTATAAAACAATCTAACGCCATGATTATACAATATCGATTAAACAGTATCGATTACACAGAATGGATTACACCGAATGGAACCAGCTAAACCAGAGAAAATAGCGCTTGTCGATGACGATCAAAACATCCTGGCATCTGTCAGCATGGCTTTGCAGGCTGAAGGGTTTGCGGTCACCACATACAGCGACGGCGAAGAGGCGTTGACTGGTTTAAGTCAAAGCCCTGTTGATTTGGCGGTTCTCGATATTAAAATGCCCCGCATGGATGGCATGGAATTATTAAAAAACTTACGCAATAATGATGATTTGCCCGTGATATTTCTGACCTCTAAAGATGATGAGATTGATGAGATGATGGGGCTTCGCATGGGGGCGGATGATTATATTACCAAACCCTTTTCACAGCATTTGCTGATCGAGCGTATCCGCGCGGTCCTACGCCGTAAAGCCCCAGCAAGCACGCTGGATGATCCAAAAAATATTCTAAGACGCGGCGAGCTATTGCTCGATCGGTCCCGCCACCTTTGCACTTGGAAAGGTATCCCGGTCAATTTAACCGTCACAGAATTTTTATTAATAGAGGCCCTTGCACGACGGCCCGGCCATGTAAAAAACCGTGACCAGCTTATCGACGCGGCGTATGGTGAACATATCTATGTGGATGATAGAACCATTGACAGCCACATAAAACGGCTGCGCCGGAAATTCAAAGTCATCGATACAGAATTTTCAGAAATTGAAACGCTTTATGGTGTAGGGTATCGTTACCATACAGAATAATCTCACCTTACCCCTCATTTACTCAATCTAAGCGCTTATGAATGTAAACCCACAACGAAATCAAGATACCGAAAAATCAGTGGCCCCGTCTTATTATAAACCAAGACGGGGCATTCCCCCGATCATGCGTCGCATCCTAGCGATCAACACCATGGCCTTGATAATTTTGGTCGCGGGAATTCTGTATTTGGGTGAGTACCGTGAGAACCTAATTGATACCGAACTGGAAAGCCTGCGCTCGCAAGCCGAAATGTTTGCAGCCGCCCTTGGTGAAGGGGCCGTCGGTGGTGAAACCCCGCTTAACCAAGACTTGGTGCGCGAAACATCAAACCGCATTGTTGTCCGTATGGTAGAAAGCACCCATATCAGAGCGCGTCTATTTCATACCAGCGGCATGATTGTTGCCGATAGCCGGAAACTCGCCAGCGCCGGACGCGAGGTCGAGGTCAGGGTCCTGCCACCGCCCAATGAAGGTCCCGGTTTATTGCGGGCGGCTTTTAACATGTATGACCGCTTCATCAAACGTCTGCCCGGTCAGGGTAAATTAATTCCCTATGTAGAAAACCCGATCCAACACGGTCGCCACTACCCCGAAGTGATCGCCGCTTTTCAAGGCGAAACAGCCTTTGCTGTGCGCGCCCTTGGCCGTGATCATTTGATGTTGTCGGTGGCGGTGCCCGTGCAGCGTTACAAACAAGTGCTAGGGGCTTTGATGGTCACCAAACCATCCCATAGCATCGACGAGGCCCTCTATGAAGTCCGGGTTGAAATCATCGGGGTTTTCCTGACCACCTTATTATTGACCGTCCTGTTATCAATTTATCTTTCGGGAACCATCGCGCGTCCTTTGCATTTACTCGCCCGAGCAGCCGATCGCATGCGCCACTCATTAAACCGTCAAGAGCAACTGCCGCCCTTTAAAGATCGTGATGACGAAATTGGCGATTTAGCCATGGCGCTCCGGGATTTGACCGACGCGCTTTGGAACCGTATGGACTCCATTGAACAATTCGCAGCCGATGTAAGTCATGAGCTTAAAAACCCCTTGGCTTCGCTCAAGAGTGCTGTTGAAACCGTTGCCCGGGTAACCGATCCAGAACAACAACGTAAGTTAATGTCGATCATTAAAGAAGACGTCGAACGGTTGGATCGTCTGATCAGTGATATTTCAGATGCTTCACGGCTTGATGCGGAACTATCGCGCGCCAAAATGGCGCCGGTTAATATCCCGAAAATGTTAGAGACCCTCGCCGATGTTCACATGATAACATCCGGTGCAACAGCCAACAGCGCAGCCCCAACTATCAAGTTGGATATAGCGTCAACCGCTACCGATAAACTGACCATTAATGCCCTTGAGGATCGTTTAGCGCAGGTCTTTTCTAATTTAATCAGCAACGCCAAAACCTTCAGCCCGCCGGGCGGTACGATTACTTTATCGGCTCGCTCGGAGAACACGGAGCGCTATGGTGAAACGATCATTTTGAACTTTAGCGATGAAGGCCCCGGCATTCCACCAGGATCAGAACAATCCGTGTTTGAGCGGTTTTATACGGAGCGCCCCCGTGAGGAAAAATTCGGCAAGCATTCTGGTTTGGGTCTCAGCATTTCCAAGCAAATCATCGAAGCCCACGGTGGTGATATCCACGTTGAAAATATCATCAGTCACGGCGGTATTATTTCTGGTGCGTGCTTCATTATAAACCTTCCTGTTGGTTGACTTAACGCGTGATCATCGCCACCATCTATAAACGAACCCATGAACGGACAAAGACCTGATTAAACCATTTGAAAGAATATCTTTTGCAAGTCCACGCCACCGCCATCAGTATTGATCATCAAGGTGTTTTAATCCGCGGGGGGTCAGGCAGCGGTAAATCTGACCTGGCTCTACGATTGATAGATGAAGGGGCTGATCTTATCGCCGACGATCGATGTGATTTGGATATCAGAACCGATCAGATAATCCTGTCTGGGCCGCAAGTCCTCGGTGGATTGATCGAGGTTCGCGGCATTGGCATTGTGGAAGTGGGCGCGCAAACGTGTATACCTCTGGTGTTAATTGTTGATATTGTCGAACCGGAAACCATTGAACGTATGCCAGAGCAAGTTTATTGCGAAGATTATCGTCTCAAAATTCCACTTGTTAAACTGGCCGCTTTTCATGCGTCGACCCCAGCCAAAATTCATTTGGCCCTGAACATCGCGGCGGGAAATATGGAATTACAAGAATGAGCCCCCCCCCGCCCCCCGCCCAACGCCGGATCATTTTTGTCACGGGTATGTCCGGAGCGGGTAAATCCACCACGCTAAATGTATTGGAAGACTTAGGCTTTGAAGCTGTCGATAATCTGCCTTTGTCATTGTTATCGAACTTAGTTCTTACCGGTGATCACGTCCATTCTGTTGCCATAGGAATTGATGTTAGAACCCGTGACTTCAAAGCCGGGTTATTGTTGGATGAAATAAACCGTTTGCGCGACAACAATGATTTCGAAGTGACGTTGCTTTACCTCGATTGCAGCAATACCGAGCTTGCCAACCGTTTCAAAACCACCCGACGCCCCCATCCTCTGGCCCATGATCGCCGGGTTATCGATGGCATCAATCAAGAACGCGATTTGACCAAAATCCTAAAACATGAAGCCAGCATGGTGATTGATACCACCTCGCGCACGCTTGCGGATTTTGGTCACTTGATGGAAGAAAATTTCAGCTCGCCCAATTCATCACGGCTGACCTTGTTTGTGACGTCATTCTCTTACGCGCAAGGCATTCCCCGAGAGGCCGATTTGGTCTTTGACGTACGATTTTTGCAAAATCCTCACTACGTTGATGAACTGCGCCCGCTTTGTGGTCGCGATAAACCCGTCGCCGATTACATCGCCCAAGACCCAGTCTATGATAATTTTATGGACAATTTAAAAAACCTGATAGAGCCATTACTGCCCCGCTATGCCAACGAAGGAAAAAGCTATTTAACCATTGCCGTGGGGTGCACCGGGGGTAAACATCGATCTGTTTTTGTTGCGGAAACTTTGTTTAAATGGCTAGAAGCCTATGATTACCCCGTAAGGGTCTTCCACAGAGAGATACGTTGATAAAACTCTAGGGTAATTCTAAATATGGAAATTCTAAATTAAGACTTGGAAAACCACCAAAAATAGTCTGAAATCCCCACGCAAACGTACAAAGTCTGTAATAATGCATATAAACATATTAAATAATCTGCTTAAATAAATCGCACGAACTTAATAGTAGGAATAAAATAAAAATGATCGGTTTGGTCCTTGTTACCCATGGACGGCTCGCTGTAGAACTCATTGGTGCGCTCGAGCATGTCGTCGGCCCACAGGAGCACGTCAGCGCTGTGTGTATTGGCCCCGACGATGACATGGAACGCCGTCGCAAAGATATTTTGGAAAATATTGAACAGGTTGAAACGGGCATGGGCGTTATCTTGCTGACCGACATGTTTGGTGGAACCCCCTCTAATCTAGCGATATCTGTTATGGAAAAAGCCAATGTCGAAGTTATTGCCGGGGTTAATCTTCCCATGCTGATCAAGCTGGCCAGCGTTCGCTCTACGGCCAGTCTCGCCAGTGCATCCCAACAAGCCCAAGACGCGGGGCGTAAGTACATCAATATCGCATCGCATCTTCTTGAGGAAGAAAACAAGTGAACCAAACCAGCGACAGCCTAACTTTTGGCGATGATGCGCCAAACGTGCTCGTCACCATTGTCAATAAACGCGGGTTGCATGCCCGTGCAGCAGCAAAATTCGTTCAGACCTCTGCTACTTTTGAAGCCCAAGTTGGGGTTACCAGAAACGGTCAAACCGTATCGGGCAGCTCAATCATGGGCTTGATGATGCTCGCCGCTGCCCCCGGCACCGAAATTCATATTGCGGCAGACGGCCGACAAGCGAGTGATGCTATTGATGCGCTAAAAGCCCTTGTAGAAGATGGTTTTGGCGAGGACGATTGACGATGAATGCCGTAACCAAAAACACGACCAAAGAAATAATACTGACCGGTCTCGGCGTTTCGCCGGGAATTGCGATTGGTCCGGTTTATTTGCGCGAAAAAGGGGCTATTGATGTTTCAGACCGTATCATCAAACCGGAGGAAGTTGGCCATGAATGCAAGCGTCTGACCGCTGCCGTTGAACGTGCCAGACGACAAATGGGGCGGTTACGATCCAAAAGCAAAAACATGCCCGCCACCGCTGCCGATGAACTTGGTTTTCTGGTCGATGCTTACGAGCAAATGTTACGCGATTCACGGTTAATCCGGGGCGCTGAAAGACGCATAACCGAGCAACATATGAACGCCGAGGCCGCCGTTCAGGCCGAAATTTCAGAAATTGCCTCGGCCTTTGCTGCCATGGATGACCCCTATATCGCCAAACGTATTGATGACATCCGCGAGGTCGGCGGTCGGTTAATTCTTAACCTAACCCGTACCCCGGTTAAACCATTTGCCGCCGTCCCCCATGGCAGTGTGGTCATCACCAACGAGCTAACCCCCGCTGATACCGCCCAACTTAATCCTGAGCGCGTTGCGGGGGCCGCAGCTGAACTGGGCGGCGCAGAAGGCCACACAGCAATCCTTGCCCGTGCCTTGGGGATGCCCTGTGTTCTTGGTTTGAATAATATCATGCGCGAAATTCGCCATGGCGATACCATTTTGATCGATGGCACCATTGGACGGGTCGTGATTAATCCAGGGAAAGAGACCCTAGCAGCCGCCATTCATCAGCAAAAAGAATACAAAAAACAAGCCAACCGCTTGATCCGCATGAAAGACATGCCCGCCATAACCCGCGATGGCATTAAGCTCGACCTTCAAGCCAACGTAGAATTACCCATTGAAATGACCATGGTAAAACAGGCTGGCGCTGCGGGCGTGGGATTGTTGCGGACAGAATTTTTATATATGAACCGCCAAGACGTTCCATCGGAGGACGAACAATACGAACAATTACGGGAAATCGTTAAAGCCGCCGATGGCCCCGTCACCATTCGCACCGTGGATATCGGCGGCGAGAAACCAGCAGAAGCCCTAGTCAAAGACTTGGGGACCAAAGCAACATCGGCCCTTGGATTGCGCGGTATTCGATTATCCCTCGTCCAACCAAAAATTTTAGAGGCTCAGTTTTGTGCCATTTTACGGGCGGCCTGTCATGGTGATGTGCGTATTCTATTGCCCATGGTATCGTCGGCCTCCGAAATGCACCGGGCGCGGGTGCACCTTAAAAAATCAATCACCCGGCTCAAACGCCGCAAAGTTGCCCTGCCCGATTATATCCCGCCACTGGGATGTATGATCGAAGTGCCGGGGGCGGCACTTGCTGCCGACGCGCTCGCCCAAGCCTCTGACTTTTTTGCCATCGGATCAAATGATCTGACCATGTATACGCTGGCCATCGATCGGGGCAATGAGTATGTGGCCGAGCTTTTTAATCCTTTGCACCCGGCGGTGCTACGGTTGATCCAGTTTTCTGCCGAAGCCGGTCGCCGCAGTGGTATTCCGGTCAGCATTTGCGGCGAAATGGCGGGCGACCCCCGTTATACGGCATTATTGCTGGGGCTAGGTTTCCGCGAATTATCCATGTCAGCCACGAACATTCCCCGCGTTAAACAACGCATCAGAGAAATGGACATGACCGCCGCCAATCGCCGCGCCAGTTTGATCATGGATCAAGTGGATATCGGCAGAATTACAACATTGCTAGATGATTTTAACGGGGTGTCCTAAGAACAATCGTTTCGGTTGTTTACCTTTTTGCTCGTTCGTGTTAGCAACCTACCCTAATTCCTAATATTTTTATTAATCCAGACGGAGAATGCTTCCATGAGCACCACTGACGACTTCCAGGTTGCTGATTTATCCTTGGCTGATTTTGGCCGAAAAGAAATCGATATTGCCGAATCAGAAATGCCGGGACTGATGTCCATTCGCGAAGAATTTGGTCCCTCACAACCCCTTAAAGGTGCCAAAATTGCCGGCTCCTTGCACATGACCATTCAAACCGCTGTGCTCATCCAAACTTTAGAAGCCCTTGGCGCTGACGTTCGTTGGGCATCTTGCAACATCTATTCAACCCAAGACCACGCCGCCGCCGCCATCGCGGCAAACGGCACCCCTGTTTACGCTCATAAGGGCGAAACATTGGAAGAATATTGGGACTTTGCCCACAAGATCTTTGAATGGCCCGGTGGTGGCACCCCGAATATGATCCTTGATGATGGTGGTGATGCCACGCTGATGATCCATTTGGGCGCCCGGGCAGAAAAAGATTTGTCCTTGCTGGATAACCCCGATAGCGAAGAAGCAGAAGTTCTTTTTGCCGCGATCAAAAAACGTATTTCCGAAGATGCCACATTCTATTCTCGTAACTTGGTCGCCATTAAAGGTGTGACCGAGGAAACAACCACCGGTGTTCACCGTCTTTATGAGATGGAAAAAGCTGGCACCCTGCCGTTCCCTGCGATCAATGTGAACGATTCCGTAACCAAGTCCAAATTCGATAACAAATACGGTTGTCGCGAAAGCCTTGTTGATGCCATCCGCCGCGCCACTGACGTGATGATGGCCGGTAAAGTCGGTGTGGTTTGCGGGTTTGGAGACGTTGGCAAAGGTTCCGCCGACAGTTTGCGTAATGCTGGTTGTCGTGTGCTGGTTACCGAAGCCGACCCGATTTGTGCGTTGCAAGCGTGCATGGAAGGCTTCGAAGTTGTCACCATGGAACAAGCAACCTCACGCGGTGATATCTTTGTCACCACCACGGGCAACATCGACGTGATCACCATTGATCACATGCGTGCCATGAAAGATCGTGCCATTGTTTGTAACATCGGTCACTTCGATTCAGAAATTCAAATCGCTGCCCTCAAAAACCTTAAATGGGATAACATCAAACCACAGGTTGATGAAATCACCTTCCCAGACGGTAACAGAATTATCCTTCTTGCCGAAGGTCGTTTGGTAAACTTGGGTTGTGCCACCGGTCACCCAAGCTTTGTGATGAGTGCTTCTTTTGCCAACCAAACCATTGCCCAGATCGAGCTTTGGAACAACAATGATGATGGCAAATATCAGAACAAGGTTTACGTTCTGCCGAAACACTTGGACGAAAAAGTGGCCCGCTTGCACCTCGCTAAATTGGGCGCAACGCTAACCACCCTCAGTCAACAACAAGCCGAATACATTGGCGTTACTGTTGACGGCCCGTTCAAGCCAGAAGCCTACCGCTACTAGGTCGCGACGCGCGACATCGATTTTTAAAGGCGGCTCCTTCGGGAGCTGCCTTTTTTATTGTTCTCTTGTTGTCTGTGATAAGACCCCTTAAGATTCCATAATGATTCGCAATGGTTGTCGCGGTGGTTTATGGATCCTCTGTTTGCATTTATTTCTGGAATGGTGGCCAGCCTTGGGTTAGGGGGCGGGGGAGCTTGGTATTATTTCAAGCACTACAAGCCCCAACCCGATCACGCACCTGTAATTCCGGCAAACCATTCACTTGATCAAGCCGTGCTGGATGCCAGCCTTGAATCCGAAGAGCAGTTTATTGCGCTGTTGGATGCCATGCCCAGTCCCGTGTGGTTGCGCGATCCGCACTTAAATGTCGCCTTTGCCAATAGGGCGGCGACCCAGGGGGATACAAACACCCTTAATTTGCCCGAAATATCCCACGCTCTAGCCGAGCTTGCTATTTCAAAGGGGGGGGCCCAATCCAAAGTATTCCAGATCGATACGAATACCGGGCAACTTACCTTACAACGCACCTTGGAAATTACAGAGACCCCCTTAGGTCCCGGTTTGGGCAGCATGGGTATTTGCATGGACAAAGAGACGACATCTCAATCCACGCTTCAGTCCACGCTTCAGTCTAGGGTTGAAGCCGGAACTATTTTGGATAATGCCGCCCTTGATCGCCTGTTGGAATCGCTCCATGCCGGGGTGGCAATTTATGGCGCGGACAAGCGTCTCCATAGTTTCAATTCCGCCTTTGCCAATTTGTGGTCCCTCAATGAAGCATGGTTAGCGGAGAGCCCGACGTTAACCCAAGTCTTAGAGCGTCTGCGCGATGAACGACTATTACCAGAGGTCAGTAACTTCACCGATTTTCGCGCCCAAGAAAACAACCGCTTTCTAAGCCCTACCCCCTTTGAAGAAACCCTATACCTACCCGATGGACGCGCGGTAAAATTAACCATCACCCCCGGCGCGGCCGGTGCGGCCGGTGCCCCCGGCGCGGCCGGTACGACCGGAGCGACCGGTGCAACCAGTGCACCCGAATCTAGAGGTGAGGGCGGTTTAACGTATATTTATGAAGACATCACCGAAGCCTTAATTGCTCAACGGTCGTTTAAATCACTGGACGCTGTCCAACGTCATACCATCGATAACCTACAAGAAGCCGTGGCCCTGTTCGGCAGTGATAGTCGTTTGAAATTACACAATGCCCCGTTTGCCAAGCTGTGGGGACTGGCGGCGGTCGCGGATCAAAACGAGCCGCACCTCTCCGATGTGGTTGATCTTATGCGCGAAAAGCATGAGGACGATGCCACATGGGCATCCAGGCGCGATCAGATCATGGCGAATTTGCTAAGGCGACAAAATCATCAAGACCGCATCCGTCGGGCGGATGGTAATGTCTATGACTTATCCTGTGTTCCCTTGCCTGATGGTGCCTTGTTAATCAGCTATCTGGACGTCACCGACAAGGATGAGGTCGAACAAGCCCTGCGCGAACGCGCCGAGATTCTGGAAGAAACCGACCGTCTTAAATCCAAATTCATCGCCGATGTATCCTATGAGGCCCGCACCCCCCTGACCACCATCAACGGCTTCGCGCAAATCATGAACGAGGAATACTTCGGCGACCTAAATGCCCGCCAAAAAGAATATGTCCAAGGCATCCACCAGACTTCGGAAAGTTTGCAATTAATCATCGCCGATATTTTGGAACTGGCGGCCATTGAAAGCGGTACGGCGCACTTAAATAAAGATGCCATTGATTTACACGGCTTGCTCGCGCAATCATTGGCGATGTTCAAACAACGTGCGCTGGCTAAAAGCCTTTATATAACCTTCGATGTGCCCACAGATATCGGTTGGATATCCGCCGATGAAAAACGCTTGAAACAAGTGGTCTTTAATCTGCTGTCCAATGCCATCCGTTTCACCCCGGAACGCGGCGGTGTTCGTATCAGTGCGGAACGCCAAGATGACATGATTACATTCAGCGTATCCGATACCGGAACCGGCATCCCCCAAGCCGATATTGAACGATTTTTCCAAAAATTCGAAAAAGGCAGCCAACCACAGGGCGAATTGGCGGGGGCTGGATTGGGGCTTTCTATGGTGAAAAGTTTTATTGAGCTGCACGGGGGACAGGTCACCATCAAATCTCCCCGTAATCGTGGGACCACGGTAAGCTGCATTTTGCCTGCTACAGGCACCGAAGGCGGCGATGCCCGCGACGCCTTCGAAATTTAGGATTTATAATGACAAGTATTGATACATTGAGCGAAATTATAGAATTAATTGAAAAACTGACCCCTCTCGCAGACAGTTTAGCCGAAAATGAGAAGGAAATTTTCGAAGAATTGCATCAAAAATACACGCCCCCTAATGGAAAATCCGTTAAAATCGGCTTCGATGACAAGATTCTGTTAGAAGTAATGTTACGTAACATTACTGTTCGAAAAGACCTCGGTATGCTATAATGTGTAATGGGTTGTTTATAGAATCGGTATAATAATCAGGCTTAATCATTGACGAAACGGCTTAAGCACACTATTTGATAAACCCAACCTAACGATACACACCTTAAAGACCGTTTACGGCATCAGGAATATTCAGTTATGACGGATAATGTGACAGAAAATCTGAATGAAATGAAAAGACCCGTTGATATGACGGCTCTGGATACAGCCATGCATATTGATTATAACCTTGCCAAGTTTTCCATTGGAAAACCCGTGAAGCATCGCTTGTTCGGTTTCCGGGGCGTGGTCTTTGATGTTGACCCAGAGTTTGGCAATACCGAGGAATGGTACGAAAGTATCCCGCAGGAAGCCCGTCCGCGTAAGGACCAACCGTTCTATCACTTGCTCGCCGAAAACGAAGACACCACACCGTATGTGGCCTATGTGTCTGAGCAAAACCTGGAACCCGATGATTCAGACGAGCCGTTTATGCATCCTGAATTAGAAGAATACTTCACCGGGATCGAGGGTGGTTGTTATATTACCCGCCAAAAAGCCAACTAATTTCTCCACGGTCTTAAGCGATGAGGACGCAACGGCGCACTTAGCTGCGCAACTTGTGCCTATGGCTCAATCGATTTTCGCTGATCAAGGCTATCCCATCATCGCCTTGCGCGGTGATCTGGGCGCGGGCAAAACATCCTTCGCGCGCAGTTTTATCAGCGCCGCCATGGGCCGCCCCGAAGAAGTCCCCAGCCCGACCTTTACCTTGTTACAAGTTTACGAGACACCCCAAGAATTTAACGGGGGTGATATTTACCACTTTGATCTCTACCGATTGGAAAATCCGGACGATTCGCTTGAATTGGGGATTGAAGATGCATTTTCTGAGGGTATTTGCCTGATCGAATGGCCGGATCGGTTGGGATCATGGTTGCCCAAATACCACCTGGATTTAACGCTGACACATACTGACAATCCGCTGGAACGCTTGGTTTCCCTAAGCACCGACGACCCACGCTGGATAAAAGAATTAGCGGCGTTGAGCGATACATCACATCATCAGTAAACGAGTGCCCCCGAAGTTATAGCCACGGCTATCAACCAAGGATAGACTAGGGGCCACAGCCTAATTCAAGACAAATTCAGGACGAGATCAAAACATGACCAGAGCCCCGATAACACATGGAATGATTTTGGCCGCAGGGCTAGGCGAACGCATGCGTCCGCTGACCGACCACACCCCCAAACCCATGTTGAAAGTAAATGGCCGTTCATTGATCGATTATACGATTGATCGATTGGAAGATGCCGACGTCCCCAACGTGGTGGTTAATACGTTTTATCTTGCCGATAAACTAGAAGCCCACCTTGCCAAACGGACCAGCCCTACCATCGCCATATCACGCGAAATCGAGCGATTGGAAACCGGCGGAGGGGTGTTAAACGCCCGCCATTTTCTAGGGGACGGCCCTTTTTATGTCATTAACGGCGACGCCCTGTGGCTGAACGGTCCCTCCGACGCGCTGATCCGTATGCAAGACATTTGGGACCCAGAGAATATGGACGCGCTTTTATTAATGCATTCCACCGTGGAGGCTTACGGCTATTCCGGACAGGGGGATTTCCTTGTAGAACCGTGCGGCAAGCTCACCCGCCGCCCCTATAACCAAGTCTGTCCTTACCTATATGCCGGGGTTCAAATTTTACACCCCCGTTTATTCAAAGGCATGGAAGACGGTGTCTTCTCGCTCAACAAAGTCTATGATCGCGCCATTGAAAATGATCGGCTGTACGGTTTGGTCCATGATGGTGAATGGTTCCACATCGGCACACCAGAAGGTTTAGATGAAATTCAAGGCTATATGAAAAAACGCTACGCTGCTGTCCAACGGCGATAATTCAAATGCCAATAAACCCGGACCCATCCTCGCCAACTGTCTATACCATCGCGGCGCACTTGCCGTTCACCGACACGTTGGCGGCGGGCATCAATGACGCCGTAACCTCGATGCCAGAAGCCTTGGCGCGATATCGCATCATGCTACCGACCCGGCGGTCCTGTCGCAGCTTGCGGGAGGCGTTCTTACGACTAAGCGGTGGCGCACCCTTGTTGCTGCCCCGTCTCAGCCCCATTGGGGATGTGGATGAAGATGATTTGTTTTTAAGTGGTGGCTTTGAGATCAACAGCCCCGCAGACACGGTTTTATCCATCCCCGCAGCCATTCCCGGATTAAAACGCCAGCTTATTTTAATGCAGCTTATCACGAAGCAGTCACCCGATATTTCTGCTGATCAAGCCGCCTTGTTGGCGTCTGAACTTGCCAACTTAATCGATCAAGTGGCGACCGAGCAATTGGACTTTGCCGATCTAGAAGGGCTGGTTGATAGAAGTCTTTCAGAGCACCTAGCCGAACATTGGCAGGATACACTTAAATTTCTTAAAATCGTAACCGAGCACTGGCCGAGTATTCTGGCCGATCAACACATGATTGATCCGGCTCACCACCGGAACTTGTTATTACAAGCCGAAGCAACCGCGTGGAAAGAAAACCCACCCAACCACCCTGTCATTGCAGCGGGTTCCACCGGTAGTATCCCCGCCACCGCAGAACTGCTCAATACGATTGCTTGTATGCCGCAAGGGTGTGTAGTGCTGCCGGGGCTGGACCGTGAAATGGATGATGAAACATGGAACGCGATCAGCACAACCCACCCGCAATATGGCTTGAAACTATTATTAGAACACATGAATTTAAGCCGCCATAATGTGGCCAATTGGCCCCATACAAGCCCGACCTTAAACCAACAGGGCGCGCCAAAATCACGAACCGATTTATTGCGGCTTGCCTTATTACCCGCCAGCGTCACGGGGCAACCCATCGACCGGGGCACGCTCGATAGCGCCGCATTGGAGGGCGTTCAGCAAATCAATTGCCCCGACCCCGGACGGGAATCAGAGATCATCGCCCTGATCATGCGCAAGACATTGGAAACACCGGGCCAAACATCGGCTTTGATCACCCCGGACCGTAATCTTGCCCGCCGGGTGCGCGCGGAATTAAAACGATGGGATATCGAGGTTGACGATTCAGCCGGAACCCCGCTCGCGCAAACACCGCCCGGTACGTACTTACGATTGTGCGCCGCCATGGTCGCCCACCAACTCGCCCCGCTTGATTTGCTCGCCGCCCTTAAACATCCACTCGCGGCGGGCGGAGAGAACCCCGCCACCTTTCGAACCCGCGTTCGCCTTCTGGAGACAAACGCCCTGCACGGGCCGCGACCCGCGGCGGGGTTTAAGGGGTTGGGGAATGCTCTCGATAAAGAGAAACATGTTGAAAGCATTGCTTTCGTTGAACGGTTAGAGGTTCTGGCGGCGTCCTTTAGCAATGCTCTCAACCAAGACACATTATCCTTAAAAACAATATTGAAAGCCCACATTGATTTTGCCGAAGCATTAAGTGCCAGCCATGAAGAAACAGGCGTGGCGCGCTTATGGCGCCGGGAGGCAGGCGAGGCCTTATCAGGGTTTGTTGCGGAATTGCATGACGCGCTCGATGACAATGCCGGGCTTAATATCCATGCCCGTAATTACCCCGCATTGTTTAACACCCTGCTCATGGGACGGGTTGTACGGCCCCGCTTTGGGGCGCATCCGCGTCTGAATATTTGGGGACCGTTGGAAGCCCGGTTACAACATGCCGATGTGCTTATTCTGGGCAGCTTGAATGAGGGCATTTGGCCGCGCGAACCCGATCCCGGACCGTGGATGAGCCGCCCCATGATGGCGGCCTTTGGCCTTCCATTGCCCGAACGTCGCATTGGTTTATCCGCCCATGATTTTGCCCAAGCTTTTTGCGCGCCCCATGTTATTTTAACCCGGGCTGAACGCAATGATGGGACCCCCACTGTTCCCTCACGCTGGTTGCGCCGGATTGATAACTTGATCAGCAAGACCCCCTTACGCGATAAACTATATGCCGATCATGGGTGGTTGGAATTATCGCTGGCCCTCGATGACGCGAAACAAATTAAGCCCGAACAGCCCCGACCCTGCCCACCGATTAACGCCCGCCCCAATAGGTTATCAGTCACCCGTGTTCGCACATTGCAACGTGATCCTTATGCTATTTATGCCCGCGAGGTTCTGAAGCTTAAACCAAAAGATCCTATTGACGCCGATCCGGGGGCCGCCGATCGGGGCAATATTATTCACAATGCACTCGATGTGTTCATAAAAAAGTACCCCGTTGATTTACCCGATGACGCCGAACAGCAATTGATCCTGATCGGTGAAGAACAATTCGCGCCCTTTTTATCCCGCCCCGGCATTCGGGCATTTTGGTGGCCTCGGTTCTTGCGGATTGCCACCTGGTTCATTGAGAACGAAAAAGCCATCCGCGCCAATGAGCAATTCAGCGCCGTCACGGAAAGTCGGGGTAAAGCTAAGTTTAATATTTCCACCGGAGAGTTCACCTTAACCGCCATCGCCGATCGCATCGATACCCTCGGTCATGGCGGGCTTGCTATTATTGATTATAAAACAGGGGCGCCGCCCTCCGCCAAACAAGCCGAAGCAGGGTTGGAACCTCAACTCCCCCTCGAAGCGGCCATCATCAAAAATGGAGCGTTTGAAGACTTAGCAACCGACCGGGTGGAACAGCTCTCATACTACCGTCTATCAGGGGGGCGCGTGCCCGGCAAAATCCATCACCTTAAATTTGATGTCGAGGACGTTGCGGAAAAAACGTGGGAAGGCTTCAAAGAATTAATCCATCTATATGACGATGCGGACATGCCCTATTTATCCCACACCCGCCCCATCAAACAAAACGATTATGGCGATTATGACCATCTGGCGCGCTTGAAAGAATGGAAAAGTGTGGGGGACGAAGAATGACCTCATCACCGCTCACCGCGCAAGAAAGCCTCGATCAAGCAACCGCCCGGCAACGGCTCGCCGCCGACCCGCGCGCCTCTGTCTGGGTCAGCGCCAATGCGGGAACAGGCAAAACCCGCGTTCTGGTGGATCGCATTTCCCGGTTGTTATTGCTGGGGGTCCGCCCTGAAAAAATTCTCTGCCTGACCTTCACCAAAGCCGCCGCGGCAGAAATGGAAAACCGTCTCAGCGACACCCTCGGCGCGTGGGCCATGATGGATGATGACGCTTTAACCGCAGCCTTACTGGAATTGCTTGGAAGCGTGCCGCACGTTGGCGATTTGATCAATGCCCGGCGGCTGTTTGCCGAAACGCTGGAAGCCCCCGGCGGATTAAAGGTGCGCACCATTCATGCGTTCTGCGAGTCGATCTTGGCGCGGTTCCCCATAGAAGCCAACATCGTGCCCCATGCTTCGGTGATGGATGAACGCACGGCGGCTGAAATTCTTGCCGAGGCCCGCGAGCGGGTTTACCTGCTACCGCATTTGGCCCCCGCCATCAATGCCATTGCGGGCACCACCGACGAAGGTACTTTTGAGGATGTCATGGGGGAGCTGCTTTCAAAACGTCAACGGCTCAGCCATTCGCTTTATACATCGGGCGGTTTAGAGGACCTGATTGTTGAGATTTTCAACTTCTTAAACCTATCAATCGGTGACAGTGTTTCCAGCCTTTTACGCAACGCGTGCGAGAACGATCAGTTTGATAATTCGGCCTTAAGCGGTGCGGTGGGGGCGCTCCAAACCGGTGGGGATAGCGATCAAAAACGCGCTCGGGTTGTTGATAATTGGTTGCGGGCAAGTCTTGATCAACGCTGTAATCTGATCGCTGAATATCAATCGCTATTCTTGACCAAATCCGGATCCCCCAAAGCCGTTAGCGGCCTGATCACCAAGAAACCCAAAGAAGCATATCCGGCGGCGCTAGAGGCATTGCTTGTCGAACAACATCGTATCCATGATCTAAACGACCGCATCAAAGCCGTATCAATGGCGCATGCAACGAAACATTTGATCACCATCGCCACCCAGATGATTGGCGAATACGAAACCCTGAAACGGCAACGGGCGTTGCTGGATTATGATGATTTGATTTTAAAAACCTTGGATCTGCTGCGCCGCGATAATGGGGCCAGTTGGGTCCACTATAAACTGGACGGCGGTATCGATCATGTGCTTGTGGATGAAGCACAAGATACCAGCCCCGAACAATGGGACGTCATCAAATTATTGGCGGGAGAATTCTTTGCATTAGAGGCCGATCTAACCACTGGTGCCGCTGGTTCAGCTGGTGCCGCCCGAGTCGAACTTGCCGAGCAAATCGAACTTGCCGAGCAAGCAGAAGCCTCTCCCGGATTGCCCTTAGCGCGCAGCGTCTTTGCCGTGGGGGATGAGAAACAATCCATCTATAGCTTCCAAGGTGCCGATCCCAAAGGCTTTGCCACAGCGCGAGATCATTTCGAGCAAAGCGCAAAAAATGCGGGCTCTCAGTGGCGTAATGTTCAGCTTGAGCAATCTTTCCGTACCACGAGCGCGGTGCTCGATGTGGTTGATGGTGTCTTCAAACGCACCGCGGCCCAACCGGGGGTCAGTGACGAGAACGGCACCCGTCACCGGGCAACACGCGCTGGGCACGCGGGGCGGGTTGAGTTGTGGCCCGCGATCAGCAAATCGGATCGCACGGAACACGGCCCGTGGGACGCCCCCGTAGACCGAATGAGCGAGACCAATCCGGTAATCCAAACCGCCGAGACCATCGCCGAGACCATCGATGGTTGGTTGTCCAATGGTCATATTTTGCCTTCGCGTGATCGCCCCATAAACGCCGGGGACATCATGATCTTGGTGCGCAAACGCTCTCAATTTGCCGATGAAATGGTTCGCCGGTTAAAGGCCCGCAACATCCCCGTGGCAGGCAGCGACCGTATGGCGCTGGGTGAACAATTGGCCGTTATGGATTTAATCAGCGCCGCCCGTTTTGCCTTGTTACCCGAAGATGACCTGAACACCGCGACGGTCTTAAAAGGCCCCTTTATTGATCTCAGCGAAGACGCGCTTTTTGACCTTGCATGGGACCGCGGCGACCTATCGATTTGGTACACCTTGCAACAACGCGACAAAAATGGTCCTGCCAGTAAAGCTTTAAGCGAGCTTCTCCGCCGCGCTGACTTTATGCCACCTTATGAGTTTTTCACCACCCTGCTCGGGGCCGATCGAGGGCGCGCGAAACTGGTTGCCCGGTTGGGTCAGGAAGCCAACGATCCGATTGATGAGTTTCTCAATCAAGCCATGAACTACGACCGTGAACACGTGCCCTCCTTGGAAGGCTTCCTTGGTTGGCTCAGCGCTTCTGAAACCCAGATTAAGCGGGATATGGATACCAGCCACGATAAAGTTCGGGTCATGACGGTGCATGGATCAAAAGGCTTGGAAGCCAATATCGTCATTCTGCCCGATACCTGCAGCGCCCCCGATGGTCGTATGAGTGATAAAGTACTATGGGCTGATAATAACGCCCATAATAATGCCCTACCGCTATGGCCCGGTATCCGTGACAATGAGACCGAAAGCTGCGAAATCCTACGCGATCAGGTCAAAGAAGCCGGATTAGAGGAATACAGGCGCTTGCTCTATGTGGCCATGACGCGGGCTCGCGATCAGCTCTATGTGACGGGTTGGGAACGCCGCAACCCACCCAAGGACACCGAACATGGCCGCGATGAAGGCTCGTGGTACGAACTGATCCGTCCGGCGTTAGAAGATATGAACGGGGTCGAAAGGCAAGATGATATTTTGCGGGTCAGCACCCCCCAACAAGACCCACCGGGTACGGGCGACGAAGCCAGCATTCAAATACTGCCGCTCCCCTTGTCTGATCAGCCGGATTGGTTGCGCGCGCCCCCACCGCTTGAGCCTGAACCGTCCCTGCCTTTAACCCCCAGCAGGTCCCTTAATGATAACATAGCTGACGAACCGCCCGTATCCTCCCCATTTGAAGGCGATAATACAGACCGCTTCCGGCGGGGCAGTATGATCCATAGGTTATTGCAAACATTACCCGATTTACCCCCGAGCGCGCGGGATAACGCCACCCGAAGCTGGCTCGATACAACAGCCAGCGACCTAAGTCCTGAAATCCGAGCTGAAATCGCCTCCGAGACCCTCAATATCGTCCAACACGCTGATTTTTCTGATATTTTCGGCCCCGAAAGCCTCGCTGAAGTGGCCATTGCGGGCACCATCGAGACCGCCGAAGGCCCCCGCACCATTGCCGGACAGGTGGACCGCTTATGTATCGGCGAATCCACCATCACAATCGTGGATTATAAGACCAATCGCCCCCCACCAGAGTCTGAGAAAGACGTACCAGAAATTTATTTATCACAAATGGCCCTTTACAAATCTGCGCTTAAGCATATCTATCCTAAGCACCACATAAGGTGTATGCTGGTTTGGACACATGCTCCCCGCTACATGATATTGGGGGAGCTCTAAAATACCAATCTGGCACCCACTAAACACGGCCCAAACACCTTGACGGGACTATCGAGTGTGTGAGAGGTTATTTAATCGAATTCATCCGGGCCTGTTTGTAAGGCTCAATAGTTAATCAATTTGGCTCAATTCAATACACAATAATTGACCAAAAAATAGGGTTATTAATATGCAAAAGAATGTCACCGACGACTCATTTGAAGCCGAAGTCATCAACTCTTCAGAGCCTGTTCTGGTCGATTTCTGGGCTGAATGGTGCGGTCCGTGCAAACAAATCGACCCTGCACTGGAAGAAATGTCCGCCGAACTTGATGGTCGCCTGACCATCGCCAAAGTCAACATTGACGAAAACCCCGGCACCCCGTCTAAATACGGCGTGCGCGGTATCCCAACGTTGCTGCTGTTCAAAGACGGTGAAGTCGCCGCCATGAAAGTCGGCGCCGTCGCCAAAAGCCAATTGGTGGAATGGGTTGAATCTTACCTGTAAGATCACAGATTATTGAATCTTACCTGTAGGGATTGCATCCCACGCAAATTTAAAAGAGCCGCCGACGAAAGTCAGGCGGCTCTTTTTTTGCAAGCCCGGCTTGCAGCGGTTATTTGTTTGGGATTTAATTTTGGAAATTAAGGACCCAATACTTAATTATATCATCCGTTCTCTGACAGGACTGTTCCCGCCAAATAGAGCGAACCGCAAATAAGGATTCTGGCGGGCTCTGGTTCGGTGATGATGGCTTGCAACGCCGTAGCCACATCGGGTTGGGCGGTCACATTTGTATGACCGCTGCTCAGTGCCGTTTTGGCTAACGCATCTGAGCTGAGGGCATTTTCTTCACCCGGGATGGTGACGGTGTGAACGGAGGCCACGCAATCTGCCAAGGGTCGTAAAAATGTTTCTGCTTCCTTGGAATTAAGCATGCCGAAGATCAGATGGATGGGGCGGTTATCGCCTTCCGCGCGCCATGATTTTATTTCACCTGCGATGACCAGAGCAGCGGCCTCGTTATGACCACCATCGAGCCATAATTCTGATTCGGCTGGAAGCATATCCACCAAGGGGCCCTCAATGAGGTGTTGGAACCGGGCGGGCCAGTGCGCGGTCTTTAACCCCATGGACATTTCACGCCCCGAAACTTTGAAATAATTAGAAAGCTTATTTAGGGCCATGACCGCAACCCCGGCGTTATGGCGTTGGTGCGCGCCCGGCAACGACGGTTTGGGCAAATATAAGTCCTCATTATTATGACGCAGCCTAAATCCATCCCCTATCGGGTGAATGCTCCAATCTCGGCCTTCTGCCAAAATGGGGACGGCTAAGTTGATCGCAATATTTCTAATAACAGCATCTGCCGCCGGCAGTTGACGAGCCATGATGCAGGGGGTGGCGGATTTTAATATTCCGGCTTTCTCGCCTGCGATTTCTTCAATGGTCTCGCCGAGGAATTGTTGGTGGTCGATGGATATTTCGGTAATCACGTTTAGGATCGGATGGGCCACAACATTGGTGGCATCCAGCCGCCCCCCCAACCCGGTTTCCAATATGACCACATCCGCAGGCGTTCTGGAAAAGGCAAGAAAAGCGGCGCACGTGGTGATTTCAAAAAACGTGATGGGTTCGCCGCCGTTGGCGACTTCGCATTCTTCCAATAACGCCGTCAGGTCGTCCTCGTTGATATGTTCCCCCGCCAATGTAATGCGCTCGTTAAATCGCACCAAATGCGGTGAGGAATAAACATGCACCCGGTAGTTTGCGGCTTCCAACATGGCGCGCATAAAAGCAATGGTCGAGCCTTTGCCATTTGTTCCCGCGACATGAATAACCGGGGGAAGTTTTGTTTCCGGAGACCCTAGGTTTTTCAACAAGCGTTCAACCCGGTCCAACACAAGGTCGATCACCTTTGGGTGGAGCGACATCAACCGCGCCAACACCTTATCGCTAGGACTATGATACATCGTTAAGATACATGTTTTGATATAAACGCCTTAATCAGCCGAAGCGGTAACAGTCGGATCATTCTTGCCATTCGCTTTCGGCGCATCCGGCGCATCCGATGTATCCAAAGCAACCACATCACCTGCCGGGGCTTTATTACACAGCAGGTCGATAATCCGGATCATCGTTGCGCGAATTTCCGTCCGGTGGGTCACCATATCAACCATGCCATGATCGAATAAGTATTCCGCCCGCTGGAAACCTTCGGGTAATTTTTCGCGAATGGTTTGTTCTATCACCCGCGCCCCTGCAAAACCGATAACACAGCCCGGTTCCGCAATTTGGATATCACCCAACATGGCAAATGATGCCGATACACCGCCCGTTGTGGGGTCGGTCAGTAAGACGATATAGGGCAAGCCGGCTTCGCGGACTTCTTCCACCGCGATGGTTGAACGCGCCATTTGCATAAGCGATAAAATGCCTTCTTGCATACGCGCACCGCCCGATGCGGGAATAACAATCAAGGGAGCTTTTTGCTCTACAGCCAAACGGGCCGCGCTTAACAATCCATCACCAACCGCGATGCCCATGGACCCCGCCATGAAGTCAAAGTTGAACGCCGCAATCACGGTTTTATTACCACCCATGGTGCCGTGGGCAACGGTGATGGCATCGTCAACGCCGGTTTTGCTTTGGGCTTCTTTTAAGCGATCTGAATATTTTTTGCGGTCTTTGAATTTCAACGGATCAGTGATGGGGGTTTTTAGCTTAATAGTCGTGTAAGCCTGATCATCAAACATGAGCTCTAAGCGTTTGGTAACACTTAAGCGCAAATGGTGTCCACAGTGTTGGCACACGCGTAGATTTTTATCCAAATCACGATGGAAAATCATTTCTTCACAGCCGGGGCATTTATGCCACAGATGATCCGGAATATCCTTTGGGGCACCGACCAATTCTCTTAATTTAGGGCGAACCCAGCTTTGCAGCCAATTCATTTTTTATCCTTAATTTTTAATAGCAACAAAATTACTTATGTAATCCCTGGGCCAGTTCACTTACCAGAGTAAGTACTTTTTCAACCAGTCCATCTTTCACGCATTTGTTTTCGTCCAAATTATCCGCGATCACATTCACAACCGCTGTCCCCACTATAGCAGCATCGGCGATGGTAGCAAAATCGGCAACGTTTTCCGCCGTTCTGATACCAAAACCAATCGCCACAGGAATATCCGTATGGGCACGGATACGATCAATATTTGGTTTGATCTGGGCCGCCGTTGTAGACGCGGTTCCGGTGATCCCGGTAATGGAAACGTAGTAGATAAAACCAGATGCGTGTTCCAGCACCCGCGGCAAACGATCGTCGCTGGTGGTGGGGGCAGCCAGATAAATAAAATTGATCCCGGCGGCAATTGCCGGCAGGGCCAGTTCGGTTTCTTCCTCAGGCGGCAGATCAACAATGATCAAACCGTCAACGCCCGCGTCTACGGCGTCACGCAAAAATGCATCAACACCGTAACTGTGGATGGGGTTATAATACCCCATCAGCACAATCGGGGTTGTGTCATTATTTTTGCGAAACTCGCTTACCATTGCGAGGGTCTTTTTCATGTTCTGACCGCCCGCTAATGATCGCTGGGACGCAACCTGAATAGCCGGGCCATCGGCCATGGGATCAGAAAACGGCATACCAAATTCGATCATATCTGCGCCGGCGGCTGGCAGCCCTTTTAGGATTTCCAAGGACGTATCGTAGTCCGGGTCCCCGGCGGTTATGAACACACCGAGACCGCTGCGGCCTTGTTCTTTAAGGGCTTTGAAATGTCTGTCGATACGGGTTTCAGGCTGGTTAGGGTTGCTCATAACTCAACCCCCAACATCTCAGCCACGGCAAAGACATCTTTGTCCCCCCGCCCGCACATATTCATAACGATCAAATGATCTTCGGGAAGATCCGGTGCGATTTTTAAAACGTGCGCCAAAGCGTGCGATGGTTCCAACGCGGGGATAATGCCCTCTAATTTGGTGCACAACTGAAATGCCTCTAGGGCTTCTTTGTCGGTGATGGATACATAATTAACCCGGCCCACTGAATGTAGCCAGGAATGTTCGGGGCCAATTCCGGGGTAATCGAGACCCGCTGAAATTGAATGTCCGTCATAAATCTGACCATCATCGTCTTGTAATAAATAGGTCCGATTACCGTGCAACACGCCCGGATGTCCGCCCTTGATTGACGCGCAATGTTCGCCAGTTTCAATCCCGTGTCCGGCGGCTTCGACCCCGATGATATCCACACTGGCATCATCTAAAAACGGATGGAACAAACCCATAGCGTTTGAGCCGCCACCGATGCTGGCGACCAAAGTATCGGGCAAGCGGCTTTCGGCCTCATCCATTTGCACACGGGTTTCATCGCCGATGATGCATTGGAAATCCCGTACCATGGTTGGATAAGGGTGCGGTCCGGCAACGGTGCCGATGAGATAATAGGTATTATCAACATTGGCGACCCAGTCGCGCAAGGCTTCGTTCATGGCATCTTTTAGGGTGCCCGTTCCGCTGGTGACCGGGACCACTTCCGCGCCCAGTAATTTCATGCGAAATACATTGGGGGCCTGACGTTTGATGTCGGTCGCACCCATGTAAACAACACATTTAAGGCCAAACAATGCACAGACCGTCGCGGTGGCAACGCCGTGCTGGCCCGCGCCCGTTTCAGCAATAATGCGGGGTTTACCCATGCGTTTGGCAAGCAAGATTTGACCCATGGTGGAATTGATCTTATGCGCGCCGGTATGGTTTAGCTCGTCGCGTTTCATATAGACTTTGGCACCACCACAATGTTCGGTAATGCGCTGGGCAAAATACAGCGGGCTGGGCCGTCCGACATAGTGTTTCAGGTAGTAATTTAGCTCATCCTGAAACTCTGGGTCGTCTTTGTATTTGGTGTAGGCCGCTTCAACGTCCAAGATCAATGGCATCAAGGTCTCCGCCACATAGCGGCCCCCGAAAATGCCAAAGTGACCGCCTTCGTCTGCGCCAGCGCGGTATGTATTGGGTGCGGTATTTAGATCGCTCATCAAGCTATCCTGCCTGTTCTAATTATGGATAAATTTATAGTACACATTTAATAGTGCACATTTAATAGCCTACAACGCCCCTAAATTACAGCAAATCTTATCCATTAAACCGATTTTACGGCCTTGATAAATTGCACAATTTTGGCGTTGTCTTTGACACCCGGTGATTGTTCAATCGCAGACGAAACATCCACGCCGGGCGCGCCACTAATCCGCAGGGCATCGCCCACGTTTTCCGGGGTAATTCCCCCCGCCAGCAACCACGGCGTTCCACCACTGTAATTATTGAGTATCGTCCAATCAAAGGTGACCGCATTGCCCCCGGGGCGGGTGGCCCCTTTGGGTGGTTTGGCGTCAAAAAGCAGCGCGTCAGCAACGTCCTCATAGGTTTGAGCTAAATCCAGATCAGCGGGCTCAGAAATAGCGAGCGCCTTCATTACGGGTAGCTTGAATTTATTTGAAACGTCCGCCACCCGTGCCACGGATTCTGAGCCGTGCAGTTGTAGCACATCGAGGGTGGCTTTTTGCAAAATGGTGGCGATTTCGTCATCGGTGGCATCGACGATCAGACCAACACGCTCAACCGTATCCGGCACCCGCGCGCCCAAAGCACCCGCATGGGCGGGGCTGACGGCCCGGGGCGAACGTTCGAAAAAGACGAAGCCCACCATATCGGCGCCCGCCTCAACGGCGGTATCGACGCTGTCTTGGGTCGACAGTCCACAAATTTTAATGAGAGTACTCATGCCAGTTCACCCTAACTCATCGGCGATGCGGATAGCCGCGTCCAGCGGTTCGTTGGCGCTGGTGATCGGGCGGCCAATGACGAGATAATCCGCGCCCCGGTCGATGGCTTGGCGGGGGGTCATAACCCGTTTTTGATCCCCGCTGACCGACCATGTGGGGCGGATGCCGGGGACCAATAATTTAAAGTTGGGCCCACAAGCTTGGCGCAGGGCATCAATTTCAAAGGCGGAGCATACCACCCCATCAATGCCGCAAGATTGCGCGAGTTTTGCCAATCGGACCACTTGGTTACCGACCCCGTCTGTGATCCCTGTGGATTGTAAATCATCATCGTCGAGGGATGTTAAAATGGTCACGGCGAGCACCAGCGGGCGGGATTTACCAGCGGTCTCAGCGGCGGCTACGGCGGCTTCCATCATGGCTTTGCCGCCTTGGGCGTGGACATTCACGATGGCGGGTTTTAAGGGCAGCGAGGCGCGAATGGCCCCGGCCACGGTGTTGGGAATATCGTGGAATTTCAAATCGAGAAAAATCGGCATGCCAACGTTTGCGACTTTTGCAACGCCTTGGGGACCGTTGGCGGTGAAAAATTCTTTGCCGACTTTCATACCGCCGACGTGACCTTTTAAGGTTTTGGCGAGCGAAACGGCTTGGTTCGCGTCGGTTGTATCGAGGGCTGTGTAAATTCGATCAGAAGGTTTCATTTGGATTTATTTTCTAATTTTAAAGGTTCTACATTTTCAGACTGTGAAATTGTTTCACGTGAAACAATCGTTTGGCTGAGTTTAATTTCGGCTTTTAGGTTTTCAACCTGCTTTTTCAATAGGGTTATTTCACTCGATAGCGTGCGATTTTCTTGGGCTTTCAGTCGTCCCGCGCGGCGTGTTTGGCCGGCGCGCATCCATGTGGATACCCCGCCCCATAAAACACCAACCAGCAACGTAGCGATTAATAATATATAAAGCGGGATTTCAATACCGTACGGCAACGGCCATAGATCGATGGGCACAGAACCGCGGTTGCTGACACTGAAAATGATCAGCACAAAAGCAAGGGGAAGCAGGATAATCCAGGATAGAAATTTCACAGGTTTTATGCCGTTTTTAAGATATTAAATCGTCTTATACGTACCGAAAAATCGTCTTTATAAAACGCGACCAATTTTAAACCGCTACAGAAATATAGAAACAAAATCAGGTGTTTAGCTTTTCTCGTAATTGTTTGCCTGTCTTGAAATAGGGAATGTATTTTTCCGACACATCCACCGCTTCACCGGTACGGGGATTGCGACCCACACGGGACCCGCGTTGTTTAACCGAGAACGCGCCAAAGCCGCGTAGTTCCACCCGGTCGCCATTGGCCAGCGCGTCGGTAATTTCGTCAAATATGGTTGTTACGATCCGTTCGATATCGCGCTGAAACAGGTGCGGATTTGCAGCGGCCAGACGGGCAATTAGTTCTGATTTTGTCATCGATACTCCCTCCTCGCTATTATTATACGAGCTTTTTAATAGGCTTACACATAAATTTTAGGCATATACACAAATTATAGTCTTATACACTAGCAAGCTGTATTTCGTTTCTGACATATCATCATAAATTTAACTGAGGGTGCCAGAGTGACAGTGCACCGTCAAGGCTAAGTCGTTCAGAAAACAGAGTTTTTCCCATAAAGATTGAGAACGCATGGGACCACCGATCCACCTCATCAATGGGTGTTACGTTGATAAGGGCCAGTTCCGCGTCGATTCCCGCCGATTGCGTCAACCAATTGCGGGCTTCATTCTTGCCGCCGATTTCATCCACCAAGGACGCGGTAATGGCTTGCCGCCCGGTCATGATCCGTCCATCGGACAATAAAAGGGCATCTTCAGGGGATAAATTCCGCCGTTCGGCCACCATCGCCACAAAGATATCGTGCAGGTCCGCGATCACACCTTGCACCATGACTTGGGCCGCGGGTGTAAAGGGCTCCATGGGGTTGGGTTGGGCTTTCAAATCGCCGCTTTTGACCACCAGCGGCTCCACACCCAATTTTTCCAACAGACCCGACACGTTGGCGCTTTGCATAATCACCCCGATGGAGGCGGTGATGGAACCGGTGCTGGCAAAAATCCGCTGGGTGCCGATGGCCGCCATATAGGCCGCCGACGTCCCCACATTGCCGATCACGGCCACCACGGGTTTGGTGGCCGCCAGCTCGCGTATGCTAAGGTACAGCGCCTCGCCCCCCACAAAGGTGCCGCCGGGGCTGTCGATGCGCACGATCAGCGCCTTGACCTTGTCATCGGTAATCATGTCTTCCAACAAATCGTCGCGCTCGTCATCGGTGAAGATCACGCCGTTCACATCCAGCATGGCAACATAGGGGTCCTCGGGCAGTACATCATGATTAAACACCGATACGCCCAACACCGCCACAATGGCAACCACCCCCACCACCCGCCAAAAAATCAGGCTGCGTTTTAATGTCCGGCGGTCAAGAAGGCGATCTGTGTCAGAGCTCATAATGTTTTTGGCCTGTTGTTAAGGATTATTAATAGATACCCCTAGTTTACAAAATTTTCCCACACCGCAGCAAGTCCGCATTGCGGATTCTTTGTTTGGGGGATGGGGGGATTTGATAATTTGGAAATCCTCACCGGAATCGAAACCAAAATTCTGTTAATTTGTAAACTTTCACCGTAAAGCTTTATCCTATTTCGCATTTAAATTTAAAATAAAACTCTGATCTTGTTGTTGTAATTGCAAATCAGAAATTTTATTAACTGCCTTAATACCAAAATCAAAAATTTCACCGTTATCATCACTATAAAAATTACTTCTTAGCTCATTCAAATAGCGCGTTTCAGTCACAGAATTATCAGCATCTTCACAACATTGAAATAATGAATGAGCAATAAAATCTGCAACTACAAACAATGGTTCTTCTTTCTTTGGAACAGCCGTAATAGAAGGGATATTTATATATTGCAAAAATTCTGCTTCTTTATAATGCGGTTCCAACCAACAAGCTTTTAGAAAATTTTTCATGCTACCGTAGTGAACGCTTCTTTTTTCTTCAAAAATAATTTTATGTTCGGATTTTGTAATATTGTTTTCATCTAAAAATCTACCAACTTTCTCTAAAAGGTACCCTGCATTTTTATTGTAATATTTCCATGTTTCACCTTCAATTCTACTTCTGTAGTTCCCTCTTTCAAGACTGCTTTTATTTGATAAAAGACCAAAAAAAGTAATAGGCAATTTTGAGAATCTTTGGCATACAAAAACTTTTTGCTTATGTTGAAGGTCTGTTGCATGAAGTTCTTTTTTCTTAACGACGGCTTTACATTCATCAATACAATTTAAAACAATTTCTCGATCCGTATCTTTCATTAAAAAAGCACCTAATGAAAACCAAGGCGAGCTTCCTTTTTCAGATGAAGTTCTAATTTTTTGAAAACCTTCCTCACCACTTTCATCAACAAATAATGTATATCCCATATCACCCCACTATAAATATTAGATGCAATATATCACATACACTACTCCCTTAAAAGATGTGCAGTAAATATGTAGAATTAATGAAACAAAATCGCAATGAAAAGCTCGGCATGCGTAGCGCACACCGGGTTTAATTATTCAGGCCCGTAAAGTAAGACGAAGTCTTTGTCGCGGGTGAGGTCTCTGAACAGACCTGATTCAAAAAAAATTTATTCGAATTCCATGTGGATGAAGACTTGCTGGGCATTTCGTTTGGCCAGTTGCGAGAAATTATAGAGTTCGGCGAAGGATGATTGATCGACGGCGGTGGCCTGTTCAATGACGCCGCCGTTATCGATGACTTGGCCTATTTTATGGCGCAGGTTCTTTAGGTAATCGAGGGTCTGCGCCCGTGCCTTATCCAAGGGGGCCGGGTCGCCGTGGCCGGGGACCACAATCTTTGGATCGAAGGCGGCCATGGCTTGGAAAGCCTGTATCCAAGCGGCGCTGTCGGAATAGTCGTTGACGGCCAGCATCCGATCCATGTAGACGATGTCGCCGCTGAACACGATACGTGTTTCGGGCAGCCAGACGAAAGCATCGCCCGGCGTATGGGCGCCGCCGGGGTGGCGTAGCTGAATTTGGACACCGCCGATTTCTAGGTCCAGAGCGTCCTCAAAGGTTTCATGGGCGTGGACCGGTTTGGTACCGGACAGACCCTCAGCGCCCATAAAAAATTCTAGGCCCGTCAATTGATCGCCAACCCGTTCTTGCTGGTCGGCGACGGCGGCGGCGGAGGCGATGATGCGCGCGCCTTTGTTTTTGAAATAATCGTTGCCCAACCAGCGGTGATCTTGGCCACCAGTGTTGATGACCGCAATAATGGGTTTATCGGTTACGGTCTGAACCGCCGTTTCCAGCATTGCAGCGCCCTTTGCGCTGCCGCCCGGATCGATCAATACCACGCCGTCCGCGGTGACAATGGCGCCGAAGGTGGCGTTGTTGCCGAAATTCGTTGGCGAGCGTTGGTCCAGTTCGCCAATGAGGGCGTAAACGCCCTCGCCCTCGCCACCACCCACGTGTGATATTCTAAGCGGCACGTCTTGGGCGTTCGCCGTGACGGGTACTAAAAAGAAGAGGACGGCAAGAATGAAACGGTACAAGGGACGCTCCTTTAAATTTTTAAATTAATGGCTGCAGGCAAAATCCTATTTTACTCAATTCTTTTTTATTCTAGGCATTACGGTGAGCGTTTACTAATGAATAAAAAAATCACACAAAAAAGCCCGGTATGCGTATGGCACACCGGGCTTAATTATTAACAGGTCAGAAAGACGAAGTCTTTAGTCTGTGTCTTTTTCCTGTTTTTGTTTTAGGGCGGCACCGAGGATGTCGCCGAGGCTTGCGCCCGCATCGGAGGAACCGAATTCAGCCATGGCTTTCTTTTCTTCTTCGGCTTCGAGGGCCTTGATAGAAAGGGTAAGCTTGCGGCTTTTTGCATCGATCTGGGATACTTTCGCATCCAGTTTTTCGCCCGCTGCAAATCGTTCCGGACGCTGTTCGGAGCGTTCACGGGACAGATCAGATTTGCGGATGAAGCCGTGCATGTCGCCATTGACGGATACTTCGAGACCGTTTTCGGTTACGCTGGTTACTTCACACGTAACAACCGTGCCTTTTTTGACGCCGGATAGGGCGGCACCAACGGTATCTTCGGTCATCTGTTTGATGCCGAGGCTGATGCGTTCTTTTT
Organism: uncultured Rhodospirillales bacterium; assembly: GCA_965603075.1. Taxonomy (GTDB): domain Bacteria; phylum Pseudomonadota; class Alphaproteobacteria; order Rhodospirillales; family Casp-alpha2; genus JABJOR01. The sequence continues at coordinate 10,460 of CBFDBO010000016.1, read as the reverse complement.
CCACATCAACGTCGAGGACTTTGGCTTTGACCATGTCGCCTTTGGCGTAATCGGCGATGGCTTCATCACCGGTTGCAGACCAAGACAGATCGGATAGGTGAACCATGCCATCGATATCGCCGGAGAGGCCAATGAACAGACCGAATTCGGTGATGTTTTTGACTTCGCCTTCAACTTCGATACCAACAGGGTGTGTTGCCAAGAAGTCATCCCAAGGATTTTCTGAACACTGTTTCAGACCAAGGCTGATACGGCGTTTTTCCGGATCAACATCAAGAACCATAACTTCGACTTCTTGAGAGGTGGATACGATTTTACCTGGGTGAGCGTTTTTCTTAGTCCAAGACATTTCGGAAACGTGGACCAGACCTTCGACGCCAGCTTCGAGTTCTACAAATGCACCATAATCGGTGATGTTTGTAACGCGGCCGTTAAGTTTGCTGCCAACGGGGAATTTATCGCCAGCACCATCCCAAGGATCGGTTTCAAGCTGTTTCATGCCCAGTGAGATACGCTGCGTTTCAGAGTTGAAGCGGATGATTTGGACTTTAACAGTTTCGCCAATTTGTAGGGCTTCTGAAGGATGGTTAATACGACGCCATGCAATATCAGTAACGTGCAACAGACCATCAACACCGCCAAGATCAACGAACGCACCATAATCGGTGATGTTTTTGACCATGCCTTCGAGGATCTGACCTTCGGTAAGGTTGGAGATCAATTCGGCGCGGGCTTCTGAACGGGTTTCTTCCAAAACGGCGCGGCGGGAAACAACGATGTTGTTGCGCTGGGCGTCCATTTTCAAAATTTGGAAAGGCTGTGGGTTACCCATAAGCGGGGTAATGTCACGTACGGGGCGGATATCAACTTGTGAACCCGGCAAGAAGGCAACCGCACCGGCCAAATCGACAATGAAGCCGCCTTTGACGCGACCAAAGATGGTACCGTTAACACGGACTTGATCTTTATAAGCGGTTTCTAGTTCGGTCCAAGCTTCTTCGCGACGGGCGCGTTCACGGCTTAGTTTAATAAGGCCTTCGCGATCTTCGTAGCGTTCAACGTAAACGTCGACTTTATCACCGGGGGCGAGGGTTACTTCTGCGCCAAATTCCTTAAGGGGAATGCGGCCTTCAGATTTAAGCCCGACGTCGATGGTCGCAGCGTCGCCGTCAACGGCAATGACGGTACCTTTTACAACGCGGCCTTCGAGGCCGTCGCCAAAAGATTCATCAAGTAATTCTAAAAAATTTTCGGTCATGGGTGGGGGTGCATCTTTTACACCGGTTGTGGCAGTAGCCATAAGTAATAGTCCTTTTAGGTCACTTTTCCGGCCAACTGGTTGGTTCCAGTGGTCTTGGAGTTAAAATTAAAGAAGCGCTGAGTTTTTATTACGCTTCCGGGGTGAAACAAGATTTGTTCCGGTTAAATTGTCTTAAGTCTTTGATTATGTTTTAGAATCTATGAATTTTAGAGCCGCCGCGACAACCTGTGAAATATCCATTTCGTCGGTATCCAGCAAAAACGCATCGTCTGCTTTTGTCATGGGTGCCGTGGAGCGTCCACTATCACGTTCGTCTCGCATTTTCATATCATCGAAAACGGTGGCATATATAGCCTTATGACCCCGATGAAGCAACTCTTTATAACGTCTTTTTGCGCGAACTTCGGTGGAGGCGGTTATATAGAGCTTAATTTCCGCGTCCGGGCACACCGCGGTGCCGATATCGCGGCCATCCAGTATTGCCCCTTTGGCGCCATCCGGGGGGTTATTGGCGAAATCACGTTGGAAATCGAGCAGGGAGGCGCGCACGCCGGGGATGGCCCCGACCTTGGATGCGGCTTGGCCCGCTTCGTCGCTGCGCAACAGGGGGTCGGTGAGCTCATCGAATTGTAAAGAGACGGCGGCGGCGGTGGCGGCGGCGGCGTCCTCTGGGTCATTGCCAGCTTGCATAACCTTCAAGCCAACCGCACGGTACAACAACCCCGTATCCAATTTTGCATAACCAAAATGTTCTTGTAGCGCCCCACAAAGAGAGCCTTTACCCGCGCCGGCGGGACCGTCCACAGCGATAATCATTGTATTTTCCCGTTTCAGTAAAAATTTGAGGATTTATCATAAGACATCAATGCTGCAATACCAAGAGGCAAGAAGTATGTAGCATGAAGCTTGTCGCACGATTAGTGTACGGATTTCACAGACTCCTCGGGAACTTCAAGCCAGAAGATACTGCCCCCCGTAGGGTTGGGGGTGTATCCAATTTCATAACCCAAATGGGTTGCAATGGAATGACTGATGTTTAGGCCGATGCCTGTTCCTTCAATGTTTTGTGCCTCTCGGCCCAACCGTTCAAAGGGCTGGAATAAAAACGATCGCTTTTCTTGCGGAATACCCAAGCCATTATCAATAATAGATATAAGAACCGAACCATGGTCGGTGAGGGCGCATTTCAAAGTGACCTTACCACCGGGTTGGTTATACTTTATGCCATTGGAAATGAAATTAAGCAGAATTTGGCGCAATCGCATATCATCGGTAAACAGGGAATAATCAACGGATTTGTTGTTTTCAAGTTGAACTTTGTATTTAGTTGCAAGCGGGCGGCTCATTTCAAAACAATCGTCTAGAAGTGGGTTTAATTCAAAGTCATTGTTATTAAACTCGACTTTACCGCTTTCTATTTTTTCTAAATCAAGGATTTGATTGATCAGGTTTAATAATAAATTGGCGCTGCTCAGAATATACCCGCAGTATTCCGCCCGTCGTGATTCAAAATATTGGTTCTTCCCCATTTCCAGAATTTGCGTGAAACCGATAATGGCGTTTAAGGGCGTTCTAAGCTCATGGCTCATGGATGACATGAAATGGGTCTTGGCATCATTGGCGCGATTTAGATCTTTGGCGGTAAGGGCAAGCGTTGAATTTACGTTGTACACTTTTCTATACAACAATAATGAGAAGACACTGAAACTCAGGAACACCACAAAGATCAGCATTAACAAAATCTGATATTCTTGCATATTTTGAAGTGTGCGTTCTTGAATTTTAAAATTTGCACTTTTGATATGTTGATTCAGCTTTGATGCCAGTTGAACAGCCTTGGGGACCATTTCGTCCAACAGCCTCTCAATCACAAATAGATCATCCGAGGTTTGTGTTTTAATATATTTTTGCGTTAATTCATCGATACGATCATATGATCCTTGAAGGATCGCAAATTCCTGAACCACATTATTTTTAAATTTCGTGGAATAAGCCGCATTGTTACTTATGGCCAAAGAGACAACATCAACTCTAGAATACAGTAGATCATTTCTAATCGATAGAGCTTTAACGTTCTCTTCTGTCGGGTTTCCGATCAAGTCATGCAAGGTCAGTTCAAAGCGCATAACATCCTGACCAAGCTGTATTGTCCCCCACGTCGCATCACTGGCATAGGCAGTACGAAATTTAAGCTCGAAATCAGATAATTCTTTGTATCGAACAGTAATATAACTGAATACCGCAATTATTAGCACGGCCAAGATTGACGACAAAAGGATCCATCGATTTCGTTTCTTCATTAAATCGAACATGCTCATGGTTTAAATTGCCTATCATAGATTATTTAAAATGAAGAGATTTTATCTGCCAAATGGCGCGGCTGAAATAGACATCATTATTTATTTTTTCATGTGAATCAAAAGGGTAAATCGCAAAAACCGGACCCTTTTCACGTATGGTCATAGGCGTTGAATTTTTCCGTGTAGCAAAAATTAATCCATTTTCTGTCAAATCAATTATTGGAATAGTCACTTTATAATCATTGATGGCGATGGCATCTATTTCAGTACCATGAGAACCCATAAATTTAATAAACGCATGACCGGGAACACCTTCGAACTCAACAACATCTTCATGCCATGGAGTAGATGTTTTAATTTTGCTGAGGCCCAGCGCTTCAAATTGTTCAAGCGTAAATTCAACAGCGCCCGCAGCGGAACGATCCGTATTTCCCGTTACGGTTAAAATGATTTCATCTGCTTTGAGGGGGCTCGCGAAGAAAACAAATATTGCTACTACCGAACAGTAAAATGTTAATCGAGAAAAATTCATCTTTTAGTCCCATTTAGAAGTATGCGTACAAGGTTCTACTGGAATTAATTTAATTCCAATTTTAGAAACTCGATGAAACTAGAATACCCTTCATGTAGATTTGATTAACCTGATTACAGTATTTAATTCTTCATGATTATTATAATAATGGGGTGACAGACGCACCATGGCGGGAAGGTCGCGCGCCGTGGCATCAAGGCGGGTACTGTACCCATCGGTGACACTGACATTAACGTCTTGAGCCAACAACTTTTCAGCTATCAACCGAGCCTCGCAATCCTCCACCGCGAACGTAACAATGGCGCACGGCGCACGGCCTAAATCGAACAAGGTTAGGCCCGGTATTTCACCCAATCCGTTACGCAAATAATCCGCCAGTTTTTTTGCCCGGGCGTAGATCGCCTCCAAGCCTAAATCCAGCGCGTAGTCAACGGCGACCCCCAGCCCCATGCGTGTGGCATAATTGTTTTCCCACAATTCAAAACGCCGGGCGTCGCCTCGAAGCTCATAATGCTCATTGGAAACCCATACCCCGGCGAAGTGATCAATCATGGTCGGCTCTAGGGTCTCTAATAAACCTTGCCGCATGTAGAGGAACCCCGTACCGCGGGGTCCCCGTAGAAACTTGCGACCCGCCGCACTGAGAATATCACATCCAATGGCTTCAACATCGATGGGCATTTGCCCCACGCTTTGGCACGCATCCAGCAAATAAAGAATACCGTAAGCATTTGCCACCCGACCGATTTCAGCCGCCGGATTAACCAGCCCCCCATTGGTTGGAATATGGGTGATGGATATGAGCTTAATGTTTTCCGCCCCGATTGCCTCGATCATGGAGCGTAAAGCATCCGGATCGGTCTCGCCGTACGCATTATTGGGAATAACCTTGATGATCACCCCCACCCGTTTGGCCATTTGCAAGTACGCGACATAATTCGCACCGTACTCTGATTGACAGGTCAGGATGTGGTCGCCCGTCTTGAACGCAATGGAATAAAACGCCCGGTCCCATGCCACCGTGGCATTTTCCATGATGGCAATTTCAGAAGGCTTCGCATTTAACAATCGGGCGAGGGATGTATAAACGCCTTGCAACGGGGCGGCCATTTGGTTCGCCGCCTCATAACCGCCAATGCTCGCTTCTAATTCAAGATGGGCGTGAACCGCGTCCACAATGGGGCGCGCCATCAATCCGGCCCCCGCATTATTAAGATGAATTTTGTAATCTGTTCCCGGCGTTTCGGATCGAAGCTTGGCGATATCCAAATCAGCCATCAGGAAATATCGCCACCCAAACCGTTCATCAATTCCACAAACCCCGGAAAGCTCGTCGCAATGGGACTGCCGTCATCGACACGAACGGATTGTTTGCTTGCCATCCCCAGCACCAAAAACGACATGGCAATGCGATGGTCCAATTCGACCTCGACCGTGGCGCCGCCTTCGGGGATGTTGCCATCCGAATTTCCGGCACCATCAGTACTTTCGGCACCTTCGACACGGCCCGCGCCGTGGACAATCATCCAATCTTCGCCTTCTTCGACCTTAACCCCGGCCTCGGTTAAGCCCCGGACCATGGCATTTAATCTGTCGCATTCTTTTACCCGCAGTTCGCCAATGCCGGTCATTTTTGTAACACCGCTTGCACACGCCGCCGCCACACATAAAACCGGGAATTCGTCGATCATGGACGGGGCGCGTTCCGGCGGTACATCAATACCGCTGAGTTTCGATGCCCGCACCACCAGATCGGCGACGGGCTCCCCGGCTTGATCGCGCTCGTTGATAAGCTTTATGTCCGCCCCCATGTCGACCAGCGTATCGATCAGCCCGGTCCGCAGCGGGTTCATGCCCACGCCGCGAATGGTGATCTCTGAGCCCTCGACAATCAATGCCGCCACAATCAGAAAGGCGGCTGAGGATATATCGCCCGGTACAACCACATGCTGGGCGGTAAGTTCCGGCTGACCCGTGAGGGTGATGGACCGTCCACCGCTTTGAATGGGGCTGGTCTCAACACTGGCACCAAAATGGACCAACATCCGTTCGGAATGATCGCGCGAGGCATGAGGTTCAACAACGGTGGTCTTGCCCGCGGTATTCATGGCAGCAAATAATACCGCGGATTTCACTTGCGCCGATGCCACCGGCAATTCGTATTCAATGGGGATCAACTGATCGCTGCCCATAACACAAATCGGCATGCGGCCTTTGGAGCGGGCGGCAAACTGGGCGCCCATTTGTTCCAGCGGTTTTGTGATCCGCGCCATGGGGCGTTTATTAAGCGAATGGTCGCCCGTGAAAAACGTTTTGAAAGGATGGGCCGCCATGACCCCCATGAGCAACCGCGCCGCGGTCCCAGAATTCCCCATGTCGAGCACGTTTGCCGGTTCGGACAAACCGCCTACGCCGCGCCCGGTGACCCGCCAGAGGCCACCTTGTTGCTCCGGTTGGGTGACGTTCGCCCCCATTTGGCGCATGGCCTCGGCCGTTGCCAGCACATCTTCGCCTTCCAGCAAACCTTCAATGGTGGTCTCGCCAATGGCCAGCCCACCCAACATAAGAGCGCGGTGGGAAATCGATTTATCACCGGGAACGTTGACATCACCGCTTAAGGGGGCGCTTTTTTTAGATAATAGAGTGCTCAATTGCAGTTTCCTCTCGTAAGGTCTCTTTTTTAACAGCGGATGTACTAAATACAATAGCGAGAGCCCATTTCGGGCAATATAAAGGCTATAAATCCAAATAAACTCAAGAATCTTTCCAAAATTGTATATTTAGTTTTGACAGAGGCCGTTTAAATGTCTATTGCCTTTGCAAAACTACCACACCGTATGATTATATAGGGTGAATTAACATTAATTAATCTTAGGAGACAACAATCTTGGCAAATCCTAAATGGGGAACCAAGCGTACGTGCCCAGGATGCGACGCTCGCTTTTACGATATGAAAAAACAGCCCGTAACATGCCCGAGCTGCGATACAGAAATTGAAATCCAAGTAGCAAAACCCAGAAGACCTGTTGCTGCTGTAGCCAAAGGGGCTGCTGCCCCCGTCGCGGCCGAAGCCAAGGCGGATGACACTACAGAAGATGATATTGAAATCGTCGGTCTGGAAGATGTCGTTCTCGACGTCGATGATGATGACGAAGACGAAGATGATCTGATCGAAGACACATCCGATTTGGACGAAGACGACGGTTTGGGCGAAGTTAAAGAACACATGGAAACAGACGTCAGCGACGACAACTGATCTCCTGATTTATTGAGGGAAAATATTAAGAACAAAGGGTACTTTTTCGCTTGCCATACACAAGCCGTGTCCCTTATCTTCCCGCCACTGTCATTGACGATAATTCACACACAATGACAACCCAGTTAAGGGGCCGTAGCTCAGTTGGGAGAGCGCTTGCATGGCATGCAAGAGGTCAGGGGTTCGATTCCCCTCGGCTCCACCACTTTTTCCTAAGCATCTGTTATCAAATAACTAATTGATAACTCAACGACTTTTACTTCACAACGTTACACAAAAGTGTTACACATGTGGAATGGAAGACATGGGAAAAATCAATGGCCTGGCAAAGCGTGGGAACATTTATCGTTATCGAACGAGAATCCCTAAAGACTTACTATCAGCATTTAACGATAGAGTAGAGTTTTCTGAGAGCCTTAAAACTTCTGATTATTCAGAAGCCGCCGCACTTGCTAAAATTTGTGCTGGTAAATGGGCCGCAGCATTTGCCGAAAAAAGGCGAGAATTATCTAATACGAATGATTTACCCCTCCCCCCTCAAAAAGGAACTCGCCTTCTTACTGAAAATGACGCACGACGACTAGCACAGCGTTATTGGAGTAGAATGTATGAGGCTATTGAAAATCAAATCCCACAGTCAGAAGAACTTTCTGCAGAGGATATCGAATTTGTTGATACTGAACTTAGTTTGGATGAATTAACATTTGAAAAATTAAACCATAACGACACTCTATTACGGACTGGGAATGCCGCCGATAGTCTGATGGAAGAACACGGCTTATCTTACTCAAAAGATTCCATTGAAATTTATAGGTCGTTTCGAGACCTTCTTCGTCGGGCTTTGCTAGATATTACCAGACGGAAGAGAAAGCACCTTAATAACGATTTTTCAGAAAATGGGTTTGATGATACTTTCCAGAACTTTTCTGACAGTTCAAACCATCTTACTATGTTAGAAGCTAAAGATGAATTTTGGAGTGATGTAATTTCATCACAAAACCTTCAAATTAAAACTGAAAATAAACGCAAAGCATTCTTAGATATTTTACTTGAGCATTTTGGTAGCACGACATTCGTTCATGAAATATCTCGCGAAGAATGCAGAGCTTTTCGAGACCTAATTGAAAAGTTACCCCCACGGTTTTCACTTCATCATAAGAATATCCCTCTAAACGAAATTGCAAAACAAAAAAATGTTTCGAATATGACTTACAGCACTAAAGAAAGCTACGTGAGTTTTATGGTTCGATTCTTTAATTGGCTTAAGCAAGAACAATACATCAGTTCAAATCCAGCGGAGGGACTTAAACCCAGAGGCGAGAAGTCTTCAAATGAAAATACCCGAGACCCATTTTCTCAGGAACAACTGAACGCTATATTTAACGCTCCACTTTATACAGGGTGTCTTAATGATGAACGAGGGTTCTCCAAAAAAGGAAATAATATAATTCGCAGGGGTAGATTTTGGCTCCCCCTCATTGCTCTATATAGCGGATTACGAATGGGTGAAATCTTACAATTGTCACCCAGTGATATCTCAAAATCAAAAGCTGGTACACCATATTTCAACGTCCATAAAGATATGGCACTCAAGACCTCCAACGCTGTTCGTGCAGTCCCTATTCATCCTGAACTTGAACATATAGGATTCAATGAGTTTGTTGATGGTCAAAGAACTAAAAATGAAAGGCTTTTATTTCCAGAAGTTCAAGCTGCCTCAGATGGCTATGTAAGTTCTCTTTTCTCTAAACGGTTTATAACTTTCCTCAATTCTACAAAAATTAAAACTGGCACAACTTCATTTCATTCCTTCCGCCATAATTTCCGTGATGCATTACGAGAAGCTGGCATCTCTGAGGAGCGAGCTGAAGAACTATGTGGTTGGAGCCGTGGTAATAAAGTTAGCCGAAGTTATGGCAAGGGCCATTCTGCCGATGCATTATATGATGATATATGCAAAATTAGATATGAAGGCTTGAATCTTAAACACTTGAATCAGAATAGCTCTATTAATTATTAAGTTAAATCACAAACGTTAATAACATCAAAACCACTTAGTTTTGCGGAATTAAACACACGTTGACTGGGCATAATATTCCTTATTGTTCTATACTCAGCGTTTCGTTTCTCTAATTCTGAACGATTAAAAGAAAGTTCTTCAAGAAATTTTCTAAATAGTGCTTTTTGTTCTTTAGTCATTCCTTTGATTGACAAGGGAATGCATAGATTATTATGAAATTTTACAAACGTAAGTTTATCCTTTTCAATAAATGAATATTCATCTGGTACTATAATGATTTCAGAATCAGTTGAAGACACCTCATCATCTATCCATTTTGAAGTAACGTACTGCACCTGAGTATCATTGATCAATATTCCATGTGGACCACAAATTGCATCCAAAGCTCGCTTTATAACATTATCCACATCTTGGGATAGATGAGTTTCATATCGGGTCCGTTCATTAACAAAGAAAGTGAAGTGGACAGCTAAATCACAAGTAATCATGTACTTGCAATTTATGAATTGTTTTCTAATCTCTTCAAGCATATCTAATTGCTTTTTTTTACTTCCTTGAAATGTTGCTAAAGGTTTATCGATAGTGATAACAACTCGATCTGTAATTTCTGGATTAACGTTTGATATTCCCACGAATAATTCCTCTTCTATGTGCTCCTCATCAACTAAAGTTCTGTATGAATAATAGGCTTTAATCAATCATTTTACGTCATAACGTTTTTCTTATTCCAAATCTAAGTATTAATTTTTTTTGCATAACTATTAGCCATATTACTTCAAACACCAATCACAGAGAATACCTGACAATAGAAAGATCAAACGAGTTTATATACTCGCCATTCAATGGTTATATTCATTTTTTAGTAGGCATTAAGATTAAAGCAAATTTTCTTGGTCTTTGTTGTTTTTTGGAATCAGAGCTAAAGCGCCGTCGTATAGTTCTTGCAATGACGGGGGACTTTCTAATCTATTGATAAGGTTCTGAATATCTTCTTTACACCAAAGAGTAATTCCGAACCCAGCAGCTTCGTCCCAACTGTCCGTCATCATATAAATTGGAACACTCAACGGTCTGATTTAAGAGAGGGTCTG
>CBFDBO010000015.1:0-76094 GCA_965603075.1 uncultured Rhodospirillales bacterium | reverse complement strand
AGTGAAGATAGAAAACGTCACCCGGATAAGCTTCACGTCCAGGAGGACGACGAAGAAGCAGGGACATCTGACGGTAAGCAACAGCTTGCTTAGAAAGATCATCATAGAAGATAACCGCATGTTTTCCGCTATCACGGAAAAATTCGCCCATGGTGCAACCGGTGTATGGTGCCAAGAACTGAAGCGGCGCGGGATCGGAAGCGGTGGCGGCGACCACGACGGAATATTTCATCGCGTCATAATCTTCCAGAGTTTTAACCAACTGGGCAACGGTAGAACGTTTCTGACCCACAGCAACGTAGATACAGTAAAGCTTTTCGCTATCGTCTTTTGCAGCGTCGTTGGTTTTTTTCTGGTTCAGGATGGTATCAATAATAACGGCTGTTTTACCGGTTTGACGATCACCAATAACCAATTCACGCTGGCCACGACCAACAGGGATAAGGCTATCAATAGCCTTTAGACCTGTTTGCATAGGCTCATGTACTGATTTACGCGGGATAATACCCGGGGCTTTAACCTCCACACGAGAACGCGTTACGTCCTCGATGGGGCCTTTGCCATCAATGGGGTTGCCAAGTGCGTCAACAACACGGCCCAGAACGCCCATGCCGACGGGGGCGTCAACAATTGCGCCTGTACGCTTAACGGTATCGCCTTCTTTAATGGTGCGATCATCACCAAAAATAACGATACCAACGTTGTCAGTCTCTAAGTTAAGCGCCATCCCTTTGATGCCGCCGGGAAATTCTACCATTTCGCCTGCTTGCACTTGGTCAAGACCGTAAACGCGGGCGATACCATCACCCACTGAGAGTACTTGTCCAACTTCTGCAACTTCGGCTTCTGTGCCGAAATTAGCGATCTGTTCCTTCAGTATGGCGGAAACTTCCGCAGCCTGGATTTTCATTATCCAATCCCTTTCATGGCGAGGCGAAGCTGTTGTAGCTTCGTCCGTAACGAACTATCGACCATTAATGAACCAACCTTTACGATTAGCCCACCAAGTAGGTCACTATCAACTTTTGCATCAACGGCGACATCAGTGCCAACCGCTTGCTTGAGAGCATTTTGTAATGCCGTCATCTGTGTATCGGTGAGAGCCGTGGCAGAAACGACTTCTGCTGTGGTTTCACCTCTGTGGTCGGCGAGAATTGCTTGGTAGGCCTGGATAACATCTGCCAAAGCAGATATCCGACGGTTCTTAGCAATAACACCGAGAAAATTCTGTGTAAGTTTGTGCATGCCTGCTTTATCTGCGATGGCGAGCAGGGCTTTTTCCTGATCACCACGAGAAATAACAGGGGAGGATACCAAACGGCGGAAATCTTCGCTGTCTGAAATCATACTGCCGAGGGCCGCCAAATCAATAGCGACCGCATCAAGCGTTGCACCATTGTCAGCATCTTTATCAGCCAAATCAAACAGCGCAACGGCGTATCGACCGGCTAGTCCTGTAGAATGTGCGCTCAACTGGAAAACCTCTTCGTAATTTGTTTTAACCTGTATAAATTAGAATTCATATACAGGCTACCCCTTGCCCTTTAAAACCATAAAAATTCCTTAGGGCGCGGGTGTGGTACCATACTAAAATGGGGCTTTCAAGCGGCCAGAAGGTGTTTTGTAGATGTTTTTTTTATCTTTTAAACACACAAGGTAAAATCAGGGTCTTAAATAACCGCCTTATTATCAATTTGTAGAGGGATTTAGCCAGCGTTTTTAGTCAATTACAGGTGAGAAAAGTTTTCATTCTAAAATATAAATTTATAATAAATTGAAAAATTAAAGCCTTAAAGAAAACTATAGGGGTCTATATCGATTTGAACCCGAACGGTACGGGGAATATCCGTGTGAGATATCCACTTTTTAAGAATCGATTGGACCGGTATATCTTTCCGAGTTTTCAGTAATAACCGTCTGCGATGGCGGCCCCGTAACATGGAAATAGGGGCGGGGGCGGGACCAAAGACGCTGATGCCTTCGCCATGAGGGGCGTTGCGGCTTAGGTGAGCGGCGCTCGCATCAGCGGCGCGTTCGTCCTTGCTTGAGACGATCAGCGCCGCCAATCGACCAAAGGGTGGCATGCTTGATATTTTTCGGGCTTTTATTTCTGTGTTGATAAAGGCGTCTCTGTTTTCCGACACCATGGCTTGCATGACCGGATGTTCGGGCAAATAGGTTTGCATGATGACGTGACCGGGGCGTTGTTCGCGACCTGCCCGCCCTGCAACCTGATAGAGCAATTGATACGTCCGTTCTGCAGCCCGCAAATCACCCCCGGACAGCCCTAAATCCGCATCGATCACCCCGACCAGCGTTAATCTGGGAAAGTGATAGCCCTTGGCAACGATCTGGGTGCCAATGATAACGTCCACATGATTATTCTCGATGGAGTGGACGAGCTCTTCGGCGGCTTTCGAGCTGACCAATGTATCACTGGCCGCGATGGTATAGCGAACATCAGGAAAGAGCATTTCCAGTTCTTCGGCTAAGCGCTCCACACCGGGACCACACGCCGCGAATTTATCCTCCGCTTCACACTCTGGGCAATTTTTGGGAACCGGCGGACTGTGTCCACAATGATGGCATTGCAAACGACCCCGCCGGCGGTGCTCGACCAACCAAGCGGTACAATTGGGACATTGAAGTCGGTAACCGCACCCCCGGCACAAGGTCAAGGGGGCGTAGCCGCGCCGATTAAGATAGAGCATGGCTTGATCGCCCGCTTCCAAGGTTTTGGTTAAGGCATTAATAAGTGTCTTTGAAATCCACCGTCCATTTGGCAATGGTTCATCACACATATTAATCAATGCGACCGTGGGCAAGAGCGCCCCGCCATGGCGTTCGGGTAAATGCAACGAGGTGTATTTGCCTTCTCGTAAATTGACCACGGTTTCAAGCGACGGCGTTGCCGATGCGAGGGCGATGGGGGTGTTGCCAATACGCGCTCGCACGACGGCCATATCGCGGCCATTATAGATGACGCCTTCTTCTTGTTTATAGGCCGCGTCGTGTTCTTCATCGGCAACGATTAAGCCTAAATCTGGGTAGGGTAAAAACAAGGCAGAGCGGGCACCGACAATAACCATGGGGCCGCCTTTGGATACGCGTCGCCAGGTATCGCGGCGTGTGGCGGGGGTCAGCTCAGAATGCCATTCCAGGGGCAAACACCCGAATCGGGCTTTAAAACGCTTTCGCCATTGCGCGCCCAAGGCGATTTCCGGCAACAAGACCAAGGCTTGCTGGCCCTGACGCAAGGCTTTGGCGATGGCTTCGAAATAGACTTCGGTCTTACCCGATCCTGGCACCCCGTCGATGACAAAAACGCTGAACGCTTTGCTCTTAACCGCTTTACAGAGTTGGTCCGCCGCATTCAACTGGGCGTCCGATAACGTGGGGCCCACGGTATCTGGGTCGGGTTGATTGGCGACATTATCCTGCGACTGCAAACTGAGCGCTTCAAGGACACCTAATTCGACAAGTCCTTTGACCACGCTGGTGCCGACACCGGCTTCTCGGGCCAGTTCGGTTGGTAAGCGGGGTGGGCCCTGTTGTAGCACATCCATAACCCGCGCGCGGGCTTTGGTGGTCTTGAAATCAGGGAGGGAGCTTGAGAGCTGATAGGCCAGTACGGATTTTGGCGGCAATAACGCATCGGGGACACTGGTCACCATTTTTAGCACCCTACCGGGGGGTGATAGGGTATAGCGCGCAACCCAATCCACGAATCGCTGAGAGGTCTGCGGCAAGCTTTGCGTATCCATCACTGAAATAACGGCCTTGATTTTGAGGGTGGCAATATCATCACTTCCTTCCCCCCAAACCACACCATGGGACTTACGTGATCCCAAGGGTACCATGACAAAGTCGCCTGTTTTCAATGACATATGTTCTGGTACAAGGTAATCATAACACCCGGCAAGGGGTAACGGCAGCAGCACGCTAACGCGACTTCCAGCGGTAAATGTGGTTATTTGAGTGCCTTGACTAGTCTCTCTTGATTCCATGCGATACACTTTACATGACAGAATTATGACAACAAGGCTCGCTGTGTGTATAAGCAGATTCTTGAAGACTTAAAACAAGGTGAAAGTTGATGACAGATCAAAACGAAAATCAAATGATCGAAGAAGAAATGCCAGATCAAGAAGGTCAAGCAGACGAGAACGGCATAAGCGAAGGCGCGGTCATTCGATACCTTTTGATGAACCCGAATTTTTTGGTGGATCATATTGAGATTTTGCGTCGCATTGCCCCCCGCGAAGAATGGAGCGGGGATAGTGTTGTTGATCTGCAATCGGTCATGATGGATCGCTCGCAAGAGGCCATCGATGATTTGCGTTCCGCCACACAGAGTGTGATCACCACCAGCCGGAATAACATGTCCATCCAGAGCCGCTGTCATGCCGCGGCCCTGAGCGTTCTGGACGCCGACAGCTTTGATGATGTGATCCGCGTTGTATCAGAAGATTGGTGCACGATCTTGGATGTGGATGTGGTGACGCTCGGTTTTGAATTCTCCCGCGCGCCCTTGCCGGCGCTTGTGAACCCCTTGGTGCGGAAATTACCCCTTGGAACCACACGGCAATTATTGGGGGCGGATATGAATGTTCGGTTGTTTGGTGAAATGATCGATGATGGCACCTTGTTTGGTGAAGGCTCCGGCATTGTGCAATCGGCGGCGCTCGCCCGTATTGACTCAGGCTTTGAATTGCCACCGGGCATGTTGTCTCTTGGTGCGCGTGACGATACTTTCCAACCGGGGCAGGGCACTGAATTATTAGCGTTTTTATCCAGCGTGCTTGCCATAACGGTTCGCCGATGCCTGACGCGCAGAGGTTAAACCAGCTTGTAGAAGACTTAAATGCGGAACCGGCGGTTGTCCGTGCTGCGCAAGATTGGTTTTCTTGGCTTGCCCATGAACGTCGATTGTCCCCTCATACCATTGATAGTTATGTGCGTGATGTATCCAGTTTTGTCGGATTTGTAGCGCAACATTACGGGTTTGCCCCGGGACTTTCTGATCTGGCTAAACTAGGCCGGATCGATTTCAGAAGTTATCTGGCGGAACGCGATAACCGTGAAATGTCGCGAACGTCAACGGCGCGCGCCGTTTCTTCGGTGAAAAGTTTGTTCCGGTATTTTGAGAAAAACAACATTATCTCAAATCCGACCATCGCCAATGTACGGCCCCCCAAACAACCCAAGAGCGTTCCAAAAGCATTGGAAGAATTTGAAGCGTTGGACGTGGTCGAATCGGTAAAAGAAATCACCGATATACCCTGGGTTGGCAAACGCGATACCGCCGTGATGCTTTTGCTCTATGGCTGTGGTTTGCGTGTCGGGGAAGCGCTGGGTTTAAACCGCGCGGATATGCCCCGCGACGGGGTCCTGCGGGTGCGCGGTAAGGGTAACAAAGAAAGACTGGTGCCTGTATTGCCCGTGGTGGAAAATGCCATGATTGATTATCTCGCCCATTGTCCTTTTGACGAAAGTGCTGAGGGTGTTAAGGGCGCTAAGGATAATGTGACTCCGATGTTCTTTGGCGAAAAAGGTCGCCGCTTGGGGGCGCGGATGGTTCAAGAACGCATGGTCTATTTGCGCGCCTTTTTAGGCTTGGCAGAAACCGCCACACCCCACGCCCTGCGACATAGCTTTGCAACGCATTTGCTGGCAAGCGGGGGTGATTTGCGGACCATTCAGGAATTGTTGGGCCATACCTCGCTCAGTTCTACACAACGTTATACCGAGGTGGATGCGGCGCGGTTAACGGCGGTTTATGATACCACGCATCCCCGCGCAAAGATGCGCGGCAAATAATAAGCGCAAAGATGCGCGGCAAATAATAAGCGCAAAGATGCGCGGTAAATAATAAGCGCAAAGATGCGCGGCAATTAACGAATATCAAATTGCATTAGGACGGTTTTGCGCTAATCAACCGCATCAAGAACGGACCGCTCAACATAACCAATCCCACCATGGCAAAGGCAATGCCCCACGCGTAAGTCGGGGTGCCGGCAGATGTGCTGTTCATATCCAACACGATGCCAAAAACTATCGGTCCCAAGAACGCGCCGGTAAAAGCGATGGAAGAATGCACCGCCATTGTTGCGCCCAGATAACCTTTTGGTGCGGCTTCTACGGCCCCGGCGGTTAAGGCCGCTGAATCCGCCGTGATGCTAACGGCGTAGAGACAGCTTAGAATAATAACCAACCAGATGGACCAGGCAGCACTAAACCCGATCCCCAACCCTAGAACGGCAGACATAATCATGATCATTGTGATCCAACGATGGCGACCCATTTTTACGGCGAACTCATTACCGATAATACTGGCGGGCACCCCAAAGAGATTAATGATCGCCGCGAGGGTTATGACCGACAGGGGTAAATATGTATCCGGGTGCAGGGTGGCGGCGTAAACCAGAAACGCCACCGTCCAACCCCGCACGGCAAATAGCTCAAAATTATGGATGGTATAACCGATCACAAATACCATGGCCCTGCGGCACCTGAGGACGGGTCGAAAATCGAGCACATGGGTTGTTGGGATATTACCTGACTCGCGATCATGTTTGATCCGTGGAACAAAAAAGATCGTTAAAATAATGGCGAGTACGGGGCCCAGTGAGAGCAATACAAAAGCCGTTCGCCAATCGGTCCACTCGGTGATGTTACCGGTCGCCAGAATAGAGACGGACGCACCGATGCCAAAACTGGACGTATAAAAAGCAACGGATCGACTGCGCTTGGGGCCGGAAAGAAAATCGTCGAGCATTTTAAGGCCCGGCATATAGGTTCCTGCTAAGCCAATGCCGCCCAGCGTGCGAAAGATCATCGCGCTCCAAAAACCTTCGGCAAATATAGAAAACCCCATACAGGCGATGGCGGATATGAGTGTGCTGAATATATAAACATCCCGTGGCGCGATCCGGTCGGTCAAGCTGGTTAAGATGACAACCGCGACAACATAACCGGCAAAATAAATGCCGTTGATCAGACCCGCTTCGGTATTGCTGATCCCCCATTCCGTAAAGAACAAGGGCATGAGAGTGGGAAACGCCGCAAAACCCGCCATGCCCAGCGTTTCAGCCAGACAAATAATGAACGTAATTCTGATCATGGATATTTCCTAGACGGTGCTTATAAAAATGACAAGTGTGGCATTAGGATAATAAAAGTTTCGCGGATATTTAATTTTATAGTCTACCATTAAGCAGAAGTCTGAAAGAATAATGTCTTCTTTTAGCAAGAAACTGGTCATAATTTTGATGCATTGAATGCGTCCGGGTATAGACTTAGCAGAACTTGATAGTCATTGCGAAAATGGTTATTTTCAAATCGTAACTACCAAAGCTTCATTAATAGAAGGTGTTGTCAGTAAAGTAGTATTCCTTTCCTACTTAGGAGACTTAATTGTGGCGAAAGGTCTATCGATTTTACCGGAACACGATATGTATCCCATGGATGTATTAGAAGAGGAAACGTAGCATGACCTCATTCACCGGTGGTTGCCAGTGCGGTAACGTCCGAATTGTTGCTTCTGGACTCCCATATCGGGTTGGCCTATGTCACTGTCTCGATTGCCGCAAGCATCATGGGGCTTTATTTCACGCTTCGGCAGTGTTCCCGCAGGATGCGGTGACGATTGATGGCGATACAAGCAACTACGCTGGGCGATTTTTCTGTCCCCGCTGCGGTTCTTCCATTTTCGCACGCAGTGCAGACGAAATAGAAGTGAACTTAGGATCCTTGGATGCTCCTGACCAACTGATGCCAACCTATGAACTCTGGGTTTCCCGACGGGAGGCTTGGTTGCCGCCATTTCCGATCACGATAAAATATGACCACGATCGTAACGACACGGGACGGTTTGAAGAGTAGGTTACAGAGAGGTTCGCCTATTAATGTTTGGCTACAGACTAAAAATAACAATTCCAATTTATTGCATAAACTGTAAGAAAGTGTACACGAGGGCGTGCAGTTCGCGATGTGAGGGGGTTACATATGGATAGCGCGATCCGCAACCGCGAGGGCGGCTTCTTTAACGGCTTCGCTAAGCCCCGGATGACCATGGCACGTCCGGGCGATATCCTCCGCACTGGCGCCTAATTCCATTCCCACAACCACCTCTTGGATCAGATCGCCCGCCGCAGGTCCGACGATATGACAGCCGAGAATAGCGTCTGTTTCTGCGTCCGCGAGAATTTTGACAAAACCTTCACTATCGGCAATAGCGCGCGCGCGGCTGTTGGCGGAAAATGGAAACTTGCCAACGTTATAGGCAATGCCCGCATCCTTCAGTTGCTCTTCATTCTTGCCAAGTGAGGCAACCTCTGGCCAAGTGTAGACAATGCCGGGGATCGTGCCGTAATCGATATGGGCTGCTTCACCCGCCAGAATTTCTGCGCAAGCCATGCCTTCGTCTTCGGCTTTGTGGGCGAGCATCGCCCCGCCGATGACATCACCGATGGCAAAAATGCCCGGCACGTTGGTTTGAAAGTGCTCGTCCACGGGAATAAACCCTCGGGCATCCGTTTCAACACCGCATTTATTTAAACCAAGATTTCCTGTATAAGGCAATCTACCGATAGCGAGCAGAACCACATCGGCTTTGATGGTTTCTTTTTTGCTGTTTTTAACGGATTCCACATTCAAGGTTACGTTTGATCTGCCGGCTTTCGCCCCGGTAACTTTGGTAGCGAGCTTTAAGTCCATGCCTTGTTTTTTGAAAACCCGGCGCATGTGTTTTGAAACTTCCGCGTCCATACCCGGTAGGACCGTATCAAGGAATTCCACCACGGTGACTTGGGTACCTAAACGACGCCACACCGATCCCATTTCAAGGCCGATGACGCCCGCACCAATGACGACCATGGATTTGGGAATTTTTGATAAAGAAAGCGCACCTGTAGAGCTGACAATTCGTTTTTCGTCAACCGTAACGCCTTTTAGAGGGGCGGATTGCGAGCCCGTGGCGATGATAATATCTTTGGTCTCGATGGTTTTTTTCTTGGCACCCTTTTTCTCGGGCTTGATGACAACTTTTCCCGCTTCGGGGATTGAGCCTTCACCGACGAAATAATCGACTTTGTTTTTCTTGAATAAAAATTCGATACCGTTGGTTAAATCCAGCACGACTTTATCTTTACGGGCCATCATGGATTTAAGGTCGACTTTTAAATCATTTGCAATAATGCCGTGGTCCGCAAATTCGTGGTTTGCGACCTCAAAATGGTGGGATGATTGCAACAGTGCTTTGGACGGAATGCAACCCACGTTTAAACAGGTACCGCCTAGGGCACCCCGTTTCTCAACACAGGCTGTTTTCAGGCCCAATTGAGCCGCGCGAATAGCCGCCACATATCCACCGGGGCCACCGCCGATGACAACAAGATCATAAATATCGCTCATAGTATTAAATCCTCTTGTCTTTCGCGGTTATACATCAATAAGCAAACGCTGCGGATCTTCAATACAGTCCTTGATACGGACCAAGAAAGAAACCGCTTCACGACCATCAATAATCCGGTGGTCATAGGTTAACGCCAGATACATCATGGGTCGTATTTCAATGGAATCGCCAATAACGACAGGCCGTTTTTGAATTTTATGCATGCCCAAAATAGCCGATTGAGGCGTGTTAAGGATCGGCATAGACATGAGCGATCCAAAGACACCACCGTTTGAAATGGTGAACGTACCACCCGCCATTTCATCAATGCTGAGTTTACCATCGCGCGCGCGTTGCCCAAAATCACCAATTTTGGTTTCAATATCGACGAAGCTCATTTCATCGGCGTCTTTTAATACAGGGACGACCAACCCGTTGGGCGAGCCAACAGCAACGGCAATGTTGTAATAATTTTTATAGACCAGATCAGTACCATAGACCTCGGCATTTACCGCGGGCCATTCTTTCAGCGCATTGACGGCGGCGCGAATAAAGATCGACATGAAGCCCAAACGGACACCATGTTTTTTCTCGAACTTTTCTTTGTACTGGGCACGCAAATCCATTGCGGCTTTCATGTCCACTTCGTTCCACGTGGTCAACATGGCCGCTGTGTTTTGGGCATCTTTTAAGCGTTGGGATATCACCCGGCGCAGTTTGGTCATGGGGACCACTTCTTCGCGGGGATCAACCGCGCGGGGGGGTAATTTCTTTGGGCCTACCGGAATGGTAACTTGTGTGGGGGTAAGCGGGGTGTCGCCTTGGACAAAGCGTAAGACATCCCCCTTCATCAAACGGCCACCGGGGCCCGTTGCGGGAATAACCATTGGGTCAAGGCTGTGTTCGGTAACCAATTTACGAACCGCTGGTGACAAGCGAACGTGGCTTCCAACCAAGGGTGCCGCTGGCGTAATTGGCGCCGTTGGAGCGATTGGCGCTGGGGATGCGGTGGCGGCGGTGGCGGCAGTGGCAACTGGGGCCACAGGAGCAGGAGCAGGAGTTGCTGCTGGTGCGGGGGCCGCTTCGGGCGCTGGGGCTGGTTCTGCGGGTTTTTCAGGTGCGGGAGCCACTGAACCTGCTGCCCCTTCTTCGATGGTACAGAGCAAGGCACCGACATCTACGTCTGTCCCTTCGCTCACCACGATGCTAGCCAGAGCACCCGCGACGGGCGCGTTGACCTCGAGGGTTACTTTATCGGTCTCCAACTCGACCAGCGCTTCATCGACGGCCACCGTGCTGCCGACTTCTTTTAGCCATTTTGCAATGGTGGCTTCGGTAACAGATTCACCGAGAACTGGAACTTTAACTTCTACGACCATTTGGTCCTCCGGAGCTTATAAAAATTTTTATGATTTACCTTTAGACTTCTTCGCCGTTTTTTTAACTGTCTTTTTCGCAGTATTCGTCACAGTATTTTTCGTCGTCTTCGCCGTTGTATTCGCTGTTGTTTTTTTCGTTGTTTTTGTCGCTGATTTCACAGATTTTACAGACTTTGGAGTGCCGATTGCCAACGCCACATCAACCAGTGATGCTTGTTCTAGTTTATGAACTTTGGCAGAACCCGTTGCCGGAGAGGCGGCGGCTTTACGACCCGAATAAGCGATACGGTCATTCCCGCGACCAATCATTTCTAGGGCTTCTTCAAGAGGTTCGCGGATGAAGTTCCAAGAGCCCATGTTCCGAGGCTCTTCCTGACACCACATCATGTCGGCGTTCGGGAACCGGGCTAATTCATCACTGATGGCGCATGTTGCAAACGGATAAAGCTGTTCAATCCTAAGAATATAAACATCCTTGATGCCACGGCGTTCGCGTTCTTCCAACAAATCGAAGTAGACTTTGCCTGAACACATTACGACCCGTTTGATATCTTTATCAGCGGCCAAATCACCCCCCAAGTGACCGTCTTCATCATCCCACAAGAAACGGTGGAATGTTGAATCTTCGCCCATTTCGTCCAACCGCGAAATACAGCGTTTGTGGCGAAGCAAGGATTTGGGGGTCATTAAAATAAGGGGCTTACGGAAATCGCGCATGACCTGACGGCGCAGAGCATGGAAATAGTTGGCCGGGGTGGTGCAATTACAGACTTGTAAATTATCCTCGGCGCACAATTGCAGATATCGTTCAAGTCGAGCGGAGCTATGCTCTGGTCCTTGACCTTCATAACCATGGGGGAGCAACATCACCAAACCGGACATGCGCAACCATTTAGACTCACCCGATGCGATGAATTGATCAATGATCACCTGCGCACCATTAGCAAAATCACCAAATTGAGCTTCCCAACAAATCAACATTTGTGGTTCAGCCATGGAATAACCGTATTCAAAACCGAGCACGCCCGCTTCTGAAAGGGGGCTATCGATCACCTCGTAGGGGGCTTGACCAAATTGTAGATTATTGAGTGGGATAAAGCGTTCTTCGTTATTTTGGTCGGTTAAAACCGAATGTCGTTGCGAGAATGTGCCACGACCAGAATCTTGACCCGAGAGACGAACGGGATGTCCATCCAGTAATAATGTACCAAACGCCAAAGCTTCACCCGTTGACCAATCAATGCCTTCGCCGGTATCAATCATCTGGCGTTTGTTTTTTAATTGGCGAACAATTTTTGAATGTGCACTGAAATTATCGGGAAATTTGGTTAGAGCTTCACCCACGGCACGAAGACGGTCTTTGGGCACGGCGGTGTTGCCACGGCGTGCATCACCGGAGGCTGCAGAAATGCCTTTCCACGACCCTTCTAACCAATCCGCTTTATTGGCTTTATAACCCGAGGCAGCCTCAAAGGCTTCATCCAGTGTTTTTTGAACATCATCAAAAATTTCATCGACTTCTGTCTTTTTCAAGACCTTTTGATGGATCAATCTTTTGGCAAAGATATCGCGTGTTGTAGGATGATCGGCAATTTTTTTGTACATGGCCGGTTGGGTGAACATAGGTTCATCCCCTTCGTTATGTCCATGACGACGATAACAAATCATATCGATAACAACATCTTTTTTGAATTTCTGGCGGTATTCAATGGCAATCCGCGCACAGTGTACAACGGCTTCGGGATCATCCGCGTTAACGTGGAAAATCGGTGCCGCTACGATTTTGGCCACATCAGAACAATAAGGCGAGGACCGCGAGAAACGCGGTGAGGTGGTAAAACCGATTTGGTTATTAATAACAAAATGGAGGGTGCCGCCGGTTTTGTAACCGTGCAAATGTGACAGATCAAAAGTTTCTGCAACCAGACCCTGCCCAGAGAAGGCCGCGTCACCATGCAGTAGTAATCCCATGACCTTTTCGCGATCAGGATCGTTATGCTGGCGTTGTTTGGCACGAACTTTACCCAAAACAACCGTATTCACACATTCCAGATGGGAGGGATTGGCGGTCAGGGATAGGTGAACGGAGCGACCGTCAAATACGCGATCGGCTGAAGTTCCCAAATGATATTTCACATCGCCGGAACCTTGGATGCCTTCGGGGGTCGAGGAATTGCCTTGGAATTCAGAGAAAATAGCCTGAAACGGTTTTGACATTACATTGGCGAGAACGTTTAAGCGCCCCCGGTGGGCCATGCCCAGGACGACTTCTTCCAATCCAAGTTGGCTGCCGCGTTTCATGATTTGTTCAATAGCGGGGACCAGAGATTCCCCCCCATCAAGTCCAAAGCGTTTGGTGCCAGTGAATTTCTTGTCTAAGTAACGTTCGAACCCTTCGGTTTCTGCAAGACGGCGCAGGATGAAGGCTTTCCCTTTATCGGTAAAGTGGGTTTGATTCTGGATCGCTTCCATACGTTCTTGCAGCCAAGATTTCTCGGCGGGGTCTTGAATGTGCATGTATTCAATGCCGATGGAACCGCAATAGGTCGATTTCAATATTGTGATGATTTCGCGCATGGTAGCGCTCTCTAATCCGAGCACATAGTTGATGAAAATCTCACGGTCCATGTCTTTATCAGCAAAACCATAGTTTGCTGGATCAAGCTCGGAATGTTCTTTTTGATCTTCCAAATCAAGGGGGTCGAGGTCAGCGAGCAAATGCCCGCGAATACGGTACGCCCGGATTAACATCAAGGCGCGGATGGAATCCAGTGTGGCTTCTTTGTTCTTTGCGCCGCTGGCCGTGGCAAAATTTGCCGGCCCCGCATTTTGTCCGCTTTCTTGTGAGGCGGACATGCGTTCCGATAAAGGGGTTAGGGATTTTTCGCCAACAACCAATGCCGTTGACGGGGCCCAGCTTGCGCCGCGCTGTTCTTGATTTAAGGAGAATGCTTCGTCTTCGATGTCGGCAAAGAAAGCTTGCCAATTGGTATCAACGGCCCCTGGATCGTCCAGATAACGTTCGTAGAGTTGAGCAATGTAAACCTGATTTCCTGAGTACAGAAAATTTGCGTCGTCCTCAACGGTCATCGTCTCGTCTGTCATGGTTTTGGCCTTTACCGATGTCAATTTTATAGATCAATATTAGAGTATAGTTACCTCGTGTCTCTAACCCAGCTAAACATGAAAAAGTTTATCAAATGTTTAGCTGGGTGTTTAAATCGAAATAATTTTAGCTTAACGCTTTAATCATTGTTGTACCGATGGTTGCAGGAGAATCAGCGACATGAATGCCAACGGCCTTCATAGCCTCGATTTTGTCTTCTGCGCCCCCTTTTCCGCCAGAAATGATCGCACCAGCATGACCCATGCGACGTCCTGGGGGAGCGGTTAGACCGGCGATAAAACCAACGATGGGTTTCTTTGTACCAGACGCACGGATGACTTCCGCGCCGTCTTCTTCGGCGGAACCACCGATTTCACCAATCATGACGATGGATTCGGTCTCGTCATCTTCGATGAATAATTCCAAACAATCAACAAAGTTTGTGCCATTGATCGGATCACCACCAATACCAATGCAGGTCGTCTGGCCAAGGCCAGCAGCGGTGGTTTGGGCAACAGCTTCATAGGTTAGCGTTCCAGAACGTGAAACGATACCAACAGAACCGCGCTTGTGAATGTGACCGGGCATAATACCGATTTTGCATTCGCCTGGGGTAATGATGCCGGGGCAATTTGGGCCGATCAGACGGGTAGGGGCACCTTCCAGGGCGCGTTTAACACGCACCATATCAAGAACCGGAATGCCTTCGGTAATGCAAATTACCAATTCTACGCCCGCATCAATGGCCTCGATAATCGCATCGGCGGCAAAGGGTGGTGGAACATAGATAACCGAAGCGTTGGCTTCGGTTTTGGCAACGGCGTCAGCCACCGTATCAAAGATCGGCAAATCCAGATGGCTCAAGCCGCCTTTGCCCGGTGTGACGCCACCAACCATATTGGTGCCATAAGCAATGGCTTGCTCTGAATGGAATGTGCCTTGTGCGCCGGTAAAACCTTGGCAAATAACACGGGTATTTTTATCTACGAGAACGGACATTATTTTGCCTCCTTCACAGCTTGAACAACTTTTACGGCGGCATCGCCCAGATCATCGGCAGAAATAATAGGCAGGCCACTATCAGCCATTATTTTTTTACCTTGATCAACGTTAGTGCCTTCCAGTCGTACAACCAGAGGAACGTTTAAACTGACTTCGCGTGCGGCGGCGACAACACCCTCGGCGATCACATCACAACGCATGATGCCACCGAAAATATTGACCAAAATGCCTTCGACGTTTGGATCGGATAGGATGATTTTAAAGGCCGTGGTGACACGTTCTTTAGTTGCTCCGCCGCCAACGTCCAAGAAGTTTGCGGGTGAACCGCCTTTAAGCTGGATGATGTCCATTGTTGACATGGCAAGGCCTGCGCCGTTGACCATGCACCCAATGTTGCCATCTAGCTTGATATAGTTAAGCTCGTGTTGAGCGGCTTCCAGCTCCATAGGATCTTCTTCGTCTTCGTCGCGTAGAGCTTCGATGTCTTTGTGACGGAATAAAGCGTTGTCATCGAAATTAATCTTTGCGTCAAGGGCGATGACGTCGCCGGCACCACTGACCACCAGGGGGTTGATCTCGATGATCGAACAATCCAGATCATTGAAAGCTTTGTAGAGCGATAGGATAAGCTTAACGCAAGAGCCAACCTGTTTGCCTTCAAGTCCCAAACCAAATGCTAATTTACGAGCATGGAATGGAAGAATGCCTGTGGCGGGATCGATTGAAACTTTGAGAATTTTCTCAGGCGTTTCATGGGCCACATCTTCGATTTCCATACCACCTTCGGTAGAAGCCATAATGGTTAACCGTGACGTATCACGGTCCAGCAACATACCGAGGTACAGTTCGCGGGCAATGTCGCAACCATCTTCGATGTACAAACGTTTGACTTCTTTGCCCTCGGCACCGGATTGTTTGGTGACCAAAACATGGCCTAGCATTTCACCGGCATTCTTGCGAACGTCATCGACGGATTTGACGACACGTACGCCGCCGGGACCATCTGGGTTGTTGGTGAATTTACCAGCGCCGCGTCCGCCGGCGTGGATTTGTGATTTGACCACGTAAACGGGGCCCCCTAAATCTTCGGCGGCTTTTGCGGCTTCGTCTGCCGTATAGGCAACGCTACCTTTAAGGACGGCAACACCGTACTTGGCTAGTAGCTCTTTGGCTTGATACTCATGGATATTCATTTTGTTCTTCTCACTGGTTGTACAACGCCCTACGTTGATAACTAGGAACTAACGATCCTATTTTTTAGCTTTTTTAGTTTTTGTCGTTTTATTGGCGGGTTTGGCTTTGGCTTTTACCGCTGGTTTTTTGGTTGTTTTGACGGCTGCTTTTTTAGCAACAGGCTTTTTAGCCACTACTTTTTTAGCAACTATCTTTTTAGCAACTGCCTTTTTAGGGGCTGCTTTTTTAACGACTTTTTTAGCGACAGCTTTCGGCGCTGCCTTTGTCTTTGCTTTGGCAGCTACTTTTTTCTTCGCCGGTTTGGCAGCGGGTTTTTTCTTGGTGGCCGCTGCGGCGGATTTCTTCATGATGGATTTTGTTAGCGAAATTAGGTCTTTCACGGCGCTCACAGATTTCGCAAATGCTTTTTTCTCTGCGCCATCCAATTTAATTTCGATAACCCGTTCAACGCCACCCGCGCCGATGATGCAGGGTGCGCCAACGTAAATACCTTTTTGTCCATATTCACCATTCAAATGGGCCGCACAGGGAAGAACGCGCTTTTTATCTTTTAGGAAGCTTTCTGCCATAGCGATGGCGGAAGCCGCCGGGGCATAGAACGCAGAGCCGGTTTTTAATAAACCAACAATTTCTGCGCCGCCATCACGGGTACGTTGTACAATTTTGTTCAGCTTGCTCTGGGTGGTCCATTTCATTTTGACTAAATCGGTCAGCGGAATACCGGCAACGGTTGAATACCGTGTCAGGGGGACCATGGTATCGCCATGTCCACCCAACACAAAGGCGGTAACGTCTTCAACGGAGACTTTGAATTCATCAGCCAAGAAATGACGGAAACGGGAAGAATCAAGAACACCCGCCATGCCAACAACCATGTTGTGCGGCAGTCCGGATGCTTCGCGCAATGCCCAAACCATGGCATCAAGCGGATTGGTGATACAAATAACAAAAGCTTTGGGAGCGTATTTTTTAATGCCCGCACCAACGCTTGCCATTACACCCGCGTTCACACCGATCAGATCATCGCGGCTCATACCCGGTTTGCGCGCAATGCCGGCGGTTACAATAATAACGTCCGCCCCTTTAATCGCAGAGAAATCGTTTGCACCACTAACCGCGCCATCGAAGCCTTCTACCGGGGCGGATTGTGCAATGTCGAGGGCTTTACCCTGAGGGATACCATCAACGATGTCAAAAAGGACGATATCGCCAAGGTCTTTAAGGCCAGCAAGGTGGGCCAATGTTCCACCGATGTTTCCCGCGCCAATGAGCGCAATTTTATTTCGAGCCATTAATCTGTTCTCCATTTGAGGGTGTAAGTCATTGAGGTAATACCATCTTGTACGAAAAGCAGCCATCTGGAAAGGTGTATGTTCTTGGTATACTGTATACCACAGATATCCTCCTAACAACACTCAAACTGCAAGATGGGGTAGGGCAATATAATCGGGTGATTGCATTTCCATCAACCGAGATATTGTCCGTTCAAATTCGAAGGCACCATCGCCTTCGGTGTATAATTCTTCAGGTGGTTTTTCAGCCGAACAGATCAAATTGACCTTGGCTTCATAAAGGGTTTCCACAAGGATAAGGAAGCGTTTTGCCACATCACGATTACTGGGTCCCATTTGGGGAATATCACATAAAATGAGCGTATGAAAACGATCGGCAATGGCAAGGAAATCAGCCGGACCGAGGGGGCGTTCGCAAAGGGTCGAGAAGTTGCTGAACGCCACGCCTTCAGCCGTTTTGGGAAAGACGATTTCACGGCCTTGAACTTGTAATGTAAGGGGTTCTGTCTCTGCCCCAATGGTCAGGTCTTTAAAGGATTGCTCTAATTTTGCCGTGGCTGCAGGCCCACAAGGCGTGATGAAGGTATCCATGGCGCGAATGCGTTCCAACCGGTAATCGGTGGGGCTGTTTAGCTCGATCACCTCCAGCGAATTTTCGATCAGGTCGATAAAGGGTAAAAATCGTTCACGCTGTAATCCATCTTTATAAAGATCAACAGGCGGGCGGTTTGAGGTCGCCACAATAACCACACCCGCGTTGATTAATTCTTCGAATAATCGACCCAAAATCATGGCATCGGTAATGTCGGTGACATAAAATTCATCGAAACAAAGCAGCCATGCTTGATCAACGATGACTTTGGCGAGGGATTTAAGCGGGTCTTTTTCTGTGGAAACTTTCCCGGCTTCTTGCGCTTGGCGATAGCTGTGCAAACGACGGTGGACTTCTTGCATAAAGGCGTGGAAATGAATGTGTTTGCGTTCGTTAACGCTAGAGTGATTGTAAAAAAGTTCCATGATCATGGATTTCCCACGACCCACACCCCCCCATAAATAAATCCCTTTGGGTGGCGGCTTGCGGCCACCCGTCAAATTCAACCGGCTGAGCCACCCTGTTTGCCCCATTTGCATGCTGTAATCGCCAAGTTCAACATGCAATTGTTGCAACCGCTCCATGGCGGAAAGTTGTAATGTGTCGTTACGCAACGAACCATCATCGACCAGAGCATTATAAACATCAATGGGTTGTGTTGGTTGTGTGGGGTGTCGGGGGTGTGAAGCCTTATTCATAATAGACTATAACGCCGTTATTATTGTTACTCGCGTTTGACCACTTCTTCTTTGAGCTTGGCAACGGATTGTCCGGGGTTGAGGCTTTTGGGGCAGGTCATGGTGCAGTTCATAATCGTGTGACAGCGAAACAGCTTGTAGGAATCGTTAAGCTCGTTCAGGCGTTCACCCTTTGCTTCATCGCGGGAATCTTGTATCCAACGATCGGCTTGCAGAAGAACCGCAGACCCCAAGAAGCGATCACCGTTCCACCAATAGCTCGGGCAACTGGTTTGGCAACAGAAACATAAAATGCATTCCCATAAACCATCTAGCTTGGCGCGTTCTTCAGGGCTTTGTAGGCGTTCACGGTTGGGGGCGGGGGTATCGGTTTTTAACCATGGTTCAATAGAGGCATATTGGGCATAGGGTTTGTTCAAATCACAAACCAAATCTTTTACCACGGGCATGTGTGGCAGGGGATATATTTTCACCACACCGGAAATTTCAGCTAGCGGCTTGGTGCAAGCCAACGTGTTTACCCCATCAATATTGAACGAGCACGATCCACAAACACCTTCACGGCAAGAACGACGGAATGCCAGTGTTGAATCGATATCGTCTTTAATCTTAATAAGCGCGTCCAGAACCATGGGGCCACAACTATCCATGTCCAACTCGAACGTATCAATATAGGGGTTGTTATCGGTATCGGGATTATACCGATAAACCTGAAAGGTTCTGATATTGGTAGACCCGGTTTTGTCTTTGTGGACGGTGCCTTTTGTCGGGCTTGATCCGGCGGGTAGGGTGAACTGTACCATTCTGGTTTGCCTTCTTTTGTATATCTATATTAATAGACGCGCGCTTTTGGTCTATTTAGTAAACATGAGCCTTTGGCCTTTTTAGTAAACACGAGCCTTTGGCTTATTTAGTAAACACGAGCCTTTGGCTTATTTAGTAAACACGAGCCTTTGGCTCGATGTAGTCAATTTCATCGGTCAAGGTATAGGTATGAACCGGACGGTAATCGATGGTTACTTTGCCCGCATCGTCAACCCAAGCCAGCGTGTGTTTCATCCAATTTACATCGTCCCGGTCTGGATAATCTTCGTGGGCGTGGGCGCCCCGGCTTTCTTCGCGGGCGGCGGCGGAATAAATTGTTGCCTTGGCGTTGATCAGTAGATTTTCAAGTTCCAAACTTTCTATTAAGTCAGAATTCCAGATCAACGAGCTATCGTTTACTTTAATGTCGCTCAGCTTATCCCAAACCGCATCGATTTTATCACAGCCTTGTTTCAGGGTGTCGTTGGTGCGGAAGACTGCAGCGTGAAGCTGCATGGCCTCTTGCATTTCTTCGCGAATTCTTGCTGTGGGGGTGTTGCCTTTGGCAAACCGAAGCCGATCAAATCGATCAAGGGCTTTATCGCAGCATCCTTCGCGGTAGGGGCGAAGCGGGGTATCGGGTTTGATCAGTTCGCGGGCGCGAATGCCAGCGGCGCGACCAAAGACCACAATATCAAGCAGCGAATTGGTCCCTAAGCGATTGGCCCCGTGGACCGATGCGGACGCACATTCGCCAATGGCCATCAATCCCGGTGATGTTGCATCGGGGTCATCCTTGGTGGGATTTAAGGCCTCGGTTTTATAATTGGTTGGGATACCGCCCATATTATAATGCACGGTTGGTAATACGGGGATCGGTTCCTTGGTACAATCAACGCCGGCGAAAATTTTGGCGGATTCTGAAATTCCCGGTAATCTTTGGGCCAGCATTTCCGCGCCTAAATGTTCTAGATGCAGATTGATATGATCTTTGTTCGGTCCAATGCCACGGCCTTCCAAAATCTCGATGGTCATGGCGCGAGAAACAACATCGCGCGACGCCAAATCTTTGGCGGTTGGGGCGTAGCGTTCCATGAAACGTTCACCCTCAGAATTGGTCAAATAACCGCCTTCGCCGCGCGCGCCTTCGGTGATTAAACAGCCAGAGCCATAAATGCCCGTGGGGTGGAATTGCACGAACTCTTGATCTTGCAGCGGCAATCCAGCCCGCGCGATCATGGCGTTGCCATCACCGGTACAGGTGTGCGCCGATGTGCAAGAGAAATAAGAACGACCATACCCCCCAGTAGCCATGACGATTTGGTGCCCCCGGAACAAATGGATGGAACCATCATCTAAATTCCATGCCACGATGCCTTCAGCCGTGCCGTCTTCGCCCATGATTAAATCAATGGCGACGTATTCGATATAAAATTCAGCTTTGTGTTTCATGCATTGTTGATAAAGCGTGTGCAAAATAGCGTGTCCGGTACGATCAGCGGCCGCGCACGCCCGTTGGACCGGGGCTTCACCGAAGTTTCGCATGTGGCCACCGAACGGACGTTGGTAAATTTTGCCTTCGTCATTACGGGAAAACGGCACGCCTAGGTGCTCGAGCTCTACAACCGATGGAACAGCTTCACGGCACATATATTCAATAGCATCTTGATCCCCAAGCCAGTCAGCACCCTTGACCGTATCGTACATGTGCCATTCCCAGTGATCTTCTGCCATGTTACCCAGCGCAGCGCCGATGCCGCCTTGGGCTGCAACCGTATGACTGCGTGTTGGGAAGACTTTTGAAATACAGGCGGTTTTCAATCCTTGTGAAGCCATACCCAGTGTCGCGCGTAATCCAGCACCACCAGCGCCCAAAATCACAACATCATATTTATGGTCGATAATCTCATATGCAGAAGACATTCGTAATCTTTCTTTTTTTGCAATTTAGGCCGTAAAGGCAACTCGTAAAACGGTGAGGATACAGGAAATACACATTAGAAACGAAGCGTATTTAACCGTAGCGATGCTGACATTCTTGAGCCATTCAATATGGACGTAATCTTCAATGACAACGGTTAGTCCTAGTTGGCCATGCTGAAACATGGCGAGTAAAAACATAACCATTAAAATGACATTGCCCGGTGCGCTCTGCCACTCTTGAAAAGCATAATAATCAGCCCCGATAAGACCCAGTACCGAATAAACAAACCACAGCGACAACGGCGCCAGAATAATGGCGCTGAGGCGTTCAGCAATCCAATGGTGAGAGCCGCTATTGGTGGAGCCCGAGCCGCGAGCCTGTGACAAATGAGAACGCATTTCCATTATAGTTCTCCTGCGCGGCTTAAAGCCACGTACCACGTAAGGGCGGTCATAATGAGTGAGAACGCAACAACCACGGCAGCGGATTTTTTAAGGGCTGAAATTTCAAATCCCAATCCGATGTCCCAAGCCATATGCCGCATACCATTTGCCGTATGATAAAATAGCGCAAAGGTGAAGCCAAATAAGACAAGCTGTCCAAACCATGACCCCATAACAGCTTGCGCCGTAGCAAAGGCATCTGGGCCATAGGCCGCGGATGTGAGCCAATAGGTAAACAACACCGTCCCAAACATCAAGGCAACACCACAAATTCGGTGAATGATGGAAACCACGGATGTTACCTCGGGACGGTAAATCTGCAAATGCGGTGAAAGTGGCCTTTTGGTTGAAGCCATTTAATGTGCCTCTCTGCTTATTGTTTTAGCGGTGTATTTTTTAGAATGCAGCATAGTGTATGTATATAATTACGAATATTGTTTTAACAACGTAAGAATCAATTAAGTATTGGTAATCTCTGTCGTCGCCCAAGTCAATGTTGCAACGCAAAAAAACAGCGTGCAATTAGATGCTTAATCCTTGGTATACCACAATTTTTTCCATTTTGGTTCAATTTCGGAACCCTGATGAATTTATTCACGGAGCTACCTGAAATTTATTCACGCCTCCGCCTGCAATTTATCACGGATCCCCGTGGGATTCATTTCAATAGGCGGCAATCTATTATAATGGCGACAAACCCCAATCGTGAAGTCGTGGCATTCATCGTCAGGTATTCATAAGCATATAGGGGTGTGCATGTGGGTGTTTTGTGGACAACTTGTTAGCCTTTTGTGAATAACTTGAGAAGTTACACACAGATATTCGCTATTTTTTGGATTTTCTACATTGAAAGTATCAACCATTACCATCACCATATTAACGCGAGCAGGAACGTAATTTTATACGGTTTAAACGTGGGTCCGACCTCTCCAGGTCAAGCACATGTCATGAAGCATATAAAATTTTCAAATTCTGACGCACTTGGATTACGGTGGTGGTTGTTTTCAATCGCTGTCCTTCGGTCTGGTGCTGGATCTGTTAACCGCAGGCGCCTTACTCTGCCCAGGGTGCGCCCGTAAAGGACGGAATTAGAATGGGATGCAGCGTGAGAGTTCGTTGGGACGTTCAATCGTTCCATAAAAGTCGTCAGGCGTAGATGCTCTGATATACTTCGGCTTGTCCGTCGAATATTCAGACATTTACACGGCAGCAAACTTCCCAGGGTTTGCTCCCCTGACGGCTTTTTTTACGGCTTTTTTTGGGCTTTTTTTTATTGCCTATTATCTAAAATAATTAGCCCCGTCTTGGGATCAACCGCGCTTTGGTATTAATACCGTATAATCGAAATCCAACACGACGGAGGGGTGGTATTTGCCATCCTCATCTTTACCGGGGAAGTCTTCGCAAGGTTGGTCTTTGGTGGCTATGGTGCGGATGCGCAGAGCGCCGATGTCAGGACGGTTTGGCAAAATTAAGGTGTCCAGAACTTCAGACCACGCGTAGATGGTGTCGCCGGCGAAGCTGGGGGCCACATGTCGACCACCGTTGATGGCGGCGATCCACTGGGCGTTGGCGAGGCCGTTGAAGCTTAGAGAGCGGGCGAGCGAGATAATGTGCCCCCCATAAACCAAGCGGCGGCCAAACTGTCCGTCTTTTTGCGCATGTTGATTGAAATGGACTTTGGCGGTGTTTTGATAAAGCCGGGTCGCCATCATGTGTTCGGCTTCTTCAATGGTGAAAGCGTCCATATGATCGATACGCTCGCCCGCTTGGTAATCTTCCCACAAATGCGGGCTGCCCGCATCGGTGGTATCATAACCGGAAATATCCAACTCGGGGGGGGCGATTAATTGATCGGGGTCGACTGCATCGGTTAACTCTGGCACCGAAGCAACAAACGCTGGGTTCGCAGGACCCTTTTTGCGGACCATGACCCAGCGGACAAAATCGAGAACCACTTCTCCGGCTTGATTGAACCCTGTGGATTTGACGTAGACAACACCGGTCTCGCCACTGGAGTTTTCTTTCAGGCCAATGACTTCGGACGTCGTGCTAATTGTGTCGCCGGGATAGACGGACGATTGAAAGCGGCCTTGGGCGTAACCTAGGTTCGCCACGGCATTTAACGAGATATCAGGGACGCTTTTGCCAAACACCATGTGAAAAACCAGCATGTCATCGATGGGCGCACCGGGCAGGCCAAGATTTTGCGCAAATTGATCGGCTGAGTTTACAGCAAAGCGGGTACCGTAGAGCGCGGTATACAAAGCCACATCGCCTTCGGTAATGGTGCGGGGAGTGGCATGCAAGATCACTTGGCCCAGCGTGAAATCTTCGAAATAATTACCGGGGTTGGTTTTAAGCGACATTATTTTGTTTCCATCAGTGTAATAGCTTCTGCCAGGGCAACCGTGCGTTTGGCATCTTCCACATGCAGGTTTTCGACCAATTTGCCTTCGACGACGACGACACCTTTACCCTGTTTTTGGGCTTCCTCAAATTCACCAATAATGCGTGTGCTCCACGCGACATCTTCCGCCGTAGGGCCAAACACCTCATTGGCCGCATCAATTGTTTTGGGATGGATTAAAGTTTTGCCATCAAAGCCTAAATCTAAGCCTTGTTCGCAGGAATGTTTAAAACCTTCGTCATCGCTTAAATCCAGATGCACGCCATCAAGGATGGCAATGCCATACGCCCGCGCCACCAATAAGCATCGCGACAGCGAATATAACATAGGCAGGCGTTCTTTTGTATGGGCGGCGTATACATCCTTGGCGAGATCCGACGTTCCCATGATAAAACCACCCACGCGGGGGCTGGCCTGTGCCAAGGCCTCGGCGTGTAACACCCCGAACGGGGTTTCGATCATGCACCAGATTGCTAAATCGTCAGGGGCGCCATTTTCTTTTAAGATGTTCTCTGTAATACGGATAATATCCGCACTTTCAACTTTGGGCAGGATAATACCGTGGGCGCCAGATGTGGCCACCGCCACAATATCATTATGACCCCACCGGGTTTGAAAGCTGTTAACCCTGATCAGCAATTCCCGCATACCGTATCCACCGGACTTAATTGCGTCACAGATATTCTGCCGGGCTTGTTTTTTCTGGTCGGGGGCGACGGCATCTTCCAGATCAAGGATCAAACCATCAGCGGCCAGAGTTTTACCTTTTTCAAGGGCGCGGGTGTTGGACCCGGGCATATAAAGAAAGCTTCGGCGGGGTCTGATTGTGCGTGCGGACATGGTGATTTCCTAAAATTAAAATTAACAAATATCAATTACAACGTGATGAATGGAAATTACAACGTGCTGAATGGAAATAAAAGTCACTTGTGATAGCGAACAAGTCGCTGCTTAAAATGTGTTGCTAAATAAAACTGAATAAACTACATATGAATACAATTGTGTGCAATCCATAGGGTGGTTATTCGGTGGATTAATTATTGAACTGATAATATCGAGGTAAGAAGATGGTAAATAAAACGGGTTTTGAGAATCTGCGCATTCTCGTTGCAGATAGAAATCCTGAATTTAAGATGGTGATGCGTACATTGTTGAATTCACTTAAAATCATGCAATTCAAGTTCATCACATCTGCAAAACTTACCTTTGAAGCGGCCAATACGGGTAAATTTGATGTGGCTATTATTGATCGAAATTTAGAGGATTACCCGGGTATCGCCGCGGTTAATATGATGCGGATGTCGCCGCGAAGTCAAGAAACCATGTTGCCCGTTATCATGATGGCGGCAAATTGGAATGAGGCGCAAATTAAAGTCGCTCGCGACGCAGGCGTGAACGAATATCTGGCAAAACCCTTCTCACCCGCCCATTTCCTAAAACGATTAGACGCCATCATTCATCACCCACGGCCTTTTGTGAAAGACGATGCTTTCTTTGGACCAGACCGTAGGCGATTAGGCGATCTCAGTTTTAGTGAAGCGGAACGGCGTTATCATGAACCGGATTTCATTGAACCAGATGCCAAACAAAGAGCATCTGCTTAAATCAATATTTAAACGTCAACGTCCTTATTTTTGGGCGATGAGTTTCTCGGCGATTTGAACCGTATTTAAGGCGGCTCCTTTGCGCAGATTATCAGACACAACCCAAAAGCTAAGACCGTTTTCAACCGAAGGATCGGAACGAATGCGGCTGACGTAGGTGGTATCTTCGCCCGCGCACTCAACGGGTGTGACGTATCCTTCATCCGCGCGATGATCGACGACGGTAATACCGGGGGCTTTTTTCAATACTTTGCGGGCCGTATTTTCGTCAATTTCGTTGGTGCATTGAATGTTGATAGACTCAGCGTGACCGATAAAGACGGGTACCCGAACACACGTGGCGTTCATTTTTATCCTGGGGTCGAGAATTTTCTTGGTTTCTACAACCATTTTCCATTCTTCTTTGGTCGAGCCATCATCCATGAAGCTGTCGATATGGGGAATGACGTTAAAGGCGATTTGTTTGGTGAAGTTTTGTTGATGCTGGGTTACCGGTTGGTTCACAAAGATCCCTTTGGTTTGATTGAACAGCTCGTCCATGGCGGATTTGCCGCCACCCGATACGGATTGATAGGTGGAAACCACAACCCGTTCGATGTTTGCCAAATCATGCAGAGGTTTAAGCGCCACAACCATTTGAATGGTTGAACAGTTTGGATTGGCGATGATGCCTTTTTTGGTGTGTCCGGCGATGGCCTCGGGATTTACTTCGGGTACAATCAACGGCACATCCGGGTCCATACGGAAATGGGATGTATTGTCGATGACAACCGCGCCCGCGGCGGCGGCCTTGGGGCTATATTCAGCCGAAACGCTGGCACCGGGAGAAGAGAGCACGATGTCGGTTCCGGTGAAATCAAATTTTGCCAAGTCCTGAACTTTTAAAAGATCATCCTCACCAAAGGATATTTCCCGACCAACCGAACGCGCGGACGCGAGGGCGACGACTTCATCAACGGGGAATTTTCGTTCAGACAGAATGCTGAGCAATTCGTGACCGACATTTCCGGTCGCGCCGACAACGGCAACTTTGTAACCCATAGTTTCTTCCTTTAAATAGTCTTTATTAATCAAGCTGCGGCAATTAAGACCGAGCCGTCATTTTGTGCAACCCCTAAATCAAGCCGCTTGGTCAGCGCAATATTGCCGGGGACCGGGCAATCAATGCGAACGGGCATGTTTTCTGGGCGATAGATATAACCGTTACGGGCATAAAACAAGGTGACATCTTCGCCGGACCAAACGCCCGCCCGCACAAAGCCGGATTGTTGGGCGGCGTTCTCGCCCATCATTAACATGATGCTGCCATACCCAAGGGCCTGACAGGCGGGGTCGATGGCAACACCGCGCACTTCGATCTCAGCACCCATGCCATGATCACCCATGTCCTGAAGACCCAGGGTGCCGATGAGGGTGCCGTTGCGCAGCATAACCAGCGCCGAATAATCATCGGCATACTGTTGTGGATGGTCCTTATTATAAGCACCAAAAGCTGATGACACTCTGTTATCCCACAGGACACGTTCGCGAATGCTATGATAGCTGTTCCATTCGGTCTCGCTCTCTGGTGGGCGTAATTCGAAACGTCCTGAGTTTGATATTGCTATGCACTTCAATGGCTTTCTCCCAAAACAAAAAAGCCCGCGGAAGGTTCCGCGGGCTGTAAAAAAACTTAGAATCTTTATTAAGTTATTTTAGTCCCGCGTTGTTTTCCAACGTTTCACAATATTCTTCACGGTAGATTTTACGGTAGTTTTGACGGTAACTTTAATCGCGCGAGGTTGTGAATTGATGCTCATAATGGTGAGCGCCGCGAGCATAAGCGCACACGCACCGTAAACGGCGAGGGCAAGTGGGCTAAACGTGGCGGCTAAATTCATCATTATGAAAGCACCATAACAGGACAGCTAGAATTAATGCAACAGGTTTTTTTTACATTCGTTCTAATTAGATTTTGAATGAGATCAAATCGCCTGCCACGCAGTGGTTAGTTGTTTAGTTTGTCCAGTTCCATAATAACCGCTTCGCCCATGCCGGTGGTGGATACTTTTGCCATGCCGGGTTGCATGATGTCGGCGGTGCGTAAACCTCCAGCCAGGACGTTTTGTACGGCCAGTTCCAGCATGTCGGCATCTTTACCCATATCGAATGAATAGCGGAAGCACATGGCCAGCGACAGGATACACGCCAACGGATTGGCAAGGCCTTGACCCGCGATATCGGGGGCGGAGCCGTGTACGGGTTCGTACATGGATTGGCGGCGGCCTGTTGCGTCAACATCCCCCAGCGAGGCGGAGGGCAACATGCCCAATGATCCGGTTAGCATAGCGGCGCAATCGGACAGGATATCACCGAACAGATTGTCGGTAACCACAACATCGAACTGTTTAGGTTGACGGACCAACTGCATGGCACCGTTATCTGCGTACATGTGGTGGAGGTCCACATCAGAGTAATCCTTGGCGTGTACTTCGGTCACAACAGAGCGCCAGAGAACGCCGGTTTCCATGACGTTGGCTTTCTCCATGGAATGAACTTGATTGTTGCGCTTGCGGGCCAGCTCGAACGCGACGCGTGCAACACGCTCGATTTCAGGGCTGGTATAGACTTGGGTGTCAACGCCACGGCGGGTGCCATCGGGTAGGGTTTCAATGCCGCGCGGCTCACCAAAGTAAACACCGCCGGTTAGTTCACGAACGATCAGGATATCCAGACCCTTTACAAGATCAAGTTTCAGGCTGGAGGCTTCGGCCAGCGCATCGAACACAATGGCGGGACGTAAATTGGCATAGAGATCCATTTCCTTGCGCAGTCTTAATAGACCCGCTTCCGGACGGTGATGACGGGCAACGTTATCCCACTGTGGCCCCCCAACGGCGCCGAGTAATACGGCGTCGGCGTTCATGGCGGCGTCCATATCATTATCGGAAATCGCTTCGCCGTGCGCGTCATAAGCCGCACCACCGACAAGGCCTTCGTTAATATCAAAATTGAGCGAACAATTTTTCCCCATCCAGTTAACGATGTTGGTGACCTCGGTCATAACCTCTTTACCGATGCCATCGCCGGGAAGGATGAGAAGATTTTTGTTTGCTGCCATGATGTTCTCTTTATATCAAATGAAAATTGTAATTCTTAGTCAAAGACGGTCAAATGTATAACCACGGCTCTGAGAGTCGTTGTTTGTTTTCGAAGCTGTCGATATTCGCTTTTTTCTGTGTGGTCAGGCCAATGTCGTCGAGGCCGTTGAGCATGCAGTGTTTGCGGAATTCTTCGACGTCGAAGTTGATGGTGCCGCCGTCGGGGCCGGTGATGGTCTGGGAAACCAGATCAACGGTGATGGTGGCGTTGGAGCCGCGCTCTGCGTCTTCCATCAATTTTTCAACGTTTTCTTTGGACAGCCGGATCGGCAAGATCCCGTTTTTGAAACAGTTGTTGTAGAATATATCGGCGAAGCTTTCGGCAATGACACAACGGATGCCAAAGTCGAGCAGGGCCCAAGGGGCATGTTCGCGCGACGAGCCACAACCGAAGTTCTCGCCGGTGACCAGAATTTCTGCGTTGCGATAGGCGGGCTGGTTCAGGACGAAGTCCTCGATCTCATTACCCGCATCATCATAGCGCATCTCGAAGAACAGGCTTTTGCCCAGACCGGTGCGTTTGATGGTTTTCAGGAACTGTTTGGGGATGATCATGTCGGTGTCGATGTTGATCAAGCTGAGGGGGGCGCCAACGCCTGTTAAGGTGGTGAACTTATCCATTATACTTGCTCCTCAACAAGTTTGCGTACATCGGTCAGATGACCCGTTACGGCAGCGGCGGCAGCCATGGCGGGGCTGACCAGATGGGTCCGGCCCCCGCGACCCTGACGGCCTTCGAAGTTACGATTAGAGGTGGATGCACAACGTTCGCCCGGTGCCAACTTATCGGCGTTCATGGCAAGGCACATAGAACAACCCGGCTCGCGCCATTCAAAACCGGCATCGATAAAAATTTGATCCAAGCCTTCTTGTTCGGCTTGTTCTTTCACCAAGCCAGAACCCGGTACGACCATGGCGCTTGTCACGTTGGCGGCAACTTTGCGGCCTTTAGCGATGGCGGCGGCGGCCCGGAAATCTTCAATCCGACCATTGGTGCAAGAACCAATAAACACCCGGTCGATGGTGATGTCCTCAATAAGCGTTCCGGCTTTTAAATCCATGTAATCCAGCGAGCGTTGTTTAGCTTTCTGAACATTCTCATCACTAAAACTCGCCGGGTCCGGCACGGCCCCCGTGATGGGAACAACGTCTTCTGGGCTGGTGCCCCATGTTACGAGCGGGACAATGTCAGCGGCTTTGATGACCAATTCGGAATCGTACGTGGCGCCCGCGTCCGACGGCAAGGTTTTCCAGTAGGCAATGGCTTGCTCAAAGCCGCCCGCTTTTGGTGCCATAGGACGGCCCTTGATGTACTCGAATGTGGTTTCATCAGGGGCGATAAGCCCGGCGCGTGCGCCGGCCTCGATGGTCATGTTGCAGACCGTCATGCGGCCTTCCATGCTTAGGTTGGTGATGGCATCGCCGGCGTATTCAATAACGCATCCGGTGCCACCGGCGGTGCCGATTTTGCCAATGATCGCCAGCGCCACATCCTTGGCGGTAACACCGTCAAGAAGATCGCCCTCAACCGTAATCCGCATGTTTTGAGCGGGTTTTTGCAGCAAGGTTTGGGTGGCCAGAACGTGCTCGACTTCTGACGTACCAATCCCGAACGCCAACGCACCAAAGGCACCGTGGGTTGCGGTATGACTGTCACCACACACAATGGTCATGCCGGGTAAGGTAAAACCTTGTTCCGGTCCGACGATGTGCACGACACCCTGACGGATGTCGTCCATTTGGTAATAAGGAACGCCGAAGTCCGCGCAGTTCTTCTCGAGTGTTTCGACCTGAATTCGGCTCTCGTCATCAATGATCCCAGCAGAGCGATCCGTGGTGGGGACGTTGTGATCAGCAACCGCCAAGGTGGCGGCGGTGCGGTGCACGGAGCGATCATTATTGCGCAAACCTTCGAAGGCTTGCGGGCTTGTCACTTCGTGAACCAGATGCCGATCAATGTAGAGCAGACAGGTTCCGTCTTCCTGGGTATCAACCAAACGGCTATCCCAGATTTTATCGAAAAGAGTACGCGGTCCAGACATTTAGCTTATATCCTTATTGAGCAAAATCAGCAGGCAAGTTATTTCGCGGAATCAGCCGTCAGTGCAGCTTTTGCAGCGGCTTTAGCCAATGCTTTAGCTGAAAGAGGCATTTTCTTTTCGGCGATACGTGCAGATTTACCAGTACGACCCCGAAGGTAATACAATTTCGCGCGACGAACCGCACCACGACGAACAACGTCGATGCTGTCTACGGAAGGTGAGTACAGCGGGAACACACGTTCAACGCCTTCACCGTAGGACAATTTACGGATGGTGAAGGAGGAGTTGATGCCAGCGTTTTTACGAGCGATACAGACGCCTTCAAAAGCCTGTACACGTTCGCGGGTGCCTTCAACAACACGCACGTTGATTCTCACGGTATCACCGGGCGCGAATTCTGGAATCGGGCTGTCGGCTGTTAGTTTGGCGATCTGTTCTTGTTCGATCTGTTGAATGGTATTCATGGTTCTTTTCCTATCTTAATGTAACGTCTTATTCAAATTTCGGTTTCAGCGTGCCGTTTTTGTATACCCGTCTTTTGTATACGTATCCCATAAATCAGGACGACGCGCCTTTGTAATTTCTTTTGCCTTTTCCAACCGCCACGCTTCGATCTTTGCGTGATGACCAGATAGCAGAACTTCTGGAACCGCCCGCCCGTCCCAATCTTGGGGTCGGGTGTAATGGGGATACTCCAGTAATCCCGTCTCAAAACTTTCTTCATCAAGCGAACTGGCACTGCCAATAACGCCCGGTAACAATCTTACACATGCATCCAGCATGGCGTGGCCGGCAATTTCGCCGCCGGAGAGCACAAAGTCACCAAGGCTAATTTCCTCGGCGTTTTGTGCTTCAAGCACACGCTGGTCAACACCTTCGAACCGACCACACAGAATGATGACGCCATCACCCGCACTAAAGCGTTGTACACGCTCTTGGGTCAGAGGTTTCCCCCGTGGTGTCAGATAGACCAACGGGAGTTCCGTTGTTGCTAACTGTCTTGCTGCATTTATGGCAGCGTTTACCACTTCGGGCCTCATGACCATTCCGGCGCCTCCCCCGAAGGGTGTGGCATCCACAGAGCGATGTTTATCACTCGCGTGGTCTCGAATGTCCACCGTTTGCATCGACCAAGCACCGTTCTCTAATGCCTGACCAACCAGAGAAAATCCCAATGGTCCGGGAAACATATCGGGGAATAATGTCAGTG
The DNA here is from genome assembly GCA_965603075.1 of uncultured Rhodospirillales bacterium. Lineage (GTDB taxonomy): Bacteria > Pseudomonadota > Alphaproteobacteria > Rhodospirillales > Casp-alpha2 > JABJOR01. The sequence continues at coordinate 43,860 of CBFDBO010000015.1, read as the reverse complement.
CAATGGCTTGCCAAGCTTTATCATGAGATTTGTCATGGCTTGCTGCACTCATATTTCCTTCATTTGTTTCCGTCGTATTTACCATTACGACTTTATCCTTACTTACCTTACTTGTTACCGTTTTCTGACGTCTCCTCCGGTGAGGGAGGCTCCATCAGGCCAGCGGGTAAATCAATAACAACCAACCCTTTGGCGATGTCGACAACCGGAACAGCTTGTTTGCTAAAAGGTACCAGCACCTCGCCGCTTGGGGTTTCTATTGCCAGACTTGCGCCTGCCCCTGCGTCAAGAACTGAACGAATTACACCGAATTCGTTACCGTCTATCAATTCTGCTTTCAAACCGTGTAAATCAGAATAATAAAATTCGTCTTCATCCGGCTCCGGCAAGGCACTGCGCTGTATGTACAGCTTTGTGCCCTTAAGTTCTTCTGCCTGTGTGCGGTTATCGACCCCTTTAATCCGGGCGATTAATTGATCCTTGGCGCGGCCCTTTAAACGAACCTTAAAGCTTGGTTTGCCCTCTTCATTAAGCAGAGGACCGTAGCTAAACATATCATCAGCGGCGGCTGTAAAAGCCTTGATCTTAACATCGCCCTGGATACCCCGGGGGCCGGTGATAACACCAACTAAAATCAGATCAGACACCGCTTAAATACCAATCACAATAGTGCACAGGTTTGGCAAAATTAGTCTTCTTTTGCTTCTTCAGCAGGCGCTTCTTCAGCAACAGCTTCTTCGGCTGGAGCTTCTTCAGCAGGAGCAGCAGCAGCTTCGGCAGCTTCGGCTTTAGCAGCTTCAGCGGCTTCAGCAGCTTCGGCTTCGGCAGCCGCAGCAGCGTCAGCTTTATCAGCCTTAGCTTGTTCCTGTTCAGCAAGACGTTCCTGAGCTTTTGCTTTTGGCAGGTGCTGTTTTGTTTGGTCGTGAACAACAGGGGCATCCATCATGCCAGCGTTTGCCATGAATTTAGCAACGCGCTCAGAAGGTTTAGCGCCGACGCTAACCCAATGGGAAATACGTTCCATATCGAGCTTTACGCGATCTTCGGAATCTTTGGGTAGCATTGGATTATAAGATCCAACCCGTTCGATGAAACGGCCATCACGCGCTTTGCGAGAATCCGCTATAACGATACGGTAATAAGGCCGCTTTTTCGCGCCGGCCCGTGTCATTCTAATTTTCAAAGCCATTCTTTATGTCTTCCTTTTGGTTAATAGTCTAATTCGGTTTTGTGTTCGTTTAATCGTTTTGTTCAGCGTAATTTATTAGTGTAATTTATTAGTGTAATTTATCAGCGTAATTTATCAGCGTAATTTATTTTCTCATTATCGCCCTGGGATCATGCCAGGGGGCATTCCAGGGGGCATGCCACCACCCATGCCGCCCATCATGCTCTTCATGCCGCCTTTGCCCATTTTTTTCATCATGACGCTCATTTGCTTGAATTGTTTCAGCAAACGATTGACCTCTTGGACCGATGTGCCGGATCCTGCGGCAATGCGTTTGCGGCGTGATCCGTTGATCAGTTTTGGGTTACGACGTTCTTTTAATGTCATGGACAGGATAATTGCTTCTTGTTGGGCAACCGCTTTTTCGTCGATGTTGGATTGCGCCATTTGTTTTTTCATGTTGCCGATGCCGGGGATCATGCCCATCAGGCCGCCGATGTCGTCAATTTTGCGAAGCTGTTTAAGCTGCGCTGCCATATCGTCCAGCGTGAACAGGCCTTTCATGGCGCGCTTGGCAAGCTTTTCGGCTTCATCTTCGTCAATAACGTCACGGGCTTTTTCTACCAAGCCCACAACGTCACCCATGCCAAGGATCGATCCGGCGATACGCTCCGCATCAAAGGCGTCCATGGCATCAACGTTTTCGCCGGTGCCCATTAATTTAATGGGAACATTGGTAACCGCGCGCATGGATAGGGCAGCGCCGCCCCTCGCGTCGCCATCAACACGGGTTAGAACGATACCAGAGATGCCTACTTTTTCGTTAAATTCGCGGGCGATGTTGACAGAGTCTTGCCCGGTCATGGCATCGGTAACCAACAGAGTTTCGGTTGGCTTTGCTACGTCCCGAATGGCCGTAACCTCAGACATCAATTCGAAATCAATATGCAGTCGACCCGCGGTATCGAGGATCACCACATCGAAGCCTTCGAGGCGTCCGGTTTCCATGGCCCGTTTGGCGATGGCAACGGGCTTTTCGCCCATAATCGGATTAAGAACACGGACCCCGGTTTGCTCGCCGAGCACCACCAGCTGTTGCTGGGCGGCAGGACGGTAAATATCGAGAGACGCCATCAGGACTTTCTTTTTGTCCCGGTTGGTTAATCTTTTGGCAATTTTGGCGGTGGTGGTTGTTTTACCAGAACCTTGCAGCCCGACCATTAATATAGCGACCGGCGGAACACCCGTCAGATTAAGGCCGCTGTTATCGGCGGGCAGTTTGGGGCCGCCGCTTGGAAGCTCACCCTCTGTTTTACCAGCCAGCATTTCAACCAAATGGTCATGGACGATTTTGACAACCATCTGACCCGGGGTGACGCTACGGATTACTTCTTCACCAACTGCGCGCGCGCGGACACCTTCGATGAAGTCTTTAACGACGGGAAGGGCAACATCAGCCTCTAATAGAGCGACACGGATTTCACGCAGCGCAGTTTCGACGTCGGCTTCCTTTAAGGCGCCGCGCTTTTTCAAGCCGTCAAATATGCCGCTTAGGCGTTCTGATAAACCGTCGAACATGTACTCGGTCTTCCGTTAAATTTAGCTAAACTCTATTCGCAAACTTTTTTCATAACCACATACGCAACGACAAACACACCAGTGCGCGAAACTCGCGGACCGATGGTGCCCCTTAAAGACATGACCGTATAAAATTTTGCGGACATTGTGTTGAGCGAGGGAAACATAGGTATCTGGGCTGTCCTTGTCAACACAAGTCTGGCCTTGGAAATTAGAAAAAGAGATTACACAAAAAATATTTTTCTTGGTGTTACATTAAAAATTCGTCTATAAGATGTAATTAAATTAATGATAAACTATAGGTTGTAAAATGAAAAATAATACAGTGGTGGCAAAAACATCAATTTCAGAAACCGTTGCAACAGAGGGTATTAAACAAGATTTAGAAATTTGGGACAAGCAAATACCCCTTCCGGCTGAAATGATGAACCTCCCGGATGCGCGGGAAATACGCGAATTTATCAAATCTTACCTGTCCATTGAAGATCATGATATGCGTAAGCATATATTAAAGGAGGTACGGAGCGTTTCAGAACAGAACGAGTAAATGTCAAATACGAGGATTAATTCAAAAACATGAATGCCTCTTGACCTTTAATTGCCTTGCTAGCACTAATTAGCAATGTTTGATGATTTAAATACCATACAGGCGATCTTGAAAGATCACGGCCTTGATTATCGTGGGGCGTTTCACCCCGAAGCGAATGATCGCGTTCCAGAGTGTGGATTTAGGCCCGCTACGTTGGTGCTGGTCGGTAATATCGGTGGTGCTATGTGGCCCGCATTTGAAACGGGGCGACGCGATGAAGTTAATGCGTTAGATTGTTGGACCAAACGGGTTCTGGGGGGCATTAGGACGCAACTTGAAAATCCCTATGGTAAGGTTGTTGCTTTTTATCCTTCAGATGGACCGCCGTATTTACCCTTTCAACAATGGGCCATGCGCGGCGATACTGTTTTCCCCTCTCCCATGGGAGCGCTTATTCACCCCAAACATGGTTTGTGGCACGCTTATCGTGGGGTTTTGGTTTTCGAACAATCCATCAACCTTCCCACCAAAGATGTTGAAGCAAGCCCGTGTGATACATGCGCCGATAAACTTTGTTTAAGCACATGCCCGGTAGAGGCTTTTACGGTTGGGGCGTATGATGTACCGGGATGCGCTAATCACTTGGTCACAGCGAAGGGTGACGCGTGTTTAAAGAATGGTTGCCTGGCGCGGGGGGCTTGTCCGGTTGGTCCCAGACGGCCTTACCCTGAAGCGCAAACCCGGTTCCATATGGGAATTTTCAGAGATAATTACGCCGATAAATAATAATAAATAATCGATATGGTTATTCAAAAGGGACTGTTGGGGTCTTGTTATAAAAAGTATGAAGCGTAATGCTTGGTTAAAAAGCTATGGACAGTAGGGGGCTGTGGACATATTGTCCGCCCATGATGAATAATAGTATTGAAAATCTTAGTTTTATAAAGATGCACGGGTTGGGCAACGATTTTGTTGTGCTGGATGGCCGCGCCCAGATAATTGATTTGAGCGAAGCCGCCATTCGGGCCATCGCCGATCGCCACACGGGCGTAGGCTTTGATCAGCTTATTACATTAGAGCCGCCGCGCAAAGGCGAGGGCGATGTCTTTATGCGCATTCATAATGCCGATGGGGGCGAGGCCGGTGCTTGCGGAAATGCAACCCGGTGTATCGGCTCATTGTTAATGGCGGAAACCGGGCGGTCTTCAATTGTGATTGAAACGTTATCGGGAACACTGAAGGCTTCGCAAGCGCTGGGTGGCTGGATCAGCGTTGATATGGGACCCGTCAGCACCCAGTGGAATGAAATCCCGCTGGCCAGCGAGGTTGATACGTTGCATTTACCGATTACAGTAAACAGTGTTTCGGATCCCGTCGGCGTGAATGTTGGCAACCCGCACATGGTGTTTTTTGTCAATGATATCAGCGTTGCACCAATCGATGAATTGGGCTCGCAACTTGAAAACCACCCCTTGTTCCCTGAGCGGACCAATGTTCAAATGGCCGAGGTTGAAGGCATCGACCGTATACGATTAAAAACGTGGGAGCGCGGTGTTGGACGGACAAATGCCTCGGGGACCAGCGCCTGTGCCACCTTGGTCGCAGCGCACAGACGGGGGCTTACCGGAAGATCAGCCGAGGTTGTTATGGATGGCGGGACCTTGGAAATCACGTGGGGCGATGATAACCATGTTGTCCAAACGGGTCCTGTGGCAACCAGTTTTGCCGGTTACATCGACGCGTCTTTATTAAGAATATAACGGTATAAATCATGAGCGGTCCTCATATCATTTCTCTGGGCTGTCGATTAAACGCCTTTGAATCGGAGCTGATGCGGGAGCATTCAGTCGCGGGTGAAGCAGCGGGTAAAGACGCGGGTGAAGCAGCGGGTAAAGACGCGGGTGAAACAGCGAGTAAAGAAACGGGTGGCACACAAGATGTCGTCATAATCAATACCTGTACCGTGACTAATGAGGCCGAAAAACAATCAAGGCAGGCGGTGCGTAAAGCCACCCGTGATTTTAAAAATGCTGAGATAATCGTTACCGGGTGTGCCGCGCAACTGGACCCCGAAGGGTTTAAAGCGATCCCCGGTGTGACCCGTGTGGTGGGTAATGCTGAAAAGCTCCAACCCCAGACCTTTGAATTCGGCCGCAATCATCCCGCCATTGAGGTCGATGATATTATGACCGTGCGCGAGACCGCGCCGCATTTAATTGATGGGTTCGATGGTCGCTCGCGGGCTTTTATCCAAATTCAACAAGGCTGTGATCATCGCTGTACGTTTTGCATCATCCCCTTTGCGCGCGGTCCCAACCGCAGCGTTCCCATGGGGGCCATTGCCGAGCAAATTCGTACCCTCGTTAAAGCCGGATTTGGAGAGGTGGTTTTAACTGGGGTCGATATAGCATCCTATGGTGCCGATTTACCGGGGACGCCCTCTCTTGGGGAACTGGTTCAACGGTTACTTGGTTCTGTACCCGAACTACCTCGGCTGAGGCTCAGTTCCATTGACCCCGCCATCATGGATGAAGCGTTGTTCAAAGCGTTGCGAGATGAAGAACGATTAATGCCGCATATTCATCTCAGCCTGCAAGCCATGGACGATATGGTACTGAAACGCATGAAGCGTCGCCATACGGTAGCGGGCGCCATGGCATTTGCTGAGCGGGTTCGAGAGGCCCGGCCCGATGTTGTTTTTGGAGCGGATCTGATCGCAGGATTTCCAACGGAAACGGATAGCATGTTCGATAAAACACTTAAAGCTGTGGCCGACATTGGCGTGACGCATTTCCACGTTTTTCCCTATTCAGAACGACCCGGCACCCCCGCCGCCTTAATGCCCACCGTGGAGCGCACCATTCGTAAAGCCCGCGCGGCAGGTTTGCGCAAACTTGGTCAAACGTGTTTATCAAATTATTTGCAGACTTGCGTCGGAAAGTCGGCGTTGGTACTTATTGAGAAAGATGGAAACGGTTTCAGTGAACATTACGCCCAAGTTCAAATTGAACCGGTTGAAATTGAACCGGTTCAAAATGATACTAAGACCGCGCCCGGTTCGTTAACCGCGCCCGGTTCGATTGTCCCGGTGACAATTACAAAAACCGATGGTGAAAAATTATATGGAGAAGTTCTTGTATGAGCTGGTTTGATCGTCTGAAGGCCGGCTTAGGCCGTACCACTGAAAAATTAAGCAGCGGGATCAGCGATCTTTTTCGCTCTGGCAAATTAGATCGGGCAACCCTTGATGAGTTGGAAGATCTGCTGATTATGGCGGACATGGGTGTCGCCACGGCGTCGCGGCTCAGTGGCGTGCTTGCCAAAAATAAATTTGATCAAGAAGTCACCCCGCAAGAAGTTCGCGCAACATTGGCGGGCGAGATTGCCCGTATTCTAGAACCTGTCACCAAACCGCTCGAGATTAATCGCGATCACAAACCCTATATCGTTTTGGTGTGCGGGGTAAATGGATCGGGTAAAACCACCACCATTGGCAAAATGGCGAACCAGTTCAAATCCGAGGGACGTTCTGTGATGTTGGCGGCGGGTGACACATTTCGCGCGGCCGCCATCGAACAGTTGCAAGTCTGGGGTGAACGCACGGGCTGCACGGTGGTCGCCAATGAACAAGGTTCCGATGCGGCAAGCCTTGCCTATGGTGCCATAGATCAAGCCCGCGCGGAGGGTGTTGATGTTTTAATGATCGATACCGCCGGGCGGTTGCAAAATAAACTGAACCTAATGGAAGAACTTAAAAAAGTTGTCCGAGTGGTTCAAAAACAAGATGCAAGTGCGCCCCATGCCGTGATGTTGGTCATCGATTCCACGGTTGGGCAAAATGCCCACAACCAAGTTGAAGTCTTCCGCGACATGGTCAATGTTACCGGACTTGTGTTGACCAAATTGGATGGTACCGCCAAGGGCGGTGTTGTGGTCTCGCTGGCTGAGAAATTTGCGCTTCCCGTATACGCCGTTGGTGTGGGTGAGGCGATCGATGATTTGCAGCCGTTCGATGCGCAGGTTTTCGCCAATAACCTTATGGGGATCGATTGAGCACCCTGCCACCCTTTTTATTCGCTCTCGTCCTTGTTGCGGCGTTGATGCACGCGTCGTGGAACGCGCTTGTAAAAACCACCGGAGACGGCCTGTTAACCTTTGCCACCATCATGGGGACGGGGGCAATTATATGTTTAGCGGCCCTTCCTTTTGTTGAATTTCCAAAGCCTGAGGTCGTGCCGTGGTTACTGGCCTCGGTTGTATTACATCACTGTTATTATATGTTTTTATGGTTTGCCCTGCGCCATGGGGATTTAAGCAAAGCCTATCCCGTAGCACGCGGCGCGTCGCCCCTATTGGTTGCTGTGGGGGCGGGGTTTCTGCTTGGGGAAATCTTAAGCGTTCAAGGAACAATTGGCTTGCTCCTCGCCAGCTTTGGGATCTGTTTATTTGCCTTTGAAAAAGGCCTCCCGAAACAAGATCAATTGAAGCCTTTTTTATTGGCATTAGTAACGGGTTTCTTCATTGCTTCCTATACGGTTGTTGATGGGGTGGGACTTATGGCATCGGACACACCGGAAGAGATTTGGGGCTATATTATTTGGCTCAATATTCTTGATGGCATCCCCATGTTAATTTACGCAATTATCACCAAACGTGGCTTGTACATTGAGTTTATGAAGAAGGATGGCCCTAAGATAATGCTGGGGGGCGTCTTTGCTTTGGTGGGGTATTCCTTTGTTCTGTATGCCATCAGTTTTGGTCATCTGGCCCATGTTTCGGCCCTCAGAGAAACCTCGGTTTTGTTTGCTGTGGTCCTGGGCGCCTTTACGCTAAAAGAAAAATTCGGACCGATCCGGTGGGTAGCGGCTTTGACAATCGTTGTAGGGGTGGCCTCTATGCATTTGTCGGGTTAATATCGCCTCATCAAACTTTGTGGAGTACACCTTTAAATGACATCATCTCAAAACCCGGCGATGCTATCCGCCACCGAAATCCTGACGCTGTATGCCAGCAAAGAGCTTTCCCCCGTTGAAGTCACCCGCGCGGCCCTTGATCAAATTTCAAAATTTGATGATGCGGTTAATGCCTTTTCTTTGGTGGACGAGAATGGGGCTATGGCAAGCGCCAAGGCATCCGAGGAACGCTGGCAAAAAGGTACACCGTGCGGCATTATCGATGGGGTTCCGACCACTATTAAAGATTTACTGATCACCAAAGGGTGGCCAACATTACGCGGCTCCAAGACCTCTGATCCGTCCGCCCCGCAAGAGGAGGACGCCCCCGCCGTAGAACGACTTAAAGAACAAGGGGCGGTCCTTTTGGGCAAGACCACCACGCCGGAATGCGGCTGGAAAGGGGTGACCGATAACCCCCTTACGGGCATCACACGTAACCCATGGAACACCAATACCACCCCCGGCGGTTCATCGGGGGGAGCGGCGGCGGCGGCGGCCCTTGGCATGGGCGCATTGCACATCGGTACAGATGGTGGTGGCTCTATCAGAATACCCGCGGCCTTTACCGGTATCTTCGGTCACAAGCCAAGTTTCGGTCGGGTTCCTGCGTACCCGCTCAGCCCGTTTGGAACCGTATCGCACACGGGACCGATGACCCGTACGGTGGACGATGGGGCGTTGATGTTAAATGTGCTCAGCGGATTTGACGCGCGTGATTGGTTTGCTTTGCCCGACCAAGGGTTGGATTTTACCAAAAATCTTGGGGACGGTATTAAGGGAATGCGGATCGCCTATAGTGCTGATCTGGGCTACGCACAAGTCGATGATGATGTGGCGGCGTCCGTGCGGGACGCGGTTCAAACCTTGCGAGACTTGGGCGCGGTGGTAGAAGAAATCGATCCCGGTTTTGAGGACCCTTACGAAGTGTTCGAAGCGCATTGGTACGCCGGGGCGGCCAACTTGGTTCGCGACTTCACGCCGGAAATGTTATCACAAATGGACCCAGGATTGGTTGAAATTGCGGCTCAGGGTAAACAAATAGATTTAATGGATTATATGGCCGCGGTTAACGCGCGGGGCGCCTTGGGGCAGCATATGAAAATTTTTCACGAAAAGTGGGATTTGCTGGTAACCCCAACGCTATCGACCACGGCCTTTGAGGCAGGTAAGGAAGTGCCGGATGGGCGCAATCAGAAACGTTGGATGGAATGGACGCCGTTTAGCTTGCCGTTCAACCTGACCCAGCAGCCAGCCTGTTCCGTACCGTGTGGATTTAATGCAGAGGGTCTGCCCATCGGTTTACATATGGTTGGGGCCATGCACGACGATGCAACGGTTTTAAAAGCCGCCGCTGCCTTTGAAGGCGCACGACCTTTTGCCATGCCGTCTAAACCAGTATCCAAACCATTAACTTAGTCATTATCTTTGTCATTAGCAGGGAGCTCATCTATGGCCCATCCAGCAGTCCAAGAAATTCTCGACTTTTGGTTCGGCACACCGGATTCTGAGGTTTATGGTCAAAGCCGAATGGAATGGTTCAAGAAAGATGACGGGTTTGATGCCCAGGTTAAAGCGCATCTGCTCGATCACCATGAACAAGCGATCGAAGGTCACTATGATGATTGGAAAAATGACCCGTGGTCGGCGCTGGCGCTGATTGTTCTACTCGATCAAGTGCCACGGAATTTATTTCGCGGCTCACCCCGGTCTTTTGCAAGTGATGCCAAAGCCTTAATTATTGCGCGCCATGTGGTCGACAGGGCGGATGATCAGGACCTTCTTTCCGTGATGCGGGGCTTTATTTATTTACCATTCGAGCATAGCGAGGAAATGGAGGACCAGATCATATCCGTGGCTTTATTTGACAAGCTTGGTCGGCCTGAATCACTGGATTATGCCTGGCGGCACCATAAAATCATCGACAGGTTTGGACGGTTCCCTCACAGAAATGAGGTCATGGGTCGTGCGAGCACGGAAGAGGAAATAGAATTCCTCACGCAACCTAATTCATCATTTTAAATAAAAATCAGACCAGAATATCGAGATAGTAACCGCGCGGTACATCTTCGCGTGGGGGGGTATCGGCCTGCATGGTTTGATCGAGGCGCTTGATAGCACCGCGTTGCATGGGATTGTCATTATTAGCCATTACATTGGCCCGCAAGCGCACTTCGTCGGTGGCGCGGTAATCCGATGACCGGTTTGTGGAAGGTGATTGAGGTAGGGTGCCCGAACCGCCTGGAATGGATGTTAAAATGCTCATAAAGAGCACTTTACAAATTAATGGTTAATGAAGTGTTAATGCAGTTAACGTTATGAAAATAAACGGTTAATTTAGGCGAAAAAAGTCGAGTGGCGTGAGAGTTATCTCACGCTTCTACGTCGACGACATTCCCAAGGTGGGGTTCAGAAGAGCCAGCACCTTCAAAAATAGGTTCTTTTGCTGCTTCTTTTTGCGCGGTAGCACCGTTGTCACGGTCCTGAATAATGGATTGACGTACAGCCATATTCGAGGCCTCAGCAGCGCCTAATGCAGTAATTGGATTAGCCATATCTACCTTTCGGTGGTTTTCTGCCACCTGTATCCGATTAAAACTTAATCAGACACAATAATTGAGAGCATCCGGATCGAACGTTTGATATAAGCGTTAAACGTTCAAGACTTCTACAGAAAACTATCCGTTAAATATTACAGAAAGCTATCTGTTATTTATTACGGAAAACTATCCGTTAATCCATCGCTCGGTTAAATACATCTCAAAACAAATAAAAATTTCTTTTTATCCAGAGCATATACTACACTATTGAGTCTAATTTGCAAAGATTTGATTTGAATGCGATAAATTAATCTTGAAATATCACGTTTTACTTGTATTCAACCCTAAAAATGAATGTTTATTGATTGATACGGCGCATTGGTGATAATACAGTTCCTAATATAGTTCCTTATAAAGTGCCCAATACCTTTATAACCATCGTTGATAGACGATAATACCAATTTTTGATTGAGATATGTATGAGCCGAGAACCTCAAAAAAACGACCGCTATCTAGATTTACGCGCCTCACAACCCGCCGATAAATCATTTCTGGGGGGGATAAGCTTGGGAAGTCGTAGCTTTATCTTTTTTCTGTTGGGTGTGGTCACGATCGGACTCATTGCGGGATTATTTTACCAGACAGATCAACGTTTATCTGTGTCGCTGGACGTTTTAAAGAATGCCCAAAAGGCCTCTTTGTCGGTAAATAACCTTGGGCGTGCCATTGAAAATGTGCGTGCTAACGATGCATCTGTGCGGGCAAATGACGACCCTGCCGCCCCCCAAATACATCGTCGGGCTGTTGATCAGGTCATCGCCGCGCTGAATGGTTTGCAAAACGGTTTACCAAAAAATTCGTCTACAGATCAATTGAATGGGGCAATAGGCACCATCCGTGATGGTTTTTCCGGTTATGGCCTTGAAATCTCTGCCATGCTGGATGATCGAAATATTCTGGGCCTCAGCCGAGATACTGGACTTCGGGGAAAACGTCGCGATGCGGCGATGGCAATTCAGTCTGTGTTGAATGGATTAGAAGACCAAGAGCTTATTTCTGATTTTGCCGCAATTGATCGCCGGGCGGATCAAGTCCCCGCCTTGAGCAGCCAGCAAGACCGAACGGATACGCGCGCCGCTTATATTGATTACGCAAGAAAACTTGAAAGCTTGGTGGATGACACCGTGATCAGGGCCAACCTTACTACGTTGTTGCAAAAACATAGTGCTATTGCAAAATCCCAAATTGATATTGCGGAAAAATTACAAACCCCGCCTCAGGCCATTGAAGATATCCTAGATTATATCGCACCCAGCTTGCGCCAGATTAATGATTACGGCGAACAGCTGGCGCGGGTATCCCCCGTTACCTACGAGCGGGACTATCAAGCGGCACGTAAAAACCTGGTTATTGGCAGCGCCGCCCTTATTGTTGTGTTCGTGTTAATCGGATTGGCGTTAATGCGTTCAATTACCGGCCCCGTCACACGGTTGAGCGAAGCTGTTGTCCGCTTGATCAGCGGCGAACGTGCCATCGGCATCCCCTTACAAGGTAATACCGATGCCATTGGTGATATGGCACGTGCGCTTGATAAATGGCTCGATAGTCTGGCCGAAATCGATCATTTGCGCACCCAGTTGGATGACGCGCGGATGCGGATAACATTGGGCGCAATTGCCGAGGGGGTTGAAAATCCCCCCGTCATCAATGATGACGGTGATAATGATGGTGATAATGATGGGGATGATAGTGGTGTTGCTACGAGCCGGGAGCATCAAGGCATGCAATCATTGCCACCTGAAAAACCATTCCTAGCGTTACAACCTCAGAAACCTGAGGCAGTCCCGCTGTTAGATTTCACGCGTCACGCGCGCACCAGTGAGGATGCCGGAACCATCGGTTACGCGACGCGCCAACTTAATCAGTTCAATAATACGGTGACGTTGGCGGCAAAAGATGTCGAACGAACGGAATTGTTGATCAATCTTTTGGGTGATGCAACGCAACAAATTTCCGCCTTAGAAATCAACATCAGCTCCATCCGGGAAGAATCGAATCTTCTGGTTTTTAATGCCATTACGCCTTCTAATTCTGTCAGTGAAAAACCCTTAATTGATTTGAGCGATGATGCGAATGATCCGTCCGCTTCAAATATGTCATCCAGTCAAAATGATGGACGACGATTTGAATCATTACGAGCCAAGGTTGGCTCTGCCGAAGAAATGCTTGATGGTATGCATTCAACATTGGAACACATTAGCAGCGTTGCCCATGCCATTGCGACACAAGCATCCGAAGAAGCATTAGAGGCAACGGGCAAATTGATGTCGCAGTCCGAACGTTTACAATCAATGCTCGATGAATTGATCAACAAAGTTGGTCCGAACCAAAAATAACCCATAGGTCATTCCATATGCCACACGATACACCCCACGATTCACCCTCCGAAGCACCCAGCGTATCCATCGCTAACCAAATTATTAATATCGCCAACAAGGCCCGGGAAGACGGGGCGGAGGTGGATGATATTGCCGCCGGGTTACGCCATGCCGCGGCTAATTTCTCGGCTTTTGCTTATTTTCAAGCTGAAAACAAAACCATTGAGCCGGATGATATGGTGCAAGAAATGATCAATATGCTGTCGCATTACCTAGAGCTGCATAAACCCAAAGAACAACCGGCCTCTGGTCTGGACCAGCTCATAAACCAAGCCAAAAACGAGATTTAGTCGGTGCCCGACAGGCGTTCATTTTGGTTGCTGCTTCTATGGGGCATATTGCTCATTTTGGCGCCTGTAAATGCGCATGCGGCTCCAAAAGCTAAGCTTTGGGATGTTTGGGTGGTCCATGATCCCCAATCGAAAATCAACGTTGATCATGCGCCTTGGGATCAATTTTTAAAAAAATACGTGCAACCCGCGAGCCGCGAAAACGACAGTATAAATCGCCTGAATTACAAAGCGGTGGACGCTCATGATCAACAAATTTTGACAAACTATATAGATAACTTGGCATCAGTTCCGGTCTTTAAATTAAACCGTGATAGCCAAATGGTTTATTGGATAAATCTCTATAACGCCCTGACCGTTCGGGTCGTGTTGGAGGCTTATCCGGTTGAAAGCATTCTGGATATTGATATTTCGCCGGGGTTGTTTTCCAATGGGCCTTGGGGCAAAAAAATAATCACTATTGAGGGCGAGAAAGTCTCGTTAGACGATATCGAACATCGTATCTTACGACCGATTTGGCAGGAACCGCGCCTTCATTATGTACTGAATTGTGCAGCGCTCGGGTGCCCCCAAATTGGTGTTGCCGCCATAACCAGCCAAAACGCAAATCATTTTTTAGAACAAGCCGCGCAGCAATTTATCAACCACCCACGGAGTGTCAGGCAAAAATCCGGCAAGGTATATATGTCATCCATCTTTGATTGGTATCAGGATGATTTTGGCGGCAATGAGACAAAGCTGCTAAACTATATTCGGCAGTATATCCAAATTCCCGCAAAGGCAAAAATTGCAGATTTCGATTATGACTGGCGATTAAACGATTTAGATTAGCTGTTCAATTTAATTAGCTATTCAATTTAAATTAGCTATTCAAGGCTGCAACACCCGGCAAATCTTTACCCTCTAGCCATTCAAGAAAGGCACCGCCTGCGCTTGATACGTAGGAAAATTTATCGAGCACACCCGCATTGGCAAGGGCGGCCACCGTATCGCCACCGCCCGCAACACTGATCAGATCACCGCTTTTGGTGCGCGCGGCTGCGGCCTGTGCGACGGCGTTGGTGGCGGTATCAAAGGGCTTGATCTCAAAGGCACCCAAGGGGCCATTCCATAACAAGGTCTTGCACGTCGCCAAGCGTTTATTGATATGCTCGATGGTCTCGATGCCCACATCCAGAATCATGGCATCAGGCGTGATGATGTTCAAAGGCGTGGTGGCGGATGCGGCACCGGCTTTGAATTCATTGGCGACAACCGCATCATAGGGCAAGATGATTTCGCATCCCAATTGGGCGGCGCGGGCGCTAATTTCGCGGGCTTGTTCGGCCATGTCTTTTTCGCACAAAGACGATCCAACATCGATACCGTTGGCATAAAGGAACGTGTTGGCCATACCCCCACCGATGACCATGATGTCAACTTTGTCGATTAAGTTACCGAGCACATCCATCTTGGTAGAAACTTTGGCACCACCCACAATGGCGGCAACGGGTGTCTCGGGGTTGCCCAGTGCGCTCTCTAAAGCTTCCAGTTCGCCTTGCATCATGCGTCCAGCAGCGGCTGGCATCAGGTGGGCGATACCCTCGGTCGAGGCGTGGGCGCGGTGCGAACACGAGAATGCGTCGTTAATATAAATGTCACCAAGGGCGGCAAGTTGTGCGGCAAATTCCGGATCATTTTTTTCTTCACCCGCATGGAACCGCAGGTTCTCAAGTAATATGACATCGCCGGGGTTAGACTCGTTGATGGTTTCAACCACTTCATCACCAATGCAATTATCGACAAAGGTAACGGGGACTTGAAGTTCATTAGAGAGATCCTGGACCACGGCTTCCATGGTCATATCCAGATTGACCTGACCTTTTGGCCTGCCAAAGTGCGATAGAATAACCACGATGGCACCGTTCTCAACCAATTCGTCTAGGGTCGGGATGACACGGTCGATGCGGGTGGTGTCGGTGATCTCACCGTCTTGCATAGGCACGTTTAAATCCAGACGGACAAGGACGCGTTTACCCGATACGTCGAAATCATCGATGGTCTTGAAATTGCTCATAAGATGGTCTTTCAAATATTATAAAATTAGTTCCGGGCAGCGATATAGACGCCAGTCCCGATCATGACGGAGCCTGCACCCCGGTTAAAATAACGTATGGCCCGTGGCGAGCGTAACAAGATGCGCGCACTGGATGATAATAGGGCGTAGCCCGCCATGGTGGATATCAGCACGGTTACATCGATGGCGACAACAATACCGATGTCACTGTATGTTAGGTTTTTTAGATCAATAAAGGCCGGTAAGAAACCCAAATAAAACATAATGGCCTTTGGGTTGCCCAGCGTTAAAAATAAACCACCTAAAAAGCTCGCCAGAGGTTTAGGGCTGCCGACCTTGATATCGCGCGGATCGGTTGGTGGCGCCGTCCATGCCTTGATGCCGATATAAATCAGATAGACCGCGCCGATCCAGCGAATGATGGTAAAGAATAACTCAAAATGCATGGCAATGGCGGCGAGGCCAAAAATGGCGCCCAGCAAATAGATTAAATCACCCAGGGCAATGCCCGTGATGAAATATTGTGTGGTCCAAAACCCATGGGTCATGCCGCGCCCGATGGTTGCCATGACACCGGGGCCCGGTGTCGCCATGACAATAAAACAAGCGATTGCAAAGGCGATGGCGGTCTCGAAAGTCATTGAGCTTGTGTCTTCTAATTTGAAACGGGTGTCTTCTAATTTGAATACTTCTGGATCATTCGTGCGGCCTCGGCTGCTTTATCCAATTCGCCGAGTACAGTATAGGCTCTTTCAAGCTTGGTCCAGCCTTCCACATCATCGGGGCTCTCTGCTAATCGATCTGCCAGATTTTGAACCATGCCCTTGATCATCTCGTTCTGATCTTGTTTGCTCATGCTGGCGGCGTTTTCTACATCGGCAGCACTTGGACCTTCAAAGGTAATGGTGCTGGCTAAATCTTGGGCAGAGGCGGACGGGACAATGGCGGATGAATTAATCTCGGCGTTTGTGGCGGTTTCTGAAATTTGTTGTTCGAGGGCGGGAAGCCAAGGGGCACCAGCGGGGGATACATGACGTAAGTCGACCCACTGTTGCAGTGCTTCCAAGACGTTGTCTTCTTGTAATGAGGCCAGACCAATATAAAACCGAGACCGGGGATCTAAGGGATCGGTGGCGGAAATATCTTTAAAAATTTGTAGAATGTCTGGTGTCACCATCATCTCGTTTGAGAGCAAACTCGTCTCGGCGTAATCGGACAGGTTCTGTAGGTCGCCTGTGATTTCATAGATTTTGTAATGAACCGCGGCGGCTTCAACGTAATCTTCGATGGACATCAAACTGCGCGCCAGCATGGACAACCCTTCCAAGTCATCCGGATTTTGCGCCAGATGTTCTTGCAGGCGGGGAATGATTTCTTCCATGCTTGGTATGGTGCCACCCGCAGTCTCTTGGATGTCGGTCCGGGCCGCCAACGGGAAATCAGGCACCGTAGGGGAGCCTAAATCGAGATACAATAAAAGACTAAATAGCGGGACTAATGCCGTGCCAAAAAGGATGATTAAGGTTGATTTGGGCCGGGTTGCAGCCGGGGTGTTTTTCTTTTCCTCGGCGGCGGCAAGAATGCGTTTTTGAATATCAAACCGTGTGCTTTCTGCTTCCTCGGCACTGATAATGTTGCGGGCAAGCTCGCGCTCTACCTCAGCCAATTGATCTTTATAAACGGCGATGTCGAAACTTGAGCGTTCTACGCTGATATCTGATTTGCGCCGGTAAATTGGCACTAATAAAACAGCGATGGTGACCAAAGTAAGGCATGCGAAAATTATCCAGAGTGTCATGTATCTTGATCCAACAATTCTTTTAAGCGGCGCTCTTCATCAGCACTAAGACGGGGGGCACTTTTGGACGGGATGGTGGTTGTTTTGCGTTTGCGAAAGATCATGAAGATCGCACCGATACCAAAAATTACAAAAAATAGGGGGCCAAACCACAGCGCATAGGTCGATGCTTTCATGGGGGGGCTTAACAAAACGTAATCGCCATAGCGTGATACAATGTAATCGAGCACGGCTTCATCGCTGTCGCCGTTGGTCAGACGTTCACGGACCAAAACGCGCAGGTCCCGTGCGAGTTCCGCATCGGAATCATCGATGGATTGGTTTTGACACACCACACACCGCAAGCCCGCACTGATATCACGGGCACGTGTCTCCAGTACCGGATCGTCCAGCATCTCACTGGGATTAACAGCGTAAGAAGGTATAGGTACCATCAAGATACCCACTAAAACCATTAAGGCATAAAGCGCAGCTTTCATTGGGCGCGGAGCTCCTGAATGATGGGGAAAATGGTTTCATCCCAGAATTGTTGATCCAGTGGGCCAACGTGTTTGTAGCGGATGATGCCTTTTTTATCGACGACGAAAGTCTCCGGTGCACCCGTTACCCCAAAGGCGATGGCGCCTTTGCTGACGGGGTCATCACCGACCAGTGTGTAAGGATCACCCTTGCGTGCCAGCCAACGGGGGCCATCATCGGAATTTTTCTCGCGCCAGTCGATGCCGTGGATGGGCACATCGGATGTGCGCTTTAGCTTCATTAAAAACGGGTGCTCAATTTGGCAACTAACACACCATGATCCGAACACGTTCAGTAAAGTAACCTCACCCTTGAAATCGTCTGAGGTTAAACCCCACTCTCGACCGGGATTAGGGCGGTCTTTGATGGGTAGCAACTTAAATTCTGCAACCGGGGTATTAATTAACACCGATGGCAGCTTGCTGGGGTCTTTTGTTAGACCCACAGCAAAATAGACGGCCAGCACCATAAAGACACCAATGGGCAGAAAGAAGATGAGACGTTTTGTGTTCACGGTTCCATCCTGCCTTTACGATGTTGCTTCTGATGCTATTGGGGCGACACCCGATTTATGGCGTTTGGTGACACCAATTCTGTAGCGTCGATCACTTAAGCTGACGGCGGTGGCAACCACCATTAACAAAGCACCCATCCACATCCAGGCTACCAAGGGGTTCCAGTATATGCGGGTGACATAGGCACCTTCATTCCCGTTTTCATCAATAACGGGGTCGCCGATGACCACATAAAGGTCGCCCCAGAACGTGGTTTCAATGCCGGCTTCTGTGGTCGGCATAGAACGTACAGGGTATTCTCGGTTCTCCGGATACAATGTGATGGGATCACCGCCGGGTTTCTGGGCGGTGAATGTCGCACGGGTATATTTATAATTTGGCCCTTGTCCGTTTTCAATGGAATCGAAGGTGAAATCATAGCTGCCGACTAGAACGGTTTCACCGGGTATCATGGTTTGGATGCTTTCCACTTTCCATGCCCCCGCGCCGGTCATGCCCGCAATACCAATGGCAAGTCCCAGGTGGGCGATGGTCATGCCCCAACTGGCCCGTGGTACCCGTACCAAACGAGAAAGAGACGCACCAAGAGGTTCGCGGAATAACTTAATGCGTTCCGCGAGTTCAATAATCGTACCTGCGCCCAGCCAAACAGCCATTAGAATACCAATAACACCAACAAACGGACCGTCCGTGACATAGGCCCAAGTGGCTATGCCACCGATGAGGGTGAGAATGCCTGCAAGCCATAGCTTGCGTAAGGCGACACCTAAATCAGCACGTTTCCACCCCAGTAAAGGACCAATTGCCATGGCAGCCACCATGGGCACGATCAGGGGAATAAAGACTGTATTAAAAAATGGCGGGCCAACGGAAACTTTGCTGCCATCAATGGCATCGATAAAGAGAGGGTATAGGGTGCCCAGTAATACAGCCGCCGCCGCCGTGGTCATAACCAAATTATTGAGCAGTAAGGCCCCTTCGCGTGAGACGGGTTGGAATAACCCTTTGTTACGAATGGCCGGACCGCGCAAGGCAAACAGCGCAAATGATCCGCCGATTACTATGATGAGCAAGATTAAAATAAACAAGCCGCGCTCTGGATCTGTGGCAAAAGCATGGACACTGGTCAGTACGCCGGAGCGCACGAGGAACGTGCCCAGCAAGCTTAGCGAGAAGGTCACGATGGCAAGAAAGATAGTCCACCCTTTCATGGTGTCGCGTTTTTCCACCATGGTGGCGGAATGAAGCAGGGCTGTACCCGCGAGCCACGGCATAAAGGATGCATTCTCAACGGGGTCCCAAAACCACCAACCACCCCAACCAAGCTCGTAATACGCCCACCATGAACCGAGCGCAATTCCAGCCGTGAGGAAACCCCAGGCTGCCAACGTCCAAGGTCGAACCCAACGCCCCCAAGCGGCGTCGACGTGGCCTTCTAAAAGGGCCGCGATCGCAAAAGAAAACGTAATCGAGAAACCCACGTAGCCCAGATATAACATGGGCGGATGAATGGCGAGGCCGAAGTCTTGTAACAAGGGGTTCAATCCGTTACCATCCACAGGCGGTGGCACGATCCGATCAAACGGGTTGGAGGTAAATAGAATAAACAGATAAAAACCAATGGCGATCATGGATTGAATGGAGAGAACACGAGCGCGCAATGTTGGGGGTAGGCTGGAGCTGAAAAACGCCACGCCACATCCAAACAGGCTGAGGATTAAAACCCACAGCAACATAGAGCCTTCGTGGTTGCCCCACACACCGGAAATTTTATAAAGTAACGGTTTGAGAGAATGTGAGTTTTGATAGACAACCGCCATAGAGAAATCGGAAACAATAAAGCTGTACGTCAAACAGGCGAAACTGAACGCCACGAGAGAGAATTGTGCCACGGCGGCGGGACTGGCGATAGCCATCCACGGGTGATTATTACGGGCGGCCCCGACCAACGGTATTGAGGCCTGTAAGATGGCAACAAAGAGGGCGAGGATGAGGGCGAAATGTCCTGTTTCTGCGATCACTGGCTGGTGGCTCCTTCTGAGTTTCCGTCTGAGTTCCCGTCTGAATAATCGTTTTCTTCGCCTTCTCCTTCCCAGTGCCCTGCGGCTTTAAGGGCGTCGGAGACTTCGGGTGGCATGTAGTTTTCGTCGTGTTTGGCAAGGACCTCGCTGGCGACAAAGACACCACCCGTCATTTTTCCCTCTGCCACAATCCCCTGACCTTCGCGGAATAAATCGGGCAGGATGCCTATAAAGGTGACGGTAACGTCGTTGGCGGTATCGGTGACGCCAAAGGTGACGCTGCCATCGCTGGATAATATAACGCTCTCATCGACAACCAGTCCACCCAGTCGGATGCGTCGGCCTTCTTCGACCGTGCCATTGGCAACATCACTTGGGGTGCGGAAAAAGACGATGTTTTCTTCAAAAGCGGTCAGCATTAATACGGCGGCACCCGCCACCAACAAGGCGGCGATAAAAACAAACGTCAGGCGCTTATGTTTGCGCTTCATCTTGGCTTAATCCTTATTCTCAAGTTTGGCGAGGGTAGCGGCATTTTTGTTTCGATTGCGGATGCTAGAAAGCAAAAGGCCCAGCATCAACACAGCACTAATACCATAACAAGGCCAAATAAAGGCAGCGTAGCCCCCCATATCAAAAAATGTTGTTAATGTGTCCATTATGCGGCTCCCTCAATATTTTCTTGTGTGTTTTCTCGCGAATTATCTCGTGTACTATCTTGGGCAGCACGTCGCTGACGCAAGGTACGGATTTTACCGGCGGTTACCTCGCTATCGATGCGAATGAGCAACACCCAGATATAAAATAACGAATACCCTATCGCCATGATCAGCAGCGGGTAGAGCATACTTGAATGAATGGTGGGGCCATCCATACGTATTACGCTGGCGGGTTGGTGCAGCGTATTCCACCAATCCACCGAGAATTTAATAATCGGCACATTGATAAAGCCGACCATGGCAAGGATTGCGGATGCACGCGCCCCGCGCTGGGGGTTATCAAAGGCATTATTTAAAGCCATATAGCCCATGTATAAGAAAAATAGCACCAGAACAGAGGTTAGGCGTGCGTCCCATACCCACCACGTTCCCCACATGGGTTTACCCCAAAATGATCCGGTCATCAGGGCCAGAAATGTAAAGATCGCGCCAATAGGGGCGGTTTCCCGGGCGGCTATATCGGCAAGCGGGTGTTTCCAAATTAAGCCAACAGCGGCTGAAATAACCAGCGATGTATAACAAAACATTGCCATCCAGGAGGCGGGAACATGGACATAAATAATCCGCACGGTATCGCCTTGTTGGTAATCAGCGGGTGAGGTGATCAACCCCATATAAAGCCCCACACCAAGGAATAACACGGTGATGGCGCCGATCCAGGGGACCAGAGGCCGGGCGATACCCAAAAATCTTTTGGGATTGGCGTATTTATCAATTATCGACATGTCGTTTTATCCATCATTCTAAAGACTGTCTGATCCCCGCGGCTGCCGCCCAAGGACACAGTGGCAGCGCCATTAAAAAGAACGCTCCCATTATTAGCAATTGTGCGCGCATGGGGTAACCACTGATCGCGGCGTCCACGGCGCTGACCCCGAATATTAAGATCGGGATAAAAAGCGGCAATATTAATAACGATAACAAGACCCCACCGCGCCGGGCCCCCAATACCAATGCTGCGCCCACGGCCCCCAGTAAACTGAGCGTGGGGGTGCCGATTAATAAAGCCAAAATAAGAATGCCAAAACCGTCGGCCTCCATGTTCATTAATACGGCCAATAAAGGGGCGGCAATGATGAGCGGTAATCCAGTGGTCAGCCAATGGGCGCAAACTTTGGCCAGCACCAAGATCTCTAACGCCTGTGGTGTTAAGGCCAGCAACTCCAACGAGCCGTCCTCGAAATCAGCAAGGAACAGACGTTCTAATGAAAGCATAGAGGCCATTAAAGCCGCGACCCAGATTACGCCCGCGCTGATGCGTTCTAAAATACCCGGTTCTGGCCCCACACCAAAAGGGAACAACACCACGGCGATGACAAAAAAGGCCACCACCATGAAGTTATCAAAACCCTGACGATAGGTCAGGTGTAAGTCGCGCCGTACCAAAAGCATGAAATGACCCATTATGCGGCATCCTCATCCATATTATTGGCGTAAGGTTGCCCCATAAAGGGGCCTAGGTCTAGGGTCTGGGGATCGGTTGCCCTTATATGGCTGTGGGTTGATATAATCGCGATGCCACCGTCTTTGCGATGATCTGCAATGATGGTTTCCAATGTGGCGATGGTTTCAACGTCCAGCGCTGTGGTTGGTTCATCGAGTAACCACAGTGTCGCGGGTGATGCCAAAATTCGAGCCAGCGCGCAGCGTCTTGTTTGTCCGGCGGAAAGGTAGCGCGCCGGGACATCGCTGAGATGGGCAATGCCGAGACGCTCCAAGGCGGATTTTACACGTTGCTTTACAGCCTGCTTACCCCCGCCATTATTATTGTGCATTTCGGCCCAGAAAGAAATATTCTCCGCGACACTGAGCATGGGTTTGATGGCATCATGATGGCCCACATAATGAAGGCGGGCGTTATGGTCATCACGTTCGATTTGGGTGTTCTCATTGTTCCAGATGATCTCGCCCATGGTGGGTTCCAACAAACCACACATCAACCTAAGCAGGCTGGATTTCCCACTGCCATTGGGGCCGGTTAGCAATAATAGCCCGCCTGCATCGACATGGAAATCGAGACCATGGAAGACTGTCCGCTCGCCCCGAACGCAGGTTAATTGTGTGCCACTGAATAAAGCCATAAAAGGGGAAGCCACCCGGAATTTATTTAAAAATCGTTCTAATGAGAGTTTTATACGGCTATTGCCCCGCTAGCAACTTATCCTTGGTTAACTGTTTATCATTATTCGGTAAAATTTTGATTTTTGTTTCTGTTTTCATGAATTGACGCTCTATTTAACCCGATATTTAACCAGAAAATACGGCCTGAATAATCAGGGGCCATGTCGCGCCAAAATTGGTTATTAAATGGATCAGCATGATGGCGGGAAGAGAAAATAGGGGGCCGAAAATATAGGCACCAGCAAATCCCAGAATAGCCGCATCGGCGAACATTCGCCACCAGACATAGCTGTGTTTAAAGGTCCAGATTACCCCGCCGGCCACCCATGCCCATTTGCCGAACAGGCCATGTAATTTTGGGATGAAAGCACCACGGTACAATAAATCTTCGCCAATAATATTCATGGATCCTGTAAATAATACCAGAATTAGGAAAAGATAATTTCCTGAAAAAACAACACCCGGCAGAGCTTCTTGGACAGAATGAACTTCCTTAAAAGGATGTTGAGAAGCAGGGAACCAATCCGGTGGCGGAAAGGCTGTCGCCATGACCGTAGTAAGGGGTTGTAAAAATTGTGATAAGGTAAAACCAACCACAGTTATAATCACCAGAATAATCCAAGTCTTCCCTGAGGGCCAATTCCAATGGATACGTTCTTTTAAGGAACGGAGATTTAGGTCGTATCCCTCGCGGTGAAAAATAAACAATGCAAGTGAGAATTCAAAACAATAAGCAAGTGACGATATGATTAGAATCGACCACCCATTAACCTCTCCGGTTGCCCCTGAAACATAGGGAACAATCGTGGGGAAAACTACATAGAGAAGAAAGAACCACCAGCTAACCGGCAATAAGAAAAATATAGTCAATTGCGCCGCTGTGAATTGTGGCACATCATCAACTGATATTTTATTCATAGCCATTTTATGCGACCTCTAGATTATTGAGATTACGATAATGCTATACTATTCGTAGGATCGATAAAATAAATACTTTCTCCCCGATGTGCTCGCGATGTATTCCCGGTTTAACCCAGTTCAACCCCAGTATAAGACTGTATAAGACTGTGGGTTTATCATCGTGATTGAGAAGTATAGAGCCTAAGCCATAAGGCAATTTAATCGATCAAGAAAAGGGCTTTCAGGTCCGCAGTGTGCGTTCTGGCGGGAAATTAACGGTAATAACCGTACCGTCACCCGGCGTGCTTGTAATATCAACGGTGCCACCATGCAATTCAACAAATTCGATGGTTAGCGGTAATCCCAATCCCGTTCCTTGATGTTTGCGGATGGATGCATCATGGATTTGTCCGAAAGGGGATGCAGCCGTTGATATTTGTTCGGATGTCATGCCGACCCCGGAATCCTTGATGATAATACAGAACCCATCCGTTGGGTTTAATCCTATGGTGATCGTGACGGAGCCTTGCTCGGCGGTGAATTTTACAGCATTGGAAACAAGGTTGAGTAAAATTTGCCGAATAATTTGTATATCACCAGAAAACAGCACATCAGATGCATTGTTTATGACGTTAATCTGAACGCCATTTTTATCGGCTATATGGGTATTTACATGTTCGGCAAATACCGCCGCTGCATATAAATCAACGTCGCTATCCATCAATTCAAATTTTCCTGCTTCAATTTTGGATAAATCGAGCAATGAGTTAATAACCCCCAGCAAGTGTTCGCCACTTGTCAGAATATCACCTGCGTATTCTTTATAGTTTTTATTACCCAGCGGGCCGAATGTCTCACGTTCTAGAACCTGTGAAAAACCCATGATGGCATTTAGGGGCGAACGCAACTCATGGCTCATATTAGCAAGGAAAAGTGATTTTGTTCTATTGGATTCCTCAGCTACTTTAATGGCTTGATTGAGTTCACTGGCGAAATAATTGACCGAACTTGCAATATCGGAAATTTCATCATTTCCGGCTTCGCTAATGACCAAGTTTTTTCCTGAAATACGCTCTAATACCTCGTTGTTAAGTTTGAGCAAACGACGGGTCAGGGTTGTATTAAAAAACAGATAAACAAAAAGCGTCATCGCGCCAGCAATGATGACCAAGACAATTAACAATTTGGTTTGATAATCAATTCCCTGGGCGGTGGTTTCTGCTTTATCGAACGCCGCGGTTTTTAGATCGAGAAATGTATGGTTGGTAAAGGATTCAATGTTCTTCACCATGTTTATAGAAAAATTAGTTTTCCCCGTGGTCTTCGCAATTAATTGGCGGCGTTTTTTTAATAAAGGAATAAGGCCGTCTTTGTTGATGAGGGCCTTTTCAAGCCTGACTTTAATGGCTTTAAATTTAGCTAATCTATCGTCTGGAATTAAAACCAGCGCATCATCAAGGTGGGAGAAGTGCTCTTTTAGGTTTCGGTTTTGTTTGTTTATTTCACGGGTGTTTTGATTTGTGTTAATCTCATTGATAGCACTGATTATAGAACTGATGGATATAATCCAGCGTGCAAGATATTCTTTCTTTTGTGGTGTCGTTGCCCAACTTTCAGAGTGATTCTTAAGCGTGGCGGCTTGCTCGAAAATAAGATGTGCTTCTGATAATTTACTCTCTATCAAATCATTAACATTGATGAGTTCTTCTACCAACTGATTAAGTTCTATTTGGCTGCTCACAAGAACAGTAAGTTGTTTTTCTAAGAAGTCATCAAATTCAGGACCCATATTCCCTTTTGAAACAAGCTCGATGTTTTCGAATTGGGTAACCATTTCATCAAAAGTTATTCTGCGTTGGGCTTGAGAGTTCGCCGTGGATAATTTTTCTGTATGGAATAGTACATAGGCAAGCTGGCTGTTAAGGGTTGAAATGGAAATGATCTGAGGAATAGTGTGCTCGGAGAAATCGAGAATGTCTGACTTAAAGTTAAAAAAACCATATATAGCCGTCGCCGCAACCAATACAGGCAGGAACACCATGGCAGCAAGGCTGCTACCGATCATAAATGTAATGCTTTGACGATTTTTACTCATGCGATATTTTACTTTTAAATCTTCAGGCTATGGCCTGTCTTCGGTCTCATTAATCTACTTGAACAATGCGACCTTCAATTACGGGGGATACGGTTTGTTGTTTGAGGATGTAATTTGCGACCACGTCACCAGAGATGAGCGCACCGACATTTTCGTAAATTCGTTCTCCTGATTTTAATTGCTCATATCCATCGCCTCCATTGCCCATGAAATCGGTTGTCACAAGGCTGTAATAGGCATCCTCAATGACTGGCTTGCCTGCAATTTCAATAGAAAGGACGCGCTGCCCTGCTGGTGCTGTCGGTTTTATCGTCACCTTCATACCCGAGATTTGTGGAAAGCGTCCTTTGACGTCCTCAATTAAACTGAAACCATTTTCAAGGGCAGGTTTTAATTGGCTGCCTTTGATTTTCATCAACATAATTGTATTTCTGAAAGGTAGTTCACTTTGAATATCGCCCCGTGTTATGGCATGCCCTGCTTTATAATCACGGTTCCCCCGAATGCCACCGCCATTGAAGATGGCGATGTCGGCATTTGTTGTTTCTCTGAACGCATCAGAAATCAAGTTTCCGAAAGCGGTTTCTTGGGTTCGAACGAGGTTGCGTTTGGTGGTGACATCTGATCCAAAAGTGCCAATTTGAATATCGAGAAGGCTGGCGAGACTATCAAGGTAGCCGTCAATTTGCTCTTGCATTTCCGGGTCAGCGGGAAATTCAGATAGGACAATGGAACGCCCTTCATAATGGGTCTTTAGGGAAGCGCCTTGGCCATCCAATGTGATATTAATTTCCAATGCGGTGCCATCCACACGGCCTTTCTTTGCAATGTAACCTTTTTGGTAATTGCGGAGCATATCGGCTTTATCTTCGATATTAACAAAAATTATGTCAACTAATCCAGAGGCCAACCAAGCTTCTTTTTCTGGCGGGGCATAATCTGACAGGAGAATAATAAGGTCAGCACCTTGGGTCTTCATTTCTTTGACGGCATTTTTAATTGAGTTTGTGGCGTCCCAAACTTGAATACGCTTGGGTTGATAATTTGACGCAACTTCAGCAGAAATGATCGATGTTATGCCTATCTTATAATCGCCTATTTCGTACATCTGCCAATTCTGTAGCCCTTCCAGATTGCCTTTTATTAACGGATCGAAGATATTAGCACTCACCAAGGGGAAGCTGGCCTCGGAAGCACGAAGGGTTAATTCGTCTTCTTTGTAGCTAAGCTCCCTTTGGCTGACACCCATGACATCAGGCTCTAAAAAGTTTAGCAGATCAACCATGTGTGAGCCCCGGTCCATGGATGATAGGGTGCTGGGGCCGAATGAATCACCACCGTGTAAGAAAAGAGTGTGTTCATTTTCCGCACGGGTTTGATTGAGCAATGTGGCGAGCTCTGCCAATCCGCCAAACTTTTTATTCTTTGTAATTTCTGGTTGATTGGTGAAATAAATTATTTTTATTTGTTTATTATTTGCGGAAGTATTTAATACTGGAAATATAATAGAAAATATAAAAATACTAATAACTATTAATTTATACATACTGTCCATTCCTGTTATTAATTTATTTTTTTATGCTAAAGATTTATTTTAGATTAATAAATTATCGGTAAGTATAGTGTGTTAAGCGATTTTTATTTTTTATATTTTGATAATTATATTATAGAGATTTAATATAATACAATATTAATTAGAGGGCAACGTTTAGCGCTATTCTTGAATATTTAAATTCAGAATAGAGGGATTGTTGCTTCATCAAGGAAGAAACTAAAAGATTCCGCTTCGAGACGACGCCATTAGCCCCAAAGAGCAGATGTTGGGGGGTGGGCTTTACCATCGGTGAAATCAAGGCCGTTATCGCGGTCTTTTTTCATCAGTAATGGCCCGTCCAGATCAACAAATTTTGCATAAGGGGCAAGCAGTGTGGCCGGAGCCATGGCCAGTGATGTTCCCACCATGCAGCCGATCATAATACCGAAGCCAAGTTTGTGACCCCCTTGGGCCAATTGAATGGCCTCGGTCAGGCCACCGGTTTTATCGAGTTTGATGTTGATCATTTGATAGCGATCTTTCAACTCGGGTAGCTTATCAACTGTGTGGCACGACTCATCGGCGCATAAGGGGACCGGACTATCAAATCCCGCTAGAACGTGATCCTCACCAGCCGCCAATGGTTGTTCGATCATCTCGACGCCCAAATCCGCAAGTGGTCCGGCGACGTCTTTCAGTAGATCCAGCGTCCATGACTCATTAGGGTCAATAATCAACCGGGCGGCGGGGGCATTTTCGCGAATGGCCGCCATGCGAGTGATAACCATTTCGGTGTTGAGTTTAACCTTGAGTAGCGGTGCGTGGGACAATTCACGGGCGGCTTCTGCCATGGCGTCTGGCTCGCCGATGCCGATGGTCTCGGCGGTGATCGTTGGTTGTGGTTCTGGAAGTCCCGCTAAATCCCAAACCCGTTTGCCGCTTTGTTTGGCTTCCAAATCCCACAGCGCGCAATCAATGGCGTTTCGGGCAGCGCCCGAGGGCATTTTTTGGTTGAGAGTATTTCTATTAAGTTCACCCGAATAAGCTTCGATTTCGGCTATTACACCATCGATGCTTTCGCCGTACCGGGGGTAAGGCACGCATTCAGCCCAGCCCTTGATACCGTTCTTATCGGTGATCTCTACCACCACAACATCGGCGGCGGTTTTGGTGCCGCGTGAAATGGTGAACGGCTTGGCAAGCAGCCAGCTCTCAGTATAGGTGGTGAGATTTAAAGTCATAATATTACAAAATGTCCAATATAGGATCAACGCCGGAACGGACCGGATCAACACACGGCATGCCAAATTTATCGGCGTGGGACTTCAAACAATGATCAGAATCAGCGTCGCTCATTTTTGAGGTGTTAAATGACAGGGCAATGACTTTGGCCGCAGGCGATGTCAGGCGGGCGCATTGTTCATTAAGCGCGATACATTCTTCCAAGCTGGGTAATTGTTGATGCGGGATGCCGCGCATGTGCGGGCGGCCCGGCTCGTGGCACATGACCAAATGGGTTGCCTGCGCGCCATGTAATAACCCCATGGAGACACCGGCGTAGGATGGGTGGAATAGCGAACCTTGACCCTCGACCAAATCCCAGTGATCGGCGTCGTTGGCAGGGGAAATTTCTTCAATAGCACCGGAAATAAAATCTGCCACAATCGCGTCAACGGAAACCCCAGAACCCGTGATGAAAATTCCGGTTTGACCCGTGGCGCGGAAATCAGCTTTCATACCGCGATTAACCATGCCTTTCCATAGGGCAAGCGAGGTATACATTTTCCCCAGCGAGCAATCCGTACCCACAGCCAGCAAACGATTACCAGAGCGGGGCTTGCCATTGGCAATGGGAAAATCACGGGTTGGGTGGCGAACATCAAATAATGAACGGCTATATTTTTCAGCCGCGTCGTGAATGGCGTGAACATCACCCAGTTTATTGTGCAGGCCAGAGGCAATATCCATGCCCAATTCCATAGCCTTGACCAATGTTTGTGTCCAAACCTCGGAAATCACACCACCGCGGTTGGCGACACCAACGATGAGGGTTTTTACGCCAGCGGCGGCGGCTTCTTCCAATGTCATATCCGCAATACCCAGATCCGCATTACAGCCCTGTAGCCGAAGTTGGCCCAAGCACCATTCTGGTCGCCAATCGACAACACCCTGGGCGGTCTTGGCAGCAAGTTGGTCGGCGGCATCGCCAATGAACATCAAATAAGGGGTGCGTAATGACATGATCAATAATCCATTTGGTTAAAGTATACTGTTGAATTCAGGGCTGTATTTAGGATCGAATTTAGGCTGACAATTTACACAAAGCCTAAGTGCCCGTCACGTAATATATACCCTTTAATATCAATAATTTAACCTGTATTTGGCTGTAATTGCCCGTCTTTTAGGGTGAAATGTTGATCGGCGACCAGTGCGCAGTCATTTACATCGTGGGTGATCATCAAACAGGCCAGGTTGCGTTCGCTGACAATTGTGCGAACCAACGCCAACATTTCTGAGCGGGTTTCGCTATCAAGGGCGCTAAAGGGCTCGTCCAGTAACAACACGGGTTTGTTGCGCGCTAATGAACGGGCGAGGGCGATGCGTTGTTGCTCACCCCCCGATAATTGCGCGGCTTTGCGGGTGGCTAAATCTAGGAGGCCAACTTTGTCGATCGATTGGCTTACCATTGTGCGCTCGGCTGTATCCAAACGTAATGTTGGGTTAATGCCAAGGGCAACATTCTGTTCGACGCTTAGATGGTCAAACAGATTATCTTTTTGAAACAAAATCGTCACCGGCCGCTTTTCCGGCGGCAGGGGCAGAATGTTCAGATCGTCCACCAAAATGGAGCCGGACCCCGGCCGGAGGAATCCGGCGATGAGATCCAGACACGTGGACTTGCCCGAACCGCTGCGCCCGGTCATGCCGACGATGGCCCCTTTGGGAACCGTAAGGTCAAATTGATATCCGCTTGTGACGGCGCCTTCCCGGTGCTGAAAGGTTAGTTTATCCAAGGTCAGCATTATTTGGTTTCCTCAAAAATACGGGGCATCAGGTAAAACACCGCCAAAGTTAACGCCAGTAGTATGAGCGCGATCCCGGCGGCATCATCGGTTCTGTAGGACCCCATTTTTTGAAACAATAACCATGGCAAGGTCGCAAAATCACGATTACCAAAAAGCGCGATGACCCCCAAATCACCAAGGGAGAAACAAAAGGATAGGGCCGCGACAAAGCCGATTTCGCCGCGCAAGCCCGGCCATTCCACCATACGCCACCGGGCAAGCCCGCGCACCCCTAGGGCAAAGGCTAACTTATCATACCGCGTGGTTAATTTCTCCATGGCCGGGACCAGAATGACCAAGGCAAAGGGCAGCGCAAGCAACAGGTTTGCCAAAATTAAGGCAAGCGGGGCAAGGCTATAAACGTCCGTGGTTAGCGCTCGAGCGATCAGAAAAAATCCCAAGCCCAGAACCAATGATGGAACCGCCAGATAAATCGATCCGCTGAAACTCAGCATGCTGCTAATTATCGTATGGTACCACTTTATATCCACCCGTAAGGGGGACCGTATGGAACGTTGGGTGCCGCCGATGGCGAGGGCCGCGAGTACCGTTAATGCACTTGAGAGGCTCGCTAGAATTAAGCTGGTTATTAAAGCTTTTTGAAAAATTGCCTCACCGCCTAATTTAAAAAAGTTAACCGCTAATCCGTCCCAAAGGATGGCTGCAAAGGGGCTGAGAAAAAATAGACTGAAGGCAATGATAATAGATAATTGTATGGTGCGTGTCCGTGTGTTGCTTATCCATGGCACGGTTCGCGCGATGAGCCCGAATGATTTATCATCGCCGCGCATGCTGCTTGCAAGGATGACCAATGCCCCACAAATAACCACTTGCAAGACCGCAAGGAGGACGGCTCGGTTTAAGTCAAATTCCAATTTGACGGCTTCATAAATGGCGACCTCCAAAGTATTATATTTCGGCGATCCACCCAGCGTCAAAACAATGGCGAAGGATGTGAAACATAATAAAAATACCGTGGCGCTTAAGCTGAAAAAACTTGTTCTCAAGGCGGGCCATTCAACAATTCTAAATTGCTGCCAAGCCGATAACCCTAAACTAGACGATAATTTTAAACGATCTGTTGGCAAGTGATCGAGCCGTTGTAATAACCCCCGCGCCACAAAAGGGGCGTTCATAAAAATATGGGCCAGCACAATGCCCGATAGACCGTATATGAACGATCCAAGTCCCAGAATGTGCGGGCTTTGCAAACTTTCAAGGATGTTGCTAATCCAACCGTTTCGCCCGAACACACTGACCAAACCCAAGACCGCCACCAACGACGGCAGGACCATACTGACCGATAAAAGAGAGACCAAAATTTTGCGCCCGGGGAACGAGCGCTGATGGCTGAGGCTCCAAGCCAGTGCCAAACCGAGCACCATAGAAAGTCCCATAGAAAGCCCCGCCTGTAACAGGCTAATTTTCAAAATGGGTAACACAACCGCCAAATCATTGAGGGATAGGCTGTCTGTACCCGCGGCGTAGATGGTGACAAATATGCTGCCGATCAGTCCCAACAGGGCAAGTCCCACCATTAACCCCGATAGGGCTGGCCCGGTTATTAGTCCCGGCATTAATCCAGTCGTTAATCTAGGCGTTAATCCAGTCGTTAATCTAGGCGGGATCGATCCGTAAGACCGACCCCGCCAAAAAATCTTCAAGGCGCTCAATTGTCGATTGACGTAAGCCATTCTTCAATCCAGTTCTTACGGTTTTCTTCAACCCGGACGCCATCCATGAGAAACGACGTTGTCGGCACATGAAGGGTTTCAAAACCTTCTGGTAAGGCCGAGCTTGTTTTAGCCGCCGGATACATCCAGTTGGTGGTGGGGATTAGAGATTGGAATTCATCGGTGAGCATAAACGCCATGAAATCACGCGCGAGTTTTTTCTGTTTTGATGCCTTCAAGATCGCGGCTACTTCGACTTGCATATAATGGCCTTCATGGAAGGCGGCGGCTTTGTATTGGTCCATGTCCTCGACGATCAGGTGATAGGCGGGGGAGGTGGTATAGGACAAAACCATATCGGCCTCGCCCTTTAAGAACAGTCCATAGGCGCTGGACCAATCTTTGGTCACGGTCAGGATTTTCGGGGCAATGGACGCCCAATAACCCGCGGCTTTGTCGCCATAGATTTCCTTAATCCATAACAATAGGCCCAAGCCCGGTGTGCTGGAACGGGGGTCTTGAATAACAATTTTAAAGTCGCTGCCTTGGTTGGCAAGGTCGGCAAAAGATGTCGGCGGATTGCTGAGCAGCTTGCTGTCATAAATAAAAGAAAAGTATCCATAATCGAAGGGCAGGAAGGTTTTGTCGGACCACGCACCCGGTAAAGCTAGGTTGGTTGCCGTAACCCCGTGCTTATCAAATAGGCCTGTTTTTTCGGCAACGTGGGTTAGGTTGGTATCCAAACCCAGGGCAATATCAGCCTTGCTGTTGGCGCCTTCCAATTGGATTTTTCGTAAAATACCGATTGAGCTATCGGCGGAGACGAAATCAACCGTGCAACCGCATTGTGCCTCAAAGGCGCTTTTAACACCGGGGGCAGGTCCCCAATCGGCGGCAAAGGCATCGTAGGTATAGATGGTCAACACAGGCAAGGTTGCTTGCGTTTGGGCAGAGCCCTGATGAGGGCTGAAACTGAATAGGGTGAAAAGTACTAATAGTGATAATCGTAACATAATAACGCTCCAAAATAAAAAAAGGGGCGCCGGTGATTAAGCATAGTGAAATATCGAAAGAATACTCTTTCGTCTCTTGCTTCCTCCGCCAGCATAGTCTGGTTCAGGTTCAATGGGTTTTTTCTCAGCCATCCTAAAATTAAAGAACGGCACCCCAGAGAGACGAGATCACTATAAACCGGCGCATTTTAAAAACAAGCGCGAATACAGCTAAAAAATAGCGTTGCTATATTTGACAACCCCACATCATTTTAGGTAGAATCTAAACATAGATGTTCTACTGGAGATGAGCCGTGAGTATTTTGTCCAAGCCACACTTCCATGATGAGGAGGCGACTTTTGCGAAACTGAAAAGCACCGTATTAGTGAGGTCACACGCTCTAGCGACCTATCCCCGATAAGAGCGTAGAACTCGCGCTGGAGGCGCAAAGTATGTCTGAAGAATTTGGGAAAATAAAATTAAAGCTGTATGGTCTATCTCATGAAAGAAATGGATCTGTTCGAGCTGATGTTTTTGCCAAGAAAATGGAGATTCTTATCAAGGGTCTACGCGCAGCCGATAAATACGTCAACGCAAACAAGAGCTTCAATTATCTGATTTCCGATTTGAAATACAGCAGTGCTTTGGCTCTTATTGATGAGGTTGAATACAGCCTTAAATCTCCCGCTGAAAGATCTAGTGTGCGTATGTTGCAAAGTGCAGCAATTGATGTAAATGAGGGAAGGGGAATATCAAGAGACTACCCTAAAGCGTTAGCAAAGGCTCTTGCTCAACTTGGTGATGGTACTGAAAAAACTTTTTCTCATGGTGAGATCAGTTTGGATGACGATGAAACAAACGTCGTTCGATTTGACAGATTTTTCGATAAGAGGGCAGATCGCGCTTTTGATGAGTATCTTTCTGATGCGACTGAAGGGACGTTGTTTGAGGGCTCAACCTTGGGTACATTCGATGGGAAACTTAAAGAGGTAGACTTAAGGGGTACAGTAGCCAGTGCAAAACTCATTTTAGCTGCGGGTGATTTCGAATTGGATTGTATTTGTAATTCCATAACCGTTGATAATTTACGCGATGCCTTGGACAAAAGGGTGAGCGTCTCTGCGCTGGCTTATTACAATGGGAAAGATCGGCTCCCTGAACAAATTGAGATCAAGAAAATTGACCAGCTAGATAGTACCGAAGATTTAACTAAGTGGCGCGGCGCTTTTGATCTACCGTATCCGAGTGAAGAGGATATTTGGTAGTGGCTGTTGAAAATTATTTTTGGGATTCTTGTGTTTTTATCGCTTACCTCAACGATGATATGGACGCATACGATGTTGCCAGTCTTCAAATGTTCTTAGACGAAAGCAAAAAGAAGGATGGTTGCAGAATATACACTTCGGGAATTGCTCTTGCTGAAATTAGTCCTAATCGATTAAAGGAAAGCTCATATGGAAATTTTGAAGATTTCCTTAAGGATTTCAGAAAGTCGGTTACAGTTATTGATGCGGGGCCATACATCAATAGTACGGCGGGCCTTCTAAAAGACATACCCTATTCAAAGAACAATTCCAACAAGCGAGTGTTAACAACTGGCGATGCTATTATGCTGGCGACAGCACTGGAGCTTGAAGATACATATAATGTAAAAATTGACGCTTTTCATACTTATGATAATGGCCGTGGAAAGGGAAACCCGGAGGGTAAGGGCGTGCCGCTACTTTCATATCACGAATGGTGTACCGACATTAGTGAGAATCATCTTGTCGATCGAGTAATTAAGATGAACCGCTGCATGCCAATTCATACTCAACCGGGGTTGATATGAAAGAAAAAAACAACTTGAACGTTTTAAGGAGAAGGCTCGTGAGATCACCTTCTTGGGGTGATCGTTTGCGGGCTTTAGGTACATTACGCCCTAGGCCGTTTCTTTATTTTGATCAGTCGAATTAGAAGCGAGCATTAATCCAGTCATTTGTTCCCTTATTGGCCATTTGATGTACAGGCCGGGACTCGATTTTAACTACCGCGATCTGGTCATCAGCATCAACAAATCCACTCAAACAATCTCGAAATTCATTGGTCGTTCCAAAATTAACATCAAGGTAATAGTAGGATTGCATAACTTTGTGCCCATTAAGGCGGTCCATCTCATCCCATAGAACTTGATAATCCTTTTGATTGTTTAGTTGGTAACTGACAGCAAAATAAGCCATATTCCATCCTTTTATTTTCTGAATTTATAGTAGAAAATATACGTAAAATACAACTAATAGTCAATATATGGACTTGCGAAGTATAGAAACGTTAAAAAATGGCCCCTGATTTTATTCAGGGACCATTTTATAAAAGACGTGTATTGAAAATAATTACATTTTTATTTTTTCGTTCTTGGGATCATACATAGGTCGCAAGGATGCTTTGGCTGTAAAGCGTTTACAGGCGACCTCGATTTCATAGGTGCCTGAGTTGATGAAGTCGGCATCCACACGACCGTCGCCACCATCATCTTCAACATTGCTGACGTAGCCCAAGCCAATGGCGCCGCCCAAGGTATGACCGTACATGGCGCTGTTAATATAACCACAGATTTTGCCGTTTCGAATGATGGGTTCATTGTGGTAGAGCATGACCTCTGGATCATCCATCAAGAACTGAACCAGACGCTGTTTTGGTTTGCCGCTTTCTTTCAATTTAAGCAGCGCGTCGCGACCGATGAAGCCGCTGGGTTTGTCAAATTTAACGGCGAAGCTAAGCCCCGCCTCGATGGGGGTTTCTTCATCGGAGATATCATGGCCCCACGAACGATAGGCTTTTTCCATCCGCAGAGAGTTCATGGCGTGCATGCCCACAAGTTTTAAATCGAACTCGTTGCCGGCTTCGCGCAACGTCTCATAAACATGGATCGCCATTTCTGAGGGCACCCAAAGTTCCCAACCCAGTTCACCCACATAGGAAATTCGCGCGGCGCGAACGGTGGCGTAGCCGACTTCGATTTCGCGGGACGCACCGAAGGGGAAGGCTTCATTGGATAGATCTTCCGGGGTGACCTTTTGTAACAACGCCCGAGAATTGGGACCCTGAACACTGATCCCGGCGTAGGCGGCGGTCACATCGGTTATGGTGGCGTGATCGTTTTCGCCGATGTTGTCCTTAAGCCAATAATAATCGTGGGTATGGGACGCATAAGCCGTCAGGATCATATAGCTGTCTTGGCTCAGGCGCGTAACCGTCACATCGGCGGTGATACCACCTTGGTGGTTGAGCCACTGGGTATAGACCATGGTGCCGGGTTCGACCGACATTTCATTGGCGGAAACCTGATTGATGACTTTTTCCGCGTCGCGGCCTTGCAGGATGAATTTTGAGAAGGTGGAGATATCCAGCAAGCCAACGTTTTCGCGTACGGCGCGGTGTTCATCGGCGGAATACTCAAACCAGTTTTGCTTGCCGTAACTGTATTCGTATTTGGGCTCGACCCCTTCTGGCGCGAACCAGTTGGGGCGTTCCCAACCACCGTTTTCGCCGAAGCAAGCATTGGCTTCAACCATGCGATCATGCAAGGGGGTGCGACGGATGCCACGGGCGGTTTCGGGTTGTCTGAATGGCCAGTGCATGGCGTACAGCAAACCAAGGCTCTCGGTTGTACGGTCATGCAGGTATTTGGCATTAGATTGAAACGACATGGAGCGTTTGATATCAACACCCCACAGATCACCCGTTGGGTGACCGTCTTTGATCCAGTTGGCGATGGCGTGTCCCGCACCACCCGACGATTGGATGCCGGTGGAATTAAACCCGGTTGCCACAAACACGCCTTTGACCTCTGGCGCTTCGCCAAGGAAATAGCTGTTATCGGGGGTGAAGCTTTCCGGTCCGTTGAAGAACGTCTGAATGCCAGCGGATTCCAAAATCGGCAGGCGATGCATGGCGCGTTCTAGAAGCGGCTCGAAATGGTCGAAATCTTCGGGCAATTCATCGAATTCGAAATCTTCGGGAATGCCGCCCTGACCCCACGGTTTGGCGACGGGTTCAAACGCCCCGACCAGTAACTTACCCGCGTCTTCTTTGACGTAGATGCACGAAGATGGCTCACGAAATACAGGTAGGTTCTTGGGCAAATCATCAATGGGTTCGGTGACAATGTAGAAATGCTCTGCGGCGTGTAGGGGGATATTGACGCCGAGCTCCTTACCGAATTGATGGGACCACATGCCGCCCGCGATGACCAGATATTCGCATTCAATGGTGCCTTTATCGGTGGTTACGCTTTTGATGCGACCGTTCTCGGTCTTGGCGCTGGTAACTTTGGTACCTTCCATGATTTTGGCCCCGCCCATGCGTGCGCCCTTCGCCATGGCTTGGGTCACATCGATGGGATTGCACTGTCCATCACCGGGTAAAAAGATACCGCCCATGACATCGTCGGTGTGCATGATCGAGTATTTTTCTTTAATCCATTCCGGGGTGACTTCTTCCACTTGCAAGCCAAACACCCGGGCCATGGACGCGCCCCGTTTGAGCTCTTCCAAACGGTGCTCGTCGGTGGCCACGGAAATTGAACCGTTGGTTTTAAGACCGGTTGCTTGTCCGGTTAGCTCTTCTAATCCAGCGAAGACCTCGGCGGTGTATTTAGCAATTTTGGTCATGTTTGATGTGGCGCGAAGCTGGCCCACCAACCCTGCGGCGTGCCATGTGGTGCCACAGGTTAATTGCTTACGTTCCAATAACACAACATCGGTGAACCCAAGCTTGGTTAGCTCGAAGGCTGTGGCGACACCAACAATACCACCGCCGACAATGACGACTTGAGCGCGTGAGGGAAGAGAATCAGACATGAAAGGCTCCTTAAATCAAAAATACATTAATAAGTAGGGGGTGACATGACCCAAACCACACGGGCCGGGGTGTCATCGGGATTGGCCGAGCTGTGAGGCTCTAGACCATCGAAAGTAATGGTGTCGCCCGTATCGAGCATAAAGGTGCGATCACCGATCCAAACTTGTAGGCGTCCTTCGATCACAAGGGCTGCTTCTTGGCAGGGCCGGGCGTAGAGCTTCTCGCCCGTGGAGGCGTTCGGTTCGTACGTGGTCATGATCATTTCAAAATCACCACTTAAATTGGGCGAAAGCAATTCTTCGCGCAAACCCGACCCGGTAAAGGTCAGGTGCCGGCGGTCCGCGCGGCGCACGATACGGTCACGTTCTTCATCCGAGCCGCCTGTGCCGCCTTGGAAAAACCAACTGATTTGCACGCCTAGAGCCTCGGCAATTTCTTTAAGGCGGTCGATGGTTACGGAATTTATGTTGCGTTCGATCTGGCTGATATAGCCCACTGAGCGACCAATTTTGTTGGCAAGTTCGGTAATGGTCATGCTCTGGGCTTTACGCAAATCACGAATTTGCTCACCCACGGCTGGGGTGGGCGCATCATCAGGCAAAGGATTGGAAGGAATAGCGTCCATTAAGATTCCAAAATCAGATCATACTAACATATAGGAAAGCACTCTACGCCACATAAATGAAAAAATGAAGCCAAAATTTCATTTATATTATGCGGGTGATTTTGGCAAGGTAATCTGGACGCTTAATCCTTTTTCAGGACCATTTGTGAGGGTGATCTCCCCGCCATGGGCGTGGATGATATTTCGGGCCGTGGCAAGACCTAAACCGATGCCACCGGTATCTAAATTGCGGGAACTTTCCAAGCGCACGAAGGGGTCAAACACCTGTTCCAGTTTATCGCTGGGAATCCCCGGTCCATCATCTTCAATGGTAATAAACAGGGAATTTTTATCTTGGCTCAGAATAATTCGGGCGCGCTCACCGTAGCGTATGGCGTTTTCAATGACATTGCGGATGGCACGTTTGAGGGCAAACAGGCGGCATCTGTAGGAAAGGTTTTCAGAGGGCGCGGGGGGCGTAAAGCTGACATCGGCGCCCATGTCTTGAAGATCAAGAGCGATGCTTTCAACAAGGGCGCCCATATCCGTAGGGCGGGTGGGCTCTTTGTTGGCATCGTCGCGGGCAAATGTCAGCGTGGCTTCGGTCATGGCTTGCATTTCGATCAGGCTTTCGAGAATTCTGGAACGAATTTCCGGATCATCGATCATCTCGGTGCGCAACCGCATAGAGGTTAAGGGGGACCGCAGGTCGTGGCTGATGGCGGCAAGCATGCGGGTGCGATCTTCCACAAAACGGTGTAGGCGTTCACGCATTTGGTTGAAAGCGTGGACGGTCGTGCGAACCTCAACCGGGCCAGTGGGGTTTAAATCGGGGCCATCTTCTCCTCGACCAAGAGCGTCAGAGGCGGTTGCGAGGACCGCCAATGGTTTGGTGATCCGGCGCACCATTAAATAACTGACCACGCAGACCGCTAACGCCATCAATCCCAGAACGAGGAATGTGGCATAAGCCCAGCTGCGGTCGGGGGCGATGATTTTATAGCGAGCGTTTAACCATTGTTGATTGGGGAGTTGCAAGGCGATATTTAAGCCCGGTGGGGTGTAGGGTCCGGCATGTCCGTCACCGTGATCATCATGATGATAATCATCATCATCTTCGTCATCATCATCCTTTTCTTCACTGCGTCGTTTATGAGGGTTTTTCATAAATTCTTGGTGGCCTCGCCAAGTCCATTCTCGGTCTTCGAATTCGGTATAGATCGGGCGGTCTTTTGGTTGATTTAGAATAAGGGCAAGACGACGTGAGAATGAATTTTGTCGATTGTCATCATCGAGGTTCTGGAGGGCATTTTTGTCACTTAATGTAAAGCTGAGCTGAACCGTGCTTGCCGCATCCAGAATATTTTGGTGCATGGCGGGCGGTGTTTCATTTAACACGCGGACAATAGCGGCAACCCGGCCCAAGATCTGATCGCGTTTAACAGATTGCAAACCCATGTTGTGCTCATCGAATAAAATTATCGCGCCAATGATCTGGGCCGCGAGCAACGACAGCAACAAAACCACCATAAGCTGGGTGGCTAATTTCTGGGGCCAAAAGCGGGTAAAAAATTGGTTCATTTCTTTATAACCTTGGCCGTAAAACTATAGCCGCCACCCCAATGGGTTTTGATCAATTGCGGGTTCTTGGGATCGATCTCGATTTTTTTGCGCAGGCGGCTGATTTGATTATCCACACTGCGATCAAAAGCGATGGCATCGCGACCATGGGTGATGTCGAGCAATTGATCACGGCTGAGCACCATGCCAGGGCGATTGAGAAACGCCGATAACATGGTGAACTCGCCCGTGCTGAGGGGGATGGATACGCCCTGTGGATTAATCAATTCCCGCCTTATGGTGTTCAATGACCAGTTCTCAAAGCTCAGGATTACGTCTTCTGCAGAT
The DNA here is from genome assembly GCA_965603075.1 of uncultured Rhodospirillales bacterium. Lineage (GTDB taxonomy): Bacteria > Pseudomonadota > Alphaproteobacteria > Rhodospirillales > Casp-alpha2 > JABJOR01. The sequence continues at coordinate 3,002 of CBFDBO010000015.1, read as the reverse complement.
TGCTTTGCCAACGGAATTGGCAGGGTGTTGCTCCGCCGTAGGACCGCTTTGATCCGGGCCAGTAATTCACGGGGATTGAAGGGTTTTGTAAGGTAATCGTCCGAACCCATTTCCAAGCCGATGATCCGGTCGGTTTCTTCCGCCATGGCGGTGAGCAATATAATAGGAATTTGTCCATTATTGTTTAAATTCCGGCTGCGCAAATCGCGGGTTAAGCTCAGACCGTCTTCGCCGGGCATCATGATATCAAGAATGATCAAATCAATGGCGGCGGTTTGCAAAACCTTGCGGGCCTCGGCGGCACTGGCTGCCAAGGTGATGCGGTATTCGTGTTTGACCAGATAGGCTTTCAGAGACTCTCTGATTTCTTTTTGGTCATCAACGATCAGTAAGTGATTATTGTGTGAATTCATAAACACACTATGCCCCACATTTACGGCCCTTGCGAAAAAAAAATGTAACAAAGTGTATCAGACCAGCATGGGGGTATAAATTGTGACGATTTAATCCGGTCCTGACATAACTATGCGACATCCATGGTGTTTAATCCTCCTGTCAGCCGAATAGAGCTGGAATTTTTATAGAGGAGTTCGAAATGTCAGACCTTAGAAAAAACAACGGTAAAAAATCACGTAAAATACTCGCACTTTTGGCTGGAACAGCCCTCATCGTTGGTGCCGCTTACGTTGGCACCAGCTATGCCTCTTCCTCTGGATATGGATGGGGGCACGGTATGGAGCGCGGCATGGGTAAAGACGCCGGAAAGCACATGGAACAAGTCTTCGATTCAGCCGATCTAAACAAAGATAACATTTTAACGGCTGAGGAAATTGCAACAGCGCAAAGCACGTTCTTCAAGGGTGCGGATGTTAACAACGATGGACAAGTGGACGTCGGTGAATTTGAAACCGTCTTAATGGATCAAATGCGCCCTCACTTAGAAAAACGTTTTCTGAAACATGATGACAATGGTGATGGCACAATCTCACAAGACGAGATGGTATCACAGATGTCCAGAATGATGTCACGGCTTGATCGAAATGATGATGGTTCCATCGAAAAAGATGAAATCTTCAAACATCGTAAAGGTTACGGCTTTGGGCATCATGGCCATGACGATGATGATGGCGAATATCATGGTTACAAAAACCAAAATTAATCATCATTTTTGAAAGGCATAAAACAATGGCGAACCCCCTACAGATAGTATTGAAAGCAGGATTATTTACAGGTTTGTTAACAGTACTGTTTGTAGGGGGCGCGCCCTTGAATGCTGCGGCGCAATCCCCGCAAGAGACGGTTCTAAAAACATTCGAAAGTCAATTGCAAACGGGAGAAAGCTTCTCAGCAACACGGGGGGAAGCTTTGTTTCGAGATACTTTTTCTGGTGGCAAGCCAGAGAACCCAACATGCACATCGTGTCATTCAACATCCCCCCAAAAAGCCGGAAAAACAAAAGCCGGAAAGGTTATAGAGCCCATGGCGTTCTCTAAAACGGCGATACGGTACGCCGATCAGGGAAAAGTCGACAAATGGTTTCGGCGCAATTGCAAAACGGTCTTAGGGCGGGAATGCACCGCTTTAGAAAAAGGCGATTTCCTAACCTTCATGCTCACGCAGTAGGGAAGCAATTGTTTAATTATTCACTCCGTCACTTATTCACTCCGTCAATTTTATGAGGAAAAGATAAAATGAAAATCGGAATCGTTATTGTTACATTGGGACTCTTGGGGGGTGGCGTTATCGCCGGTTTGCCAGCTTTAGCCGGGGATGGTGTTTACCCCGTGGTTAAGGATAAGGACACAATTGAGGCTTGCGGTGAATGTCATATGGTTTTTCAACCCCGCATGTTACCTGCACGGTCGTGGCGAAAAATCATGCAAGGCCTTGATGATCACTTTGGTGAAGACGCATCAATCGACCTCGCATTGGTGCCAAAAATTGAACAATACTTAGTTGCCAATGCATCGGACGTCGGTTGGGATGATGAATTAATGAAAGGCGTTCGTGCTTCGTCAACGCCCCTGAGAATTACGGAGTTACCAAAATGGGTTCATGAACATGAGGAAGAGTTACCCTCTCATATTTGGTCACGGGCGGATATTGGATCCAAGGCAAATTGTTTGGCGTGCCACCGGGGGGCCAATAAAGGCTATTACGAAGATTAAGCTCTCAGGCTTTCGATCAAATTTGAGATCACAGAATAAACCATTGATTTATTTGAAGGGAATTGTCATGTCACAAGAAAAAACCATTTGGGATTTCCCCACCCGCTTATTCCATTGGTCATTGGTGTTGAGTGTGGCGGGGGGGATTTTAACGGGTTTTTTTGCACCGGATGAGTGGATAATGGCTCATGTCTGGTTTGGCACGGCTGCTCTGGCGCTCATTATATTCCGTTTGATCTGGGGAATTGCCGGTTCGTATTATAGCCGGTTTTCGACGTTTACTTTCTCACTAGCCGAGACCCGCGCCTATGCCCTGAATTTTTTGGCCAAGAACCCTATACATTACTTGGGACACAATCCTTTAGGGGCCTTAATGATTTTTGCTTTAATCGGTAGTTTGTTGATTATAACCCTCACCGGATATGGTGTTTTGGCGGGCGAAGAAAATTTAGGACCGCTTGTCGGGATTGTTGGTAGAACCATGGGTAACTTTTTTGAAGGCATTCATGAAGCCCTTACCAATTTTCTATTATTCTTAATTGGCGGTCATTTGTTGGGTATCATTATTGAGAGTTTACGCTCAGGCGAGAACCTGCCCCGCACCATGATCACAGGCCGAAAAAGGGCGGCGGCCGCCCTGCCAATTGTTCATCGTGGGTTATCGCTATTTGGTACGCTGGGGCTTGTGATAATTGTTGTGAGCGCGCTCTACTGGGTTGCGGGGTTTTAATTTAGCCTAATTGTGAAATAACACATTATGTACAAAAAGAAAGGTCTGCTTTGCTCTCTATAAGCTGACGTTATTGGGAAGTTGTCAGAACTTCCGCTAATAGC
>CBFDBO010000014.1:0-77497 GCA_965603075.1 uncultured Rhodospirillales bacterium | reverse complement strand
ACCGAACCCAATATCCGGGCAACACAAATTGAATTGTACGATGGTTTGGTCGCAAACTCCCAAAACTGTTGGCCCAGCGTAGGCTTTGATTTGAATGCGATTAATAACACGTTCAATCGCATGCTGCCCTCTGGTTTCTATTACAAAACTTTCAAGTGGCCGGGTTTCTTGTGGATGACCTATGAAAAAGTTATCCGTCATGCAGCGGGCATGGGGAAATCATCGGTTGAACCCGATCCGGATTATTATGATCACATGAACGCCTATTGCGATGTGTTAATCGCAGGCGGTGGTCCGGCGGGATTGATGGCGGCGAAGTCCGCCGCCGCCAGTGGCGCACGCGTGATGTTGGTCGATGATCAACTGGATTTCGGGGGCCAGCTTAACGGTCGCCGTGACGAAATCAGTGGCAAACCCGCCATGGAATGGGTCGCCAAAATCAAAGCCGAACTGGCCGCCATGCCAGAGGTTACCTTATTACCCAATACCGTTGTGGCCAGTTATTATGATCACAATATGTTGGTGCTGAACCAAAAAACCGGCGAGAACATGATTGAGGCCGGCCCCGAAAAACACACACCGCGTCAACGCATGTGGAAAGTTTGGGCTAAACAAGTTGTCTTGGCAACGGGCTCTATCGAACGCCCGCTGGTCTTTGGTAACAACGATCTGCCCGGCGTGATGCTGGCGGGTTCTGTTCAGACCTACATCAATCAATACGGTGTGTTACCCGGTAAAAACGCGGTGATCTTTACAAACAACGATACCGCCTATCAAGCCGTTGCCGATATGCACGATGCGGGCATGCGAATTTCCGCCGTGGTTGATAATCGACTGGATGTGGGCGAGATCGCCGATGATGTTCGCCACCGTGGCATTCCCGTTTTCAACAACCATGTGGTCTATGAGGCCACGGGTGGTAAACATATCAAGTCCGTTAAGATCATGGCCCTAAATGATGCCGGCGATCATTTGAGTGGGGGTGTTATTTCCATCAACTGTGATCTGTTATGTATGGCGGGGGGCTGGACGCCAAGCGTTCATTTGTTCTCGCAAGCCCGGGGTAAATTACGCTGGGACGCTGATCTGACAACCTTTGTGCCGGACGTATCGTTCCAACAAGAACGTTCAGCGGGGGCATGCAAAGCCGTTTGGGGGCTATCTGATTGTCTAAAAGACGGCGCCAAAGCCGGTGCGGACGCGGCGCGTCACGCAGGATTTAAGGGCACGAAAGCAGCCAGTGCACCGAAGGCCGAAAACGGGGCCGATATAACAGGCTTGCGCTCTATGTGGCGCATTCCATTGCCACCGCATACTCATATTAAACGGTTTGTGGATTTCCAAGACGACGTGGCATCAACTGATATCGAATTGGCGGCCCGTGAAGGATACCGATCCGTGGAGCATACCAAGCGTTATACAACGTTGGGCATGGGGACGGATCAGGGTAAGACATCCAACATCAACGGCATGGCGATTTTGTCCGAAGAACTGGATAAAACAGTACCTGAAGTGGGGCATACCACGTTCCGTCCTCCCTTTACAGGGTTGACCATGGGGGCCATCACGGGCGTTGAGCGTGGGCACCATTTCAGCCCACACCGCCGTACCCAGTTGCAAAGCTGGCACGAAGAAAAAGGCGCTGAGTTTAATTCGGCCGGTATGTGGTCGCGTCCGGCGTACTACCAAAAACCGGGCGAAAGCATGTGGGACGCGATTTACCGTGAAACAAAACATGTCCGTAAAGACGTTGGCATTTTTGAGGTTTCCCCTTTGGGCAAAATTGATGTTCAGGGCAAAGACGCCGCAGAGTTCCTTAATCGTTGTTACATAAATGGCTTTGGCAAACTACCCGTGGGCAAAGCCCGTTATGGGGTGATGTTGCGCGAAGACGGTATGATCTTTGATGATGGTACTACATCACGATTGTCAGAAAATCATTTCATGATGACCACGACCACGGCCAAAGCGGGGCCGGTTATGCAGCACCTTGAATACTTGCTGGATGTGGTTTGGCCTGAATTGGATGTGCATGTTGTTTCCGTGACCGAGGAATGGTGCGGGATTGCCGTTGCCGGACCAAAAAGTCGTGAACTGCTTGCCAAAATTACCGACATCGATATGTCCAATGAGGCGTTTGAATTTATGGGCGTTCGGTCGGGTAATATTGCCGGGGTGCCCGGTCGTATTTATCGCATCAGTTTCTCGGGCGAACTTGCCTATGAGCTGGGCGTGCCCGCCGATTGGGGTCGCCATGTTTGGGAGACCCTGATGTCTGAGGGCGTTGATCTAAACGTTGCACCATACGGTGTAGAAGCCATGTCGATCTTGCGTATTGAGAAAGGTCATATTGTGGGGGCTGAGCTGAACGGTCGAACAACGGCGGGTGATTTGGGCTTCGGTGGAATGATCTCCTCTAAGAAGGCCTTCATTGGTCAACGTTCATTGAGCAAACCCGCCCTGGCGGATGACATGCGTAAACAATTGGTCGGGCTTAAATCTCTTGATCCCAAGACCAAAATTCCGCGCGGTGCGCAAATCGTTGCCAATCCAACAGCCCCCATTCCTATGGAGATGTTGGGCGAGGTAACCTCCAATTGTTATAGCCCCCATGTGGAGGCCTTTATCGGGCTTGGCATCGTTAAAGGCGGTTCCGAACGATTGGGCGAGAAATTATGGGCGATTTCGCCTTTGACCAATGAACAGGTTCAGGTTGAATTGTGCAGTCCGCACTTTATTGATCCGAAGGGGGAGAGAGTCCGTGGTTGATTCACAGGTTAAGTTAGTAGAACGCAGATCCGCGCTGGCGGAAGTATACGCAACCGGCATCTTTGGTGCGGCCACCGATAAACCCGGTGTCATCCTCGCTGAACGCCGCCCTTTGTCCATTGTTCATGTGGCGGGTAAGGCTGACAATGCAGCCTTCGCCAAGGGCGTGAAAAAAGCCTGTGGCTGTGATTTACCGCTGGAGCCGGGCACGGTAGCCACCAACGGTGATTTATCGTTAATTTGGTTGTCGCCAACCCGCTGGATGGCCGTTGCGCCAGAACGCGGCCCCGGCGTGCTGGAGCACACCATACGCGATGCGTGTGGTGAGGATGGTGCGATCATTGATGTCAGCCACGGTCGAACCGTTATTCGAATTTCTGGTGAACACGCCCGTCAGGTTTTGATGAAGGGTGCGCCCATCGATTTTCACGGCACTGTATTTACAGCGAACCGCACCGTTACCACCAGCATATCGCAATGCGGCGTGGTTCTAGCGTGTGTGGACGCCAATACCATTGATCTTTATGTGTTCCGTGCTTTTGGCCAGCATATGTGGGAATGGGTTTGCGATGCGGCGGGTGAATACGGGTTTGAGGTTGGGGAAACGGTTGCCCTTTAAATAACGTCAGGTTGCTTTTCTTTCTAAAGTATCAGAGAAAGGGAATACTAAAATAACAGTGGACGTATAAGAAGTGGACATAACTGACCCTTATATAATTATCATGCTGGCGGGAATTATTCTGTTTGGGGGCATGATAAAGGGTATGATCGGCATGGGGTTGCCGTTGATAACGGTGGCGTTTGGTGCCTTAATTCTGCCGGTTAAAATCGTCCTTGGTTTATCCATGGTTTCCATATTGTTGACGAATATTTGGCAGGTCCGCGATGGTGGCGGTTCGCTGCAAAGTCTAAAGCGGTTTTGGCCGATGATTGCTACGATGGTGGTCTTTTTAGGAATCGGCGCTCAATTAATCACCGTTCTGGATGGCAATACCCTGATGGCTATTTTGGGCGTGGTGATTGTTGTCTGCACGGTATTGGGGCTGGTTCGACCACAAACATTATTACCCAAACGCTATGAACTTCCCGTTAGCCTTTTTGCCGGCGCTGCTTCGGGTCTAAGCGGGGGGCTTTCCACGGTTTATGGTCCCCCTATAACTATGTTCTTGCTGATGACCGATCTCAAAAAAGAGGATTACATTGGTACCACGGGATTGATCTGGGTCTTCATCGCTTTTCCACTGGTTGGGTTCTATTATATGAATGGTATAATCCACAGCGGTAATATTGGTTATTCCATGCTGGCCTGTATTCCTGCAATGATCGGCTTATGGATTGGTCAGCGCATTCGCAAAAAAATTCCTCAAGAGGCTTTTCGTAAAATCTTGCTTGTCACCCTATTGATAATAGGCGCAAATTTAATCCGGCGTGCTGTTTTCTAAATTAAAGTGTTCTTGATATTGCGTGTATCAACAGTGGGTAATATGAATAATATGGATAATTATGACCCCAAATAACGCCCCACAACCCGATCAATTAAGTGATGTGGAATTAGCGCGGGCCGCGCGTAAACTGGGCGTGCGTCATGCTTTTGGTATGCCCGCATTGGTTCTAATGGCATCCATGATGGGGTTTGGATCACTGGCGCGCGAAAGCGGTATAAACGTCTTTCAATCCATTATGACGACGATTGGCATTTGGGGTTTACCCGGTCAAATTGTCATGGTCGAGATGGTCGCCGTGGGCGCGCCCGTGGTTGCCATTGCCATGGGGGTGGCGGCGGCCAATGCACGGTTCTTGCCCATGACACTTGCCATAACCCCGCATTTAACGCAGTGGAAAGCCAGTTGGCCTAAGCGAATGTTATTCGCACAATTTGTAACCCTGACCCCGTGGGCCGCGGCCCTTCAACGATTCCCAACCATGGTACAAGCAGAACGCATACCCTATTACACGGGCTTTAGCCTCGTCTGTTTGATCGGGGCGGTATTTGGAACCTATTTGGGACATACGTTGGCCGGGGTGTTACCGCGCCCTCTGACCTTAAGCTTGATGTTCCTCAGTCCGGCTTTCTTTGCCATGATCTTTGCCGGTGTGCAGCAACGCGCGGGTGTCATCGCGCTTATTTGTGGGGCGCTCATCGGACCGTCACTGCATAGCTGGTCGATCAGTTGGGGAACACCGCTTACCGGGATCATCGCCGGGTCATTTGCCTTTGGCGTTGATCATTTGCTGGGTAAAAAAACAGCCAAGGGGGACCAATGATGGATATTGATCTTCACTTGTGGCTGATTATCGCGGTCTCCATTGCATCGACCTATATTTGGCGATTGCTGGGCATCGTTATTGCCAGCCATTTGCACCCCGATAGCGCCTTATCACGGTGGTTCGCGTGTGTGGCGTACGCTGTTTTAGCCGGCATTATTGCCCGGATGATTATCGTACAACAAGGCGCGCTTGCTGAAGCGCCTCGGTTGGATAAAGTCTTGGCCTTGGGTGTTGGGTTTTTGATTTTCTTTATATTTAAACGCAATACAAGCGCCGGAACCGCGGCGGCCTTTCTGACCTTCATGGGTATCGCCTTGTGGCGGTTTTATGGTATTGCTTGATCCCCATCGCGTGTTGGGATTACCCTCGCTTATACTATAATAAATATAATAAATCGGGAAATGCGCTTATGAAATCGAACGTTCGAGTAGCCGTCATTGGCGGTGGGGTTGTTGGCTGCAGTGTACTTTATCACCTGACGAAATTAGGTTGGAAAGATGTTGTGCTTATCGAACGGCGCGAATTGACCGCGGGTTCAACATGGCACGCAGCGGGCGGCTTCCATACTTTAAATTCCGATACCAACATGGCGGCCCTGCAAGGGTATACAATTCGCCTCTATAAAGAGTTGGAAGAAATCAGTGGTCAATCTTGTGGTCTGCACCATGTGGGCGGCATGACCATTGCAACCGATACGGACCGCATGGATTTCTTAAAGGCCGAGGTCGCCAAGCATCGCCATATGGGGCTTGATACGTCATTGGTTACGGCCTCGGAAATTCTTGAATTATGTCCGGTGATTAATACCGATGGCATTTTGGGCGGCATGTATGATCCCCTTGATGGTCATCTTGATCCGTCCGGCACCACGCACGCTTACGCCAAAGCCGCGCGCTTGGGTGGGGCAGAAATTTACCAACACAATCGCGTACTTGAACTGAACCCGCGTTCCGACGGAACATGGGACGTGGTTTGCGAAAACGGCACCATTCACGCCGAACACGTGGTCAATGCGGGTGGCCTGTGGGCGCGAGAAGTGGGTGAAATGGTTGGCCTGAATTTACCGCTCCACGCCATGGAACATCAATACTTGGTAACCGCTGATATCAAAGAAGTATACGAGCGCGAGGTCGAATTACCGCACGTTGTTGACCCCGCTGGCGAGAGCTACTTCCGTCAAGAAGGCCGGGGGTTGGTGCTTGGCACTTACGAACAACGGTGCGAGCCGTGGGCCGTTGACGGCACGTCTTGGGATTTCGGTTCTGAACTTCTCACCGATAAACTGGACCGGATTGAGGAATCCCTTGAGATGGCCTATCACCGTTATCCGTGCTTGGAGACGGCGGGCATTAAGCGGGTCATCAACGGCCCGTTTACGTTTTCCCCCGATGGTAATCCGCTGGTGGGACCCGTACCGGGTTTGCCGGGATATTGGTCGGCGTGCGCGGTCATGGCCGGATTTTCGCAAGGTGGTGGCGTGGGCTTAACACTTGCTGAATGGATGGTCGAAGGCGAACCAACACGCGATGTTTTTGCCATGGATGTGGCCCGCTTTGGTACCTATTGTACCAAGCCCTATACGCGGGCAACGGTTATTCAAAACTATCAAAAACGCTTTTCTGTGCCGTACCCCAATGATGAATTGCCGGCGGGGCGTCCTTTAAAAACAACCCCGGCTTATGGTTTGTGGAAAGCCCAGAATGCTGTGTTTGGGCATGGATATGGTATGGAGCACGTGAATTATTTCGCCCCTGTTGGCGAAGACCCCTTTGAGGTTCCCACCTTCCGTCGTTCTAATGCGTTTGACGTGGTTGGTGAAGAATGTCGGGCGGTTCGAAACGGTGTGGGGCTTAATGAGGTTCACAATTTTGGTAAATATGAGATCTCGGGTCCGGGCGCAATTGATTGGCTGAATTACATCATGGCCGGGCGCATCCCCGCCGAGGGACGATTATCGCTGTCACCCATGCTCAGCCCATCGGGTAAATTGATGGGGGATTTCACCCTATCGCGATTGGGCGCGAACCGGGTGCAAGTGACCGCATCATACGGCGCGCAAGATTTCCACATGCGGTGGTTTCAATCCCATCTACCATCCAGCGGCGTAGAGGTTAAAAATGTCTCTGATGATCGGATCGGGTTTCAAATCGCGGGGCCTAAATCCCGTGAATTACTGTCACGGGTAACACGCTCGGACGTCTCCAATGGAGCCTTCCCCTTCCTCAGCGTTGGGGCCATGGAGGTCGGTCTGGTGCCCGCCATTGTTTGCCGGGTTAGTTATACCGGCGGCTTGGGCTATGAGATATTTGTAGAGCGCGCCCATCAGGTTTCGCTTTATCATACGCTCATAGAAGCCGGGGCCGATCTGGGACTTCGAGCGTTTGGTATGCGGGCGATGATGTCGCTTAGATTGGAGAAATCATTCGGGTCGTGGATGCGGGAATACAAACCTGATTACACGGCGGCGGAAACCGGGCTGGAACGCTTTATCAATTTCCAGAAAGAAAATTTCATTGGTCGGGACGCTGCCATAAAGCAGCGTGATAATCCCCCTGCACGCCAATTGATGACATTTATCGTGGACGCGGATGATGCGGATGTGGTGGCCGACGAACCGATCTGGCGGGGTGATAGGGTCATCGGTTATGTGACCTCGGGTGGGTACGCTCATTACAGCGAGAAATCAGTAGCCTATGGTTTTGTTCCCCGTGAATTAGCCGTTCAAGGGGAAGAATTTGAAATTGAAATTCTGGGTGATAAACGCAAAGCTGTGATCGAAACACAGGTTTTATTCGATCCAGATGCAAAGCAATTGCGCGGTTAAGGTGAGGCCCTAAAATTAAAAGCGGACGGCTCTTTTTACGGAACCGTCCGCTATATTTGCGCCCAGAGGGGTGTTGGGGGGGATACTTATGTGTACCTCAATAAAGAAAATAGGCGTCTCGTCATTCTTATGGGCTAGAATTTTTAAATGAATTGAGCCCTGCCAACCACTCGATCCCATGGGGGAACCGTTCTAGGGATTTCACAAATTGCGTTGAAAAATCTGCGCTGGAAGGCCCTGGTAATAACGATGGTAGGTTATCAATGGCAGTAATTTCAATATCATCCCCTTTGGTGGTTTGACCAATTTTCAAAAACGGTTGGGTCCAACGGGTCGGGGCCTTATAAACGGGCAAGGGGTTAAAGTCGCTTAGCGGGTCGCAGGCAACATCGGATAGGACCTTTAAATTTGATCCCGGTGCCCTCAGGTCGTCGGGGGTCGCAAGCAATAACCCTGGTCCGTTCACCAACACACAATTGACCAATAAATCGTGCGACAACAAAGCCGCGCGGTCTAAATTTGCGGTTTCTTCCATGTCCCAGCGGGTCACGGGTATACCGGCGGCTTGCAAACAATCCGTTGCCCCCGTGCCGGATCGTCCTTTTGCACCAATGACAATGGAGGTGGGGAGAGGGCCTGATCCTTGCTCCAAGAGAGAGCGCAAAGTTAGCGTCACGTCCTCTTGGGATGGAAAAACGCTTAAGCCTTTTGAAATTATATTTAATTGAGCACGCCGTTCCAGTAAACGCCACAGACCAACGGCGGCGCCGATCCAGCCCGCCCAATAACCAAAGGCTGCCACCCGTCGTTTGTTGTTATCAACCAGATATTCGATATCATAGAGCGATCCACCGCCCCGCTTGAAACGCGCGATTTCAGTTTCCCAACCCGTTTGTTTTTTGAACAGATGGGCAAAGTGAATAAAGGAATGGCGTAATTCAGGGGGGGTGTCGGGTAATTCTTTCAAACCCAAGATGATGGTATCGACGGGGGCATTGATCCACGTACCGGACGCTTTAATAAAGCATCCCGCGTTTTGATAGTCCATAATTGGGAAGATACGTTTGGTGCTTTTCTCCACATGGATTTCAAAACCTTTAGAAATTAAATAAGCCGCATCCGGTGGGGTTAAAGGGGCACGCCGTTCGGTGCTTCGGGCTTCGTCGCGCATCCAAAAAACAGTCATTTTAATTCCTTATTGCGGCTATGTGAGAGAGACGGTAGTAGTATAGTAGGCAAGTATTTTCAAGGCTTAACACATGATACACGAACCATGGTGGTGGCAGGACGCCCCCCGCCGACATCCTGACAGTCAGCCCGACAGTCAAAAGCCGCAGATTTCTCCGCCGCGTAATTGTGATGTGGTGATTGTGGGGGGGGGATTCACGGGACTTTCAGCGGCGCTGACATTGGCGCAGGCCGGGCGTAGCGTCTGTGTTCTTGAGGCGCAAGCGCCGGGATCTGGGGCCAGCACCCGTAATGGCGGTATGATCGGCAGTGGTCATAAAGTCCCCTTTGCCGCCCTTGAAAAAAAATATGGCGAGCCCGTCGCCTTAGAAGCCATGAGGGAAGGATTACGCGCCCTTGAATTCACCACCAACTTAATCAAAACCGAGAATATCGATTGTGACTTTGCCCTGACCGGACGGTTTCGCGGGGCGTGGCGCGCGATGGATTATGAGGCAACAGCCCGTGAAATTGAATTTCTGCGGCAAAAAATAGATCTACCCGCCCAAATGGTATCAAAAGCAGAGCAACATACCGAAGTGACGACGGATCGTTACCATGGTGGCTGTATCTTCCATTCCCATGGCGGTCTTAACCCGGCAAAATTCTATGATGGTATTTTGCAGAATGCCGAGCAAGCAGGCGCGCAGGTGTTCGGCTATTCTCCTGTGATCGACATCGAGAAAAACCAAGCCGGATTTGAGGTTAAAACACCCGACACCAAAATCCAAGCACGCGATGTACTGATGGCGACCAATGGTTATACCTCGCGTCTGGCGCCTGAGATGTTCAAACGATTAATCCCCATCAGTAGCTATATGATCACCACGGAACCGCTCGGACGGGAGCGGGTTCAAGCGTTGATCCCCAAGATGCGGATGATCGTAGAGACCCGCTCGCGGCATTGTTATTATCGTCCCTCACCGGATGGCACCCGGATTATGTTGGGGGGTAGGGCGGCACTTCGGCAGATAGATACCGTAAAGAGTGGCCGTATTTTGCGTAAATTATTGGTGGGTATTTTCCCATCGCTCGTGGATGTTAGCATCAGCCATTCGTGGCAAGGCACGCTGGGGTTCAGCACCGATCATATGCCGCGTATTGGACGTGCTGGGCGAGATGCTGATGGGTATTATTATGCCATGGGGTATTCTGGCTCTGGGGTTGCCATGGCCCCTTATTTAGGGTGGCGTGCGGCCCATAAAATTTTGGGAACAAATGAAGGAAAAACGGGCTTTGATGTTCTCGACTTTGAAACCGTGAATTTCCGATCATTTCTGCCCGTTGGTTTGCCTTTTGTGGAAATGTGGTACGCTCTAAAAGATCATCATGAAGGAACATAATAATGAGTAATATTTTTACGGCGGCTTGCGTACAAAATTGTGCGGGATCTGATATGGCAGCAAATATCAGCCACGCCACTGAGATGGTCAAAAAAGCCCGGGACCTTGGGGCTGACCTCATCGCCTTGCCAGAATATTTCACCTGTTTGGACGTGAACGAGGGCGGCTTGCAAACCGGGTCTTGTCTTGAGGACGCTCACCCAGGCATTGCGCAAATGTGTGATGTGGCGCGTGAAACCGGGGCATGGTTGCTGGCGGGAACGTTCGCTGTAGACGGCGGAAGTGATGGGCGTTCGCGCAATCGCTCTATGATGATTGATCCATCGGGGAAGATTACCGCGCGCTATGATAAAATCCATATGTTCGATGTGCAGTTGGGCAAGGGTGAAGTCTATAAAGAATCAGATGCGTTTGAGCCGGGTTCACAATCCGTTGTCACGGACACCCCGTGGGGCGGATTGGGAATGACCGTATGTTATGATCTTCGGTTCCCCTATCTCTATCGCAGTCTTGCTCAGGCGGGTGCGAAATTCCTCACCGTGCCCGCGGCCTTTATGCGTACAACAGGACAAGCCCATTGGCATGTTCTGCTGCGCGCACGTGCCATCGAGACCGGATGTTACGTTATCGCGCCCTGCCAAAATGGCAGTCACGGCAAGGCCAATACCTATGGTCATTCATTGATCATAGATCCGTGGGGCGAAATCCTCGCCGAGGGTCATGGCGAGGACGAGGATATTATCATCGCTGAAATTGATCCCGCAAAAGTCGATGAGGCACGGGGCAAAATTCCGGCGTTAACGCATGATCGAGATTATGAAAAGCTTTAATATGCAGGCCCAAGGGTGATGTTTTTAATCAGAATAATTAAAAACTGAAACGCTTCTAAGTCATTGAAATATATTGACTAATTCGTTATTATAGAGTTTACTCAAGCCGTGAAAGCATGAGGTCTCTATGGTCCAATATTCCAGTGTGTATTCAAGCGTATCTTCTAATACATCATCCAGTATTACGCCGCCTCTATCGCCTGTTTTATTATTGGGTCTGGCGGTGCGTCCATTGCCGCTCAGGCCATTACAGCCTTTACTTGCCACGGCCATGCGCACGGTAATGAACCAACATCCGGATGTGTTTGAGCGGTTGTCTGATCTGGAAAATCCACGTTTCTTTATTGATCCGGTTGATTTGCCGTTCGGGTTTTTGTTGGTGGCTGACCCAGATCAACCGTCCTTAACGGCCTTACCAAAATCCGCAGACGTTAGGGTGGCGGCAACAATTCGGGGCCCTTTAATCACCCTGACAAAAATGTTGGAAGGTAAAATTGACGGCGACGCGCAATTTTTCTCACGCGATTTGGTGGTTGAGGGTGATACGGAAGCCGTGGTTGCTCTGCGTAATGCCGTGGATGGCAGCGAGATCGATTTATTTCAAAGCGCCTTAGACCGGCTCGGGGTCTTGTCGGTACCTGTGGAACGGGCCAGTCATTTTGTGAAACGCCTTTATGATAGCGCGGTACGCGATTTGGATTATTTACGTCGCGCGGCCACGGCCCCAACCGAACGGATGATCGATATTCAAGCCGCTAAGATTAAGCGGTTGGAAGAAAAACTAGCCAGTCAAAAAAAATCAGTTAGGAAGCGTACATGAGCCCCCCTAAATTAGAATTGGTTTGCCCCTCTGGCACCCCGGCATCTTTACGGGCCGCCGTGGAGAATGGCGCGGATGTGGTCTATCTGGGTTTTCGCGATGAGACCAATGCCCGTAATTTTCCGGGCTTAAACTTCTCGCGCAAAGAACTGGCGGAAAGTGTGGAATACGCCAAGGATCATAACGTGGAAATATACGTTGCGATTAATACCTATCCCGAGGCGGGCAATTTAGGGCCGTGGCATAAGGCCATTGATGACGCGCACAGCCATGGTGCGGACGCGGTCATTCTCGCCGATATTGGTTTGTTGGATTACGCGGCAACCCATCATCCAGATTTACGCCGACATCTATCGGTTCAAGCCTCAGCGTCCAATCCGGAGTCTATAAATTTTTATGTGGATACGTTTGGGGTCAAGCGGGTGGTGCTGCCCCGGGTGCTGAGCATACCCGAAATTGCGGCGTTGAATAAACAAATTCAAGTTGAAACAGAGGTCTTTGCCTTTGGCGGCTTGTGCGTTATGGCCGAGGGGCGTTGCGTTTTATCGTCGTATGTTACCGGACAGTCCCCCAACATGAATGGCGTGTGTTCTCCCGCCAGTCACGTTCGTTATGATGATGAAGGGGATCGCTTAGTTTCGCGTTTGGGCGATATCACCATCAATGCCTTTGCCCCGGACGAAAAAGCGGGATACCCGACCTTATGCAAAGGCCGCTTTATGGCAAATAAAAAATTAACTTATCTATTTGAAGAACCCACCAGTTTGAATATTGCGGGGATGCTGCCTGAGATTGCCGCCGCTGGTGTAACAGCATTAAAGATCGAGGGTCGTCAACGTGGTAGAGCCTATATTGCCCAAGTTGTTTCAACCTTTCGCGCCGCCGTTGACGCGCAGCATGGGGGGCAAAAATTAGAACAGGATGACCCGCAAATTAACTTGTCTTCCATTACAGAAGGCCAGCAAAATACCGTTGGAGCGTATAACAAAACATGGCGATGAAAGACCGAAAATTAACATTGGGACCCGTCATGTTTAATTGGCGGCCAGAAGTCTGGCGCGATTTTTATTTCCGTATGGCGGATGAAGCCCCCGTTGACACCATTTGTGTGGGCGAAGTTATTTGCTCTAAACGTGATCCTTTTTTTGCCCCGTTTATGCCGCAAGTTATTGAGAGAATTCAACAATCGGGAAAGGAAGTGGTGGTCTCGACACTGGCATTGATCATGTCAAAACGCGATATGTCCACAGTGCGTACTATTACGCAAATGGAGGGCGTGATGATTGAAGCCAATGATGTATCGGCGCTGGCTTTATTAAAAGACAAACCCCATGTGGTCGGCCCCTTTGCAAATGTATATAACGAAGGGACACTGGGTTTCTTAGAGCGCAATGGTGCCGTTCGTGTCGCCTTACCCATTGAATTATCACTAGATTCTATCGCCAGTTTAACCCAAAACGGGAATGGATTACGCCAGGCGCCACAGATAGAAGTATTTTCTTATGGACGCCTACCTTTGGCCATATCGGCGCGGTGTTATCATGCCCGCAGTCATGGTTTAAGAAAAGATAACTGCCAATTTGTTTGTGATAAAGACTGGGACGGTCTTGATGTAGATACCTTGGATGGCGATCCGTTCTTGGCCATCAATGGCCTTCAGACACTGTCTTATAATTGTTGTAATCTTATCCATGATCTGGAAAAATTGAGCGATGCTGGTGTCAGCCACTTTCGTCTATCACCACAAAGTTGGGATATGGTGTCGGTGGCTCGGTGTTTCCGGGAGGTTCTGGATGGAAATAAGACGGCGGATGAGGCTGAACAAATTTTGGATGAGTTGAGCGGGGATTTGCCCTCTTCCAATGGCTATCTTTATGGCAAAGAAGGCATGGCGTATGGGGACGTTCTAAACGCGCGGAATGAAATTGAATAAATATAGTCTGGCGTTGTATATTAGAGCGTCTATCAGAGTGCCAAATATCCCACCCCACCAAAGATAACCACAAAGGCGGCCCATTGAATTTTGGTGATATGTTCTTTTAGGATAAACCGCGCCAGTAATACCGTCACCGCACCAAAACTTGACGCTGCGACGGCGGCCAGTTCGCCATTGGGTAGATGGCCTGCCGCGAAGACACTAATATAAGCCGATGAGTCCAGTAACCCTTGCGCGCATAAAAGCGGCCACCATTTAACCGGCAGGTTGATGGTATGGGATTTACTAAAACCGAATAGAATTAAGAGGCATGCAAGGCTAAAGAGCCGCCCAAGCCATGTTGTTTCGACCTCGCCGTAGATCGGGGCGGCCAGTTGTCCCATTAAAATTGCAATCGCAAAAAGTAGCGCCGATATTAACGACAGAACAATTGTTTTCTGACGATAGGCCTTATGGGCGTGTTGTGGTTCATTATCGGTCGGACCATAACGGGCTACACATAAAACTCCACCCAGAATGGCGGCGACGGCGAGCCAATCACCAGCGCTCGGACGAGCCCCAAGCAGGAGGGCAAACATCATAGAAAATGCAGGGTAACTTGCAACGATGGGAGATACCACGCTGATCGGGCCACGGGCGATGGCATTAAATAACATTAATGTTGCCAACATGATGGAAAGCCCAGAGCCGGCAATTAACCACGCAGAGGACCATTCCCAAAGAAACGGTATGTCATTGGCGTAGACATAAATGCTCAGATAAACGGACCCGCTGAGCAACATGCCAAGTAGCGCATTGGCGTAACCAATCCCGCGCCCCGTAAAGCGGGCGATGAAATCCGACCCGCCCCAGCTGAGGGCCGTTATTGCCCCTAATAAACCCGCATTCATCGCCAAAAAACCCTTCTTTATGCTTCTCTAAAGCTTCGATTTATTGTAATAATCAATAGTCTAAATTATAGGCAAAAACACCAGTTATTTTTAAGGATACCAACATGTCTACTGAAGACTCAGTTGATAAAATACGCAAACATTTTTTGGGGTGGCAATGTCGTTTGAGACAGTTTTCCATCCGTAATTTAAATGCTGAACCATCGCAGGGTATGCAGCCGGATATCGTCATCGCGGGTAGCGACGTTGGATTTGAATCGATCCGTGTTTTGCTTAATAAATTGGACCCCGAAGAGATTACGGGGGAGTTTAAACATATGGTGCGCAAGACCAAAGACCCGAAATTACGCTATGATGATGCTCTGAAATATTTCGCAGAACGATATTATCAGTTCGCAAAAGAATTTTCGGATCGCCCTACTGCCGTGTTTAGGACGGGCTCAAAAGCCGCCGAACGAATGGTTGAGGCGGGGTCGGTGATCTTGTCTTTCAATGAAAAGAATCAACGCTACAAGATACCGTGTAAGGTGGTTCAGTTGAACGATAGCGACCCGGCGTGGCAAGCGACTTATTGGCATAATCATTTATTTAATGCTGTCATGCCCGGTGATGTGCCGATTATTCAATTCATCCCCGATTGGGAGAACACAGTCGCCGAGCCGCCTGTATATTAACAGGCGCAGCCATATTTTTTACTAGGCGCAGCCGTATTATTCTAGTAGGCGCAGTCATATTTTTTACTAGGCGCAGCCGCTCTATTGATGAAAGCGTCTCTCTCTTGTAGAGTGTTACATACGTAGGCCCTAAAAACTCAGTAAGGAAAGTCTCATGTCTGGAATTCACGTAAGGTTTGAAGAAAAGTTTGAGGGTAAAATTGCCCGAATGATCTTGGACCGTCCGGATAAGGCAAACGCCCTGAGCACAGACATGGTCGACGATCTACAAGCCGGGGTGCGTAAGGTCCTAGCTGAAGAAGGGCTTCGCGCCGTGGTGATATCGGGTGTGAACGACAAGGTGTTTTGCGCTGGGTCCGATTTGAAACACCTAAGCGAATTGACCTCTGGCTCAGCCGGTGGTTTTTTGCGTTCTACCCATAATGCCCTTGAAGCCGTCAAAAATATTCCTGTTCCTGTCATTGCCAGAATTGAAGGTCCTTGCATGGGGGTTGGCATGGAACTGGCGGCGGTTTGCGATATCCGGTTGGCGAGTTCGGGTGCTAAATTTGCCATGCCGAAGGTTAAAATCGGCATCCCATCGGTTATTGAAGCCGCCCTTGTGGCCCGCATTATCGGCGAAGGCCGCGCGGCCTTTTTAATGCTGTCGGGGAATACCGTGGACGCTCAACAAATTTATGATTGGGGTTTCGTTGAACAGGTTCTGGAAGGCTCGGACAAATTGGACGCTGCCGTGGATGATTTGCTATCGGGCATTGTTGGCGCGGGATATTTAGCGGTGTGTTCTCAGAAAAGATTGCTGCGGTCTTGGCAAGAAACCCCTATGGAAGAATGCATCGAACAAAGCATCCGCCCGTTTGCTGCCGCCCACGCCAGTAACGAACCCGGCGAGCTATCCACCCGGGTCATCGGTCAGCTTAAAAAAGCGAAGTAAGAATTATTGTTCCAAAGTTTTACGGACGACTATCTGGGGCACATAGAGTTTCTAAGCCCTCCATCAAGTGCCCAACTTTCACATAAATAAGACAGCCTTGTTCTGAATAGGGCGTGTGCAGGCTTTGGTGCGGACTGCGCAGCCACGTTCCCGTGGGGTACGCGCCGTGTTCGTCTTGGAACGTGCCTTCAATCACATATATTTCTTCCCCGCCAAAATGGCGATGGGGGGTAAATTGTGTACCCGGTTGCCAGCGTACCAGAGCAACACTTTCCCCATCAAAAGCGTGTAAGGAGAAGACGCTTAATCCGGGAACCATCCCGGGTGAGAAGGGCAAATCAGCGGTGTTTAATTTAACGGACGCATCGTCCCCATCTTGGAATTGCCACAGCTTCACAAAGATCGTGCAGCCCTCAATGGTAAAGGGGGTATGGGATGTCCCTACCGGATTACGCATATAGGATCCGGGGCCATAATCGCCTGTCTCGTCAGAAAACACACCCTCCAACACCAAAAACTCTTCGCCGCCGCCGTGGGTATGCGCGGGAAATGAACTGCCGGGGGCAAACCGCACGATGGATGTAGCACGGGCAACCTCATCGCCTAAGCGATCCAGCATAATACGATCAACACCCGAACTGGGCGATGATATCCAATCCTGATTCAGGGTTTCTATTTTCGCAGCCTTATTGAAATCGGCATTTATACGCATTGAGTTACTTTCAAATATGCTTCGTCACAAAGTTATTATAGATTATTGTCTGTGTTCAAAAAACTATAAACGATTTTAGGCCTAAAATCCCAACCTGATTTTGGGCCACGCATCGCGTAAGAATACGGGAAGGTCGTTGCTGTCACCTTGGTGAGGGATTTGATAAAGCATATCGCTTATAAAACCACGGTGATAAGTCGAGTGATTTATCAAATGAAGCAAGATTTCGGCGCGCGTCATGGCCCCATCACCGCCGCCCACGAACGTAAATTTAATGATTTCATCTAACCCAGCCTGATCAAGTCGCATTGCTAAATCCACATAATATTGGTCTAACGTCTCAAGCTCCGACCGCACATAATCTATAGGGGGTGAGGTCTCGGTGTTTCGGGCGGTGTAGGGATGTGACGTGCCCTCAAGGTGTGCTTTGAAAATAGTGTGTACAACCAGTATATGATTGAACGTATGGGCGATGTTTCCAAAGAGCGTTTGTCGATCTTTGACGATTTCAGCATCCGGGACCTTCGCAATAGAATTAAACATCGTTGTGTTTGCCCACGCCATATAATGCGTCATCATCCGGATCATGTGTTGCATTCCTGTACTATCTTTATCTGACATATAAATGCCCTTAATTTGTGCAATTTGATGTTTTTTTACATGCTTTTATAATCTCTGCAATTGCTAGATTGTTATTGAGACAATTGAAGGGATATCTTGTTCGATTACCAAATAGTCACCTAGTTAACACTTTCAGGTAAATAAAACCCCAAGCCGGGGCGGCTTAAAAATCCCAGAGCCGGGCCGGCACAAAAAAAGCCCTGAGCGAGGGGGCTCAGGGCTGAGTTTTGGTCGTGAAATTTGTGGGATGTGGAAATTAGAATTTCCGGTAGGCATCCCGTAGTTGTCCCAGCGGATGGTTCGGGGACATTTGAAATTTAAGCAACAGTTCGCGTGCGATCATGTCACGGTCTTGTTGGTTATCGGGTAGCTCTGTTCCCTCGGGGATAGAGACCCAACCATTAATGTTACGATCAAACACCGCTGGGCGACCATCTTCGTAGCCCATGTGGATGTCTTCTAACCAGTTCAGATCATCCCAGCCCATGACTTCCATATATTTTTGCAAGTAGGGTGTGATGTGTTTGTAATCAGGAACCAAGTTCACATCGTAACGATAGCCGATGTGTTGTCCGGTTTCTTTTTCACGCTCTGAATCAAGTCCGTCGCCTTTAATAAAAGCATCGACGTCGGTGATTTCTGTTCCTTTATAGGATGTTCCAGCCATCTGTCTTTCCTCTCAACTTAAAGGTGGTGATAGTCGGGGATGCCGACTGTGTGTTCGGTGCCAGCAAGCGGTACACCAGCCATGGCAGAACTTTCCATGGTTAGGGCCGCCAGATCTTCTGGTTCCAGCGAGTGAACGTTGGTCTTGCCACAAGCACGAGCCATCATTTGTGCTTCGATGGTCAGTGTATGTAGGAAGTTATAGACGCGTTCAGCGGCTTCATCCGGATCAAGACGTTTGCGCAATTCTGGATCTTGGGTCGCAACACCAACCGGGCAACGACCCGTGTGGCAGTGGTAGCAATGACCCGGCAATGCACCGACTTCGCTCATGTAATCGGAACCTTCGATTTCTTTGTTGCAATTCAAAGCCATCATGGCGGAGTGACCGATCGCAATGGCATCTGCACCCAAAGCCATCGCCTTGGCAACGTCACCACCGTTACGAATACCACCAGCGTAAACCAAGCTGATTTCACCGCGTTTACCGAGGTCATCAATAGCCTTACGGGCCTGGCGAATTGCTGCCATGCCGGGGACACCGGTTTCTTCGGTTGCTAGGTGAGGGCCTGCGCCGGTTGAGCCTTCCATACCATCAATATAGATGCTGTCAGGATCGGTTTTAACGGCCATACGCACATCATCATAAACACGAGCAGCGCCCAGTTTAAGCTGGATGGGGATTTGACCATCGGTGGCTTCACGGATTTCGTTGATCTTTAATGCCAGATCATCAGGTCCCAGCCAATCAGGGTGACGGGCAGGAGAACGTTGATCGATACCAGCTGGCAATGAGCGCATTTCAGCAACCTGATCGGTTACTTTCTGACCCATCAAGTGACCACCCAGACCAACTTTACAACCTTGGCCAATGAAGAATTCACAAGCGTCAGCCAGTTGAAGGTGATGCGGGTTGAAACCGTAACGAGACTGAATGCACTGGTAGAACCATTTGGACGAATAACGACGTTCGTCCGGGATCATACCACCTTCACCAGAACACGTTGCCGTGCCGGCCATTGTTGCGCCACGGGCCAATGCTGTTTTGGCCTCAAAGGATAATGCGCCAAAGCTCATACCCGTGATGTAAATGGGGATATCAAGCTCTAAGGGGCGTTTGGCGCGCGGACCGATAATTGTTTTGGTCAGGCACTTTTCGCGGTAACCCTCGATCACAAAACGAGTGAGGGTTCCCGGCATAAATGTCAGATCATCCCAGTGGGGGATTTTCTTGAACAAAGACATGCCACGCATACGATACCGACCAAGTTCAGCCTTGATGTGGATATCATCCATAACGTGGGGTGGGAAAACAAAGCTCTCGCCCAATCGTGTAACGTCACGATCTACCTGAGAGTTTTTAGCTTTATAAGACATAGTGTGTATCCTCTCGGTTGGGTTAAAGTATGATTTTCTTTTCGTGCGGCTCAAGATTGTCGTAGTTCCACAGAGCTTTACCAGCGACAATTTTGGTGAAGTGATCAACACCTTTTTCAGGCATCATTTCATACTGAGACAACTTGCGTTTCAACCATGCTTTATCCTGATCGGTGAGTTCCGCTTCAACAGCATCAACGCCCAGTGATTGGATGGAACCACCCACAAAGATCGTGCCATCATACATTGAATCACCAAGGTTCTTGCCTGCGTTACCACAGAAAACCATGCGACCACGTTGCATCATAAATCCGGTTAACGCGCCGGTGTCGCCACCAACAAGGATAGAGCCACCCTTCATATCGATGCCGGTTCGAGAACCAACACTGCCTTTACACACAAGGTCACCGCCGCGAATGGCTGCGCCGAATGTAGAACCAGCATTTTTTTCGACAACAACGGTACCGGCCATCATGTTTTCAGCGCACGACCAACCCACACGACCCGTGATACGGACGTTTGGTCCATCGATCAAACCAACACCGAAGTAGCCGAGGCTGCCTTCAAAAATGATGTTTAGTTTGTTCAAAATACCAACGCCAATGGAGTGACGAGAACTGGGGTTTTTGACAACAATTGTGCCGTAGCCTTCAGCCAGCAAATCCCGAATTTTCAGGTTTACTTCGGTTGGGGTAAGATCTTGCATGTCGATTTCAGAACGCTTGTTGAAATCAACTTCATCCGCCCATGCATAGGTGTAGTTTTCTTCGTCCGTTGGGTTGAAGAAAACCTGCATTGTGCGTCCGCTGAGCTGCTCATTGTGCAAGCCCATGTCATGCGAACGGCCATCAACGACTTTTGTTACGCTCGCCATACTTTGACCTCCTCGTCATATGGATCGTAGGTGTCAATCTCATGAGGGATCATGGCGCGGATGGCACCTTCCTCAGAAGCAAGAACAACCATTTCATCACTTTCAAATAAAACCATTGGTTTGGCAGCCATTGAATCTTTGGCCATGCCGAGACTGTCTTTGGTGGCAACCACGTAGGTGAACACACCATCGATCTCATCAATGGACTGACCCAAGCTATCTTCCAGAGAATAACCATCGTTCAGTTTGTCGGCGGTATACACAGCCAGTAATTCTGAATCACAGTTAGATAGGAAGCGATGACCTTTGAATTCCATCTGGCGACGCATGATCCAATAGTTGGTGATCTGGCCGTTATGGACAACAGAGATATCATTATAAGGATAAGCCCAGTAAGGGTGCGCAGAGCGAATATCCACGTCGGATTCGGTGGCCATACGGGTGTGACCAAGGGCGTGTGTGCCTTGGAAGCCCTTAAGACCATACTGGTTTGATACAACGCTCGCGTCACCCAGATCTTTGATCAATTCGAGACCACGACCCATGGAAAGGATTTCAGCTCCTTCGAGTTCTTCGATATAGCGTGTCATTTTTTCTAGATCGCTGTCATCACCATCAAAACTGAACGCATAGCGATAGGCGTAATCAGTAGCATCAACTTCAGTACTGATTTTAGCACCGTGTTCAGCCATACGCGCGTTTACCGCTGCACGACGATCGGCAATGACGCTGAGAATATTAGACCCTTTTGAGAGGTCTTCCTGCTCAGCAACTTTGAACCGCATGACAAATTCATTATTGGCACTCGGGGGCTTGCCATAAACAGCAAATCCCGTGGAGTCCGGACCGCGATGCTTCAACGCTTGAAGCATATCGGTCATTTCAGATCCAACGTCAGAGGTCTTACCTCTGTGGATCACACCGGCTATACCACACATGGATGGTGTCTCCTGTTAATAGATGTTGATAGAAAGTCCGGATGGCAGGCATCAACCAGCCATCCGGTGTTTGTTTTTGATTAAGGCAAGCAATCCCAATACGTATTGAGATCCCAATCTGTAACCGTAGCCATGAATGTTTCCCATTCATCACGTTTGTAATGCTCAAAGACGGTGTACATTTCATCAGGCAGCGCCGATTTAATGACGTCATCATTGGCAAGTTCTGTAAGGGCTTCGCCCAGAGACATTGGTAATTTTTTAACTTTCTTACCAGCATCGATGGCTTGATAGATGTTGCGTTCTTCTGGCTCGCCGGGGGCTAGCTTGTTAGAGACGCCATCATCAAATGCTTTCAACAATGCCGCACCCATCAAGTAGGGGTTTACCATCGAGTCAACAGAGCGATATTCAAAACGACCCGGCGCTGAAATACGCAGGGCGCAGGTACGATTCTGATAACCCCAATCCGCGAAAATAGGTGCCCAGAAACCCGTGTCCCAAAGACGACGGTAAGAGTTAACCGTGGAGGAACCCAGAGCCGTCAACGCGCCCAAGTGTTTGATAACACCACCAATGGAATGCAGACCAATCGGGGCTGGTTTGCGGGCATCGATTTTAGGGTCCGGCATGAAGTGGTTTTTACCGCCTTGACGATAAGCATAAATACCATCATGACCGGGTTTGCTCTTGGTGTGTGGGGTATTGACGATCACGTCTTTACCGCCGGTCCACAAGGATACGTTATGGTGACAACCCGACGCCGATACACCCATGAAAGGCTTCGTCATGAAGCAAGCAATCATACCGAATTCGCGAGCAACTTGCGCACAAATTTGTCGATAGGTGGTTAATCGATCGGCGTTTCGAAGTACATCATCATACATCCAGTTCAGCTCAAGCTGTCCCGGTGCATCTTCGTGATCCCCTTGGATCATATCAAGACCCATGGCCTGAGAATATTCGATAACGCGCATGAAGGCAGGGCGAAGGCTTTCAAACTGATCAATGTGATAACAGTTCGGTTTAGAGAAACCACCGTCGGGCAATCCGTCTTCACCTTTTTTCAGCCACATCATTTCGGGCTCTGTACCACAGCGCATTTCCATGCCGTGTTTGGATTTGAAGTCGGCTGCAATACGACGCAAGTTACCACGGCAATCGGATGTCAGTGCACCACCGGGGTTTTCTCTTTCTTCGCGGTTACGGAACAAAGTACAGAATACGCGAGCAACGCGTTTATCCCAAGGTAGCTGAGCAAATGTTTCTGGATCAGCAATGCCGACCAATTCAGAGGCTTCTGGACCATAACCAATGTAATCGCCGTGGCGATCGGTGAACAAGTTAGCGGTTGAACCGTAAACAAGTTGGAAGCCTTTTTTAGCAACAGCTTCCCAATGATCGGCTGGAATACCCTTGCCGACGATACGACCGGTGACCGAAACAAATTGGAAATACACATAGGTGATTCCAAGTTCGTCAATTTTCTTACGAACGTCTTTAACAAGTTTCTCGCGTCCGGGGGCATTTACGTGCGCTTCAAGATCCGTTCTTTTGCTGGCAACAGCTTTTGAGGGGGCCTTTTTAGCGGCGGGTTTCTTTTTAGCAGTTTTAGCGGTTTTTGCGGCTTTCGCCATGATATGAACTCCCAAATTGTATATCTGAACAACATTCGTGTCAGATTTGAATTAAACAACCAATACTGAACCAATTCGGTTCTTATTTTTTATTTTTGGGTCAATAGCTGGAATGATTAAAATCTAGATATTACAGTCTATGTACCATGGGAATCAAATAAGCATACTTTTTCATCCTTGCAAACCATTTTTTTAGGTGGTATGAAATTGGTATAGTTAGTAAATACTGCGTTTGATTTAAATTTGTAGCGTGTGAGATTAAAATGGCTGAATCACTAACGGAATCACAATCCAGATCCTCATCGGGAAGCTCGGTTAACATTTCCGTAGAATTGCAACAGGCAATCATGTCGGGGCATTTCACCTTTGGCGAAAAATTACCGCCCGAGCGTGAGTTGGCCCAACTTTATAAATCTTCCCGCAATACAATCCGTGAAGCGCTTAGCAGACTTGAACAAAATGATATGGTTTCCCGTAAATTGGGCAGCGGCACTTTTGTTACCTACAAGCTGGAAACTGGACGGGACGATGCCGCCGATGCGACCAGCCCCCTTGAATTAATCGAGGTCCGGTTTTCAGTCGAACCCCATATGACCCGTCTGGCCGTGCAAAATGCAGGCTCGCGTGATCTGGACCGGTTGGAACAGGCCTTGATTCGTGTGGAAAGCACGGTCGATAATCCTAAACAGTTTTCCCGCGCCGACGAATCCTTCCATTTATGTTTGGCGCAATGTAGCCGTAACCCGCTCATGGTCTGGCTCTATCATCAAGTCAATGAGGTTCGGGGTAATACATTATGGTTTGATGCCCGTAAGAAAATCCTGACACCCAAACGAATTATGCAATATAATAAAGAGCACCGTCAGCTTTTTACCGCCGTACGCTCTCGCAATGCCGAGCAAGCCGTTAACATCATTACCGGGCATCTTGAAAAAGCCAAAGGCCATTTGGTTGGTGCTTCGGAGCCTGAATAGGTCTTAATATTTGGCGGGTATCAAAAAAACGTGCGCTCTACTCGATTCTATTTTATTATCCATATCTATAATATGAGCTTATTATCCATATATATAGAAAAATAATAATACGGGTGGGCGACAACGCATGGTAATGACGGCTTCAGAAAAAAAATCTAATATGCAGGACCCGCACGGATTAGCGGGTGAACGCGATAACCGCTTAGAAATAGCCATCGGCAATGAAGTCAGACAATTTAGACGACAACAAAATATGACCGTTGCCGAACTTGCTAAGGGGGCGGGGGTGTCCACGGGTATGTTATCGAAAATTGAAAACGGCATTACCTCACCGTCTTTGGCATCTCTGCAGGCCTTATCAAAAGCATTGCAGGTCCCCGTAACGACCTTTTTCAGGCGCTTTGAAGACGCCAAAGAAGCGACGTTTGTAAAATCGGGTGAGGGATTAAAAATTGAACGTCGGGGCACGCGCGCCGGACACCAATACGAATTGCTTGGCCATAGCACCGGGAAGAACGTCGCTATGGAACCTTATCTCATTACCCTGTCAGAAAAGTCTGATGTTTTTCCTTTGTTTCAACATGAGGGAATCGAAGTCATTTATATGCTGAAAGGCAAAGTCACCTATCAACACGGTGATAATCTTTATGATCTAGAACCCGGTGATTCGCTTTATTTTGATGGTGATGTGCCCCACGGCCCAGAAAGCCTGACCGACTTGCCAATCCAATTTCTGTCGGTGATATCGTATAAACATCAAGATAGCTCTGATTAGTTTATTTTCATTCCGGCAATAAATGTTGATTATTTTATTTCCTAAGAGTAAACATCGTTTACTGAGGTTGATTAAATAAAATACTTCGGCTAGGATATCTTAGCGACAAAATTTCCATTTGAATTTCTGTTATCAAATTACTCTTGATGGCAACAATCTTACGAAAGGTGGCGACTATGTGTGGCATTGCTGGCATTCTCTTTAAAGGGGATCACCGAAACCTGACAACCGGACAGGCATTGATTAATATGCTTGATGGTTGTCAGCATCGTGGTCCCGACTCCACGGGCTACGCGCTCTATCACGAAACCGTTGAAGGCGAGCTTCGTTTGCGGTTTTTAGTAGGTGAAGGTATGGAGGCCGTTGAAACGGTTAAACGGATCAAAGAAAAATTTGCTGAATGGAACGCCGAAGTTCTAGCAGAGGATTCCATTGGTGCCTCGCATACATTTACGGTTCGTTTTGATGGCGATGTACAGAAATTCTCCTATGAGATGGAAAACGTGGCGAAGTTATTTTCCATTGGCGAGAGCTTGGATATTATTAAAGACATCGGCGGAGCCTTCGATGTGGATAAGGTCTACGGTGTAAACGGCTTTAACGGCACCCACGGCATCGGCCACGTGCGTTTAGCGACCGAATCCGATGTTAAGCCAGAAGCCGCGCATCCATTTTGGGCTACCGGATTTGCGGATGTTGCCATTGTTCACAATGGACAGCTCACCAATTATTGGAAAATGCGGCGTCGTTTGGAAAAACGGGGCTTTGAGTTTCATACCGATAACGACAGCGAGCTTGTTGCTGTTTATTTGGCGGACAAATTGAAGCTCGGTCATAGTTTGGATGAAGCGCTTAAATTATCCATCGATGATTTTGATGGTACGTTCTCGTTTTTGGTCTCTACCAAAGATGAAATCGGCTACGCCAAAGATCGCTTGGCTTGTAAGCCTATGGTCAAATTCGAAAATGACGACATTATCGCCATCGCTTCTGAAGAAGTTTCCCTGAACAAATTGTTCCCGGGCATGGCATTGAACACAATGGAACCACCGCCAGGGACTTTTCAAACATGGCACAGATAGATCTAAGCACCCTTTCCGTCACCGAAGGCAACCGTTTAATCCGCAAGTACGCGGCAGACGGTATTGATGTTGACGTTTTAAATCCCGACGCGCGCCACCATATTGGTGTAGGCGTTGTTCATCCTATTACAGTTAATGTCCAAGGGTCCGCCGGGTACTTTTGTGCCGGCCTGACCGATGGTCCAAAGTTTGTTGTTGAAAACAACGTGGGTTGGGGCTTTGCCGATAATATGTTGGAAGGCACCGCCATTGTTAAGGGTAATGCGGGCGCTATTGCGGGCGTTGCTATGCGTGGGGCCGAGGTCATTGTCCATGGCAATCTAGGCTCGCGCGCCGGTCAAGTTATGAAGTCCGGCACGCTGCTATGTGCAGGCAGCGCCAACTTTATGGCGGGTTACATGATGTACGGCGGACGGATTATCATCTTGGGCGATTCCGGTGATAAAGTCGGAGAAGATTTGACCGGGGGGGCAATTTATTGCGCGGGTAAAATTCAGGCGCTGGGTTCAGATGCCGAGATTATCGATCTTCCTGCGGACGAGCTGGACTCCATTATGGAGTTTCTCGATAAACATGAGATTGCTTTTAACGGCACCTTCCAAAAAATTCAAAACGCGGGTAAATCCTTGCGTTATAAAACTGTCGAGCCTCGGGTTCGTAGTGTGCCCTTTACCACGTTTACGGGCACCAATGATTATTGGAACACCAAAGTCCAAGAAGACATTCACGTTAAAGCTCAAATTGGTCGTTACCGAATCCGTGGATACGGTGCCGCACGTGCGTTACCGCACCTGAGCGATGTGGCGTTCCGCAAAGATTTGACGAACTTGAATACGGATAAAGCTGTTCTGGACCGGGTGAATATGTACACCGAAATCGGAGGCGACCGCGGCGCGGAACCGCTTAAGCTTTCCATGCCATTGATGATTGCGCCCATGAGCTATGGCGCGCTTTCCAAATCAACCAAGGTTGCGCTGGCTATTGCCGCCGGGCTCTCAAAGATTTCTGAGAATACCGGTGAAGGCGGCATGTCTGACGAACAACGCGCGGCGTCTGATCAATTAATGTATCAGTGCCTGTCGGGTCGTCTGGGGTGGAACATCCATGATATGAACCGTGCTGACGCGCTGGAAATTTATATTTCCCAAGGGGCGAAGCCGGGCTTGGGGGGCCAGTTGATGGCTGCCAAAGTAACCAAAGAGATCGCCGAAATTCGCGGTATTCCTGAGGGCATTGATCTGCGTTCTCCTTCGCGTCACCCTGACGTTTTGGGGGCCGATGATTTGGTCATTAAGATCGAAGAATTCCGTGAAGCGACCGATTACCGCTTGCCTGTTTCGGTAAAATTGGGGGCGGGCCGGGTGCGTGATGATATTAAAATCGCCATGAAAGATGGCTTTGATTTTGTCGAGCTGGATGGTCTGCAAGGATCAACCGGGGCGGCGGGTAATGAAGTGCTAGAATTTGTCGGTATCCCCACCTTATCGGCCATCCAAGAAGCGCTCGATGCGCTGGCTGAAATCGATGCGACGGGACAACTTCAAATCGTTCTTATGGGCGGTATTAAAGACGGTGTTGATGCGGCGAAGGCCTTGGCACTTGGTGCGGATTGTGCGGCCGTTGGAACGGGCGCCTTAATCGCGGGCGGCTGTATTGCCTGTATGCAATGCCACGTTGGAACGTGCGTTGTGGGTATCGCTACCCAAGATCCAGACCATGAAGCCCGTTATAATAAGGAAGTGGAAGCCCGCAATATTCACCGCTACCTAGAAAGCATGCGGTGGCAAATGGCCAGCATCGCCGATGCCCATGGTTACACCGATATCAAACAGTTATGCCGTGACGATTTGGTCGCGCTCACACCGGAAGCCGCCGAAATTACCGGGCTGCCTTATGAGCCCGGTTACCGTGACGCTAAACCCATTGATACTAAACCAGTCGCTGCTGAATAAGGAGGACGCATCATGACGTCAGACGTTTATAATTTCGACCGCGTTCACCCATCACAGGCCCCCGAAGGTTTCAAAGATGATGTGGCACAAGCACACTATGTTCCGGCGCCCTGTCAGGTCGCTTGTCCCATTGGGACAGACGCGCCGTCCTACATTGGTTATATCTGGGAAGGCAAAACGGAAGAAGCTTTTGAAGCCATAACCGCCACCAACCCGTTCAGCTCTATTTGCGGCCGTGTCTGTGACGCACCCTGCGAGCCGGCCTGTCGCCGTGCCGACAGTGATGGCCCTATTGGTATTCGTAACCTGAAACGTTATGTGATGGATCAATTGGGTAAAGATTATCGTTTGCCTGTTGTTGATGTTAGCCAGACGAAGAGCGTTGCCGTTGTCGGTGCCGGCCCTGCTGGTATGACTGCTGCGCAAGATTTGGCCGAGGCTGGATTTGAGGTCCACATCTATGAAATGACCGACCGTCTTGGTGGTATGATGACCTGGGGTATCCCAGAGTTTCGCCTGCCAAAAGGCACCATTAGCGAAGACATCGATCGCATGTTGGCCCATTGTCCGGGCATTAAAGTTCATCTCAATACACCGCTGGCTGATAAAGATGGTGATGATGGTGTGACGTTGGATGAATTGAAAGAACGTCATGCAGCTGTGCTGCTGACCATTGGCGCGTGGTGGGGCAAGAATATGAAGGTCCCCGGCGATGATCACTCTAAAGTCATCGATGGTGTTCAGTTTTTGCGCAAAGTAAACGATGGTGAGCGCCCCGAACTACCAGAGACCGTCACCGTGATCGGTGGTGGTGATGTGGCCATGGACGCGTGTCGTGCCGCCCTTCGTTTGCCCGGTTGTAAATACGTAAACGTGGTTTACCGCCGTGGTGAAGATGGCATCCCCGCCCGCCTTGACGAGCTAGAAGGTGCCATCAAAGAAGGGGTGAAAATTACCTATAATACCCAACCTGTTGGCGTTATTCCCGATGGCGATAATTTGAAATTGCGGTGCATTAGAACCGAACCGGGCGAACCCGGTGAAGACGGTCGCCGTCGCCCCGTTGATGTCCCCGGCAGCGAACACGACATTGATTGCGGCATGGTGATTATGGCCGTTGGACAACAATCCATATCTACTCATTTAGAAACCAAAGGCTTGATGGATGGGGACCGGGTTAAAACAAATTGGGACGGCATGACCACGCAAGACCCTAAGGTTTTTGCTGCGGGTGATGGCGCTTTTGGTGGGTCAACCATCGTTATGGCCATGCAACATGGCCACCGCTCGGCGTATTATATTAAAGCATTCCTCGAAGGCCAGGCGAACCCTGTAGCGTACCGTGTGCCGTTTCGCACCCGAACGGTTCCCATTGCACAAGATCCAGAATGGGAAATTATCAACCGTCAGGAACAAGATTTCCATGGTTTGGGCGACGATCCCGTATCGTTTCCAGAAATCGAAAGCCATTACACCGAACGGGCCGCTAAATGCGAAGCCGCGCGGTGTTATCGGTGTGACGTGGAAACCGGCGCATCTGATTATTCCGTCAGCAGCCGCGAAGATATTTTTGTCATGGCCCGGACCAACCCCGAGGACGCGCGCACCCAAAATGCTATTTTGGATAAACGCCTTGTTCTGCGCGATAACCCCTATCCCGAAGGCAGCGTTCAATCGTTTGAAGACTTGGTCTTCTTACCCGCCAACCTGTCACGCTTGGTGATTGATCCCTACCGGGACGCCTGTAACGTTTCGACCACCATCGCCGGTAAACTTACCATCGCCACCCCCGGTTTTGTCGCTGGGTTTGATGACGCGCCGGATGAAGTTCGCGAAGACGTGGGCGCAGGTATTGCCGATCACGGCAGCGCCTACATCGGTAAAAAAGCATTGAACGCTGGCGGTAAATGGTTGCAACTTGTTGAAGATGACGGTGCCATTGACGATACGGCATCAGGGTTTATCGCCCTTGACCCTTCGAGTGATTTCAAAGCGATCAAAAACGCGTCGGGTACCGACAAGCTCTCGGGTGTGGTGGTTACGCATGATAATTTGCAAGATGTCCTGACACGCGCGCTGGCCGCCGAGCTTGATATTATCTTGCTCGATGGTACCGCCAACATCAACGCCCCATGGTCAGAATTGAATTCTGGGTGTGATCTGGCTTTGATGCGTGATGTGATCAAAATCTTGCGGGGTATGAACCGAGAAGAAGATCTGGAACCGATTTATTTCGGCGGTGTTCGCTCTGGTACCGATGTTGCGAAAACCATTTCACTGGGGTGCCGTGCGGGTGTCTTTGGTGTGGCCGCGGCTATGGCGACGGGTGGCACTATTGAAGACGGTATGATGCAATTCTATTCCGATTTCAACCGCGATGATCGCAAAATCGGTCTGGCCAATCTCTTACAGGCCAGCTCTGGTGAAGCGTCCATTATGGCGCGTTGCACGGGTAAAACCAATGTACACAATCTAGAACCCGAAGATTTACGCTCGGTCACTATTGTGACGGCGCGGGCTTCGGGTATTCCAGTGGCGGGAACCAATCGGGTTCTTGACGCTGCGCAATAACAATAGATAATACAGCGGAATAACAATAGATAGTATTGATACGTATTTATAATTTAGGGAGGATATCCATGGTGTTGGATTTAGCGAAATTTGCGAAGCAAAAAAAGATTAAATATTTTCTGGTCAGCTTTGTTGATCTGTTTGGCGTCTTAAGAGCAAAACTAGTTCCTGCAAGAGCGATTGGGGGCATGCAAAAAGGCGGCGCAGGTTTCGCCGGGTTCGCTTCATGGTTGGATTTAACACCCGCGCACCCTGACATGCTTGGCATGCCCGACCCGGACAGCTTAATCGTGTTGCCATGGCAACGTGATGTGGCTTGGGTTGCTTGCGACCTTTATATGGAAGGCAAACCCGTCACCGCGTCACCGCGTGTTGCTCTTAAAGAGCAAATGGCAAAAGCCAAAAAGATGGGTTACACCTTTAAGACGGGTGTCGAATGTGAATTCCACCTGATCAATGCCGATGGCACGGATATTTATGACGAACGCGATACTCAGGAAAAGCCTTGTTACGATCAAAGCGCGCTCATGCGGCGTTATGATGTGATTTCTGAAATTTGCGATGCCATGATCGAACTTGATTGGGGTGCCTATCAAAACGATCACGAAGACGCCAACGGCCAGTGGGAAATGAACTGGGATTTCGATGACGTTCTAAAAACCGCTGATCGTCATGTGTTCTTTAAATATATGGCAAAGACCATTGCCGAAAAACATGGAATGCGGGCAACCTTCATGCCGAAGCCTTTCTTGAATTTGACGGGTAACGGCTGTCACATTAACGCCTCTTTGTGGGATAAAACCGGCAAGACGAACAAATTCCAAGACCCCAAAGGCGAATTGGGTCTCAGCAAGACCGCCTATAACTTCCTCGGCGGTGTGATCAATAATGTTGATGCCATGTGCTCGATCTTTAACCCGACGGTTAACAGCTACAAACGCATTAACGCACCCGTGACAAGTTCCGGTGCGACGTGGGCGCCCAACACCATCACCTACGGTGGTAATAACCGGACCCATATGGTGCGGATCCCAGAGGCCAATCGCCTTGAATTCCGTTTGGCCGATGGTGCCATGAACCCTTACTTGGCCCCGGCGGCGTTATTGGCTTTGGGTCTGCACGGTATCAAAAACAAAACTGATCCCGGCAAGCGTTTGGACATCGATATGTATAGCCAAGGCCACACGGTCAAGGGCGCCAAAAAATTGCCACTCAATCTGCTTGATGCTATTCGTCTGACCGATAATAACAAAACGGTCCGCGAAGCTATGGGGGATGAATTGATCGATGCCTATGTCAAACTACGCAATCGCGACTGGCAGAGCTACACCCAGAGCCTGACCCAATGGGAACGCGATACAACACTCGATTGTTAAACATCAGGGATGTTTTTTAACTAAACATCATTGATGTTTTGTAATTAGGGATGTTTTCAAATTAGATCGGAGCGCGGTATAGTGCTCCGGTCTTTTTTATTCTATCCGGACCGCCTAAGCGCACTTAAAAGGTCATTCTATATGGTTTTTAAAATTATGAGGAACACATGAAATTTAAATTACTCGGAAACACAGGTGTCACCGTATCAGAGCTTTGTTTTGGTACCATGTCTTTTGGCGGCGATGCGGATGCTGACACATCCGCCAAAATGTACGCGGCGTGTCGCGATAAAGGAATCGATTTTTTTGATTGCGCCAATGTTTATAGTAAGGGAACTGCCGAAACCATATTGGGTAAATTAATGGCCCACGAGCGTGATGATCTGGTTATCACCTCCAAATTCGCCAGCCCTATGAGCGATGAGCGTAATCACCGTGGCGGCAGCCGCCGTTTGATTGCAACGGCGGTCGAGGACAGCTTGAAGCGGCTCGGTACGGATCGATTGGATGTCTATTTCATGCATCATTGGGATGATGATACCCCCTTTGAAGAGACACTTCGCGCCATGGAAAATCTGGTAACACAGGGCAAGGTTTTATATTTGGGTGCCAGCAATCATGCCGCGTGGCAAATTGCCAAAGGGCTGGGCATATCAGAACGTCAGGGCTGGCCCAAAGTCGATGTGATCCAACCTATGTATAGTCTGGTCAAACGACAGGTCGAGTCAGAAATCCTGCCCATGGCGGCATCTGAAAATCTCGGTGTGATCAGCTACAGCCCGGTGGGTGGCGGTTTGCTCAGTGGTAAGTATGCCAAAGATACCCGCCCCGACACCGGCCGCATCATGAAGAATAAACATTATGGTGTTCGTTATGGTGAAGACTGGGTGTTTGAAGTTGCGGGTGAGTTTACGGCCCTGGCCGCCGAGCATAATATCCACCCGGTCAGCTTAGCCGTTGCCTGGGTTGCCGCGAACCCCGCCATTACCTGCCCCATTATCGGGTCGCGAGATGTGGCGCAATTACAACCGTCGCTGGACTCAACTGAGGTGGATATGACGCCTGAATTATACGCTGCGATTTCCGCACTGTCGCCAACCCCCGCCTTGGCTACCGACCGCCGCGATGAACAGGTAAAAGCGTAAAATTAAATATAACCACTAAATATAGCTTCCCGGAACATGCTTAAACGGTAATGCGTTTAAGTTTCCGGTGGCCGGGCCGGGGGTGTCGACCTCGATAATGTTTGCGCACACATCACCAAAGGCCGCGCGAAAATGGTTTTTGGCTTTGCAGCACAATAAGCTGATGGTGCTTATATCAATACCGTGTAATCGAAAATACGCCCTGTCGTTGGGCGAGATGCAATTCGATGTGACGATAACCGAAATTTGGGTGCCTTCAAGGTGTAACAGGGCGCTCCGACCAAGTTCGGTTTTTAAACCCTTCCACATGGGACCATCATTAATGAAGGTCCCATCAGTAACACAGTCAATGCGGGCCTTTATGGCAATACCCGATCCATAGAGAGAACTGACCTTACCCCCCAACGTGGTTTCAATAACCGCCCCTAACCCTTTTTCAAATGCCTGTGCTGCAAGCACCGGATCACAAAAGAATGCAAACAGCGTTTGTACGCGGGGGTTGATACCAATGAGGGCTGTCAGCAAAGCGGGGGTGTCTCCAATCCCGCCCGACATGGGATTATCGGCGGGTTCAATGACCGCAATTGGCTTACCGGTTTGGACTTGCGAGAGGGCGCGTTCAATGCCGCCTTTTGGGCTGATTAAGTCGGGTATAAAATCATCCCGGCGATCATACATGGATTTCGCCAATTCAATGGCACGGGGCAATAGGTTCGGGTTGGCTTTTTCGCCACACACCATAATGGAGGCCCCCGCCGCCGGGCTATCGCCAAAGGAAAACCCGCCAAAGGGGGTTACATCATAAAATCCTTCACGGGTTTCTAAGTCCGTGGCAAGTTTTTCCATATCCGCCATAGGTTGAGAACTGGGTCCAGTATTCGGTCCACTACTGGTGCGCATATTGTGGCTTAGAAGCACCCGACCCACCGGGGCGATTTTGGTTTGCGGGGTGATGGTTCCCTGTATGGCACGCTCTAAAATATTCAGTGTTTTAAGGGCGGTTTCGGCCATGTCGACGTGGGGATAGGTTTTAAAACCAACACCGATATCTATTAAATCAGCTATTTCATTCCCTATTTTACCGCCCATATTGGCATGTAAATCAAAGCTCGCCGCGATCACGGCTTGGGGGGCGGCTTTGCGGATGGCCTTTAAAATATCCAAATCACAACAAGGCTCGCTCACAGACACCATGGCCCCATGTAAGGAGATATAAACCCCGTCCCAGCCTTGTTTGCTCAGGCTTTGGGTAATTTCCTCAAGAATGACCTGAAAGGTTGCATCTTCAATGGGGCCACCGGGGGGGGCGGATGCGCACCGAAGAAATGTGCCGTGCCACGCGGGGTTATTTTTTAAAAATTCAACCGCGCCGCCGATCTCGCTTGCTGTAGCGTCATAGGCTTGCCGCGCCGCATCACCCACAAAGTACTCACCACTGACGAAATCAGTCATTTTGGTGGGGACGGGATTAAAGGAATTTCCTTCATGGGAAAATCGGATGATGGCGAGACGATAGGGCATGACGACTGCTTTTGTTGTGTGGCATAGTATAGGCAATCAACATATAACGGGCATGGCACATGACAAAGTATATTCTGGATGATGACGTAGCGGCATACGTTGCTCAATGTAGCCCCTTAACGGGCGACACTTCTTCCAGCCAAGAACCTGCTGAGGTGAATATCGATGCTTTGCGAAAAGACTTTGATGCCCAGTGTCAATTATTTGCCGAAGAAATTCCCGCTGGCATGGATGTCTACGATGAAATGGTTGTGGGCACTTCTGAAACTGGAGAAACGTCAGGTCCTATTCCCATTCGAGTATACCGGCCAAGCTCAATTGAGGGCCAAAGCAAACCGCTTGGTTGCATTCTATATTTTCATGGTGGTGGATGGGTGTTGGGTAATCTTGATAGCCACGCATCGATCGCGGCGGATTTATCCCAAAGGACCGGTGCTGTGGTTATTGTGGTGGATTACCGGTTGGGGCCAGAGCATCTCTACCCGGCGGGGCATGAGGATTGCTGGGCCGTGTTACAGGCTGTGGCGGGTGATCCTGCACACTATGACATAGACCCCCAAAAAATTATTGTTTGTGGTGACAGCGCAGGAGGTAATTTAGCCGCTGCTATGGCGCTGATGGCGCGCGATAAATGGGGGAGTGATCGACCCAAGTTAGCGGGACAAGTTTTGCTGTATTCTGCCCTTGGCGGCATTGGCACGTTGCCTTCCTATGAGGTGTGTCATGACGCGCCCCTGCTTACCACCGAAGACATGCACGTCTTTCATGAGATGTACTTCGGCGCCCGTCAATTACCGGATGACCCCATTGCCTGTCCATTGAAAGTAGAAAACTTAGAAGAATTGCCGTCCGCCTTTATCAATTGCGCCCAATATGACCCGCTGCGCGATGATAGTGTGGAATATGCTCGCCGGTTGGAAGCGGCGGGTATTAGCGTAGAATTCCATCTGGAAGAAGGCTTAATCCACGCCTTTTTACGCGCCCGTCACACAACCAATCGGGGTAAATTAGCCTTTGATCGAATATGCTCGGGAATTCAGAAACTGTTGCAAAATTAAATTCGCTCCAAGCATGAAAAAATAGTGTTTTCAATTCATAAATTCTGCCTTTAAATCAATTCAGGATTTCATTTTTCAAAGTTTTTTAGGGTTAGAGTTAGGAATAGAGTTTATGTCAGAGATCAAAACAGTTGGTATCGTCGGGGCCGGTGTTATCGGCGCGGGTTGGGCGGCACGCGCCCTTGCACGGGGATACGATGTTATCGGCTGGGACCCCGGCCCAAATGCCGGGGATATTCTGCGCGCTAAAATCGAGAATGCGTGGCCAGCGTTGATTAAAATCGGTTGGGCAAAGACACCCAAACCCCCGGCGATCCGTTTCACCACCGATTTAAAAGAATTGGCAGAGGCGGCAGACTTTATTCAAGAGAGTGCGCCGGAAAATATCGAACTGAAACAAAAATTACATACCGAGCTAGACAGTTACGCCGCCCCCCATGTGATCTTTGCGTCCAGTTCATCAGGGTTGTTGCCAAGTGAAATTCAGGCAAATTGCAAACACCCAGAACGCATTATGATCGGTCACCCTTTTAATCCGGTTTATTTACTGCCTTTATGTGAATTGGTCGGCGGAGCCAAGACAGCCCCGAGCACCATTGATACAGCCGAAGCATTTTATAAAACCCTCGGCATGCATACCTTGCGGGTCCGCAAAGAGGTCGAAGCGTACCTCTCGGACCGTTTGCAAGAAGCTATGTGGCGTGAAGGCATGCACATTATTAACGAAGGGATTGCCACCCCCGGAGAGTTGGACCAATCGATTGTTTACGGATTTGGTCTTCGCTTGGCTTTCATGGGACAGTATAAAACATTCCATTTGGCGGGTGGTAATCAAGGGATGCGCCATTTCATGAAACAATTTGGTCCGGCCCTTAAATTGCCGTGGACAAAACTTGAAGCACCCGAGCTTACCGATGAATTGATTGATAAAATCGTTGCTGGTTGCGAAGCCGAAGCCGGGGACACCCCCGTTGAAGAATTCGAATTGTTACGCGATAATTGTCTGATCGGTATCATGCAGACTTTGCGTCAATTTAATATCGCCTCGGGTAAAACCCTTGCCGATGATGAAGCTGCTCAATTTGCCTCCATGGACGCAGAGATTTGGTCGGCTGGTGAAGCGGTTGCCGCCCCCCTCGATATGCACGCGGCGTCGGTTGAGCCCAACTGGATCGATTATAATGGTCATATGACGGAATCGGCCTACATTGATGCCTTTGGTTGGGGCACGGATAAACTGTTCCGCTATATCGGTATCGATGAAGCCTACCGCGAGAATGGTAATTCGTTTTATACGGTGGAAACTCACATCAATTATTATCAAGAAGTGGGCGTGGGCGAACCGTTTAAAGTCACCACCCAATTATTGGCGTTGGACGAAAAACGCATGCATATATTCCATACCATGTATCATGGACGTACGGGTGATTTGCTCGCCACCACCGAACAGATGTTATTGCACGTCGATATGAAGGCGCAGAGCGCCTGCCCAATTTTGCCATCCGTGGCAACGGCGTTGCAGGCCATTATGGATGTTCATAAAGATATGCCCGTACCAAAACAGGTCGGTCATGCCATGCAGATAAAGCTGAAATAGGACAACACTTATGGATTTTGGTCTTTCCGAAGAACACCAAATGATCGTCGAAAGTGCGCGCGCCTTCGTTACGGAAGAATTATACCCCTATGAGGAAGCCGTTGAGCGGGACGATCATATCCCGCCAGAGCTGTTGAGACAGATAACAGAGCGTGCCATTGAAATGGGTTTCTATGCCGCTAACATGCCGGAAGAACTGGGGGGCGGCGGGTTGGACGCGGTGTCGCTTTGTTTACTGGAACGAGAATTAGGTCGCGCTAGCTTTGGCCTACAGTACGCCATTGCCCGACCCAGCAATATCTTGCAGGCCTGTAGGGGGGATCAAATCGAACGTTATTTGCTGCCCACCATCCGGGGCGAAAAAGTTGACTGTCTCGCCATGACCGAACCCGACGCGGGTTCCGATGTGCGCTCTATGAAATGTCGGGCAGAGCGCGATGGCGATGATTATGTTATCAACGGTATTAAACACTTTATTTCACATGCCGATGTGGCGGATTTTGTGATTTTGTTTGCGGCCTCCGGTGAGGTGGATACCCCCCGGGGACCCAAAAAGCTCATTACCACGTTCTTGGTGGATAAAGGCACGCCGGGGTTTGCGGTCAAGCCGGGTTATAAATCCGTCTCCCACCGGGGGTATCACAATTCTATTTTGGAATTTGATAATTGCCGATTGTCCCTGAACCAAGTTCTGGGTGAACCTGATCACGGGTTTGATGTAGCGAACGAATGGTTGGGCGCCACACGGTTGTCTGTCGCGGCGATGTGTATCGGTCGGGCGCAACGTGCCTTTGAACTGGCTACCGATTGGGCCGCAAACCGGAAACAATTCGGTCAGGCCATTGGCAAAAACCAAGGTGTGTCATTTAAGTTGGCCGATATGGCAATTGATATCGAAGCCGCCGAATTACTGACCATGAAAGCGGCCTGGAAATTGGATCAAGGGACATCGACCGATATGGACTTTGCCATGGCCAAGGTTGCGGCGACGGAAATGTTGGCCCGAGTATCGGACGAGGCCATTCAGATTTTTGGCGGTATGGGCTTGATGGCTGATTTGCCACTAGAACGGATCTGGCGAGATGCACGTGTTGAAAGAATTTGGGACGGCACCAGCGAAATCCAACGTCACATTATTTCCCGCGCCTTGTTACGACCATTAGAGAACTAAGATGACTGATCTAAACCGTCTGAAACGATTATTAAAACCACGCCATGTGGCGATCATTGGTGGAAACTGGTCCGAAGAAGTCGTTCGACAATGCCGTCTGTCTGGTTTTAAAGGACCAATTTGGCCCATCAATCCAAAACGCGACGAAATGGGCGGCGAGGCATGTCTGGCGTCTCTTGCCGATTTACCCGAGGCCCCGGACGCGGTTTTCGTTGGTGTCAATCGACACCTGACCATCGAGATGGTGCGCGAACTGAACGCCATGGGCGCAGGTGGTGTGGTCAGTTTTGCTTCCGGTTTTGCCGAAGTGGGCGTTGAGGGTGCGGCCTTGCAAGAGCAATTGGTTGAAGCGGCGGGCGAGATGCCGCTGGCGGGTCCCAATTGTTACGGGATTTTAAACTATTTAGACGGCGTCACCCTATGGCCGGATCAGCATGCGGGGGTGCCTATAGACGAAGGCGTCGCTATCTTAAGCCAGAGCGGTAACATTGGCATTAACCTGACCATGCAACAACGCAATCTACCGCTTGCCTACATGATCACTCTGGGCAATCAGGCGGTCATGGGGGTCAGTGAATTTATCGAAGCCATGTTGGATGATCCGCGTATTAAAGCCATCGGGATTTTAATCGAAGGATTAAGCGATGTGGCGGCTTTCTCGAACGCGGCTATTCACGCGCTTGAAAAAGGCATACCCATTGTCGCCATTAAATCCGGGCGGTCCGAAGCAGGGGCCGCCATCACCGTAAGCCATACCTCAACCCTGTCAGGGGCTGACCATATGTATGACGCGCTGTTTGAGCGGTTGGGCATTTATCGTTGTTATTCGTTGCCGGGGTTTGTGGAAGCGCTTAAATTTATGGCTTTAGGTGGTAAATTTGGCGGCGTATTACCGGGCAACCGCATTGCATCGCTCAGTTGTTCGGGGGGCGAGGCCGCCATGGTCGCCGATTGCGCCATGGATCTGCGATTGGATTTTGCCGATTTCAGCGACGCCCAAACCATTGATATCCGCTCCACCCTCAATGATCTTGTGAGTATCTCAAATCCGTTTGATTACCATACCTTTATTTGGGGTGACGCGGATGCCATGGAAGCAACCTACGGCGCTGTTATGCGGTGCGGGTTTGACGTGACCATGATCATGATGGATTACCCCAAGCCCGGCGTGTGCGATATCCGAGAATGGGATAAAGCCGCAGCGGCATTTGCACGAGCCGCCAAGACCACAGGGGGACGCACTGTTATGATCAGCTCATTGCAAGAAGCCTTACCCGATGAAATCCGGGCGTGGTTGATCGAGCATAATATTACCCCCATGCAAGGGTTAGACGATTGCTTGCGTGCGTTTGAATGTGCCGCGTGGATTGGTGAACGCCAACGTGAAGTCGGGCAAGGTCGAGTGCCCGTTCCCATAGAATCATTATCTGATATGGGGGATAGCGAAAGCGAAGTGCTCGACGAATGGGCCAGTAAACGGGCGTTAAAACAGTTCGGATTGTCGGTGCCAGAGGGACGGTTGGTGGCTGCAAGTGACGCGCCCGCCGCCGCCACAGAGGTTGGTTTCCCGGTGGTGGTTAAAATGGTGAGCAGCGATGTTAGCCATAAAACAGACGTCGGCGGTGTCGCCCTGCATTTGAATAATGAACAAGACGTAATCCAGGCCGTGGAAAAAATGGCCCACCTGTCAAATTTATTTTTGGTGGAACGCATGATCGGGGGGGCTATTGCCGAGCTGATCATCGGGGTCGAATATGACCCACACTTTGGCCCGGTTCTGGTGGTTGGTGCCGGCGGCGTGTTTGTCGAACTGCTGCGTGATAGCAGAACGTTATTGTTGCCCCTATCACGGGAACAGGCCGCAGATGCTATTGGTTCGCTGCGGGTGGCGAGTTTGCTGCGTGGATACCGTGGCGGTCCACCCGCTGATTTCGACGCCGCCGTTGATGCGGTTATGGCGGTGGCGAGTTACGCCCACGCGAACCGTGATAATTTACGTGAAATGGATGTGAACCCGCTATTGGTATTCCAAAAAGGGGCCGTCGCCGTTGACGCCCTTATCAGACAATTGAAATAGGTAGATATTATGAGTGATGATCTAAACACAGTTCGCAACGGAAAAATTTTAGAGGTTACCCTCGCGCGCGGTAAGGCCAACGCCATTGACGCGGCAACCTCGGTTGCTATGGGTGAAATATTTGCTGAATTTAACAACGATCCTGACTTGCGCGTGGCGATCCTAACGGGGGGCGGCGAACGGTTCTTCTCCGCTGGGTGGGATTTAAAAGCCGCCGCCGAGGGCG
The DNA here is from genome assembly GCA_965603075.1 of uncultured Rhodospirillales bacterium. Lineage (GTDB taxonomy): Bacteria > Pseudomonadota > Alphaproteobacteria > Rhodospirillales > Casp-alpha2 > JABJOR01. Next base: position 36,632 of record CBFDBO010000014.1, on the reverse strand, counting down.
AAGGCTACGACGATTTTTTTGGGGTCGGTGGTTTTGGCGGCATCAGCGAAATGCATGAAATGAGCAAACCCGTTATAACGGCCATTAACGGCATGGCCTGTGGTGGTGGGTTCGAGTTGGCACTGGCGGCGGATATGATGATCGCGGTTGATACGGCTGAATTCTGGATGCCGGAAATCTTTGCGGGTGTCATGGGGGACTCAGGTTGTTTCCGTCTGCCCAAACGCATTCCCCGCGCCATTGCCATGGAAATGCTGTTAACCGGACGGCGCATGGGGGCCGAAGAAGCCTATGGTTGGGGCTTGGTCAACGCGGTGGTTCCCGCTGAAATTCTCATGGATACCGCGCGCGAATACGCCGACATGATGATTGCGGCGGCACCATTATCATTGGCAGCGACAAAAGAGACCGTGCGCCTGACGGAAACGACGACCATGGTCGAGTGTTACAGCCTGATGAAAAACAACGGTCTGCCGGCGTTCGATAAAATGCTGGCGTCCGAAGATGCGCAAGAAGGTCCGAAAGCGTTCGCTGAAAAACGCGATCCGGTGTGGAAAGGCCGTTAAATGAGCACAAATAAATGAGCCTAGATAAATGAGTACAGAAATTTACCTGCTCCGTCACGGCGAGACGCAGTGGAATAAAGCGAAACGCTATCAAGGACATCTGAATTCGGACCTGACCAAAAAAGGCCGTCTGCAGGCCCAGAAAATGGGCGCGTGTTTGAAGCGTGAATTGAAGGGTAATATATCCTATTCAATGGTCTGTAGCCCGTTGGGGCGCACACGACAAACCGCGGGTATCGTATCATCAGCACTGGATTTTGACGTCAATAATTGTGCTATTGATGACCAAATAATAGAAGTCACGCTGGGGGATTGGGACGGCATGACCCATGAAGAAGTCAGTGCGACGTATCCCCAAGAATGGGCAACCTACCAAAATGATAAGTGGCATTCACGCCCCCCGTCGGGCGAAAGCAGCGCCATGATGGATATCCGAGCCCGTAAATGGCTTGCCACACTAACCAAAACACCTGATCCCTTAATTGTTGTAAGCCACGGTGCCATTGGTCGGGTCATTCGGGGTGTTTACGCCGACATGGACACTGATGACGTGCTCGCTCTATCGGTGCCCCAAGATGCGCTCTTTCGATTGAGCAATGGAATGATCGAAGAGATTCCTGTTGAGGGTTAAATATGAAAAATAGAATAATATACCTGCTCCGTCACGGTGAGACGCTGTTGAATAAAGCGAAACGGTATCAAGGTCATATGAATTCGGACCTGACCGAAAATGGGCATCTGCAGGCCCAGAAAATGGGCGCGTGTCTGAAGCGTGAACTGAAGGGTAATACGTCCTATTCAATGGTCTGTAGCCCTTTGGGGCGTACGCGAGAAACCGCGGGTATAGTATCATCGGTATTGGATTTTGATGTCAATAATTGTGCTATTGATGATCAAATAATAGAAGTCTCGTTGGGGGACTGGGATGGCATGACCCAGGATGAAGTCAGTGCGAAGTATCCCCGAGAATGGGCATCTTATCAAAATGATAAATGGCATTCATGCCCGCCTTCGGGCGAAAGCAGCGCCATGATGGACGTTAGGGCACGCCAGTGGTTTGCCACATTGACCGAAACGCCTGAGCCTTTAATTGTTGTAAGCCACGGTGCTATTGGTCGGGTCATTCGGGGTGTCTATACCGGTATGAACAATGATGACGTTCTCGCATTATCCATTCCCCAAGATGCGATCTTTCGATTGAGCAATGGAAAGATCGAAGAAATTTCTACTGATTAATGCGTTGATTAATGAGTTGAGGGTTAGATTTTTTGCCTAACAATGGTATTGTTTGGCTCAACTATAGATTCTCATAAGGGTTAATTACGTGTCATCTTATTCCCATAAAAATTCCCCAAAAATAGTCGCGGTTCTTGGTCCCACAAATACGGGTAAGACGTTTTACGCCATGGACCGAATGTTGGGGCATGCATCGGGCATGATCGGCTTTCCGCTTCGGTTGCTGGCGCGGGAAAATTATGACAAAGCGGTAAAGCTTCGTGGTAAGGGGCAGGTTGCACTGGTCACGGGCGAAGAAAAAATTATTCCGCCGGGTGCGCAGTATTTTTTGTGCACAATTGAGGCCATGCCCATGGATAAAAAAGTTGAATTTCTGGCTATTGATGAAGTTCAAATGTGTGCCGACCCGGATCGAGGACATGTTTTCACCGATCGATTGCTGCATGCCCGTGGATTATCAGAAACTTTGTTTCTAGGGGCCGAGACCATGGGACCCATGATCAGACGGTTGGTGCGGGGGGTGGAATTTATGTCCCGCCCACGGTTGTCAAATCTATCCTATTCCGGCGTAACAAAGGTAAATCGCCTTAAACCTCGCAGCGCCATTGTGGCCTTTACGGTTAATGATGTGTACGCTATGGCAGAGCTCGTCCGCCAACAACGCGGCGGCGCGGCGGTTGTGCTGGGGGCCCTTAGTCCTCGCACCCGAAATGCCCAAGTTGAGATGTATCAAAACGGCGAGGTCGATTATTTGGTGGCGACGGACGCTATCGGTATGGGCCTGAACATGGATTTGAATCATGTGTCCTTTGCCGCCACGCGAAAGTTTGATGGCAATCGGTACCGTCAATTAAGTCCTGCTGAATTGGGACAAACGGCGGGTCGCGCGGGGCGCCATACCAACGACGGCACCTTTGGCACGACGGCTGATATCGGTCCGTTGGACGCCGAGACAATATCGAGCATTGAAAACCATCAATTCGATATGATCCGTCAGGTTTATTGGCGGAACCCTAAAACCAACACCCGTACGGTTGAAGATTTAACCGCCTCATTACGGGAGCCTTCTGGGGTCAAAGGACTGGTTCGGGTTCGCACTGCCGATGATGAACGGGCCTTGAACGAGCTGTCGCGAGACCAAATAATTATGGACCGGGCAAGCAACCCCGATACGGTTCAACTTTTATGGGATGTGTGCCAAATTCCCGATTTTGAAAAAGAATGGACCATTGGTCATGGCCGTATGTTGGAACAATTCTTTAATCACCTGATCGAAGGGGAAGGCCGTTTACCCACCGATTGGATCGCAAAGCATGTGGATCGTATCGACAGTGACGCAGGCGATATTGATGCGCTTTCTACCCGTATTGCAAGGATCAGGACGTGGACATATTTATCCAATAAATCCAATTGGCTGGATGATCCTATCCATTGGCAGGAACGGACCCGCGACATTGAGAACATGCTGTCCGACGCCTTGCATGAAAAATTAACCCAACGCTTTGTCGATAAACGCACAACCATGCTGGTCAGCAAATTACGCGATAACGAAGATTTGGTGGCAGCGGTTAATAAAGAGGGCGATGTATTGATCGAAGGCCATTATGCTGGGTATCTTTCAGGCTTGCGGTTTGTACCCGATGAAGCACAGTTTTCGGCGGATCGACAGGTTCTTGCCGGGGCTGCAGCAACCCTGATCCGGGGTGAAATTAAACGCCGTGTGAATGATATGATTACGGGCGACACAGCAGACTTTAATTGGCGCAGCAACGGTCTGATCGAATGGAACACGGAAGTCATCGCCAAAGTCAGACGGGGCAATGACATGCTCAATCCAGTGGTGGATGTTTTGTTTAATGATTACATGGAATCCCAAGACCGTGAACGGCTGGCGCGAAGGTTAGCGCAGTGGATGCAAAGCGAGCAAAACACAGCCCTCGCCGCCCTCAATAAAGCCGCCAAGGCAAAAACCACAGGAGCCGCACGGGGGTTGGTCTATCAACTTAAAGAACAGCTCGGCTCGATCGCCCGGGAAGGGGCAACTGAGCAAGTTGACGCGCTCAGTCGGGATGATCGCCGACAACTTAAATCTCTTGGGGTCTTTATCGGGCGTTCTATTGTCTACATGCCCGCCTTGTTAAAGCCGGCGGCGGTGGCCATGCGAGCACGTCTCTGGAATATCTGGCAACAACCCGCTCAGAGTTTTGAGCCGCCCACGCCGGGGTTGATTACAATCGACATCGGCACCGGACAAAACATCAAATCTCGCGAGGCTTTTCTAGATGCGATTGGCTTCCAAGTTTTCAACGGTCAAGCTGGAAAATTTGCGGTGCGTCTTGATATGGTCGAACGTATTACCAATCAAGCGTGGACCATCGGTAAGGAAAAAGGATTGAAAAATGCCTTTGCCATTGATCCCATGTTGATGTCATTGGCGGGTGCTGGCGAAGAACGCACGGGCGCGATTTTGCTTGGTAATGGATTTCGTAAAATCACAAAGGATGACGCTACTCTCTACCGGGTGCCTCAACCATGGAAAAAACCCGAAGATAAAAAAGAAAAGTACGATCCAAAGAAGAAAACAGCTGACACTAAAACAAAAAGGAAAACGAACAATAAACCTTTCAATAAAACGGATAATAAAAAACCAAAGCAGCAGATTGCTAAACCTGCTCCGCCCCCAAAAATCGATGAAGACTCACCCTTTGCTGTTTTGAAAAACCTGACGTTTTCATCATGAGCGAGGATAGCCTCCGCATTGACAAATGGCTCTGGTACACTCGATTTTTAAAAAGCCGTACGTTGGCATCAACTTTATGTGCGTCTGGTAAGTTACGCTTGAATTCGACCTTAATTGGTAAGGCTCACCAAGTTTTACGGGTGGGGGACGTGTTGACATTTCCCTTGGGCGATCATATTCGGGTCATTGAGGTTGTGGCCCTTGCCACCCGGCGGGGACCAGCACCGGAAGCACAATCGTTATACAAAGACTTAGAGCCACCAAAACCGCGCCCGAAAAAAGGCACATTTATAGACAAACGTGTTGCGGTGCGTGAACGTGGGGCTGGACGACCAACAAAAACTGAACGACGCGCCACTGAAAAATTACGGGATAAATTCCGTGATCAAGACCAATTTCTAGATAACGAGTAAAGTGAAAGAATATCATGATAAAACGTATTAGGGCCTTATTATTAGGGGGTGACGCTGCACCCGAAGCCAATCAGGAGAATGAGAAACAAGCCATCATTGCAGCACTGCTGGTTCAGGCAGCCATGATGGATGGTGAATTCGACGCCCTTGAGCACGAAACAATATCAGGCTTGTTGGTTAATGAATTTGAACTGGACCCCATTGATGTAGGGGCCTTGATTGAAGACGCCCAAGATGCCGTTGAAGCATCCAGCCAATTATTTGGTTTTACCCGGCGCGCAAATGCCGAATTGGAACATGAAGACCGTATACGGTTAATCGAAATGTTATGGCTGGTTGTCTACGCCGATAACGTGGTGCATGATTATGAGACCTCTCTCATGCGACGGATTTCTGGATTATTGCATATTCCGGACCGTGAAACGGCTTTGGCTCGACAACGGGTACTCGAAAATTGATCGGTTAAATCGTTATAGATACTTGCATTAGAGTGCGTTACATCCTAAATGATGGATTATAAAAGCTTAATTCTGGTATTAAATGGAGCCTATGAATGACCTATATCGTTACAGAAAATTGTATTAAATGTAAGTTGCAAGACTGTATTGAGGTCTGTCCCGTTGATTGTTTCTATGAAGGCGAAAACTTTCTGGTTATTCATCCGGACGAATGCATTGATTGCGGCGTATGTGAACCAGAATGTCCCATTGATGCCATTGTCCCCGATACGGAACCTGGTGTGGAAAAATGGTTGGAAATTAACACCAAATACGCCGATATCTGGCCCAACATTACCCGTCAGGGGGAAACGCCCGCCGATAGTGAGGAATGGAAAGACAAGCCAAACAAATTGGAACTGCTGAGCCCCAATCCCGGCAAAGGTGATTAAAACTCTAAATAACTTCGCAAAAACCGTGTAAATTGATGGTTTTTATCAATTTAGGCTGTTTCAAGGGCTATTTTTGACCCTTTTTTTGTGATATACTATTCGTATAACAAACGCTGGTCCCTGTGACACAATATTGTGTTGGCAGGGACCAGCGTTTGTTTGTCTATTAATGATATATTTAATGCGTCTTCCTATTTGCTGAAATGGTTGAAGCCGTACCACCTAATTAAAGGTATGGAGAAAGTGCTACATGGCTGAAAAAGCTGATTTTAAACCCGGTGATTATGTTGTCTATCCTACACATGGCGTTGGTATGGTTGAATCCATTGAAATCTCTGAAATAGCGGGTGAAAAACTGAAGCTGTTTGTTATTTCTTTTGATCGTGATCGCATGACTTTGCGGGTCCCCGTAACCAAAGCATTGTCCACGGGACTGCGCCGGGTTACACCAAAAAAACAAATGGATGAAGCTTTGCAGACCTTAAAGGGCCGAGCACGTATAAAACGTTCTATGTGGAGCCGTCGTGCGCAAGAGTACGAAGCAAAGATTAATTCAGGCGATCCCATCGCCATAGCGGAAGTCGTCCGTGATCTATTCAGAAACGTGGGCCAACCGGATCAATCCTTTAGTGAACGTCAAATTTATGAAGCTGCACGCGAACGCCTTGCTGGCGAAGTGGCAGCGATTGATAAAACCGATCTAGAAGCCGCGACTGAAAGATTAGAAGAACTTCTTACTGCTGCATAATATGGCGTAGGGATATTACATAAAAAAACCGGGGTTTTCTCCGGTTTTTTTTATGTTTAAAATTTACTGAAAATTATTCGTGAATGACCTTCACTCTCTCACCTTCACTCAGCCCATCCTCCAGAGCAAGCAAGTTGAGTAATTCAAACCATTCTTTTGGAAGGTTTTCTTGATCCATGTACGCCGCCATGGTGCCCGATGTGTCATTGTCCGTTGAAGGGACAATATTGACGCGCTGTGGTTTGACATTATCTGCCTCAGCTTGTGTTAATCGGCGGAAGCTATAGGTCATGCGTTTTAGGCCGTCCGCCATGGCATCGAAATGCTCGAGCGGTGTCATAAAGACCAAACGGAAGATTTCATTATCTCCCCCTTTGATGGCAATAAGGCGAATATTTCGGGGGCCACTTTTTGTATTTCGTTTTATAAACCCGGTCCATGCTTCCATGCCATTAATATCAATGCGTTCAATACTTTTCAGCTTAATGTTCTTACCCCAGTTATTACCAAGATAATCGCCAAGATTGTTAACTTTTGCCGCATTCTTTGGGTTTTCCATATCAAAAATAATGACCGAGTCATTTTTGTGCCGCGCAATCACTTGGGTGGGTGTGTTGATTAGATTAAAGTCTTCTGGCACGGTAAAAGTGAATTTTAAATCCGGGTGAAGAAAATCTCTACCTCGTGTGATCCCTTGATGAGGATCATCACCAAATATAATGCCGTCGATATTGTCTAAGAATACTTCCGTTTTAATTTTAGGATTAGGCACGATTGTATCATGCGCCAATTCTATGGCTTGTTTGATGCGATCAGACGTTCGCGGGTGGGTAGACGCATGATTGAAGTTTTCTTCATTGGTCTGTTTACCACTAATCTTTGATTGAAGTTCGTCATGGCCTTTCATTTTATTGAAAAAGCTACTCATGCTATTTGGGTCATACCCGGCTTTTGAGATATAGCGCACACCAAGTTTGTCAGCTTCCAATTCTTGATCGCGAGAAAAACCCTTGAGCAGAGATTCCGCGCCGACAGATAAAATATCGGTAGCCGAACGAGGCGCACCATACACCGAACCAATAGCACCAATAATCGACAATCCAATATTGGCAGCCATGGCTTTGCTGTAACGCTCTGCGGTATGGCGGGCTGTTACATGACCGATTTCATGGGCAATAACCCCGGCGAGTTCGGCTTCATTTTCAGCCAGCGCAATCAAACCACGGCTGATGTAAATATAACCTCCCGGCAGGGCAAAGGCATTAACGGTGTTATCGTTTAAAACCGTAAAGTGGAATTCTTCATTGGGTAATTCCGAGACTTGCGTCAAATAATATCCAATTTCGGCCACATAGGCCGCCAAGTCATCGTCATCGTAAACGCCATTGAATTGTTGGATGATCTTGGGGTGTTCTTCGGCGCCGACTTCTTTCTCTCTTTCTGGGGACATAAAGGCTGTAAAGCTTCGGTCGCCTGTCGCCGGGTTCACAGAGCACGCCCCTAAAAAGCTGAGCAATCCAAGGGCCATGGTAAATCGCATGCACCGGGAGAGTGAATTATTTTTAATTATGTGTTGTTTCATGGTTGTTATAATAATGCTCTTTTCCAAAGATAACCAGTCCGTCATACCTCTATAAAAGAAAATATACAGCGGCGATTGTTTTTGCTAGATTCCTGTATGTCTAAAAACCTGAGATCAAACCTAAGATCAAGCTTGGGCGGCTATATAAAGTCAGCTATAGCATTGATAATGTTCGCGTTTATCTTTTTACCCGCTGTTTTTTATGGCCCAGCGGTGCGTGCAGAGGAGAAAGTAGTCTTACAATTAAGGTGGGACCCGCAATTTCAATTTGCCGGATATTACGCAGCCCTCTGGCAAGGTTACTATAAAGAAGCTGGTTTCGATGTGGAAATCAAACCGGCTTGGATTAATAATACAACATTCCTTTCAGCAACAAACGAAGTCAACGAAGGTCGTGCCGATTATGGCGTGGGGGCAAGTGACATCCTAATCGCCAATGATACGAGCCAGAAGTTAAAATTATTATCCTCATTCTTCCAACGCAGCGCTGTTGAAATTTATGTTAATAAGAAATCGGCTTATAGCAATATTGCTGATTTCCAAGATTTAAAAGTATTTCGAATTATCAACGATATTCCCGATATTGAACTGCAGAGTATTCTAAGGGCAGAGGGCATTGACCCAAGTAAGATAGAACCCGTGCAAGGGCTCACCTACGGCGAAGCTGAGAAACAACTTGTAACGGGCGAGATTGATGCTTTAGCAGGATATTCCATAGCTACACCGTTCCGGGGTTTAATGGACAAATCAGATTTTCATGTTCTACGGGCTGAAGATTATGGCATTGCCTTTTATGGAGACAGTTTGTTTACCCACCAAAGAGTGATCGATCGCGATCAAGATGCTGTAGAACGATTTATTGAAGCCTCAAAAAAAGGCTGGGTTTACGCTCTTGAGAACCCCACTGAAATATCCAGAAGATTGTCACTTGAAACACTGCATATGACATCGAGCAAGATTGCTTTGCCCTACAATTTATTTCAAGCTCAGGGTGTGCGACAGTTGATGCTCTATCCTAACGTTGATGTGGGCAATACAAACCCTGCGCGCTGGCAAAAAATGCATTCCTATTTAAAATCGACCGGCTTGGTGAAGAATAACTTTGATGATAAATTTATATTTGACCCAGATAAACACCGTTCTGACTTGCAAATTGCAACATTAAAAGTTGCCGGTATATTTATTGTCAGCAGCTTGATTTTATTATTCATATTTTATTCTTGGAATAAATCTTTGCGGCGGGAAGTATTCAAACGTACCAATATGCTCGCCCGAAGTGAGAGAAAATATAAAAATCTTGTTGAAAATCAATCTTTATTAGCCTGCCAATGGCTTCCCGATACAACAATAACCTATGCCAATGAAGTTTATTCACAATTTTACGGTATAGCGAGTGAGGATATAATTGGTCAAAAATTCAGTGATTTTTATTCCTCTGAAGTCTCAGATGCGTTGATTGAGCATTTTCAGAGTTTTACGCCAGAAAACCCATCGCAAAGTCGCGAAGATAAAATGATGCGCTCTGATGGCAAAGAGAGATGGTGTCTATGGCAGAATGAAGCCGCGTTCGATAGCAAAGGAGATATCGTTTCTTTTCAAAGTTTTGGAACCGATATCACAGAGATAAAAGACCTTGAGCAGCAATTAATTCATGCAAAAAAGATGGAAGTGGTTGGGCAGTTAACGGGTGGAATTGCCCACGACTTCAATAATTTGCTTCAAGTCATTCAAATGAATTTGGAACTGGCCAACAGAAAGATAACGGATAATCAACATGTCTCTGAACTATTGGGGTCGGCTATCGTTGCCGGCGAAAGGGGACGAGCCTTAATCCAGCAGCTAATGGCTTTTTCTCGCAAGCAAACGTTCAATAATGAATTAATAAACCCTAATGAACAAGTCACAGAAACAGTCAAATTATTGAGCCGCACCATGAGCGATTATATGCGTGTCGAAATTGAATTGGACCCGGCTGTCGGAAATATTTCTGCCGATTTGGGTAATTTTCAAAACGCTCTGGTTAATCTTGCCGTAAACTCAAGAGAGGCCATTTTGGACGGCGGTGTTTTGCGGGTAATTACGAAAGCACAAATATTTGAAGAAGATAAAATAATCAAAGATACGGTTCTACCACGGGGCGATTATATTGAAATATTGGTTATTGATGATGGCGTTGGTATGAGCCCCGATGTGTTGGATAAAGCCACGGAACCATATTTTACGACCCGTGATGTGGGCAAAGGCAGTGGGTTGGGTCTCAGCACCGTCTACGGCTTTACCAGACAGTCGAAGGGCGCGCTCGTCATTGAAAGTGAACTAGGGCAAGGCACAACAGTGAAAATGATTTTACCTGTTGCAGGAAGTGTAAAGAACTCTAATTGAGGATTTCGATCTGTTCGGGGTGTGTAATGCCAAGGGAAGGCCCGCTGTTATCTTTTAACCACCCCCGTACCCGAATGTTTTTACCCGTTAGAGACAATAAGCTCTCTAAATTCGGCGTGCTCTCTTTAAAGATTTTCCAATTTTTCTTTTCGATGCTCAGGGTAAAATCCGTTCGCCAGTCTTCTCCAAAATTCAGGTGGATTATATTCTTCACCTTTGTGGTATGGAGGACTTTACCTTCAATAACTTCAAAGCGGCCTACGAGAGCAGCCGTCTCTTGCGGCGTTCGAACGGCGTAAAAAGAATGGTCCCAGATTCCTAGTTTTTTCAACCGGGCTTGGGTCTCTTGGGTTAACATTTCTCTAACAAGCTGCCTGTTATCGGGAAGGCTATAAACCCGGGCCATCCCTAGGCTCAACATCATTCCTTGGAGCCAAACCCCGTCGGTGGTTTTAAGGTGGGCGAGCAATCTGCCGTGTCGGTCCATTCCGTGGCTAGTTGTGTACAGTATAACATCCTTATGTAAGGCCAGCGTGCTCAGGGTTTGCTTCGATGGCTCACCCAAGGGCCACGGGATGAAATCCTTGCGTCCCAAAGGGAGCTTGGGGGCTTGAATGCCCACCAAGCGGACCTCTCGCGAACCATTGATGGGCGTATCGAGCACGATGGTGTCCCCATCAACAATGGCAATGACCCGTGCTGTACCAATTTCTTCAAGTTGAGTAAAATCCGGTTTGGCCATACTGGAGGCTGCTGAGCCAAGTGAACCAAGCGAACCAAGCCATACAAGGGTGCCCAGAATAAAACCAAACCCCTGAATCATTTATTAAATCGAGTCATTTATTGAATCGAGTCATTTTTTAAACCCCAATTGCATTCTAATTTCTTCTGGCGTGATACCGCTTTGCCGCATGGATGACAATGTTGCGGCATCATCGCGTTTGGCGAACCGTTGACCGCTTTCATCCTTTAATAATTTATGATGATGGTATTGGGGCTGATTTAACCCAAGTAATTTTTGTAAAATGGTATGGATGTGACTAGCGTGAAACAAATCCTGTCCGCGGGTGACGAGAGTGATCCCCTGTAAATGGTCATCGATGGTCACAGCCAGATGATAGCTGGTCGGGGTTTCTTTTCGTGCCAACACAACATCGCCGAATATTTCGGGGGTCGCCACAATTTCGCCTTGCTCACCGTCATGCCATGACAGAGGGCCTGTATGTTGAATTGCCTTATCCATAGAGAGGCGCAAGGCAAAAGCATTACCCGCGGCTTTCCGTTCTTGCTGTTGGTCTTTTGATAGGATGCGGCACGTGCCCGGATAGTGCGGTCCATCGGGGCCAGAATGAGGGGCCTGTCCACTGGATTCTATTTCATGTTTTATATCTGAGCGTGAGCAAAAACAGGGATAAAGCATTCCCATGTCAGATAGCTGCTGTAATGCTGCTTCATAGTCCTCCATGTGTTCAGATTGCCGCCTTACGGGCAGCGCCCATTGCAAGCCCAGCCAGTTGAGGTCCTCAAAAATTTGCGCTTCGAATTCAGGTTTGCATCGACCCGGATCAATATCCTCAATGCGCACAACGAACGCACCGTTATCTCTGTTTGCAGCGTTTGCGGCAAATAATGCAGAATAGGCATGTCCCAGATGAAGTTGCCCGGTTGGGCTGGGGGCGAAACGGGTAATGGTGCTCATAATGTGTCTTTATACCGAAACGTTATTTTTTAGCTTTATTAACCATAATACAGTACTATCAGAATCGGAACAGACAGAAGTCCGCTTTAACCCAACTTTGGGATAATATGGGATACAAGTTGTATGAATACCGCGCTGGCACAGAGTTGTCCTGCATTGGTTTTAAATGCAGATTTTAGACCTTTAAGTTACTTTCCTCTTTCCCTGTGGTCGTGGCAAGACGCGATCAAAGCGGTGTTTTTGTCACGGGTAAGCGTTATTTCCGAATACGAGACAGTGGTTCATTCCCCCAGCTATGAAATGAGCCTGCCCAGTGTCATTGCCCTAAAAGATTATGTTCAAATTACTCGAAAACCAGCCTTTACTCGGTTTAATGTATTTTTACGAGATCAATTTGAATGTCAATATTGTGGATCACGCTTTCGGGCAGAGGCGCTCACTTTTGATCATGTCATTCCGCGCTCGCATGGGGGGCGGACAACGTGGCAGAACGTCGTTGCGGCTTGTTCCCCCTGTAATTTGCGTAAAGCCGATAAAATGGCCCATAAGGTGGGGCTTAAATTGATGAAACCCCCTCGGCAGCCTAATAATCACGAGTTGCAAGAACGGGGTCGGACCTTCCCGCCGAACTATTTGCATGAGAGTTGGCGCGATTTCTTGTACTGGGATTCTGAGCTGGACATTGATTAGAACGGGGATAGGGCGTGATTAGGTCAAAAATCCCCTAAATTCTCTCATTTTTATGTATTTTGCGGCTTGACGCACGAGCGCAAAAACCTATACTCCCGCTCATTCTCGCAAATGTGGGTTCTATTCATTTTACCAAGTGATGAGCCCCGGCCCGGTTAATGATTAAAACAATAGCTGGAACCAGCCCGAGCGAGACAATTAGAATCGAAATATAATCGAAAAATTCGATCACAATAACAACCGTAATTAACGTGTGAACTAGGTAAGAAAGATTTATTATGACCAAACGAATTCAAGCCAAATATAAGATTAACCGTCGCCATGGTGTTAACCTCTGGGGTCGCGCCAAAAGTCCTGTAAATACCCGTGAATACGGTCCAGGACAACATGGCCAGCGCCGCGCCAAGAAACCTTCAGATTTCGGTCTGCAGTTGGCTGCTAAACAGAAGCTTAAAGGCTACTATGGCAACATCACGGAAAAACAATTCCGTAAATACTTCGCCGAAGCATCTCGTCGTCGTGGTGATACATCAGAAAATCTGATCGGCATTCTAGAATGTCGCCTTGATGCGGTTATTTACCGTATGAAGTTCGTTCCAACGGTATTTTCTGCTCGTCAGTTTGTGAACCACGGTCACGTTAAAGTAAACGGCAAACGCGTCAACATCGCTTCCTACATGGTACGCGAAGGCGATATTGTTGAAGTTCGCGAAAAATCCCGTGAAATCGGTATGGTGCTTGAAGCCATTGTTTCACCTGAGCGCGATATTCCTGAATACATGACCGTTGATCACAAAAAAATGCAGGGCACATTCTTGGCTACACCTAAACTTGCCGATGTCCCTTATCCGGTACAAATGGAACCAAATCTGGTTATCGAATATTACTCAAAATAATGTAATTTCGATCTGAGGTTTATACCTCAACCAACAATAAATCAGGCCAGTGTAGAATTCTACACTGGCTTTTTTTTATGCAAAAAGAATACGTTTGAATATAACTGTAGGTAGGGGCATGAGATAAATAAGGTGATGAACGCATCATCACGAAATTAGTTGAAGATAAAGATGGTTTTATATTTATTTTTTTAGGCGGCTCCCTTGTGCGAGAACACGGCAAAATCTTGCGGGGACTAAAAGAAGCGTGCTTGAAAATGCGACTGTAGTCCTTACTTTTGCGGAAAAATAACCGCCCTAATTTTGCCTAAATTATAATGTTACTATATAAAAGTATCGTATAAATCTTACTGAAGTTATTAATTTTTATGCCAAAAGGCAAAATGATAGTTGCGTTCTCAGGCGCTGCTTATATAGTTATGAATATGATATGGTGATTTAAGTTGCTGTATCAAAACAATAATAACTTAAAAGCAAACGCTTAAATTATTTAATCAGTTAGATGAGCAATTTATCTGAATTAACAGAATGATCGGGAGACTCATGAAAATAACAGAATTTAAAGAGCGGCTAGTTAACGGTGATATGAACCGCCGCATGTTTACAAAGACTCTTGCCGCTGCTGGCTTGACCACTGTAATGATGCCAATGATACCGGGAAAAGCGAAAGCTGCTGGCGATGTAAACTACTTCACATGGAGTGGTTATGACGACGAAACATTCTTCAAAGCCTACGCTGAAAAACATGGCGGTTTGCCTGATTTTTCATTCTTCGGTAGTGAAGATGAAGGTTTAGCAAAAGTCCGCGCCGGTTTCGCCCCAACCATTGGACACCCTTGTTCCGATACGGTTCCCCGCTGGGCCCGTGCTGGCGTTCTTAAAGGTATTGATACCTCAAGACTATCAAATTATGACAGCCTATTTCCAGAACTAACAAATATGCCGGGTAATTTCCACAACGGTGAAACAATTTTCCTTCCATTCGATTGGGGGAATTCGTCTGTTCTTTATCGTACTGATCTTGTTGATCCAAAAGATATTGAAGAAAATTCATGGAATATGTTGTTTAATGAGAAGTATGCTGGTCGTCTGGCCATGTACAATGCTCCGGTTGGCGCTGCCGCAGTGGCTGGATTGGCTCTGGGTCATTCAAGAGAAGATCTATTTAACCCAAGTGATGACCAACTCGAAGCTCTTCGTGAAAAACTTGGAGCGCAACAACCATTGCTTCGTTATTATTGGGATGATCAAACAACAGCTGAGCAAGGTCTTGCTTCAGGTGAGCTGGTTGCCTCCTACGCTTGGAATGAAGCATCTATGCGCCTGAAAGAACAAGGCTTGCCCGTGGCATATATGAATCCTAAAGAAGGTATTCTATTTTGGGTATGTGGTTTGGCTATGTTCAATAGTGAATATGGCGCAGGTAATGAAGATGCTGCGTATGATATGATTGATGAAATGCTTTCATATGATGTTGGTAAATACGTTATTGATGGCTGGGGTTATGGGCACGCTAACATGAAATCATTTGCCGATACTCCAGTAGAAAGATTAGAAGCATTAGCTTTGAATAATCCTCTTGAAATGATGAAAACAGGTGTCTTCTTCCAAGATGTTCCTGATGAGCTCAATACTAGAATTCAGGGTATGTTCAGCGAAATTCAAGCTGGCATGTAATATCTTTTTGGTGGCATTCGTGTCCTCAGATATTAAAAACACCCCGTCACATAACGTGGCGGGGTGTTTTTTTGCCTATAGGTTGCTTCTTTTAGGTAGATTTTCTCTTATTAATCCGTCATAAATTATTGAGGAACACATTAGAACACCTAAAAATAGAGAGAATGCCTTCCATGAAAAGTACACCCTTTAATCAGCCTGGAAATTTCTACCGTGGTAACCTTCATACCCATTCGGATCATTCCGACGGCAAGCACACAACAGCTGAAGTTGTTCGGCGCTATAAAGAAGCGGGCTATGACTTTCTATCCTTAACGGATCACTTCATGGATGTTTTCGATTATCCAATAAATGACACACGAGAATTCTGTACCGAGGACTTCGCGACCATAACCTCGGCAGAACTTCATTTGGATAAAACAAAAAGCGGTGTTGTGCATCACATTCTGGCCGTTGGTGTGCCCGAGGATTTTGCTAAACCCGGCGATGGTGAAACCATCCATCAAATTGTTCAACGGGCGGCTGATGCGGGCGCCTTTATCGGTATTTGCCATCCGTCGTGGCATGGATTGACGACGGAAGAGGCTCATACTTTCGATATGGCCCATTCTGTTGAAATTTATAATCATGGCAGCCATGTAGAAAATAACCGTGGCTATGACGTACCGTTTTGGGATGTAATGCTAAACGAAGGCAAACGTCTCAGCGGGTATGCAACCGACGACGCTCACGCTATTTCACATGATGCCTTTGGTGGGTGGATGCATGTGAAGGCCGAAAGCCTGGACCCTGACAAAATTTTAGAAGCCATGAAGGCAGGACACTATTATTCGTCGCAAGGTCCTGAAATCCATAATATGGAAATTGATGGCGACCAACTTCATATCAGTTGCTCTCCTGTCAGCAACATTTCCATTCAAGGGCATGGGTCTTTATCAAATTTCAAAAGAGGCGATGGTATTACCGAGGCTACTTTTGATATTTCAAAGTACAAAGATCATTACGTCCGTGCCACGGTGGTTGATGATAATAAGGATAATGCCTGGACAAACCCTGTTTGGTTTAACTAACGAGACAAACCCTGTTTGGTTTAACTAACAGGTTTGGTTTAATTAACAGGGTTGGTTTAATTAATTAATCAATACCACCCAGCGTCAATAAATCATCGTACAGTTCCGGGCGACGGTCCCGGAACATGCCCCATGAGTTACGCTCATTGCCAATAGCCTCCCTATCAAAGGTGGCCGTAATGACCGCTTCTTCGTTGCGGGGGGCTTCGGCGACAAGTTCTCCGGATGGGTCGGTGATGAAGGACGAGCCATAAAAATCCAGATGGGTCTTGCCAAAGCTCTCACGGCCAATGCGGTTTGAGGCGGCGACAATCACCGTATTTGACGCCGCGTGTCCTTGCATGGCGCGTTGCCATTTACGCATGGAATCCGGTGCGGCGCCATCCAGATCGCTACCGATGGCGGTTGGGTAAAGCAAAATTTCTGCCCCTTGCAATACCATGGAACGCGCACATTCCGGGAACCATTGATCCCAACATATGCCGCACCCGATGCGACCAACGGCGGTATCCCAAACTTGAAACCCTGTGTCGCCGGGATTGAAATAAAATTTTTCCTGATAACCGAACCCGTGGGGGATATGGCTTTTTCGGTATAAACCCAAAATACGACCATCCGCATCGATAATTGCCACGCTATTAAAATGAGCATTGTTTGCTTTTTCAAAAAAGCTGACGGGGATAACCACGGTTAGTTCTTTTGCTAGGGCTTGGAAGTGCTCAATAACCGGATTGTCCTCAAATGGCTTTGCGAGCTTAAAATATTCCGGGTCTTCTATCTGACAGAAGTATTGGTTTTGGAAAAGTTCTTGCAGTAGGACCAGACCCGCCCCTTGATTTGCGGCCTGACGGACAAGTGTTTCGGCGCGTTCAATATTAGCACCTGTATCACTAGAACAAGCCATCTGTGTGGCGGCTATGGTTAGGGAATTTATTTTAGTCATTCTGTTTTACTCATTTTGTTTTACCTATGGGGCTATTCTCCAATTTTATACTACAATAGTCGCTAATTTGCCTCAATAGAAGGTTGACCCAGCACCCAATCCCGAAACGCCTTGATGCGAATATCACCCGATTGGATGGGGTCAATGATAAGGTAATAGCCGGTATCAACTTGATAGGAGATATCAAAAGGCTCAACCAAACGCCCGGACATAAGATCATCGGCAACCATCATGGCATTCACCAAGGTCAATCCCTGCCCTTGAATGGCAGACATAATTGCGTAGCTCTCGTAACTGACTTCCATGCGTCCTTTACAGATTACTTTGTCTAACCCCGCCGCCTTGAACCAGCGCCCCCAATCGGCCCGTTCGTAGTAATAATTATTGGGGGGCCGGTCGATGAGGCTGTGATGGCGAATATCTTCAGGTTCACGAAGGGGGTACCGACCTTTCAACAAATCAGGGCTACACACAGCAATGATTTTTTCGAAATCAGTGATGGTATCAACTTGCAGCCCCGGATAGTTGCCATCGCCGTACCGAATACAGATATCCACATCGTCAATGCGCGGGTCGCTTATTTCATGATTAGGCTCTACCCGAATGGTGATGTCCGGATATTGTGACCGAAATGATTCAAGCCGGGGGATCAAGCATTGCAAGCCAAAGGTTGGTTCCACCGATAACGTCAGCGGGCGTTCTTGACGGGCATTATGAAAGGCGCGCATTGTTCCGCGCAATTGATCAAACGAGCTTTGCAAGCCGGGTAATAATGTCATGCCATCGGGGGTTAGAGAAATCTGTCGGTGCTTGCGAATGAACAAGGTGGTGCCCAGATAGTTTTCTAAATCGGTAATCAAATGACCGACGGCGCTGGCGCTGACGTTTAATTCCGCCGCCGCGTTTTTAAAACTTAGATGCCGGGCGGCGGTTTCAAAGGCCCGTAGGGCATTGAGCGAAGGCAGAGCTTGATGGACTATATTCATAATGGAGAAAATCTCCGCTTAAGTTGAGATCATATCTGTTGTCTATTTTCTATAACCCAAGTATATCAACAATCATAAGCGATATACAATTTATTTCAAATAACTTTAGAGGAGTTTAAATCGATGAAAACAACAGAATTAACATTTGGAGCTCCATTGGCAACAGGTTTCAGCCGGATGTCCTTTGAGGATGCCAGCTCCATTGCCCGCCTTAATCGCGGTCTGAGCATTTCTTCATCTGAAATGACTTACGGGCAGGCTTTTAAATGCCGTTGGTCAAAAATCCGTGCCGGAATTTCTGCTTAATCCGATCAACCGTTGCCAATTCCAAAAGCCGCATTCATAATTGAGTGCGGTTTTTTTTGTGAGGTGATAAACGATGATGGACTACCCGGAATTCAATGCGTACTGCCAATCCCTACCCGCCACCAATTACGTGGTACAGTGGGGTGGGGCCCACGTTTGGAAAGTTGGCGGCAAAGTATTTGCCATTGGTGGTTGGGAAAATGATAAATATCCGGGCGTTACATTTAAAGTATCGCCAATTTCTTATGAGGTCCTGAGCGAACAAGAAGGCTGTCGCCCCGCGCCATATTTGGCCTCTCGGGGGATGAAATGGATTCAAAACTACGCTGAACCAGGATTATCCGATGAGGACCTTAAGTATTATCTGAAAGAATCGTGGCGGATTGTTTCGCTTGGATTAACCAAGAAGAAACAAAAAGAACTGAACCTCAACCAAGAATAAAAAAAGGCTGCATTCAATTGAGAATACAGCCTTTTAGAATTTAGCAGTCCGAGAATTAAGAAGCGAATTCGACTTCTTTTTCTTTCAAAACTTGAGCGAGCTCGCCATTTTCGTACATTTCACGAACAATGTCACAACCGCCAACAAATTCGCCTTTGACATAAAGTTGGGGGATGGTGGGCCAGCTTGAAAATTCTTTAATACCTTCGCGGATTTCACCGTCTTGAAGAACATCAATGCCTTTAAACTTAACTTGTAGGTTAGAAAGCAAGGTGCTCACAGCGGCAGAAAAACCACACTGTGGCATCATCGGGCTGCCTTTCATGAACAGCACAACAGAATTTTCGTCAATTTCGCTTTGAATGCGGTCGAATGCGGGATTGTCACTCATGATCTTTTCCTTAATAAAATTAATCTCTGGTTATTTTCTGGTTATTCTGGGGTGCTGGTTTGCAGAGCCAAAGCATGAAGCTCGCCGCCCATGCGTCCTTGCAATGAATTATACACCAGTTGATGTTGCTGAACGCGGCTTTTGCCTTCGAAAGCGCTTGAAACCACTTTCGCAGAATAATGGTTTCCATCTCCTGCGAGGTCCTCAATGCTCACCACAGCATCCGGGATGCCCTCGGTGATCAGTCGTTCAATTTCACTTGCTTCCATTGCCATTGGGCGTGTCCTTAATACTATTGCGTCGTAAATATTTATCCGTAGCCATGATATGGCGTGTCCGGAGGCTCCCGTCAACCATAAGAAAATAGTGGGTATTCCCGGTTATTACTGGGTATTACCTGATTTAGGGCCGTATGAGCGGGGCTTTTTTTTAGACCGCCATAAAGGCTGGCATCCAACCTTCATGAATATCACGTAGCGCGCTTAACTTAACCGTACCGCGTTGGGCCATTTCCTGATGAATGACAATGGCGTCACCACCGGTGGTGCCAATGCGAAAGGCCCGAACGTCTGCGACGCGCGCGGCGTCAAGTAAGCCTTGTGCGTCGGCCTCAGTGCACGTTACCAGATACCGGGCCTGATCTTCGCCAAACATCCAATCATGCAAAGGACATTCGTGAACCATAGCGGGTTCAACTTTGGCACCGATATCACCCGCTAGGGCCATCTCGGTTACCGCCACGAGCAATCCACCATCCGAAATATCATGACAGGCCGTAACGGTCCCATCCAGAATTTGCGTGCGAACAAAGTCACCGTTCGCCCGTTCTTCGCGTAAATTTACCGAAGGGGGCGCAAAGGTCGTTTTGTTATCGGGGTTTGCCACTTTCATATAAAGGCTTTGACCGATTTGACCAAAGGTATCGCCAACGACGATTAACGCTTCACCACTTGATTTGAAATCAATGGTCGCGGCCTTATCCAGATCAGCAATAATACCAACACCACCGATGACAGGGGTGGGCAAAATCGCATTGCCTTCGGTCTCGTTATAGAGCGAGACGTTGCCAGAAACGATGGGGTAATCAAGCGCGATACACGCTTCACGCATGCCGTCGATACAGCCAACAAACTGTCCCATGATCTCTGGTTTTTCGGGATTACCAAAATTCATGTTATCGGTACAGGCCAGCGGGGTGGCACCGGTTGCGGTTATATTGCGCCAGCTCTCGGCGACGGCCTGACGACCACCGGTTTTGGGGCTTGCCAGACAATAACGCGGGGTGCAATCGCTGGTCGCCGCTAAACCTTTATTGGTACCGTGTACACGGATGAGCGCCGCGTCGCCACCGGGACGGGCAACTGTATCACCCATAACCATGTGGTCATATTGTTCCCAAATCCATCGCTTGGACGCCAAATCCGGTAAGCCCATCATGGCTTTTAAAACCTCAGTAGGATCAACGCGCGACACGTCACCGAGCACGGTGGCAACCGGATCAGCAGGCTCGGTCTCAACCCAAGGACGATCATATTCTGGGGAGGCTTCCGCCAGCGGATCGATGGGCAGGTCAGCCACAATCTCACCTTTATGACGCAACACCATATGACCCGTATTGGTCAGCACACCACAAACAGAAAAATCCAGTTCCCATTTGTCAAAGATCGCCTTGGCCTCAGCTTCGCGGCCCGGTTTCAGAACCATCAACATGCGCTCTTGGCTTTCCGACAACATCATTTCATAGGCCGTCATGTTGGGCTCACGCTGGGGGATTTTGTCCAAATTCAGCTCAACACCCATGCCGCCTTTTGAGGCCATTTCGAATGAGGACGAGGTCAAACCCGCCGCACCCATGTCCTGAATGGCAACAATCATATCGGTCGCCATTAATTCCATGCAGGCTTCTAATAACAGTTTTTCGGTAAACGGATCGCCGACCTGTACGGTGGGGCGTTTTTCCTCCGAATCCGCATTGAACTCGGTGGACGCCATGGTGGCACCATGAATACCGTCGCGGCCAGTTTTGGCCCCCACATAAACAACGGGATTACCAATGCCGGATGCTTCGGAATAGAAGATTTTGTCGGTATCGGCCAGCCCAACACACATGGCGTTGACCAAGATATTGCCGTTATAGGCCGCATCAAATTCACACTCACCACCCACGGTGGGAACACCCATGCAATTGCCGTATCCACCAACGCCGGAAACAACGCCAGCCACCAAATGTTTGGTCTTGGCGTGATCGACACTGCCGAATCGAAGGGCATTCAGATTGGCGACGGGGCGTGCGCCCATGGTGAACACATCACGCATAATCCCGCCCACACCCGTGGCCGCACCTTGATAAGGCTCGATATAGCTGGGGTGGTTGTGGCTTTCCATCTTGAAGACCGCCGCCTGACCATCACCAATATCAATGATACCAGCGTTCTCGCCCGGACCACAGATCACCCAAGGAGCTTCGGTGGGCAGGGTTTTCAACCACTTTTTAGATGATTTATAAGAGCAATGCTCCGACCACATAACCGAGAATATACCCAGTTCCGTGTAGTTAGGCGTCCGTCCCATAATATCGAGGATCAGTTCATATTCCTCGGCATTGAGACCGTGCTCGGCGATAATTTGCGGGGTGATTTCTATTGAGTTTTCTGATGTATTTTCCATGCCGGAATACATAGCAGATTAGGGCTGATAATCAATAAAATTAACCCTGTTTTAACTCTATTTTAGCCCCACGGCCCTTTAGATTCTTTATTTTTTTGAGGATTGGGGGCCAACCGCATGATTTTAATGCCACGGGGGCGTTTTCGGGTTGGTTTTCCGGATGGATCATTTGGGGGAATGGGGGCGGTTTTTAGGAGGGGGACATTTTTGAATTTGAAAATGGGGATTAAAATAATGCCGGCGATAAGTCCGCCGATGTGTGCCCACCATGCCACGTTGCCACCACCGCCCAGCACCACATTGGAGACTTGGATGCCGATCCACAGGCTGAGCAATATCCACGCAGGAATAGCGATGACAAAATAAAACACCAGCGTATGAATAGGGGCCTTGGGGTGCAGCAATAAATAGGCCCCGATCACCCCCGATATGGCACCGGACGCACCGATCATGGGGGTTTCGGATTGGGTATCAACCAACCCATGGGCCAGCGCCGCCGCGATCCCGCATAAGACATAAAATAGGGTAAAGCGTTTATGACCCATGGCATCTTCGATGTTATCGCCCAACACCCATAAAAACAGCATGTTACCCAACAGATGCATCCATCCGCCGTGCAGGAACATACTGGTTAATATCGTGATTTCTGCGGGGGCCATGAACAGTTCGGGCGGTAATTCGCCATTACCAAAAATAACTGCCGGGATTGCACCAAGACCAAGAACGAGTTTTCGAGCGGCTATCCCGCCCAGGGACTGTTGCCATAAAAAAGCCAATACACACAGACCAATGATGGTGACCGTGACATATTGAAACCGAATATTAGATTTCGGGGTTCTGTCGTATAGCGGTAATATCATAGGAGGCCTGTTTTATTATTCGAAGACAATTTCCACACGGCGGTTTTGGGGTTCGCGCTCTCCATCTGGGGTGCTGACCAACATCATGACTTCGCCGAACCAATCAATGGCGATATGATCAGGGGCGACCCCTTGGTCGATCAAGGCTTGTTTGACAGCGCGCGCGCGTTTTTCAGAGACCTTGTTATTATTTTTCTCTGTACCGGATCGATCCGCATGACCGCTGGCACGGATGTGCAAAATTTTACCATTGATCGCGTTTAATGCCGATAAACGGATGACCGTCATGGCGTCTTCATCAAGATCAGATTTGTTCCAATCAAACATAATGCGATAGGCCGTGGGGAAAGAGGGCGCCGCGGCGGTTTGTAGTTCAGTGCTGGACGCCGCCGCCAATTCTGGCTCGGTTTCTGGAACGGGTGCGGGTTCTGGTAATGTGGCAGCTACTTGTGTGGGGCTTTCGGATGCAGGCAAACTGCCGCTGACACCCGGCATGGTATCGGCATTGGTGTCCCCACCAAAGCCAAAGCTGATCCCGAACAAAACCGTGTGATTGCTATATTCTTCTGATACCGATACGCCCGATACCGTGGAATAATCTAAATCCGAGGTGGCGAAATAACGATAATCGGCATTTAAAGAAACAGTATTATTAAGTTGATAGGACGTACCAACGATCCCTTGATAGGCAAAGGCTGTATCGTCGTCAGAAATGGTTGATCCGCCAACGGGTGAAATGCCGCTGGCCTCTACATTTGCCGCCCCAATGCCAACACCGATATAGGGGGTGAAAGACGATCCGAGAGAGATATCGTAAAGCGCATTTGCCATGGCGCTGAGGGCACGAACGTCACCAGCGCCGCTTGTATTGCTGATGGTATCCGTATCGCTCCACCGACCGCTGAGTTCAATTTCACCCCGAAAACCGTCCGAGTAATCGTACCCCAAAGTCGCGGCGGCGGTGTTGCCGTAATCAAATTCTGCATCGGCATTAATGCCCGTACCGCTAATGGATGCATCGTTTGTTTGATTAAGCCCCCCTGCAAACCCAGCATAAAACCCTTCTGAAAAGGCTTGGGTGGGCAATAAAACGGTTGCTGCAATTAACCCAGCGGTAAAAAAAGCGTTTGATTTCAAAGATGTAAAGACGGGATGGGCCATAAATAGATATTCCAATTAACAATATGGTTAACGCATGTATAAAGTGCGAATCGGCTTGCTTGAAATTATACTATATGTTGGGTTTGGTTTCAGAATTATGAATATAGAAGGAAAATAATTTTATTTTTGTTAACCTTGATTGCGTCTTTTAAGCCGCTAGACCTTCGACAAGACCCGTAAACATCGGCAGACCATCGGAACCGCCCAATGCGGGGTCAATTAAACGCTCTGGATGGGGCATCATACCCAAAACATTGAGGTTTTCGTTATAGATTCCGGCAATATTATAAAGCGATCCGTTTGGATTTGCGGCATCGTTTATGTCGCCTTTTTCATCACAATAACGAAACGCGATTAGATTATCACCGCTTAGACGCCGCAGGGTATCGCTGTCGGCAAAATAGTTTCCATCGTGGTGGGCGATGGGAATGCGGATGGCATTGTTTTGCGTGTAGTGTGATGTGAATACCGTGTCATTACGTTCAACCCGCAAATGCACATCACGGCAGACAAACTTTAAATCAGCGTTACGCATAAGCGCACCGGGCAGAAGACCCGCTTCGGTAAGGATTTGAAACCCGTTACAAATACCGAGGACTTTTACGCCTTTATTGGCCTGTGCGACCACTTCTCGCATGATGGGTGAATTGGCCGCCATGGCGCCAGAGCGTAAATAATCACCATAAGAAAAACCGCCCGGAACAACGATCAAGTCAACATCGGGCATGGTCGCATCGCCATGCCAAACCATAATCGGCTCAGTCCCAAAGGACTGACGTAGGGCGACTTGTGCGTCGCGGTCACAATTTGATCCGGGAAAGACGATGACGGCGGTTTTCATGGTGCGATTACCCTTCTAGCTCTCTATCTCAATGGAATAATCTTCGATCACGGTATTGGCGAGCAATTGCTTGCACATTTTGTCCACCGCTTCACGGGCGGTGGCTTCATCGGTTTCGCTAAGTTCCAATTCGATGATTTTTCCCTGACGGACCTCGTTAACACCCTCAAAACCCAAAGAACCAAGGGCGTGCTGGACGGCCTTTCCCTGGGGGTCGAGGACGCCGTTTTTCAACATAACTTGAATGCGCGCTTTCACGGTGAATTCCTTATTTCTTAAATCTAATCTTACGGCACATATTACAGCATTAATTACTGCATAACTTACTGCATAACTTACTGCATTGTATCCGGACCCTGCATATCCTGCTGGGAGCTTTCCGGCATGATACCAAGGCGGCGTGCGACTTCTTGATAGGCTTCTTCAACACCCCCTAAGTCGCGGCGGAAACGGTCTTTGTCCAATTTTTCGTCGGTTTTTACATCCCATAGACGGCATGAATCTGGGCTGATTTCATCGGCGAGCAAGATGCGCATTTGTTCATCATCCCACACCCGGCCGAATTCCAATTTGAAATCAACCAAGCGCAGACCAATGCCATAAAACAGACCCGTGAGGAAATCATTGATACGCAGAGACACAGACATAATCTCGTCCAAATCTTGCGGTGTTGCCCAACCAAAGGCGGTTATGTGCTCTTCTGAAATCAACGGATCATTAAGCTCGTCGGATTTATAACAGTATTCAACGATGGAACGCGGTAGAGGCGCGCCTTCGGGCATGTCAAAACGCTTGGCAAGGCTACCCGCGGCAACATTACGCACGATAACTTCAAGCGGAATGATCTCAACTTGGCGAACCAATTGTTCACGCATGTTCAGGCGGCGAATGAAATGGGTTTGAATACCAATATCGGCCAGACGGTTCATCAAGTATTCAGAAATGCGATTGTTAATCACCCCCTTGCCCGTGATGGTGCCTTTTTTCTGGTTGTTAAAAGCGGTGGCATCGTCTTTGAAATATTGAACCAGAGTACCGGGTTCCGGTCCTTCAAATAGAACTTTTGCCTTGCCTTCGTAGATCTGTCTGCGTCTTGCCATGTGCTGAATTCCGTGAGGATAATGATATGAATATCTGTAATTGTGTAACATGGTTAATTTAAATTAACCATGTTTGGCATCGTATAGCAGGTGAACGGCTTTATGACAACGCTAAGCAGAGATGATTTAAGCTGATTTAGGATGTTTAGAGCAATATTTCCTGCCACGGCGTCACGTCCGGCATGCCGGGGGCGAATAACCATTTGGGCGTAAGGGTTGGAGGGCTCTCTGGTGAGTTGGCTGGCGTGATAGTTGGATTGTATTCTGGAATGGCGATCAGCGATGAACTGACCGTGCCAAAATCATAACCCTCAACATTATCGATCAGCATGGCCCCATCCCAACGAGCTTCACTGGCCCGGGAACGATCGGCGATCAAGGCTTGCCACGCGAACCAGTCACCTTCAAAAGGATTAGGGGGCGGGGCGGCCTGAAAACGGGGCAGGTGATAGGCAATTCGGTCGGACGCGTAATCATTGAGACCAGAAGCGGTCACCATGGACACACCCGGCTCAATCCGGGTCTTGATGATGGGAAGACCATTACCTTCGTTGACCAAGCACCAAGCTTGGGTTCTATCGGCAATCACCATGTTAAAGGCGCGGTAAGCACGTGGATCTAAATCACCCAGTGCCTGAGCAGCTGTTTGGGCGTCGGCATGGTCTAGGGCCTCAAGTGGTAATTCCCCGCGCGAGCGTTTGCCACCTTCGGACCCGAGGCTGTTGATGCGGTTGAGAATACCCGCCACCACGCCTTCGTCATTCATCCCCAGCCATGTTCCACCGGCATGTTCGTCGCGTCCTGCGGTGACATTGGGACGATCCTCCCAATGTCGCGCGGGTGCTTGCCATGACCGATCGCGCATCTCATCGCGATTGGCCGCAATAATCAACGGCCATTCATGCTCCGGACGGGTGAGGATAACGAGAGTGCACATGGTGATTGAGGTACGCCGTTGTTACGCTCCGGTCAAGTTAGAGCTGCGAATCGGTCTGTTGCGGTGATTAGTTCGTGCACGATGCCCGGTTCGTTGCCAGCGTGGCCGGCGTCGCCGACGAGATGGAAATCGGCCTCAGGCCAGGCTTTGTGGATTTCCCATGCGGTGCGGGCAGGGGTACACATATCGAAGCGGCCTTGGATCAATACGGTGGGGATGTGTTTGATTTTATCTAGGTTGGCGATGATGTGATCATCGGTATCAAAGAAGCCGCCATTGACGAAATAATGACATTCAATACGGGCAAAGGCGAGGGCAAATTCATCGGCGCCGAAGTTGGCCTGACGACCTTCGTCGGGCCACAAGGATAGCGTTGAGCCTTCCCATAGGGACCACGCACGGGCGCATTCCATCTGGGCGGCTTTGTCGTTTCCGGTTAGGCGTTTGTAATAAGCCGCGATCAGGTCACCGCGTTCCTCAGGCGGGATCGGGGCGATGTAGCCTTCCCAAATATCGGGGTAAACGTGGCTGGCACCGTCTTGGTAGAACCATTCGAGCTCTGAACGGCGCAGGGTGAACAGACCGCGCATGACCAATTCTGTTACCCGCCCCGGGTGGGTTTGCGCGTAAGCCAACCCCAATGTGCTGCCCCATGATCCGCCAAAGACTTGCCATTTATCAATATTGCAATGGGCGCGGAGGGCTTCGATATCGGAAACGGAATGCCACGTTGTATTATCCACCAATGATGCATGGGGGGTGGAGCGTCCACATCCCCGTTGATCAAACAATACGATGCGATAAAGCTTGGGGTCAAAGTAGCGTCTGAAGTTGGCATTACAACCGCCGCCGGGGCCACCGTGCAGATAGACCACGGGTTTGCCATCCGGGTTGCCACACTCTTCATAATAAATCTCATGCACATCCGATACCTTAAGCATGCCACTATTATAGGGCTCAATTTCGGGGTAGAGGGTGCGTGCGTAGGGTGGTTTTGAGAGGGGCGTCGTCAGTGTCATGGGATTAGCCTTATTTCGTCAGAATGTTTACCCGCATGGGTTGGTCAAATCGATATCCTTTATCTTCCAGCACGACCAGTTTGTCAAAGTTTGCGCGAAAGATCGTATCCGATGCATCAAAGATGCTTTATCGCGCCGGACCTCACATCGAAATATTTAAAGTTTCCGGTTTTAGGTATTCTTTGAGAGTAAAACCGTTGGAGCGTATGTCTGACATGAATTATGTATCTGAAAATTATGTACAAACGAAAGTAAGCGCTCATTCATAAAATTAAAACACAAAAAAACCGAACTCAAAATAAATTGAGTCCGGTTCAAAACTTGTCTTGATCAGATCGCTAGCTTTACGAACCCATTGCTGTGGGTCTAGCAGAGGACTTAGTAATGTCCGTTGCCACCTTTGAAAGGAGAACGCAGCGCGTATGAATTTGCATAGGGAGCTGCAATTCCAAGATCACGACGAAGACCAGCGTCCAAAGACGTAAGAGGGGCTGATGTTTTGAAAAAATTGAAGATTTTTGAAAGTATCATGGTGTCTATTCCTTATGGCAAAACTGAGAGAGGCGCGAGAGGCAATTAAACCCGGTTAAACCCGGTTATACTCGGTGGTTTCCAACATCGAATGGGGCGCGCAGAGAGAATGCGGTCGCATAAGGTGCTGAAATACCCATGTCTTTTAGGATGCGAGGGTCAACTTTTGAGAGATCATTGACGGAACCGGAAAACGAGTGTTGGAACAATTTGAAGAGATTAAAAAATTTCATCGTATAAATCCTGATATATAAATTATAGGGGTTAGCTGGACAGTTGTTCGCACCAATTGCCCGCTGTTAAGAAGGGTTCTACGCCTGTTTGTATTTTTTCGCTAACGCCATTACCGAATGCCAGCCATGCATTTACAGCAGGGCTTAAAAGGCCAATTCTGTATCGTTGTTTTGTCGGGCGATCAGAGGTAATAATGAGGAACACTAATCAGGGATAATAATTGTAATATGGATGATATGCCTCAACCCGAAAACCTGTCGCAAAAGACAACGGATGCTCTGCCCCTGCAGGGGGTTCGTGTGTTGGATGTGGCGACATTTATTGCCGCCCCCTATTGCGCGTCCATCATGGGTGAATTTGGGGCCGAGGTCATAAAAATTGAGGCGCCAGAAACGGGTGATCCGCTGCGTGCTTTTGGTACCCCGACGGAACAAACCGATAGCACGCTGATGTGGTTATCTGAAGCGAGAAATAAAAAATCCCTGACGCTGAATTTAAAAACACCAGAGGGCGTCGAAATATTCAAAAAATTGGTCGCAGACGCCGATGTGGTATGCGAGAACTTTCGCCCCGGCACCATGAAAAAATGGGGGTTGGGCTGGGAGGTGTTAAAAGCCATTAATCCGGCACTGGTGATGATGTGTGTTTCTGGCTATGGGCAGACGGGACCTTATCGCGATCGTCCGGGGTTTGCCCGCATCGGACACGCCGTAGGTGGATTAACCGCTCTTGCGGGGGAGCCGGGCGGCACGCCCGTAACACCGGGATCTACATCGTTGGGGGATTATATTTCTGGGCTGTATGGGGCGATTGGGGTGTTAATCGCTTTACGCCACCGCGATCAAACCGGTCACGGACAGGTGATCGATATCGGGCTTTACGAGTCAGTCTTTCGAGCACTGGATGAATTGGCCCCGGCTTTTGCCCGCGAAGGGTTGGTCCGTGGCCCGGAAGGCAGCGGCACCAGAAATGCGTGTCCCCACGGTCATTTCCCCACCAAAGATGACAAGTGGATCGCGATTGCTTGCACCACGGACAAGATGTTCGCACGCCTTGCGGATGCCATGGAAAAACCAGAACTGGCGTCGCCAGAGGAATTCGGGGATTTACGGAAACGACTGGCCGCTTGCGAAAGTGTCAACAGACTGGTCGCCGCGTGGAGCGGCTCCCTCAGCCGGGATGAAATCATGGCGCGGTGTCTGGTCCACGAAGTCCCCGCGGGCCCACTTAATACCATCGCCGATATATTTGAGGATCCGCAATTTGCCGCACGTGAGAATTTATTACATTTTGATCACCCTGAATTGGGTGAAATCGTGATCCCCAATGTGTTTCCGAAACTATCCAAAACCCCCGGTCAAGTCACAAGCCTAGGCCCCACATTGGGCGCGGATACGAAAGACCTATTGCAAACGCTCTTGGGGCTTCATGCCA
Source organism: uncultured Rhodospirillales bacterium (assembly GCA_965603075.1). Lineage (GTDB taxonomy): Bacteria > Pseudomonadota > Alphaproteobacteria > Rhodospirillales > Casp-alpha2 > JABJOR01. The sequence continues at coordinate 6,192 of CBFDBO010000014.1, read as the reverse complement.
AAGAGATTCAAAGCTTAAAAGATAAAGGGGTAATTTAAATGTTTAAACTCTATGATTATTTGGACTCGTGTAATGGCTATAAAATTCGTCTGATAATGGCCTTATTGGATCAGCCCTATGAGTTAATTGAAAAAGATATTACGAAGGGCGAGACGCGGACCCCAGAATATCTGGCCATGAACCCCAATGGGCGTATCCCTTTGTTGGGTTTGGATGATGAAACATATTTGGCAGAATCAGATGCTATTTTGCATTATCTGGCTGATGGTTCGGCGTATCTTTCAACTGACCGTTTGCACCATGCCCAGATTTTGCAATGGATGTTCTTTGAGCAATATAATCATGAACCAACGGTGGCTGTATCGCGTTTCATCATGCGCCACACCGCACAGGATGATCCAAGGCGGGGCGATGAATTACGCGCAAAACAAAAAGGCGGGCACGCGGCTCTTGCGGTTATGGAACACCATTTGAGCACGGTTGATTGGTTCGCAGGCGGTAACGCCAGCATTGCCGATATTGCCCTATTTGCCTATACCCACGTGGCACCAGATGGCGGTATATCACTTGATGATTATCCGGCAATCAATAGCTGGATCGAGCGGGTTCAATCATTGCCGCGGTTTGAACCGTTTTAACCAATGATCGAGGTTGATCATTCAGGGATGATGAAGGGCGTTTCGGTAGATGTCTCGACGTGTGTTTCTGAGGGGGGGGCGTTCAAGGTGATATTATAGAGCGTCCGCCAATTGTTTAGATCATTCTTGTGTTTTAGAGCTGTCTGGTTTCTCTCTTCTTCAAGTAAGGTATTTATACGAACCGTTTCACTGGCGGACTTACGGATGCGGTTGATTTGGGCTTGTAATAAATAAGACTCACCCGTGCTGATGGCTTGCATATAGGTGCTCTTCCAAGTGTCACCACCCACGCTTCCGATCCCGCCTTCGCCACCAACAGAGTCGGTAATGCTAACGCGGTTTTTAAAAGCATTGTTGAGCTGGTTGGTGCGAGAATGATCGATGGGAACCGTACCTGATACAGCGCCTAAGTTGGTCACGTTATATGGTGTGCTGCTGCGGTTTGTGCCGCGTTGGTTCTCCCAAATTTCGGCTACGCGCAGACGATATCGATTGTGAAACTCCGGCGTGGTAGAATGATAGTTCCCCACCGCCGTCATCCAGTCGGGTGTGTTTTTACGCATTTTTTTAAGGTATTCAGCGGCGTAGCTGACATTTTTAAGGGGATCAAAAATTTCGTAAATATTTTTAAATTTCTTGCCGTGATACCGTAAATTAATTTGCATGCAACCAACATCAATATTACGTATCCCCGTTCGTAATAAGGTGCGGGTCTGTTCGATGGCAAGTTCCTTGCTGTCCAAATACCATTCACGCGAACCAGAGGTGACCGTCCACGGCCACGCCACAACGCTTTTATTTAAATCATCACGACGACCGGATTCAGCGAGGGAAATGGAAAGCAAAATCTTGTGTGGCAGCTTATTCCTGCTCTCTACAGTTTGTGTTGCTTGGGCACATAAATTCCATGAATTATTAAAGTCGCTGGCTTCATTGACTTCACTGGCTTCATTAGCATTTGCATTGCTTGCACTTAGGATAAGCAATGCAACAACCAAGAGAACGGGTGCAAATAATCCCACTAGGAATGAAGGTGCAAAGATTACATGCCGCATGATAAGTCCAAAAGGTTTTATATTGTAATAGGCAAAAATAACAATTTATGGTTATTAAATGGTTAACATTCGTTGCATATAAACGCTATCGACCCATCGATTATGCTTGAAACCGACATCTTTTAAAACCCCTACAAGGGTAAAACCATGGCGTTTATGAAGCGCGATAGAGGCATTATTATCTGAATCCCCGATGACGGCGATCATCAATCTGAATTGTCGGGAAATACAGGCATCGATGGTGGCTTGTAATAAATCGCTGCCGATCCCCAATCCTGATTTATCAAAGGCCACATAGACAGAATTCTCTACCGAGTTGCGATAAGCTGGACGCGCCCGGTAAGCACCCGCATAAGCGTACCCAACAATTTCTTCATTTGAATTTATGGCGACAAAATAGGGATAGTCTTTTTCTCTAAGTGCCTTAAGGCGTTCTGTCATTTCTTGTTCGGTTGGGGGGACTTCTTCAAAACTCGCTAGGCCGTGTAATACATGATGGGCGTATATGTCCGTAATGCCAGGAATGTCACGCTCAACGGCGTCTCGTATAATAAAATCGATAGTTTCGCTCATTGTGCGGCAAGGCTCTCAATTCGGGTGGTGCAAAGGGCCTCGGCAAATCGGGTCAAGCGTTCGCGGACGCTATCAAACACGGGCAACTTAGAAAGAGAGCGCTCGTCCATATAAAGGCTGCGGTCTATTTCAACTTGAAGAGCCTGAACACCGGAACTTGGTTGACCATAATGTTGGGTCGTAAAACCGCCTGCGTAGGGCGTGTTTGTACGAACACTATAGCCAAGGCTGAGCATGGTACGCTCCGCAATTGCCACGGTGGCGCTCTCACACGATGCCCCCCAACGATCTCCCAAAACAATTTCTGCCTGTTTACTAAAGGCGCTGGATTTGGCTATGGTTTTTGGGGATGGCATGGAATGGCAATCGATTAACAAACACGTTCCAAACGTATCCATGGTCTGATCGATTAATTTTTTTACGGCCTTATGATAGGGGACGTAACAGGTTTTTAACCGTTTCTCGGCCTCGCTATAGGGCAGCAGATATTTATAGATTTTTTGGTTGTTGTTTACGACACGGGCAATGGTGCCTATCCCGGCTTGAACCCGAGGGGAATTTGTCAGGGCCTCTTTCGGAAGGGCGTCATTAAACATGGTCGGATCAAGCTCTAGCGGTTCGCGGTTCGCGTCTAAATAAACCCTCGGAAAGTTAGCTTGCAGCAACGGTGCGCCCAAGGCGCTAACGCCGGAGAATAATTCATCGACATAGGCATCCTCAGAAGAGCGCAGAGCCAGCGGGTCAAGGCGAGATTGCATCAAGAAATCAGACGGATATACCCGACCGCTGTGGGGACTTAAAAAAACCACAGGCGTTGTTTGCTGTTTTGGGGCGATAATTGTAATCGCCGATTGTGCCGTAAAATCGTTCATGGGTTACTATATAGTTTTAAGTTTCAACAAGTCCAATTTAAAGACGGATTACAAGATCAGGTTCATACCACTAATTTTCTTAACCAAAATAAAATTTCTCGAAAATTTTATGAAACCAAGCTCTAAATGTTGGCATATTCGGGTGTTAAAAGGGCCATGACTATGTTAAAATTCAGTACGGGGTTGCGGGGAAAATCATTGAACTCTGGGGACGCTAAATATGACGCACTATAGCAAAAAAGATTTTAGATTCACGATTTCGGCTAGAGGAAAGCCTCTTGATTTACCCGTGTTTCATTTTCTCAGCAATAACTTTTCAGAACTTCCTTTAGAACAAATTGATAGCGTTTTTGGGTTTGTGGAAAGGTGCTCGCTCTATGGGGGGCGGGAATTTATCAAACCACAAATATCAAGCTACGATGTTTCAGTGTTAAATCGCGCAAAGATCGGATTGCGTATTCCTTTCACCAATCACATGGCAGATCGAGAGGAATATGAGCGCTATCAGCCCATGATTCAAAAATACTACAAACCCGTTAACTCTGTGATTGTGACCAATGATAATTTGGCAAAATGGATCAGAGCCGATTTTCCTGATATGGTGATTGAAGCCAGCGTGATCAAAAATATAAAAAATATGCGAAAGTTGGAAGAGGCGCTGGAGATTTATGATACCGTGGTGTTACCAATGACGACTATTGATGACCGTGAATTTCTGGAAAAAATACCCGATAAAGACCGCATTCGATTATTTGCTAATGGAGGGTGTGCGTTAACATGCCCCTCGAAAATTTGTTATCCGGCATTTTCAGAAATGAATAAATTCAAAGGCGGAGAATTTCGCTGTTCTCAAGATATAAAGAGCAGAGAAATGTTGGGGATGATCGATTTTGATCTTGATGAGCTTGGGGAAATGGGATTTCACCACTTCAAACTACTCCGCGCCAAAAAAGGGGGCTGGACGGGTTTCTAGAATTCTTGATGTTGTGAACAATGTCATTTGCAACAATTAACCGCTTATTTTACAACACCCCTTGCCAAGCCCCTAACAAAACAGTAAAACGCCATCATACACACCGCATTTGGGAGCGTAGCTCAGCGGGAGAGCACTGCATTGACATTGCAGGGGTCACTGGTTCAATCCCAGTCGTTCCCACCATGATAACCCCTTGGGAAACCAAGGGGTTATCTCTTTTTAAGGGGGCTTGTTAATTTAACAGATTGACCTGTAAGTGCACTGTAAGTGCAACTTCATGAGCGATGAAAGCCGGGCATCTATGGATGTTGGCGGACAATGAGCCGCGAAATCACGAGGTAACCCACAGCAAAGTGACCGCACCCTCAGCATTCTATCATAGTGTTTTTCATAATTTGAATTGGAGACAGTGTCCGTGTTCACTAATATGTAAAAATATTGTTGATCTTAAGATGAATAATTGAAGCGCTAATACCCGTGTTTTACGCAAGGGCAAATAAGGACAACTCAAAGATATAACCCATGTAGATGTTGACCCGGCTCTTGATTCGATAAACAAGATTGGAACGTCGTTTCTGAAGCGTTATCTTGTAAAGAATTGATTTAGCCCTCCAAAGGAAGAGGTCACTGGTTCGACTTAAGGCGGGTGCACCAATCTTTTTAATTGATTAGCATTTTTTCATATATTTTCAATCCTGCCTAGCTACAGATTAGCAACAGGTGAGTTTGGTTTAGCTGCCGCTGAAATTAATGTATAATTTTACTCCCAAACAGCAATCCAATTTTATATACAGCTATATAACGAAACCTTAGCCAACCTTGCCGTTCAATATACTTTGGATATATGAAGGTTCAAAACGCAATTGTTCGTCTGCTTTAGGGGGGCTAATCAGACATCTTTCACCTAAAATAATATTTCCAGCATCTAATGTCCGCTATTAGGGGGTAAAGCGGAAGTGAATTAGTTTCCACCAAAAGGTCTCTTGTTGACCCAAAGCGGAACTTTGGTAATTTGCCAAAGTCCAAAGAGGTGATACTTGCAGCGATGTAATTCTTGAATTTAAAACTCCATCATGTAAACTTGAGGGGCGTTGAACTCACGCCTCCCCCCTTCGATGGGAAAGCACTTGAGTGTAGAGTTGTATACAGATATTTGACCTTTGATTTGGGTTTAAAACAGAAGAAGGGAATGTTTTGAGGACCCGCAATCGGAGGTTCCCATGAAACTATCTGCACCTATTCATGTTCTGAAACGAAAAGCCAAAGAGCTGAAGCGATCCAATCTGATCACGTTGACTGAAGCCTTGGACGATATAGCCATGGCAGAAGGTTTTGCGTCCTGGAGCTTGCTGCAATCCAAGGTTAACGCATTCGTGCCAAGAACAAAGGATGAAGTTCTGAACGACCTGTTTCCAGGTGACTTGATGCTGATCGGCGCGCGGCCCGGTCTGGGCAAAACGACAATGGCGCTACAGTTGTTACTGCAGGCCATCAAGGAAGAAAGAGTATGTTTCTTTTTCTCGCTCGAATACACCCAAAAAGAGGCCGTTGAGAAGTTATCACAGTTAGATGAAGCCTACGAGCAGCACCAATCATTGTTGAAGCTGGATTGCTCTGACGAAATTTCATCCGATTACATCATCAACAAGACGCAAGGCATTGTAAAAGTGGGATCACTAATCGCGGTCGATTATTTGCAGTTGTTGGATCAGCAACGAAATAAACCGCCGTTACAGAAACAAGTCGAAGACCTTAAGGCATATGCCAAGGAAACGAACTGTATCATCATTTTCATTTCACAGATCGACAGGTCATTTGAGCAAGAAGGTAACGTCCGACCCAGTCTTGAGAATATAAGATTGCCGAACCCGCTGGATCTTGGACTTTTCAACAAATCAATATTTGTAAATCACGAACAAATATTTGTCTGATAACTTTCACACGATGTGAATCTTTAGTTACTTCCGCTTATGGCTAATAAGAGACTATTCTGAGTGGGGTAAAGAATGTCCGCTTTACCCCTGGTGACCTCAATCGGTCGACGCAACACTATAATCTTTAAGAAAGATATGGAGTGT
>CBFDBO010000013.1:0-77539 GCA_965603075.1 uncultured Rhodospirillales bacterium | reverse complement strand
AGAGGTATTAGAAAGGTTTTAGCTCAACTGTATTATAATCCAATGTCTGCTTCTGATGTAGTGGACGGCTCCCACCCAACGGCATCGTAATGTGCCACAATGGTGATTATGGAATCACAGGGAACAGGAGCCGTCCATGAACGAAGTTATCACAATAGGTGTTGATCTTGCGAAAAATGTTTTTCAAGCCCACGGTATTGATGCAGAGGGTAATGTTGTGTTTCGCCGACAGTTAAGGCGGGCTCAGGTGCTGCCGTTTTTCAAGAAGCAGCCGCCTTGCCTGATTGGTATTGAGGCGTGCGCCACATCACATCATTGGGCGCGACAATTGATCGGCCTTGGTCATGAGGTCAAGTTGATGCCGCCCAAATACGTAAAGCCTTATGGCCAGCGGCCATGTAACAGTGCCGCATAAACAGGCCGAACACATGGCAGCACCAACCAGCACTGCATTAACGTCAAAATATGCGTGAACTTAAGGGATCGAGATAAGGAAAATTAGAGCAGCACAGCACCCTTCTACATGATTACAGCTGTTGCCAAATGTTGCCAAACTAAGCACCCCATCGACCTCCAAACGGACCACAAGTCACCATTTAAGGCTGACTACACGCCGAATAGTTTCTTTTAATTTCAGTTGCTTAGAAGAAGGTGAGAAAAAGGACCCTTACTTGACATTGCAGGGGTCACTGGTTCAATCCCAGTCGTTCCCACCATCAAAGCCTCAAGGGAAACCTTGAGGCTTTGACCTTTTTTAGGCGGGCTTTAAAAATCTATATAGTGCTGAGGCACTTATCGGCACCTAGGGGCTGTATGTTTTAAGCAGATATAGTGCCTTCTAAAACGATAGTTGCATATGGCTTGTGTCGTCTTCTTCTCAAAGGATAAGGCTGTCTACGAGAAATTCACGATATGATCTCAAATTGATAGAATATTATAATAATAATTCTCATTTTGAGAGCGCATTACTAATTAAATAGTTACTAATCCACTATTTCGAGATGCAATGGGGGCTTTTGTGGAGCTGTTTTGCCCTAAAATCACTGTTTTAATTGAATTAACTCCCTGTATCCTCGAAGACCTCCCCCTAACATCACTATCTCCTAATTACGTGAATCATCATGGCACGGTAATTGCGCCTACTAATTTGTAATGTCCAAAACAAAAGGAGAAAGACCAATGTTTTTAAATGAGAGCCCTTCAATCAGCGAAACTGTATTTCAAGAAACTTATGCAAGTTCATCAAGAACGAATGAAGCTATTAAAGATAGTCTTTATTCAGTCCTCAATGATTTTTCCTTAGCTGAAGAAGTTATTGGAGATTTCAATGAATTGGATTGGATTAATTAATTTGGAGGGATGAATGAACAAATCTAATTACTGTTCAGTCTTAGAAAAAATACATAGTGATTCTTTCTATCAATCAGGGGTCTCAAAATGCCTTGTTTATTCTCTTGGTATTGAAAACGCTTTAGACCTCTGTGCCAAGAATGGATGGCCGAGAAGCTTAAGTGAATTTATTAACAATGAAGGATCGCCATGTACGTTTTAATATTAATATTCCTCACCACGGGAAACGTAGAAACCATTGTCCAAGGTACATACATCGAAAGATACAAATGTTTTGAAAAACGTGATGAAATGGTCGAGCCATACAGAGATAAATGGTACAAATTACCGAATGGAATTCAAGGTATTTGCATGAAGAGAAGTGATGGCTAAGTCGAAAAGCTTTAGAGGGTAACCTTGGATAATAACAACCTTGCGAACGTAAGGCCAATCAGATAATGCTTGTATAGCTTTTATTGTAGAAACCAGTAGTATACCTATGTCTAATCCTCACATGTCCAACACTCCTATGCCAAATAATCAAACGACGTTATTTATTATCAGTGGTAAAATCGCTGCGGGTAAATCGACACTTGCGCTTGAACTGGCGGCGCCCCCGTTAAGCGTGCTATTGAACGAAGATCACTGGATTTCAAAATTATATCCGGGTGAAATTCTATCACTGAAAGATTACGTACGCTGTTCAACACGGTTGCGTGAAGTCATTGGACCGCACGTGGTGAGTTTGCTCAGGGAGGGCGTGTCGGTGGTGATGGATTTTCCGGCCAACACCCACGAACAAAGGCATTGGTTACAGGGATTGTTCGAAGCTGCCGGTGTGGACCACGAATTACATTATCTGGATGTGCCCGATGAGGTTTGTAAAAAACGTCTGCGCGACAGGAATGAGACGGCTGATCATGCCTTTCAGCCTAGTGAAGCGGATTTTGATTTATTTACCAGCTACTTCGTAGCACCGACTATTGATGAAGGTTTTAATTTAATTGTTCATTCTAAGAATACTGACGAGAATATCTAAAAACGGTTAAGGGGTGTAAGTAGAGGAAATCCATATCATGAGAAAACCTTGCAACCATATTATTCACATTAGTTTATTCTGCCTGCTCGGGCTGTTGGCGTCCGTTTCTCTATATTCCCCTGCGCACGGTGGCTTATTACCCAATTTAGAAAAACAAGGTTGGGAGGAAATTCTTTTCAACGGCAAGCAACCAAACCGATACGATACCTGTGGTGAAGACTGTATCGAGATCAAGTCTGATTCGAGCGTTTCGATGATTGGAAAACAGGTCTCTATCAACCTTTCACAGTTACCATTCGTTTCATGGGAGTGGAAAATAGAGGGACCGGCCATTGTTTCTGATCTCGCAAAAAAGGGCAAGGATGACCGGACCGTGGCCTTATATGTTACTTTTCCATACGACCCCGCTACCGCTACCTTTTCTGAAAAACTGTTGCGACCGTTTATAGAAATCAAGCGTGGAAAAGACGCGCCTGGTCGGGTATTGTCTTATGTATGGGGCGGCTTAGGTAAGACGGGTGACATGATCAAAAGCCCTTATTACGGTGACATAAATACAATGATTATCTGCCGTACCCAATCCGATCCCGTGGGTGAGTGGGTTAAGGAAAGATTTGATATTGTCGCTGATTATAAACGCGCCTTTGGGACGGCCCCGCGGACGGTGTCAAATATTTTACTAAGTGCGGACAGCGATGATCTGAAGACGGTTTCTCACGCCTATGTCCGTAACATCTCTTTTATGGCGCCATAATTTCTCATAGCGTCATTTAGAGTGTCATTCAGCAGCCTTTACCTTAATTTTATTCTTTTTGATAGTGGTGCCATGCAGTGCATCAATAGCGGCTTTGCCTTCATGTTCTAGGGCCATTTCGACGAAACCAAAACCTTTTGATTTGCCTGTGGTCTCGTCCATGACCAGATCACATGATTTAATATTGCCGTGGGTTTTGAACATAAGCGCTAGCGATTGCTCGCTTAAATCGCGCGGCAGATTGAGGATCATGATTTTCATTTGGGTTCCAATTTATATATCAGCATTCTTATATATTATTAATTATACCATGTAGGCATCAAACCACTGTCTTACAGGGATCAGTATGGGTTGGTCCAGCTTACTTTGCAATAATCCCATCACGCGAGGGATATGGATTAATTTGCTGTCGTTATTATCGCGCAGATGGAAGCGATTAAAGTGGGCTAGGATTTTGGCGTGCCGTTGGGCGCTGAGCACGTCGTACCATTGAGCGAAATCATCTCCGGCGTTTTCTGGTAAAAGATTGGCATACCGCTTGTACAGGGTGGCGCGTAAATCTGGTGCGATATCGCGTCTGGCATCTTCCAATAATGATGTTAGATCATAGGCGGGGTGACCGATTAAAGCGTCTTGAAAATCGAGGAGACCACACCGGGCAATGCCCTCGCGCTCTTTTAAAATCATCAAATTATCCACATGATAATCTCGCAGAACAATATTTGGGTTGTAGTCTGGCAGGGCCGCAAACACATCACGCCACGCGGCTTCAAAATCTTTTTCAGCCGCCGGATGACGCTTCTTATCGCTCACCGGTTGTCCGGCGTCATAATACGGATAGAACCATTCGGTATACCGCATGACTTCTAAAATGAGCAGATCAAGATTATAGGCGGGCACGTCAATATCAGCGGCTTTTGAATTGCTTTGCAAAGCGGCGAGCGTATCAATGGCCAGTTCGTAGAGCACGCGTTCATCCACGCCGCCTTTAAGTAAATTTGTATAGGTGTCATCACCGAAGTCTTCGATGATGGCCAAGCCTTGGTCTTCGTCTAATTCCAAAATAGTAGGAACTGAAAACCCAAGGCGCGCCAAATGCCGATCCATTATGACGTACGGTCGAATGTTTTCCTTATCCGGTGGGCTGTCCATTAAAAGCGCATTGCGAGGACCATCTTGTAATCTGAAATATCGCCTAAACGATAGATCAGCGGGTAAGGGCGTCATCAGGGCTGCGCCCCAGCCATGGTTTTTTAAGTATTGCAGGCGTTTGGCTTCGCGAGTGCTCATGATGAATTAAATTCTGTTGGCAATTTCGGCGGCTTTGGTGATGACGGTATCTTGATGCGTTAGCAGGTCTTGTCCTGCCATGCCTTCAATGGCCTCTAAAAACGGATCGGTTATGGGATCAATGATCCCTGCCATTTCTTCCACCACGGCCTGACCACAAAATGGGACATAAGCGCTGGAATATCCGCCTTCATGACACATCACCAAACGGTCATTGCAGACTTCATTTGCTAAGTCCATGACATGTCTGGTCATTTCAACATAGGCCCCACTGCTTAATAACATGCGCCCTAGAGGATCATAGGCGTTGGCATCAAACCCACAAGGGATGACGATTAAGTCGGGTTTGAAGGCTCGTACAGCGGGTGAAATAACACGTTCCATAATGGCCCGGTAAGCGCCCCGTCCCGATCCGGCGGGTAGGGGTATATTGATGTTATACCCTGCACCATCCCCTTCACCATTCCTATCCCCATGACCCGAATTATGAGGGAAATTTTCGTCTTGATGGATGGAAATGGTTAAAACATTTGGATCGTCATAAAAGGCGCTTTCCGTACCATTGCCATGATGGACATCCCAATCGATGGTCACAATTCGTTCCACATGGTGGGCGATCATGGCGTGTTTGATGGCGATGACTGCATTACCAAACAAGCAAAATCCGCAACCCTCATGGGCCAGTGCGTGATGACCGGGCGGGCGAACAAGCGCGTAAGCATTCTTTACCGACCCCGTCAGGACGCCGTCAAAAGCCGCGATCACGCCCCCGGCGGATAAGGCCGCAATTTCATAGGCGCCAACGCTGAACGGGGCGCCACCACCGGGTTGCGCGTCCCCACCATTATCATTGCTGCGGGCGATGATGCTGTCTAAATAGTCCCTGGTATGAAAACGCAGAATTTCTTCTTCTGTTGCGGGGCGTGGTTTGATGCGGGTGAGTTGATCAAGAACCCCGGAGACTTCTAACAGATTTCGAAATCGACGTTTGCTTTCTGGCCCTTCTGTATGGGCCTCCGGCTCGACGTAGTCCACGGCGGGCATATAAAGTGCCGCACTTTTGGTGTCGTGCCACAAATATTTTTCATGGGTGACAAATCCGGTTTTCATAAATATTCATCCTTGATCTGATAAAGTGAATATGCGGCACGTAGATAGGTTGTTCGCAAGAACGGTAAGGGGAACTTGGGTGGCGGTCGTCGCATGACCAGCGGAATGGCCTGTTCAGGTGTGGTCTTCCCCATGGTTAATTCTGCAACTATTTTCCCCGAACCCGTTCCGGCGGCAATGCCACTGCCTTGCCACGCTAAGGCGCTCCAGACCGTTGGATCATTTTGCGGGTTGCTGATGTGGGCCACCAAATCATAGCTCAGGGCGATAAAGCCGTTCCAAAAATGGGTAAATTCTACGTGTGACCATTCGGGCAACATTTCTTTAAATGTGCGTTCCATATAAACGCGCATCCGTTTTTTGCCTTCGGGTGACGCGTCCCATCCTCCTCGACCACCAAACATGAAACGCCCATCGGGCAGTAGGCGGATGTAGTGTAATAATTTGCGGCTATCAAAGGCGATATCGTTGGTGGTCCAGCCTTGGGCTTTTTGCTCTGATTTGCTCAACGGACGGGTGACGAGAATATTTGAAAGCGCAGGCATGATCCGCCCGGTAAGTCCCGGATTGGTATCCTCGGCGGTATAACCATTGGTGCCAATGATAACTTTTTTCGCCCGTACTTCACCTTTCGGTGTGCTGAGAATATGTATGTCGCCTTCTTTGCGCCATCCGTTGACGGGGGCGAAATCGTGGATGATAACGCCGTGTTTTTGTGCCGCGCGGGCCAATCCGCGCACATATTTCATTGGATGGATGCCAAACAAGCCGGGGATCAACATTCCACCATGAACTTGGGGACCTGCCAATCCATGGGCGCGGCATTGATCACGGTCCATATAGGAAAATTTAGTACCGAATACTTTGTTGGAATGATCGGCGTATTCTTTCAAGCCCTTTGCCCGATTTGCCTTGTGGGCAAAGCCAACTTCATTGCTGCCGGCTTTCTCAGCATCGATGTTTTCAGATTGAAGAATTTCAGCCACCAACTCGACCGTGCTTTGCTGCCAACCAATAAATCGTTTGGTCTCCTCCAGTCCATAATGTTGCGCCATGGCGTCCGGTTCGATTTTAGATCCGCCGCCACCAACAAAACCACCATTGCGGCCCGACCCGCCAAATCCAACCATGGCTGCGTCCAATACCCGTACATGGGCACCATGGTCGCGGGCCATATGATAGGCCGCGGATAACCCGGTAAATCCGGCCCCAATAACCGCCACATCACAAACGGCATTTTCTTCACCGCTCAGATCAACGCAGTCAACCAAGTCGCCGGCTGACTGTTCCCACCAACTGCCAACGGGCGTTTGGGTATCAAAAGCGGATTCGGAATAGATGTGTTTCATGGTGGTTTGCCTTAAGGTTATTTTTTCGTATTCGGTTTTAATCTATCATTATTTCTACCCGCCTATACTATCTATGAATTCAGAGAAGTGAACCAAATTATAGACGGTGGAAAAATTAAGTTTGACCTTTTTGAGCTTAAGATTACAGAATAAATGCTAGATAAACTCCTGTAACATTTAAGAAGGGGGGTGATTATGGAATTAGCGGAACTCATCGATCTTGAAAAGTACCCTCTCGACCGATTGGATGCAGATCAGGGATTAGTCTTTATGGAAACCTGCCGGGCGAGCTTTGCCAAGAAAGGTTATTGCTCAATGCCGGGGTTCGTGCGTGAGCTCACCCGCCTTGACTGTGTTAAGGAAATGAACGCTCTGTTTCCCACGGCGTATCGTCAAGATGATGACCACAATGTGTATTTCTCCAGCATGCCGCCCCCGGTTGCTTGCAGTCACCCTGCGCGGCAAACCCTGCATACCGCAAAATGGTGTGTGCCCGCCGATCAATTAGAAAATTCCATTATTGACCAAATTTATGGACGTCCTGAGATGATCGATTTCGTCGCCCGGTTGATGGGGCATGACAAAATGTATCTACACGAAGACCCATTGGCGAAATTGAACGTACATTATTTTGATGAAGGCGATCAGCTCGATTGGCATTTCGACCGAGCGCACTTCACGGTTACAGTATTGTTGCAAAAACCCGATGCGGGGGGTGAATTTCAAGTTCGTCAAGGATTGCGAACGGATGATAACCCCAACTATCACGGTGTTGGTCTCCTACTTAGCGGTGATGATCCAAAGGTCGAAATACGCAATGCACCGGTTGGGACCTTAACCATCTTCGCGGGACATTACGCGGCCCATAAAGTCACCCCGATTGAAGGTAACAAGCAAAGAATTTTAGCGACGCTCAGTTATGAGCCAACCCCCGGTGTGGCCTTTAAACCAGAAGACCGCGCTCAATTTTACGGAAGGTCTGAATAACCCATGTCAAGCGAACCTCGTAAGTCCACCGAGTCCACCGAAACGGATGTCATCATTATAGGCGCGGGTGTGGCGGGGCTTTCTGCTGCGATTGAGCTCACCAAGCTTGGACGGAGTTATACAGTGGTTGAAGGCTCTCACCGCATTGGTGGGCGGGCTTATAGCGAAGAAGTTTCGCCCGGCGTGTGGTTTGATCTGGGGTGCAGTTACCTGCATCAAGGCGATACCAATCCCTTTGTTCCCATTGCGGATGATTTAGGGGTGATACTGGGCAAGCATAAAAAGCACATGTTCCAGCCCGATCGAGTGCGCCAATATTTTAATGGCGCGCTCCTCACGCAAGCCGAGCAAGAAGCCTATTATCAGTATATGCAAGAATGTGAAGATCAAATTTTTGACTCAGCGGAGGCCCGTAACGATGTGGCCATTTCTGACCTGATTGATTTAGATAACCCTTACGCTATCCCGTTCATGATTAGCATGGCCGATCTTAATGCGCAGGATATCGACTTAACATCAGCGGCCGATTTTGCCAGTTTTGGGCATGGTACGGATATTCCCGTGCTCAATGGCTACGGTAATTTGGTTGCTAAGTGGGGGGCGGATATTCCTGTGTCACTCAATACCAAAGTCGAGAGCATTGATTGGTCAAAAGTCGGGGTTCGCGTTGAAACCAATAAAGGCACCCTCACAGGACGCAGCGTCCTCAGTACGGTTTCCACAGGGGTGTTAGGGGCGAACCATATCGATTTTAAACCGGGCTTACCCGATTGGAAGTGGGACGCCATCAATAATCTACCCACCGGGACCATGAATAAAATCTGTGTTCATTTTACCAAAGACGTGTTTAGCGCACACGGTCAGGGCTTTCACCAAACATGGCGCGATGATTCGTCGGGTAATGACGCAAGTACGGATACAAGTGCGAATACAGAATCGGGCTGTGGTATTGAAGCAAGCATCATGGGTCTCAATACAGCCGTTGTGTTTGTTGGTGGACGGCATGCCCAGTGGCTTGAAAAACAAGGCCAGCAAGCCGGATTGGATTTTGCCGTGAGCCAGATCGCCGATGTATTCGGTAATGATATTCGAAAATCCGTCGGCAATTCCATCGTCACGGCCTGGGCCTCAGAACCTTGGACGCTGGGGTCGTACTCCTGCGCCCAACCAGGCCAAGCCCACCAACGCGCTGAACTAGCCCGCTCCATAGACGAGCAACTCTTCTTCGCTGGTGAAGCCACCATCATCGGCGCCCAAGCTACCGCCCACGGCGCCCTCCAATCCGGCATCCGCGCCGCCCACGAAATTGCCGGGGCGCTTAAGTAGTGTCCAATTTCCTAACTTAATCATAAAAAATGGCGGATCCCATTTTCAGGAACCCGCCCTCTTTTAAACTAAAGCCTACCACGCAGTGGCAATCAAACGTCTGTCACGCCGTGACAATTAAATGCCTGACGCGCCGCGTCTCATGATGCCATGAGTTGGCGGAGGACGTAGTGTAGGATGCCGCCGTGGCGGTAGTAGTCTACTTCCACTTCGGTATCGATGCGGCAGAGGACTTGGGTGTTGACGACCGTGCCATCGGCGCGGGTGATTTTTAGATCCAAATCCATGAGCGGGGTGATGTCGGCGGCTTGTCCGGTGATATCGAAAGTCTCAGAGCCGTCTAGTTTTAAGTTTTTGCGGGTTTCGCCGTTTTTAAATTCTAGGGGTAGAACGCCCATGCCAACCAAATTTGATCGGTGAATACGCTCGAAGCTTTCCACGATAACGGCTTTTACGCCGAGCAAGACCGTCCCTTTGGCGGCCCAATCGCGGGACGAACCGGAACCATATTCCTTACCGCCTAAGACTACCAGCGGGGTACCTGCTTCGGCGTATTTCATGGCCGCGTCATAGACGGGCATCTCAACGCCCGAGGGCATAAACTTGGTCATGCCGCCCTCAGTACCGGGAACGATTTCATTGCGGATACGAATGTTGGCAAAGGTACCCCGCATCATGACTTCGTGGTTACCACGGCGCGAACCGTAGGAGTTGAAGTCCTCTGGGCGGACCTGATAGCTGAGCAAGTATTCACCAGCGGGGCTGGATTTCTGGATACCGCCAGCAGGAGAAATATGATCGGTGGTGATACTGTCACCCAGCATCAACAACGGACGGGCGCCAATAACATCGTTGACCTCGTTGGGTTGCGCACCCATGCCTTCGAAATAGGGGGGATGCTTAATGTAGGTTGAAGCATCATCCCAATCGAATGTGCGGCCTGTTGTACTGGCGATATCTTGCCATTCTTTTGGACCTTCGTAGACGTTGCCATAGCGGTTGGCGAACATATCGCGGTTCAGACAGCTTTGTACGGTTTCGGCCACTTCGGCGTTGGTGGGCCATATGTCGCGTAAGTATACGGGCTCGCCATCGCTGCCTTTGCCGAGGGGGTCGGTGTGTAAATCACGGGTCAGGGAACCGGCTAGCGCGTAGGCCACAACCAAGGGTGGGGAAGCCAAATAGTTAGCGCGAACGTGGGGGCTGATGCGTCCTTCGAAATTCCGGTTGCCCGATAGAACAGCCGTCGCCACCAAATCACCGGTTTCAATGGCGTCGCTGATGGGTTTGTGAAGCGGGCCTGAGTTACCGATACAGGTGGTGCAGCCAAATCCAACAATGTTGAACCCCAATGAATCTAAGTGTTCTTGCAGTCCGGCTTTCTCAAGGTAGTCAGCAACAACTTGGGACCCCGGTGCTAGCGATGGTTTGACCCATGGCTTGGTTTGCAATCCTTTTGCGGCGGCGTTGCGGGCGAGTAAACCCGCGGCCACCAAAACCGATGGGTTGGATGTATTGGTGCACGACGTAATGGCGGCGATAACAACATCACCGTCTTTTAATGAATAATCGGCGCCTTCGACGATTTGCTCGCGCGGGGCTGAAATGCCCGCCATTTCTTTCAAGGTAGTGGCGAACCCAGCGTTTGCACCGGATAGATCGATGCGATCTTGGGGACGTTTGGGGCCTGAAATGCTGGGCTCGACGGTTGAGATGTCCAGCTCCATGGTATCGGTAAAGACGGGATCTTCTTCGCCTTCATATGCCCACAAGCCTTGGGCCTTTGCGTAGGCTTCCACGAGGGCGACGGTTTCGTCATCGCGCGCGGTCGCACTTAGATAATTCAGCGATTCACCATCGATGGGGAAGAAACCACAGGTCGCGCCATATTCCGGTGCCATGTTAGCAATGGTGGCACGGTCGGCAAGGCTGAGGTTTGCAAGGCCCGGACCGTAGAATTCTACGAATTTGCCGACAACGCCTTTGGCGCGCAGCATTTGAACAACCTTCAAAACCAGATCGGTGGCGGTGTTGCCTTCACGCATGGTACCGCTGAGCTTAAAGCCAACCACTTCTGGAATGATCATGGATACGGGCTGTCCCAACATGGCGGCTTCGGCCTCGATACCGCCAACACCCCAACCAAGGACGGACAAACCATTGACCATTGTGGTGTGGCTATCTGTGCCAACCAATGTATCGGGCATGGCGATGGTCTTGCCATCTTCTTCTTGGGTCCAAACGGTTTTAGCCAGGAACTCTAGATTGACCTGATGACAAATTCCGGTGCCGGGGGGCACAACGGTGAAGTTATCAAAGGCGGTCTGGCCCCATTTCAAGAACGTGTAGCGCTCGTCGTTGCGCTGAAATTCCATTTCGATGTTTTTTGCCATGGCCCCGGCGCTGGCGCTTTCGTCAACCATAACTGAGTGATCGATAACCAAATTACAGGTCGATAGCGGATTGATCTTTTGCGGGTCACCCCCCATTTTGGTCATAGCGTCACGCATGGCGGCCAGATCAACAACAGCAGGGACACCGGTGAAATCTTGCATCAGAACCCGAGCCGGGCGATAGGCGATTTCATGATCGGATGTTTTGGTGGTCAGCCAATTGGCCATGGCTTTAACGTCATCAACACTGACTGAACGGCCATCCTCATAACGTAGCAAATTCTCCAGCAACACTTTCAAAGATTTTGGCAAACGCGATACGTTGCCAAGGCCAGCCGCTTCGGCGGCTTCTAGTGAGAAATAATCATAATCTTTACCTCCAACGCAAAGCGTGCGGCGGGTATTCAGGGTGTCTTGACCAGTAATAGGCAAAGTGATTCTCCTCAGATAGATTTCAAGTGTAAGTATAAGGGTATATATAAGGACTGAATCGCCCTGAATCCAGCGAAACTCAGAAAATTATGAAGGATTTGGATCGTTCAAAGGTTTTTTTAAGCGCGCTTCACGGTAGGCAACCACCAACCCGGCGGAGATGATGAAAAAAGACCCTATCCAGATATTGCTGGTGGGGGTTTCATTCCAAAACATATAACCCATGATGACGTTCCACAGCAAGGCTGTGTATTCAATGGGGCCAACGAGGCTTAATGATGCCGATACCGTTGATTGGGTGATAAGGATATGGGCAATCAACTGGATGACGGTAAAGCCGATCAGCAAATAGACATCATTTATGATCATGGGTTCCCAGAAAAAAAACATCGGGATTGTGACAATAACAGCGACACCGAGACGCGTAAAAAAGACGATCTGCCTTGCGGATTCAAGTCCCGCTAAATTGCGCACCATAATCATGCGAATGGCGTAGGCAACCGCGGCCCCCACGGGTAAGGCATATGTCCAATCAAAGCTTTCAATGGAGTCTAAGTTCCCAAAATCCGGCTGCATGGCGATGACGACGCCTATAAAGCCTATAACAACCGCGGCCCATCTGATGGGACCTACTTTTTCCTTTAAAACAAGGGCAGACATGGCTGTCATAAATATCGGGGCGGAGAAAAAGATAACGGTGACATCAACGAACTTTAGGTACTTAAGAGAGTATAAAAAGAAAATGCCCGCAAAGACGCCGATGATGGATCGGATGGCATGCTGTTTCCAATATTTTGATCTAAACGTATCCAACCCGATGGTGCTTCGTTTTCCAGTAACGTAAGGCCATAGAAGTAAAATAATGATACTTAACCATGCACTAAGCGCCATGATCTGAATGGGATGATAACCCGCCACCAAAAACTTCGAGCCGGCATCTTTGATCGAGATTAAAAAAATACCCGCCGTCATTAAACCAATACCCAGTAGGTTATTATCTTTGTTGTGTATTGGATTATTCATTAATTTGTTGTTTCTTCTTGACGGTTTCGCGGTAGGTCATAACAAGTCCAGCCGTAATAATTGCTGCCGCCCCAACCCACATATTCTCTGATGGAACCTCTTCCCAAAACATAAAACCTAGAATTGCGGTCCATAATAGTCCTGTGTATTCAAAGGGACTGACAAGGCTGAGGGAAGCCACAAGCATAGACCGGGTGATCAACAAATGGGCGAGCAATAATAAAAATGTTAGCGCAAACAAAATCCAGAAATTCAACATCGTCATTGGTTCCCAAAAATATATAGTGGGTCCGGTGGTTAAGAGAAGAACCCCTATGCGTTGATGGAAGATAATCTGAGTGGCGGTCTCGATGCCTTTCATATAACGAACCATGACCCCTCTGAGGGCGTAAACAAAGCTACCGAGCAGAGGAATAAAAACATGCCAGCTTAAGTCGCTTATATCGGAATCAGCATCCGGTTGAAGGGCGTAAATAATACCTAGAAAACCAAAACATACAGCCGTCCACCTGATGGGTCCGACGTGTTCCTTTAATAAAATAGCAGACAAGGCCGTCATAAATATCGGTGCTGAGAAAAACAGGACTGATACCTCGGCAAGTTTAAAAAATTTTAATGAATATAGAAAACACATGCCCGTTATAACGCTTAATACCGCTCTGATCATATGCCAACGAAAGTGGTTAGTTTTAAAAATGCCGATGCCTATGGTTCGTTTGTGTTTGGTTGAAACAGACCACAGCAATAACGCGCTCACTATGATCCAAGCATTTAGGCCCAACATTTGAATGGGGGGCAGGTTTGCCTCGATCAGAAACTTTGCACCCGCATCTTCAATGGATATGACAAATGTGCCGGCTATCATCAATCCGATGCCCTGCAAATTATTATCAGCCGCTTTATTGTTCACTTGAAACCGCCTAATACTAATTTATAACATACCCGTGATTGGATGTGATGTGAGGATACCTGTAAAATAATGTATTCAACAGGTAATTAGCTTCGCCCCTAAACCATAAGTCTACAAATGAGTAATTAAAATGGATTTCATCTTTGCAGGAATGCTTGTTGCCTTTGGGGTCGCTTCATTTCTTTTCGCGCCCAGAGTAACAGACACCAATGGATTTTTTAAAGGTCTAGCCGCGAATGGGGACGCGCCAAGTGTCCTTGCCTTAACATTGTCCCAAGTCACGACTTGGATTTTTGCTCGTTCCTTAATGACCGCAGCAATTTTGGGGTATTATTATGGTATCGCCGGGGGGCTGGCTTACAGCGCTTATTATTTATCCTTTATATCAGGTGGCGCGATTATTCGCTCGATCCGGTTCCGCCACGGTAGCGCCAGCATACAAGAATTCTTGAAAGACCGCTTCGGGCGAGGCGGGGTTATTTGTTATAATGTTGTTATTGCCGTGCGTTTGCTTTCGGAAGTATTTGCCAATTTATTGGTGATCGGGATTATCTTTGGTGAGAGCGGCAGTAATACCTACGCCTTGGCCATTGTTGTATTGGCTTTGGCGACGCTGGGTTATTCCATGATGGGGGGCTTACGCGCTTCATTGAAGACCGACGTTTTTCAAATGATTGCTTTTCTGGTGATGTTTGCAATGCTCGTGGTGATGTTGTTCTCGGCAGATTTATGGTCTTGGCAGGCCGCCATTGTGAGTAGCCCGTTTGAAGGTGAAGCACCGGGGTGGATTTTGCTCGCCGTTGCAGGGCTACAGTTTTGGAGCTATCCCCTACACGACCCGGTGATGATGGATCGTGGGTTTATTGCAAACCAACAGACAACTCAGGCCAGCTTTAAGCATGCGACATGGATCAGCATTGTCTGCATTCTTGGGTTTTCGTTGCTCGGGGTGTTTGCTGGAATAAATGCTATGGATGGTGAGACAATGATGGTGTCACTATCACGATTAATGGGGCCACAGGCCATGATGGTGATTAACTTAGCGTTGATTATCTCGGCTGTCTCAACACTTGATTCAACGTTATCCAGCGCCGCAAAACTTTCGATTGTCGATATGGGAGTGTTCTCGGTGAACCTAAAGAATGGCCGGATCGCTATGGTGCTCTTTATGGCGGGTGGATTGTTATTTTTATTTGGCGGCACCAAAGATCTTTATAGTGCCGTTGCCGTCAGTGGCACAGCGTCTATGTATTTGGCCCCGGTTATCTTCTTCTCCATATGGATGGGAAAACGCTCTATCCCTAATTGGTGTTATTACCTATCATTTATAACGGCCATGGCGGGGGCGGTTCTATATTATCTAGAAGCAGGTGGGTTCAGTGATATTCTGACACCGATAAGCGGGCTTGAGCATAAATATGCAAAATTATTGCTGATCTCTGCTGTGATTATGGTATTAGGCAATGGATATTTTCTGTTGGGTTTATTACTAAACCGACGCATAAATAGTCAAAATCAGGCAAGCGTGATGAGAGCCCCTTGATTGGCCCTTTGATTGCCCGCAATAATTTTTTGTATTGCCTTGAAATGACCTTAATAGGGCATAATTAAGCCACAATCTTAGCCTACAGTCTTATTCATAGACCTCCTCGTCTATAACCCCTTGTCAGAGAGGAATTCCCCTCGCTCTCTGGCACCCTATAGCGGCATTATATGCCCAACCTTGCGGCCGGTTTATCCGGCCGCATTTTTTTTGTTCAATCGCAGGTTTATATTTTTTTGAACCATCGGTTCACATTTCTTTTGAACCAACGGTTCACATTTATGTTGGACCTAATGGTTGTCCATGTCATAGCTTCTGGTATGAACTTTCTAAAATTTATCATGTCATCCCCCCGGTTTCTGGCCTTTGGTTTTTTAACGGCATTTTTTTCCTCCTTTGGGCAGACATATTTTATTTCACTCTCAGGCGCAGAGATTAGATCGACTTTTGATCTCAGTCATGGCGACTTTGGGTTTATTTATTCTGTTGGCACCCTATCAAGTGCCGCAATATTGGTTTGGGCGGGACGTAAAATTGATGATTGGGATTTGCGTATTTTCACGTCTATTGTTTGCGTCGGTTTGGCGGTGGCCTGTCTTGGCATGTCAATGGTGACGAGTGCTGCTTGGTTATATCTGATTATTTTTGGCCTTAGGTTTACCGGGCAAGGGCTATTATCGCATACCTCAGCCACGTCCATGGCACGTTATTTTGGCGTAAACCGGGGCAAAGCCCTGAGTATTGCCGGCGTGGGATATCCCGTTGGTGAAGCCTTGTTCCCGACAGTTGTTGTGATTTTAATTGCAACCTATGGCTGGCGACAAATGTGGGGTGGCGTTGGTATCATGCTGCTTATCGGATTGGTCCCCATCATTTTATGGTTGTTAAAAGGCCATGGCGAACGCCAACGTCAATTGGTCGAGACGCAACATGAGAAAGGCCATGAGGCTGCAGAAGGGGCATGGTCACGGCGTCATGTGTTACGCGATCCTCGGTTTTATATATTAATGCCCTGTTTCTTCTCGACGTCTTTTGTTGTTACCGGGCTGTTTTTTCATCAAGTCCACTTGGTGGAAAGCAAAGGTTGGGAAATGCCCATGTTCGCCGGTGCGTTTGTGGTTTTTGCCGTGGGGCAAGTGGCTGCGTCTTTGCTGGCTGGTGTTCTCGTCGATAAGTATGGCGCCACACGATTGTTTAAATTCTACCTCATCCCCATGATTGCGGCTTTATTGATTTTTTCTGGATTTGATTCTGAGATGACAGCCTTTGTCTTTATGGCACTACTGGGCATGTCCTCTGGGATGGGCAGTGTGATCACCAGTGCCATCTGGGCAGAGATTTACGGTGTTACCCATTTGGGGGCTATCAAAGCCTTAGGTACGGCGCTTATGGTGATGTCTTCGGCTCTGTCCCCTGCCATTATGGGCTGGGCTATTGATGCAGATGTTTCGATGGAAAACATTACCGCTGTCAGTGCCCTGTATTGTGTTGGCGCTTCATTATTGGTGGCAATCCTGTTTCAAAGATTTGATAGGGCTATACGGTCAAATCAACGTTAAGGATAATTCAGAGCTAAGGGTTTTTAATCCAGTCATGAATTAACCAACTGGCGATGGAATCGCCGCGCGATAAAACACGGTTTTCGTTGTCTCGTTTGGAAAGCTCAACGATTTCAGAGTGAGAAAACCAACGGGCGTCTTCCAATTCATTACTGCTAATATCAATCTCATGGGTTAACGCTCGGGCGCGGAAACCCAGCATGAGGGACGAAGGGAATGGCCAGGGTTGAGACGCTTGATAAGTGGCTTGTGTAGCTCTGATTCCGGCTTCTTCGAAAACTTCACGTAATACGGCGGTCTCTAGGCTCTCGCCCGGTTCGACAAAACCAGCAAGGGATGAATAGGTGCCCGCTACCCACGTAGATTGACGACCCAATAAACAATGTTCTTCACCATCCATGGTGGTGGTTACCAGCATGATCACAGCGGGATCGGTACGGGGGAAATGCTCAAGCCTGCAATCTGGGTTAGAGCATACGCGCACGTGTCCGGCGGTATGGGATAGGGTGGGCGCCCCACAAGTGCCACAGAACATATGTCGTTTATGCCAATAGGCTAAAGCCCGAGCCATCGCCAACATGGACCCGGTATCGTGGCTCAGCAAAGAACCAATGTTTCGTAGGTCAATAAATCCTGCTTGATCGGGGGTATGCCCGGTTAGTCGTAGAGCGTCTTCTTCTTCTAAAAAGGAGAGATCAAGCGAGAAATAATAGAGTTCGTATTCTTCTCCTTGTTCTTGTTCTTGTCCATATCTATGCCCTTGCCCTAGAAAAATAGGCGAGGACCGAGATGAGGTTTGATGGAGCAGTTCTTGCACGGCCGATTTTTGTATTAATATGGCATCGGGCTCGGAGCCTGAGACAATCAAATTCAGATCGCGCCATGTGACGAGCAAACGAGCGTTATCTGACATCAATTGTTCATTGATCCAGTTTTCGTTACTGCGCAGATCCCCTGCACGGTCAAGCGGAACGCCTGCATAGGTAAGTCGATGTGGCATGTTAGAAAAGTGACATAAGGAAGCTGTTAATACAATCTTGTTAGAATGATATTTGATTATTTAACGAAGATGGATAAATTAGCTGTATGCGAAACCTGAAGTCTACCCTGATTTTTAGTATTATCCTGTTATCAGGATGTTCAACTTATGGCTCATTTGTTGATTCTGTAAGCTCGACATTTGATGACACCGTTAACGTGTTTGTACCAAGCAGCGGTTCATCTTCGTGCGAAGAACGCACAACCCGCCAACTTACCAATGTCAGCTTTGATAATGCAGCGTCCATCGAAATGGTCATACGTCATGGTGAATACAGCCCCATGATTGTCCGAATGCGTGTCGGGCAGACCTATGTGTTGCGTTTGCGCAATCGTGATCAAGAGACCCACGGCTTTGTAGCGCCAGAATTCTTCGACAGCATAGCCATTGATGCCGCCGCCTTGGATAATGATATTCTGGAAACCCGCTGTCCGGGGCCTTCTATTCGTTTGGCCGCGGGGCAATCTTTCGAAATGAAGATTTTGGCTGTTGTTGATGGGCGATATGAATTTTCCAATGATGTCGGCAGTTTGCTTAATATGGGGGGCTTGCTTAGCCGCAGCCCAACGGGTGGCATCATTAATATTCAAGAACAATATTAATCTCAATTAATCGTAACAAATCTCAAAAAAATTTGATTCTAGTGCTTGCCTAATAGCCGCTGGAATTTCTATATTGCACCGGGTAGTCGGCGGTGGGCAGTCCCCTCGTCAACTCGGTCAGGTCCGGAAGGAAGCAGCCGTCCCGGGATTCAGGATTGGGTCATTGTCCGGCTACTCATTAAACCCGCTAAAAACGTGTTAAAAACTCACATAAACAGCGGTTCTTAGATATTGTAGGGACAGATGACGGATACAGAATCTCCCACCTCAGGTACCCCACAAGATCCGCAAAATGCGGAAGAATACCGCGTTCTAGCGCGTAAATATCGCCCCTCTACCTTTAATGACATGATCGGTCAAGATGCCATGATCCGGGTGTTGGGTAATGCCATCAGTTCGGGTCGGTTGGCGCACGCTTTCATGCTGACGGGGGTGCGTGGTGTCGGTAAAACCACTTCAGCGCGGATTATTGCGCTCGGTTTGAACTGTATTGGTCCGGATAATGATCCGGGTTATGGACCCACGACAGAGCCTTGCGGCGTGTGTGTACATTGCACCAGCATCACCGAAGACCGTCATGTCGATGTCTTGGAAATGGATGCCGCCAGTCGTACGGGCGTGGATGATATCCGTGAGTTGATCGAAGGGGTTCGTTATCGCCCTACATCAGCCCGCTACAAAGTCTACATCATCGATGAAGTTCATATGCTCTCTAAAAACGCCTTCAACGCATTGTTGAAGACGTTAGAAGAGCCACCGGAACATGTTAAATTTATTTTTGCTACCACAGAAATTCGAAAAGTCCCCGTTACTGTTTTATCACGTTGCCAGCGGTTTGATTTACGCCGGGTTGAAGTTGGCGAGCTATCGGATCATTTCACCCGCATCGCCGGAGAAGAGGGCGCTGAGATTTCTGAGACAGCCATCCGGCTCATTGCCCGTGCTGCTGATGGCAGTGTCCGTGATGGGTTGAGCTTGCTCGATCAAGCCATATCACACACCGACCAAGTTATCGGCGAAGATGATGTCCGCGATATGTTGGGTCTTGCCGATCGCTCGCAATCATTTGATACGTTTGAGGCGGCCTTAAAAGGGGATGCAGCGGGGGCGCTTGATATCTTTACCAAGCAATACGAAGCGGGGGCTGATCCCTCGCAAGTCATCGAAGATTTGCTAGAAATCACCCACTGGATTACCCGCATAAAAGTTTCTCCCGAGATGGTCAATGAAGCCACCGTACCAGAAATGGAACGGGTACGCGGTACTGAATTATCCGCCGGGCTTGGTATGGCCGCGATTTCGCGGGCGTGGCAAATGTTGCTTAAAGGATTAAGCGAAGTTCGAATAGCACCTTCAGCTGTTCAAGCCGCTGAAATGGTTCTGATCCGTCTAGCCCATGCGGCAAGTTTGCCAAGCCCGGAGGAAGCCCTTAAAGGGATGATACCGTCACAGGGGGGGATGCCATCGTCTGGAGGCTCTGGCTCGACCAGCGGAGGCGGAAACGCAGGTGGTGGGTCAAATACTTCCGCAATGTCATCATCAACAAACCCAGCCAGTCCAGCCACCGGAGACGGTGGTGATAATGGTGGTGGGGTGAGGGCGGCTTTAAGGGTCGTAAATGGCGGGTCTGTCTCGAACCCACCCCCTCAATATGAAGAATTTGAGCCAGAAATTGCCGCCGCAACATTGTTTAATAATTTAACCGAGCTTGCCACGTACGCTGGCAAGTGCCGAGAAATTTCATTGCAGGCATTTCTTTATAACAATGTGCATTTAATTAAATTCTCACAAGGGCGCATTGAACTCAATGGTGGCGAGTATGCCGACGCAGCGACCATTCAGAAATTACGTAAATTCCTGCTCGATGAAACGGGTGATGCGTGGGTGATAACGGTCTCAACCAGCCCCGGCGACCCTACCTTAAGCCAACAATTTGATGCTGCCCAAAAGGCTTTAAAAGATCAAATGCGGGAACACCCACTTGTAAAATCAGTGGTTGATGCCTTCCCCGGTGCGGAAGTATCAACCGTCGAAGACCATCCGCCATTCGATGGTGATGATACATAAATCAAATTCTTATACTCGATTATTAGGAGATACATTATGTCGGAATTGATCAGCACAAGCCGTATCGGCAAGGTTCTGGAAATCACTATGGACAACGCCCCGGTTAACGCCATCAACACCGCCATGACAAATGAACTGTATGATACGTTTGTCACCCTGCGTGATGATGATGATCTGACCGTTGGTTTGATCACCGGAACGGGCGAGAAGTGTTTTTCTGCCGGGTGGGATTTAAAAGAGGTTGCCGAAATGGACGGCGATATCGATAGCCCCGAAACGCTGGGCATGTCGCCGGGTGGATTTGCAGGGTTTACCGAAATGTGGGATTTGTATAAGCCCGTAATTGCCGCCCTAAATGGTCATGCCATCGGCGGCGGACTAGAAATCGCATTGGCCTCTGATATCATTATTTGTGTGCCGGAAACCAATATCTGGTTGCCAGAAATGCAACGTGGATTTTTACCCGACGCGGGTGCTGTTCAACGCTTATCGAAAAAAATCCCTCATAATGTAGCGCTTGAAATGATGTACACAGGCCGCCGCATGGACGCCGAGGAAGCCAAACATTGGGGTCTTGTCCATAAAATAGTTCCTCGTGATGAACTGATGGATGTCTCACGCGCCATGGCAGAAGAAATTTCCAAAGGCGCACCACTGGCCCTCCGGGCTTTGAAAGAAACTTTCTACGGTGTTTCTGAAATGTCTGTGCAAGACGCCTTCAAACACATGAGTCGTGGTATGGGGACTTTCCCATGGTACGAAAAAGTAAATGATTCAGAAGATTTCCTCGAAGGCCCTCGTGCGTTTGCCGAAAAACGCGACCCGGTTTGGAAGGGTCGTTAAACAGTATCGTTAAGAAGCATCTAAAACTGTTGCGCTGCAACGATGTAAGCACCAATGGTGGTGTCGCCAAGGGCGCGGCGGGCTTCTAGGAGGTTGGTACCTTTGATTAAGACCAGACGACCTTTGCCTTTGCGTACTTGAATGGGGCGTTGATCGACCTCGTTCATGATGTCTTCACAGATTCTATCGATCTCAACCTGATCGATTTCTTCCTGCCGGGCTTTGGGAAGGAAGATGTCTTCTATATTTACGCTGACTTCTCTAAGCACAGTTGTTTCCGATCAATTTATGTTTTTCAATCAAATTTTAGTCATGTCCGGATCAAGGGGGAAGATCGGACGAGATACATTAACATAGGGTAATTGTGCCATGTTTCTGGTGCAAAGTGCACCGCTATCACAGACAATGACTTTGCTCGCAATGGGTTCAAATGCCGCGCGAAAATGTTGCATGGATTTAAGCCCAATGGTGGACTTGGATTCCAGATCGATACCAAAGCCTTTGAACTGTTGCTGATCGTACATTTGGATGGGTTCGGTGGTGATAAGAATATCAATGCCGTCAACTCGCAAGACACAGCTCAGTCCGAAATTCATGGTCATACCGCCCTTCATAGGGCCATCTCCCACACATATGCCATCACTGATCAAGATGATCTCGCCGGTTAGAGACAAGGACTCTCCGCCAAACCGAGCATCCATTTTGCCACCGATGTCCATGGTAACGGTGGCACCTGCTTTATAAGCATGGAGGGATTTGGCGGCTTGCGGATCAACAATAGGGCCAAAACATGCATTGGTTAAACCGACTTTCATCATGGCCGCTAATAAATTGGTGGAATCGCCGTACGCGCCGCCACCGGGATTGTCGGCGTAATCGGCAATAATCAGAGGCCCTTGGGATGAATCGTATTCTGCGGCAATCGCTGCAGCCTTTTCAACGGTGTAAAATTTGTTGATCACATCGAAGCGGGCATCCCAGATTTCTTGTGCCATATTATCGATGTAGGCTTGGGGTGCATGCACATCGCTTTCGTTTTCAATTTGGCAAGTAACGGTGATACTGGGCCCGATCTCGGCAATGTCACTATGTTCGAACCCCGCATTGATGCTGAGGGCAAAAATACCGTCTTGCTTTTCATAGTCCCGTGCCCGGGTAATGCGATCCACCATAGGACCTATGTCTGTTCGTCCGCCATTGGCTTCCATCAACATGGGGAGAGGTGCCAAAAGGGTACGTGGTTTAATTTTCCCTTGCATGGTTTGATGTAAAATCTGCCCGGCGTGATACGCCGCTTCGCGAAGATCAATATGGGGATAGGTTTTGTAGGAAACTATAATATCAGCGAGTTCGCACATTTGCCGGGTTACATTTGCATGTAAATCAAGAGAGATGGCGATGGGGACTTCGCTGCCGATGATGTCGCGTAATCTGCGTAATAATTCACCTTCACCATCCTCAAAACCCTCTGGCACCATGGCGCCATGCAGGGCAAGCAATACGCCATCTACACCACTGGGTTTTTGGGGACGGGCGGCGTCCAGAATATAACCCCCAATGGTATCAAAAGCTTCACGCGTGACCGTACCCGATGGGCCAGCGTGGGCGCAAACGGCGTGGTTCAGGGTCCATCCAAATTCAGCTTCGCAATCAAGACAGCCAGCAAACCCTGAGTTGGAATAAAGATGAGCACGGGATGCTTCATCGCCTACGTGGAGGGTGTCGGCTTGAAACGTGTCTAGCCCTGTCTTACGGACATTGAATGTGTTTGTTTCGTGAAGGAATTCTGCTGTCAGTACAGTAAAAGTCATTAAGATCATTCCCCAAAATATATACAAAAGAACAAGTGTAATACCGTGATTGAAATATCAATCGCTTTGCAGGGCCTGTCTACCTGTATTTAATTTCAGAGAGGTTATTCTTATCCGGTGGCTTCTGGAAACTCAACAGTGAATACAGATCCTTTGCCAACTTCCGATGTAAACGAAATATTACCACCCATAGATAAGGTCAATGCTTTGGATATGGACAAACCCAGACCAGAACCGTTGTATTTGCGAGAATCGGATGAATCAGCCTGGATAAATCTCTCGAATATCTTTGGTTTATCCTCATCGCTAATACCGACACCATGATCCGTAACGCTAATAGAGATGTTCTTACCAATACGATTAATTGCGACTATGATTTCGTCACCTTGGTTGGAAAATTTAGCAGCATTAGACAAAAGGTTACGTAATATTTGGCCAAAGCGATGTGCATTTAATAAGGCCATAAAATCATCGTCGGTTGGGGCTAAATCGATTTTTATATCTAAAGAGGATGAATAATTCTCAATTTGTTTTATTTCATTCCTGACGAGTTCTGTAACATTATTGGAGGATAATTCAATGGTCATTAACCCCGATAAAATTCTTTCGTAGTCCAACATTTCATTTATCAGCGTGAGCAGCGTTTCGCTATTACGATTGGTGATTTCTAGTAGACCAAGAACCTCTTTCGATAATTCATCTGCTTTTAAGCCCTGTATTAATCCAATACTGCCTTTGATGGATGTCAAAGGGGTTCGCAATTCATGACTGATGGTTGATAGAAATTCTGTTTTTGCCTGATTGGCCCATTCCGCTTTCTTAAGGGCGTCTTTCAATTCATTTTCAGATTTAATCTGATTGGTAATATCTCTAGCCGTTCCGGAGACACCTTCATAATCCCACGAATCGGGGGCGTAATAAGGAATACCGCTTATGAGTAGAATTTTTTCTTCATCATTGCTGTTAACGGTCTTAAATATGACTTCACGAAATGGATTATTCCAATTGACCGTGACGACTTCATTGTTCTGCGAATAAAAACTGCCTAGTTCGTTGAAAGTTTGACCAATAATTTGAATGGGTAGAAAGCCCAGTGTTTCAAATACTCGGTCTGATATATAGCTGATCCGGCCTTCCGAATCTATTTCCCAAACCATTTCAGATATCAAGCGTGTGATACCTTCAAGCCGCGATAAGCCCCGAGATGCTCTTTCTTTGTCATTACCTTGTATAGAAGGCCAATTTCGTCTTGTCCTAGGCAAGTGGCTATCTTGCAACGTATTGATGCTCTTTTTATCGTTATCGGCCATTTTATAGTGAATTCCAGGTTGCAATTGCTTTTATGGCATTTTCTCGTTCCATAGTGCGGAAAAATGTCAGCAATTTATTATCCCGATCCTGAGACGCTATTTCCCGGTTGAGGCCATCTTTTTTACGTGTTTTTTTATATATAGTTAGAAATTGAAACTCTGTTGCATCTATTGCAATGCAGGCAACAGCGATTTCCTCTCCGTTACCATCAAAGATAATATCTTTTGAAAAGGCGAGGTTAAGTTTTGTTAATTCGACAAACAGTCCAAGGAATAAAGGAATCTCGCCCTGGTTTAGGGCCGATATCATTACATCAGTTGAAATCAAATCCTGATCTTTCAATTGTTTAATCAGTGATTTTGTTGCTTCCGGTAAATCTTCTGTGTGGTCATTTATGTCCTCTAAAGATTGTGGGTTAGGGGTGTCCATAAATTTTTTTATTAAGTCTGGGGGCAAATCAAATTTTGATATTATATCTTTTCGCAATGCACCGGATACCCACGTAAACAGCTTTTCTGCCATGTGTTGTTTTAATTCATGATGATGGACCAAGGGATCTTGGAACGTGTCATAGCGTTTAGATTGTTCGACCAAATAATTCATGGTCGATTCTTTGATTTTGCAATCTTTGTTTTTAAGCAAATTAAGAATGACATCTTCGTTGCCGGTTTCCACCAATGCTTCCGAAATTTCTTCGCTGATATTACGGCGTATGGTGATGGCAAGTTGATATTCTTCTGTGCGATTTCGGATTACGCTGATTAATTCCCGATCATTAATTAGATCACATTGCGTTAAGACAGGGTAAGCAACGCTGATATCATCATTTGCTAAATATGAGAGCAGTTGTTGTGGTACATCTTTATGAGTTGCCAATTGACGGCTTAATTCTACGCGTAAGGAGACTTCGATTTCGCCGATCAATGTCTCGATGATTTTGAACATCAAATTTTTTTCGCGGTCTGTGAGGAAATCATTTCTGTCTTCCAGAAGGTCCTTAATGACCGCGACAAGCTTATTTCTACTCTCTTCGGAACGCTCCATCGCCAATTGCTGAAGAAATTCAACATTGTTAAGATTTTCAGGATTGTTTGATAAAGGTGCCAAGATAATACCTATAAATTCCTATTAACAATCATCTCAATTCGAAGAGAAGAAAATCCATCATAAAGCAAATTAAGTAATAATTTTAGTTTAAATGTGTGCAAATGTTAAATAATACCAAACTTTGCATTGAGTATTCATACTATTGTATTGCAGCATGCTTCGCCGTCAAGATTTATATAATAACATCATAAGATAATTGAATGCAGTTTTAAAATAATTATAGAAATCAAATGCTTAGGGCGTAAGTTTTAGCAAATTTTATACATTGTTTTCGAAGGGGTCGTTTTGAGGCTCTTTATTCCATATATATTCAGCCCAGAAAGCGACTTTTTCGGCTGTGGTCATATCATGGAGGTGAGCAATAATTGCCAAACTCATGTCAATTCCGGCTGATACCCCCGAGGAGGTAAAAAAGCGACCATCATGAACCCAGCGGGCTTTTTTCTCCCAGTGAACATTGGGGCCATATGTGCTTACCCAATCAAAGCTCAGCTTGTTAGTGGTCGCCCTTCTGCCATTGAGCAAACCTGCTTTGGCGAGCAGCGCACTGCCCGTACAGACTGAAGCGACCAGTTCAGCTTTGACAGATTTTTCGCATAGCCATTGCAGCAAGGCTTCGTTGTTTATTTGTTGACGAATTCCGGGACCGCCAGGGATCAGCAAAATATCATAATCATGATCATCAGATAGGAGCGCGTCGGCATGGGAAATTGGCCCCATGCCGCTTTTGATTTCATGATCGGATTGTGAGACCAGATGGATTTTAAAATCATCCTCTAGTGAGCCGAACATTTCCAATGGCCCGAATAAGTCGAGTAATTCAAAACCCGGAAAAATTAACGCCCCTATTGTTTGCATGTTCTACGACAACGTAAAAGTATATTGAGAGGATAAACCCCAAGCATCAAGAAACTCTGCCAGGTGCGGGCGGGCTTCACCCTCGGCTTCAATGAGCGATATCAGGTCAGCGATTGAGCGATTGTAGCTCTCTGTACTAAGTTTACCGCGATGATGCATATGCCGCAAATAAACCAAATAAGTATTGAGTACATCGGTTTCGCAATAATCACGAACATCTTGAACCTGACCATTATCAATCATCTCTGATACTTTTGAGCCATCCACGCCAAATTTGCCGGGAAATCCTAAAACGGAACAAACTTCATTAAGCTTAATACGAGCGGACCCCCCGTATTCAGACATGACTTCCATCAAATCACAGTGCCAGTCGTCGGAGTAACGCGAGGTATAACTGTTCCATTTGTCCCCGTCGCTATAAAGGAACCGAGCGCTGATACCATGGACCATAGCGCGGTATTTTAAGACAGATAGATCGAATCCACGGCCATTGAAACTAACAAGGCGAGGGCGAAGGCGTTCCAAATAACTGAAAAAACCCTGAACCAGCGCCTTTTCATCCGCCCCAACTTCGCCGCCCGATCGTAATTCGCGCAAGGCATAGGACTCGTTCATGCCCTCCCGCTCAATTTCAGCCTCTAGAAAGCTAATGGCGACGACCTTATGGAAAGGTTGGCGGGGAAAGGCATTGCGGCCATCGGTGATTTCTAGATGATAACGCTCTAGCTCGGAACGAAGCTCAACGGGGTCGCCTCCCTCATAGCCTGTTAGATTAGCAACAGCGGATGTATCCGGAACGGTTTCAATATCGAAAACAAACAAATTATTGTGTAGCATGACTCTCCCTCTCAACCCTGTTATACACGGCTTTAACGAACAATATAAACACTCTCTTTTTTTATTCGGAGTATCAAGATGATGAATATGGGCAAAATGATGAAACAGGCGCAGGAAATGCAGGCTCGCATGCAGAGTATGCAAGCTGAACTGGAAAACATAGAAGTCACTGGCGCGTCTGGTGGTGGCATGGTGGAGGTCACCTTGACGGGCAAAGGGGCGGCGAAAAGCTGTAAAATTGACCCATCGTTAGTTGGTGAAGGTGACGCAGACATGCTGGAAGATTTGATCGTTGCGGCTATCAATGATGCCAAAACAAAATCAGAAGCCATTAATAAAGAAAAAATGTCTGAATTAACGGGGGGGCTTGAATTACCTCCCGGTATGGAACTGCCCTTCTAAAGGAGCATTCACTTATGCAAGATGCTGCCATTGAACGGTTGGTCCAACACCTATCCCGCTTGCCGGGACTGGGACCGCGTTCGGCAAGGCGGGTAGTATTATACCTAATCAAACGGCGCGAAAGCTTGTTGCAACCTTTGATTAGAGCCTTGGAAGATGTGAATGAAGGCATCCGAACCTGCTCGATCTGTGGTAATATTGATACCAATGATCCTTGTGCCGTTTGCGAAAACCCCAAACGAGATAAAACGCTGATCTGCGTCGTCGAAGACGTCGCCGACCTTTGGGCGCTGGAACGCACAGGTGTGTTTCGGGGGGCGTATCATGTACTGGGGGGGACACTGTCAGCTCTTGATGGCGTAGGACCAGAGGATTTAAATATTCCGGGACTGGTTGGCCGCGCTAATAAAGAGGGCATTGCGGAAGTTATCCTGGCCCTTAGCGCCACAGTAGACGGGCAAACCACCTCTCACTACATCGCGGAACGTTTAACCGCTAGCCTTGTCAAAGTAACCGCGCTCGCTCACGGTGTTCCCGTGGGAGGAGAGCTGGACTATTTAGATGAAGGAACCTTATCAACAGCGCTGCGTGCGCGGCGACCTGTTTAGATCTCGCATGTAAATTTTATATTAGTCATCGCTTGTTAATTCAACAATCAACGTCGTGCCCTCTGTGTCAACCACTTGTACCGTTTGTCCGGCGTCTGTATCGGGACCTTTGATCTTCCAGATGGTGCCATCAAGTTGAAGGGTGCCGCGACCATTTAGAATGGGGTCGGTTAGGGGGGCTGTGCGTCCAATATGTTGGCGTTCACGTTGATTGAGATTGGGATGGTCCGTTTGTATGGGGTTGCGGGTGACCCACATGCGACCAGCGATGCTGGCAGTGATGCTGAGAGTAGCAAATAGGACGAATTGAATCTCCCACGATATTTCGGGGAATATTGATAAGATAATCCCGGTAATGCCCGCACCTATTCCAACCCAAAGGAAAATAACACCGGGTAAGGTGATTTCAAAGAATACCAAGACAATAGCCAGAATGCCCCATTGCCAATAGGTAAGGCCTTCAAAAAATTCAATCACGATTATAGCCTTTCACATAAACGCACCACGGCGTTATTAGTCTTTTGTAGAGTCTGGTACACTGCCACTGGATTTGGTGTCACTCTTTGAGAATATTTCTTTACCAATCTCAGCGATACCACCAAGCGAGCTTAGCATGGCAGTGGCCTCCATGGGCATCATGATGACTTTATCGCTGCGCGAGGTGGCAAGCTTGCTAAAGGCGTCGATGTATTTTTGGGCGACAAAGTAATTGATAGCTTGGGTATTACCACTGGTAATGGCTTGGCTGACCATGTCGGTTGCTTTGGCTTCGGCCTCGGCTTCACGCTCACGGGCTTCGGCGTCACGGTAGGCGGCTTCGCGACGTCCTTCCGCTTCTAAAATGTTAGATTGTTTTTCGCCTTCGGCTTTTAAGATTGCGGCTTGTCTATATCCTTCGGCTTCCAGAATGTTGGCACGTTTATCACGTTCGGCTTTCATCTGGCGGCCCATGGATTCGACTAAATCGCGTGGCGGTGAAATATCCTTAATCTCAATTCGGGTGACTTTCACACCCCAAGGGTTGGTGGCCTGATCGACCACCGTGAGCAAACGATCATTGATCCGGTCACGTTGGGATAAAAGTTCATCTAGATCCATGGACCCCATGACCGTACGAATGTTGGTCATGGTCAGGTTCAAAATAGCAACTTCAAGATTATTCACCTCATAAGAAGCTTGGGCCGCATCCAGCACTTGAAAGAAAATAACCCCGTCGACACCGACCATAGCGTTATCTTTGGTAATGACTTCTTGCGAAGGAACATCCATCACCCGCTCGCGCATATTGATCTCATAAGAAATGCGATCCACAAAAGGCACAATGATATGGAGGCCAGGTTTTAGTGTTTTGGTATATTTCCCAAATCGCTCAACAGGATATTCCATACCCTGAGGGACAATTTTCACGCCCATAAAGACCACTGCGAGGCCCAGAACGACGAAGACAATGAAGAATATTGTCGAACCTTCTAAAACCATATCCATTATCTTATCTCCCTAGTGTAGCAATCATTATATACTATTCTACCATAAGGTAGTTGGGTGGACCAGATATACAAGTGTTGTTGGTTGCGTATAGGTTTAGTTAAACATTCCAAGCCAGTTCCACCACAGGTAATTTATCGGCATAAGCACAACAAATGAAATTGCAACAATTGTTAAGGTGATTTTTGTACCGTCTCGTAAAGAAACACCGCCAAGTTGCATGGCGATAATGAGCGGCGGTACTTGATAGGGCATCAAAACCATTGAATATCCAACAACATAGCTCATCAGAATAGTTCTTAAAGGTAATCCCGAAGCGATTGCTAAATCCTGACTGAGGGGGCCTAGCACCGCGCCTACACCAGGGGCGGTGGAGGCTACACCCGTAGCGGCACCTAAACCCACGAGGGATAAAAAATTGTTAAAATCGGCACCTGTTTGAAGGGGTAAGACCTTCAAAACCAAATGGCCGAGCAATTGTCCGGCACCGGAATAATCGATCAGGGGGCCAAGGCTGAAAATAGCGGCTAGGTATATCAGCATGCTAACGTTCATAGAGCTGAATTCTTTCATGGATACCAATTTGAGGGCAGGTATCAGGCAGATAACAGCAGCACCAAGGGCGATCCATGCGGGTGATATATGGTGGATAAAATCTGTCGCCCACAAAGCCAGCGTCAAAATTAAAATGACAGATAACAGGTTCTGACCCGAACGATCTTTTCGTTGATCTGACTTTTCATCATTGGTTGCTTGAACACGTTCAGAGCGGGACTTTGGAAATAAAATAATAATGACACCGAAGATGATAATCGCGCGTAGAAATCCGGTTACGGGAAAATGTAATAATAAATACTCACCATATTGAAAGACTTCGCCATAGAGCGATTCTGCCATGCCGGTGATAATCATATTGGGAACATTGGCTGGTAAGATGGCCGCAGCGGGTAACCATGTACCTATCGCAGCAGCCATGATGAGACCTGTTTTCTCCGGGGAGCCAACGTCATAGCCTAATCGTTCTGTTAGCAGTACCACAATGGGGATTAACAGGATTTCTCTCCCCATTGTGGATGGCATGACAAATGACAGCGCAATTCCAGTGATGATTAGTCCGGCTACTAGGAAATGATATTGCGTGCCAAATTTTGAAATGGCACTGTCAGCGATGCGTACACCAAGACCGGTTTTATTGACGGCTATACCGACGACAAACCCACCCAGAACCAACCAAAAGGCGGGGGATTCAAAGCCCGAAAATACAATGTTGGCAGGGGCGATTTCCAACAACATAGCCAAAGCAAAAAACGTCATGGCGGTGAAGGCTTCTGGCAAGGCCCCGGTTGCATATAAGCCAATACAGAATAAGGCAAGTGCCGCACCCTGAAAGGCAAAGGGGTTAAAGCCCTCAGGGGAAGGCATAAAGAATAGTATGATGGCGGCCATGCTGCTGCAAATGGCAATAATGTGTGATGGTTTTGCTAGATTAGGCATTCGGTAAGACCGGAGAAGGAGGGGTTAATTCCTCAGCCGGAGAGGCGTCGTTGCCAAGCTGCATGGCCTCTATCTTATTCCCATGGGACGAGATTTTTTTAGAAGATGTTTCGATATCAATAATATCTTTTTCAGCTTGATTAAAGTGGGTTCGTAATTTACCCACGCGATCATCCAACCGGACGACGTCGCCCATCATTTTCAATACCTGTTCTTGAATTAATCCGGCTTGTTCTTTCATGCGGGCATCTTTTAATACTGCGCGAACTGTATTGAGTGTTGCCATTAATGTGGTTGGAGAGACGATCCATACACGACGCTTATAACTTTCTTCAATCACGTTGCGGAAATTGGCGTGCAATTCGGCATAGACCGCTTCTGAGGGTAAAAACATAAGGGCTGATTCAGCCGTTTCACCGGGAAGAATGTATTTCTCAGAGATGGCAACCACGTGCTTTTTTACATCTGACGAAAATGAACGTGTAGCATGTAACTTTGCAACATCATCCTTAGCATTGCGAAGGGCTTCGTAGGAATCTAATGGAAATTTAGCATCAATGGCGATGGATCCCGGCGGCAAAGGTAGTAACAACATACAATCAGGTCTTTTACCGTTGGAGAGGGTCGATTGAAACTCGTAGGCATTGGGCGGCAAAATACTGGTCACCAAATCATTGAGCTGAATTTCACCAAAAGCCCCACGGGCTTGTTTATTGGATAAGATATCCTGCAAGCCAACCATTTGCTGGGATAGATCGGTAATATTTTTCTGGGCCGCATCGATTACGGCCAAGCGTTCATGTAAAGATTTAAGGCTGTCCCCGGTTTTCTCCGTTTGTTTGGCAAGACTATCACCCAAACGGTTTTGCAGGCTATCCAGACGCTGATTTAATTGGGCTTGCCCTTGTTGCACACGATCTGCCAATACCGTTTGGGTTGTTCCCAATCTTTCGGATGTCTCTTGCATGGATATTAAGACGTTGGATAGATCGCCATCGATATTTTGGCGCGCGCGTGCATTTCGGATGATCATTATGGCCATCCCGGCAAATCCGATTAGAACAAGAAGTCCTAATATAAGAGAATCGTTTATCATAGCTCATTTGTAGCGCTCATTTGAAGAAATGGGAAGCACCAACAAGGGGTGAAATTTCACAGAAAATTATGAAAGATTACCCTCAAAACCTTGACGATTGGGGGGCAACGCAATATGTGAAG
This sequence comes from uncultured Rhodospirillales bacterium, assembly GCA_965603075.1. GTDB lineage: Bacteria > Pseudomonadota > Alphaproteobacteria > Rhodospirillales > Casp-alpha2 > JABJOR01. The sequence continues at coordinate 44,813 of CBFDBO010000013.1, read as the reverse complement.
GGCAGAAATGGTTTTTTTGTTGAGTGTTTTGCACGATCACCATTATTTTGTTGAGCGTTTTGCGTACTCACTATTATTTATAAGAGGATAACCCTGTGTCCAGATTACCCATTATTGTGGCACCTGATCCGCGATTAAAGAAAATATCCCAACCCGTCGATGATGTGAATGACGAAATTCGCACATTGCTCGATGATATGATGGAAACCATGTATGACGCGCACGGCGTTGGATTGGCTGCTCCTCAAGTGGGGATACTGAAGCGGGTTATTGTTATTGATGTTGCTCGAGCAGATGAAGACCCCCAACGGTTGGGAATGATCAACCCAGAAGTTGTCTGGGAATCAGATCAGATCGTGCTCAAAGAAGAAGGTTGCCTTTCCTTACCGGAATATTACGCCGAGGTAGAACGCCCCGAAACAATTCGGGTTCGTTATCTTGATCGTGATAATAAGCAACAGGAATTAGAGGCCGATGAAATGCTGGCAACGTGTATCCAGCATGAAATAGATCATCTGGACGGTGTTTTATTTGTTGATCATGTATCGTCAATCAAACGTAATATGATCTTGCGTAAACTCAATAAAGCCAAACGATCAGGCAATTTAACAACCGCCTGATTAATCAGCAGAATGAAATAAGGGGCTACATCCATGCGTATAATCTTTATGGGAAGTCCTGATTTTTCAGTGCCAAGCCTGCGCGCGTTGCAGGACGCTGGTCACGACATATTGTGTGTCTATGCTCAACCGCCCCGCCCTGCGGGCCGGGGCCACAAAGAACGTCCTTGCCCCGTGCATGCAGCAGCCTTGGAAATGGGAATGTCTGTTCGCACCCCGGAAAACTTTAAATCAAAGAATGACCGTTTAGAATTTGCTGAATTAAACGCTGATCTGGCTGTGGTGGTAGCCTATGGGTTGATCTTGCCCAAAGAAGTATTAGAGGCACCAGCAATGGGGTGTATAAATGTACACGCGTCCCTTTTACCCCGCTGGCGGGGTGCAGCCCCCATTCAACGGGCAATTCTGGCTGGAGATACGCAAAGCGGTGTTTGCATTATGGCCATGGATGAAGGGCTTGATACAGGGGCTGTATATGCGCGATCGATTGTTCCTATTACATTAGCGACAACGGGCGGCTCTTTGCATGATACGCTTTCTGAAGTTGGAGCCAGAGCCTGTATGGATGTTGTTGGCGATTTATCCGGTGGAACGGCAATAGCAATACCGCAATCCAGCGATGGGGTGACCTATGCCAAGAAATTAAGCCCTGCTGAAGCCCGTGTGGATTGGCAACAAAGCGCCGAGGTCTTAGCTCGGATGGTAAAAGCATTTGATCCGTGGCCCGGAACTTGGTTTGAACACAATGAGGAGCGGATTAAGTTATTAGACGCTCAGTATGAACCATTTCAGAATTCTGGTCAGGGTTTTGATACGTCGCATACGCCTGGTGAAATCATTGATAATCGCCCGGCAATAGCCTGTCGTGAAGGGGTGCTCGTACCCACAAGAATGCAACGTTCTGGCCGTAAAGCACAGGATGTTGCTGAGTTCATGAGAGGATATAATTTAGGAGTTGGTGAGATTCTTAAATGAACCGGCTTAGTTAATTTCGGAAAGCTTAGGCGCGTTGGCTTCCAACTCACTAATTTTTTCAATGCCTTGCCGAATATCAGATTGCAACAATTCAGCACGTCTCGTGGGGCTTCCAGATTCCGCTGTTGGAAATGCGTCGGCCCAGACGGTCATTTTTAATCCTAACGCACATAGAACGCCGCCATTAGTAACATGGTAGCCGCGTATTAAGTTTTCGACTCTACGGAATTTTTCAGCAGAAATATCGTGCCACATATTAGATGAAGATCGGTCAAAGGCCTCGAAACGTCCTGTAAGACCGGCCATACCCTCGTTTAAAACCGCTTCAACTTCTTGTGCTGCTTTTTGTAGAGATCGGTCTTCTTTAAATTGGTAAGAGTTTTTAAGCTCCTGCATGCTTTCAAGAAAATTTGTGATAATTGGTTCGATTTCATCCAAGCATTGGCGGTAATAGCTCAGCGCTAAAAAGATGTCGCCGTAGTCTTCCAAGAACGTTGGAACTTGATCGGGGCGAATTGATAATTTTGCTGCCATTTGTTTTAACCGATCAAGGGCGTTTTTTTTATCAGGAGATCGGAATAAGGCTAGAATATCGTCAAAGTTTTCAATGTTACAGTCTTCATCATCACCAAAAATTTGCACAATCAATGGTCGCGTAAAAGATGACATATAAGAGGTCAGCTCCTGTGTTTTGTCGGGTGACAAGCGAAGAGCGGAAAAATTTTGAATTGGGATTTCAAGTTCTCGTACGGCAAGACGTAAACTGTAGACATCATAACTTGCGAGGTTACCAAGTTTTGTAATAACCCGCATATCAGGATGGTTTGATTTCCAACCAAAATGTGTAGGCAAATCTTTGATCAGTAATTGCCCGCTTCCTGTGCCGTGACCACTAAAAAACTCAACCACCGTTTCCATACGGGCATTTTTGATAAGGCGGGCTGATTTTAATGATTTTGTTTCAAGAGGCATGTAGCCAAGGGGGATCGCAAAAAGTGAATTTTGGTCAGCCTCAGAGATGGGCCCCATTTCATCTTCTTGTTTTGATACGGTATCGGTCATGCCATGCTCATATGTTATTATAATTTTAGCGCAGCATTAAGGTACGCGATTATGAAAAATTTAACAATGTAGCAGACATATACGTAATAATAATTAAAATTCGATGAAATCTGAATGATAGAATACAAGCAGTGAAATCAAACCATAATCAATTTATGGCTGATAATTTAGGCGCTGATCTTTCTAATTCACTAATTTTTTCAATACCTTGTTTCATTTCGGATTGTAATAGTTCAACTCTTCTATTCGGACTGCCTGATGTTGATGTGGGGAAGGCTTCCACCCATGTATTCATCTTTACCCACAGGGCGCATAGAACCCCACCATTTGTTTCATGGGATGAACGGATTAAGGTTTCAACTTTTCTGAATTGTTCCGGCGAGATCTCTTTCCACATATCAACCGACGCCCGATCAAAAGCTTCAAATCGACCTGTTAGTCCTGCGGTACCTTCGTTTAAGATGGCTTCAATATCTCTTGTCATAGCAAGAAGCAGGCGGTCGTCTTTTAGCTGATATGACTTTCTCATTTCGACCAAACCTTCGAGGAACTCTGTTACAATAGGTTCAATTTGGTCCAAACATTGGCGGTAGTAACTGAGCGCTAGGAAAATATCACCATAATCTTCTAGGAAGGTTGGAATTTGTGTTACTTTCATATTTAGCTTTTCAGCCATCTGTTTTAATCGTGCTAAAGCGTCCCCTTTATCAGGATTACGAAACAGTTCAATAATATCATCAAATGAATTAATGTTATTGGCTTCATCATCACCAAAAATTTGAAGAATAAGCGGATGCGTAAAAGACCGCATATAGGTGGCTAGTTCTTTTGTTTTTGCTTCTGATAGAGTGAGGGCGGCAATATCAGATACATCGATATCTAAAGATCGTAAAGCAAGGCGCATGCTATAAACATCATAGCTATTGAGCTGACCTAATTTTGTAATCATTCTTAAATCGGGGTGATTTGGGTCTTTCCAGTTGAATTCCCGTGGTAGATCCTTAATTGCCAGTTGCCCACTGCCCGCTTCCGGATCAGAAAACAGCTCTACCATTGTTTCTAATCGTGAGTTTTTAACGAGCCGAGCACTTCTTAAAGCTTTTGTTTCAAGCGGCAAAATACCGAGAGGCATCCTATATAGAGAATCACGATCCTCATCAGTTAATTCAAAATCAGCAGCCATTGTCTTACTTTAAGCCCTTATTTCTTTAATTTATATCAGTCTGTAATTCTTTGGACATAATGCAAGGATTTTTTACATTCATTAACCATAAATACAATACATTATTCGTACAATTATATGTATATTTTTATATTTTTGATCAATACCACTCGATTGATTGTTACTAGTGCGTTACATAAGGTGCATGCCAAGATTTTGTATAACAGTAGAATATGACGGACGTGCCTTTGTCGGTTGGCAAGCTCAAGACAATGGCATATCCGTTCAGCATACACTGGAAAAAGCCATAATGGTATTCTCTGGTGAGGGCCCTCGTGTCTATGCTGCGGGGCGTACGGACGCTGGTGTGCATGCGCTTGCCCAAGTGGCTCATTTTGATCTAGAAGCTGATTATGAAGAGTATAAGGTCATGGCCGCCCTTAATTCATTGGTTCGACCCCACTCCATTGCGGTGGTTGCCATCAAGAAAGTGGATGAAGAATTTCATGCCCGGTTTTCGGCAAAGGGACGATCTTATATATATCGCATTGTAAACCGCAGAGGGCCACTGACCATTGATCAAGGCTTAGCATGGTGGATTCCCGCACCCATTGATAGTGATGCTATGCATGAAGCCGCTCAGGTTTTAATAGGAAAACATGATTTTACCACTTTTCGGTCAGTGGTGTGTCAGGCGAAGTCCCCTCTTAAAACACTGGATAAACTTGAAGTTTTGCGAGAGGGGGATAATATCAATATTCATGTTTCTGCCCGTTCGTTTCTACATAACCAAGTCCGTATCATGGTTGGCACCTTGCGATTAATTGGCGAGGGAAAGTGGGATAAAGATGATTTAAAAACAGCCCTAGAAGCCTGCGACCGTACACGCGGTGGACAGACAGCCCCCCCACAAGGGCTATATTTAAGTAAAGTCCGTTATTAGAGTGAGGATACAATGAGTTCAGAACCAAAAGAGCCAATCGAATTAAGTCTTGGTAGCAAAAATCAGGCTGAAGAAGCGGTAGAAGTCGTTCATCACGATGTCCACCATGCTCCCCCTGCTAAATCTTCGGTGGTTGGCTGGATTGCTGTGATCTGTGGAATTTTGGGGCTGTTTACGTTATCAATCGTCTTTGTTCCCCTTGGATTATTGTTTTCCTTCATCGCCATATTTTCTGGGCAAATATTATGGGGGCTTTTTGGCATAGTATTGGCCCTCTTGGGGTTCTTGACCTCCCCGACCCTGCTCGGCATCGTTGGTTTGGCGGCTCTTGCGGCGTATTTTGGTCTTTAGCCAGACATCAATACGTTTACCCAGAGACTTAAGCCGATGCTGATTGATATATCCATACCGACAACCAGCCATGCCTTGGAACCGATCAGGCTGAGGCTGGTTTTTGCAACAAACCATGTGTAGGCAAGAATGGCGACCAGGGTCAAAGTGGTCAGCAACCCCGCGCCACCTGCACCTGATAAATTCAAAATAGCTACGGGCGTATAAAACAAGTTCTGTATAACAGCTGACCAATTATAAGCCGTAACGGTACGGTAATACTTATCTTCCCGTTCTAGATGCCGAGCCATATAGGGTAATAATAGAGGGAAAGCGACCCAAGCGATAACATAGGCAATCATTTCGATTAAAAAATACCGAACGCCTGAAATATCAATTTCAAGATTGATCCATCTTACATAGGCAACCAAAACATAGAGGGGAAAGACCCAAATTGCTGCTTGAAAAGAATGCCAGAAACCGGCCTTGGAATGATCTAAGTATCGCAAGCCCTTTTCATTGAAGCAGGCTAATATGCCTGCGCCGTATATTGCGTTGAGCGTTTTTGCAAGAGCGCTCATTATTCCTTCAAATATCCATTAATTATGGTTTGGTATATATCCGTAAGGGCGATGATATCATCAACCTTCACGTTTTCATCCGTTTTATGCGCCGCATCACTGATCATACCAAATTCTACAACCGTGCAATAATCCTTGATAAACCGGGCATCGGACGTGCCGCCGGTGGTGCTTGCTTCGGGTGTGTGACCCGTTATTTTCTCAACAGCGTTTGCAACGACCGTGGTTAGTTTACCGGGTTGCGATACAAAAGACGTGCCGGATACCTTGCTGGATAATTCATAGGGGGGGCCAACTTTATCAAGTCGTCCCCTTATCAATTGTTCCATGCTCTCGCCTGTATGCAAATCATTGAACCGGATGTTGAAAGCCGCGGAAACATCAGAAGGAATAACGTTGCTTGCGGGGTTGCCCACGTCCACGGTTGTAACCGTCAGCGTGGATGGCTGGAAATGATCGCTGCCCTGATCGAGCGGTTGATCAATCAAGGCGCTGAGCATTTTAACCATATGGGGTATGGGATTATCAGCCAAATGGGGATATGCCGAATGTCCTTGGGTGCCTGATACATCAAGTTGCATATTCATGCTGCCCCGCCTGCCGATTTTCATCATCGTGCCGAGAATCAGCGGGTTGGTGGGTTCTCCAACGATACAGGCATCGAGCGTTTCGTCCATTTCGGTAATCCATGGCAACATTTTTACGGTGCCATTAATAGAGGGACCTTCTTCATCGCCTGTAATGAGCAAACTAATCGAACCGCCTAAATTATCGTTATTGTTTTCAACAAATCGGTTCGCAGCGACCGCAAAAGCCGCAATGGCACATTTCATATCGGTTGTGCCACGACCATATAACTTGCCATCATTGATTACCCCATCAAAAGGAGGGTAAGTCCAAAGACTTAAATCACCCGGAGGGACCACATCTGTATGCCCGGCAAAACACAAATTTGGCGCCGTGGTGCCAATGCGGGCATAAAGATTATCCACGTCCTCGAATATTTTGCGGTGACAGGTAAATCCCACTGCTGTCAAATAGTCTTCCAGCACATCAAGTGCCCCTGCGTCAATTGGTGTGACGCTGGGGCAGGCGATGAGTTCTTGGCTCAAGGTGACGGCAGCATGGTCTGACATGATGTTAGTCTCTTAACAGATCATTGATCGACGTTTTTGATCGAGTTTGCGCATCAACGCGCTTCACAATAACCGCGCAATAGAGACTGGGTCCGGGGCTGCCGTCGGGTAGAGGTTTGCCTGGCATGCTGCCCGATACAACCACCGAGTAGGCAGGCACGCGGCCATAAAAGATTTCACCTGTATTACGGTCGATGATCTTGGTAGATTTGGTGATGAATACACCCATGGCAAGGACGGAACCTTCTTCCACGATGACGCCTTCAACGACTTCGGAACGCGCACCAATGAAACAGTTGTCCTCGATGATGACAGGGTCAGCTTGCAAAGGTTCGAGAACCCCACCGATGCCAACACCACCAGAAAGATGACAGTTTTTGCCGATTTGGGCGCAACTGCCGACGGTAACCCATGTGTCGACCATGGTGCCACTATCAACGAAGGCACCAAGATTGACAAAGCTCGGCATTAAAATAACGCCGGGGGCAATGTGGGCAGAATGACGAACAATGCAATTGGGAACAGCACGGAAGCCAGCTTCACGGAATGTGTTTTCGCTCCAACCTTCAAATTTGCTTGGTACTTTATCCCACCACGATGAATTGCCGGGGCCACCATCAATCATAGACATATCGTTTAATCTAAATGACAAAAGCACGGCTTTTTTGAGCCATTGATTAACGTGCCAGCCATTTGCTGTTTTATTGGCCACACGGGTTTCGCCGCTATCGAGGGTTTTTAATGTGTGATCTACGGCATCGCGAATATCGCCTGTTGTATGTAGGTTGATATTGTCACGATCGTCCCAAGCGGCTTCGATAATGGATTGTAATTTAGCTGTATCTGTCATGGCTTTTCCAAACTGTGATTATGAATTGCCCAACCGGACAATGTCTGTGGCAATTCTGCCCGTAAATAGAAAGTAGCGAGAACATGAAACACAGGGTCATGTGTGTCAATTGTTTCTGGTGATTTCGTTATGTTTCAAGGTTATTGGACGGCTTTGGCAAGCCAATCTGTCAGGTCATCGGCTATATGGTGGATGAATGCATCATCAAATTCTTCAATTCCCCACGCGCTATCAGTACGAACCCATACCGTTGTCATGCCCATGTCTGCCGCAGGGCGCAGATTTTTTGCCATGTCTTCAACCATGACAGACTTTTTTGGATCAATATCAAATTGCTGGATCATGGTTTCATAAACCGACCGGGCTGGTTTTGGCGTATAGTCGCTATCGACGATATCGAACACCCCATCAAAGTGATGATTGATTCCCAAATGAGATGTCACATTATGGGCGTGTTTTGTGGAGCCGTTGGTGAAAATTACTTTTTTGCCCGGTAATTTTGATAGTATCATATCAAGTTCCGGATTTTTTGGAATTTCGCTTAAATCAATTTTGTGAACATATTCAAGGTATTCTGCGGGGTCTAACCCATTATGGATCATTAATCCGTTCATGGTTGTACCATGGTCGCGAAAATATTTCTTTTGGGTGGCAAAAGCATTCGCATGGTCAAGATCAAGAAATCCCATGACAAATTGGGTCATATTATTTTCAATCTGAGTAAACAATTGATACTGGGCAGAATATAAGGTGTTATCAAGATCAAAAACCCAAGACTCTGCTTGATACAACTCTTCATGAGTAGAGTACGTATTTTTAGTATTGGATTTTAATTTTTTTTGCGATGTGATCGTCTGAAAATTAGAGGTCATTGAGTATTATACGCCAATATAGTTATAATAAAGGTGAGAAATTTAATTCTATTTTTATAAATAATGCATTTAAATATAGATGTCATCCCTATACCATATAAACGCATATAGGGGTTTGAATTATATAAGATTTTTTTTAATCAAAATGGCAATTCGCCATTTCATAAAAAGGCACCACAAATGAGCGTCAGCTCTTTTCATGAGGAAGCGTTATTAGGGTATCCTGGGGCGGCATTGATTATTGATGTGAATGGTGATGTTGTTTTAAGCAATGTCAAAGGTCGTGCATTTGCAAAATTAATTGAAGATGGCAAACTTGAAGCATTGCAAGATGGTTCAATAGACGTGTTGAATTCAGGCATCCTTGCTGTCCGAAGCATTATGCTTGATAGCGCGCAGGGTAGTATTTCGCTTGAAGCAACGTTCGTGCCTTTCAAGGATCAAGTGCCCGAAAATAATAATCAAGATTGCATGGTCCTCATTCGGGATCTCACCATGGAGAAAAATTTACGCAGTGCATTGGTCGAGTCTCGTCAACGCTATAAAGACTTGGTCGAGATCAGTAGCGACTTTGCATGGGAAGTTGATGAAACGGGGGTCTTTCAATTTGTTTCTCCTAAAGGAGCCTTAGGTTTCAAGGCCGATGAAATCGTCGGGAAGGCTGCTTTAGGGTATGTCGTGGATTCAGAATATTATAACCCCGTACCATTCGTCAGTGAAAAGCCCCTTGGAAACATAGAAATGTGGTTGACCGCGCAGAATAATGCAACGGCGTGTGTGCTGGTATCATGCGAACCAATTTTTGATGAAAGTAATGCTTGGATAGGCACCCGTGGTGTTTGTCGTGATGTGACGGAAGAACGCGAAAATGAAGCGGCCTTGGCCAGAGCCAGACATAGAGAGTACCTGTTAAATCACATTGTCTTTGCCATTCGTGATGAAATTGATCCCTTGAATATGTTGGGTGCTGCTGCCACAGCAACAGCCGAAGCCATGATGGCCAATGGGGCGCGGATTTATCGTTCAACGGAGGAAGGGGTGTTTTCGTCTTATTCAGAGGTTGGCGAAACAGAAAATCTAGATGATCTGGTGCCTTTATTGTCAGAGCTAACATCGCAAGCCGCGACCAATGATGTATCGATAGGTGATTGGCATGTTCTCTATACACCAACTCTGTACCGTAAAGTCGTCAATGGTGTATTTGCCGTATGGCGACATAAAAATGAAGCTGCGTGGGAAGATGATTACCGAATTTTATTGGGGGACGTGGCAAACCAATTAGGGATTGCCATAGAACAAATCGCCAATCATGAGCGTATCGTTGCTTTGTCCCGAACCGATAGTTTAACAGGGTTGTTAAACCGACGGGCCTTCTTCAATGAAGAAATCCCCCGTCGTGTAGCGCGTCTTGATAGAGGCAGTCAAACCGCTGCTCTGTTTTATATTGATATGGATAATTTCAAGCTGGTGAATGATGTTCATGGGCATCAGGTGGGTGATGAGGCCATTTTAATGTTGCGACAATTAATGATTGAGAACTCTAGACCCGGTGATGTGGCGGCCCGTTTTGGTGGTGATGAATTCGCCCTTTGGCTCGATAATATATCTGAAGAAACAGCGCTCCAACGTGCAGAGGGATTATTGAAAGCAAGCGCCAGATTAAAAAAACTATCTGGCCAAGAAGACAGACCACTTGGAATTTCCATTGGCGTCGCCATCTTCCACTCAAATACTAAAGAACCGTTAGACAGTTTGATCGCCCGTGCCGATAGTGCAATGTACGCAGCGAAGCACGCAGGTAAGGGCGGTATAAAAGTAGCGCCGCCGCCTAATAGTTAAAACAACATGCGAAGGTGTTTTTGATTAATGGTCGATCATAATTCTAAGAAGCTAACCTATGAAGAGTTAAGTAATTTAGCCGCTAGCCATGACCCCGTGGTGCGACAGGGTATTGCTGGGCGTATAGACGTAGAACCCGAAATTCTTTATTTTCTTGCCAATGATGATGTTCCAGAAGTTCGTCTATCTGTAGCTTTGAATCCAAACTCCCCGCCACAAATCTTTACGTTGCTGGCGCGTGATAAGGATGAGAAAGTTCGTGAAGGCCTCGCCAATAAGTTTTCCGCCCTTGCCCCTGATGTGGGTGAAGAAGACCTGAGCCAAATCTGGAAAATTACCCATAGCGCCTTACAGATGTTAGCGCGCGATCAAGTTGTCGTCGTTCGTAAAGCTTTGGCTGAGGCCCTAAAAGGGTTTGTTTCTGCCCCCTTAGATATTATTGATGAACTTGCCAATGATATAGAAACGATTGTTTCCGCCCCTGTTTTGGAATTCTCCCCTGTCCTGAACGAGAAAGACCTGCTCGATATAATTTCCAAAGGAACAGCCAGCAGCAACCTTAGAGCTATTTCACGACGTAATGAAGTCACTCGAACCGTCAGTGACGCTATTATTAAATCTGACGATTCAATGGCGATTGCTGAATTATTAGCCAATAAATCAGCCCAAATCAGAGAAGAAGTTCTAGATACCTTAATTGATCGTGCTCCTGAATTCGAATTTTGGCATGCACCCTTAGTTGCCCGCCCGATATTACCAAAAGGGGCCCCCCTTCGATTGGCTCGGTTTATTGCAGATACGTTGATTCTTAAATTAAAAATGCGTGTTGATCTGGATGAAGCGTCATTTCAGAAAATTTCAGAAATCATACAGGAACGCTTTGGTGAGGATTATGGTAGCAATGATATCCATCTGACCGGAAATAATCTATTCGATTTTTTGCAAGCACCTCTACCAATGGTCAGAGCAAAGAGATTAAAAGATACGGGAGGTTTAACAGACACAATTATCACAAAAGCCCTGCAAGAACGTGATTATTTGTTTGTTCTTGCGGCATTGGCAACTTTATCGGAATACGATGAAGGTGTCGTAAAACGAATTTTTAAAGAACAGAATCCAAAAGCCATTGTTGCTTTAGTTTGGAAAGCAGGATTCTTACCTGCCGTCATCGTCGACATTCAAAGGCAGATTGCCAGAGTTGCGCCCGATGATGTGATTAAACCAGACCCTTTACCAGATACGGATGATGTTAATTATATTCTTTCGAGCTTGAAATTCCCTCTTTCGGAGAAAGAAATGGAATGGAGCATTCAATTCTTTGTATCACTGGTAAAACGCGATTCTTAGAGATATAAACTTTGAACCGGTTCCAGTCGCTATGACATGTGAGAAATAATGCCTGAAAATACGAACTCCCTAAAAATAACATATGAAGAATCGCGCAACATCGCTCATAACGGGGATGATCAAGCTCGTGCCTCCTTGGCATCGAGATCAGATATAAAACCAGAAATTTTATATTTTCTAGCAGGGGATACATCATCAGAAGTTCGTTTAAATTTAGCCGGAAATGAAAAAACGCCTCGCCTTGCAGATGTCACGCTTGCTCAAGATAAAGAAGAAAATGTTCGTATTGAACTGGCAGGTAAAATTGCTAGGTTAATGCCGGATTTGGCCCCCGATGAGCAAGATCGCGTGTATCAGGCAACCATTGAAACACTCGAAATTCTAGCCCAAGATCAAGCCGTAAAAGTTCGTCAAATATTGGCAGAAACCCTAAAAGATGTTGCTCATGTTCCCGCCAGTGTTATCGGGCGACTTGCCCGGGATACAGAAATCGTTGTTTCGGAACCTATATTATCATTCTCACCGGTTTTGAGCGATGAAGACTTGATGGATATTATTGCCAGTAATCCCACAAGTGGTGCTGTCGATGCAATCTCAAAGCGGGGCGAGGTATCAGAAGGGGTCGCCGACGCGATCATTAATTCGGGTGAATTTAATGCTATTGCTTTATTGTTGGGAAATACAAGCGCGCAAATTCGCGAAGAGACCTTGGATGTTGTGATTGAGCGGGCAAGTGAGTTCCCCAGTTGGCACCAACCGCTCGTTGAGCGCCCTTCATTGCCCGCAAAAGCGGCGATCAGTTTGGCCCGGTTTGTGGCAGGAAGCCTGATCAGCATTTTACATAAACGAGGCGATATTGAAGATAAATATATATCTGAAATAACCCAGATAGTTGAAGAACGTGTTGTAAAAGGGTCAATCGATGAAGCCTCAATAGAGTCTGAATACAGAGACCCTGATTGGGCTAATAAGTCCACGGTAAGAACGATAGATGATGAAGTAAAACCCGAGCCTGATGCAAAGCCTGAAGAAGAGGAAGAAGATGACCTCTGGCTTGATGAAGAAGGAAAAAAACGGCGGGTGGCTCCCAATAGCCCTCTTGCGATTGCACAAAATCAAATGAATGACGGTGAGCTGGATGAAGCGGCGGTTGCTGCAGCGGTCGGTCGTGGTGATGTGGATATGGTTTTGGCAAATATCGCTGTGATGTCGGAACTGGACATGGAGGTTATTGAAAAAGCAGCCGATGCTATTTCTGCAAAATCCGTCATGGCAGTTTGTTGGAAAGCTGGCTTATCGGCAAAACTGGCGCAAGAAATTCAAAGCGCCGTTGCCGGGCTTAAAGGCGATCAAATCATCCCGGCGAAGAATGGCAAATATCCATTTTCAAATGATGAAATGACAGCCGAGTTGAAAGGTCTTAAAGACGCTTAAACCTTATCGCCGAATAGCGTCCAAAAGGCCCCGCGCCGCACTGTCAATTAATGCTGCATCGACGCTGAGCATCATGAACTTATAACCCTTATCTATTTTGCTTTGAGCTTGTGCCGTATCAAGGGCAAGCGTGCCCAGTACGGCGTCAGATTTAGCAATGCAAGCTTCCATATGGGCGACAGCTTCTTTGTAGATAGGTGAGTCAAATTGTCCAGGAACACCAAGACTTTGTGATAAATCCATGGGGGCAATAAAGGCAACATCAATTCCCTCGACAGCCATAATTTCCTCTGCATTATCAACGGCTTTTTGACTTTCAAGCATCATGACACGCAAAATAGCCTCATCGGCTTGTTGAGCATATTCGCGCAAGCCCAGTCCCCAACGTGAGGCGGCATAAAACGGTCCAAAACCACGTTTTCCAGCGGGAGGGTAGCGGGTGGCAGCAATAGCATCACGAGCTTGCTCTGCGGTTTCAACGAAGGGGAATATTACGCCCAGGGACCCTGAATCCAATGTTGGTTTGATCATCCATAATTCATCGGCAGGCACACGGGTCAGAGGGGTTGCTAGACCATCACCAACAGCGGTCGCATTGATCATATTATGCAACGCGTCAAACGGTATAGGGCCATGTTCTAGATCGAACCATAACCAATCAAAACCAGCTGCAGCCAGGATCTGAGCAACATTGGGGCTCGGCATGCTGATCAACGTACCAAACGTTGTTTCACCTGCTTTAAGCTTTTCTTTTACCCGGTTGGTCAGAACCATGCTCATGATGTATTCCTTTTATGCTTTTCTTATTAGGCTGTACCAAACACACGCTTGAAAATCGTGTCTACGTGTTTGGAATGATAACTCAATGAATCTTCATCAAGTAATATGCTGAGATCATCAAGGCTTAACACTTTTGCTAGCTCGCTATCGCGTGATAAGAAGAAGAACATTCTATTGTCATGCTCGGCGGCCAATTTATCTTCGTCATTAAGCTCGGCGGTTTCATCTGGATTGTCCGGATCGATGCCAAAGCTTTTCCATACGCGCATGGCATTACGCTGAACAATTTTATAAGCGTCCTCTCGGCTGACACCATTTTGGGTCAGGTGTAGAAGAACCCGTTGGGCGTCGTGAATGCCACCAAAGGCATTCAAGTGATCCAACATATTTTGCGGATATACAACCAGTTTGGCGATCAAGCCTGCCAGACGGTTAAGGGCAAAATTTAAGGTAATGGTCGCATCGGGGCCGATCATGCGTTCAACCGAAGAATGGGAAATATCGCGCTCATGCCACAAAGCAACATTTTCCATAGCAGGGACAACGCTCATGCGCACAATGCGTGCAAGTCCTGTGATGTTTTCGCTTAAGATAGGATTGCGTTTGTGGGGCATGGCGCTGGAGCCCTTTTGCCCCGGTGCAAAATATTCTTGTGCTTCACGGACTTCGGTACGCTGCATGTGGCGAATTTCGGTCACTACATTTTCCATGGAACTGGCGATCACACCCAAAACAGCAAAAAATTGCGCGTGTCGATCACGGGGGATCACTTGGGTTGATACCGGTTCAGGGATCAGCCCCATTTTACCGGCCACATATTCTTCTACGAAGGGATCAATATTGGCAAAGGTTCCAACCGCGCCGGATATGGCACAGGTGGCAATTTCTGCTCGGGCCTGTTCCAGGCGGGTTTTACCCCGTTGGAATTCAGCATGAAACCGAGCGAATTTAAGTCCCATAGTGGTTGGCTCTGCGTGGATACCGTGGCTGCGACCCATTGTTGGCATCAACTTGGTTTCAAAAGCACGGTCTTTGAGAGCTGTGAGAACTTTGTCCATGTCTTTGAGCAAAATATCGGCAGCTTGGGTCAATTGGGCATTGAAACACGTATCCAAGACATCTGAGGATGTCATGCCTTGATGGACGAAACGCGAGTCCTCTGAACCGACCAGCTCGGCGAGCTCTGTGGTGAAGGCAATCACATCGTGTTTGGTTTCAAGCTCAATTTGATCAATCCGAGCAATACGCTCCGGCGTGTACGGCTTATCACCTTTGGCCCAAACTGCGGCGGCTGATTCTTTTGGAATAACCCCTAATTGGGCTTGAGCGTCACAGGCGTGGGCTTCGATTTCGAACCAAAGGCGGAACTTATTGGAAGCTTCCCAGATGTCAGTCATTTCTGGGCGGGAATAACGAGGAATCATTTTTATATCTCGGCAAGGTTATGTGAAATGTGAGATGCGGATATTAAGCCTTTCGGGAGCATTGGGAAAGGGGGTTAAGTAGATTGTTTTCGACAAACCCTTTCGATTTCGGCAAAAGGTGGATAAAACAGTAATCTCTGAAGACTTAATTGAATTCAAAATGATGGGAAATATCCTTTATGACCGTGCGGGGTATGATTACGAATGGGGATATGTTGATCGCATGTGGGGGGTGCTCAGTGTGATGATATCATTGACTATACACAATGATATCAGCGAGGTCCTTCATGGAACCGCGTGATCAAGATCAAATGAAGCAAACTCGCAAACGTAAAGTCATCCCCTTGGTTGATGTTGGCGTGGGCGGGGCTCTTGCTATGGCAAAGGCAGAGCCAGAACGGTTGGCGGCTATTTTAAAATGTGCGACAAGTCATTATTCCACTCCGGTGCTTTATTTGGCTGACCGAGCTTCAGAATACTGGATGGCCCGAAACGACAATCCATATTTGGATGAAATATTTGCCGTATCGGAATATGCAGGTTATCCGGGGGTTTACTTGCTGAATAATTCGTATGAATGGTCCTGTACATCTTCCATCGGACCAGACATTCACCGTACAGGGAATCGATTGTTAAGAACGCTGGATTGGACCATGGACGGTTTAGGTGAGAACGTTATTATTGCTCGTATGATGGGGGAAGAAGGGGCATATGATGCGGTGACGTGGCCGGGTTTTTCTGGCGTTCTTACCGCTATGGCACCGGGACGATTTTCGGCGGCCATCAATCAACCACCCATGAAAAAGTGGAGTAAAATATATCCCCTAGATTGGATCGTTAACCGGGTTCATATGTGGCGCGAGCAAACATTGCCACCTGTTCATTTGCTGCGCCAAGTCTTTGATCAATGTCGAAACTTTGAAGAAGCGCTCGACGTTTTGATCTCTGAACCCATCGCCATGCCAGTGTTTATTACCCTAAGTGGTATTGGTCCCCGTGAGAATGCCCTTATTGAACGAACCCCCTATGAGGCCAGCTATCAAATCGGTCCTAATGCCATCGCCAATCATTGGAAGAATCTAGAAATAGACTCTTATAAGCGCGGCTTTCTCTCAGAAGAGAGGTTAATTCAAATGGATGGTTTACGGTATGATACGCCCAATACATTTGGCTGGGTGACCGCCCCCATATTAAACCCTACCACGAGATTATCGGTCATAGCCAATGCAGCAGAAGGCCATTTGGAAGTGCTAGGGTGGGAACGAGAGCAAGGGGCCAAAAAGTTCGATCTGCCCGTGCCAGCAACCACCGTCTATAATAGTGCTGAAAATAATTAATAATCCACACGACCACCGACCATCATTCAAAGCCGCTTTGGTTCATGCTCATTCATGTTAGTTTATGGGGCTATTTTTATTAATACTTTCCCATAGGCACCACCCTCGACTGCTTCATGGGCTTTAACCATATCGTCGAGCGAATAAGTATCATTTATGTGGTGTTTGATTCTATCATTGAGCAACCATGATGAGATATCGCGTATAGCGAGGTCTTTTGCTCCATCGGGCATGATAAAAACCAATTCATGGCGCACGACGATATTTTTATAGGCCAGTTGATAGAATGGAACCTGTGGTTCTTTAATTGCATCAGAGGCATAGCTGGCGATGACACCATTAATTTTCAAAACAGCTATGGATGTATTGATATTGCCGCCGAACTCAACTTCGACAATGCGGTCTACGCCTTGGTTTTTCGTAATTTCAAGAACACGCGCGGCAACATCTTCTGTACGGTAATTTATAATATGATCTGCGCCAGCATCCTTGGCGAGTTGGGCTTTCTCGGGGCTGCTTATTGTCGCTATAACGGTGGCGCCCCCAAATTTGGCAAACTGTACGGCGTAATTACCAACCGCCCCCGCGCCCCCGGTGACCAAAATTGTTTCTCCCTCTACGGAACCGTCACCATAGACACAACGATGCGCCGTCATAGCAGGAACGCCTAGACAAGCTCCGGCTTCAAAACTTGTGGCATCGGGTAGGGTAATCGCACGTGCGCTTGGGACACAGGTGTATTGCGCTGCGGCGCCAAGGGCTGTCTGCCATTGCGCTTCGAACATCCATATCCGCTCTCCAATGCGCGCTGCATCCACACCTTCGCCAACGGATTCGATAGTACCAGAGCCATCCAGATGGGGGATGACAAATGGGTCCGTCATATCACCCCGCCCCCCCGCGCGTCGCTTAACATCAACCGGGTTCACGCCATTAAAGGCAACTTTAACAAGGACTTCACCTGCTTTAGGTGTCGGGGTTTCCTTGTCGCCAAAATTTAAAACATCTTTTGCGGGACCAAAAGTTTCATACCAAACAGCGCGCATGATTAGCTCCATATTTCAAAGTTTATAGGTTAATTTTGATTAAGATTGTGACGGTATTCTACTTAAAATGCGAACATTAAATAGAGTGTTCTCGTTTCTTATTTATAAGATACCCATGTCTTTAAAGGACGTACTGCCAGATTTAGAAACGATGATATGGTCATGAAGGGAAATTCCAAGTTTCTCGGCGGCATCGCGAACTTCTTTTGTCATGGCAATATCTGCTTTTGAAGGGGTTGGATTTCCACTGGGGTGATTATGAACCATAATGAGAGCTGTTGCGTGTAGCTCCAAACCGCGTTTGACGACTTCTCGGGGGTAAACCGGGGTGAAATCAACGGTGCCACGTTGTTGCTCTTCGTCGGCGATCAATTCGTTACGGTTGTTTAAATAAAGGACACGAAAGCTTTCAATTTTATTGTGTGCCATACTGGCCCGACAATAATCCATTAACCGTTGCCAACTGGACAAAATTGGCTTGTTCATAACTTCATCACGAACCAACCGCTGGGCGGCGGCTTGAATTGTTTTGAGGACTGCTGTGACGGCCTCACCTGCACCCTTTACCTCAGATAGTTCCACCGGGTCTGCACTGATAACCCCAGCAAAAGAACCAAACCGTTTTAATAAGTCTTTGGCAAGGGGTTTCATATCCCGTCTGGCTTGGGCTTGGAACAGGATCATTTCAAGAAGTTCGTAATCGGCAAGAGCGTCACCGCCGCCTTTAAGGAAACGTTCGCGTAAGCGTTTACGGTGACCGGCAGTATCAGAATCCCCCGCCAAATTCTTTATTCTCCGTAAGGGGGCTTATGAAGGCCGGCAGGAGATTCAGTGAAAATTTCATAACCATCTGATGTCACGGCAAGGGAATGTTCAAACTGTGCAGAAAGCGATTTATCACGGGTAACAGCCGTCCAACCGTCAGAAAGAATTTTCACATCTAATCTTCCCGCATTGATCATGGGTTCGATTGTAAAGAACATCCCTTCTTGCAAGGTAACGCCAGCACCCGGAGTGCCATAGTGCATAATATTCGGTGCGTCATGGAACACACGCCCCAACCCATGACCACAGAAATCGCGTACAACAGAGAACCGCTGGGCTTCGGCGTACACTTGGATCGCGTGACCGATGTCACCCGTTGTGGCACCTGGTTTGACAACTTTGATGCCTTCCCACATGGATTGATATGTTACATCGACCAGCTTTTTTGCTTTGATGCTAGACTTTCCAACCAAGAACATGCGGCTGGTATCACCATACCATCCATCAAGGATAACCGTGATATCAATGTTAACGGCGTCGCCGTCTTTCAAGCGTTTGTCACCGGGAATGCCATGACAGACCACATGGTTAATTGATGTGCAAATAGACTTTGGGAAACCACGGTAATTGAGAGGTGCCGATATTGCACCGTGCTCTTCGGTGTATACGTGGCATAAATCATTTAATTCCTGCGTCGTAACGCCGGGTTTTACATATGGAGTGATATAGTCGAGCACCATGGCGGCCAAGCGACCTGCTTTACGCATACCGTCGAAATCGGCTGCTGTATGGATCTTTATACCATTGCTGTTTTTTGCAACGGACTGCACAGATTGATCCGTCATGGTGTTTTCATTTTCTTTCATGTTTGTACTTTAGTCCTGTATCGACGATTAGTCAGCTATAAATTTAATGCTGTGGCTTACTTTAATTTCTTTTGGGCTCAAGGTGCATACATAACATAAGACCTCGACCCCGGCTTTTTGGGCATTATTTAGCGCATCACCATAGACCGGGTCAATATCCCGGGCGATGACAAAGCTATCCGCGTCTTCACGTTGTACCAAATACACCATAACGGAGCGGTGGCCTTCGGCCACCATATCGGAAAGTTCCTGAAGATGTTTGGTGCCACGGCTTGTGACGCTATCGGGAAATTCTACGGGGGCACCATTGGAAAGGTCTCGGCGCAGGGTGACGTTTTTAACTTCGACATAACATTTAGGTTTATTACCGTCTTCCAATAAAACATCGATCCGTGAATTTACACCATATTTAACCTCATTACGCAAATGAGCGTAACCGGAAAGCTCTGAAATTGTGCCATCGAGAATGGCATTAGAGACCATTTTGTTAGGCAGGGCCGTATTAATACCCACAAGCGTTTCACCGATCCGGATCAACTCCCATGTGAATTTGAGCTTGCGATCTGGGTTGCTGGCGGGTGATATCCAGACCTCTGCGCCGGGTAGATTAACGCTGAGCATAGAGCCTGAATTGGCGCAATGGGCGGTGACGACGGAACCATCTTCTAATTCGACATCGGCCATGAAGCGTTTGTAACGCTTGACGAGCGTGCCTTTGATAAGGGGTGTTTCAAATTTCATGACAGGAAAATAGCTTTAAATGGTTAAAATAAAAAGGAGAACCTTCTATTTTTAATTATTTTATTTATCAGACTCTTTAAAAACATCCGTTAGAGACTTTTGCCCCGTACCGGGGCGCAAGGGTTGCTGTTGTGTTGATGCGGGGGCCCAGCCGCTAAAATTTAGGATTTGAAACGTAGCGGTTATCCGTCCTTCACTGTCTGCAAAACGCTCTTTATAAAGCGCTAGGGCGTGCATTAAAGTTTCGCGGCGCATGACAGTGTGACGGCGCTCAATGACGGCGTTGGTTTCTCCCATCCCTCGTAAATCGGTCAGTAATTTTAGGGGGTCGTTGTACCCTACGGTAATGGTTTCACTGTCTACCACCGGTAGGGCAAAACCAGAGCGTTGCAATAAACCGCCAATATCTCGAATATCAGCAAAAGGTGACACCCTAGGGCTAATGCCGCCCTCAACAGAAATTTCTGCGTCCGATAGAACACTGCGCAACTCGTGTAGGGTATCACCACCAAACATTGTCCCCAATAATAATCCATCGGGCTTTAATGCTTTTCGTATTTGCAAGAATGTTCCGGGTAAATCATTGACCCAATGCAAAGCCAGATTGGATAGCACTAAATCTAGGTTGCCCCCTGAAAAAGGTAATTGTTCTTCATCACATACACAGCTCATCCCCTTCTTGTGGGCTGAATTTGCGGCCATCGTGTTTGATAGTTCACAGGCAAATAAATCCTCAATGCCACCCCGCTTGCCCATAATTTCTGCGAGCAAACCCGTTCGAGCGCCCAAATCCAATGCGCGCGGGAAGGTATGGGTTACATCATCCAATCGTTCTAGCAGCCGTTCACCCACTTCACGAAATAAAAAATCATGATCAGCAAATAGATTTGCGGCACGCTCACGATGTAAGCGAACAATTGAACGGTTGAACACGGTCATAGAGTCAGACATTGTGTTCTTATGACATACAGATGATGGAGAAAGAAGAGGGTAATGACAAAACCCGATAATTTTAATCTTCCGCTTAAAACGGTGGAACTGGGCTTGGAGCCAGATAATGCGCTATTGAGTGTGGGCGTACATAATATGATTCCGCCCCATGCCAAAAAATTTCTGACCAAAGTCCGTGATCTGATTTTACCGCCACAATGTATGGGATGTTCCTGCATCTTGGAGCAAGCCGATACCCTGTGCAGCAAATGCTGGTCCAATCTATCCATAATTAGTGGGGTTGTGTGCCAAACGTGTGGGATGCCGTTCCCCCATGATCAATTTGCTATTCTCTGCGCGCCTTGCGCCGGACATACCCCACCTTTCGCCCGCGCGCGCGGTGCGGTCGAATATGATGATGGAAGCCGGTCCATGATTCTGGCCTTTAAATATGCGGATCGTACGGAAGCGGCAAGATTATTTGCCCGAATGATGATTACGGCGGCGGCTGATATGATATCGGACGCTGATATATTGGTACCTGTACCGCTTGATCCTAAACGTTTGTTCCATCGGCGTTATAACCAAGCCGCTTTAATTGCTCAGTCCATTAGCAAGCAACGAAATGTTATTGTTTACCCCGATGCAATGGAGAGGATTAAACCCACGCCGGACCAAAACAATAAAAAAACTAAAATCACGCCGGCTCAACGTCACCGAAATGTACAAGGCGCCTTTCGAGTGCGTGATACTTATAAAGACCGTCTAAAAGGTCAACGAATTTTGGTTGTTGATGATGTCTACACGACGGGTGCCACCGCATGGTCAATGGCCAAACAGCTCAATCGTAATGGAGTGAAAGCCGTTGATGTTTTGACGTTTGCGCGGGTTGTTAATTCAGATAGCTAAGCAATGTCAAAGATTGCCTAAAAAGGCTTCCACTTGCTCTTCAAAACCTTCGATAATCGGTTTATGGATAATCCCGTTGCAGGCATGATCACCAACGATACCGTCTTGCGATGTGAGATCGTCGGCAGTTAGTGCCACAACAATCCCTTTATAATTTTCAGCACGCAATATTTTTATGAGCTCTTTACCGCTCATGACAGGCATATGAAGATCAAGAAGGACAAGGTCGTACGAAGATTGTTTGATTTTATCGTAGCCGATTTTACCGTTTTCAGCCTTTTCAACGATGTGCCCTCGAATTAAAAGCCGTAGGGAAACAAGCTCTCGAATTAATGAGTCGTCCTCAACTAAAAGAATATTTGCCATTAACTAAGCCTTTCTTCGGCCGGATGGTACGGTAAAGAAAAATGTACTCCCCTAGGTTATTTAACTTCAAGGTTTTAATATAGAACTAATGGTGTAGATTTCATCCGGGGTTAAAATTAATTCATAGGCCATTCGTCCACATACCAACAAAACGATCAAGGCAAGAAGACCGCGTAATTGTTCTCCTTGTAATTTGGCCCCAAACTTTGCCCCGAATTGCGCCCCAATAACAGCCCCGGTGAGTAGAATAATTGCCAGTACAACATCAACAGATTGATTGTTCGTAGATTGTAAAATTGTGATGTTAGCTGAAACAAAAATAATCTGGAATAAAGACGTGCCGATAACCACAGCGGTAGGCATGCCAAGCATATAAACCATAGCGGGGACAATAATAAACCCACCACCGACACCCATGATGGCCGATAACAATCCAACAAAAAAGCCAATGGATAATGGCAGAAATACACTGATATAGAGGCGTGATCGCCGGAAACGAATTTTATAGGGTAAGCCATGCATCCAATTATGGGTATGGCTGCGGGTTCGTATTTTCCGTTTTCGCTTGATGATGCTTTGTATGCTTTCAATCATCATCAAGCTACCAAGTCCGCCCAGAAAGAACACGTAACAAAGCTGAATAACCAAATCCACTTGTCCAAGGCTTTTTAGGAACGTGAAGACCCCCACACCGATTATAGAACCAGCAAGCCCGCCAATTAATAAGACGCCCCCCATTTTAAAATCAACATTACCCCGTCGCCAATGTGCCAGCACCCCGGATACGGAACTGCCTACCAATAAGTTAGAAGACGTTGCCACGGCAATGGCGGGGGGGATGCCAACAAACATTAATAATGGCGTTATAAGAAAGCCACCACCAACACCGAACAAACCAGATAGAATTCCAACACCAGCACCCATTCCGAAAATAAGGAAGAAATTGACGGAGACTTCTGCAATCGGTAAATATATTTGCATTTCGGGTGAACCAAATGGTGATCAATAGTGTGGAATTCTTTATATTTGTTATAAAAAACCTCCTGACATATCATAGCAAACACAACATGCCGATTGATTTTTTCATAATACCTGCTTATGTACCCTCCTGTAGAATAAACAACCAGAGTAAATATCGATGACATACGATCCTATGGACGCCAATAAAGCCACATCTGAGACAGACGTTGCGCCAAGCAACCCTATTGTCGAGATCTATACTTCTCCTTTCTGTGGGTATTGCAGTCATGCAAAGCAGCTTTTGGACCGTAAAGGTGTCAATTACGAGGAATATGGTGTGATGATGAAGCCTGTGCTGCGCGATCAAATGATTAAGCGGGCCGGGGGGAAAACGTCTGTTCCACAGATTTTCATTAATGATGAGCACATTGGTGGTTGTGATGAGCTGATGGAACTTGATTATGATGGATTGTTGAACGCAAAACTCGGGTTAGGCTAATAGTACTTAAATGGCTGGACCCTTTAACCTAGCGCTCATTCAGACCACCACCGGGCGCGACCCGGAAAGAAACATTACGAAAATTTCAGAATTAATTGAGAAAGCAGCCTCGGATGGGGCCGACTTTATCATGCTGCCAGAAACCGCCGCCATGATGGAACCGGACGCGGTCTTACTGCACGCAAAAGCGATGTATGAATCAGAAACACAGGCGCTGGCCTCACTGTCACGCGTGGCAAAAGAACAGAGCGTTTGGTTGTTAATCGGCTCACTGGTGGTGAAATCAAACGTTCCGGGTAAGCTCGCTAATCGCTCCATATTATTGGATAATCATGGTGAGGT
The DNA here is from genome assembly GCA_965603075.1 of uncultured Rhodospirillales bacterium. Lineage (GTDB taxonomy): Bacteria > Pseudomonadota > Alphaproteobacteria > Rhodospirillales > Casp-alpha2 > JABJOR01. The sequence goes on along the minus strand of CBFDBO010000013.1, from coordinate 20,697 downwards.
TAAGGCCCGATATGACAAAATCCATTTATTCGATGCTGTTCTATCAAGTAATGAACAGTACCGAGAGTCGACAAATTATCGTCATGGAGACCGGGCGGTTGTCGCGGAAACACCGTGGGGTAATTTGGGACTAACCGTGTGTTACGATCTTCGGTTTCCGGGGTTATATCGTCACTTAGCTCAAAGCGGCGCGCAGTTTATCAGCGTTCCTTCGGCCTTTACCAAACCCACGGGTAGAGCACATTGGCATACTTTATTACGGGCTCGGGCTATTGAGACTGGGTGTTATATCTTTGCCCCAGCCCAGTGTGGTGAGCACGAAGGGGGACGACAAACCTATGGACATTCTTTGATCATTGATCCATGGGGCGAAATATTGGCCGATGGTGGAGAGCATGGTGGAGAACACGGTGGCATTGTCATGGCTGAGATTGATCCGGCACGTGTCGATGTGGTTCGGTCGAAAATTCCCTCATTGCAACATGATCGTCCTTTTAGTGATTAAAAATCACTTAAATCCACATCTTCCAGCTTTTGTGGTTGGTCGCCTTTAATGGCGGCAATACGTTGGCGTACACCAGGTCCACTATAAGAATTAACCAGGCCATGTTCATAGGCGATGACACTAAAGCTGTTGGTTGTTATGTCGAGAAGTTCGCCGTTCTTTAGAAGGTGATCGGGGTTGCGGGGTTTAGAAAACCGCTCATTGCCCTCTGCAAAAGTCTCGTATAGGAAAATTCCACCCGGTTTTATGGCATTTACTATACCGGGGAAAAGCTCTCGGTGTAAATAATTAACACCAACAATGCCGCTGAATTGCTGGTTTTTTAATGCACCAGTCGCGCCAAATATATCCGGTCCATCTTCTAAATCGGCCGTGACAATAGTAAGGTTTTCTATGTCGCCCATACGCTCGGTTATAATATCGGTGTGTAAATCAAGGGCCGTAACCTTTAGGCCCAAATCCAAAAGCAACTTGGTGTGTCGTCCCCCTCCGCAGGCCACATCCAGAACGTTGCCGCCTTTTTCAAATAATGGGGCGAAACGGGAAATCCAGATTTCTGGCTGTTTTATTCTTAGGTGGCGGCATTGGTGGGTCATTATTAAATTTAAACCTGTTAATCTTCTGTATGGACTTTCTGAATTAGTCTGTATAATGAGTGGGCTAACCAAATATCGGGTATGGTCTTTATTAGCAATGATTTTTAGTAATAGTTTTTATGGTGTGGCATGATTAGCTTTCAATTAAAATGTTCATTAAATCACGAATTTGAAGCATGGTTTCGCAGCAGTGATGGTTTTGAGGAGCAACGTTCTTCGGGAGATGTTTCTTGTCCTGTGTGTGGCGATGCCAAGGTTGAGAAAGCCCTTATGGCCCCCAATGTGGCAGCATATAAGGGGCAGTCATCGCAAGAAGATAGCCGTACCGAAGTTATTGCCCAAGAAGTTCAGAAGGCGCTCGATATGGTTCGTAATCATGTCGAAGATAATTGCGACTACGTCGGTGATCAATTCGCAGATGAAGCCAGACGCATTCACTATGGCGAAACCGAAGAGCGCGGTATCTACGGCGAAGCAACGCAAGAAGAAAGCAAAGAACTGGACGAAGAAGGCATCGAGATTGTACAAATGCCTCTTGCTCCGCGGCGCAATAGCTAGACGCAATAGCGCGTAATAGCGAGATAGAATAGCTAGTCTTTCGTAAAAAACGCTAAATAATTAACATCAACATCATTGCTCAAGAACCATTCATCTTTGGTTGGAGCGTAGCTGATACCTTGCATGGCATTTAAGGTAATGCCGTGCGGGCGCAAGCCATTCGCCATTTCGGATGGCTTTACGAATTTTTTCCAATCGTGGGTGCCGGGGGGAACCCAGCGTAATAAATACTCCGCGCCAATTTTTGCCATGGCCAGAGATTTTATGGTTCGGTTGAGGGTCGCAAGCGCCAACGCCCCGCCCGGTTTAGCTAGGGATGCCAGCGCCGCTAGAAACCCATCGATATCGGCAACATGTTCAATAACTTCAAGCGAGACCACCGCATCAAATTGCAAACCTTCGGCCGCCACAGTCTCTGGAAGATCATTGCGAAAATTTATTTCAAGCCCTTCGCGTTCGGCGTGGGTGCGGGCGACCGTGACGGCCTCAATCCCCGCATCAATGGCAGTGACGTTTGCGCCCAACCGGCAAAGGGGTTCGCTGATCAAACCACCACCACAACCAACATCAATCAGGTTCAATCCTGAAAGCGGTTTATCGCTGGTTTTATCCAAACCAAAATGGTCAATTAAATGATCTCGAATGAACTCAATGCGGGCTGGATTTAGCTTGTGCAAGGGTTTGAATTTGCCAGTATCATCCCACCATTCGTCGGCCATGGCGGCAAATCGGTCAATTTCGTCCTGAGAAGCGGTCGATGCGCTTGTTGTTTTGTTTCCGTCCTGCATCTAAAATCCTGTTATACCGGGTTGTCTGATTACTGTGATCAGAGTATGTATGCGCCGCTGAGTATGTAATTCTAACCGATTGCAAATTTGGTAGACAGCAAAATACGACAGTACAATAAAAAGAGTTTGGTATTCATTATGGCACGAATTGTTCAAAAATTCGGTGGAACTTCAGTCGCCGATCCGGAACGAATCAAGGCTGTTGCATTGCGGGTAAAACGTGAAGTGGACGCAGGCAATGAGGTCGCGGTGGTTCTATCGGCTATGTCCGGCACGACCAACCAATTGGTCTCCTACGCCGATGAGACGTCTAACCTTCACGATGCAAGGGAATATGATGTTGTGGTTGCAAGCGGGGAGCAAGTCACCGTTGGATTGCTTTCACTGGCCCTTCAAGACCTCGGTATTTCGGCGCGTTCTTGGCTCGGTTGGCAAATTCCTATTCATACCGATGGTGTTCATGGCAAAGCCCGTATCGAACGTATCGAAACGGACGCGTTGGATAGCCGCATGAAAAGCGGTGAAGTCCCCGTTATTGCGGGCTTCCAAGGCGTCGGTCCTGATATGCGAATCACCACGCTGGGCCGCGGTGGTTCAGACACCAGTGCAGTTGCCATAGCCGCGGCACTTAAGGCTGATCGTTGTGATATCTACACCGATGTAGACGGGGTCTATACAACCGATCCTCGCATTGTCGCCAAGGCCCATAAACTTGATAAAATAACCTATGAAGAAATGCTGGAGATGGCTTCGCTTGGCGCCAAAGTTTTGCAGACTCGTTCTGTACAACTTGCCATGAAAGAAGGTGTTCGCCTTCAAGTACTATCCAGCTATACAGATGAACCCGGCACATTAGTCGTTGATGAGGATGAAATCGTGGAACAGGCAATTGTAAGTGGCATCGCCTATAGTCGTGATGAAGCAAAAATAACGTTGGTGGGTGTGGGTGATAAACCCGGCGCAGCTGCAAGTATCTTTGGCCCGTTGGCCGAAGCCAATGTCAATGTGGACATGATCGTGCAAAATGTCTCCGCTGATGACAATCGCACCGATCTGACATTTACTGTTACCTCGGGCGACCTTAAATTAGCCGTCAGCACGTTGGAAGCTTTGCGTGAAGAACTTGATTACCTTGATCTGCGCTCGGACCCGGATGTGGTTAAAATATCCATCGTTGGTGTGGGCATGCGCTCTCACGCTGGTATTGCACAACAAATGTTCTCGGCCCTTGCCGAACGGGGCATTAATATTCAGGTTATTTCCACCTCGGAAATCAAAGTTAGTGTTCTCATCGCTGAAGAATATACCGAGCTTGCTCTACGGTCATTGCATACCAGTTATGGACTTGATTCTGATTGATTACGAAAAGCATAAACAAGCCTGAATAAGGCGAAATACCAAAGGCTTATTTAAGTATTATGCCTTCTGTTACGACACAAAGTTCACGGGAATTCCGTACGCAAGCCTTGCGACGGCTGTTGTCGCGTGTGCGCGCGATTATGGCAGATACAGGTGAAGTTCAAGAACGATTGGACCGGATCGTTGAAATCATCGCTGCCGAAATAGTCGCGGAAGTATGCTCGCTTTATGTAAGACGTGCTGGCGACCTGCTCGAGCTATTTGCCAGCCATGGATTGCAGGCCAGCGCTGTTCATAATACTCACCTGCGCATTGGCGAAGGGTTGGTTGGTGATATCGCTGCCCACGCAAGGCCGCTTTCCTTACCTGACGCACAAAGCCATCCCAATTTTGCCTTTCGACCGGAAACCGGTGAGGAAATCTATCATTCTCTGATGGGGGTTCCTGCGGTTCGTAGTGGTCGGGTTTTTGGTGTGCTGGTGGTTCAGAACAAAACCCAACGCCACTATACTGATGAAGAAATTGAAACCTTAGAAACCGTCGTCATGGTTCTGGCGGAAATGGTCGCGGGCGGTGAGCTTGTGGACCGCGCTGAATTAGCCCCTGTCGATGGCCTTGGTATCAAACCGCTTCGATTAGAAGGGGCGCGATTAAATAGCGGGCTTGGCATGGGAACAGCGGTAATCCATCAAGCATTCTACCGTGTTGATCAAGTCGTCGCCGATAATATCGAAGAGCAACATGCATTGCTGGATACAGCCTACGCAACCATGCACGGCGAGTTGGACACCATTATGTCTGCTGGCGCTCTGGCGGGTGAAGGTGAACCTCGTGAGATCATGGAAGCGTACCGCATGATTGCCAATGATGCGGGCTGGTTGGAAAAACTGCATGCCGCTATCGATTCAGGTTTAACAGCCCAAGCCGCCGTTGAGCGTGTGCAAAATGAATTACGCTCTCGCATTAGCCAAATCGCTGATCCTTATTTGCGCGAACGGGCCCATGATATTGAAGATTTAGGCATTCGCTTGATGCGTCATTTACATGGGGGCGGCATTGTTTCCAATAATGTGAACTTACCGGACCATGTAATTCTTGTTGCACGTACTTTGGGACCTGCACAGTTATTTGATTATGATATATCCAGGCTTCGCGCCATTGTAATGGAAGAAGGCTCCCCCACCAGTCACGCGGCGATCGTTGCCCGTGCTCTGGATATTCCCGTGGTTGCACAGGTGAAGGAATTACTGAACCGCGTAGACCATGGTGATCATGTTATCGTTGATGGCGATTCCGCGCGAATTTTTCTACGTTCCGGTGAGGATGTTCAGTATACCTTTAAAGAAGCGATTAAAGCCCGTAGCGTACAAGCCAAAATGCATGACGCGCTTCGCGATGTGCCGTCGAAAACAAAAGATGGTGTGGATGTCTCGTTATCAATTAATGCCGGGTTGTTAATAGATGTCGATCGATTCCATGATATTGGGGCTGCGGGTATTGGGCTTTATAGAACCGAAGTCCCCTTCATGGTCCGTCCGCAATTTCCGGATGTAGATGAACAAGAAGCCATCTACCGTGAAATTCTGAAAGGCGCAGATGGCAAACCAGTGGTCTTTCGCACGCTCGATGTGGGTGGGGACAAAATTTTACCCTATTGGGAACCAACCTATGAAGAAAACCCGGCCATGGGTTGGCGTTCTATCCGTATCTCTTTGGATCATCCGGCCATGCTGAGGGGACAGCTTCGCGCTTTGATAAGGGCTGTAGATGGTGGAGAGTTGCACATCATGTTCCCAATGATTTCCAATGTTTATGAATTTAAACAATCGAAGGCGTTGCTGGATCTTGAATTGAAACTTTGTGAAGCGGCTGGCGGCAAAGTTCCTGAAAAAACTATGGCCGGCGCCATGTTAGAGGTTCCTGCTCTGGCTTTTCAATTGGAAGCATTACTTAAACAGAGTGATTTTCTGTCAGTTGGCAGTAACGACCTGATGCAATTTTTATTTGCTCGGGATCGTGGTAACCCTAAATTGGCAGGGCGTTATGATACATTGTCGCCATCGGTGTTATCGTTTTTGCGAAATGTGGTTGTGGAATGTAATAAAGCCGATAAACCGTTGAGCCTCTGTGGAGAGATGGCGGGTTACCCCGTTGAAGCCATGGCGCTGCTTGGTATTGGTTTTCGTCAACTTTCTATGGTGCCCTCTTCTATAGGCCCCGTTAAAGCCATGTTGCTTAGTCTTGAGGTGCAAGAATTGGAAAATTATTTACTTCCATTGTTATCGGTGGGTGATCTATCGTTGAGAACAAAATTACGTGGTTATGCCTTAGATCACACGATAGAAATTTAAAATTTCATTCTAAATGAATTTATTAACCCTATTTTGACATTATCCCGGCAAGCTATGGATGGCTGAATCTCAAGTGGTTCTCAATTTCAAGTATTTGAGAGCACTTTAAATAGTAAGAAATGGATGCAGTCAGTGATTTATGTATTAACTGTTTTGATAAATTAATTATTGGGTTTTCATGGAACGTACAAAAGATGCTTTAGACAACAAGACCGAGCCTTCAAATAAAGTGGGTGAGGAATATGTTGTGGGGTCTGCATTACGCAAGGCTAGAGAAGCCCGGAACGAAACAATTTCCGAAGTGGCCCAGATGCTGCGCATCAACTGGCGTTATCTAGAAGCCTTAGAACAAGAGCGTTTCAATGAATTGCCGGGTACTGCCTATATTACGGGTTTTATCCGTACCTACGCCGAACATCTGGAAATTGATAGTATTGAGCTGGTCTCTTTATATAAAGGGATGGCAGGTGGCGTTACCAAGAAAACAAAACTCGATTTCCCATCGCCCATTCCAGAATCTGGTGTGCCGGGGGGGGCAATAATCTTTGCCGGATTTTTACTCGCCATTATTGCCTATGGTACGTGGTATATGGCCACGGAAGAAGATAGCTTTATTGCAAAACTTGTAACGCCTGTTCCAAACGCACAAGAGGAAGCCTCATCGGATGGTTCCATTGATGTTCAAGACGGGGCCCAAAGTAATTTCACCCCCCCTGTTGATACGGGCAATGACTTGGTTGAAGAAACAATCGAGCCAGAAGTACAGGTAGAGAGCGTTGAAGAAGTTGTTGTTGAAACATCCGAACCAGTAGAAGAGCCCGTTGCAGAAGAAATCACAAGTCCACCACTAGAGACCTTAGTAGAATCCATCGTCGAAACAGTTGTCGATCCAGAAGTGACGGAAACGGTTTCAGAAGTTGTGCAAGCGCAAGTACCCGAACCTGAAGTGGCTGTAGAAGAAACAGCCCCTGAACTTATTGATATTCCTGTGACTGAAGTTGAGGCCGAAGCTGTTGTCGAGGCTGTGATTGACCCCATTGTTGTACCTGTTGTGCCTGTTGAAGCGGTATTAGAACCTGTAATTGAGGTTGCCCCTTCCGTTGAGCCTAGCTCAGAACCAGAGATTGCTATTGAAACGGTTGCTGACATTCAAGAATCGGTAAATAGTGATATATCAGAAAGTGAAAATACGACCACTAATGATGACTCATTAGCTTTGAACCAAGCTCAGTTTGATGCACTACAGTCTTCTATAGCGAGCGACAGTGAGCCAGAAGCTGAAGTTATTACAACAGAAGCGGCGCCAGATTTGGGCTCAGCATTAGTTGAAGCTGAAACTGAAACTGAAACAATGGCTCCCAATGAACCAGAAGCAGATGAAATCGCGGCGGCCCCTTCTGGTGTTGATGCGGTGATCACGGGCCGAATTTATGGCGAACAAGGCGAAGTCCGGGTTGTCGTGGTGGCCAAAATCAATAGTTGGATACAAGTTAAAGACGACAATACGGGGGAATTACTGTTGACCCGTATGTTGCGCAAAGGGGATGCTTACCGCGTTCCGGATCAAAAATCTTTAACCTTGTTAACAGGAAATGCTGGCGCACTTGAAATATTTGTCGATGGACAAACAGTGCCCCCAATTGGTTCTAGTGGTGCTGTACAAAGAAATGTATCCTTGGACGCTGATTTATTGCTGGCGGGTGAAGCGGCGAGCCAATAGTTCGGTAAATGTCGTTTTCGACTGATTTTTTAAAAAAATACTATAATCTTTAATGATCGGCGTTGACCGATGCACATTGGTGCGTCACATACACCTTGGATATTTATTACGGGAGACGTTTCTGAAATGGCTGGCTCTGCATTGCTTGGCACTAGACAAAAAACCATCGCCGTTGGTGTTGGTCCTGTCACCATTGGGGGCGGGGCCCCAATCGTTGTGCAATCCATGACCAATACAGATACCGCCGATGTAAGCGCAACTGTTGCGCAGGTGGCGGCTCTTGCTAAAGCTGGGTCTGAACTTGTGCGTATTACCGTTGACCGCGATGAAGCCGCCGCCGCTGTTCCCCATATTCGGGATCAACTTGCTGCGCAAAATATATTTGTGCCCCTGATCGGTGATTTTCATTATATCGGTCACCAATTATTGACGAAGCACCCTGCCTGCGCGGAAGCTTTATCTAAATACCGTATCAATCCTGGTAATGTAGGATTTCGTGCTAAACGCGACACTCAATTTTCAACCATGATTGAAACGGCCCTTACATTCGATAAACCGGTTAGAATTGGGGTGAATTGGGGCAGCCTTGATCAAGAGCTGCTTGCCAGTTTGATGGATGAAAATGCTGCCAGTGAAACGCCCGCAAGTGCGGACGCGGTAATGGCCGAAGCATTGGTTCAATCAGCCATTAATAACGCGCAGCGCGCCGAAGAGATCGGCATGATGCGTGAAAAAATTGTCCTCTCCTGCAAAGTCAGCCATGTGCAAAGCTTGATTACCGTTTACCGTGAATTGGCCAAGCGTGGGGACTACGCGCTGCATTTAGGATTGACCGAAGCGGGTATGGGATCAAAGGGTATCGTCGCCTCCACCGCGGCTATGGCTGTCTTATTACAAGAGGGTATTGGGGATACCATTCGGGTTTCCCTTACCCCTGAACCGGGTGGCGATAGAACCCAAGAAGTCATCGTGGCGCAGGAATTATTACAAACCATGGGGTTTCGGGCTTTTGCCCCCTTAGTGACGGCCTGTCCCGGCTGTGGACGAACAACCAGTACGGTTTTTCAGGAGCTTTCTGGCAGCACACAAGCTTTCTTGCGTGCGCGCATGCCCGTGTGGCGCACGGCGTATTCCGGGGTTGAAGAATTGAATGTCGCCGTCATGGGTTGTATCGTTAATGGCCCCGGCGAAAGCAAAAAAGCCGACATCGGTATTAGTTTGCCGGGTACAGGTGAGCAGCCAACCGCCCCTGTATATGTAGACGGCGAAAAGGCTGTGACGCTTCGGGGAGAGGACCTGACAAAGGACTTTCATGACCTGATCGAAAAATATGTGGTAGATCGGTTTGGAAAAAAAAGCCATAAATCATCTATCGATACTTAATGTAAGTTGGAAAAATACGAATGTCTTCACTAAAGCCGGTACGCGGCACCCATGATTTGATGCCTGCAGATGTCGCTCGTCACCGGGCGGTAACCGATACCGCGCAGCGTGTATCGGGGCTTTATGCTTATGAAGAAGTATCCACACCAATATTCGAATTCACGAATGTCTTCTCGCGCACCCTTGGTGATACATCCGATGTGGTGACCAAAGAAATGTATACCTTTGAGGACAAGGGCAAAGAGAGCATTACCTTGCGCCCCGAAAATACGGCAAGTGTTATGCGAGCCTATATGTCGAATGGTTTGCAACGTCAGATACCTTGCCGGTTCTTTTATCGCGGTCCGATGTTTCGTTACGAACGCCCGCAAAAAGGACGTCAACGTCAGTTTCATCAAATCGGTATAGAGTGCATTGGTATTCCGGATGCTCTAGCGGATGTGGAAGTTATTGCAACGGGCGCGCAAATTTTGCGCGAATTGGGCGTGCTGGAACGAACATCCTTAGAGATCAACACGCTGGGTGATACAGAAAGCCGCAATGCATACCGTGACAAACTGGTGGAATATTTCACAAAGTATGAACAAAGTTTATCGTATGATAGTCAGCAACGATTGACCCGCAACCCCATGCGAATATTGGATTCCAAAGACCAAGGCGACCGTGACATTATTACGGGTGCCCCTGAAATGACGGATGTCATGAACGTCACGTCACGGGATTTCTTTGACCGGGTTCTGGAGCATCTCGATATCCTCGGGATCAAGTATAAGCTTAATTCTAGAATGGTACGCGGTCTTGATTATTATTGCCACACAGCGTTTGAATTTGTCACAACAGAGTTAGGCGCCCAAGGTGCGGTTATGGCGGGGGGACGCTATGATGGTTTGATCCAGCAGATGGGCGGTCCGTCAACACCGGGTGTTGGATGGGCGGCGGGTGTTGAACGATTAGCCATGATGATTGATGAACCCGCACAAACTGTGCGTCCCATCAGCATTGTTCCGGTCGGCGGTGAAGCCTTTGGAGCAGCTTATAAATTAGCGGATCAATTACGCCAGAACGATTTCGCTGTTGATTTTAGCGTCACGGGCAACATGAAAAAACGTATGAAGCGCGCCAACAATGTTGGTGCCGTGGCGGCGCTCATGTTGGGCGAAGATGAATTGGCAAAACAAGTTGTCACGGTGCGTGACATGAAGACAGGCGAACAGACCGAGGTTGCTCTTTCCTCAATCGAGGAGCACCTGGCCTGTTATAAGTAGCTAATGACACGAACAAATTCGCCCGCAAATAATCTTATCCCCTTTGTAATTGGTGCCAACCACCGTTCGAGCGGGTTGTCCTTTCGCGATAGGCTGTTTGTCGAAGACCCGCTAATTCCAAATTTCTTACACGGGTTAACGGATCAAGGAATACCTGAAGTTTTAGTGCTCTCAACGTGTGACCGGGTCGAGGTGCACGGCGCCCACGCCAACCCTGAAAGCATAGTCTCCATAATTCATAATGCTTTTGCAAATCACGGCGAAATCGATACGCATGAGTTTGGAGATCAGATCTATGCATTATATGGTGAAGCCGCTGTTCGTCACATTCTGCGCATTGCTTCCGCACTGGAAAGTCAGGTGATTGGAGAACCTCAGGTTTTAGGACAATTAAAAGCGGCTCACCGTATTGCCCGTGCCGCGGGAACCATTGGTGGATCGTTAGAGCCAATTTTGCAAAATGCCTATAACACTGCCAAACGGGTGGTCACTGAAACCCGTATCGGGGAACGCCCCGTTTCTATTGCTGCCGCCGCCGTGCAAATGGCCCGTGATGTGCAAGGTGATTTAGGCCAATGCCGTGCGGTATTAATTGGCGATGGTGAAATGGGTGAAATCGTCGCAACCCATCTGATTTCAGCAGGCATCGATGTTTTAACAATCATGAACGATCGTATGCCAAAGCGCACAGAAGATGTCGCCAGAAGGTTGGGGTGTCATGCGGCTCCTTGGGAGACTTTGTCCGAAGAACTGGGGCGGGCTGAAATTTTGGTCTCTGCCTTGGGGCGTCGAACTTATAGCATTAATGATGATATGATCAGGGCGGCTACTGCGAAACGTCGCCGAAAATTAATGTATATTGTTGATCTTGCTTTACCCGGTGATGTTGATCCCGCCGTCAATCGCATGGATGAAGCCTTTCTTTATGACATTGGTGATCTGGAAAGAGTTGCCATGGAAGGTATGAGCCACCGCGAGAATGAAGCGGGGCAGGCTGAAGCCATCATTGAAGAAGCGATGATGGCTATGTCACGTAATAAAGCCGAACGGGAGGCAGTGCCGACGTTAGCGAAATTCCGAAAGCACGTGGAGGGCCTCCGCGAACAATCGTTAATTGATGCGGGCGGCGACGCGGAAAAGGCAACCAATCTGCTGGCTAATCGTTTGCTACATGATCCCAGTGTCGTACTGCGCGATATTGCCGCCAGCAATAATGCCTACGAATTAGATGCGATTGAAGGCTTGCTGGAAAAGCTGTTTAAACTTGATGATGATAATGGAGAATAAGACGCCGTGAATATAGAAGCCAATCTTGATCAAGTTATGCGACGCTTTGAAGAGCTGGAAACCTTGATGAATGACCCGGGTGTTGCGGGTACAGATAAATTTATCGAATATTCCAAAGAATATGCCACTCTCCAACCTGTGGTCGATGTGTTGAGCACGTACCGCGATGCATTGGATGAATTAACCGATTTAGCCGGAATGATTGCCGAAGCGGGCACGGATAAAGAAATGAAAGATATGGCAGAGGAAGAATTCCTCGCCCTAAAAGACCGTATGCCGGATTTGGAGCGCCAGGTTCAAGTGGCGTTGTTACCCACCGATGAAGCCGATGCACGTAATGCCATCTTGGAAATTCGGGCGGGTACCGGGGGCGATGAGGCCGCTTTGTTTGCCGCCGACCTTTACCGGATGTACCAACGATATGCCGCCGATCATGGCTGGAAATTTGAAACCATTGATGTGGCAGAAAACGAAATTGGTGGCTTTCGCGATGTAACGGTAGCAATCAATGGGACCAATGTTTTTGCCCGATTGAAATTCGAATCCGGGGCGCACCGTGTACAACGCGTTCCAACAACAGAATCAAGTGGGCGTATACATACTTCTGCTGCAACGGTTGCGGTGTTGCCAGAGGCCAAAGAAGTTGACGTTGTTGTTGAGGACAAGGATCTGCGCATTGATACGTATCGCTCCCAAGGGGCGGGCGGTCAGCATGTAAATACAACCGACAGCGCGGTCCGCATTACGCATATTCCGACGGGTGTTGTGGTGACCTGTCAGGATGAGAAATCACAGCACAAAAATAAAGCCCGTGCTATGGTCTTGCTACGATCCAAGCTTTATGACGCTGAACGGCAACGTATCGATCAAGAACGGGCAACAGATCGTAAAAGCCAGGTCGGTTCCGGTGATCGTTCTGAACGTATTCGGACCTATAACTTCCCCCAAGGGCGCGTTACCGATCACCGTATTGGCGTGACGGTGCATAAGCTCGATAAGTTTTTGATGGGCGATATGGACGAAATTATCGAAGCCCTTTTGGCAGCCGATCAAGCGGAAAAGCTGGCTGAATTATCATGACCATTCCAGCCCGGTTGGGTGAAGCTGTGAAGGCTGTTTCCAGCTTGCTTAAATCAGCAGGCGTAGACAGTGCTCGACTTGATGCCCGTTTGATTGTTAGCAATGCCGCCGGCTTAGAACCACAGAGTGTTTTAATCAAACCTGAGCATAGTCTTTCCAGTGATACCCTCAAAGTCATCGAAAACAGGACCCAGCGGCGGATACAACGTGAGCCATTATCCCATATATTAGGGGTGCGAGAGTTTTGGTCTCTCGATTTCAAAGTCAATGCCGATACACTTACCCCTCGGGCGGATACCGAAACGTTGATTGAAACTGTGTTGAAGCAGTTTTCTGAATCAGACGAGATTAATATTTTGGATTTGGGAACGGGCAGCGGTTGTATTCTGCTCACATTATTATCAGAACTAACGAAGGCTAGAGGGGTGGGGGTGGATATCAGCGAAGCAGCCCTGACAATCGCGAAGCAAAACGCACAAACATTGGGTCTGTCGGAACGGGCATCATTTCAACAGGGACAATGGGCAAAGGGTGTAATAGATAAATTCGATGTGGTGGTATCAAACCCACCCTATATTCCTAGCAAAGACATTGAAGGCTTAGAGCCAGAAGTCGCAATATTTGAACCGAAACTCGCCCTAGATGGTGGAATCGATGGATTAGATGCCTATCGCGCCATTGCTAAGGACTTGTCGGGCTTATTATTGCCCGGTGGCATCGCGTGTTTCGAAGTTGGTATTGATCAAGCGACAGACGTCGGTGAAATACTAATAGGTGAAGGTTTTTCATCGTTAGAATTATCGGCTGACTTAAGCGGGATTGATCGTATTATTCTGATAAAATAATCTTTTTATCGTTTTTATAAAAAAAGGGTTGGAATAGTCGGCTAACCCGTCTACGCTCTCTTTGTAATTGGCGCAAGGGCGCCGTGTGTACTTGCAACGTAGTTGTAGGGGGCAAGTACAATAAAACCAATCACCGATGCATATTTAAATTGTTAACGTGCAAATAGCAGCATTTGAGCTGCCTTAGAGTATGTTTTCGGTAGATTTAAAATCAAATAGCAAATGGTAAACATGAAGAACACCTCAAATCAAGGGTCAAGTCACGGCTCAAATAATAGCTCAAATCATGGCTCTAATCAGGGTTCAAACCAGCGACGGGGACGTGGTAGAAATACCAATAAACCGCGTCATGGTAATTCCAGAACCTCTAATCATGACAGTAATGGTCCTGAGGGAAAAGTTCGGGGTACCGCCCAGCAGGTTTTAGATAAATATTTATCCCTCGCTCGTGATGCGACATCAGCTGGTGAGCATATTGCCGCCGAAGGGTTCTATCAATTTGCCGAACATTATTACCGCGTGCTTCACGCCGATGATAATAAAATCCAAAATAATAACACCCAACGAAATCAATCACAGAACCCGCAACCTGCACATTCAGGGGAAGGTGAACAGCCTTCCATTGTTACACCCGCTGTCACACAATCCGAGACACCCGCTGTTTCAGAAGACGTGAAAGTGATTGAGATTCAGCCTGCGGATACGAATGACAGTGGCGCTGAACAATCTGCAACCGTGACTGTTGTTGATGTGCCGGATGCTGGTGTTAAAAAACCAAAAGTAAGGCGCAAACGCCCTAAGAAAGTCGAATCGGTAGCAAAAGATTCTATTGGTGAATTACCCCTAGATGAACCTCAACAAGATGATGCCCCTGCAACAGAACCTGACTTAGCCGAAGCCGGATAATTCTGCGTCTGTTTTTCATCCACCCTAAGCTTGCGATTTTCTATATTCTGACCATATTTTATACATAACCTATGTATTTAAGGAGTGGTCGAGTATGGAATTCGAAAAATTTACGGAACGCTCGCGCGGATTTATTCAATCGGCGGAAGCCCTAGCGCTTCGTCGTGATCATCAACAACTGACGATTCTTCATTTACTGAAGGTCATGCTTGACGATAAAGAAGGACTTGTTTCAACCTTAATTGAGCAATCCGGTGGTCATCCAGTTGATATATTAAGCACGTGCGAACACCAACTGGATAAGATGCCCAAAGTAACGGGCGCCGGTGTTGGACAATTAAAACTTCAGCCTGAATTTGCCAAAATTATCGCCCAATCGGAAAGTGTTGCTGATAAAGCCGGAGACAGTTTTGTCACCGTTGAACATATGGCTTTGTCTATGATTATGGCGACAGACAGTGATGTTGGTAAAATACTTAAAAATGGTAAAGTCACGCCCCAGAATTTTAATCAAGCCATTGAAAGCTTCCGAAAAGGTCGTCGGGCAACCAGCGCCACCGCAGAAGACAATTATGATGCATTAGGTAAATACACGCGTGATCTGACCCAAGCCGCTGCCGATGGTAAAATTGATCCTGTGATCGGAAGGGATGAAGAAATTCGCCGAACTATTCAGGTTCTTTCTCGTAGAACTAAAAACAACCCGGTTCTAATCGGAGAGCCTGGCGTGGGTAAAACCGCTGTGGTTGAAGGGCTTGCCCAGCGAATTATCAATGGCGATGTTCCAGAAACTCTAAAAAACAAACGCCTAATGGTGCTTGATCTTGGAGCGTTAATTGCCGGCGCTAAATTCCGCGGCGAATTTGAAGAACGTCTGAAAGCGGTATTGAATGAAGTGATTGCCTCAGACGGTGAGGTCGTATTGTTCATCGATGAAATGCATACCCTTGTGGGGGCAGGAGCCAGCGAAGGCAGCATGGACGCTTCCAACCTATTAAAGCCGGCCCTCGCTCGTGGAGAACTGCATTGTGTAGGGGCAACGACCTTGAATGAGTACCGCAAGTACGTGGAAAAGGATGCGGCCCTTGCCAGACGTTTCCAACCGGTAATGGTTGAGGAGCCTACCGTTGAAGATACCATTTCCATCTTGCGTGGTATTAAAGAAAAATATGAACTGCATCACGGCGTGAAAATATCCGACAGTGCTTTGGTATCGGCGGCTAATTTATCCAATCGCTATATCTCTGATCGGTTTTTACCCGATAAAGCCATCGATTTGGTGGATGAGTCGGCCAGCCGATTACGCATGGAAGTGGATTCAAAACCCGAAGAAGTCGATGAACTTGATCGTCGGATTATGCAGCTTAAAATAGAGCGGGAAGCTTTGAAGAAAGAGTCTGATAGCTCTTCTAAGAAACGTCTTGAAAAATTGGAAGATGAGCTTGTTATTCTTGAAGGAGAAACAGATATTCTAACCCGTAAATGGCAATCTGAGAAAGATTCGCTAGCGGGAACAACAAAGCTTAAGGAAGAACTTGATCAGGCTCGTAGTCTCATGGAGCGCGCCATGCGTGAAGGGGAATTTGAAAAAGCGGGTGAACTGCAATACGCCTTGATCCCTCAATTAGAACAAAAAATTTCTGCTGCTGAGCAAGTCGAAGGTGCAGAAAATAATCAAATATTGGAACAAGCTGTTACTTCAGAACATATAGCCTCGGTGGTGTCACGCTGGACGGGCATTCCGGTGGATAAAATGTTGCAAGGCGAGCGTGAGAAATTGCTCGCCATGGAGGACCGTTTGCGCTCTCGTGTGATTGGGCAAGATGAGGCCTTAAAAGCTGTGTCCAATGCGGTTCGCCGTGCACGTGCAGGTTTGCAAGACATCAGCCGTCCGATTGGGTCTTTCCTTTTCTTAGGGCCAACCGGGGTTGGTAAAACGGAACTTGCCAAAGCCCTTGCTGAGTTCCTGTTTGATGATGAAGGCGCAATCCTTCGCATTGATATGTCTGAGTATATGGAGAAACATTCTGTCGCGCGTTTAATCGGTGCCCCTCCAGGATATGTAGGGTATGACGAAGGCGGTGCATTAACGGAATCTGTGCGGCGCAGACCGTATCAGGTGATCTTGTTTGATGAAGTAGAAAAAGGTCATCCCGATGTCTTCAACGTATTGTTGCAAGTTCTTGATGACGGCCGGTTGACGGACGGTCAGGGGCGAACGGTAGATTTCCGAAATACCATGATTATCCTTACGTCAAATCTAGGGTCTGAAATTCTTTCTCAACAAGAAGAAGGGCATGATTCAGATGAGATCCGATCACTTGTTATGGATGAAGTACGCGCTGCTTTCAGACCAGAATTTATCAATCGCTTGGATGAGATGATCTTATTCCATAGATTGTTCCCAGAACACATGGGTGATATTGTCAAAATTCAATTACAGCATCTGAGAAACTTATTAAAAGATCGTGGTATGACGCTAGAACTTGATGATTCTGCGATGGAATGGTTATCACAAAAAGGCTATGATCCTGCCTATGGCGCACGACCGTTGAAGCGGGTTATTCAGCAATATTTACAAAATCCTTTATCAAGCAAAATACTTGAAGGCTCTATTGATGAGGGTGATCTTGTGCAAATTTCAATGGAAGATGATGGGATCTTAATAAATGGCTCAAGCGCCGATGCCCCTTAAGCGTTGATTCTGTTAACTCTTTTTATTGATTTGACTTTGAACACAATAATGTGAGGTCAAGCAAGCTTCTGGATATTGTCTTAAGGGATAAAATGCGTATATAATGTTTGTTGAACGTTATTCTTGGCCAGTCGATTTGGGTTTTAAGATAAAGTTGTGAGACGTTTGTTGCTCTCCTATAAATTTTACCAAAACCTGGTGTTACAGTATTATTGTTAAGTTGAAGGACATTTAAAATATGGATGAAGTTACCCTAACATCTTCAATTCGTCAGAATCTTCTTACTACCCAAAATGCCACCAAAGGTCGAGAGCAAAGCGCTGAACGCATTGCCACGGGTCTTAAGGTTAATACGGCAACGGATGATCCTGCTGCATTTTTTAAGGCCAAAGAGCTAACAAATAGAGCAACGGATCTAGCATCAACAAAAAGTGCTATTGATCAAGTGATCAGTTCTGTTGAGGCTGCATCAATTGGCGCGAAGCACGTAAATAATCTTATCACGCAATTAGATGGTATTATTTCTTCGGCTCGTGGCGGTAACGATGAACAACGTGCTGCAGCGAGTGCTCAATATAATGTACTGCGTAATCAAATTGACCAGTTGGTAAATGATGTATCCTATAATGGCGTTAATCTTATTGGCACCAATCCCGATGAACAGGTTGTCAACTTAAATGAGGACGGTTCATCGAGCGTTGTTATTGAAGGCCGGTCTTCTGGTGCAGAAGGTCTGGGGATTGCCCCTGCTGAAGATTTTAATAACTTTGCTACCTCTGAAGATATTGACCGGGCTGAAACTGCTTTGCGAGAATCGGTGACAACACTACAATCAAACGTGCGCGAATTTGGTAGCAATGTCGCTCTTTTGAATACGAGAAGTGATTACATCTCGAACCTTTCAAATACATTAGAAGAAGGCGCTGCTAAATTGGTGCAAGCGGATCTGACTGAAGAAGCTGCCCGTCAGCTTTCATCACAAGTTCGTCAACAATTATCCACTCAAGGGCTGCAAATCACAAATGAGAGTGAAGGCCTGATTACCGGGTTGCTAAAGTAGCCGAAAGTTTAAATATGAACAAAGTCGCTATTCAAGCATACGGCACCTCAACGCGAATGGGGCTCGCTGGACGTATGCTTGAAGCTGAGGCTTTTACCAGTGCGGCTAATAAGCTTCAGGAAGCCCGCGACAATCCCGAGGACCAATCTTTAAGGATGGAAGCTCTCCGCTTTAACAATCGTCTGTGGACAATTGTTCAGGTGGCGTTAGGCGATTCACAATCAGGTCTGTCTGATGAACTGTCAGCGCAACTTGCCAGTTTATCAATTTTTGTCGATGGCCGGAACTATGATTCGATTACTGATTCTGATCCGGCATTGTTGGATGCCTTAATTGAGATCAACAGCAATTTAGCCATGGCTCAATTTTCATAAAGACACATTAATGAGAAAGCTACTGAGCAGAAGCAACCGTACTTGGGTTAGAGTTCTGCGCCGAAGCATATTCCGCATCTGACTTAAGAATCATTTCTTTAAAGTTAGCCAGCTCGGTATCTTTGAGTCTCTTACCTGATGGCATCTTTACACGCATGGGATTGGTTTTCTGGCCGTTTTTAATAATCTCATAATGTAGGTGAGGGCCTGTGGAACGACCCGTTGTACCTACGTAACCAATAACCTGCCCCTGACGGACTCTTTTCCCGGATTTCATTCCAGAAGCGTACCCCTTCATATGAGCGTACGCAGTGGAGTATTCCCCGTTATGGCGAATGCGGATGTAATTGCCGTACCCCCCCTTACGACCAATATAGTCAATGGCACCATCGCCGGCGGCGTAGATTGGTGTCCCACGCGGTGCGGCGAAATCAACTCCCGTATGTAATTTGTTATACCCAAGTGTTGGGTGCTTGCGATTACCATAACTAGAGGACAGCCGTGCACCATCAATGGGGGTGCGCATCAGTGTCTTCTTTGCGCTTTTACCCGTGGCATCAAAATAATCTTCGGTGCCATCGTTCAACGTAAACAGATAGATTGGTAATTCGTCACCACTTAATGTCAGTTTAGCATAAAGGATCTTGCCGTAAGCCACCGTGTCGCCATTGGCGTCTTGCAGGATTTCATAAAGAACAGAAAATTCGTCATTCTTACGAATGCTGCGCTGGAAATCCACATCCCAGGAATAGGCTCTGATTAATTCCGATAAGACGGGTAACGGTAAATTGGATTTTACACCGGCAACATAAAGACTGCTGGTTATTACACCTTCGCTCTTACGGAGTGTCGACGTTAGAATTTTTTCTTCGTTCCATGCTTTGAACGAATCGCCATCGCCATCGTGATCTTGAATGCGTTCGAGTTTGACCAGTTTGGTTCTAGCAGGTTCAAATTCAAGACCAATAAATTGCTCAGGGCTGTTGTTCAATTCCGGCATAAACTTTAGATTAAAAACCTGTCCCGCTTTGATCTTACGAGGATTGAATGCTTCACTGAAGGCCGCAACAATGTGGGCGGCTTCTATATTTGAAATGCCTTCGCCTGTCAGAACCCCAGATAATGTGCCGCCAGACTTTAGTTTTACCGACCGTGTTTCTGGTTCAATTATTAATGGCGCGATAGCTTCAATTGTCTCAATAGCTTCAATGGGTGCTGAAGAACTGGTTGAGAGAGAAGCCATTTGTTGGTTTTCTGTATAGTACGCTGTGCCCGGTTGACGCGTTTGAAGCGTGGAGGCTACAGCAGGATTACCAAGAGATATGGGGGCCAGTGAAAAAGTTGTTCCGGCTTCGGTTTCCTCTAAGGTCACAGTATCCATTAACGTAAAGGCTGAAACCGCGACAGCCATACCCAGAGCGGCGATGGATAATACGCCTTTTAGTCTGTCTTTTGGCATATAGGTGGAAATAACTTTTAAAATAATCAAGAAATCATTCCTGCGAATCTATTTGTTTTACGTAAAATCATTGTACTTTTATATCTCTGAGCGTTGTTTGGAATCGTTTTTCTATCATCTTGGTGTCAAAAAATAAGCCGCAAGGAGATTAGATGCTTATATTGCGGCCCATTCGTATGAGCAGAAATTGAATCATGGGCACTGCTGTGTCAAGCAAAATGGCCATTTTTTGCAATAGAATCAATATAGTGGCAAGAATCTTAAAATTTAATGAGGGTTTTTTTAAAAGAAAATGAATTTTCTTTGTTTTTCCATTTGACATGCCTCTGTGAAGTCACTAAAACCCCTTCACCGCACGATGCTGGTACGATGAATTTCCAGCTGCTGCGGTTTATTGTTTTGATACTTTATTTGTTCTTTTACATTGTGAATACGGAAGGGATACGCGGGCGGCGTTCAGCTGTTA
>CBFDBO010000012.1:0-77866 GCA_965603075.1 uncultured Rhodospirillales bacterium | reverse complement strand
CATTACGAATGCGATGCTCTACCAACTGAGCTAAGGCGGCACAAGACGAAGTATCTATGTGAACTTGTTATCCATATATACTGATTTTGTATCTATTTACCAGAAGGTTTCTCTCTGCTAGGAAACATATTTACAAAAATCTCCATATTCAGGTTTGCCTCTTTATCCGTCTCAATTAAATTCCTCAAAACATTTCTGTTGATAAAATTCACGGACACTATTGTCAAATTGTTCATAGGTTAGTGATTTTCTGGCTTCATATAACAGAACGCCATGATGTGGAAATTTTAGAATATTTTTTAAATGACAATTCTGTAATAGTTGATGTCCACTAATCAAATAATTAATTAAAACAAAAAGAGATAAGTTAATCCAAGGCTTAAACTCTGATGCAATATTATTTGCGTTTATTTCCTTTGCTCAATAATTGATGTAGCGGTCGTTTTGCAGTGGTGTTCATATCGTAGCCAATCGCTGATAAAATTAATTGCAGAGCTACAATTAATTGCAAGGCAGCTATCATCACGGTGCCCGCTGTTGCTGGCACACCTGCATCTACAGCCTCAGTCCATTTTATTATACCAAATGTGACTCCCGATATTGCCAATATAATGCCTATAATAAACTCAAGAGAGGCTAAATTAAAATCTCTGACGAAATAACTATAGACGATTCTCTTGGCAAAATTATTCAAGTGCCCACCCAGAAACGAAAATAGGATACGGCTAATTTTTAAATTTGATTCTTCGTCGGCATATTTACTGATCATGGGAATGTCAATTACAACACAGCGGGCAATGTTAAGCCTAAATAAAATATCGCTTTCGAAAAAATATCGTTTAGAGATTTTATTCAGTGATAAATGATCAATAACCGACAAATGTATGGCCGTATACCCATTGGTTGGATCAAAAATTCCCCAATATCCTGACGACATCTTCGTTAAAAAGCTCAGGATTGCATTACCAAACAGGCGAACGAACGGCATACCAGAAATACCTTCTACTGTATAAAACCTATTCCCCTTCGTGTAATCAGCCTCACCTTTTAAAATTGGGTCAATAAATTGATCAATTAGTGATGGGTCCATTTGCCCATCGCCATCGATTTTGACAACAACTTCACATCCATCTTCTTGTGCCTGGCGATAACCGGTTATTACAGCGCCACCAACCCCTTGATTTTTCTCATGTCGAAGAATTTTTATTCTTTCATCAGATGAATTCTCTTTAATAAAATCACCCGAATTTTCTGGGCAACAATCGTCCACGCAATAAATTTTAGAAATCCCTGAAGGAATACTTTCAATGACCTGAAGCACATGTTGACGAACCTTGAAGCATGGAATAACCACAGCAATTTTATCATCTAATTTTACCATACATGTTAAACCTGATTGGCCCCCCCAATGATCAATATACCAGATACGATCAAACTTCCTCCGATAATATATTTAAGTGAAATTGTTTCGCCAAACAAATAGATGGCAGCCACCGGAACAATAATGAACCCCAACGCTGAGAATGGGTAGGCAATACTAAGGGGTATAGTCTTTAAAATCCAAACCCATAAAATTGTTGCCAATCCATACAAACAAATGGCCCCCAATAACCATGGACTAATGAAACCTGATAAACCAGGCGTAAGGTTCGAGGCAACGGCCGCTTTCTTAAATAATATTTGCCCAGCTGAAAGCATCAGTGAAAAGATAATCAAATAGACATAACTCATGGCCATTTCACCGAAATTGGCTCTACATTTCTAGGTGAAATTTTTGCGGCAATTTGAATAAGAAGAAGAGCAACAATAAAGGCATAAACCGCTATCAGAGGCTCATTATATCGAGGCATATTTATCGAGACAAAGGCATGAAAACCTAAGAAAAAAGCCCCCGGCAACATGAAACTAAGAAAATTAAATAACTGAGCATTCTTTTTTGCCAAAATAAAAATATAGGGCAAACACAGTATGGCAACTAACCCAATATATTTCCCAATCCACATTCCACGAAGCATCACGACGAATGTAACCATTATATGTTTACCGAGATCAGGAATAAGGACATTATTAATAAGATAGCTTAATAAGTTTTCTGATCCACCAGCGAGCTTCACCATTTCACCCCGAAGCGCGCTATTGCCAACTCTATAAAAACTGGTGGGATCATTCCATGTGTAGCGAATATACAAACTTTTATCAAATAAGTCTTCGGCTAAACCATCACCAAAATCTGGCAGTAAAAAAACAAACCCAACCGCCCATTCCCCCCAACTCATAGCGTTGTAAGCAAGCCTTTGCACTAAAATGAATGCAGCATACCCATCGGTTATAAAGAATTCTCCAAAGTGGCCATAATTTCTCAACATCCAAGGGAATAAAATTAGAAAAACGATTCCAGAAATCGATAAAGCTACCGTCGCACTATACTTCCAGCTCATTTGCATTCTATAGCGACACCACAGAACTGAAAACGGTAACAGAAAATAGAAAAAATAAATATATGTAGGACGGGTTAAAATACTAAAAGCCAGAAATCCCCCTGCAATAACCCAATTTTTTATTGTCGGTGAACGAAGCATTGCCTTTGAATAAAAAGCAAAAAACCCCATATAAAAGAAAAAAGCTAAAGTTTCTGTTATCAGCAATCCTGCATAATGAGAAAAAGTACCTGATAGCCCTGCTACTAGCACCGATAGTAGTGCTACATCTTGTCTGTTCATAACAGCAAGGCATGCATAATAAACAAAAAACAACGTAAGGCCGGCGATAAGCGATTGAACTATAAAAATCGGCGTTAAATCTTCTAAGATACAATCTGCCCCTTTATCACGGTAACACGCAAATGCTTGGCTGATCTGGACATCAGAACGCGAAAAAAGAGATAGAAATCCAGGATAAAGAGGTGCAAAGAAATTTCCAGGATCTTCAGTTAAGTCTTTGTTGTAATTAGAATACACACCTGTTTTAGCTAAATTTTGAGCAACAGAGATATACCCACGCGCATCAAATATAGGTTTAGTCTGCTCTTTTAACATGACCTGCAAGAATGACCCTAACAGACATAATAATAAAACGATTAAGCTGAGCTGTTTGGGTGTATTTATTAATTTTTGTAACATTTAAAGACCTCTAGATTTAATTCACATCTTCAACTCGATAGTTTGTAAATGCGGTTGAACAATACGAAAAAAGTAGCCCCCCCTTACATACCGTTAAAATATTACCGATTTATTTTATTTTTTTGTTGATCACAACGAGCCCGTCTTGCCGTCAAAAACTCATTAACTGATACCGTATCACGACCATGGGGACGACGGTAAATATTAGTGAACAACTTACATCCCTTACATGCATCTGGGTAATCGCCCTTTTTATGTAATCTAAGAATTTCCACATAAGCTGGGTTATCTGGTGAAAGAATTTCATGGAGCGGGGAGGTTTTTGTATCGCCAATGATCAGGCTCTTATCTACTGCCCGACAAGAACACGCATTGACCTTGCCATCAGCCAAAATAATAGAGCTGCCAAAGAGCATGCCACAAGGCCCATCCATAGGAAATTTTGCCCCGACAATTTCATACCCCATTTCCAACTCATCCATCTCTTGTTGGGTAATTTTTCCGCCCCAGCTATCCAAATCAACGTGGTTCCCCGTCCATTCAAACCTAGGAAGTTTATTGTTTAGATTTCGCAAGGCCTTCATGACATCGGAATCATCAACATGGGCAGGGTCTGACGGGGACCATTTAAAGCCACGTTCAGCCATACTAAAAGACCCTAAAAGCGGTAAAAAGTCAGAACCAATTTCAGCCACATAGTTTAAATTGTCAACCAGACGATTATATTGCAGCGCAGGCCGGCGTGTTACTTTTTGAAATGTTTCACTATCACGCCCATAAATACTGATATACATACCCAAAAGCTTTTTAGACTTAGCAACATTATCCAGCGCCTCTTTAGAAGCTGAAATTAAATTCGTAATGAATTCGAATGCTTTGATGCCTTTATGGTTTTCTAAAAATTGAATTTTTTCATGAAAATTTTTATCAATAAAAACATCCCCCGTTTGCGGGGTCAGACCAATATGATCGATACCAAGGTCAACAAGTTGATTAATATGATCGGTAAAGGCATCAAACGGCATGATCTGTTTGCCATCTTCCTTATCTTTATAAGCACAAAAAACACAATTTAGATTACATAAACCACTCACTTCAATGGTAATGGTGCTACTATTTTCAATGTATTCCCGACCAAGAAGTTTATTCAGGAATAAACCAATAGACCGACGATAGTAATGAAGTTTCTTAAATGACATATTTAAGGCCTATTCTAACATATATACGGAAATAACAATCATTTCAGTGTGATTTCTTATCTTGAACCACAATCTATAAAAAATCTATGAACCGAGATAAAGACAATATCAACATCTCTATACTTTTAGTGCATTTTATTTCTATATTAGTGACAATAGTTATGTTTTCTTACTTAATTAACGCTAAGAAGAATTGATATCATTGCTTTATTTTTTCTGTCTAACGTCAGCGTCTATGGAACAAATTAACAGTAGTGCATAAGAGAGTGTTTCTGATTCATTGATTGCGCTGGACAAGTCATCCGCTGAAATGCAATCAGTCCCATCACGACATCACTAATATGGATTAAACCAAAACAGAAAATTCCCATTGAGTAAACATTTAAAAAAACTTGCTGATTAATAATTGAAGCTTTTCTCTAGTCGATCTCTAATATCCGCGGCAACCCAAACACAATGGTCAATTTTTCCTGAGAAAACGGATAAATACCTCGGCTCGAATTGATCAATAATTGAAGGCCTTTCGTCGCTATTTTCTTTCTTAGCAAGAACCACTCGGGGGCCTTCTAAAAATCCTGTTATAGTTGCATCGCCTAAAGACGGTAGAAATTTTTGGCATTCTTTTAAAAAATTGTCGGCATATGCAGTCTTATCAATTTTTGAAAATGGAGATGTCTCTTTATCTAGCCAACGATGATTAATGGACATTGCAATCTCTGTTTCTACAACCGAATTCCCCACGTGGTATAGTAGGAATTCATCACTTTTCCCATAAGGAAGCAAAGTCATGAAATTACCATCCATAATCGTTACACCAACACGTTTCATAGGGGCTTTTATAATTGGGATTACAGTATATTCAAATTGCTTGGGACTTACGGAAAAACCCATTTTGGCTGCTAAGCCGTTATTGCTGGCATAACTGCAATTGACAACAGCATCAACCAGTGCCGATTGACCCGAAAAGCTTAATAACTTATAGCCCGAATCTGTTCTATGAATATCCTCAATATCAAAACCTGTTTTCAGTGTAATGCCCGTTTGAGAGAACCTGTTTTTGAGCGTTGATCGTAATAATTCAGCATCATAGACACGCTCGGGACACGTTAAGCCGGCCGAAATACCATTGAGTGGTATTTGGAATTTATCCGGATCTATGCGGTCATAGGGCAACCCTTCGGTATCGCAAAATTTAAAATAATCTTCTACGGAGGTATGGGAACCTTCTCTGGCAATAAAATATGCATTTAGAAAACTATCATCTGTGCAATTTGGAAACTCTTCTATGAATTTTTCAAACCCACTTATACATTGTTGAGCTGTGCTTGGTGATCTGGGATAATGATAGCCTAGATGGAGGCGATTTTGATTGTTCTTAGAGGCACCCATAAGAATATCGTTAAGGCGTTCAATAAGAATTACATTAAAGCCTGCCTTATCTAAATAGAGGGCATTCATGACACCAAAGATGCCACCGCCTATAACCCCAATAGTAGGCGTGCTAGACATAAGCACCACCATTTATAGGAATACAGGCCCCATTTAAATTTGACCAATGCGGCTGTGTTAAATCGTAAATTATTTTCGCGAGGTCATCTAGTTTAAGTAATTCACCGGTCGCGGTATCAGAAATATGACGATTTCGGATCACCTCATCCATATCCAGAAACATGCTTGAATCCTGTATGAGGCCTGGCGTTAAGGCATTGACCCTTGGTCGGCCTTTCATTGCTTTTGCTTGAGACTTTACAAAGGATAACACGGCCCCTTTTGAGGCTGCATAAATAGGATCGAAGCTACCGCGTTCTGCAGATATAGATGACATCATTAATATCTGTGATCCAATGGCAAAGTTTTGACTTATTGCCTTGATGAATGATGCTTGGCCAATAAAATTTACCTGTAAAACATCACTCATGAGTTTTATGTCATAATTTTCTAAATTTTTTCCAGGTAGAATACTTGAAACAAATATGGCGTTGGATATAGATCGATCTGTTTTTTTGATATGTGCGGCCGCTTCTGCGATGGAGACATCATCACCGAGGTTTAATTCGATCGTTTCTGATTCTGGGTGCGTCAAAGAAGTTTCTTTGTGGTGATGTGTCGCTAATACAGGTATGCCATTTGATTCAAAAGTTTGAATAATAGCTTGGCCAACGGAAGAGGCTCCGCCGACTATTAGCACACATTCAGCATCAGAATCTTTCATGTTAATCCGTTAGATAATAAAAATTTAAACACGGCGAACTGGTGCTCGATCCGATTGAATATAGAACGCGTCGCAAGATGATCTAATCCGTTCTGCGGTATTTCCCAAACGTGGAAAAAGTCTGGCCGTTAGATAGTGGAAAAAATATTTAGATAAAATAGACTTCCCTTCCTTACGTCGTGCCCATTTCCAAGCTCTACCAGAGGCTCTTTTAAGGGCCCGGGATTGTAAATTTTTTGGAAGGGATGGGTTATTTGCAAATAAGCCTGCTTGCGCAAGATTAATATCATGTAAGACTTGCGCTCCTTCCCCCATATCAGATCCCCGATTTTCGGCGTCAACGGGGCACCAATTCAAAGCCTGTGGCACTTGTGCGAAAGAGGTCAATAATGACATTCGTAAAAGAAAAGAAACATCTTGGAAAAAGACTTCAGGATCACATCCACCTGCTTTATTAACGGTTTCTCTAGAAGCCAGTACACAGGTGAGATTGCACATACCTTGGGTTAAAACAGTTTCAAGGGGGGCATTAAGGAGCGTCGCTTCATCTGAGATTAGGGATACATCTGGAGCATTCATTTCAGGTGAATCTTGGGGGGTTTCCTGTCCTTGGCTATATGCCATATCCACGTTAAATTTGTTTATAGCATTCATTAAGATTACCGTTGAGCGCGGGTGAAGAATGTCATCGCCATCACAAAATTTTAAATAGGGCGCGGTTGCTGCTTCTATCCCCCGGTTAGTGGCATGAGATGGGCCGGCATTTTTTTGAGCAATAATCTTAACATTTTCGTAGCCTTCACTATATTTGTGAAGAAGTTCAAGTGTGTCATCGGTAGAGCCATCATCAACAAATATATACTCACCAACACCAATATCTTTTTGAGCAAAAATAGCCTTTAAAACTAAAGCGACAAATTTTGATTTATTGTAAAATGTAACGATAAAACTTACATCAGCCATATTAATAAGCCTGTAAATTTTTAAAATACTGAATGGTCTTTTTCAAACCTTCTTCAAGTTCAATCGTCGGTTCCCAATCGAGAATCTTTTTTGCTTTGCTAATATCTGGGCACCGTTGGGTTGGATCATCTTGTGGAAGGGGGTTGGTAATCAGTTCTGAGCGTGAACCGGTAAGCTCTAGGGTCAGTTCTGCAAGTTGTTTAATGGTAAATTCATTTGGATTACCAATATTAATGGGTCCCGTTGTGCCTTTTTCAGCATCCATAAATCTGATAATGACTTCAATGAGATCATCAACAAAACAAAACGATCGCGTTTGTGAGCCATCGCCATAGAGAGTAATTGGATCTCCATTAAGAGCTTGCATAATAAAATTTGATACGACTCGTCCATCTTTAGGATGCATTCGTGGACCGTAGGTATTGAAAATACGCCCAACCCGAATATCTAAATCATATTGTCGATTGTAATCGAAGAATAATGTTTCTGCACATCGTTTACCTTCATCATAACACGCACGAGGCCCAATTGGATTAACGCTGCCACAATACTCTTCCGTTTGCGGATGAACAGTCGGGTCGCCATAAACTTCACTGGTTGAAGCTTGAAATATTTTTGCGCCTGTTCTTTTCGCTAACCCCAGCATGTTAATAGCCCCATGAACGGAAGTCTTATTCGTTTGAACGGGGTTTTTTTGGTAGTGAACAGGGGATGCGGGGCAGGCTAGATTAAATATTTCATCCACTTCAATATAAAATGGGAGCGTAACGTCGTGCCTAATTAATTCAAAATTAGGATTGTCCAATAAATGCCGGATATTTGATTTAGACCCTGTAAAGAAATTATCCAAACATAACACTTCATGGCCTTGTTCAAGTAACCTTTCACTCAAATGGGAACCTAAAAAGCCAGCACCGCCTGTAATGAGCACACGTTTCATTGAAAACATTGAGCATTATTTCCTTATAAATAAGCCTAATTTGATTATTTTATAAAGCAAGCTAAACACCGTGGCGAGTAAATAATGGTCCAAGAATGTATTAATAGAGCCATTTAATTTTCTACAATGTCATTGGAAACAATGGTCCCGCCTAGGTGATTTGAACACTTGATAGTCTGACGTCAGCGCCTATAGGACAAATTAGTGGTATTGCATAAGAGAGTGTTTCTGGTTCATCTTAATGATCCGAAGGGGAGTGAAGATGAACCAGAAATCGCAGACACGCCAGACGGGTGCTGCTAAGGCGGCACATTACGAAGTATCTATGTCTTTAATTCTTTAAGAATATATTATTTCTATATAAAGGCATTAATCATGTATTCTTACTTATTCCATAAGAAAAACTAATTTCTCTGCTTTATTTTTTCTTATGGAATGATTACTAAGATAGAAATAATATACCTACATTCACTGCGTACATTCTAAATACATATGAATCAGAAAATTTCCACGATAAACGATACTAAGATTGTTGTGCTCATTGGGGCTTGCATTGGCATTGCCCTGCCATTGGTCTTTATTGGTCGTGCAATGCTTGCCCCGCCATTAGTATTGGCTCTTGTTTTAGCATTTTTATGTTCTGATAGAAAAACCTACATATTTTGTTTCAATGCGACGTTAAAACAGACAGCCAGTTGGTTTTTGCTTATTTTCATTCTTGCGTGGATACCAAATCTCTTTGCCTCACCAACCCCCGATAAATCTATCGAGACTTTCGCCAGAACAGTAGCTGTCATTTTATTTAGTGGCTTCATCTATGCTATTTTGCAATCTAACAAACTTGCCTTAAACTCGGCTCTAAAAGTATTTATTGTTATGGCGATGATTGTATCGTCTATCGCTGTAATCAGCTTTCTCTATTTTCCAGAGCTTTACAGCTTTACTCATGGCAATGGTTGGATAACTTCAAAACCTAGATTTGAGTACAAAGCAGCCGCCGCCGCGGGCGCGCTAATGATCCCCTTATTGATTTGGGTAGCCTCCTTATATACAGGAAAATGGCGCTTTTTAGCTCTGTTGAGTTGCATTTTCATTATTTTTATAATGTACAAAACCTCTAATAGAGCATCATTTGCCGGGCTAATAGCAGCTTCCATAGTATTCCTTATTCTCGCGACGTTTAAACATAAGATCTCTATTCGTTTAATATTGACAACCATTGTAATTCTCGTGTCCATCATCGCTATTTTATACTGGGAGAGATCAACACGATTAGGTGTACTCATTCCAGATTATACTTGGCCCATACCAACCTGGATAATTGACTGGCATCGACAATCAATTTGGTCATTTGCCTGGGATCAAGGGGTTAATAACAGGTGGTTTGGTACCGGGATCAATGCCATTGATAAGCTGGATGGTTCCGCGGCAACCTCACAATTTTTATCTAGCGAGCCAAATATTCCTCTTCACCCCCATAATTGGGCTGTTGAAATTATCGTTGAGACTGGATTGGTTGGATTCTTATCTTTGTTGGCATTCATCGGCTATGCCGTGAGCCGAATGATAAAAACCTATTTCCAAACATCGTCAACGGCAATGATGGCTGCATTATGTGTTTGGGCTTCATATTGGGCCTCGGGAATGTTTAATTTTTCTTTTTGGTCCGTGTGGTGGCAGGCGACATTTTTGATCTTAAGTGCTTTATGTTTTGCTGGACATACCCACAAGCAAAATGCGGAAAAGTCTTTGCAATAACGCCCAATTCGTACTTAAGAAGTTGAAAATGGCTTGAGCCTACCTTCCTCTGCTTTGCCAACATCATGCTCAATGACCATGTTTTGCGCCTGAGCTTTATCGATGACGTCTTGCGCTTCAGAATCTTGACTGGCTAATAATGCGATGGGTGCGACCACATGGGGTGGGACGCGCCATTCGTAGGCATCAAAGCTTTGGCAACTTTCGCAAATCCCAACCCAGTGACGCACTGTATCGCCGCAATGAGCGCATACATAAGCAGGATCGGGGTCACTATTGGCGGCTTTGACCAACCAGACACGGCTGGCGTTCAAATCGTTATGTTCCGCTTCTTCCAATTCTGCCATAATGCGAAAGACCCTCGCTGAAGGGGCCTTCTCGATTGCCGTTTCCAAATCAGCACGGGCTTGCCCCCACAGATCGGCATCTAACGCCACCCGCGCCAGTGCCAGATCGCTTTCAATATGGCCTTTATTAAATCCGATTAGTCGTTCAATGGCTTTGACAATTTCCAAGGGCTTGCTCACCGCCCGGGAATTAATATAAGGCGTAACCAAATCCGGGTGAGGTGATTTGGCCCAAACCTTTTCAATCAAGGCGCTTGCTTTGCGTAATTTACCCAAGTCATTCCACAAATGGGCCGCGCCCAATATGGCGGGTAAAAATGTGCTGTCTTGATCCAAAGCGGCGCGGGCTTGTTTTAGGGCTTCTTCCTGATCGCCCCGAGCCTCTGCCTGCATGGATAATTGATAGGCAAGCACGGCTTGGCGGCGGTGACTTACATCAGAGCTCAGTTGTTTGTTGCGGCTGGCTTCTCGCGTGGTCACGCTGGCATCCAACCACTGACCTGATCGAGTTTGCAACTCAAACAAGCTCTTTGATACCCATTCGCTGTTGGGCTTCAAACGGTGAGCGCGACGGGCAAGGGCGATGGCATCATCGCTATCACCCCGAGCCATTGCTTGATTAAGTAATCCGCGTAGGCCCAGAAATTCTGTTTCATGATTATCGGTCATGGCCTTAAAAAACCGTTCGGCAGCGCGTTCATCACCACTTAACTGCGCGGCTTGGGCCGATAGCAACATCGTCAGCGGCGGATCACTTAAAATCCCTTCTGCCCGCTTGGCCTGTCGCTTGGCTTCTTCCGCGTCGCCGGCGGCGACGGCCACCATGCCCTTGGTCAGGGCTTGAAACCCTTTATTGCGGCGGTTGGAGCGCCACGCCCCCCGCACCGATCCCGGCGCCCGCATGATGAACAACCATAATCGATAGGAAAGCGCGCTGAGAACCGCGACGGCACCAACGGCGACGGCCAACACACCAAACGACGTTTCAACCTGATACCCCGCCCATTCAAGCGAAACAGAACCCGGTTTTTCAGCCAACCAGACCGCGGCAAAAGCAAGAAGGGCGATGATGATGAAATAACGAAGGGCGCTTAACATCTTATCAACCTTGATCCTGATTTTGGCCTTGAACGTTGGTCAATTTACCAATCACATGACCGTATAAATCATCCAAAGCCTTTTCAATAGCCACAAAAGTTTGCGCGTCTTGTAACCAGTTTGCAAAGGCATCAACAGCCGGGCCATCCAAGGCCTCAATAACACCAATAACGGTGATCAAATCACCTGCACTCATACTTGATTGAGCGCGGCTAATGCGGGCGTCAACGGTGGTGATCCCGGTGAGGCCATCGATTTTGCGAATGCTAACCAAGCCTTTTAATTTATTCAGTACATCGTTTACCCAGCCTGTATTATTCCCATTATCAGCACCATCACCGCTATCCTCGGTTTTGCTTTCCGCTCTGACGGCTTGCAATATGGCGGATTCAAATGACACCCGAAGAGCGTTCATTTGTTTAACACCCAAAGTGGCGCGGCTCGATAGCACGTCCAGTGCATGAGAAACATCAATGCCGGGACTTGTTTCAATATTAGCCAAGACCGCCGCCATCTCCGCGTTATAGGCGCGGCCCTCCCGCACCACAGAACGAAGCTGACCCACGGCCAGAACAAGCGTGGACGCTTGAACGATATTATCGCTATAGACCGTGTCCATGCCACTATGTTGGCTGGTTTCCATATTGACGGTTTCGAGCTCTTCAACCCGTTTTGAAATATTAGCGAGCACTTCCCCGTTCACACCCGTTCCAATTCCATCACCCGTTTTGCTTTGGCTTTCCATAGCATTCAACCGGATGGATAATTCCGCGATTGCCGACTTGGCTTGATCGCTGGCCTTATTACTCGAAACGGCAACGGCCATTTTTTCAACGTTTTTAACCGATTGCTCAACGCTTTCTAACCGATCAAGGGCCACAGCGAGGGCCAAGCTAATACGGGTGCGTTCTTTTTCTAAATCTTGAAATGCTGCCATTTCTTGTTTTGACGTAGCGTCTTTAATTTGTTGATTGGTTTCTAGCTCTTTGACCCGGTCCTGTAGTAAGGCAACGCGCGGATCGCTTTCAAACGACGAACGGGGCAGCATATCTTCAAAATACGGCCACCACACTTCCCGCGATACGCCCGCCCCGGCGATCAAGCCGACAAAGATTAATATGGTTATTAGAACCCCGGCAAACGGACCATATGATTTGGTCTGTTGATCCACACCCGTTTCTCGAAGGTATTCGTCAAGGTGGGAAGGCGCTTCATTTTCAACGGCGGCTCCATCCGTAACCTTTGCGGATTTTTCCTTCTTGTCCTTAACGGCTTTAGCCGTTTTATCAGCTGTTGTTTTAGTCTTTTTCGGTTTGCTTGTCATTCTACTCTACTTATGAAGTCGGGCGGTTCGGGATAACAGTATAATTTAACTTTGCGTCGCTGTACTAAAAATAGTGTCAATAAGGGCATCTTCTTGTGGAATAGTCGCGATAATGACTTTTTTCCAATCTAAAGCCTCAACCTTTTGTGCCACCGCTTTGCTCAAACAGAACACGGTAACCTTGGACAACTGCGCCGCCAAACCGTGTTTTTCAATTAACCTCACCAGAGTTTTGGCGGTGCGCGGCGAAAATAACACAATACCGTCTAGGGTGTTTGCTTGAAAAGCATCACATAAACCGGGGGACAATTCTGTGAGGGTGCGGGCTTCATAAAGCACGGATCGGTTATAGACAAAACCCGCCGCTTCTAACATTGCCCCCAGATCACCGGCCAATCGACTGCCGGCCACATGCAGTAACGGTCCTAATGACGGGTTTGTTTGAGCAATGACCAAAGCCGCCAACGCATCAACATCGCCCCCCGCACTCATCACAGTGTCAAACCCCGCATCTCGCGCGCTCCGCGCGGTTGCATCACCAACGGCCCAGATTTTTATATGGCGGTTATCCGAAACCCGAGAAAACGCCCGAATGCCATTGGCGCTGGTCGCCAACACCCCTTGCATTTTGCTTAAATCCGGTAATGCCCCTTGCAGATAATTAATCTCCAACAAGGGTTCGATCATCGCGCCAACACCACCAACCGCTAATGACCGAGCCAGCGGCTCGGCATCTTCCATAGGTCGGGTGATCAACACGCGCATAGATTTTTTATACCTTTGAAAATTAAGTGGGTTTTAGCTCGTTATAAGCAACCAGCTTGGCAAAAAATTCTTCCCCCGCCGCTTGGCGTAATTCTACGCCAGCCGCGCGCGCCAATATTTCGGCGTCCGCCACTGGACCGCTGCGCTCGGCGCGCCAGATTTCAGATCCGTCCGCCTGGGCCACCATTCCCCGAATTGTGATGGTTGCACCGTTATTTGATAGTTCGGCCAGCCCCGCAATAGGGGTCTTACACGATCCATCCAGCACGTCCAACATGGACCGCTCGGCCCCCACCCGGATGGATGTTGGCTGGTGGTTTAATTGCTTTAACATATCCAACAAATCATTATCGTTCTCACGACAGGCCAGCCCAATGGCCCCTTGACCCACGGCAGGCAACAGATCCTCTGGTTCCAAAATTTTTGCGATCACGTCTGTGCGTTCCAATCGGTTGAGGCCCGCCAAAGCAAGCAACGTCGCGTCCGCTTCGCCCTCGGCTAATTTACGCAAACGGGTTTGCACGTTGCCGCGAAACAACACGACTTTTAAATCCGGAAACTTGGCAAGAATTTGTGATTGGCGGCGCAGCGACGTGGTGCCGATGACGCTGCCCGCTGGCATTTCAGAAAAATCTTTGTATTTGGAGCACACCAATACATCGCGAACGTCTTCACGCTCGAACATACACGCAAGGACGATCCCCGTCGGCAACCACGTGGGAACATCTTTCATGGAATGGGCCGCAACATCGATGCGACCATCAAATAGAGCGTCGTCCAATTCTTTGGTGAACACACCCTTGCCGCCCACTTCTGATAACGGGCGATCTTGTACTTTATCGCCTGTGGTGGTGATGGGGACGATTTCTACGTTTTGGCCCGGAAATGACGCAGCCAGCAGGTCACGGGTTTCATAAGCTTGCGCTAAGGCTAGCGGGCTGCTGCGGGTGCCGATTTTAATACTCACGCTTTGACGCTCCAATTAAACTTGTATAGTTATTATAACTGTTTATGACCCTGCGTTAAGTGCTTTGCAACAACTGAGACCGAGAAACTCGATAGATGAATATTCTGGGTATTGAAACAAGCTGTGACGAGACCGCCGCCGCCATCATTGATGATGGCGGAACGGTTCATTCCAATGTGGTACTCAGCCAGATTGAGGAGCACCGCCCCTATGGCGGCGTGGTACCCGAAATTGCCGCCCGCTCCCACCTAGACCATCTAGACGGCATCATTGCCGAGGCGCTCAGCGAGGCCCGCATGGATTTCTCCGATCTGGACGGTGTCGCCGCCACCAGCGGACCGGGTTTGATCGGCGGGGTCATGGTTGGTGTGATGGCCGCCAAAGCCATCGCGCTGGCGCGGAACATCCCCTTTGTGGCGGTCAATCATCTGGAAGCCCACGCCCTGACCGTGCGCTTAGGCACAGACGTTACGTTTCCGTATCTATTGTTATTGGTCTCCGGCGGTCATTGCCAGTTATTGAGTGTGGAAGGCGTTGGAAAATTTCATCGATTAGGGACCACGGTCGATGACGCGCTCGGCGAAGCCTTTGATAAAACCGCCAAAATGTTAGGGTTAGGCTATCCCGGTGGCCCGGCGGTTGAAGTCGCCGCCACATTAGGCAACCCCAAACGATTTGCGTTACCGCGCCCCATGAAAGGCCGACCGGGATGTGACTTTTCCTTCTCAGGACTTAAAACAGCTGTTCGCCAAACCGTTGAAAAGCTACCCCCCGGTGATTTGCGAGAACAGGACGTCAATGATCTTTGCGCCAGCTTCCAAGCCGCCGCCGGGGACGCGCTCGCAGATCGTTGCAAAAACGCAATAGAGTTATTTCAGAGCAATTTTCCGGATGGCAATACTCTGGTTGTCGCTGGCGGAGTGGCCGCCAACGTCTATCTCCGCGACCGGTTAGAACAACTAACCCATGACCATGGAATGGTCTTAGTTGCGCCACCGATACATTTGTGTACCGATAATGCCGCCATGGTGGCGTGGGCCGGTATCGAACATCTTAAGCTGGGGCATTCCGATCCCTTAGATTTCAAGCCTCGGCCCCGCTGGCCTCTTGATCCACATGCGTGACCCGCATGCTTGACCCAAACGCCTCAACCGCCCATATATGATCGCATGAGTAATGACATTAAAAAAATTGGGGTATTGGGCGCGGGAGCGTGGGGTACGGCTTTGGCCTGTGTGGCTGCACGCGCCGGCAATACCGTCACGCTTTGGGAACACAACCCGCAACTGGCAAGTGATTTGCAACAAACCCGTATAAATGAAACCTATCTGCCCGGTGTTAGGTTGGAAGCCGACATTACAGTCACCAATACCATCGCGGAGGCCATCGCGACCGATGCGGTGTTAATCGTCACGCCCGCGCAAGTGGTCAGACAGGTCACCCAAAATTTAACCGATCAATGGAGTGCGGGTGTTCCCGCCATTTTATGCTCTAAAGGCATCGAAAGCGGCACGTTAAAATTCATGAACGATGTGTGCGCCGAGACCCTACCAAACGCGCCCCTTGCGGTGTTATCGGGCCCCACATTTGCCGGGGAGGTCGCCCGCAAAATGCCGGGGGCGGCGACCCTTGCCACAAAAGACCCTGAATTACAGGATGCCTTGTGTCAGGCGCTCAGCACCAACCATTTTAGATTATACCGTTCCGGGGACGTAATCGGGACCGAAATCGGGGGCGTGGTCAAAAATGTCTTGGCGATAGCCTGTGGTATCAGCGAAGGACGGGGGTTGGGCGATAATGCCCGCGCAGCATTGATCACACGCGGGCTCGCCGAAATTATTCGGTTGGGTATTGCCATGGGGGGCGTGCGTGAAACATCTAGCGGTTTGTCCGGCATAGGCGATCTCACGTTAACTTGTAATGCCATGCAATCGCGCAATTTCTCGCTGGGGGTCGCTTTGGGTAAGGGCGAAAGTTTACAAGATATACTCAAAAATCGAATTACGGTTGCCGAAGGGGTATTTTCCGCCCAAGCACTGAGCCAATTAGCCGAGCAACAAAATGTTCAAATGCCCATCTGTCACGCCGTGCATCAAGTCTTGAACGCTGGCGCAGATATTGATACGACCATCGCAGAATTACTGGCCCGTCCCGTAACAAGCGAACATTCATAAAAACACTCTTTAAATGACCTTTAAAAGGATACACCGCATGTTATACGCCATCGTTTGCCATGATAGAAAAGATGCAGGCACCATCCGCGCAGACAACCGCCCCCTGCACCTGGAATTTCTAAAAGAGCACGCCGCCCATCGTGCCCACGCTATTGGCCCTATGCTGGGTGATGATGAAACATCGATGGTCGGCAGCATTCTGATCTTGGATTTCGATAACAAGTCAGAGGCCGAAGCCTTTGCCGCGGCAGATCCTTACGCAAAAGCGGGCCTTTTCGAGAGCGTATCTATCAACGCTTGGAAACAAGTGCTTCCCGCTCTATAAACCTGTAATTCTAAAGGCCTTATCTATGACTTCTGCTGGTTCGCGTTACGATACTATATGGATTTTTGCTAAACTTTATCTTGGCATGAGCTTTCTCATTCGCATAATGCTGATGGTATTTGAAGGGGACGCAGAGGTTTATACATCCCTCACTACCCTTATAAAAATATTCTCCATTGGTTTACTTTATGACGTAGCGGCCCTTGCGTGGATGTTGATCCCTTTTGCAATAATTGCATTAGCGTGTTCCAATTCGGTACGCGGACGCAGCATCCATAAATGGTTATCGTCAGCACTATTTGCCGGATTTGCCGGTAGTATGGTCTTTAATGTTGGCTCAGAGTTTCTATTCTGGAACGAGTTTTCCTCCCGTTTCAACTTCATTGCGGTGGATTATTTGGTCTATACCCGCGAAGTCTTTGGCAATATCTGGCAATCATATCCCATGGAAGCCATCTTGGCTGTGATCGTTGTGGTAACGGGTGTCGTGCTCGCCACCATCGGTCGTAAATATTTAGCCGTGGCGGGTTTGAAAAGCCCCGCAATCAAAGGTCGCCTGACACGTACAGTCGGCATTGGCTTGCTCCCCCTCATGTCATTTTTTGTTATCGGAGATGGCCCCAACAACTTACTGGGCAAACCCGTCGAGCGGGAGCTCGCTTGGAATGGTCATTACGCTTTGTTTCGAGCCTTTAACAATAATGATCTGAGCTACCCTGTTTTTTACGCCACGGTCCCGGAAAGTATATCGAAGCCCATCATTGCAGAAACCTATTCCGTCAGTGATGGAACCCGCGTTGATCGCGCCATTGCACCCAATATGGCGGCCATTAAACGCAATATTGTGCTGATTAATATCGAGAGTTTAGGATCAAAATATGTGGAAGCCTTTGGTGGTCATGAAGGTCTAACCCCTAATTTATCCGGATTAGTCAAAGAATCCCTCAGTTTCCATGACCTCTATGCCACGGGTCTGCGTACGGTGCGGGGTTTAGAAGCCATCACGCTGTCCCTTCCCCCCACCCCTGGTCGCGCGGTTCCCATACGAACCCGCAACAAAGGCTTACAATCGTTGGGTTCCGTGCTTAATGATCAAGGCTACAAAAGCGTCTACCTTTACGGCGGTTACAGCTTTTTTGATAATATGCATAACTTTTTCTCTGGTAATGGGTACGAGGTCTTTGATCGTACCGACATTGACGACGCCGATATCCACCACGAAACCATCTGGGGTGTTGCCGACGAAGATTTGTATACCCTGTCCTTAGAGACCATTGATGCCATTGATGCGACCTCCCAACCGTTTTTTGCCCATATCATGACCACCAGTAATCACCGGCCTTATACCTATCCCGAAGGTCGTATCGATATCCCCTCGAAAACCAGTCGCGCGGGCGCGGTTAAATACACCGACTGGGCGATTGGCGATTTCCTTGAGCGAGCCCGCGATAAACCTTGGTTTGATAATACGGTGTTTATTTTGGTGTCCGACCACACATCCGGCGGACGCGGACGCATTGATTTACCACCAAAGAATTTCCGCATCCCCATGTGGATTTACGCCCCTGGCTTTGTCACACCGGGCCGGGTCGACAGTACCGCCTCTCTCATCGATGTGGCGCCCACCATTTTGGCGATGCTTAACGTACCGTATCAATCGAAGTTTTTTGGTCAAAACATTTTGGATGAAGGCCGAACGAACCAACGCGCTTTCATGGCAAACTATCTAACCGTTGGTTATATGGAGGATGATAAAATCGTTGAATTACGTCCCCAGCAAACAGTCCGCGTTGTGCAAGGTGTTGATGGCAGCGTGATTTCAAATGACGATACAGTCGCATCAAACCTTATCAACAAGGCTATTTCTTTCTACCTCCTCGCCGCAAACTACATCAAAGAAGAAACCCTACCCTAAAGAGCTTTACCCATGTCCACTTAAAGAATGCAGGGTCAAGCATCGACCTCGCTTGTCATCATGGGCATTTGTGGCATAATTTAATTATGAATACACAATTCCATATGAATTAGGGGAGTATCCACATAATGAGCGAAGAACACATTTTTCCCGTACCCGCCGATGTTGCACGCCATGCCCACATTGATGCGGCGAAGTATCAGGCCATGTACCAACAATCTGTTGATGATCCAGATGGTTTTTGGGGCGAACAGGGTAAACGTCTCGACTGGATGAAGCCTTACACCAAGGTTAAAAACGTTAATTATAATAAACCCGGTGTTTCGATTAAATGGTATGAGGACGGCACCTTAAATGCGTCGGTCAATTGTATCGATCGCCACCTCGCCACCCGGGGCACCCAGACCGCTATTATTTGGGAAGGCGATGATCCTTCCGTTTCCAAAACGATTACCTATCAAGAGCTGCATGATAAAGTCTGCAAGCTGGCTAATGCCATGAAGGCGCGCGGCGTTAAAAAAGGCAGCGTGGTCACGCTTTACATGCCCATGATCCCCGAAGCAGCCTACGCCATGTTGGCTTGTGTCCGCATCGGGGCTGTCCATTCAATCGTGTTTGGTGGATTTTCGCCCGACGCGCTGGCCGGGCGTATTCAAGATTGTGACAGCCATTGTGTAATCACCGCCGACGAAGGCGTGCGCGGCGGCAAGCCCATTCCATTGAAAGCCAATACCGACGCCGCCGTCGCCATGTGCCCAACCGTAGATACAGTCTTTGTGGTCAAGGCCACAGGCGGCGATGTGGGTTGGGATGAGACCCGCGATGTTTGGTATCACGAAGCATGCGAAAATGTGCCCGCCACGTGCGAACCGGCCGAGATGAACGCCGAAGATCCGATGTTTATTCTTTACACATCCGGATCAACGGGCAAACCCAAAGGGGTATTACACACCACGGGCGGATACATGGTCTATGCGGCCATGACCCACCAATATGTATTCGATTACCATGATGGTGATGTTTATTGGTGTACAGCCGACGTGGGCTGGGTCACCGGTCACAGCTACATCGTCTATGGACCGCTTGCGAACGGTGCCATCACGTTGATGTTTGAAGGTGTACCTAATTACCCCGATGTATCCCGGTTTTGGCAAGTTTGCGACAAACACAACGTCAATATCTTCTATACCGCACCGACAGCTTTAAGAGCCTTAATGCGCGAAGGGGATGAGCCGGTCAAAAAGACCTCTCGTAAATCTCTACGGTTGCTTGGATCGGTGGGCGAACCGATCAATCCAGAGGCATGGATGTGGTATTATAATGTGGTCGGCGAAGGCCGTTGCCCCATTGTGGATACGTGGTGGCAAACCGAAACGGGTGGTATTCTCATCACCCCGCTGGCCGGTGCTATTGATTTAAAACCCGGTTCGGCT
The DNA here is from genome assembly GCA_965603075.1 of uncultured Rhodospirillales bacterium. Taxonomy (GTDB): domain Bacteria; phylum Pseudomonadota; class Alphaproteobacteria; order Rhodospirillales; family Casp-alpha2; genus JABJOR01. Next base: position 57,327 of record CBFDBO010000012.1, on the reverse strand, counting down.
ACGAAACCATTTTTTGGTATCCAGCCAGAAATCGTCGATGCCGATGGCGTGCCGCACGATGGCGCCTGCGAAGGAAACCTCGTCATTAGAGAGAGCTGGCCCGGTCAAATGCGCTCGGTTTATGGCGATCACCAACGCTTTGAAGATACTTACTTCTCAACCTACCCCGGAAAATACTTCACCGGCGACGGCTGTCGTCGCGATGAAGACGGTTATTACTGGATCACCGGACGGGTGGACGATGTGATCAACGTTTCCGGTCACCGTATGGGAACGGCGGAGGTGGAAAGTGCGCTTGTTGCCCACCATGACGTTGCCGAAGCTGCCGTTGTTGGCGCCCCCCATGACATAAAAGGCCAAGGTATTTACGCTTACGTAACGTTAAATGTTGGCGTGGAGCCCAGTGATGCCCTGCGCAAAGAACTTGTTACTTGGGTCCGCAAAGAAATTGGCCCCATCGCCAGCCCAGATTGGCTGCAATGGGCACCGGGTTTACCCAAAACCCGTTCGGGTAAAATCATGCGACGTATTTTACGCAAAATTGGTGAGGACGACTTCTCTAATCTGGGTGATACATCCACCCTCGCCGATCCGTCCGTTGTAGAGGACTTAATCGAAAACCGCCAAAACCGGATAGAATGACGGCATTATTGCGATATCAACACCCATAAGGACTGTAAACAGCCCCATGAGTGAAAAAACCCAAGCGTGTGAAAAAACCCAGAAGTGTGATGAAATCCAATACCCTGAACAGTTCACCGAACGACTGCAATTGTTGTGGGGCAGAGGTTTCCTCTCCCCCGGCGGGCAGGATGAAGTGGGCGAGATCGTTAAGGGGCTGGATTTAAACGGAAAATCAGTCCTTGATATTGGAACCGGGGTCGGCGGCCCCGCCCTAACATTGGCCCGTGATCATCACGCGGGAAGCGTCATCGGTATCGACATCGAACCGCAACTCATCAAACAGGCGGTAAAAAATATCCGTGAAGCCGGTTTGTCTGATATCGTTCAGCCCCAATTGGTTAACCCTGGCCCACTGCCCTTTTCCAACGATACTTTTGATCTGGTCTTCAGCAAAGACTCCATGATCCATATTCCCGATAAACCCGCGCTTTTTTTGGAAATTATACGGGTGCTCAAACCCGGCGGTGTTTTTGTGGCCTCTGACTGGTTATCGGGGGGTGGCGAGAATGCCATTCCGGCATTGGAACGCTTTAAGGTCGTCCATCATTTGGCTTTCGCCATCGCGAGCGCGGCGCGAATGGAAGAACGTCTGGTGACGGCTGGGTTTACCGACGTACAAACCCGGGACCGTAATGATTGGTTTGCAAAGATCTCGCGGTTTGAGGTCGAGCAACTTGAAGGCCCCTTAAACGCCCAGTTGCAAGAAAGCTTTGGTGCAGACTATTTAGCCCATTGGATAGATGTTAAAAAAGCCATCGCGGTTGCTGCTGAAGTCGGGGGCCTGCGCCCAACCCATTTACGGGGTTTCAAGGCTCTGCGCTAAAGACGGCCTTACCCATTACAAAACAATATTTTATCCGCTACCAAGATAAGCTTGAACCCGATTCAGGTTTTTTTGGATTATGTGGGCGCGTTGTTCCTGACCGATTTGGCGGTAAACCTCTATGGCACCTTGAAAGGCATAGGCCGCTTGTTGCATCAACGCCATATCTTCTGTTCGTTTCGCCAGCGCAAAGGCCGCGGCCCCCATGTTATTGGTGGTTTGCGCCCACTGCACCACAACGATTTCACGTTTTCGAACATCTAATGCATCATCGAAGGCTTCAATAGCACGTTCCAGCATCTCATTGTTGGAAAGCGCCTCCCCCATAGCGGACATAACGATACCGATATGATTTTTAACTTCAGCCCAACGCCCCGGATTAGACCCACGGGTATAAACGACTAAGGCCTTTTCAAGTGCTTTGATGGCCTCGCCCATAAACTTGGCTTGATCTTTTCTCTGGGCCAATTGATATATGGCCAGTCCCAACCGTATATGATTGAGCGCCCAATCGTGCGGATAAGAGGACATACTTAGGACACCAATGGCGGAACGATAGGCCTCGACAGCTTTTTCAAAGGATTCAATGTCATCCGATTTCGCGCCAGAGGCAAGAAGGGCCGCGCCGTATTGAGAATACATCAAGGCTTGACGAGGCGCGCTTATTAAATCCGATGGAATAAGTCGGATCGCCCGTAAATAGACCTCCAACGCCTTCGAAATGCCAAATTGGCTGCCCCGTGCGTCCGTGGTGATCACGTTAGCAATGGTTTGCAAGACGCTAACCAATTGCACCTGATCGAGGCCCGGAATTTCAATGGCCCCCAACGGGACCACGCGGGCGGTTAAATCACGGAGTTGTTCTGTATGGCTTTCACGGCTACCGGCTTGGGTTGACGCCCCGGCGCAAAGGGCGGCGGCGGCGATCACATCATCCACTTCGGGGCTGTAATGCAAAGGTAATTCAAGTACATCGCCCATGCCAATGGCCCCCGGTCGGCCCTCCGGTGCGCCATTTACGGGCAAAAACCGCATGGTGATGAGGCGGGTTTTTGGATCAATTTGACCCCATACCAAAACTTCGGCTTGTTCGCGTTTCAACCAATCGCGGCCTTTTTCAGCCGCTGCAATCAGGCCTTCAATAGCCGTTTTTTTATTTGGAATATGGAGCGCACTGCGCATGCCCTTCACTTTGACCTCTGGTACCCGTGACAGGGTCGAAATAATACGTTTGGTTACCGTCGCGCCCTCTGGACCATCAAAACTAGCCACCCGGATTGATACCGCGTAGTTCGCATTGATCCCGGCAGGGGTAAAGCTCTCTTCTGAGCGATCCTGTTTTGATTTATCCTCTGGCTTTAACAGCCAACTCATGACGGCTTTAACTTTTTCCATATTTCTTTCGTTCTATTGCGTTTCGCCTTACGCGTTATCGTTGGTGCGGGTTACTCATTACGATATGGTTATCCCTATCAAAAATCAATACACCGTCCGTTCATTTCCCAATCACCATAGCGGGTAGCATCGCGCTCTGGCTTTGCTTTTTCAAGGAGTGTTTCAGTGTTTATTCCAGCGTTTAATTCAGGGTTTAATTCAGGGGGTGTTGCAAAAGAACCATCAGAAGGCTTCGCTGTAGCGCCGCCCGTATCTTTTTCTAATTCTTCCGTGTCTTGAGCCGATTTAGAATTGTCCATATTTACCTACTTAAACCTTGATAGAATGAATTATACGCCCTTTATTCGACAGTAGAGCATTATTAACCTTTGATCACGCTTGTAATATGCCGCCTACTCAGGCATGACAACATTATGCCAACAACAAATACCACAAATCAACCGCCAGAGCTGACCGATGATGCGTCATCCTATAAAGATGCCGCCCGTTTAGCCGCGCAAAAAGCCAATGATTCCATCATCACCGACAGCGTCGGCTTGGAGGAAGCCCTGACCGTTACGCGCTCTCGCCTTAAAGACCCGCGCGATCGAGCTTTCCACCGTATTTTGGTGATGACTGTTTTACGACACTACGGCGAGATTAACGCCGTGCTGGATCACTTTCTGGAACGTCGTCCCCGGGGCAAGGCCGCCCGAGTCGTTACGATATTGCAATTAGGCATCGCCCAGGTGCTTTATCTGGATGTACCCGATTACGCGGCTGCCACAACCACCGTTGATTTGGTGCGCGAAAGCGGCCATTCCGGGCACGATAAACTCGCCAATGCGATCATGCGCCGGGTCGTGGAACAGGGTCGTAATCTGTTGAAAAACATGGATAAAGCAAAACTGAATACACCATGGTGGTTGTGGGATACGTGGGAAGCATCCTACGGATCTGAAACTTGCCGCGCCATCGCCAAAGCCAATATGCAAGAACCAAAATTAGATATCACCGCCAAAGGTGCCGCCGAAGAATGGGCCGAAAAATTACAAGGTGAATTATTACCTACGGACACCATTCGATTAGACAGTGGCGGCATGATTGAAAACCTAGCGGGCTTTGAAGAAGGGGCGTGGTGGATCCAAGACGCCGCCGCCGCCCTTCCCGTGCGATTGCTGGGGGATATTTCCGGCAAACACATCGCCGATCTATGCGCCGCACCGGGCGGGAAAACCATGCAGCTTATCGCCGGTGGCGCCACGGTCACCGCCGTTGATCGATCTAAGAAACGCTTAAAAATCCTGCACCGTAATCTTTATCGCACCCACATGAAGGCAAAGGTGATTACAGCCGACGCCGACCAATGGCGACCCGATGAATTATTAGATGGCGTCTTGCTGGACGCACCTTGTTCCGCTACCGGAACGTTACGGCGCCACCCCGACATAGCCTTTCACAAAACCGCGGAAGACATTACATCCTTGACCACATTACAAGATACGCTTTTGGACGCCGCGGTAGAAATGGTGAAACCGGGTGGATTAATTGTCTATTGCACCTGTTCTCTGCAACGTGAAGAGGGCGAGGACCGCATTGCGGCGGCCCTAACACGGGGATTACCGCTAGAGATCGTTCCCGTTACCAAAGCGGAACTACCCGGGTTAGAAGATGCCATCACCTTGGAAGGCAGTATTCGTACCATGCCGTGGCATTGGGAAGACAAGGGTGGCATGGATGGTTTTTATGCCATTCGCCTCCGCAGGAAATCTTAACCATAAGCGTTAATTCCCTGTACATAATTAGTATGGCATTATGGTCTATAAATTTGACTCTAAAAGTAATATATCTAAAAACAGGTTGCCTGTCATGATTGCCATGCGCGCTCAGATCAGAAACGCAATTTACAATACCAGTATTTATGATTGGTCGTTGCGCGGCTCAACGCCCGAGCGACTGCGCGGTATTCCACCGGAACCGCTCGCCGAGAAAAAGTCCATCGCCCTAACGGGCAGTTCCTTTGCCGGAGGGGAAATCTTAAACGGTAATTATCTGATGTTTGGTCAAAAACATCATTTAGGGGATTTGCCGTGGAAGAACACCCGGTTGCCCGATCAAAAAACCTGTATTTTACACCGCTTTGGGTTTCTCGCCGACTTGAAAGTTCTGGGCACCGCCGATGCCGCCGATAAAGGACGCGAGCTGATGACCCGGTGGATTAACGAAAATGGACGCTGGCGCGCCCGCGCGTGGGACCCGGAAATTACCGGCGGTCGGTTAACAAATTGGTTGCGTACCTATGATTTTTTGCGCCACGCGGAACATCCCGGTTTTGAGCTAACGTTTTTAGAATCCTGCGCCACCCAAATCAGGCACCTGTCCCGCACCATCATTGATGCCCCCGGTGACGAACAAGCCATTGAAGCTGCCGAGGGATTAATCCTCGGTGCGATTTGCCTGAAAGATATGGAAACCCACCTCGAGAGCGGATTGGAAGCCTTGGAAGTCGCCCTTGATCATCAAATCTTAGGCGATGGGGGTCATTTCCAACGCAACCCCACCGTACAATTTAATGTATTGGTCCGCTTGGTTCGTGTTCGCGGTACAATGCGTGCCGCCCAACTCAGTGTGCCGGCGTGGTTGACCAACAGTATCGATATGATGGCCCCTATGTTGCAAACTTATCGTCACGGCGATGGAAAGCTTGCGTTATTTAACGGCGCCACAGAAGGCAGCCGTGATGCCATCGACCAGTTATTAAAAGCCGCAGACGCTAAAAGCAAATCCCCGCTCAATAATGCACCCCATACCGGATATCAGCGCGGCCTATCCACCCAAGGCTCTAAACCCGGCACGGAGAGCAGCGTCCTGATCACCGATTCCGGGGCGGCGGTGGTTTCTGGTGCGAACCGCGATGCCCACGCTGGATTGCTCAGTTTTGAATTCTCTCACGGGGTGCACCGTATCATCGTCAATTGCGGCGCCAATAATGATCACAGCGATAGTTGGCACATGCCCCTACGCGCAACCGCAGCCCATTCCACCTTGTGCGTGGATGATACCAATGCCTTGGAAGTTTTAGAAGACGGCGGATTGAAGCATTTCGACACCCACGTAACCAGTCGACGAAGCGAGCAAAACGGCAGTACCTTTTTCCAAATGCGCCACGATGGTTACCGTAATATTTTTGGCCTCATCCACTCTCGTGACATTTATTTGTCCGCCGCCGGAGACGATCTGCGCGGGCGAGATAAATTAAAATTGATGATGGATCACACTGGGAAACAGGCAAAAAAATATGCCGTTCGCTTCCACCTGCACCCCAGCATAAGTGCGGAATTATCCGGCAATCGAAAATCCGCCATTTTAAAAGTATCCAACAAAGAAGGCTGGCGCTTCCGCTGTTCCGGCGGCACGCTGTCCATTGAAGACAGCGTCTACCTCGGCACCCCCGGTCGCAAACGCCGCAGCGCCCAGTTGGTTCTTACCGGCTTGATCAATGCCCACAGCAACGCCAACGGTCATTCTGAGCCCGGCTCGCAAGATATGGAAATAAAGTGGTCGATGATTAAAGAGGGCTGATCGGTTACTCAGCAACAAAATCCGGATAGGTCGCATCCCGTTCGGATATCACGATGGGTTCCAGTGGCCAATCAATCTTGAACATGGGATCATTCCAGCGCATGCCACGGGCCATGGGTTCGTCATAGAACTCCCCCATCAAATAATGAAACTCTGTATCATCGACCAAGGTAATAATGCCATGGGCACAGCCGGGGGGAATCAAAATGGCTTTGTGGTTTTCAGCCGTTAGTTCCTGGCTTGTCCACTGTCCATAGGTAGGGGAATTAGGCCTTATATCAGCCGCTACGTCGAACATCGCCCCCCGGACTACGCGAATGATCTTGCCATCTGCTTTCGGGGAGGCTTGCCAATGCATGCCACGCAGGGTGCCCCGTAGGGTGTTTTGCGATATATTGGTCTGGCAGATATTAAAATCATAAGGCACGCCAGCGGCTTTGAGCTCATGGGGGCAAAAACTGCGCGAGAAAGAGCCACGCTCGTCGACGTGCTCGGTTAAGCTGATGGTATAACAACCATGGACGTTTGTTGGTTCGATTTTCATCGTTGCCTCATTAGTGGCCTTAATATCAATGTACTACTGATACTGGAGACGAAGTCAATTTACCAGACTATCTTGCTTTAATCGTTCAGTGTTTTACGCCATTGTTCATTTATGGCACTGAAGTTAGGGTTGATCGATGGTCGTCCGATCAAATACGCCAAAGTTCCCGCCAGTCGCGCCCAATCGCGCAGGGCTTTGTTACCCTGGAATAACACCGAGTAACCTAGGGCTTTAAAGAAATACATCAGCACATGGTGCGCTGCTACGCCCAACATAGAAGATCGACCTTGATGTTTGTTTTCAATAAACAAGCGGCCCCAACCGTAATTCCAGAATTTTTCCCATTTATAATGCAAGCTGGGGCGAACCGAGCCGCCATTGGAATGGGTGATCGATACATCCGCCACCAATATAAGAGAATATCCCGCCTTGCGCATGCGGATGCCCACGTCGTCGTCCTCGAAATAAAGAAAGATCAAGGGATCAAAAAAGCCAATATCTTTCATGGCTGAATAACGCACCAGATTAACCGCGCCCGATACAAACTCTGCACAAACCAGACCTTGTGGATCGGGCTCATGTTTGCGTTTGTCATAGGGTGGCGAAATGGCCCTACGGTGGAACAAGTTCACATCATGGATCAGCTCAATGGAGCCATCATCATTGGTGCTTTGGGGACAGATTATACCCGCTTCTGGATGATCATCAGCCACCTGCAACAAGGCCGCGATGGCTTCATCGTTAACAATACTGTCTGGATTGGTCATCAGGAAAAATTCCGTTTCAACCAAGGCAATACCTTGATTGGCCGCATTTCCATATCCCATACCGATCTTGTTACGAATGATTTTGGCCTGAGGCACAATCCGGCGGACAATATCCACGCCATCATCATCACTGGCATTATCAACGACCACAATATTTGGTACATGGCGTAGCTGTTCCATGCATGTCCCAATGACCGCTGCACTATGATGAATAAGCGAAATAACAGTAATTCGGTTCCAGTCTGGTTGAGCTGTGTCTGTATCTATCCCAGTCATTCTCATTGTGTATTCCTCAACCACAAAAGCATCATCAATGCGGGCCACAAGTCGCCTTCTCTGTTGGCCCCTTTTTGGTGATCGACCCAACGTTTTTGAATGCGGGGCATATCCAGCCATTCCTGTGCTGTAACGCTAGGTTCATAAACCAATGCGACCCCCCAGTCTTTTAGTTTACCGCGCAGCCACTCTCGCAGGGGAACTTCAAAGCCCATCTTGGGGCGGTCGATTAAATTAGCCGGCACATGACGTTCCAGTAATTTTTTCAATATCACCTTCAAGCCAAATTCTTGCGGGTCAAACATCGAGACCGGTAATGACAACGCAAATTGAGCCAGTTCGGCGTTTAAAAATGGTGTTCGGATTTCAAGTGAGGCCGCCATTGACGCACGATCGGTCTTAACCAGAATGTCATCTGGTAAATATATCGACGTATCAAGTACCTGAAAACGCTGTACGGCAGAAGCATTTTCTAATTGTAACGGTTGCGGTGTAAACAAGGCCCGTTCGTGCGCGTCAATACCCTGTACGGGCACCCCATCACGCCAAAAGCTAGAAGCCGCCATGAAAAATTCTTCGTCAACAACGCACGAATGCTCCATCAATTTTGAATTCCATTTCTGACCCAGCTTGCCGGGTTTGCCGCGCAACCCATCAATATTATCAAACAATCCGATCGGCAGGTTTTTTGACATCTGCGCCATCAATTTTTTGGCCATGGGATGACCGCCTGAAATATTATTCCAGCGGCGAACCTGTTTGTCGTATCGGTTATAACCGCAAAACAGCTCATCACCGCCATCCCCCGCCAACGCCACGGTGACATGCTCTCGTGCTTTAGCACATAATACCATGGTTGGAATTTGCGAGCTATCAGCAAAGGGTTCGTCATAGATGTTCGCAAGCCCATCGATCACCCCAAGGGCATCATCTTCTGTCACCAAAATTTCTGTATGATTGGTGTCCAGATGATCCGCTACGGCTTGGGCGTAAGGGGCCTCATTAAATTTATTATTGTCAAAGGCAATGGTGTAGGTTTGCAAAGGCGGACGGTCGAGCATTTGCGCGTAGGCTGCTGTTAGGGAGGAATCAATCCCGCCCGATAGAAACGCCCCGATCGGTACATCGGTGATCATACGATGCTCAACGGATTTTTTAAAAATGCGATCAATCTCATCTAAAGCGCCAGACATGTCACCTTGAAAAGGGGCGGCGGCACTATCATTAAAGACCTGCGCGGGGTTCCAATAATTAGTAATGTCGGGCCAGCTATTTTGGGACGTGTTCAAACCCAAAGTCGTGATCGACCCAGCGGGTAACTTTCGACAACTTTGGTAAATGGTCTGATCGCCGGGGATATAATAAAATCGAAAAAACTGCGCCATGGATTGACGGTCCAGATCACCCTTGAATCCCGGTATGGCCCGTAGGGCTTTTAATTCTGATCCAAATACAAAGGCCGTATCCGTCCAACCATAATAAAGCGGTTTCTCACCAAACCGATCTCGGCCAAGTGTTAACGTTTTATCGCGATTGTCCCACAGGGCAAAAGCGAACATGCCATCGGTTTTGGCTAAGGCCGCCTCGACACCCACACGACTGATCAGTTCCAACAACACTTCTGTATCAGAATGACCGCGCCATTGATGCGGACTTTCCGCGTCCAGTTCTGCTCTCAAGGTCTGAAAATTATAAATCTCGCCATTAAGAACGATCACATAACGACCACCCGAGCTGATCATAGGTTGGTGTCCGTGCTCGCTTAAATCCTGAATAGAGAGGCGCCTGAAGCCAAACCCGGTGCAACCGCCATCAGATAGCCATATACCGCTATCATCGGGGCCGCGATGTTTAATAGCGTCGGATGCTCGGCGTAATACAGCCGCGCCATCCCCAGAAGAAGCATTAGAGAATGCCTTCCCATTAACGCAAAAATAACCCACAAAGCCACACATTAAAGGAAAGGTCTCTCTTTCTGATTAAACTGCGGTTATAGTAACCGTCACAAACAACCATGAACAGGTCGAAATGCCCAACAAATCACATAAAAACGCCCCTGATGAAAAACGTGTTATCTATACGGTCATTGTCAATAATTACGACCGCCTGCAAGAACCTACCGTCTATCCGGGGTGGGATTATGTATGTTTCACTGATGGCAAGGGTTTGTCATGGCGAGCAAAGTTAGGACTATCCAAATGGAAAATCCGGTATTTTGATGGTGAATTTGAGGGAGAAGAGCTGGGGCCCACGCGTTATTCGCGCCTGCCCAAAATTTTGCCCCACCGATATTTACCCGATTATGACTATTCAGCTTACGTTGATGGCTACGCCCGCTTTACCAAAGATCCTAGTGACCTGCTCTATCAATTAAACTGGCCCGACTACGGCGTTGGTGAACACCGCTGGCGCGATACGGTTTTTGAAGAATTTGAGGAATGCATAGAGCAAAAAAAAGCACCCCGAGAGGTGCTAGAAAAACAACAAGATGACTACACCACAGGCGGCCTGCCACAGGATGCAAAACTCCTAGAAAATGGCCTCCTATTTCGACGTCACAACGATCCGGCAGTCATCAAACTCAATGAAGCCTGGTGGACTGAAATGATCACCCACAGCTTCCGCGACCAGCTAAGCTTGCCTTATGTGGCTTGGAAACAGGGCTTCGTTATTTGTGTTATAGAGAAGGTTCTAAAGCATACATTCTTTACGACGAAGGCGCATTACCGTTCGCTGGCTAGCCGTCTGATCCGCTCGGTAGAAAAACGATGGGGCGATCACTAAACGAGGCCAACAGGAAGATATATTGTGACCATTGCTTGTTATCTGTGATGGGTTAAATCAACCTAACTTCGCTCATAATCTACCGGTAACTATTTAATAATAAACAATAATTTAAAAAGAACGCGATTTAATCGAATCTAATACAAAAACGGTGACCGCGCATGAGAAAAAATTACATGATTCGCAAGTGTCCACCTCTCACTCTAATATGCTTTGCAAGGGCCCTATAAGATCTCGAGATAAATCGCATCTGAAATATGTTGCACGTCAAACTTGCTTGATATGTGAGCGTACTCCTTCTCAGGCACACCACTTGAAACATGCTCAATTGAGAGCAATGGGACGGAAACCAGGAGATCAATGGACTGTTCCTTTATGCGCCATTCACCATAGACAACTTCATGATCATGGCAATGAAGGTGAATGGTGGACAGAAAACAATATTAACCCTCTTAGCATTGCTGAAAGTTTATGGCAGAAATCTCATTGATTACACCCATATATTTAATATGGGGCCGCACCTGGTAACACTAAAATGTATTATCATGAGCATTCTGGGGAAGAGCCGTTCAAATAGACATATATAGGATCGACTGGTGGAATTTTTTTATGGCTAGAACAACGTTCAAATGCGGCGCTTCACTTGTCGGTGTAATCTTCAAAACAAGCGGCTATTATTTTCATAGGCTGCACGATTTCGCTACCTATAATCATGAGCAAGAGCCCGACACAGTTCTCAGCCGAGAGATTGAAGTTGATGAGATTTACTCGGTGAAATTCCTGACATTGTTGTATTTAGCTACCCGTACTAGATTAGAATTTCCAACGAAATTTATCTGGGAATTGTTGAACTGTCACCAAGATATTTATAGGGCACCGTCGAATACATCTCTACACCGGGTTTAATATTTTCAAACAGTGGGTTCAAATCATAGGTATGGGTCAAATCTTTTTGAAAAAATTATTCTGAGTGTACTATAATCTAGGCAAGAAGGCACTCTATATTATGTGATCCTACCTAACAGCAACCATCTAAAGAATTTTCGGGGGTTCACTTACTAAATAAAAGTTTCCCACTAATCTTATCAGTATGCATCAACATTCAGCATTCGTCGATATTCATGGGCCTTGTCATGAAATTGCTGATGCCATAATTCAAGACTAAGTAATCCCCATGTTTTACGTGAAAATTGCCCTGTTTGATCAAAATTTTTCAAAACAGCATCATGAATAATAAAATCGCGATTCCGAGTTTTAGACGTACGGAAAATATCTTGCACCATATCATGCAAATCTCCCATAAACCATTCACGCAATGGAACAGGAAAACCCATTTTATCACGCCGCTCAACTACGCTTGTAGGAAGGACTTTCATGTGTGCTTCCTTGAGAAGGTGTTTCATATTACCACCTTTGAATTTGATACCTGCGGGCACAGTTGCTGCGAACTCAACTAATTTACGGTCAAGAAATGGAACACGACTTTCCAAGCCATGAGCCATACTCATACGGTCCTCAACCTGCAGCAAAGCCGGCAACAAACATTTGAAATCAAAATGCGTCATGCTATCGAAATAGGCTTCTTTTCGAACATTTTTCGTATTATTAAAAATTGCGTGGAAATCATTGTACACTTTTTCACGATCCAACCCTTCCCATTCGACTTCATTGACCATATCAGTTGAACGGTCGATGAGACGAAAATAACGAGCGTCGAGTTCATCGAATAATCCTTCTCGCCAAAATTCCTTGATCATAGGTTTGTATTCACGTAATGCGCCAAGATTTGGAATAATCGATTCCGGCGTCACGACAAAATTGCCATTCTTGTGCGTGCCATCGATAGCCGCCTTGATGGTTTGCTCGAAGTAGGCAACAACATAACGGGCATAACCACCAAATATCTCATCACCACCTTGACCTCCTAGAACCACCTTTACTTTCTCTGCAGCTAATTTGGAGACCATGTATTGTGAGAAGGCTCCGGGTCCAGCGACCGGAGTATCCAGATGGTAGATAACGTTTTCAATATTATCTTTGAAATCATCTGCTGTAATATCTATCTGGTGTAGAGTGCTTTCGCACTGATCAGCCACAGTTTGGGCAAACCTGCTTTCGTCATACCCGGGGAATTCTGTAAACTTACCATGGAACATCTGATTGTTTGACGGATCATGGCGTTGAGCCAACAACGCAATCAAACTCGAATCTATACCGCCAGACAGATAACTGCCGATCGGTACGTCACTACGCAAGTGCATATTAACTGAATCATCAACAAGATGGTTCAACTGATCGCTAAAGTATTCTGGATCATGATTATAATCAATTTCGTAATGAACATCCCAATATCGATCAACCCGAACATTACCATTTTCAACGACCATAGCATGCCCGGGCAAAAGCTGCTTAATCCCTTTAAACAAGGTATGTTCACCAATGGTATACTGAAATGTCAAATATTCAGCAAACGCGCTCTCGTCTGTATACACTTCAGGCAACAATGGAAGCAATGCCTTCATCTCAGAAGCAAAGGCAAGCACCCCGTCAACGATGCAATAATAAAACGGTTTAATGCCAAAATGGTCACGCGCACAAAACAAACGTTGCTTCTTTTCGTCCCAAATAGCAAAAGCAAACATACCACTTAATTGATCCAGACAATTAGTGCCATGCTTATTATAAGCCGCCAAAATGGTTTCTGTGTCAGACATACTAGTGAAAGCCCAATCGGTCGACAATTGGGAGCGCAATTCTTGATAATTATAGATTTCACCATTATACGTGATAACCGTACCATTCGGCCCAGACATAGGCTGTGCACCATGGGCAGTCAAATCGATGATAGAAAGCCGACAATGGGTAAAACCAACGGCGTCATCTGCCCCGATCCATTGGCCATAACCATCTGGTCCACGATGTTCGATGAGTTTACTCATCACCGAAAGCTTGCGTTCAAGGCCTTCGATAGAATTTCCGTCTAAATTCAAAAGTCCTGCGATACCACACATATTGTATTTTTTCCCAGGTTACGATCACAATGATGCGAATGTTGTATTGCACTTTGTTATTCTCCACTGATCTTAGCTCATGCCGAAACAGTGTTGAAATACTCATTAATTATGTACATACCTCGTCCGAGAGGATCACATCAAGCGTTTTAAAATTATTGTAATAGTTTAGATTATTTGCCAACAACCATCCACACGATAGGGTTTTTGAGCTATTCACTAATGTTTAATGAGGCGGACGACAAGGAACATAAAGGTTCTCTCTTTATCGCATTGTACAACAGAAACTGCTGAGATAAGTTAAATATTAATGATTATCATAAATAAAAAAACCTAGGAAAATTTAAATAAACCATGAAAAGACTCAACCCAAAACTTCTTGATAGTTTTATTTATCATTCCTTTTATCATCTAAAGTATTCGATACTGAGTTATGAATAAAACTTATAAAACTATCATAAGTAGAGCCCTTCCGAAATTAAAGTATATGGGCATCTACAAATTAATTTTAGCTTTTATTCTGTTGTGGTTACTGGTGTATTTAAAAGCGCTGGATCTGTCAAATTTAACAAAATTATCCGAAAAACCTATCTTGGTTGCAATTGGAATGTGCGCCATTCTATTCACAGTGCTAATTGGCAATTTTCGTTGGCAAATATTGCTCAAAAGTCAAAAAATTAATGAAAGCTTCCTTCGACTTCTACAAATAAATTTCATATCCTTATTCTCAAAATTGTTCCTCCCTGGAGCCGTCGGCAGTGAAATTATCAGGGCTCTGTATATAGGTCGCATTACACCAGGCAAACGTACTGGTGCCTTATTATCTCTTATTATGGATCGATATTGCGGACTACTTGGATTGCTCTCTGTAACCCTAGGAGTAATACTGATCAGACACGAACTTATAAGCCAAAACACAATTTTTTTATCACTGTCTGCGATCGTAGTTACACTTTTGTTATCCGGAATTGGATTACTTATTGTCGGGCTATGGGCTTCTAAATGGCTACTGGACATTGAATGGTTAACATTAAAAAATCACCCCGGTGTGTTTCGAAAAACACTTATTCAAATCATTACATCTATTTCAGTTTATAAAGATAACCCCGGATCTGTTCTTTTTGCTTATCTATTATCTATACCTATTCATTTATTATTGGTTGGAACAATAATCATATGCGCACACATTCTTGCGCCAAATATATTGAGCAACTTAGAATATGCAATTGCCGCAACATTCTCGATTTTTGCTAACGCAGCACCTATTACACCGGGGGGTCTGGGGGTTGGAGAAGGGGCGTTCGACATTATGTGCCAATTACTAATCAACAATAGCAATCACGTTTTTGCATTTGGCTCAATCTTCCTAAGCTACAGGGCTATATCGGTCATTATTTCACTGCCTGGTATTTTAGCTTACGTTAATTTCCGAGCTGAAATTCGTGATAACCCTCCTCACACCTGAATGGTTTTTTAACTCATTATCCAGATAACAAAATCTTTGAAGCAGCTTTTCGGGCTTGAGTAATCGTATCACCTTCTATACTGCCTTTGGATATAGCGAATGGCTGCAGTTGTGATAGTTTTTCTGGATCCGCATCTTGATTTAACAAGGTTGAAGCTATTCGCTTTACAGTTTCTTTCGGCAGCCTACAGAAGTCTTCATAATCAATTTCCATATAGAGATTATCGGCTATTGTCTTTTTAAATTCTTCCATTAACTCATGCGAATGACGAATGTTAAGTGCAATTTCATCCGCAGGGTCCAGCGGATGATCTATATTTTCCGCAGCCCATGATATTTCCCAAGCTCTCTCGGTACTTCCTTGAACAAAATTTCGTGATTTCAACGTCGATGCAATGATATAAGTCGGATCACGCCGGATGAACAAGAACCGGGCATTAGGTAAAAGACGCGACAACTCAGCAAACATTAAGTATGAGTTGCAATTTTTTGAAACCAGTGGGTTTTCAAACAAAGATGTATGTGTAGAAAAAAAATTCTTTATTTGTGATACCTGACGGGAACCAAGCATATCTCCCCAGAGGGCTGTTGCGTCATTAAACCAGGATCGATAAAGCTGGCCACCATCATTAGCTCCAGTAAGTCCTTTTGTCAGGCCAAAAAAATTCTCCGACACACCGTCCTGTTTTCGTAGCAAGCCAAGGCGTCTGAGCAAAAATTTTACTCGTAAATAGCTACGGGGAAATAACACTAACAAATTATCAATTCGCTCGACATCCAGCACATCTGTTAATACTTGATAAATCAGTGTTGTACCGGATCGGGCATAACCTGAGATAAACAGCATCGGTGCCGATTGTACTAAGCTCTTACTTTCTTTATTCGGGAGAAGTTTCGATAATAAATAATCAATGGGAAAAAGAAGCAGTGATAACGCATATATTGTTATTTGATATCGCCCGATTGCGCTACCGCTAAACCAAACCCGTACAGTCGTTTTTATTAAATTATTAAGATGACCTGGCAAATGTGATGGTTGCAATGCGGCCATATTTAAGCCGCCCCATCACGAACTGATTGAGCCAGACTTCGAGCCGTTTGAACATGGTAATTGTCCTTCAGCTCTAAGAACATGGATCGAAAATAGGCCTGCCGTTCTGACCAAGGTCGTGCAAGACTTGGGTGTCGTCGAAAAGCATCAGGTATATCATCTTGATCGACATCAAGAAAATCAAGTGCATGAGCATGATACACAGCAACACGATTCGTTAAAAAAAGTGATTTCAATAATTTCCGCGTCCACGGGAACATAAAATGAAACGTCGCGTAATAAGGCACTTGTAGCCAAGGAACATGGGCGATTGGCAATTGGATTAATGACCCATTCGGGGACGACTTTAAGAAATCTGGTTGTGCAATTGGATAAGGGTTTGATGGTGCAAGTGCGTGTTGAACATATAACCACCGCAGTCTATTTCGACTTCCTACATTAAATAACGATAGATAAATCCATTCTGCAAGAAAAAAAATCGTGGGATTTGCAGATGAATCGTACTCATAACCAAAATTCTGCAAAATCTCTAATAAGTGCTCATTGAGAGTTAACGAAGGAGCGCGATGCCCAACCACAGAAATTCCAATAATTTCAGAAAGAAGCTCATGATTTCGCTTCACTTCATCAAACGTTTGTGACGATGAAAGGTCGAACATATGACGGTGAGAATACGAATGGCTACCAATCTCATGTCCGGACTCAGCAATATTTTGTACAACAAGGCGTTCGTTCCTGCCCTCGATGTCTTTTCCTATTACAAAAAACGTGGCTGGTAGGTCGGCTTCATCTAGAAGCTCAAGCATTCGAGGAACCGCCCGCTCATAAATCAGTTTTGGATGCTTACCAGCTATACCATATCCTTCGGCCAGAACATCGAGTTCATCCATATCGAAGGTAATAGCAGCTAAACGCTCCATATTAATTTGGTTTCTCTGCAACAAAAGTCCATTGGTGAATAAACTTCTTATCTCTCAACGGTTGGTAGCCGCGCCTCAAAAAGTCATCCTTTATTATACCGTGGTGATGGAAAAAAAACGTCATCAGATCTTTCTCCTCCATCATCATTCCATAGATAATCTGTGCCAATATGGAGATTGAACCTAATTGCTGACAAGTAGTTCTTTTGACCGTATAGATCCACTCCCGCGCTGGCTCGACCAATATCATTCGACCTCCAGGTTTTAATACACGGTTTGTCTCATCAATAGCCTTTGAATATTCATCCAGATTTTCAAGGTGGTGAAGGACGTTGAAAAAATACACAACGTCAAAACTCGCATCGTCAAAAGGGAGATCTGTCGCTAACCCAAGTCGTACATTGCTCGGTGTGTTTCCTTTAAATAGCCGTTCATCGGGCTCTACACCAAATACATTTTTATACCCAACTCCCATGAGTAACTTCATAAAGCTGCCATTTCCGCAACCGACATCTAATAATCGGCTATTCTTATCCGTTACGAAATCGTCAAACACTCGAGTCTGAAATGATGTTCGTAAGCGGTGTATCAACCCCTGTTTTGAAACCAGATCATATCCTTCAACCCAATTTGATGTATTTCGTTCATCCTGTTTTAAATTCATTTACTCAATGTATCCTCATTGGGCAATTTAGCCCACACAGCAAATTCTCCACTCATCCAAGGTATTTGGCTTACCCTTCCAAATGTATTCACCACAACAAGCCCAGCTTGCTCAATTGTAAGCAACGCATCAGTTTGGGAAATGAGAAATTCGACCGGGAAAAAAATTGAATTCATTTTCCCAAGAACCGTACTCCACTTCATTGAATTTTTATCTAGAAGAAATGACATTCCAAACACAAGCATTGCCAAGGTAAATTTTATCGGAGGCCGAGTAAACAAGGGCAGACTTTTTAAGAAAAATTTTAGTAAATTCAAGATTTTACCGCCAATTGAATCTGTTAAAAACGTGATATAAAAATCCGCTCCAGGTTTCATAAATCGAATAAGTTGTTTTAACGTAATATGGATTGGAGCCGTCAGATAGTAGGCTGTGCCGCGGATAAAAATAGTATCAAAACTGGTTCGGGATTGCCAACTCAAGATATCATCATTTAGAAAAATAATGCGCTTTCCACTGTCCTTTTTCATAGCAGAATCAATATTTTGTTCTTCAGAATCAATGCCGACAACCAAGTACGCGCCACGCTCTACCATTGCTCGACTGTACGCTCCTGTACCACAACCAACATCAAGAACTTGTTTTTTTTTAAAAGAAAGCCCAGCATCTTCCAATATCAATACGTTTTTCAGGGCGACGGATTGATGTTCATCATATGTATGTTTTGTCTCCACGTCACTCACCCCCCTTCATACGATGTTAAAATTTCACCCAGCGGTTTAACACATCCACCGCGTCTACGAGTCTCCTCAACAATCCAGATATAAATATCATGATATTCGGGTATACAAGCGTGAAATCTTTGATGGAAATTAAAAGAAACAGTTCCATGGCTTCTTTCAACTTGATTTAGTATTTCCATAATTTCATTTTTTACTGCCGCGACGCCCATAGGACGAAAATACAGCGGGACAGCATCCATAAACACCATTGGCACACTCACCATTTGTTTTCCGGTTCCGGGATCAACATACGACACGAATGGGCGTGCGGTGCCACATAGATATCCATTGTCGTACACGTAACCGCAGGAAGATTCAATGTTCACTCCGGCAGCTAAGAGACCCGCCATAGTTTCAGCTCCAGATAAGTTCAGAAAATGCTGACGCGCGACAGTACATGGCATATTTGACGCCGCCTGAACTTTTTCTGCCTCTCTCGAAAGTAAACCTGTTTTCCACGCAGAAAGATAACTTCCGTGAAGGCCAATTTCGGTATCATGACCAGTCAATAATTTTAAAGCTCTGTCAATTATAGGTTCTGCTAATTTGTAATTTGGGTTTAACTGCATCTTTCTTTGAACATACGAAAGTTGGTTGTCATCCTCCAACCATGCATAAAAGAAAACAGTAGGCCTAAAATTTAGCTCTTTGGCAGCATCTATAATCTTATCAAAACCAAAATAAGCATTTGTTTGACCCCCAAAAAATTGCTTCGCTAGATTTTTGAAAAATCGTGAAGTATCAGGAACTTTCCTCGTCCTCAGAGCATTATAGGCAAATACGCAAGCACTTTTTAATGTCGCCAACCAGGCCCATCCTACGACATCGACATCATGGCTCATGACTATTGTAAATCCTGTGGGATCTTCTACAGGCTCAACCCCAATCATTGAAATTAATGCCGATTCAAACTCATCAGCCAGTCCATCTGCCACCGGTGCCCTAGGAGACGAAGATTTTAAGCTCCGAGGGGGATTGGCATTAGATTCAATATAAGCTTTAAAGTACCTTGAAAACTCACTCAGAAAATCATACCCAAGAACCTCAATAATGGCTTGATACTCAACCGGAATAGAACCTGCTTGAGGTGCATCAACCAACTTAATTCGTTGAAAATGAAATCTGTTTAAAGTTGCACTTAACCAGTCATCTATCGGGATATCCAATGCAACATAAACTAGCTTACCCGTGTTTTCCATAGCTTACTTTCCGTGATAATAGCTCTTTTCTTGACGCGTGAGGGTACGGTTTAGATGTTGCCCTAGCAAAAAATTTTGTTCAAAATAATATTGATTTTGGTAAGTAACCAAGGAAAAGAATAAAATTTGCAGTCCTAAAACGAGCAAACCTCCACCAAATGCAACGCTATATGTATAGGTATCAAACACTAAGGACAAAGAGTGCGACAACGCCCAGTTAAAAGATTCTCCATCACCAACCCGGTCCACAATCCCAGAGGCCACATGCCAAAGTAACCATGCCCATATATGGCACGCTGGCAGGATAAAAAGCAGTGAACAGGCCATCAGAGCACCACCGGGTCTAAACAGCCAACCCATTTTTAGATATGCCCCAATTGTTCTCACCAATCGCATTTTTGAACGACGGGAATGAGGTGCTGATTTATTGGCTTGCCCTTTTTCAACAGCCCAAACCAATGCTGCAGGTATCTCGGCGACAGAAAATCCGCAGATCGACGCTTTCATCATAATTTCAAGCTGGAGTTCCATCCCATCTGCCGTGAGAAATAATTCATCTAGTACTTCTCGCCGATAGGCACGTACAGCACTTGTTACAGCCGTTATTTTATCTGCGGCCATCCAAGACAAGTAACGATTACCCCATCGGCTAAAAAACCGTCTATGAAAAGGGACATTTCTTACTTCTCCGCTACGTAAATACGGTGATGCTATAACAATATCAGCTCCCGTATCTTCTAGCTCATCTATCAAATGCCAGATGTATTCTGCTCGATAACTTAAATCAGCATCTAAGGTGACAACAAAGTCTCCCCGCGCTTTAGCAAATGCCGTTCTGAATGCCCTACCTTGACCAAGATTTCTTTCATGATGACATGCAAGAATTTGAGAATTTTTACCCGATATCCGATTGATGATATCTCCGGTTTCATCATTACTGCCATCATTAACCAGAATTACTTCCCATGTAATATCTGGGCGAGACTGTAACGTCGAAATAACCTGAGCAACATTTTTTTCTAATACTGCTGCCTCGTTATAGGATGCAATTAGGACAGAAATACCTATGGGAGAGTTCGCTTCATCACTCATCACATTAACTCAATTAGGAAAGTTTTTAATACTATAATATGCTAGATCAACTCAAATTAGACCTGTCAAATACTCATATAAAGGATAAATGGATTTAACAGTAGCTTAATTTACCAGTAATGGAAATTTATTCTACCTAACGCATTAATCAATAGAAAACTTATAGATAATATATTCTATTGCAATTATTAACTAGATCATTAAATACTAATCATTATGATTCTAATGTACAAAGATTATTTATAGGTATATAAATCAATACACCATTGAGTTATATAGGAAAAACGAGCATTTATAACATGGCACTCTAGTAAACAATGTAGCCCTTCTATTTCTAGCATATTTGTGAGACTGATTTTGAACATACAAAAAACACTCCTGACTACCCCACTTATGACTTATAAAGACCGATGGGGACAGTATGCCAAAGGTGCTGGTGACACATTCCCCCAAGGAATCGGCTTTATTTCAGCTTTTCTTGAAAAAAATGGATTTTATGTCGATGTACTGGAGCCCGATATTGAGAATATGGGGAAAGAAGAATTATCAAGCTTTCTCTTATCCGGGGCTTATACGGTCGTTGGAATTTCAGCATTCACAACCAATATTGTTTTTGCATTTCAAACTGCAAAACTGATTAAAAGTATTTTACCAAACGCCAAGGTCGTTATAGGCGGGTCACATCCAACTGTATTGCCGACGGAGACGATGGAAGAGTGCGAAGATATTGATTTTGTTATTACCCACGAGGGTGAAGAACCTATGCTCGCCCTTCTTAAGGCTCTAAGGGACGGCAGTGAATTAGCCGAAGTACCGAATCTTTATTATCGAAAAAATAGCAAGCCAATCAAAAGTATTGCCATTTCTACCTGGGTGGACCTGGATGAACTACCATTATTTCCCTATCACCGTTTCGATATGAAAAAGTACATTCCTGCACCATCATTACGACGCGTTCTACCAACATTCAATTATATGGCGCAACGCGGCTGCCCATTTGCCTGTACATTTTGTGACACAACCACCCATGGCAGAAAAGTTCGCTACAGAAGTGTAGAAAATGTTATTAGCGATTTGAAATTTCTTAAGAGCGAATATGATGTTAAAGGCATCATTTTTGAAGGTAGCAATTTTACAGTAAATGCTAAGTATATACGTCAATTATGTAACAGAATGATAGAAGAAAAACTAAACCTTAAATGGTACTGTATGGGGCGGGTTAATCTCCCACCTGATTTGCTTCCGCTTATGAAAAAAGCGGGCCTCTGGGCAATGAGTTTTGGCCTCGAATCAGGGAGCATAGAAACTCTTGTCCGCATGAAAAAGAAGATCGTTCCAAAGCAGGCTCACGATACTATTTCCAACTTACAAAAACTTGGCGTTCGCACAGTAGGCTCTCTTATCCTCGGTTATCCTGGGGAGACTGAAAAAGATATCATTGAAACTATAGAATACACGGTTGAACTAAACTTGGATGTAGCGGTGTTCTTTATACCAGTACCATTTCCTGCTACACAGTTATATATTGATGCTGCCGCTGATGGTGGTGTCAAAGAAGACTTAAAGTGGGAAGATTATGTAGCTTGGCTTGATCATAGTCGCCCGATTTATACAAACCCCAACATTGGCCGCGAACGTCATATTGAGCTATATAACTATGCATTCAAACGATTTTACGGACGCCCAAAATTTATTATGAAACAAATATGTGGAATTCGGTCCATCCAGGATATCCGACGTTTGGCTCAAGGTTTCAAGAGCGTTGAAGGTCTTATACGCAAAGGCTTTGCAAACCGTACGTTAATTTCATCTAACTGAATTCTTACTGATCTTTGATTGGACGACTAATATGCGCGTAGCTCTTATCCATTATGACGTGCAGCGTATTGTAAATGAGCCCGGCAACAAGACCGTTATGAAACATTTTGGCCATATGCCGAACATCCAGCTCTTATATGTAGCCGGGGTTTTACAAGAACAGGACGTTGAACTTTTGTACCTCGACCTTGTAGCTATGGAGTTATCCAACTACGACATGGAGGAAAAATTAAAAGCTTTCAAACCAGACCTTATCGGCTTGTCGGTATTTACTTCTCATTTTCATAACGCAGTCAATTTTGTTGATTACATAAAATCATTCTTACCTAATACTCAATTTCTTATTGGCGGTGTTCATGCCTCTATCTTCCCCACCCAGACCCTAGAACATATTTCAAATGTAGATTACATGTGTGTTGGTGAAGCTGAAATGGTCTTACCGGAGTTTGTAGAAAAGTGGAAGTCCGGAAAAGATTTTACCGGTGTAAAAGGTGTCGTTTGGCGAAATGGAGAGAAAATAGTTTATGAAGGTGCGGCTCCATCCAATATGAATTTAGATACGACACCGTTTCCTGCCCGCAACCTAGTGCCCAACGAAAAGTATTTCAACTTCATCAGTACACGCAAAAATTATACGGTTTTCAACTCAAGTCGTGGCTGTCCATACCCTTGTATTTTTTGTGAAGCAGCTCAAACCAAATGGCGCTATCGCAGTGCTAAAAACGTAGTCGATGAATTTGAGGAATGTTATGAAAAATATGGAATCCGTGAAATTGATATGTTTGATTCGTCATTCACTATCGGCAAACAACGCGTATTTGATATTTGCGAAGAAATAATTAATCGAGGATTACATAAAAAAATGATCTGGGATGTTCGTTCTCGGGTAGATGCCATTGATCGTAACCTCGATATGTTAGATGCCTTAAAAGAAGCTGGGTGTTATCGAATCTTCTATGGAATCGAATCTGGGAATCCTAAAATCCTTGAAACATTGCGGAAGAAAGCTGACATCGAGCAAATTCGACGCGTTGTCCAACGAACAGATAAAGCCGGTATTTCAGCATTTGGTTACTTCCTGGTAGGCAGTCCAGGTGAAACGTATGAGACCTATCGTGAAACTGTTGATTTTGCAAAAAGCCTTCCTCTGGACTTCGCAATTTTTAATGGCCTAACACCATTTCCAAAAACTCAACTTTATAAGGACTTCTACCTTCCAAATACAGACCGCGACTTCTGGGAAGATTATATTTCCGAGCCCAAACCAATCAGCGAATTTATAGGCCGCCCATGGACAGAAATGGGTGATGATGAGATTTCACGTTTGAGTCACCGAGCAATGCTTGAATTTTATTTCCGCCCGAAACAGCTTATACGCGCCATCCGTTCTGTTGGCTCTGTTAACCAGTTCTGGCGTTACAGCAGGGCAGGTGTTGATATGTTATCCAGTTACCTTTAAGATCAGTAATTCATAACACAAATTACATAGTGCATCTTTAGTGTAGACATGGAAATTATTAATACTGCCTCGCCTAACAAATCCCATTTTTCTCCAATTATCTATTATATCTTGATCCTCGTGGTAGTCGCTGTATCAGTTTTTTACAATCTTGAACTATCCATGTTGCGGACAGTCTTGGTCGGGTGGGGACCAGAAGATTTTATTGCCCATACACTATATCCTGAAAATTTCATTCGCGACTGGCCTAGTGGTATAGAAGATCAAAAAAACTCCATCGTTATGCAATTTTATCTAGCATTGGCACGATTATTTGATATTCAGACTATAACCACAAGTTATTTGGTTCTTACCATCCATACGATTATTTTTGCGTTCGGAATTTTTCGCCTTTCAAAAATAATTGCCCGTGACAAAATGGAGCCCGCACTTCTCGCCTTGATCATCATAATTGGAAGCCATTCAGCAGGACGCAATTTGGCAAACCTTGGATGGGGCTATCAAGCATTGCTCGCTGCTCCCATGGGTTGGGGGCTCAGTATTGGACTGTCTTTTCACGCCATCGCATCCGCACTTCAAGGCCGCTATAATCAAGCTGCAATTTTCATCGCCTTATCCGTTTACGCACATGCATCATTAGGGTTATCAGGGATGATTTTTTGCGCAGGGATGCTTCTTGGTGCGCCAAAAATAATTGGCAAAAATACCTTGATTTCAATCATTTTTTGTATTTTGTTGTTAGCGCCTTTATTATGGTTTGTACTTTACACTCCCGCTATTAATAATGGTTCAATACCTGCAAGAGAGTGGGGTCACTTAATTCGACTTTTCTCTTTTCACGCTTACCCTGTAAGCATGGGTATATTCAATCGGATAGCCAATCATACGACCCTGCCATTACTGATAATCTTAATAACGGCCCCCCTAGCATTCCGTTTCATTAGTATTGAAGATGCGGACAAAAAGGTAATGGGTGGAATTGCCGCATGCCTAATTGCTGTTGCTGCAGGTTTAGTATTTTCTGAATATTCACAAAACTATTTTTTGATCCGGCTTCAGTTACCACGCGTGAGTCATTTAGCCACCTCTATAGGGTTAATTTATGCAACTGTATACTTGTGGAATAGAGCAATGGAAGGCTTTTTACCTGCCGCTTTATCAATGTTTTCTATTTTTGCCCTATTGCTAGCCGAACCAGGAGCCGCACTTCTCCCTTGGTTACTTCTTGCTTGGGGAGACACATTCGCAAAAAGACTTGGGCCTCTACATCTATCGCCTAACAATTGTCGGGTTTTACATATTTGCTTTGGCGTGAGTCTCGTACTTCTTTTGATTTTATCCTACACATCTCAATTTAAAAAGATTACTGACACTCTCCTATTTGGTGGACGCTCGCTATCCAATTTCGGTCCATATGAGTGGATAACAACTGCAGTGCTTATGGCTATTATTAGCCGCTTGATTTATCACTTTGGAAGTAAAAAATGGGCACTTACCTATAGCTTTACCATAGTCATCGTAGCTTTTTTTACACTTTGGCAGTCCCGTGCTATTCACAATGATAAATGGATATCGCGACATGCAGAAAACGCAAGGTACTACCTAGAAACTCAATATTGGGCACGGGAAAACACCAAAATTGACGCATTATTTTTAACCTCACCAAAAGGTGAGAGCGCTTGGCGTCAATACTCTCGCCGGAGCGCTTTCGGCACAATCCGTGAATGGGGATTTACCTCAATATTTTATAATCTAGATCAACAAACTTATAATGAAGGATTGCATCGATTAAGCCTTTTTGGAGTCGTTCCATTCTCCATATCAGAATATCAGGCAAAGAACCCGCCGGGCGCAAACTGGAGTAATAGACTTAATACAATCGCTGCCCAACATTTTGAAAAGATGACCATAGATGACCTCAGCAGCTTAAGAGATGATTATCAGATCGACTATTTGGTATTAGATAAAATGAGCCCTGTCCCACAAGGTGCGGATAACTTCAGTATAGTTTATCAAAATCAACGATACGAAATCAGGGACCTATTCTCAATAAAATCAGGAAACTAAAGCAGTATCAATTCACTCCGGTTGATAACCTGTAGTCATTAAACAATTTCTAAAATCACATGCGTTTATGCTTATGAGATAGCTACCGGTTTCAGTCGACCATCCGCCTGACGGAGGTATCTTTTCTGGCGTTCTTCGATCGCTATTTTCCGCGCGTCAATTGTAGATTGTTCATTATCCTTGGCCTGTGAGAGGACATAGCCAACAGGATTATAGGCTGTTGCGCGTGCGCCGCGTTTAACCTCTACCAAACGTCCGATTAAGAGCTTACGGCCCCACTCAAGAGCAGATTCAAGGTCTCTAATAACGTCTTCGGCATTGAGAATTTCACCGTCTTTGGCCCATGCTACAATCGGCTTATGCATGACTGTATGATGTCGAATAAACGACGTCATCATCCTGATATCCATATGCTCATTAGCTCCCAACTCCTCAACGATGAGCGGAGCGACCAAATGATCTGTAAAGACA
Organism: uncultured Rhodospirillales bacterium; assembly: GCA_965603075.1. GTDB lineage: Bacteria > Pseudomonadota > Alphaproteobacteria > Rhodospirillales > Casp-alpha2 > JABJOR01. The sequence goes on along the minus strand of CBFDBO010000012.1, from coordinate 30,494 downwards.
TAATCACCACGACGCAAATATCGAGTCCGCTCCATAAACTGCTGATAAACCGACCTTAAGCCATTCCGATTTATTGGTGAGTATACCCCCGGCATTAAAATGTCGGGCTCTAGGAACTCATCATGAAGCTCTTTCATACCATCATCACGACGCGCAATAATACACCGGTAAATATTGTCCTTTTCCACATGGGTTGGGCAAATGTCGCACGCTATACAGGGGCGAATTGACTTTCCAAGAATATTTGGAGCGTTGACAACACATTGCGACTGAATATTTTCCATCAACGGTCCCATGAGATTAGAAAACGTTTTATCCTTGTCCTGAAGCAACCACATTCCCAATTCCGGCAAGTCAGTCAACTCACTATCATTGCCATGTCGAAGTATTGTGGAAACTTTAGCAATGCGTCGGCCGGTGCCGATGCAGGTATTCACTCCATAGACATCTTCGGGCATTGTGCCAATATCACCTGCATGTCCTGTACCGCCATATTGTGATGTCGTATCAGAATCATTCCCTACAGCAAGAAAGCCAATGTTCAACATGTCTTGCATTTGATAAATAAGACTTGTTTCCTGACCACCATTGCGTTTTGCACCAACTGAGATACCCGCATACAAGCGCCCTTTGATATCAGCGCTCAATTCTTCATCCGCGCGAATCATTTCAATAAATCGTTGGCTCAGTGAGCTGCGGTCTCCAAAATAGACCGGAGTTGATAAAATAATACCGTCTGCTTTTCGAATATCAGATTTGAGTTTATCAAGATCAAGCTCATCACCATTCGCAGGGAAATGGTCCAGCAATGAAATATGCCCAATTTCGGCGCCTTCCTGCATCGCGCCCCAAAGACCTGCAACCAGACTAACTTCACTATTGGAAAGGCCGCGCAGACCTCCCATTTTACGAAGGTTCTTATACAGCTCATCGAATGGCGCACCGTCCTTGCGGCCCGCTTCTTTAAACTGATCTAGATGAATGCTAGCTTGAATTTGCATATATTCATCAAGTTGTTCACGAGTTTTCAGCCCTCGCATCTCTTCCAGAAGGGCCCCAGAACCCTTTTTAGAACGGGCGTTACGCAAACTCGCAGAAATTCCAATAATATATGCTGGCATTATTTACCTCCCAAAAACTCACTGTGGATCCACACCCAACAATACACTATCACCGACACTCTACTCTTCCCACTTTGCAGTAGCCACTACTTCGCAATTATCGAGAGCTGCAATATTAGGGGTTAATCCGCGATCTATTACCGATCCATCAATACTAGATACGTCATGGTTAAAGAACGGCATTTCTACTTTTGCGTAACCATTACATTCAGCAGCCTTTTCAATGGTCAATTGTGAATGTAAGCGAAATTCCAAATGATTACCCAGTCCCGTTTGAACACCATTGCCCATCATAAGTTCGAGACCGCAAGACCGAGCTGTTTTAACAAGTTGACGAAAATGCTCTTGCCCCCTTGCTTTACTCAGTTTCAATTTGACTCCGCTCATTCCAATACCCTGGGCGTGCTTTATGTGCTCTACAGTCCAAATCGATTCATCAAGAAATATCGGAAGTGATGTTTTTAACGATAACTCTTTAGATAAATCCCAATCATCATGTTTGAATGGTTGCTCCAACCAACTCACACCAGCGTTCTCCACTTCAAGGCATAGTGTCAAAGCCTGATCAAAATTAAGCGATTGATTGGCATCTAGGCGAATTTCCGTGCCAACCTTCACTACCCCCGCAATGGCTCTAATACGTGCTATTTCATCTTCAAGAGGATCGATACCGATCTTAATTTTAACACTTTGTGCCCCGATGCGCATATGCTGATGCACTTCCTCAATTGCTTCACTTACTGAATGTTTCTGGCACAAAAGTGTTAGCGGAACAGGCTTTACAACGCTAGCTTGGAAAGCTGATTCTATGCCTTCTGCGAGTGTTTCAACAGCACAAGTTAAACCGCTTGCTGCGAATGGTGCAACTTCATAAAGCGCATAGATTTCGGCATTTATATCAAGGGTGCTTTCAAGTGAACCGCAAGTACGAATCATATTAGCAATAACACTATCAACTGTTTCTTCACTGTAACCAGGAAGCGGCGTTATCTCTCCAAATCCGGTATCCTGACCATCAGTGAGAGCCACATAGAAAGTATCAAACGCCTCCAAAGTCCCGAAGACAAGATCATAAGGAACCAATAATGGTTGGCGGGTTTTATAAACAGTTAGATGGTAATGGGCCATGATAGTAAACGATCTTTACCGATTTAATTTGCTGCTTCCAAGAAGGCTGTTAATGACAATACCTGTTAGATGTCCAATATCACCAAAATTCAAGTTGTTTTTTGTTTGGCTGCCATCATATTTTCGAAAGCTTTGGATAATTCTGGAGCAAACCCGATATATTGTCAGAGGTTTTGTGAACCAATGGGCTAAACAATCCGGATACAACCATTTATAGACCAGTCCAACATTATAAGTCTCAATAGGCTCTACTGTTTTACCCATCAATTGACTATCGACCATCATTTGGATGACATTTAAACCTGCATCAATCGTCAATTGGGTGGTCCCCCAAATTTTGGGATTACATTCAATCAAATAAAAGGCCCCATCGGAATCCGCTTTTAGAAAATCAAATTCAACAATGCCATTCCATTCAATTTCTTTCAGCAAGCTCCGACAGTGATCAAGAATCTCTTTTTCGTAAGAGGTGCGATTCAGAATTCCACCCCCTCCAAAGTCCCACATAGTTTGCAGTCTCTCTTGAGATAAAAGCGCAAGCGCTTCTCCCTTATATGCACAGCCAGTTACATCATGTAATGATCCTTGAATAAGCTCCTGAATCACATAACTTCCAAGGTTCTCGCTGGACCCATTTTGCTCACATTCGGAGCAAAACGTATCAAGCTGTTCCTCCGTATAAAAGAAACGAAGCCCTACGGACCCTGATAAAAGCGTTGGTTTTATTAGAAAAGGTGGAACAAACTGATGCTCTGCAATTGCCTGCTTAAGAGTGGTAATTTTTGAGAATGGAGCAGTTTTTGGAATTGGTATATTGAGCGCTTGGGCAGTCTCCGCGAACAGCCACTTATCGGTTACACGCTCAAGTTTTTCAAAGTCCTCAATAAGCACCATCGCACTTGTCTCACGTTCAATTATCGCCTTGTTCATAGACAAACAATTTGAGGTGGCTGTTCCCGTTGCAATAATACCATCGATCTTGTTTTCTCGCACAGATGAAATAATATCAGATGTAAACTTGTCTGGGTTTTCCCCCGGGTCTGCATACCAAATCATTTCTTTGACACGAGGAGCCACAAAGGGACGCCAAATTCGACGCATCACCGGCGATGCCGGTCCTCCCGCAATAATATGGAACCGATCATCTAGGGCGTTAATTGCAGCCAATGCATTTCGACTAAAGCAATTAAGGATAAGGATATTTTTTATGCTCATGGAATCAAACAAGTTCAAATTAAGGTAAAAACACAATATTTTATAGATATGAAGCAAGGCTGATGAATAAATATTGATTTCAGCCCAATCTAAGCATCAAAACTTCGTTATCTTAAATGCTTATTAGCTTCCATATCAAACCACATTGCAAAAAATACAGATTGGAACCCCAACGTGAACGCGAACATGCTGGTAAGCGCGTTTAATTCTGGAATTTCTCCCGTCCCAATCCAATAATACACCATGCGCACGCTAAGTATGGAACCAAACAGCAACAACATAACGCCCATAAAGTAGAAAAAAATCAACGGATGAAAGTCTCTAATTATATACTTTTCTTTAAGTCGCCACAGCCAGAGCCTGAAAACCAATGACCCGATTGAATATATGGCTCTTAATGGTTTAAGCCCTGATTTTTCACCAATATTATATACTGGGCGAATCGGCACATCTCGCACGCGAAAGTTCAAGACATTAAGCTTCACCAAAAGATCATTTGGCTGCCCATATCGTTTGAACATTTCATCCCAGTTAATTTTATGCAAAGCCTCTTTGTTGATCGCTGTGTAACCAGTTTGTGAATCAGCAACATGCCAATACCCGGAGGCAATTTTGGTTAACAAAGACAACATCGAATTGCCAAAATAGCGAACCTTCGGAATGACCTTGAATGCCTCACCCGTAACAAGGCGGTTCCCTTTGGTATAATCAACGCCATCGTGAACCACAGGATCAAGAAGTGCAGGAAGATCATCCGGGTCCATCTGTCCATCTCCTGCCATAACAACAGCGATATCCATGTCGTTATCACGAGCCCATTTATATCCCGTTGCAATAGCGCCACCGACACCTTGGTTCACTTCATGTAGAATAAGGATAATTCGGTCCTCTTTGCCAATATAGGACTGCACCGTTTCCGATGTTTTATCACCACTCAAATCGTCAACAATAATGATTTTATCAACCAGCTCAGGCATCGTTTCGATGACTTTGCCGATTTGAGTCTCCTCATTATAGGCTGGAACAACTACTGCAATAGAGTGATTTTCATACATTTTCAAATTCACCAATTATCTGATGCGTTTAGAACGTCAGGCTGCGATATTCACGCATTGCCATCTATAACCTTCTAGAGTCTTTTTGCTGCCTGAGCAAGCTGATGAGCGGCACGAATTAAAAAATAAAAATAAACAATATATGCGCCAAACTGTGCTAACGCGTACCCCAGTGTTGCCCCGAATAACGTTCCGCTAATTACATACCCAGCGAATAAGCCACTAAAGGCTGAAATAAAAAGCACCATTTGCATTCCCAGCAACCACTTCTGCCGTTCTGCAATTATCAACAACCCCGAAAAAGGGTTAACGATAGCAACACCTATAAAATACGGCACCAAAGCCGCTGCAATCTTCCCGGATGGCGCCCACGGTGCCCCAAATACAAATCCGAACAAGGTGTCGCCAAAAAATATAAGAATAGCGACAAAAGGTACTGAGCTTATAATTGCCGCCATAGCCCAGTTCCAGATATGCTTTGGTAAATGCACCTGAAACGCCGGGTCACTCATACGTTGGTAATTGATCTTGGCTGCAGACCCAATTAGCAAGACGGCAGGTGCCTTGATCACACGATCAGCAATTGCATAAATCCCTGCTGCTGCTGGCCCCAGCAAAATGGGGACGATCAATCCTGAAGCCTGAAGCCCGGCTGCATCAAACAACCCACCCCACGGCAGATACAAAGCATTGCGGCGATACACCCAGCCAACATGTCGTAAAGTCGGCTGGGAAGAGCCTCCAAAGAAATTTATGCCCTCAGCTCCGACAGGGACAAGAACAAGCAACGCAGCAATCATGCCAACCATAGCACCAGCAACCAACCCCCATGTTTCAAATGAAAAGAAGATTGCCAATGCACATTGCAAGGCCACAGCTCCTGTAGATTGAGCTATTTGCGATATTGTCATTCGACGAAAATGTTTTTTCCGCAAATGATAATTACGCATTGCCTCAACAATCCCAATTAGCAAAACGGCGACAGGAAGAGCAATCAAATATTCTGAAATAAAGCCATACCCTATAGACTCAATAAATATCCGAATGGGGCTAAAATATATTAATCCACCCAGAATGATGGCGACACTAAAGGCAATAACCACACAGAGCTTTAACAACGCCAACGCATCTTGATCATCAGGCGCTAAAACAATGGCCGCTTCATAACGCAGACAAGCAAAAGGTTGCAATACGGCGTAGATTGCAATAAAAAAGACAACAATACCAAAGGCTTCAGGCTCGTACAGGCGGGATAGTATCGGTGCAGCGGCAAGAACAATTATTTGTGATAATACGTTTCCGCTACTTAGAGTAAGAAGCGGTTTCAAGAACCCGGTTTTACTAAAAAGACGCTCAGCTTCCATCACTGAGACCAGTACGAGCATATTTAAGCCCTGTCTTTATTAAACTGATCGCACTATCTGTACCAATCACTTGCCACCACCCTAATATATTATCCGTCCACCGTTCTGGGTGTGTCGACAGGATAATATTTTCCTGTGTCGTTTCAAGAAACTGTTTTAGAGCATATGTTGAGTGAATAGCGAGTTCTTCACTGCGGGTTTCATAGCCAGGAGGTTGGTCACGCAAATTGGCTTTGCTGTTCCAACAACGCCCGACATCCGTAAAGTAGCGGAAATCTTTCCAATTTACATCAGCATATGCCTCAAGCATAACCCCGGCATCTTTATAATCATGCGCATCCCAAATATCCCGGTTATCCCATTTCGACAGCGGCCGACCATGCATGGCGATTGATTGCACCCCACCAAACTGATCAAATTGTTTGAGATTTTGTTTAAAAGACACCCACGCACGATCTGTATCACCACCCGCGTCAGATAAATCTTCATAGTGGTAACCAATTTCATGCCCCATATCTAATATACGCTTCATAATACCGGGATGAAATGAACACGGTTTGGTTCGAAAGAAATATGTACTGCTCACGCCGAGCTGATGTTCGAGTTCCGCCATGGCAAGTGCCCGAGCAGGACGCCTGTCAACATCATGCCGGAGAACAGCAAGCGGGCCGGCCGCAACCGATAAAACAGTGCTCGAAAGAGTTTCAAACGTATACCCACGATGCAAAAGAACCTGAATGCAATTCCGATAAACCAGGAGCGTAAAATCACGCAATTTTCAATAATCCTGCTGCGCTGTCGGGTTAAAGATTTCAACACTCATATTTTTCAAAGCAAAATCACCACGAGCAGCTTCTTCATTGAGACGAAATTCGAGAGCTTCAAATCGGGCGTCAGGAGAACCATACCCTGTTACATAAAAAGTTTTGAACTCATTTAATGTCGGAGATACCCTTGAAAGCCTTACCCTCTCCACCTCATTTTCTCCATTTATCAAAATGAGGGAAGCATTTACATGGACGTTACCCATAAAATCAAAAGTCACCAAGTATTTGTATTTATCATCACTTCCACTATCTACCACACCAACAAGCAAATGTATCTTCTTATAAATTTTACGAATAAGGTGATATAACCCCCCGCCTTTATGTTCCAGTTTATTTTTTACAAACTCCGTTATTTCAAATGTAAAATAGTTGTCGAAAGCACTTAAATCGAATGGTTTATCAAGGTATCTATTTTTATCAACAAAGGTAACGGTGCCAATTTCAGCATTACCCATGAATTGTGCAATTATTTGTTTTCCATCTTCTTTTTTTACTAAAATATTATCCTTTTGAAGATTAAAATCATCTTGCCTGAGAAGAGACACACTTTCATGCGCAGTTCTATCCAATTGCAATTTTGCAATTCCTTTAGCATCTACAAGCTGGAATAATTCAACTTCTGTAATTTCCAAAACAGAATTTCGGGTCCCCGAAACCAGAGAAATACGATATTCACCGCCTCCCTGCGGAACACGAAATTGCATAGCATACTCACGGTAATGACTTCCTGAATTTACGGCAGCCGAAAAAATAGGCGTTGAGATTCTGAGAATAGAGCCATCCGTGCCATGCAGATAAGATTCAAGAAACGCAGTTAAAACAGAGGCTCCTCTCACACGGGCCTTAAACAGATAAAGCGATCCAGGCACCAAACGGTTATTGTCACCAAAAGAAGAAGGGGCGTAGCTAACGGGCCCCAAACCAAGGTGTGAAGCTGCAGTACGGATAAATGAAGATTTTAACACCAATGATGACAATTCATTACCAGCGACATTTGTCGATTTAAGCGACGCACCATAGCGTACGAATTTATCTGTTTCACATAATTTTTCAAATACCGGAAAAGCTGTTTTGCAGTCGGGCAAGAAATTACGCAAATTCAAAGGAATCTCCCTCGCCAGAAGAGCCCCCGGCCGGTCACGCAATCTAAATAAACGAAACCCGTTATAATCAGCTATCAGCTCCGTTTTTGAGTAATCTGCGACTAGACTCATGACCTGCGAATTAAACACCGTCGGCAAAGAATATGCCGGTATTAATAGATAACGAATGTTTTCCCCTTGTAAAAATTTAAGGGCCACATCCATTGTCTTGGCACGGTATAATGGCGCAACATTTGGAGAAATATGACGAACAAACCGGCGTTTCGCATAATATGCAAAATCATTCTGCCGAAAGACAAGAACCAACCCGTCTTGTGGCAACTTGTCACGGATAAACGCCATCATTTTTAAATTAGGGGAGCGCGATGCTTCACTTGCCTGCCAATTTCCCCCACTGAGAGAATACATACTGACATCACGGAGTGTTTTGCCAATTGTAACCCTCGCAATAGGCCAGACCGTTACACCGAGAAGGATGACAATAAGGGAAAATCTAATTATTCGGCGCCAAAATATCATAAATTCTTCCCAATCCAAAGGCCGCAACAACAGCAATAAACGGTTGTGGTGTTGCCATGTAACGCAGGTTTGCCGTCAGAGCATCAATACCAATCACCAGCATCAACGTAAGAGCCACATAAAAAAGCCCGGCACCTATCAATGCCAAACGAAGCGCCGGAACGGCCCAGATGCGACGTGGCCAAATTATCAAGGCTCCTGCCGCACACCAATAAACAAAGCCAAAATGTTCAGTACCGGAAAATCCTGATAACACACCAAAGAAAACAACATTCCAGAATTCTTGCAAATTTCGGGACAATTGAACCCACTCCCTGAAATGAAGTTCCGGAACCATGTCATAAAGCGGCAGCGTGTCATAAAACGGTGACCCGAAAACCAAAAAATTCTCGATATATCGTCCTCCACCAACAACCATCGCAACACTCGTCAATATTGTTAAAAGTTGAATTTTTTGAGGCAGGCTCTCTCTTGACAATAAAAAGAATGCTGCTGCGACAAATGGCCCCGTGAACAGTCCCCCAAGGGAATGGACAAACATACTCAAACCTGTTACCACGCCGGCAATAACAGCAATACGATTATCGGGTTGATCAATCAGCTCCCGAACCCACAGGAACGAGAGAACAAACAGGAAAATTCGAAGGCTATCAATGCTAAGATCAAGTGATTGGTTATACAATATTGGTGTGAGTACAGTTAAAAGACATGCCAACAATCGAATAAAAGTACCATGCCCACGCATCCACTCCCAAATCAGAACAGCAAGGAGTACTATATGCAGTGGGGATATTAAACGAATTGCGCCAGGAATTTCTGCGCTACCTTGGAGTAAATATGTCCAAATTATTAAGGCATAGTATCCTAGTGGATGAGACGATGTCGCATAAAACCCTGAGGCAGGATCAGGGACAATTATAGGATAAAACTCGAAGCCTTTCACACGGTACATCCAGGCCGAGACGTAAGCATATTGAACCGCATCATTTTCAATTACCGGCAAACCCACGGCTAAAACCAACAAAACGGTAAGGCTTGAAACTAATACCAGAACAAGTGAACCGTTCATAGAAAACACAGAAGCCCATCGTAGCTTCCGAAACCAAGAGAGCTTCTTTAAAAGATCAAAAAGGCGATAGATCTCTTTCCTGCCATAAAGTAGTAAAATAGCAAAAAGGGCACCGATAGTTAAAATATAGAACTTGTCATCAAAGCCTGGCGTCAACCAAAATAGTTGCCTCAAGATCCAAGCTGTAGCTATTGGCCCAAGGCCTAATGTTAGTAAAAAAAATTTACTACTGGCTTCATTCTCCAATTGCAAAAACCGACATACTGCTAAAAATAAAATAACCGAACTTGCAAAGTATGATAATAGAGGAATTAGTATTAACATTCACAATACCCTGAATTAATATTTTTGTTGCAGCTAAACTTCATATGCTAAAAATTCAACATAATGTTAATTTAATCATATTCTACACTATCGGCGATGCAAGTAACTAATGTTTCAGGGTTGCGTCAGATTGTAAGGCCGAGTAATTACATACAGTAAAGTAACGGAAGATAGAGGACAATAAATCATATGTGCGGAATTTTTGGACTCGTAATTGACAGAACTATCGACCTGAACTCCCAGCAAATTCTCAATACCGTGAATGAACTAGCTGTACTCTCCCAAGCACGGGGGAAAGAATCAGCTGGTATTGCTATCTATCAACCAAATCGGATTTGCGTGTTTAAGCGCCCAGTGGCCGCAAAGAAAATGGTAGAGCTCTCTGAATATAAAGAACTGATGAAAACTGAATTGAACGATGTCAGCGTTCGTGACAGGCACCTGCCACTGGCAATTATTGGCCATGCTCGTCTGATGACAAATGGCCGTCAGGGTATAAAGGAAAACAATCAACCGATTATTAAAAACGGAATTGTCGGCATTCATAATGGAATCGTCGTAAATGACGCCGCCCTTTGGGAACGCCATTCAGAAATTAAGCGAACCGCCGATGTCGACACCGAACTTTTTATGGCCTTGTTAGGTTTGTACATTGAAAAAACTGGTAGCGTAGTTAATGCAGTCCAGAAAGTATATGCGGAAATATATGGCACGGCATCCACAGCTGTATTCTTCGACGACGTTAAATCATTGCTACTAGCAACCAATACCGGTTCACTTTATCTGTGTATTAGCCTTAATGGCAAAGGCCTGATTTTTGCATCAGAGCGTAAATTTTTGACTGACTTACTGAAGAAACATAAATATTTATCGCAAACTTTTGACGCATCAAATATTCAGCAACTCAAGGCTGGAAATGCATTGCTTGTTAATCTAGTTACATTTGAACTTTCACCATTTCTAATATCGGAAGAAACCAAACAGCAAACTAATCAATCATCATCGTCACGAAAAGATGAGATCCTCAGTGAAAGTTTAACAAAGGTTGAAATTTGCGATTTTGACCAACTGAGCGAAAACACACGGAACAATTTACGCCGTTGCACTAAATGTATTCTTCCTGAAACCATGCCGATGATATCATTCGATAATATGGGTGTCTGCAATTTCTGTCATGAACACACACGGATGAAGCTCAACGGCCGTGAAAAATTGGAAGAACTGGTCTCTCCGTATCGTAGTAAAAATGGCGAACCCGATTGTGTGGTAGGTTTGAGCGGTGGCCGAGACAGTTGTTACGCCCTTCATTATTTAAAGGAAGAGCTAGGCATGAACCCCGTTGCCTATACCTATGACTGGGCACTGGTTACCGATCTTGGGCGTCGGAACCAAGCACGAATGTGTGGTAAACTCGGTATTGAGCATATTATCGTTGCCGCCGATATAAAAGAAAAGCGTAATAATATCCGCTATAATATGAACGCTTGGTTAAAAAATCCAGACCTTGGCATGGTTCCACTTTTTATGGCTGGTGATAAATTTTACTTTTATCACATGAATCAAATTCGCAACCAACTTGGCTTAAAACTTGCCTTTATTGGCGGAAATCGTTTGGAAAAAACCAGCTTTAAGACAGGATTTTGTGGCGTGACTAACGAGAGCACCTGGCGTCTTTATGACGTCGGCATATTGAAGAAAATGCAACTGGCTAAGTATTATGCTCTACAATTTCTCTCCAACCCTGGGTATATTAACCGTTCGCTTTTTGATACTATCAGAGCTTTTAAGGTTTCATATTTTATGAAACATGATTTCGAGTGGTTGTACGACTACATCCTCTGGGATGAAGACTTAATCAACGATACCCTGATCAATACATACGATTGGGAAACTGCGGCGGACACAGAATCCACTTGGCGGATTGGCGACGGCACAACGGCATTTTATAATTATGTCTATAACACGATCGCCGGTTTTTCCGAGAACGACACATTTAGATCCAATCAGGTTCGCGAAGGAATGATCAGCCGCGAGAAGGCCATGGCTATAGCCACAGAAGATAACGAACCACGATATGACTCTATTGAGGAATATGCACATTTGATTGGCTTCGATTTCGATGAAGCCATGCGTGCCATCAATACTACCCCGAAATTATATTAAACGGGCATTAAAACAAAATTTTCAACAGAGATATAATCAATATGAAAAAATTTCGCCCAGCATATTTAATTGTCTCTCTTGCGCTTATTGTGCTTGTAGTAACCAATGTAGCCTCTGTGGTTATCTATTTAAAACTTAGGGGGCAGGTTGCGGGTATTGAAAAAGCCGATACCTACACCTTTTCAAAAAACAGAATTTGGGATACATCAAAAAACTTCGTCATAAGCCGACATAGTAATGCTCAAGGGTGGAAACTTTTTGAAAAACAAGAATATTTAAAAAGAGATACCAATACCTGGGGCGCATTCAATAATGACGTGAACCGACATTTCGATGCATCAAAATTTCAACTTGAGAAAGAATGGGAACTTTCTGGCGATCTCTTACGGGCTGCTTTCTATACCGCGATTGTTGGTCACCTTTATCCGGTTGGTGCAATTATTGATCAGAACGGAGAAAAAATAGGACCATCTAGCGTCCGCAGTGCATTCGAAAAAGTATATAAAGACAAAGGACAAAAAGTTCCGAATATTGTCCCACTAGCGTATCACTTGCAGGCAAATGTCGGGGAATGCAATGATTATGCATCAGTGCTTTATATGCTTCTTGAAATGAACGGCATTCCGGCTACGCACGCTGGCCCGGACAAATCCCATATCCATGTTGAAGCGTTTATTGATGGCAAGACATATATCTTTGACTCTCTAAACTTGTTCTTTGCCCCATACAGTGCAGAGGAATTCTATATGAGAGCCGCACGACCAGGGTTAGCCCAATATGACATTCCACCGAAAGAATTCAATTTGCTACCAAATGGCGGCGAAGATCCTACTAGTTCATTCTATCGAAAAAGGCGAGCACATGCGGTCATGTTTAATTTACTCACCTCCTCGACAAGTAAGCAACCTCCGGTTCGTTATCCGCACTGGGATAAATTTGCACAAAACCTAAAAATAAATGGGACCCTTAATTCACCTTGGTAGCCCACTAATCTTTAGAAGATGCATTACCTTACTTATTTCCAATTTTAATGTTATCAATCAAAACTATAGTCTATGAGTTCATCTTTTCGAATGCGTCTTTCATATGGTCATTAATAGGTTTAAATATAAGTTTGAACCTATAATATCAGCAAAGTGAGTGATCAATCACGCGTTCACCCGCTATGCTTTTTTAAAATAGAGGAGCAGGTCGACTTTGTGTGGCATAGCAGGAATTGTGGCTTTAAATGGACAATCAGGTCAACATGCGCCAGCGTTACGTCGTATGGCGATGCAAATGCGTCACCGCGGCCCCGACGATGAAGGCTATTTGATCGCATCAAAGTTCGGCGAAGTTGATACAACTTGTTATTCGGGAGAGGACACCCCTCCAAACAACCAGCCCCTGCCATTCTTTCCAACCCGGCCAATTGAAACCGCTAGCAACACCCCCGGACAGGTATTCCTTGCCCATCGACGCTTATCGATCATTGACTTATCTCCTCGTGGCCACCAACCATTAAGCATTGACAGTAACCGCTACTGGATCATCCATAATGGTGAAATTTATAATTTCGCAGAGTTGCGCAGCGAACTTGAAGCCAACGGAATCGAGTTCGTCGGGCATACCGATACAGAGGTTATTTTACAAGCCTACAAGCAATGGGGACCAGCATGCCTAGAACGGTTTAATGGTATGTTTGCCTTCGCCATTTGGGACGATCAGGAAAAGACTCTTTTCTGCGCCCGCGATCGGATTGGAATAAAACCATTTTATTACACGGTGGTTGATGGCTGGCTACTGTTTGCCTCCGATATAAAAACTCTAGTTGCCTCAGGTATATACAAACCGTCACCAAATCCGGAGGGCTTGTTTCTGGGATTAAGTTTTGGATGTGCCCCACGACCTATGACCATGTTCAAAGGCGTCGAAGCACTGCGTCAGGGACACTGGATGAAAATTTCTGCTGATGGTTCCATTCAAACCAACCAATATTGGCGACTTCCCTCATATCAACAAAAGTTGAAAATGACCCAAATCGAAGCCACCGAATTGATTAACGAGCAATTGGACAGGGCCATAAAACGCAGGTTAGTTGCAGATGTAAATGTTGGGACGTTTATGAGCGGGGGGGTTGATTCAACACTGATGACCGCGATGGCAAGTCAACACCAGCCGGGAATTACTGCGTTTACTCTCGCGTTCAAAGATGACCACAAACTTAACGAACTAGATCAAGCCGTCGGGACAGCCGCCATGCATCCTATATCCCATACTATTGAAAGTGTTGAGATCGATAGTGTCCTCGATGACCTTGACGACATGATGGAGACCTACGGGGAGCCGTTCTACGACCTATCGCCTAATTATATTATCTGTAAACTCGCGGCTAAGCATAATGTTAAAGTCGTGATGAACGGTTTGGGCGGTGATGAACTATTTGGTGGATACAAATATTACACGTGGCTCGATCGCTGGCATTGGCTGCAAGGTTCCAGAATGTTGTTCAAAATTTCGGAGAAGCTACCAGTAGTCGGGCATATTTCTGAACGTTTACAGGCCATTGGACAGACAACGAATGGGGCAGATTTCAGTAATGCGGTACGAATGTTTATGACCGATGCAGAGAAGCATAGGTTATTTCAATCATCAAATTTTGATGAGCTTTCAACGGTAGAAACTCTTCGAGACTTGTATTTGGGTGAGGGCACACAGTTTACTGATGATATCGAAGCCATGAATCATATGGAAATGCTGAACTATGTTGGCAATCATCATGTTTATCGCACAGATGCCTTTACGATGCGATTTTCACTTGAAGGCAGATTTCCATTCCTCGACCATGAATTAGTGGAAGCCGCATTTACCATTCCGTCACGCTTTAAGGTTGCTAATGGCGAACGTAAATATGTCTTGCGTCGGTTGGCTGAGGGAAAGGTTCACCCATCCGTCTTGAAAATGGGCAAAAAAGGTTTCGATTTACCAACTGAGCGCTGGATGAAGGGGCAATTATCTAGCTTCGTTAGCTCAAAACTTGACCGGTTGGCCGAACGTGAATTGTTTGACGCTGATGAAATCAAACGCATCCACTCAGATTGGATACGCGGTGCACGAAGTTATCGTGGTGTCTGGCAACTGGTTTCAACCGAATCCTGGCTCGAAAAAATGGACACGCTATAATGTCAGAGCCTGAAAGCTGGAAAAATTCACACCTAATCCGGCAGTTTTCAAAGCTTTCTCTCCGAACGAAGCTTGGACAGGATATGATCTGGAGCGTGTTCGCCTTTGGCGTACTTGGCGTGTCCGGAATATTCCTAAATATTCTCATCGGTAGGTTTTATGGTCCCAGCGAACTAGGCATCTTTACTCAAGTTTTTGCGGTATGGGTGTTGATTTCACAGTTCTCCGCTTTTGGCGTTCATATATCTGTATTAACCCGTCTCTCCGGAACCGACAACAATCGCATTCTCCGTGGACCAATCGTATCCTCTGCTCTCGCACTGGTGACCATTGGGGCAACTGGAGTCTGCTTGATTGCCGGACTATTGGCCGTACCACTCGGCAATGCTCTCGATAGTCCGAATACAACCTTTGGCTTCTTACTAGCTTTACCCGGTTTATGGATGTTCACCATTAACAGAGTTCAAATTGCATTGCTCAATGGTGTTCGGGACATGAAAGTATTGGCCGCAGTCCAGGCCACACGATACCTATTAATGATTGTTCTGGCAGCAGTTTGCGCCATCATCCAGATTGAGGGTCGATGGCTTACCATTGTGATTTCCATCAGCGAGGCCATCGTTTTCATATTCTTGTCGTTTTATACCCTACGTTATTATAAACCAATGCTCAGGCGGAACTGGGAGGGTTGGTGGCGTCGGCACCTAGGCTTTGGCTTGAGGGGAATTTTTGCTGATGCATTAACTGAATTAAATTCGCGAATAAATTTGATTATACTCGGATTACTTCTCACCGATGCAAAAGTAGGGCTATTCGTCATGGCTGCTTTCTTAGTCGAAGGATTCGCCCAATTATCGGTTGTTGCTCGTAATAATCTGAACCCATTGCTTGCCAGTAATGCTAATGCAAATAACTGGACCGAGGTTAATCGCATTTGTCGCTTGAGTGTTATGAGTTATTACATCGGGTTAGTTGGCCTATGCCTACCGACTATGATTCTATACCCATTGTTTATTGGCTGGTTTGTCGGAAATTCTGAATTCATGGTTAGTTGGTACCCCCTTAACATCATGCTATGCGGTTTATTGCTTGGTGGAGGGTATCTGAGTATATCGCAGATACTGGCAGTTACAGGACATCCAGGCACACACACATTATTTAACGTAACCATTATTGCCTCTCTGATTACGCTAAATCTTATACTTGTACCACTCTATGGATTGATCGGCGCGGGCATCGCAACTGGCGGCACGTACATTATTGCAGCCATATTGTTAAAAATTCTGGTAAAATGGAAACTTGGCATTAAGATTTAAATGAATAGATTACTTATTAAATGATAACGGTATTAAGGCGCGCCATTTAGCAACAAATTCACACGCATTCATTGAAGCGGAAATTGGCGATAAAACCTACGTATTCGACCCAATGAATACATTTTTTTACGAGGGAGGAGTTGATAGTTTTCTAGATGTTCCTGAATATCCAGAAGAGTACACAAAACCAAGAATTATACACGTTTTACCAAATGCAGGAGAGGACCCAATGAGTCCATATTTCAGGATACGACGGGGTCGCGGACTTATGTATCAGATGCTTCTCCCTTCCACTGCAACACCGAATGTTGAAGATAATCGCGTACGTTGGGATAAATTTTCTTTATTTAAAAACAAAGAAGGGATCCCACTTCTGTTAAATTTACAAGATGATGGATTCTCATCTGAGAGAATTCTTGAAACATGTACTATAAATTAACTGCGTATTTCAAATTTTTGGAAAAATAAGACATAGTCTGATTTTCGTTATAAACATTATCAACCCGAGGTAATACACTAACGAACATTAAGCTAAAAAGCTGCCATTCTCAGATATGAAATCAACTAAATAATTTTAAATGCCGAGACTTCTCTCTAGTTCGGCTTTAAGAAATTAAATAAGCAAATATTTGAAAATAAAGATACGATACATGCTCATGCATTTCGACATAATTATTCTTGATACTCGTGTAATGAGCATACAAAACTAAAATAAATTTTTATACGGAAACTCTAATGTCTCATAAAATTCTTACCGTTGTGGGCGCCAGACCACAATTTATTAAAGCCGCCTCACTCAGTCGAGCTTTAAAAAACGATAATAATTTAACTGAAAAAATCGTGCATACTGGGCAACATTTTGACACAGATATGTCTGATGTCTTTTTTAATGAATTAGACATACCAACACCGATCCATGATCTAGATGTAAATGGTGGAAGCTATGGGCAAACAATCGGTCATATGTTGAAGAAATTACATTGTGTCATGCAATTAGAAAAGCCAGATATAGTACTAGTTTATGGCGACACCAATTCAACCCTTGCCGGGGCTGTAGCGGCATCAAGTCTATCTATCCCAATTGCCCATATTGAAGCTGGTCTAAGATCATTCAATCAAGCTATGCCAGAGGAACACAACCGCGTACTGGCCGACCACGTCAGCCAATTACTATTTTGCCCAACAAAATTAGCTGTAAACAATCTGGCGGCAGAAGGCAGAACCGAAGGCGTACATAATGTTGGTGATGTCATGTACGATTCCACCTTATTTGCCATTGAAAAAGCAGTAGGAAAATCAAAAATTATAACCCAACTTGGCATAACGGCGGGGAAGTATGCGCTCTCTACTGTGCATCGTGCCGAAAATACTGACACCTGCGAAAACCTAGAAAATGTGCTTGATTGGCTCAAAAGAAAAGCACAGACACTGCCAGTCATTCTACCATTACACCCGCGCACTCAGAAGGCAGCAAGGTCCTTTGGTTTAGACTTTGATGGTCTAACAATTTGTGATCCAATTGGTTATTTGGACATGACGCACCTTCTGAGCAATGCAGTTGAAATTTATACAGATTCCGGTGGTTTGCAGAAAGAAGCCTACTTCCATAAAAGGCCCTGTGTCACTCTTCGCGATGAAACCGAGTGGGTAGAAACGATCGAGAGTGGTTGGAATCGTTTGTGGACAGTAGCCGATTACGCGCCACGTATAAATATTGATGAATATGGCAATGGAAAATCAGCCAATTTAATCCTTAAATATATCAGCACCTACTTGAATGATTTATAAGCTTTAAACTGATAACCTAAAGCCATCTTTAGCAGCTTCCCTAGTATATTTATGTCTTATACTGAAGCCACAGACGAAGATAGACATTAACTTAATTTTTAATATCGGTACTATTAAATAAATATTTATTTGTTGAATCACTCATCGAGTGTTTTATAAGGTCATCTTCTTTTGATGAGGTTCTCGTAATCTTAAGTTGAAGCGAAGCAAGGAAATCATTAATAGTGCTTAATTGCGCCCAGTTCCCTTTCACGCTGACAAGAGGCCCATCTTCAATAGGCAAGTAACTCGTTATTTTTTTACGGTCAACGATTTCATTATAGCCACGATCATCTAACTGCCTTTCTTTATCCCCATCAAAGATATTAAAATTAACTTCTTTCATAAAGTCTTGGGTATAAAATCGTCCAGCTCCGAGAGGCTGAACTGCATATTTTGGATTATATTCGCAGAGTAAAGCCCGAGGCATCAAGGAAGTGTTTTGTTTATAAATAATAACAAACCACTCTTTAACAGCGTACAAAGATGGTATGATGTCTTTGCTACTGACATTATTTACATTCGATCTATAATTCGACAACAGTGAATCGATCAGACTAGACGAAAGAAAATCATCACTGCCTGTAATTCCATACAGATCAGAATTATAATACAGCCCGGCATGCACAAGGCAGGTCTTCCATTTTTTACCCAAGGGACTATTGTTTGATAAAAACCCAGCAACACGGCCGGTCAATTTTGCCATCGATAAAATAAAGTTAAAGTCCTCGTCCGAAGACCCCACTAGCATCCAACGAATATTGTCGCCATTTTGTGACGAAAAGGACTCTATGATAATCTGGCGTAGTATTTGATGGCGCCCCAAAAATGCACAGCATAGTACCAATTCACAATCCTGACGAAACTCTTCTAATTCATAATTGCCTGCTGAGTCCGAAACCAGTTTTTTTCCATCACACGTTATGAAATCAGTATTGGTAAATGTAATTTCATTCATTCCGCCCTGTTCATTCAGAGCTTTAAGCAGCCTTTGCTTGGCAACCCATCTAAGTCGAATATAAATTCCTCGCGGCAAAAGAATGCGGCAAAATTGGTTTGCAATGTAAATAAGTTTATTAAAAGCAGAATGCATTAATTTACAGCTTTTTTTATTTCATTAATAATAAATTCTTGTGCATCCTCTGCCAAATAGGGATGCATAGGCAGGCTTAGAACTGTATTCGAGAGCAATTCCGAATTAGGAACACCTTCTGGAACCACCAGACAGTCACTATATCCACTCTGCATATTTAACGGTTTTGGATAATATATTACAGTAGGTATACCCACTTGTTTCAGGCTTGAATGTATTTGATCTCGTTTATTAGATTTTAACGTATAAAGTGCCCATGCAGGTATTATGCCTTTTGATGTTTCTGGCGAATCTATTTTCCCATTCAATGAAGATGTATACCGTTCTGCTATTTTTTGCCGGCTTTCAAGTTCTTCATCGAATATTTTTAATTTCTCAATCAAGATAGCGGCCTGCAAAGTATCAAGTCGGCTATTCATGCCAATGCGAACATTGTCGTATTTATGATCCCCTTTACCATGCACAGTTAACGACTTTATCAAAGCCGCCTTTTCAGTTTCATCGGTCAGGATCGCTCCACCATCACCATAACACCCCAAGGGTTTGACTGGGAAAAAGCTTGTGGTCGTGTAATCAGCCAAAGTACCAACACGTTTGTTATTTAAAGAGGCGCCCAAACTTTGCGCCGCATCGGCAACCAATACCAAGCCTTCTTCCTGAGCAACAATGTTAAGGGCGTTATAATCCGCTGGCTGCCCAAACAAATCAACCGCCACAATCATGCGCGGTTCTAAGCCTTGAGCGCGGGCATCATGAATTCCCGTTTTCAAATTTTCCACATCAATATTGAATGTATCGGGATCGACATCCACAAAATAGGGGGTCGCCCCCAAAAGGATAAAAGCCTCTGCAGAGGCGACGAATGTAAAAGCTGGAACAAAAATTGCGTCCCCCGGACCTATTTTCTCGGCCATACCAACCAATGTGAGAGCGTCCGTTCCATTGCCACAGGAAATTACGTGGCCCACACCGGTAAATAAAGCAAGCTGTTGCTCGAACTCATTAACTTCCTGCCCTTGAATGAAGTCACCGCGTTCTAAAACCCGATTGATGGCTTCATCCATAGCAGAGCCAATCCGCTTTCGTTGGGCTTGCAAATCGATAAAAGGAATTGTCATGATTATGCTAAAATCTCCAGCCTACCATCATGGGTAATTTGATACTTTGACCCATCAAGCGGGCATATCAGATCATCTGCTAATTTTACACCGGCCTTACTCATCCATCCAATTCGTTTGGCGGGTACGCCAGCCATGAGTGCGTAATTGAGCACGTCATTTGTCACCACCGCGCCAGCTGCAATAAAGCAATACGCGCCCAGCGTATGCCCGCAAACAATTGTGGCATTGGCACCGATGGTTGCACCCCGTTTCACAAGCGTTTGGCGGAATTCATCTTTGCGTTCTATCTCCGAGCGTGGATTGTTCACGTTGGTAAAAACACAGGACGGACCACAAAACACCTCATCTTCTAGCGTGACACCTTTATATATACTGACGTTGTTTTGAATTTTAACGTTGTCACCAATATTCACGTCCGGACCAACCACAACATTCTGACCTAGGCCACAATCTGTGCCAATTGTAGTATTGGACAACACATGGGAAAAATGCCAAATTTTTGTGCCCGCGCCAATAGAGCAAGGCTCATCCACATAAGCACTCTCATGGATGCTAACCCCATCAATAATTGGAGATTTAGGCATAGATCATTTTACCTTTTGCTTAGAGTAATTGGGTGCATTTCACCCTCACCCGGTTCCAAGTCAACTGTTCGAATACTTGAAACCAGTTCGATTGAGGGACGGACCTCATCCACATAAAACCCCCCCCCTGATAGAATGTGTTGATAGCTTTGTGTATGGAGATCTGTAAACCCACCAGAGAATTCAATCTCTTCACCATTCACCGTAATGGAACGATAGGTTGTCTGACCCTCTGGTGTTTGCGGGGGTAGATCATGTCGATCCACCGATAAGAACCAACGAACACGCGCGCGTTTAAATTCTAAAAATCCCGCCGCATTACTGTCACTACGCAAGTGAACATGGCTTGTTTGCAAGTTGCCAAAAATAAAAGATAACATGTCAAAAAAATGCACGCCGATGTTGCTGGCAATACCACCTGATTTTGCTTCATCACCTTTCCATGAAACATGGAACCAACCACCACGAGAGGTAATATAAGACAAATCCACATCAAATATTTGTTTTGCTGGTGCGGCAGCAATTTTTTCTTTCAAGGCAATGATTGCCGGATGCAAGCGAAGCTGTAAAATCGTGTATACCCGACGCCCCGTATCATTTTCCAACTCTTGCAGACCATCTATATTCCATGGATTGAGAACCAATGGTTTCTCGCAAATCACATGGGAATCAGATCGGAGACCAAAGCGCACATGAGCGTCATGTAAATAGTTTGGGGAGCAAATTGATATATAATCAATCTTATCGCCCGCGCGCCTTTTTTTATCGATATGACGATCGAAGCGTTCAAATTCCGTAAAGAACCGAGTATCAGGAAAAAAGCTATCCATCACGCCAACACTGTCAGATGGATCAAACGCGGAAATAAGGTCTCCGCCCGTATCTTTGATCGCCCGCATATGTCGGGGGGCAATATATCCAGCGGCACCTATTAAAGCATATCTCGTCATGAAGGATCCCCATTTAGTCGTATATTTATTTGATACACTTTATTTAGCCTTTTTTATCACTCTAACCAACAATTCATGTGTGTCTCGCGCTCGGGCTTGCCAAGAATGATCTTTTTCCACAGTGTTACGACCATTTGCACCCATGCCACGTCGAGTATCCTCGTTTGCAATCATCTCTGCCGTTGCTTTTGCAACGCCAAGCGAATCTCTAGGTTGAATAATAATACCACATTCAGCGTTTCTAATTAAATCAGCTTGAAAAGGCATGTCCGTTGCAATGACGGGCACACCACAAGACAAACTTTCAAACATTTTAAGCGGTGCAAGACCCGTGCTGCCTCGCCCTTCTAAGTTTTCAGTACAAACAAATGAGCCAACCGCGCGGGCAATAATGCTTGGTAAAACCGTATAAGGAACCCGCCCTAAGAAATGCGCATGTGGAACTTGTGCCGCAACAGCTTCAACTGCTGGTCGCTCAACACCATCCCCTACAAAAACCACATGTAAATTTTGTGGCCAAATTGTTTCTTGCAAAGCAGACAAAACAGCATGAATGCCCTGCCATGGGGCCATGGTACCAAAAAATATCATAAATTTTTCAGGCAATGATTCAGTAAACTCATTAGATAGTTCTTTTGCATTTGGCGAAAACTGCTCCGTATTAGCCCCGTTAGGGATAGTGACAATTGGTTTGTCCCGATCCGTTAACTCACGGCTCATAATATTCAAACCATCGGTAACTGCGACGATGCCACTAGCCCACCGTAATTGTGAAACCATCAACCAAGAAAAAAAGTTTTTGAATTTTTTAGTAAAAGGCCACGCTATAAACAAATCTTCTTGCGGGCCATTAACTTCTATAACCGTCGGCACCTTGATTATTTTTGCCCATAAGACCGTTGGAAAGGCCGCAAAATGCCAGCGCATATAATAGACGTCTGGCTTTGGTGATAAAACTGTTCGTAGATTTGCCATAAAGATTGACGCCAATCGTGTCAGCGCACTGGGTAATTTCCCTTCTTTATAACGCGGACAATATAAGGAACATTTCCAACCAATAGTTTTTAAGTTATCGATAATTTCATGCACATGAGTATAAGAGGCATGGCCCTGTCTTTCAGGCTCCAAACTCAGATAATTTAACGTCATTGAAGAGAGTTCTGAATTCACGCCTCAAACCTAACATCAAATCGTTCGGCCCAGCGGGCTAGATTGAGCCAGCGCCAAGTGCTTTCACTGACAGCTTTTGAGCCCGAGCGTACTGCGTCAATTTCTTGTGTCATATTGTTTTTATCAAAAGCTGGAATAGATCTTAAAGCATCACTATCCAATACATGCCCCATCCAACTCCCTGACTGGTGCAGCCAGGTTGATTCTGGTGTGGCAAAACCTACTTTATCACGACGGTTCAATATTGGATCAGGTACCAATCCGCGCATAGCAGCCCTGAATACAGACTTAGTTTCTGCCCCGTCTGAAATCAAATGTTCCTCTGGCAGAGACATCAAAAATTCTACAATGCTGGTGTTAAGGAAAGGCACCCGACTTTCAACAGAATGGGCCATGGAATTGCAATCTTGATACCGAAGCAAGCCCGGTAATATCCTATTGGTCACGCTTTCAAATAACTCATGACGTAAAATATCTCCTGATCTAGATTTTTGCGGGGCGCGCGCGATCACGTTATGACGTTCTAACCAAGGTTTATTCATCCAAGCAGGCATCACTTGTTCCCCGATTAATGAGCGGGCCATTCCTTGCAGTCCATCCGGCAATAAAAACCGACCAGCGCGCATCATCACACCAGCTTTGCCATTGGCGGTAGCTGTTGATGCATTGAGGAAGGAAAACGCCCGGCTAAACTCCCCTTTGCGAACCATGGTCGCCAAGCGGGCACTAAGGAAAGGCACATACCCGCCAAGGATTTCATCCGCCCCTTGCCCGTCCAAGGTAACCTTAATACCGTTATCGGCGGCTAATTTATAAATCCGATTTTGCGCGTATATGCTGGTAGAGCCAAAAGGCTCCCCTTGGGTATCGATCAGAGCGTCCAAATCATTGACCAAATCATCGCCGGTCATTTGAACTTTGTGCATGGTCGCACCGGCCGCCGCACCCACCATATCGGCCCACTTTTCCTCGTCCTGTTTTTCACCGGGAGCAATAAAACTAAAAGTATGCAGATCAAGGGAAGGACCTTCTAATTCTCGCATGGCCATCACGATTGCCGATGAGTCCACCCCGCCGGATAGGGCGGCCCCCACGGGAACGTCTGCCCGTAAATGCAGGCGCACGGAATCCATAAACAGATCACGAAGCTCGCTCACCGCTTCATCAAAACCAATGTCGATGGCCTTCTCTACCTTAGACGACCAGTAAGGAATAGGCTTTACGTCAAACGACTTATTTAAATCAACTTCCGCATAATGGCCGGCGGGTAAATGTTTTATACTGGCAAACAACGTGGTTTCACCACGGTCCGTTAAGCCAAACCGTAAATAATCAAATAGCGCCTGCGGATCGACCGTTCGTCCGACCGATTCCAGGGTTAACAACGCTCCGATTTCTGAGGCAAAGGCTAAACCTTGGCCAGATTGCGCGTAACACAGTGGTTTAATGCCAAACGGATCACGGGCCAGTGTGAGTATTTCTGTTTTAATATCCAACAGAGCAAAAGAAAACATCCCTGTTAATTTTGGCAGTGTTTTTTCCATACCCCATTGGGCAATGGCTTGTAATAAAACTTCCGTATCGGAAGTTGTTACAAAGGTCCGACCCAAGGCTTGAAGCTCAACACGCAATTCAACGTAATTATAAATTTCACCATTAAAGGTTATGAAATAGCGCCCACTGGCATCAGCTTTTGGTTGCCACCCGCCTTCACTGGTATCAATGATCGTTAGGCGGCGGTGCAAGAAGGCAATCTCGGCACCCTCAGTAGCCTGTTCGGGGTCGCGTCCAAGCACAGGCCCGGCATTGTTCCCCCGCCGCCATCCAAGATACCCCTCATCATCGGGGCCACGGTGAAACAGCCGTTTTGACAGGGCTTTCATATCGTCCGCAGAAACGGCCGAACCCTTAGGCTGTATGATACCGGCAATACCACACATGGCTAAAGAACCCGCCCGTTTTCTAATAGCTGATAATACATGTCTTCAACTTGGCGCGCCTGAGTTTCAAAATCGGCTTTTTCTTTTACGAGGTTCATGGCATTGCGAGAGATCGTTTCCGATAAATCAGCATTACCAAAAATATTGTTCACGCCCTCCGCCACAGGTCCAGCATCAAGGGCAGAAAACCACGTTGTTTCTTTATGACGAAACAATTCACGAAAGCGTTCTAAATCACTCATCACCACGGGCACACCACAGGCCATGGCTTCCATGACAGATTGCGGGGTGCCATCGGATGGAGGTAAACTGAGCACAGCCTGTGAGGCACTATAGGCCGCCGCCATATCCTGCATTTTTAGGGGTGGTACAAAATAGAGATGATCGGTGACGGCAAGGCCATTCGCAGTATTTTCGACTAAATGCCGATATTTTTTATCTTGCTGATAGGTGGATAATACCAATACCGTTTCGGGAAATTGTTCCAAAATTTCTGGCAGCGCTTCAACCATTAAATGCTGATTATAAAGCGGTTTTAACATACGCGGGCTGAACAGAATTTTTTTAGCTGGATCAATACCCCAGTTCACCCTTTGTTGTTGAGCGGCCTCAAGATTAATTTTAAAAATCCGTTGATCGATGCCCCAAATCACATTTTTTATTTTTGAACAATCAAGGCCAAAGCCTTCAACGGCTGTCCCCAGCAAGGCCGATTTAGCGGTAACCAAATCAGCCGCCTTTAAGGTTCTACGGGTCAGATACCGCGCGACTGTGCCGAGCGATCCCTGTTCATCAAAAAACACATCTGCCCCCATGACCGTTATGACCAATGGTTTCTTGCGGAGTAACCACGCGGCCCAACTGGTGGGTTCAGCGGCGTAGTGTACGTGATAAATATTAGCATCGAACTGTGATACGGTTTTTAATATTCGAATAAACCAACCAATTTTACCCAAAATACCGGGCCGATTGCCTCGCGCACAAATGATTGATTTAAGCGTTCCTGTATCGCCCTCCACCGGGGAAATCAGGGTTACATCGTGGCCGTACTCCAGGTAGATACTTGAGCGTGCCACCACATGAACGCTACTCGCCGCACCGAGAGCACATATTTTTAAAGGGCGTTTTGAGGATGCCATTAAATTGGCTCCGTCATCCATCGTTGACGCCACGCTTGGAACATCAAGACGGTCCACAATTTAACTTCACAATTAACCTCACCGCTTTGGTGTTTATCCCAAGCCGCCCGAATGGAGCCCGCATCAAACATACCGTCTTGTTCCAGTTTCACAGGATCTAACAAATCATCCGCCCATTCGCGAAGCGGACCCCGCAGCCATTGACCGATAGGAATGCCAAAGCCCATTTTGGGTCGTTCAAACAATTCCCGTGGCACGTAGCGCGCGAGTACATTTCGAAGTAGCCATTTACCCTGACCATCTCGCACCCGCATATTACGCGGCAACTGCATGGCGAATTCAGCGATCCGGTGATCCAATAAAGGCACCCGTGCCTCTAAGGACACCGCCATAGAGGCGCGATCAACTTTGGTCAGAATATCATCGGGTAAATAGCTCAAACCATCGAGCATCTGCATGCGTTCCATGAGCGGCGGAACACTGTCAGCCATTGTGTCATCCCACAAGATACCGCGCGGTTCGCGACTTCCTGGCACGACACTCTCAGGGTCATCCCAAACGCTGACCAAGCGTCTGAACAATTCATTGCCATCATTTAAGGCCAGTACATCGGCAGCCTTATGGGCCTTAATGCCCAATAACTGAGGGCGCTTGCCCGCTGGAATTATTTTTCCTAGCGCGTCCCAAGAATCTGGTGACAAACCCCGGATCATGGAAGCTGCGCCACGTCTGGCAAACTTCGGCCACGGGTTAACCTTGCGCCATAATAGATCACCCCACATATAACGATTGTAACCACAAAACAGTTCATCCCCGCCATCTCCGGACAATGATACCGTCACCGATTGTCGCGCCAAGCGGGACACCAAATAGGTTGGGATTTGGGACGAGTCCGCAAACGGTTCATCATACCACTGGGCCAAGTTTGGAATTTGCTCTCGTGCGTCAGTGGGCGATACATATAATTCGGTGTGATGGGTGCCCAGATGTTTGGCAACAGCTTTGGCATGGACCGCTTCATTATAACCACTTTCTTCCATCCCAATGGAAAAGCTGTGAACGGGCACGCTGCTTTCGGCTTGCATGGCGGCAACCACGGTCGAGCTATCAATACCCCCCGATAGAAACGCGCCCACAGGCACATCGGCAATCATGCGCCGGCGCACTGCGTCCCGAACCAAATCATCCAGCCGATTCTCGGCTTCAATATCATTGATGTCCAATGGATTCTGGGTAGCATCTGATACCTTTGCACGGTAGTCCCAATAACACGATTGCGACGTGATACCAGCCGCATTCAAAACAAGAATATGACCGGGCCTTAGTTTCTCGATACCCTCAAAAATAGACTGCGGTGCAGGGACATAATTAAACCGCATGTAACTTGCTACTGCATTACGGTTAATCGCACGGGAAAATTCTCCGTGGACCATTAACGCTTTCAGTTCCGAGCCGAACATAAAGGTTTTTTTCTGCCATCCCCAATAAAGTGGTTTAATGCCGAAGCGGTCCCGTACCAACGTTAATGAACGTTCTTCACGGTCCCACAAGGCAATGGCAAACATACCGATTAATTTTTCTACCGTGGCCGCCACACCCCAGCGGGCACAGGCCTCGACGATGACTTCAGTATCGGAATGGCCGCGCCACTCAATACCATCGAGATCACGTTTTAGTTCATTACTGTTATAGACCTCACCATTATAGGTGATTACATACCGGCCACAGTGCGAGACCATGGGTTGGTGACCCGCAGGCGATAGATCAATAATGGAAAGCCGCGCTTGGCCCAATACCACACCAGCACGCGCGTCACTCCATACACCCTTATCATCAGGCCCGCGTAATTGCATGGAGGTGACCATTGCGTCGCCCACTGCTTGTAATTGAGCGTCTGGAACCGCTGCTTCCGCGTCAATAAATCCGGCTATGCCACACATTTATATTATTCAATTCTCGGTGTAAGTGGACGTGTTAATGGCTGTTGCCACCAGACCATTGGGGCCGGGGCGTACGTTGATGTCGCTCAGGTTGGCCTCAATATGCCAGCGCTTATAACTGGCAGGCGTTTGGGGGATATCGAAGGTGGGGGATAACATATCAAAGGTATCCAAATGCGCCCATTCTCTTAAGCGTTCATCGCTAGCGCCCGGCATTTGATTATAATAATCGGCAATCAGCAATCGCCAATTGATGGCTTCGCCTATTTTTGGAATACGACGGATAATCCGCGCCAAGGGCCACATGAAATTAATATAACCCACACACAGATTATATAATTTTTGAGAGGGCAAATTTCTGGTCAACGGACGCACCCAATATCGTGTGTTCAAGTAATATCGTTTGAAGGTTTTCAAATAAACATCCGTGGCAATTTCGGCCCCCGGCTTTAACATTTTTACGAGCGCCTTAAAGGATGCTTCCGGGTCGGGTGTGTGTTGCAATACGCCAAAACAAAAAACTTTATCAAAAGATTTTTTAGCAAAAGGCATCTCATAGATATTGCCTTGAACCAATAACAAGTTTGGATGTTGACCGTTAGAAGCGTAATTGGGTTCGACCGCTTGGCTGAAGTCAAAAGACAAGACCATGGCTCCGGCTTTTAACAAATGCTCGGTAAATCGACCAGAACCGGAGCCAGCTTCTAACAAAACTTGCCCACTTAAATCACGCTCCCAACCCGACACATCAAAGATGCGATCCTCTGACATTTTATGACCAGCATCATCGTCGTATTGAGTACGGGCGTGAAGCTTCCATTCAAAGCCAAAATTCTCAGCGTAATTATCTGTGCCCACAAAACGAGGAATAAACCCGATGATCGGATACGATTTGCCATCCATTGAAACCAGATCACCGGACTTTATACGGCCCTCCTCCATCACAGGGTTCACCAGCGTTAATTCTTGCCCCGTTTTAGGGCAGCATAAATAGTGTAAGTGATCGAGATTCATACGGTTCGCTTATTCTGACTTTCTGCGACCAATGTACGCAAAGTCTCAATTAAATCATTGGGCTGCCAATTTAAAAGACTGACAGCTTTATCGTTTGAGCCATAGGAGATTAAAGGCTCACCCGGTCGCATTTCACGGGCTCCAAAATTAAGGAGTGCAGGATCTGCGCCAATGATCGAGCATAAATTTAACAATAACTCTCGCAGCTCTCTGGCCTGGCCCGAGCACACATTGAAAACATCAAAATTTATACGTGGCATGTCTTCGGCTAATTTAAAATAGGCCGAGGCGATATCGTCTACCCCCATGAAATCTCGTTTTTGGGTGCAGGGGGAGAGATCAACGCTTTCCCCTTTTAATAAAGCTCCAATTACAGAATCGATGAGCTTCCCCGGCGCGTCAAAGGGCCCGACTGGAATATATATCCGCGCGACGCGTGTGGGTATTTTGTATTGCAAAGACAACCGGTGAGCCTCAACTGTCTCTGCTAATTTTGAAACACCGTAAGGCAGATCAGGCCAACATATATCATCTTCGCGGTCTGCTGTGTCACCGGAGGTATATTCCATGGAGGTCCCCGTTACAATCACATTACATCCCGTACCAGCAAGGCATTTATAAAGCGGCTCTAAGGCGACGACGTTTATGGTTAAGGACTTTTCTAGATCATAGTCCCGCGACCCATAGTTTTCAGCGTATCCCGCATGATGAACCCATAAATCAGGCTGGACCTTTTTAATAAGTCCCCCTACGGCGTCATTATCCGTTAGGTCACAAATCTCAAAGCTTACTTGCTCCGCGATAGCCGCCAATCGTTCACCCCGGATGCCATCATAACATGCTATGGGGCGGCTGATCACCGCGCACACATCATTGTTCGCTTGGGAAAAAACCCGTGCTAAGTGCATGCCAACAAAGCTGCTGACACCCGTGATGATTACATTACGTTTACTCATGAAATTTATAGTATTACCATTGATAGGAAATCGCTGGATCATCCAACGATAAGTGTTCGACCTCGGCGGGATCGTGCGTGATTGAGGCGCAATTGGTCATGATGGCGGGGCAGTCGCTCAAACACTGTGAACCGCTCCAGACCATGGTTGGTACCGTAACCAATTTATAATCCTCCGAGTCTTCGCCTAAGATAATTTCCTGAATTTCGCCAGCAGTTTTGCTATCTTCCCTTTGGTCAACTAGAACCAAACGGAGTTTGCCTTTTGGCACGCTTAGGCTCAACACCATTTCTTGATGCCGTTTCCAACCCTTGATCACACCGGGATTGACTATGGAAAAATAAAGCTCACCAAACCCGTGATAGTGTTCTTCGTCGGCCCGTAACATGTGATA
>CBFDBO010000011.1:0-92764 GCA_965603075.1 uncultured Rhodospirillales bacterium | reverse complement strand
CACCAAACTCACCACCGAATTCGCCTAATCCACCCGGCAATCCATCCGGGGGACCATTCGGGTCGCCATTCGGGTCGCCATTCGGGTTACCATTGGGGTTACCATTCGGGTCGCCATTGGGATCGCCGTTTGGATCGGGATTATTCTTTTCTTCGTTTTCTTGTTCATCGGCGGCGGCTTTTTCTTGCTTTTCGATGGCTTCCAATTCAAGTCGGATATCGTTCTCCAATTGATCCAGCGTTCCTTGACGGTGCTGAGCAGGGAGCGCTTGAAACGCAGAATTAAAGATATTTTGAATAGCCGATGGCGGCAAAATCACCCATGCTGGCGGCGCGCTAAAGGCGTCTTGGAATTCGACCGTCGCACCATATTGGTTGAGGACCTGAAAACCATTTTCGTTAATAATGACCACTTCGCCAAGGGTGCCATCGGCCTCTTTCATCAACGTGAAAAATGTTTTGGCCCCGTCCAGGGTAACCTGTCCCGCCGCTTGCGTACCGCGAATACCGATGGACGCGATGGGGGTTTGTATCAACATCACATCCACGCCGGTTTTGGCAATGGCGCCACTGATCACCGTGAAAATACTTTCCGTGGTGGTCATGATGAAGCTGCCACCCTGTTCATCTGGGTCATAGACGAATTCATCAAAAACCATATCGCTGTTGGCGCCTAGCGCAAGCGATGACTCATCAGAGAAGATGACACCGACATCACCATCAGCGGCGGTTTCAATTGTATCGCCTTGGAAAACATCGTCACCGAGTTGAAGCTGTACTTGTTCACCATCCACATGGGTGACCGTAACCGTGCCGTTTAGGCTATCAACGTGACCGATAATTGTTGCTTCTGCCATTTTAGCTCCACTGACAAATTACGGGGTCCAATACTGGGTCCTATGCTGGATCAAATACTGAGACAAATCTTGATACTGATCATGCTCTAGAACAATTCATTGAAGAGCGATGACCATTGCACGCTTATGCTAACATATAGTAAGTAATTAATGGAATATTTTTTTTATTAGGGCATCATTCAGGCTTATGGCTCAGGAACACAGAAAAAATCAAAAAGAATCCCATAAAAAGGGCTGGTTTCGGGAAATAACCAAGCCATTACGGGGAATGCGGCGCGAAGTTTTCATTGCGTCGTTTTTTATCAATCTTTTCGGATTTGCCACCCCGGTATTTGTCTTACAGGTCTATGACCGGGTTATCGCCCAAGCGGGAATGACGACCCTGCAAGGCTTGGTCATCGGCATGCTGCTGATCATCGTGTTTGATTTTATTCTTCGTCAAGCCCGCAGCGGCTTATTACAAGAAGCCGCCATGAATGTGGACGCCCGTGTGGCGGGGGCACTATTCGACAAAGTTTTATCGCTGCCTTTACGGACTTTGGAAAAACGCCCCTCGGCTTTTTGGCAAGCGTGCTTTCGCGATGTGGACCAAATCCGCACCATGATTTCCGGCGCAACGGCGGTGATGATCGCCGATCTGCCCTTTGCTTTAATCGGCTGTTTGTTGGTCGTCTTTATTGCCACCCCCGTGTCATGGGTTTTATTGATTTATATCCCGCTTTATATTTTATTAGCGTGGCGCGCCAGTGTCGCAAGCCGTTCTGGTGAGAGCGAAGAACGCAAAAGTACCATTCGGAGAGATGCTTTAATTTCCGAAATCGTTGCCGGGCGATCAACAGCCAAGGCCCTTGGTATCCGCCGTTACATGCGCGATATTTGGGAAACCCGTCAGGTCGGTGCCATCGACAGCGCCATCCGCCGCGCCAAAAAATCCGATCGTTATCACAGTTTGGGGCATTCCTTGAATGTGCTCGCCACGGTGACATTGGTATCGGCGGGTGTTATTGCCATTCTCGATCAAACCATGACCATCGGCAGCTTAATCGCCGCCAATATGTTGCTGGGCCGGATCATTCAACCCTTGCACCAGCTTATCCACCAATGGCGTAACTTTACCGCCTATAAACAATCTATCAAACGACTGGACCAAGTCTTCAACATGACCGAAGACTTGCAAGAACCTGAGCTTGAACTGGACCGCCCCGAGGGTTTGTTTCATGTCGACGGGGTTATATTTCGCTATGACGGTGAGGATAGCAATAATGCGATCCAAGGTATCCGCGCCAGCTTTGGTCCGGGTGGTATGCACGCGCTTGTGGGCGGCAATGGATGTGGCAAAAGCACCTTCGTGCAATTATTGCGGGGCCTTTATAAACCCATGGCGGGGCGCATCATGCTCGACTCTGCTGATCTCAGCCAGTTCTCGGAAAAAGAACTGATTTCTTGGATTGGCTATCTACCACAAGAATGTCGATTGTTTAATGGCACGGTACTAGAGAATTTAAAATTCGGATTTCCGGATGCAAAAGACAAGGACATTATCCACGCCGCAAAATTGGCGGGTGTGCACAAACAAATCCTTGATTTGCCCAAAGGGTTCGCCGCCCAAGTTGGTGAAGGCGGTACTCTATTATCGGGTGGGTTGAGACAAAAAATAACCATCGCGCGGGCCTTGCTCGGATCGCGCCCGGTGTTAATTTTGGACGAACCGACCAGCAATTTGGACTTGGCCAGCGAGAAACACTTGGCCGCCACCTTGCAAGAGGTTTCCAAAACAACCACCATTATCATCGTCACCCACAGCAATATTATGCTGGAAGCCTGTGATAATATTCTGCTGATGGAACAAGGCAGCATTACAGCGGGTGGTCCCACGGCGCAAATGTTGCCCAAACTATTAGCGGGATCAGCCACAACGCCAGTCCCACTTCGGGAGGGAACATGAGCACTCCCCCCCTCTTACCCCCCCTTGCAGCCATGTTAAAACAAGGACGCAGATCTTTATGGATCTATCCTTCGCGTTTTATCATGCTCTTCGTCATTGCGGCAATGTTCTGGACGTGGTGGGCGCGCATTGACGAAGTGGCTGTCGCAACGGGTCATGTGGCCCCCCAAGGCAAAACCAAAATCATCCAACACCTTGAAGGCGGCATCATACGCGAGATCTTATTTCGCGAAGGAGACACCGTTAAAAAAGGCGATGTTTTGTTAAAACTAGAACTGGGCGTCCAGCGACTGAACGTCAATGAACTACAAGTTGAATTGGATGGTTTGTTATTAGAACGCGAACCATGGGCAGCGGAGATCGAGGACCGTTCGCCAACATTTTCAAACGCCCTTAAAACACGCAGACCCGAAGATGTGAAACGCGAGTTGGTATCTTATAATGCACGACAAGATGAAATAAAAAGCACCCTAAATGTGTTATCAAAGCAAATCCGCCAACGCGAGCTTGCCATATCCACCTTGCGCACCAAACAATCTGCCCGTGGTAACGATTTGGTACTGGCACGAGAAAATTTGATGCTGATTGAAAATGCCATTTCAAGCGGTGCTAAATCCAGATCAGAATTGCTGCCTCCCAAAAGAGCCGTCGAACAATTAATCGGTGCCATTGATACCTTGGAGGCAGAGATCCAAAAAGCCATCGCCGATTTAGCAGAATCAAAATCCAGAGTCGGTGAAGCACAAACAAAATTTGTTAACATCGCCACCAACAAATTAGGCGACATAGACCGCCAAATTGCCAACATCAAACAATACATGAAATCCGCTTTGGTTCAGGGCGAACGAACATCCATCACCGCCCCCATCGACGGCATCATCAAGAAAGCCCAATTCAATACTTTGGGTGGTGTGGTCAGACCGGGCGAACCGATCATGGAAATCGTTCCCATTAAAGGTGATCTGGTTATCCAAGCAAGGTTGAAACCCGAGGACATCGGTTATGTCAAAATCGGACAAAGCGCCAACATCAAAATTTCCACTTACGACTTTACCCGCTATGGCACGTTGGAGGGCGAAATCACCCTGATCGGTGCCGACGCCGATAAGGACGAAAATGGTCTTCCCTTTTTTCAGATGATCGTTAAAACAAAACATCTTTATTTGGGAACGTCTGAGAACCCCTTACCCGTCAGTGCTGGTATGCAGGCCATCGTCGATATAAAAACAGGCAACCGGACGGTCTTTGAATACTTCATGCGACCCGTCTTAAAACTAGGTAAGGATGCCTTCCGTGAACGGTAAATTCTGGATACTCTTTTTCGCGCTCGGTACTGTTTTGATCCTGCCAACCCAAAGTAAAGCGACAAATTCCCAAATTAGCCCCGTTAATCCAGTTAACATATGGGCAATCAATGTGGCCCAATCGGGTGACTGGTGCGTTCACACAGGGGAGCCGGTGGTGCTATGGCGAGAAAATGATACGGTTGCTCATGCCTTAAAAATCACAAATCTGGATCGCTCATGGATGGCCGAAACCATTTGGCCCGTGGGATTTTCTAAAATCCACCTATCCGAAGAAATGCCCCTCAATGATGGTGATATGTATGTCATGGAGATGAAGGGACATACCAGCCACATCACTTTTCACCTTATGCCGGATACGGTCGAAAGCCCTTCTGAACAGGCT
This sequence comes from uncultured Rhodospirillales bacterium, assembly GCA_965603075.1. Lineage (GTDB taxonomy): Bacteria > Pseudomonadota > Alphaproteobacteria > Rhodospirillales > Casp-alpha2 > JABJOR01. The sequence goes on along the minus strand of CBFDBO010000011.1, from coordinate 88,274 downwards.
GCGTGGCTATTGGATCATAATTGCACGGCGCAATTTGAGCTTCTTTCTGATCAATAACAGCTCAGAATAAAGAAGATACCGCTCTGCTCTCTACGGGCCTTTTGTGCTGTTCGCAATACACAAGCTGGGCTTTAAGCGACGTGCAAATTTCTGTCAGATCTTGCCTGGGACCTTCGCCGTACAACCTGAAATAATGTCCCTTTGTTTCGACATCTGCTTCAAGAATAAGCTTTGATATTTGTTTCAAACTTTGGAAGCTCTCAACCAAAGTTTCCCAACCCAGCTCTGCCATCTTAAGGCTTCTATAGGAGCCCAGGTGCAGGATATAGTCACTGCTTGGCATGTCCTGCTGCAATAGATTTAAGGCTGATAAATCTGTTGCTTCATCACCTAATACCGCCTGATCGGTAATCTGCCATTCTGGTGTGGCAATATCGCTGGTGACCGCGTTAATCTCAACGTCAATTTCTTGAGGATCAACGCTGTCATTATTTTCATTCCCGCCCCGTAAGGATTGCTCCAATTGCGCGGTCAGGTAAGAGACACTCCATTCAGAATTTAAATTGGGTAGCGGGTCGATACCGATGGATAAATAAAGCATGCTTTCTTCACCCATCATACGAGCGTAGCTCTGATTATGGCGCGCGCGCGAAAACACCCGCGCGGCATCCCGGCGAATGAATTCCAATTCCGATTGAGTGTCTGCATCAAACCCGGCCGCCACATGGTCATAAATCCGTTGATCAACACCATAGAGATCAGAGGCGATTTTGAAATCTTCTTTCGCCTGTATAAATCGACGGTGGGATAATTGAACCTGAGCAATAATCGCCATGCTCAATGCCATACGCCGCGCGTCCCCAAGCTCTGTCTCCATCTCGGCTTGTTTAAGGCGATCGGGGGCCGATATCAGGTTCATAACATTCCACGTTAATTGCAAACCAGCCGTGGCCCATAATGAATTTTGCAGATATGTGTTGTTGTCATAATTCTGGGCTGCGGTTAATTCCAAGCCCGGTAATAATCGTAGGAAAGCTTTTTCAACCTCATCGGCACTAATACGTTTTTGGTAGTCTTCTTGAAAAAGCTCCGGCCTGTTTTGCAGGGCATATTGAGAAAGGTTCGCAAGCTCGACAGGGATTTCAGGCACGACAAAACTTGGACCCAACGCGCCCTCTAATTTATAAGGTGTGCTCAGATCAAGGGCCATCAAGCGTGACAATTCCGTTTTGGCGACAACCACTTCACGGTTTAGCGCACTCAACTGAACAAGAATTTCGAGCAATAATTTTTGATACTCTAAGGATTCCAGTTTGGGCTGCAAACCTTCTTCTTCGGTTTCGCGTGCTTGGGCGATCCCTTTGCTAATATTATCCGTAAGCGCGGTCAGATCGTTCACCAACATTTCAGCACTGGACGCACGCCAGTAAGCGGCGCGTACTTCTTGAATGATGTTATGAATAACCTTGCGTCGACGTTCTGAACTGGCATGAACTTGATTGGCCATTTGGCGCGCGGTTACGTAGCTGACACCAAAATCCAACACATTCCATGCCATGGATAAATCAACGGTTGTATTGCTGTGCTCATTGCCCGTTGAATAGGATGTGCCCACCGAACCGTCGGATAAATCCTTGCTGGTCTTACCCCCTAGATCAGAGCGGGCGGTATAGCCCGCAGAGGTAACCAAGCGCGGTAACATATCATAGGATGTAAGATCGCTGGCATTCTGTGCCACGGCTTCTTCCATCATCAACATACGATGGTCAAGGTTATATTTGATCGCCCGCGCGATGGCCTCGGGTAAGGTAAGACTATCAGAAATGGGCTCTTGATGCTCAAAAATAGCGGCCAAGTCTGTCTCGGCCTGCATGTCGCGTTCTTCTAAGGTAATGGGTATGGTTTCAACACTGCACGCAGACAAAACCAACGCACCAGCAACCATCATCCCAATGATAGAAATCGGACGGTAGGTATGCTGTGTCTTGGCTTTAATCAAAACAGCGTGAGAAGAAAAGAACCTCATAAATCACAAACGATCTTTTTAAAATTTTCCGTTATATATCTTTTCGCATGATCATAGTTAAATTAGCGTAAAAATTTAGCGAAAATTTGGCACAAATCAAAGACTTCTTACGGAATTAAAACGTATCTTTTTAAGCTGAAATGCGCTTTAAACGCGAAAACAAAACAACTCTATACGCGCTCTAGAATAACCGCAATACCCTGTCCCACTCCAATACACATGGAACAAAGGGCGTAACGCCCGCCGGTTCGCTGTAATTGATGGGTGGCGGTGGTCGCCAATCGCGCACCGCTCATGCCCAGCGGATGACCAAGGGCAATGGCACCCCCCAAGGGGTTCACCCGAACGTCATCATCATCCAATCCCAAATCGCGGGTCACCGCCAACACTTGGGACGCAAAGGCTTCGTTCAATTCGATGATATCCATCTGGTCAAGTTCCAGCCCTGTTTGTGCCAGGACCTTTTTGATGGCGGGGGCGGGGCCAAACCCCATAATTCGAGGCGCAACACCCGCCGTCGCCATGCCAACGATCCGGGCTTTTGGGGCCAATGAATAACGTTTTGCCGCCGCACTTGATGCCAACAATAAGGCGCACGCCCCATCATTAATACCCGATGCATTTCCTGCCGTAACGCTGCCGCCGTCCCTGAAAGGGGTGCTTAAGCCTGACAGTTTCGCCAGTGTGGTACCGATGCGGGGATGTTCGTCTTGATCAATGATGACCGGGTCCCCTTTTTGTTTGGGGGCGGTAACCGGTATGATTTCATCGACAAATAAACCGGCGGCAATGGCACGGGCGGCCTTTTCTTGCGAGCCGAGCGCAAACAAGTCCTGATCCGCGCGGGAAATATTGAAATCTTCCGCCACGTTTTCGGCCGTTTCGGGCATGCTTTCCACACCATAACCTTTTTCCATCAGCTTATTAACAAAGCGCCACCCGATGGTGGTGTCATAAATTTCTGCGTCGCGGGAAAAGGCGGTGCTGGCCTTGGGCATAACAAAGGGTGCCCGTGACATGCTTTCCACGCCGCCGGCAATCATCACGGACGTTTCGCCCGATTTAATAGCCCGCGCGGCGGTGCCAACGGCGTCCAATCCCGACCCACACAAGCGGTTGATTGTTGCACCGGGGACGCTCTCTGGTAACCCCGCCAGCAAGCTTGCCATACGCGCCACATTGCGATTGTCTTCTCCGGCTTGATTGACACAACCCAAGATCACATCATCAAGTACACCCCACTCCACACTGGGGTTGCGCTCCCTTAAAGCCCGAAGTGGCAGCGCCCCTAGATCATCCGTCCGGATGGAAGACATACCACCACCAAACCGACCAATCGGGGTGCGAATGGCGTCACATATAAAAGCCTCAGACATCGATCATTATTCCTATAATTTAATCCAGAGTTTAATCCAGAGTACCATCCAGAGTACCATCCAAAACCGCCGCCGCCGTGCGGCTAACCACATCTTCAAAACTGATATTTGGTGCCAATTTTCGCACGACAAAACCATCTGGCATTACATCAATCACCGCCAAGTCTGTATAAATTTTTGTCACCACCCGTGCCCCCGTCAAAGGGTAGCTGCAGGCCTCGACCAACTTTGGGGCGCCCGTTTTGGTGCAATGGCTGGTCATGACAAAGATGGTTTTAACCCCGGCGGCCAGATCCATAGCCCCGCCAACGGCGGGAATTACACGTGCCCCGCCAACGGCGGGAATAGCGCGTGCCGCGCTAGGCGAATTGGAATCACCGAGTTCTTCGGTGGACCAATTTGCCAAATCGCCATTCTGGGCAACCTGTAAGGCCCCCAAAATACAGACATCCACATGACCGCCCCGGATCATGGCGAAGCTGTCTGCATGATGAAAAAAACTAGCCCCGGGGACGATTGTTACTGGTTTTTTGCCCGCATTGATGAGTTCAGGGTCCTCCTCTCCGGGCGCAGGGGCCGGCCCCATGCCCAGCAAGCCGTTTTCCGTGTGATAGAGTAAATTTTTGTCCTCGGATACAAATTGCGCCACCAGTTCGGGGATGCCGATACCCAGATTGACACACGACCCATCCGGTATATCACCCGCCGCCAATGCCGCCATTTCTTCACGGCTCCACCCCGTTAATTTCTTCATGGGTAACACGCTCCCTCGGCAATCAATTTGGATTCCTGAAGGGGATCAGTGACCTCGACAATGGTGTCCACAAACAAACCGGGGGTGATCACGTGCTCTGGATCGATCGCGCCCGCCGTCACTACCTTTCGCGCCTGAACAATGGTTGTGGTTGCCGCCATACACATGATCGGGTTGAAATTTCTGGCTGTTTTATTATAGGTCAGATTGCCCCTGTCATCCGCCATTTGGCATTTAATAAGCGCGTAATCGGCTTTTAACCAGGGCTCCATGACATAGTATCGACCATCAAATTCCCGCACTTCTTTGCCTTCGGATAAGGGGGTTCCCACGGTGGTGGCGGTGTAAAAAGCCGGTATGCCGGCCCCGCCAGCGCGAATCCGCTCCGCCAACGTACCTTGGGGGACTAATTCCAGTTCAATCTTGCCCGCCCGGTATAATTCGGGAAAGATTTTGGAATGGCTGGACCGGGGGTAGGAGCAAATCATTTTGCTGACCTGACCATTACCGATTAAAGCCGCCAAGCCGACCTCTCCGTTGCCTGTGTTATTATTAATAACGGTCAATCCACCAACGCCGCTATCGATTAGCGCGTGGATAAGCTCTAGAGGGCTGCCCGCTTCACCAAAGCCGCCAATCATCACGCTCGCCCCATGGGGAATACAAGCAACGGCTTCGACGGGTGTTGATACCTGTTTATTCATAAGTGTAAATTAGCCCTTCACTCAATTTGGTAAACCATTTTATGCATTTCCTAGCAATGTGGTATTTAATCCGTGGAATTGATCTGCTATGACCTATACAGACCTATAAAGACTTATTCATATTCTTAGCGGGGAAATTCAATGCAACCACACGCTCAATTCGACAATCTGTACATCCTTGATCATCCACTGATCCAACATAAATTAACCCACATGCGCAAGACCACCACATCCACCAAAACCTTTCGCGCCTTGTTGCGGGAATTATCCATGTTAATGGGTTATGAGATCACCCGGAGCTTACCGGTTTCCACAACACGCATCGAAACCCCCATGGAAATCATGGAAGATGCCCCCGTTATCGGCGGCAAAAAAGTGGGCGTGGTGCCGATCTTACGCGCGGGTTCGGGCATGGCCGATGGATTGCTTGATTTGATGCCTTCCGCGCGTGTTGGTCATATCGGCCTTTACCGCGATCATATAACCAAACGCCCGGTGGAATACTTAGTGAAACTACCCTCGACCGAAAACCGCAGGTTTATTGTAACGGACCCCATGTTGGCAACAGGACATTCAGCCTCTTACGCGCTGGATATTCTCAACAAACGGGGTGTTCCTGATGAGCACATCCATTTCATGGCATTGGTTGCCGCCCCCGAAGGTGTCCAAGTACTGCTTGATAACCACCCCGGCGTTAAAGTCTTCTTGGCTTGTCTCGATGACAGACTAAACGAGAACGCCTACATCATGCCCGGATTGGGCGATGCGGGTGATCGATTGTTTGGTACAAAATAAGTCGACTACTTCCCTTGCATGGCGCGGTTCCAGCGGTTTAGGAAGTCACGACGCTTCATGTGGTCCAAATAGACCAGCAACCCCGGCCCTAAATGAATGGGGGTGAGCGGTCCGTTGGTTGTTTCTTGTAATTTTCGCGCCGTGGCCTCGCCACTGATATCGGTGCGGATGGCGTAGAGCGACGCGGGGCCAGCGATTAATTGCTGACCTTCTTTCGAGAGCAGAAAATCTATAAACTGTCCGGCGGCTTGTTGGTTTTGGGCGGTTCGGGTCATCACCGCGATGCGCGACATGACCAAACAATAATCTTCTGGGATGGTGATCGCCAAATCCGGATTATCACGGGTCCGCGCCAGCGCGTAGGAGCCCAGAACGTTATAGGCAATCAATGCTTCGCCCGATGCCACCTTATTAATCATCGAAGCCGAACTGGTCATAAGCTGCACACCGCTATCGCCCATGGATCGCACCAAGTACCAGAAATCTTCGGATTGCACCGCGTCTTGTGTGCCGTAGAGATAGCCTAAGCCGCTGAATTCTGGATCATATGTAACGATCCGGTTGTGCAGTAAGTCGCTTTTTTCATTTAAAGTTTTCGCCAATTCAAAGCGGGTATTAACATCCGCCAAAGACGGGGCCAACGCCCGGTTATACAAAATGACCGACGGCTCGTAGGTAAACCCAAAAGCTTCATTACGCCAATTGGCCCAATCGGGTAGCGCGCTGCTCTGCGTTGAAAAATAAGGGGCGCTGTAGCCGTCATTGACCAATTTAATCTGCAAATCCATGGCAGAACTTAAGGTCAAATCCGCCGTTGGTTCACCCGCATCGGTCTCCGCGATAACCCGTTTATTAATATCCAGCGTATCAAGCTCGTGATACTCAATGGTGATAGTGGGATAAAGCTCTTGAAATGCCCGCACCAAAAACACAATGCGATCAACATCGGTGGAGCTGTAAATTACCATTTTTTCTGAGGCTGCGCCCGGGGCTGGAAAGTTGACCAAATCGGCAGATGCTGATGAAACCCAAAGAATAAAAACAGCCATCAAGATCATCATATTTTTCATCGTAAAAGGCCCTCCTCAAGAGGAAACACAACGCAGACACGTAGCCCACCAGTTTGACCGCTTGGACTGCTTGGACTGCTTGGAGCGCTTGGGCCGCTTGGGCCGCTTGGACTATCCTCCAATTGCACCGTCGCCCCATGGCGTTCGGCGATCTCACGAACAATGGCAAGCCCCAAACCGCAGCCTTCAGCCGATGTTGTTTGAAGTCGTACAAACCGTTCAAAAACTTTATGTCGATCGCCTATGGGAATTCCCGGACCATTGTCATCGACGTATAATTTAATTGCCGTATCGCTTGCCTGAATGCCAATTGTTACCACCGACCCGGTGGGGGAATATTTTATGGCATTGTCACTTAGGTTCAAAATTAGCTCGCCAATCAAGGTGCGATTTCCAAATAGGACGGCTCCAGCAGGTCCATCATAGCCCAGATCAATGGACTTGGCGGCGGCGGCGGGTAGTGAAATTTCGATGGTATCTTGCACAAGCTGCACCAAGTTTACCCTACCGAAATCGTGACCAACATCGGTTGCGCTGGCGTGGGATAATAATTGTTGGGCGAGGCGGCTGGTGCGTTTGGCGCTGTCATTTACTTTAATCAAGGCGTCATGAAGATCCTCGGTATTGGTTTCTCGTAAGGCCATTTCACTTTGTGCCAACAAACTAGCAAGGGGGGTTTTGAGCTGATGGGACGCATCACTGATAAAATTGCGCATGGACGACATGCCCCCATCCAACCGGCCCAACATGCCATTAATGGCCCCCACCAGCGGGCGAAATTCGTTGGGGACATCGTGTAAGACCGGACGCACATCATCGGGCGAACGTCGACCCAACGCATCGCGCAAACGCACCAATGGTCGCAAGCCTATGCTGACCCCGAACCACGCAGCAATGGCCCCGACGATGGCAATCGCCAACATCCACAATGCACTTTGTTGTAAGAGACTAGACGATAGGTTGTCACGTTCGCCTCTGGTTTGGGCGACTTGGATTGTGGCGTAACCCGATAGGCTGCTGCTTGAAATAAACGAGCGTAACGTCACCACCCGAACGGCCGCTCTTTTATAGTGGGCATTATAATAGACGGGTGTAATTGACACTTTCTCGGACGCTTTATTGGGCAGGGGGATGCCCTCATAGCCTGTAATGATCTTACCGTTGGGGGCAGACACAGAATAAAATACGCGATCTTGGGCGGTTGAGGCGAGCATATCGAGGGCAACGTAAGGAATATCAACGACCAATTCATCCCCTCGAACGGCGGTCCGCTCGGCAATGGCAGAAGCAGAGGCCAGCAAAAGACGATCGAAAGCACGGTCGGCGGCATCAATATTGCTGTAATAACTGCTCAATAAGTTGGCGGAAAAAACCAATGCCATGGCAAGAAATAACCAGGCAAGCACACGGCGCCTGATTGACCATGCATGTCTCGGTTTTACAGGCTTAGGGCTTTCCGGTTTAGGGCTCATTCCAGAATATACCCCACACCGCGAACGGTTCGGATGGTAACGGCGGCATTCTCAAGTTTTTTGCGCAAGCGTGAAATATAAATCTCTACGGTTGAGGGGGATAGCTCATCATCAAATTCAGAAATTGAATCGATAATTTGGTCTTTACTGATAATGCGCCCCTGTTTGGACATCAAAACTTCGAGCAAATGAAATTCTCGCCGGGGCAAATCAAGCGACATGCCCCCCTGAAAGGCCCGCCGGGCCTTGGTGTCGACGGTTATTTCGCCGCATGTCAGGACATCCAGACCATCGGCTTGACTGCGCCGTAATAAGGCCCGTACGCGCGCGTCGAACTCCCCCATCTCAAAGGGTTTGGTCAGGTAATCATCGGCGCCCAAATCAAGCCCCTTGATGCGATCATCGACCTCTGAGCGTGCCGTGATGATCATGACGGGGACTTGGGTTTTTCGCGACCGCAGCAAGCCAAGAATTTCCAAGCCATCCATATTGGGTAAAGTTAGATCAAGCACCACAAGATCATATTGTTGAACACGGAGAATGCTTTCTGCTTCCTCGCCATCGGCTGTCCAGTCGACCATATAGCCCGTCTGTTTGAGCGAACGCATCAACCCATCAGCCAGCATAACATCATCTTCGATCAACAAAATTCTCAAATGTCAGGGTCTTTCTTAAATTACAGGAAACTTTCAAAAGTCTATGGGCTTTCAAGAAATATTGCCAGTCAACTTTAAATTGATGACGAAAGGTTGGCGAAAGATAGCCTTTCTATACTGCACAGGTTCTAAATGAATAAAATATTTCGACTAAACATTTTTGGGCATGCGCTCGTTAATGGAAACGACACTATCTACTTAATTAAAATTGGGAGAAAATTCAATGCGGATTAAATCCACATTCAAAACCCTGCTCATTGCCGCCGGCGTTGTCGGCATGATGACAGGTACAACGATTGCACAAGCAGCCGACGTTGACGAGCTACACTTCATCATTCCAGGTGGTGCTGGCGGTGGCTGGGACGGTACAGCCCGTGGCACAGGCGAAGCCTTAACCAAGTCTGGTATTGTAGGGTCGGCTTCTTATGAGAATATGTCTGGTGGCGGTGGCGGTAAAGCCATTGGTTACATGATTGAAAATGCCGACTCAAACCACGGTACGTTAATGGTAAACTCAACACCCATCGTTATTCGCTCGCTAACCGGTGTATTCCCGTATAACTTCCGTGACCTGACTTTGGTCGCTGGTACCATTGGTGACTACGCAGCATTTGTTGTGAACAAAGACAGCAAGATCATGAGCTTCAGCGATTTGGTTTCTGCCTATGCAACCAATCCAAAAGGTGTCGCCATCGGTGGTGGTTCTGTTCCCGGTGGTATGGATCATTTGGTCGTGGCGCAAGCCATGCAAGCCGCTGATCAAGACCCTACAAAAGTCAAATACATCCCCTACGATGCGGGCGGTAAAGCCATGGCAGCATTACTGTCTGGTGAAATTCAGGCTCTTTCAACAGGTTTCTCTGAAGCCGTTGGTCTTGCCAATGCAGGTGAAGTTCGCATCATCGGTGTAACATCCGCTGAACGCAACGACGCCGCACCAAGTGCCGCAACCATGATGGAGCAAGGCTACAACATGGAATTCGTCAACTGGCGTGGTTTCTTTGCCGTCCCTGGTCTGGCTGCTGATAAATTAGCGGCCTACCAAGGTGCGCTTGCAAAAATGTATGACACACCAGAATGGGAAGAAGTTCGTGCCCGTAATGGTTGGGTTAACATCCACAATTCTGGCGATGACTTTGCGACATTCCTTGCCGCACAAGAAACAGTCATGAAAAACTTGATGGTAAAACTCGGATTCCTTTGATCTGAGTCCCTAAATTTAGCCGGGACCTGAGTGTTAAATTCAAGTCCCGGCTTTTTTATTTTATAGGTTTTTATTTTACTGGTTTTTATTTAGTTATTTTTTATTTCATTTTTAAAAAGGGTAATTATCATGATGGCGCTTGATAAATGGATAGCCACCTTATTTTTGATCGTATCAATGGCCTACGGTTATTCGGCATTCAGCTACCAGCTATTACCCTTTGAAAAATTCATGGTATTCCTGCCTAATACTATGCCCAATGCGCTCGCGATTATTGCGGGGGCACTTTCGTTATTGATTATTTTAACCCCGGCTCAAAGTACAACAGACGACGACACCGTTGATGACAGCGAGTCTGATGCCACCTTGTTAAAAGATTTTGAAATCAAACAGGCGGTCTCTTTGGTAATCGCCATGATTGTCTACGCTGTCTCATTACGCTCTATCGGGTTTCTACTTTCCACAGCATTATTCCTTATTGTCACCGGATGGTTATTGGGGGAACGGAAATTACATATAATGGTTCCTGTTGCCCTCATAAGTTCGGTCGGGGTGTGGTATTTGGTGCAAGAGGCATTGGGGCTTTTCCTGCGTCCTCTCCCATGGTTTTTAACAAGCTTCTGATGTAAGGTAAGGAACAGCATTATGATAGATGGAATCTTACTGGGCATCACAACTGCCTTTTCATTCAACAACCTTTTGATGGTTGTTGCCGGATGTTTAATCGGAACCTTTATTGGCATGTTACCGGGTCTAGGCCCCATGTCGATTATCGCCATCATGATCCCGGTTGCCATTAAAATTGGCGACCCGTCTTCGGCGCTGATCTTGCTCGCAGGGGTTTATTACGGTGCAATCTTTGGCGGGTCGACTTCATCGATTTTAATTAATGCCCCCGGGGTGGCCGGGACCGTGGCCACATCTTTCGATGGATACCCCATGGCCCGTAAAGGTAAGGCCGGAAAAGCCCTGACCATTGCCGCCATTTCATCCTTCTGCGGTGGTACCATCGGCGCGCTTCTGCTCATGGGGTTTGCCCCGGCATTGTCCTCGGTGGCGTTGTTATTTCATTCGGCTGAATATTTCGCCATGATGGTGATTGGTTTGTCGGCTATTGCCGCTTTCGCCGGACGGGGGATGGTTGTTAAAGCCCTGCTCATGACCGTCCTTGGTTTGATGATGGCAACGGTGGGGGAAAGCGCCTTATTTAACGCCCCCCGCTTCACCATGGGCATCATGGATTTACAATCGGGTTTCAGCTTTATCACCCTTGCTATGGCATTGTTTGCTCTCCCCGAAGCCTTATATCTGGTGCTCGATCCAAAGCGGGGTCGACAAAGCAAAACCAACAGTGAAATTAAAGATTTACGCATTACCAAAGACGAGGCCAAAAAAATTGCCCCTGTCATTGCCCGCCAATCTATTCAAGGCTTCTTGATCGGTGTCATGCCGGGTGCGGGGGCGACCATCGCCTCGTTCCTAGGGTACGCCGTTGAACGCAATATCGCCAAAGGGGCGGAACAGGAAGAATTTGGCAAAGGCTCCATCAAGGGCCTCGCCGCACCCGAGGCCGCCAATAATGCCGCCTGTACGGGCTCATTTGTACCCTTATTAACGTTGGGTATTCCCGGTTCTGGTACCACGGCTATTTTACTCGGCGCGCTGATCGCTTTAAATGTAAACCCTGGCCCCCGGTTAATGATCGATAATCCGGATATTTTCTGGGCCGTGATTATTTCCATGTATATTGGTAATCTCGTGCTGATTATCCTCAATCTGCCGTTGATCCCCTATATCGCCAAGTTACTAACCATTCCCCGCAATTATCTGATCCCGTTCATTTTATTCTTCACCATGATCGGCGCCTATATCGGCCAAAACAATGCAACAGAGTTGCTGATTTTGGTGGGCCTTGGTGTCTTTGCCACGGTTCTGCGGTTTGCCCATTATCCCCTACCACCCTTGCTGATCGGCTTTATTCTGGGCGGCATGATGGAAGATAACTTTGCCCGCGCGGTTATTCTATCGGATGGGGCGCAATTCATGTACGAACGCCCTATGACGTTGGTCATGTTGCTCATTGGTCTGGCCATGATTTTGGTGCCGATTTATCGGCGGCGTTGGAAAAAATCCGATTAAGTTATCGCTGTCTTGTGGAGGCGGGCCTTGATTTGCGCGCTCCCTCTTTACGGCGGCCTTTGCCCGATTGTTGGGTAAGGAACCTTTGAGGCTTCGTTTTAGATTTAATGGGTTTTTGACCTTCGCTGTCTTTGTCTTTATGGCGGATCATACGCTGCCCCCCCGGTGAGGGTACCAGACAGTTTTTGCCCTTACCGATTAAATCAGACCGTCCCAGTCGTTTTAAAACATCGCGTAATACCGGCCAATTTTTAGGGTCGTGATAGCGCAATAACGCCTTATGCAATCGGCGCTGCTTTAACCCCTTGGCGGTCAGGACCTGTTCGGTATCCCCATCACGACGTACGGGTTTTAACGGATTTCGCTCGCTATAATACATAGCGGTCGCCAGTGACATGGGGGTTGCGGTAAAGGTCTGCACTTGATCCGCGCGGAAATTATTGCGCTTTAACCACATGGCCAAATTGACCATATCGCCGTCCGTGGTACCGGGATGGGCGGCAATGAAATAAGGGATCAGGTAGAGTTTTTTACCGGCGGCTTGTGCGGCCCGATCAAACAATTCTTTAAATCGATCATAAGATCCAATCCCCGGCTTCATCATTTTTGATAGGGCATTCATTTCAGTGTGTTCAGGCGCGATTTTCAAATATCCGCCCACATGATGGGTGACCAATTCTTTGATATAAGCGGGACTTTTCACGGCTAGATCGTAACGAAGGCCAGAAGCAATAGAGACTTTTTTGACCCCCTCGATATTCCGGGTCTTACGGTACAGGCTAATGAGCGAGCTGTGATCGGTCTTTAAATTTTTACAAATATCAGGATAAACACAAGAAAGCCTACGACAGACCTTTTGAATCTCGGGGTCCTTACAATTCATATCGTACATATTCGATGTGGGGCCGCCCAGATCAGAAACCTGTCCGGTGAATTCGGGTATTTTATCGCGCATGTCCTCAATTTCGCGTACGATAGAGGCTTCCGAGCGGCTCTGAATGACGCGGCCTTCATGCTCGGTTATGGAACAGAACGTACAGCCCCCAAAACAGCCGCGCATGATATTAACCGAAAAGCGGATCATCTCCCACGCGGGTATTTTTGCGTCACCGTACGATGGGTGCGGTGCCCGCGCGTACGGTAAATCAAAGACGCCATCCATTTCTTCTGTGGTGAGGGGGATGGGAGGGGTATTAACCCACAATTCACGTTCGCCGTGGGCTTGAATAAGCGGGCGGGCATTTCCCGGATTGCTTTCCAAATGCAAAATTCGCGAGGCCAGAGCGTAGGTATCGGGCTCGGTTGACACGGTCTCATAGGACGGCAAGCGAATGACGGTGTTATCTTGTTTTGGTCCCCGCTCCACGGCTTGCTCGTCGATCGTGCTCATATCCAGCTCGCGCCAGTCCTCTGGAATCGCTGATACGGTTATTGCTGTCCCGCGAATATCGTGCATGTCAGCCGGGTTCTCGCCCGCCGCACACCGATGGGCCATTTCAACAAGCGCCCGTTCGGCATTTCCATAAAGCAACATATCAGCTTTGCTGTCGATAAGCACCGAACGGCGAACTTTTTCAGACCAGTAATCATAATGTGCAATACGCCGTAAGGAAGCCTCGATCCCGCCAAGGATTACTGGCACCCCTTTGTAGGCTTCTTGCGCCCGCTGGGCGTAAACAAGCGTCGAGCGATCCGGGCGTTTGCCGCCTTCGTCATCGGGGGTATAGCTATCATTATGGCGAATACGTCGATCGGCGGTGTAGCGATTGACCATGGAATCCATATTGCCCGCAGTGATGCCAAAAAACAGATTGGGCTTGCCCAAAGTTTTAAAGTGTTTTTTATCAGTCCAATCGGGTTGGGAAATAATGCCAACACGAAAGCCTTGGGCCTCGAGCACCCGGCCAATGACCGCCATGCCAAAGCTAGGGTGATCGATATAAGCGTCCCCTGTCACCAAAATCACATCGCAACTATCCCAACCCAGCACGTCCATCTCTTCACGAGACATCGGCAAAAAGGGTGCTGGCGCGAATCGATGCGCCCAGAACTTACGATAGGAGAAAAGGCTTTTGGTCATAATTTACAGTATGTCATTTTAAAAAGGGATGCCATTCATTGAGCGGTGGTAATGTATTTCAGATGGGAACACAATTATAAATTACAATGATTCTAATTTAGTCTTCTAATATACATGTTTTAACAGATACAATATTTGGCTTTAGGGTTAGTAAATTTATTTTCACTTTAGCTAAAAATTATACTATATATTGATAATCGCATATTATTGTAGGAAAAAATAGGATTCTACTTTTTACCCGCTGTCCAAAACAACCCCCGTCATACGGATATGTGCACTTGTTTAGTAAGGTAAATACATTGTTATAGAATATAGGGACTTGAATTGGCTCTATGGGATCTTAAAATTAATATAAAGAGACGGAAGTTTTTCGTATGTTCTTTCATTCTGAAAGTACCCTGAAATGATTAAACGCGGTTATTGGCCCATAATGGGCATTGCTGTGATTGGTATATTCTTATCAGCCATTGGGTTTAAAGAGGTGTACTCGCGTGATCAGGATAAAAGACTCGCCAATTTCAATATATCTTCTGCGGTTCGTATTGATGCCATCGAACAAAGCATTTTGCACACTATTTCTTCCGTAGAAATCATTAAATCGCTATTTGAGAGCCAGCAAAATATCAGCCGGTCTCAGTTTAAGAGTTTTATAACCCCTATTTTAGAGCGAGAACCCTCCATACAAGCTTTGGAATGGGTTCCTAAGGTATCTAACTTCCAACGCCCTTCATTTGAACGTAACGCCCAACGAGACGGGCTTTTAGGTTTTCAATTTACCGAATTGTCTGAAAATAACCAGATGGTTCAGGCCAAAGAACGCGAAGAATATTACCCGGTATATTATGTAGAGCCCGCAGCGGGAAATGAAGATGCCCTTGGATATGATCTGGGGTCAGATCCTTCACGATTGGCCACCCTTAACAATGCCCGTATCAGCGGCGCGCTTGCAACCAGCGAGCCCATTACTCTTGCCCATAATGGTGAAGCCGCTGTTTTGGTTTTTAATCCAATTTACTCCTATCCCGACTCTCCAGAGAATGATGGGTTACAAGAACGGGCATTAACGGGCTATGCATCAGGTGTTATTCAAATCGACGAAATGATCAAAAATGCATTTTCAGGCCATAGTAATTTGATTAAACCCGCCGGTATCGATCTTCATATTTATGATATTACAAATACCGATACCCCATCCCTTGTCCTGACCCATGATTCACGTGCCCGGCAAACAGAGGCCGCACCAGAATTAGAATATGCAATAGCCATTACAGGAGTTCAGTTTTCCAAAATTTTAAAGTTAGGCAACCGCAATTGGCTTATCGTTGCAAAAGCTGCCGATGAAACTTTGTATATAGATACTCATTGGCAACAATGGCTTATTTTGCTTTCGGGGCTGATCCTGACCGGATTATTATGTTTATTGATGGTTATCAATGCAAATAAGCGCCGTGATATTGAAATCCTTGTTCAAAGTCGAACACGTGATCTTAACGAAGCAAAAAACCGGGTATCTGCCATCGTTGAGAATACAGCAGAAGGCATCATCACCATTGATTCCAAAGGCATCATTGAAACCGTCAATGCCGCAACGGAAAATATATTTGGTTATGAGGCCAATGAACTGATTGGGCAAAATGTTAATATATTAATGCCCCTCCATGAACGCAAAGATCATGACGGCTACCTTCAAAAATCAGACTTGCATGTGGCGCGTATTATTAACAATGCCCGTGATTTAGAAGGTGTTCGAAAAGATGCTAGCGCGTTCCCCATGGAATTAAATGTCTCGAACATGCCTTTTGCGGGTGAGAAAAAATTTATCGGATTGGTGCGTGACATCACGGAACGCAAACAAGCAGAGAAAATAAAAAGTGAATTTATTTCGACCATTAGCCATGAACTTCGTACACCCCTGACATCAATATTGGGGGCATTAAGTCTCATTAAAGGGGGCTCGGCAGGAGAGTTCCCGGCGCCGATGCTCGGTATGCTGGATATTGCCCACAACAATAGCGAAAGATTGGTTCGGCTGATCAATGATATTCTGGATGTTGAAAAAATTGAGTCCGGAAAAATGGTTTATGCAGTGGAGCCCACCGATCTCGGTGAACTGATCGAGCAAGCCATTGTCAGCAACGAAACCTATGCCACACTTTATAATTCTAAATACACATCGGCAAATATCATACCGGGATTGAAAGTTCTGGCCGATCCATCCCGAATTATGCAGGTCCTCTCAAATTTAATGTCCAATGCGGCTAAATTTTCTCCCGATGACCCCGCAATTGAGCTTTCGATGAAAAGGTTAGATGATACTGTTCAAATTAGAATTTCAGATCATGGGGTCGGTATTCCAGATAGTTTCAAGAGCACAATTTTTGAAAAATTTACCCAAGCCGATCCCTCTGACACCCGCCAAAAAGGGGGGACGGGTCTTGGCTTGAATATCTCAAAAGCGATTATTGAATACCATAATGGCGAAATAGGGTTCGACTCCACACTCCACAAAGGAACGACTTTTTATTTCAATCTACCCATCTTTGATGATCCCAATGTTGCTTTCTCAGAAAATTCAGAGAAAGAGGAGGATGCCACCGGTATTCTTGATCGGATTGAAAAACCCATTGATCAAAACCAGCTCAAACCAGGCTCAGGTGGAACCATAAGTCATCCTCATAACAAGACCATTAGAATTTTACATGTTGAAGACGAACCAGATGTCCAGATAATTGTCTCTTCGGTCATCAAAAACATCGGATTAGATCTACAGGGTGGTTCCATTACATCAGCCCGGTCATTAACAGAAGCCAAACGTTTTCTCAGCGAGAATACTTATAATCTTGTCATCCTTGATCTAGAATTACCCGATGGGAATGGCGAAAATTTATTGCCCTTACTTAATAAAGAAAATGAGCAACCAACCCCGGTTATCATTTTTTCTGTAACTGAAGTTCCAAGAAAAATATCAGATGACGTTTACGCTGCTTTGTTAAAGTCACAAACATCTAACGAGAAACTAGCAACGACCATCCAAGCCTGTCTTAATGATTTGCCCAAACAAGATTAAGCCGAATTAAAGCCCTTCATAAAAGAAGACAGGTTATCCCCCAGCGCGTCACACAAATACCCGCCTTCCTGCACAATGACCGTGGGCAGATTTACCCCATTTAATAATTCTCCTATGCGTCCAAAACCATCGGTTGTCACAGACAGACCACCAAAGGGATCACCCTCAAAAGCATCGAGCCCCAAGGCAACAACCAAAGCCGTTGGCGCAAAATAAGACACTTGTTCTAAGCCCTTTTCAAGGGCCGCCATAAACGCTGCGTCACCCGAGCCACGCTCTAATGGCAGGTTGTAATTATAACCCAATCCTGCCCCTTCGCCGCGTTCGCTGGCATGACCCCAGAAAAATGGATAAAAGCGCATTGGGTCGGCGTGGATAGAAACCGTCAAGACATCCGCGCGATTATAAAAGATCCCTTGGGTCCCATTACCATGATGTAAGTCCACATCGACAATGGCCACCCGGGCATGGCTTTTGCGTAAAATCTGCGCGGCTATTGCGGCATTATTTACATAGCAAAATCCCCCCGCCATATCGGCGTAGGCATGATGCCCCGGTGGACGACACACCGCGTAGGCCGCCGGGGCACCGTCCAATACGTCATGCGCGCTGGCGGCCGCACAATTGGCGCTGGCAAGTGCCGCTGGCCATGTACCACTGCCAATGGGGCACGCCGTATCGGCCATATGATACCCCGCCTGCCCAATGGCGCTATCTGGATACCGGGCATCATAACGGTTTGGTTTTATACCGGGAATGACCTCATCTGAGGCGCCATCCATACGTACCCAACGGGCATGAATCGTCGATAAAAACCGTAAATATTCTGGTGTATGAACCGCTGCAATAGGGTCCAATCCGTAATCATTCGGCGCGCTTATTTCAAGCCCGCTGTTGCGAGCGGCAGCCACCAAAACATCCAACCTTTCCGGTTTTTCAGGACACGGCTTGACATCGCCATTGACCAAGAAAAAATTTGGGTCATGCTCATTTTGTTGATCCGGGGCACAATAAGCCTTCATAATAGTCCTCCTTCAGCTTCAAGTATCAAGTTCGCAAGAACATCGCCTTCGATTAAAAAAAGCTGTTCGCTATTCATATGATCCATGCCCATGGCACTGTAAAATTTCTGACCTGAGAGGTTGCTGGTGTGAACGGAAAGATTAAGAAATGTTGCCCCCATGGCCTGTCCCGCTTTTGCCGTCTCTGCCATCAAACGCCGACCCAATCCGCTGCCCCGTAAATTCGGATCGACATATAGATCAAGAATGCAAATACCGGGTCGTCCCCGCCATGACGAGAACGTCGTATAATAGGTACACAAACCAACAGGCTTCCCCGCGTCTTCAGCAATTAGGGCTTTATAGAACGGTTGATCCCCAAAGCCGAAATTTTTCAGATCAGCAACACTGGCTTTCATATCTTCTGAATGGCCTAAAAATTCGGACAAATCATGAATAAGATCAGAAATCGTTTCCACGTCATCGATGACGGCGGGGCGAATGATTGCGGTCATAAAAGGGTTCCCTTAGAAGTTTACTGTGTCGCCGCCTTTAAGAGCCAGCATGTCGCGTGCCTCATCCGGGCTGGCGATTTCATGGCCCATTTCTTCCAAGATCGTTCTAATCTTTCGAACTTGCTGGGCGTTGCTGGTGGCGAGTGTTCCGGCACCGATGCTCAAGCTGTCTTCCAATCCAACACGCACATTACCCCCCAACACCGCCCCCATGGTGGCAAGGGGAATTTGATGACGTCCTGCAGCCAGTACAGAGAAATGATAATTTTCCGGACCGATCAAACGATCCGCCGTGGACTTCATATTCATCAAACTTTCCGGTGACGCATCGACCCCGCCCAATACACCCATAACAAATTGCAAAAAAACAGGGGCCTTAATCAATCCTTGGGCAATAAAATAGGCGAGCGATTGAAGGTGTCCCGTGTCATAACATTCAAATTCAAACCGCGTTCCATTTTGGGTGCCTAGACGTTCGAGAATGCTTTCAATATCAGCAAAGGTATTTTTAAACATGCCAGCGCGTGATGCTTCTAATAACTGTGGTTCCCACTCATATTTCCAATCGTCATAGCGTTCGGCCATGGGGAAGGTAGCAAAATTCATGGTCCCCATGTTCAACGAACACATTTCCGGGGCGCATTTTTCCCCCGCCGAGATCCGTTCATCCAATGTCATGGCGGCACTGCCCCCTGTCGTAATATTAATCACGGCATTGGTTGCTTGTTTGATGCGGGGTAGGAACTGCATGTACACATCCGGGTCCGCGCTGGGTCTACCATCTATAGGGTCACGGGCATGAAGATGCAAAATCGTCGCTCCGGCTTCGGCGGCCTCAATGGATTGCTCAGCGATTTCATCCGGGGTGATTGGCAGATGCGGGCTCATGGTCGGTGTATGGATAGAACCCGTAATTGCGCACGTGATAATAACCTTGTTTGTCGCCATTCTATTCTTCCATTTCGCTTATCTGATAGGTGGCTTTATCCAGCCATTCCGGGTTGATTTCTACGCCCCAGCCGGGTTCGTCCGTGACGCATGCTTTGCCATCCACGATAGCATAAGGCGATTTAACATAAAGGTCTTGCTGCCATGGATAATAATCAGTGCCTTCGATAGAGAATTCCAAATATTTTCCAGCATTTGGAATGGCCCGCAACAAGTGCATGGTAAACAACGTCACCAACGACAAATTGGCACAATGTGGCGTGCAAGGAAGCCCCGCTTCATGGGCCATTCTAGCAACTTTCAACGTTCTGAGCATGCCCCCCATATAACAAACATCGGGTTGGACAATATCAACGGCGCGCATATCGATCATCCGCCGCCACGTTGGTATATCACAATCTTGCTCACCGCCGCTCACATCAATATCGAGCGCGTCCGTGACCTCTTTTGTTTGTTCCAGCTCCCAATACGGGCACGGTTCTTCGTAATGTGAATAGCCGTTATCTTCTAACATACGGCCAACTTCAATGGCGCGCGCCGGCAACCATCCGCTGTTGGCATCGACTAACAAGGCGACATCATTGCCACCACCCGGGTTCAATGCGTTGCTCATATGCGGGATGATTTCTTCTGTTCTTCCGGGCCAATGATCAACATTACGCCCACATTCGGCAGCAATCCGAAACTTAAAAGCATCAAAACCGAAATCGTCCCGTTGTTTGAGCAACCGCGTTGCTTCTTCTTGTGGTGTAATATTGCGCTCCATTGACGATCCATAGGCCCGTATGGTGCCCGGTGTTCCGCCTAATAATTCCGCGACACTTTTGCCTTCGCGCTTACCTCGCAAATCCCAAATAGCGGTATCCAGTCCGCACATAGCACGACGCAAATAGGACCCCGGAAACTTATGCTCTCGCTCGGTTATGGTCTCTAGGATATCGTCCAGTTCAGACAGATCACGCCCCAAAGACCACGGGGCCACCTGTCGGTGAACGATCTGGGCCGTAATATCAGAATGATAGGTTGATACTTGCCCCCAACCTTCAAACCCGTCATCACTGCACACCCGTGTAAATGCAACAAATTCATTGCTGAACGTTTCTATACTTTTAATCTTCATGAGGCCCCGGCTATTTTAAAGTCGATAAATTACCGACAAACTATTGTATAATTTACCAGATCGTACTCCCAAAATTGACACAATGAAAAGACATGATTTTCATAATGAAATTCAAATTAAAATCAGGGAAAAATAACAGAAAATTTTCTTGAAATAATGGGCTATCAGCTTGGTTGTTTTACCGACTAAAGGGATTTTGGGTTTTGTCTCTATCTTTTGGGTATAAACCGTTCATCTCTGCTGTCGATGACATAACAACACCTGTAGATGTTGAGAAGCCTAAAAATAATGTTATCATTTGGATACCCCCCTAAACTTTCCCTGAGATTTCTTTATATCAATATTTAATTATTGACCTAATTGTGTTATAATCCATGCGCTTTTAACAAGCTTACAGAGTGAGGAATTTATCATGAAATATCTTCTCGCCACTATTCTCTTTTTAGCGACCATCATTATTGTCAACCCAGCCAGCGCAGCAAACTTTGAGAAAGGTTTAAACGCTGCAGAAAATGGTGATTTTGCAACCGCTCTTAAAGAATGGAAACCGCTTGCAAAAGAAGGACACGCCCAAGCCCAATATCATTTAGGGATTATGTATGACTATGGTGAGGGGGTTCTGCAAGATTATAAAACAGCCGCTAAATGGTATACTCTGGCCGCTAAACAAGGTGTCGCCGGAGCCCAAAACAATCTTGGTATCATGTACGATGAAGGATATGGGGTTCCTGAGAATGATAAGACGGCCGTCAAATGGTATAAGCTGTCCGCTGATCAAGGGGATTCAGATGCACAATATAATCTTGGGGTCATGTATGACGACGGTACAGGGGTAAAGGAAAATAATAAAACCGCTATTAAATGGTACAAACTGTCCGCTGATCAAGGAGATTCAGATGCACAAAACAATTTGGGCATTATGTATGACGAAGGAGAGGGCGTAGAAGAGAATGATAAAACAGCCGTTAAATGGTACCGCTTAGCCGCTGAACAAAAAAACACAGACGCCCAATATAATTTGGGGGCCATGTATGCCGATGGTACCGGGGTCAAAGAAAGTTATATTATGGCCCATATGTGGTGGAATATTGCCGCATCCCTCGGCGACGAAGATGCCATGGAAAATCGAGATCTCATCTCAGAGGACATGACCTCCAGCGATATTAATAAGGCGCAAGAACTCGCTCGAAAATGGGTTGATGAACACGAGGACTAAAATCTGAGCCCGGTTATATAATCGTCCTGTCTGCTGGAAACTGAAAGGTGATAACGGTCCCTTTACCAAGCTCGCTATCAATCGATAAATGCCCACCATGTAGCTTGACCAGAGAATTACTTATCGGTAGGCCCAGACCCGTTCCGGTATGACCCCGGACTTGGCTTTCGGCGACTTGTCCAAACGGTTGTAAAATTTTCTCAATATCTTTTTTTGCAATACCAACCCCGGTATCAGCAATGGAAATTACCATACAGTTTTCATCATTTAAATTTGCTTTTATGGTTATTATGCCATTTGGAGGTGTGAATTTAATCGCATTTGAGAGCAAATTGATCAAAATTTGTTTTACATGCCGACCATCAGCACGAATGGTGGGAAGATCGGTTGGCAATTTAACTTCTATCTTGATCCCGGCTTCTTCTGCGCGGACTTTAATCATCCTGATACAGCTATCAATCGTTTGCCTTAGATCAATGATCGCATCTTCAATACTTGCTTCCCCGGCTTCGATTTTGGAAATATCAAGAATATCGCCTATAATTTGCATCAGATGGGACCCTGCTTCATGAATAGCAATGGCCGATTCCGTATTCTTAGAGTCTCCTAATTCACCAAACGTTTTATCAATTAGCATTTCTGAAAATCCGAGAATTGCATTGAGCGGTGTGCGAAGCTCGTGACTCATATTAGCAAGAAATTCTGATTTAGCCCGATTAGCAAGTTCGGCTTCTTCCTTGGACGCTAGAATATTCTCTTCTGCCAGTTTACGTTCGGTATTATCATGCAACATGGCGACGAAAATTTGTTCATTATTCACTTCAAACTTTGATAACGAGGCCATTGCTGAGAAATGTGAACCATTTTTTCTTACCCCGAAGATATCGGAGCGTTTTTCCATTAAACGAAAATTATTCTCTGATTTTGCAAACGAGTTAATATTACTTGAATGCTTCTCGCGTACCGCTTGCGGTAATAAAATATCAAGTTTTTCTCCCTCCATTTCCTCATGCGTATAGCCGAACATACGTTCAGCCCCTTGATTGAAATGCTGGATATTATGCTTGCTATCGATGACGATAACCGCTTCTGGGGCAATTTTTAAGATGCCTTCCAATTGCGCTTTTGAAGAGCGCAACTCTTCTTCAATCTTAATGCGGTCTGTAACATCCTGAACCGTCCCGTTCATCAGGATCGGCTCGCCTAACTTATTATAGACGGTCTCGCTTTGTTCATGGACGATGCGGACATCCCCCGACGGAAGCACAATGCGGTGATCAATATTATAAGGAATATTATCTTCTAACGCTTTGGTTACCTCCGAAATCACAAAATCTCGATCATCTGGATGAACAAAAGAATAGAAGGCTTCACTTGTCACCTCAAACGTTTTGGAATCCACACCAAAAATTTGGAAAATCTCTTCTGACCACCACAGTGTGTCCTTGATAATATCAGATTGCCAATTGCCCAACCCAGATATACGTTGCGCTGTTGCTAAACGCGCTTCACTTTCGCGATGGGCGTTCTCAATTTCTTTTTGCCGTGTGATATCTTGAATAATACCAATATGGGCAACGGCTTTACCCTGTGTGTCATATTCAACACTACCATGTTCATGAATATACCTGACTTCGTTGTCTTTCGTCAAAATGCGATATTCAACATTAAAATCGCTCGGACCTAGATCTGATGTCTCATATACGTGTAATAAAAGCTCTTTATCATCGCGATGAACAGGCTGCAGCATTCCTTCATAATTCTGAGGAACGCCATTTCGATAATGTCTGATTTTTTCATAGTTTTCAGACCAATATGTTAATTTATTTTCGTCGAATGACCATCGCCAATAAGCAATAAGAGCTTGGTTAGAAGCCAGTCTTAGGCGGGTTTCAGATTGACGAAGCGCCTGTGTTTGTTCTGCAACTTTAAACTTTAATATTTCATGGGATTTTTGGCGTTCAATTTCAGCCAATTTTTGATCATTAATTTCCAGCCAATAACCAAGAATACTTTCCGGATTTCCGTCGGCATCTTTGATCAGAATAATTTCATCGCGCATCCAACGATACGTGCCATCTTTATGCTGAAAGCGATATTCATATAGATGCGTTTCATCATTAAAAAATTGAGCCCAAGCCTTTTGTACACCCTCAACATCATCTTCATGGATACGGCTTATCCAAAAGTCAGAATTATTGATAAATTCTTCAGCGTTATACCCTAATTGAGATTTAATATTCTCGCTGATAAAGGTTACCGTATTATAATTTGATGGGTCACACGTATAGATCACCACAGGACCGGATGTGATCAATTCCGTTATCTGGTTTGTAGAAAAAGGTACTTTTTTAGTACTCACATTGCCCCGCTAAAATGAAGTCGGTCCATCACGTTATATTAATACACACTACGGGAAAAAGCATCTTTGGCAATTATTAAATTAGAATCTTTTTAAAATAATAATGTGAGTGAGAGTACTTCTATCTATTAAAAAGGGCTATGAATATTTCATCTATCAATTTTATCCTCAATACAGTGAATGTGACAAATCAATAGTGCCCTAAAAAAGATCGACTATTGGTAAATTTTTATTTGTGCCGCTACACAAAAAAGAAGGCACTTGCGGTAAAGTTGCAAGTGCCCTCAATGACTAATTGTCTTTAATCAGGTTATTAAATCCCTTATTTAAGAGCCCCTTATCCTTCGTAGTCTGGACAGGCTTCTTCGTCTTTGTACGGGAACCACCAGAAACCTTGATCATTAGCGGCGGGGTCAATCATGACAAATTTTGTGTGACGAAAAGTCTCTAACCCTTCCGCGCCCAG
Organism: uncultured Rhodospirillales bacterium; assembly: GCA_965603075.1. Lineage (GTDB taxonomy): Bacteria > Pseudomonadota > Alphaproteobacteria > Rhodospirillales > Casp-alpha2 > JABJOR01. Next base: position 63,303 of record CBFDBO010000011.1, on the reverse strand, counting down.
CTGTCGTCCCATACCCGTCATTTTGCGTCCCCCAAAGGGGCCTGCGTCATTATCAAGAAGCGGGGCATTAACCCAAACCATGCCGGTTTCAATCTCATTCACCGCCCGCATAGACTCGTTCAGATCGGTGGTATAGATGGTAGCGCCCAGACCATAGTCCGATTTGTTGGCCAATTCGATGGCTTCATCAAACGAGCTTACTTTGCAAATTGGTGCCACAGGGCCAAAACTTTCGGCATTCATAATGTCCATGTCCGGCGTAACATCGGTCAGCACGGTGGGCTCAACGAACCATCCGGTATTAAATTCAGCCGGACGCCCTCCGCCACAGGCAACCTTTGCTCCCTGTTCTATGGCGCGTTTGATAATGGCCTCATACCGCTCGCGTTCTTTTTGCGAGACCATTGGGCCAATATCGACTTTTCCTAAACCGTTTCCAATGCGAAGGGCCTTAACATTGGCGACCAGCTTTTCAACAAATGTGTCATGGACATCTTCGTGCACAAAAAACCGTTCCGCCGAGGTGCAGACCTGACCGCAATTAAGGTTTGCCGCAAAGGTTGCCGCGCGGGCTGTCATATCCATAGGCGCCGAAGGCATGACCAAAAACGGATCATTGCCAGAGGCCTCTATCAAACAAGGTTTGAATTGTTCAGCACATGTTTTGGCAACGAGCTGTCCGGTGGGCACGCCCCCGGTAAAGGCAACCATATGAGTATCACGGCTATCGACCAATTGTTTGCCTACACGCGCCCCGCCGGGAAGACATTGCACCAACCCATCCGGCAAATAAGAAAACGCTTCCATGAATTTAAGGGTTCCCAAAGTGGCATTTTCTGAAGGCTTCAAAATGACCGCATTACCACTGGCGATAGCGGCGGACGCTTCCCAGCAAAACAATGCCAAGGGATAGTTAAACGGCATGATAATCACAACCACGCCCATGGGTTCTTTAATGGTGAAATGGAATTGATTATCCACCGCGGGGCCGACAACTTTGCCATTATCATGACGGGCAATTTCGGCGTAGTAGTCCATGGCACTGGCCGACCAATCAATTTCATCGGTGGTTTCTTTATAGGGCTTGCCCATTTCTCGGGTCAACATTTCCCCCACCACACCACGCTCTTTACGCATATGAGCAGCCACTTCATGCATCAATTCCGCCCGGGTCAGGGCATTATTTTTGTTCCATTCTTTTTGAACTTTGTTGGCGACCGCGATGGCTTCGCTCACTTCGGCCTCAGCGCTATCAGGAATTCTGCCGACCACCTCTTCTGTTGCAGGATTAACCACATCAAAACCATCCCTTGACGCACTATCACGGTACGCACCATTGATGAAAACTTTATTGCTCAGATCTTGGAATTCTTTCATTGGTATTTCCTTTTATGCGTCAATTTTTTCGTCAATTTATCCTGTTTATCCTGTGAATTAATGATTCAATTGATACCTAGTGCGCTTAAACGGGACCTCGTCAGGATCAATTATAGAGTCAAATTCACGGGCAAAGCGATGGCCCTCATAAACCGCAGCGGCAATAATCGACGGTCCATAACAATCTCCAATGCGTTTTACGGGGACTTTATCTTTAAGCTCACTGAACAATTCATCACGGGGCAGACGGGATGTAACCGTGACCACCGTTCCATCATGTTCGGTGGCCTCGCCCGTAAGGGTATTGGTTAGCTTCAAACTGCCCGCGCCAATATGGCATAATTGCTGCCGAGCAAGAATGGTAACGCCCGCTTCCACCAACCTTTTTTCGATATGGCCTTGTTCAAGGGTATGTTCCGTCCAACTTGCCACCGTTGAATTTTGGGTTGCCAAGGTAACCGGATAACCTTCCGCCACCAATAGTTCAGCAATGACGCTGCCCATATAATAATGATCATCGTCATAGATAACGACCGGACTGCCGGGAACTTCTGGTCGTTTGCCATCCATGATATCATCGGGTGTTAAGGCGATGGCGCCGGCAGCACCGGCGGCGCCGGTGGCACAGGGAACCGCAAATCGATTGGCCCGGCCAACGCCGTCATTGCGCCAATAAGCACCCGTGGCCAAAACCACATGGTCTGCTGCAAACTCTAAAACCTGTTCCGCATTTAAATGGCTTTCCAGAAACATTTCCACATTGCTCATGGGTTGAATTTGACCCAATCGATAATCTCGCACCCGCGCCCATTCGTTTAAACCCGGCAATCGGCTTTCGCGTGTAACGCGTCCGCCCGGTTCTTTCCCGGCTTCAGCCAACGTCACCTGATAGCCCCGCTTGCCCAAACCATGGGCGGCTTCTAATCCGGCGGGTCCCGCGCCGACAACCAAAATATGGGCGTCCGATTGTTTGGCAGGAATTTTTTCGGGGTGCCAACTCTTGCGCCACTCTTCGCCCATTGTCGGGTTTTGTGTGCAACGGCTGGGGGCCGAAAGATTGTTCCACGCGGCACAGATATTACAGCCAATGCATTCGCGAATATCTTCCGGGCGGCCTTCTTTGATTTTATTGGGTAAAAACGGATCGGCGATAGAGGGTCTTGCCGCCCCGATCACATCAACCAATCCGCGGCGGATAGCCGAGATCATCGTATCGGGGGATGTATAACGCCCAACGGTCGAGACCGGTTTGCTGGTCATTTTTTTAACAAAGGCGATATATTCTTCTTGATAACCTTCCGGTGCAAATCGAGAGGTCATGGAATCATTGTTCCAGTCGCTAACGTTTACATCCCACATATCGGGGAGCTCTGCGATCATCTCGACGGCTTCGCGGCCCTCGGTGGCCCATTCCAGACCTTTGTCACCCATCATTTCATCAACCGCAAATCGTACCACAACACCCATGGTGTCACCGACGGCTTCTTTGGTTTCTTCAATAAGTTCCCGGAACAATCGCAAACGATTTTCCAATGAACCACCATACTCGTCACTGCGCTGGTTATGCTCACGAGAGAGAAAGTGGCTGGGGATTGTGCCATCATGTCCGGCGTAGACCACCACCAAATCAAATCCGGCAGACCGCGCCCGCAAGGCAGCATTTCTGTGCCAGCGGCGGTAATCCCGGATGTCACTTAAATCCATGGCACGGGCTTGAACCGGATGGTCAAGTCTTTCCACGGGTCGGTGCATGGGGGCGATGGGAACTTCACGGCTATAAAGACAGGCGCTGCCATCGCCATTATGGACCAATTCAATACCAGCAAGGGATCCGTGTTCATGGACGGCGTCGACCATGGCGGCCAGATAGGGGACGTCTCCTTCGTCCCACATACTGGTTTCGGTAAACGGTTGCACGTCTCCAGTGGGGTGGAAATCACATTGTTCTGTGGTGACAATCCCCCAACCGCCTTCGGCTTTCATGCCCCGCATGGCGATCATGCTGTCAGGAAACATGCGCCCCATACCATTGCAATGAGGGACTTGATAGAACCTATTGGGTGCGGTAACCGGACCAATTTTTATGGGTTCAAACAGAATGTCATACCGGGGATCACGAGCCATGTTTAGTCTTCCTCAAAAAATTGTCGGTCATGTTTTAAAGGGTTATCACGATCAATTTCCACGTCCAATTCACGGGCGTATTTGTGACCGGAAAAAACGGCAGCTGCTATAATGGCCGGGGCTTCGCAATCACCAATGCGTTTAAGCGTTTTTGGCGCACCTTCGGCACCGGCTTCCATTTTCTCCATGAGAGATTGATACAGCCCGTCATTGGGTGTGCGCGAAGTAACCACGACGATTGAATCACAGGCAATAGATTTCTCCACACCGGAATACTCGCAGCTTAATTTAGCCGTGCTGCCATCACAGGAGAGCAAATTATGCGAGGTTATAATTTCAACGCCAAGCGCCATTAATTGCGTTCTCGCCCGCCAACGGTCATAGGTAAGGCCGCCCCATTCCGATACCACATCGGCGGGGGTGACAAGCGTAACGCTCGCGCCTGATTCTCGAATTTTTTCAGCCATGATACTGCCCATGTAATAATGGTCATCATCGAACACCACCACATTACCAGAGGGTAAGCGCCCCTCCAGAATATCATTGGGGGTGAAGATTTTATCTTCGGGACCTAGATTTTTAATGCAACCGAGATTGGCATTGCCAAAACCGTCTTTACGCCAGTGAGACCCCGTGGCGGTAACCACATGATCGGCACCCACATCCAAAACGTCCTGTACACTGAGTTCGCTTTCGCGGAAGATTTCCACATTATCAAGTTTATCAAGTTGCCCAATACGGTAATCACGCACCCGTGCCCATTCTCCCAATCCCGGCATTTTGGATTCTTGGGTTACCCGTCCCCCCAATTCGCGGGTGGCCTCGGCGAGCATCACATCATAACCCCGTTGCCCCAATGCGCGCGCGCATTCCAAGCCGGAAGGTCCGGCACCCACAACAAGGATACGACTATCGGAGCCTTTAGGGTCGATGTTTTCGGCGTGCCATCCTCGGCGCCACTCTTCGCTCATGGTCGGGTTTTGTGTGCACCGAATGGGGACGGCTTTGCTGTCACCCATATAACAAACATTACAACCGATACATTCGCGAATATCCTCGGGCCGGCCTTCTTCGATTTTTTTAGGTAAAAAAGGATCGGCAATAGAGGGTCGTGCCGCGCCAATGAAATCAACAATTCCTCTTTTGATTTGGCTGGCCATCGTATCGGGGGATGTAAAGCGACCAACCGTGACCACGGGTTTACTGGTGATTGATTTGATGTATGCCATGTAAGGTTCTAGCGAACCTTCTTGCACAAATCGAGACAAGCCCATTTCCAACGAATAATCTTTGATGTTGATATCCCAAAGATCGGGAAGTTCGCCAAGAATACCAAACATTTCCTCTGTTTCGCCCGGCATGGGATTACCATCACCACCAGAGCCACCGCTCGTTTCACACGAGAACCGGACGGCGACCGCCATGGTATCGCCCACAGCATCCTTGGTATCTTCGATAATTTCGCGCACCAAACGAATGCGATTTTCAACGGACCCACCATACTCATCTGAGCGGGTGTTCAACACCGGGGACATAAATTGCGACAGTAAATAATCGTGCGTTGCATAGATATAGGCGATATCAAATCCGGCTTCTTTGGAACGCAGCGCAGCGTTTCGGTGCCAGCGGCGGACATCGCGAATATCGGATTTATCCATGGCACGGGATTGAAAAGGATTACCATCTGTATTGGGTTGGCTGACAACACCCAACATGGTTTCGCGCGATGCTAAGTTGGGCATTCTGGAGCCACCGATACAAAGCTCAACCCCGGCGAGGGCACCGTGGGCATGAACTTTATCGGTCATCAGCGCATGTGATTTAATATCGCCTTTATCCCACATGGTTGCCGATGGATAGGGGCTGTCTTCTGATGAAGGATGGATCGAGCAATACTCAGTATTGATAACTGCCCAGCCCCCTTCGGCTTTACTTTCGCGCAATCCCGCCAGCGTGCGGGGGCGTTGCCAACCGCTGCCTGTACAATGGGGCACTTGATAGAAACGGTTTTTGGCCGTTACCGGACCAATTTTAAGGGGCTCAAACAAGATGTCATATCGGGGATCACGGGTGCTCATGGTATTTTAACTCTCAGATAGTTGGGGTAATTCTCGACGGAACGGAACACCCTCATTTTCAGGTTCATCAATCTCGCGGGCGTAGCGATGCCCACTATAGACAGCAGCGGCAATGGTGCCCGGGCCGTAACAATCGCCAATTCGGGTCACTGTTTTGATGCTCGAGCCATCCCGTAATTCTATCAGGTCGTGATACAGGCTTTCGTTGGGCAGGCGGGAACTGACCATGACCACATTATCGCATTCTTTATTGATCAATCGCTCTGTGAAGACACAGGATAAATCGACGCTACCCTTTTTGACCGCAGCAAGGTTGCGATGGGGAATGATCTCCACACCCATTTCAAGCAAGCCCGTTTGAATGCGAACTTGTTCCATGGTGTTGTGGGTCCAACTTGATACATCGGCGGAAGGCGTTACCAAAATAACATTGCAGCCTTCTTTATGAAGCTTTTCTGCCATCAAGCCGCCCATATAATAATGGTCATCGTCAAAGACCACGACCGTACCGGAAAGTTTTGTACCGCCCATAATATCATCGGGGGTAAAGACGTGGGCTTGATCTGAACCGTCGATCGCAACATGGTTTGCCCGTCCCACGCCATCCGCGCGCCATGTTGATCCGGTTGCAAGAACCACGTGGGCGGCATCAAATTCCAAAACATCTTCGGCGCTTAGATGGCTATCTAAATAAGTTTCCACATTGACCATCTTGGCGATTTGGCCTTCACGGTAATCGCGCACCCGTCCCCATTCCGCCAAACCCGGTAAACGGCTTTCCATCGTTACCCGCCCCCCAATTTCGGTTTTACCTTCAGCGAGGGTAACAGCGTAGCCGCGTTGGCCCAGTGCACGCGCACATTCCAAACCAGCAGGACCCGCCCCCACCACAAGAACGCTATCGTCGCTTTTTTTATCGGGGATGTATTCTGGGTGCCAGCCTTTGCGCCATTCTTCGGCCATGGTGGGGTTTTGTGTACACCGAAGGGGGACGGCCTGAAAATCTGCGCTGACACAAATATTGCAACCGATGCATTCGCGGATATCCTCCGGGCGGCCTTCTTCGATTTTTTTGGGTAAAAACGGATCAGCAATCGAGGGACGCGCCGCACCGATAAAATCCAGTTTACCATTTTTGATCATCGACACCATGGTATCGGGGGATGTGAAACGCCCCACACCCACCACGGGTTTATTGGTGACCTGTTTTACAAATTCCGTATAGGGGGTTTGCGAGCCTTGTTCATTAAACCGTGAGGTGGACGAGTCATTGGACCACTCACTCACATTAACATCCCAAAGATCGGGAATCTCAGCGAGCATTTCCACCACGTCACGACCTTCGCCATCGCTGGAAATGCCCCCGCTGCCCATCAGTTCATCCACGGCAAACCGAACGGCTACGGCGCAGGTGTCACCAACGGCTTCTTTGATATCGAAGAGGATTTCTTTGAATAGTCTAACCCGGTTTTCTAAGCTGCCACCATATTCGTCGATGCGGTGGTTTAACCGCCTCGATAAGAAATGCATTTGCATGGTCATGCCATGGCCACAGTAATCATAGATGATATCAAAACCAGCCTGTTTGGCCCGTTTTGCCGCATCGACATGCCATTTGCGCACATTCCGAATGTCCGTTTTATCCATGGCCCGCGCCGATATGGGGTCAAGGCCTTCTACGGGTGTATGGGACGGTGCCATGGGGATTTCACGGCTGTATAAATTGGGTGTGCAATACCCGGTATAGGCAGGTTGGAACCCTGCCAAACCACCATGTTCATGAATTTTTTCAACCATTTTGGTGAAAACAGGAATATCACTGTCATCCCACATGCGCCCTTCGATTAGGGGGGTGTGTTCGGACGTATGATGAATTTCAACTTCTTCCGTACAAACAACGGCCCAGCCACCCTCGGCTTTAATACCGCGCATTTCAGCCATGTTGGAAGGGAATTCGTGCCCCATGCCATTGCAATGCGGTACTTGATAAAATCTGTTTTTGGCAGTTACAGGACCAATTTTTACAGGTTCAAAAAGAATATCGTATCGGGGGTCGCGGGTTGGAGAAGTCACTTGATCGTTCTTTCAATATTATATGCATGCAGGTCTATCGTAATGTTTTGGAAACACCTCGGACAAATAGCTAAAAAGATCGTTAGCCGCTTCTTCTCTGCTGCGTTCCTTTGGATAGAGCAAAAGATGGAGCCAAAGCCCATCAATAATGGCGGTTATTCGGCGCGCTGTTGAAATTGAGGCCAAATGTTTGTAGTCGCCATCCTTTATAATAGCGTCACATAATTTTTCGATCTCAGCAGAGCGATGCTCATCATATTTGCCATGCACATCCAGATAATTAGGCCGGTATTTGGCCTGTCCCCAAAACGCAAACCAAACGGCCAGTTTTTTCTTAGAACAAATTGTTCTTTCAAAGTCGGTCGAAACAATTGCCGCCAATTGTGTCTGTGGCTCGGGACTCGATTTTTTTAAGGCCGATTGCCAAAAGTCATAATGTTCTTGAGCTAAATATCCGAGCGTTTCTTCGTACAAGGCCTCTTTGCTTTTGAAGTGAAAATTAATAATGCCATGGGACAGTTTGGCGCCCTTGGTCACCGTGGCCAGTGTTGTTCCAGAAAACCCCCGAATAGCAATCGATTCGATGGTTGCTTCGATCAATTGTAGTCGGCGGGCCTCTTTCGTGGCTGTTCGGCCTTTGCTTTGTTTGGCTTCGGCTTTGACAGCCATATTGATTTCTCCCGTATAGCCCTATTCTAAATGATCAATGCCAAAGCGATGGCTATTTATCAATCATCATGTAACAACACCATGGCATCGCTTTCCCAGGAAAGCCAAACCTTACCTTCACTCAATATTGATGTTTCGTTCATGCGGCCAATATTTTGGGTTGATACAGCAACTGCATTTTCCACACCGTTTACACGAACATAAAAATGGCTGCGATCACCAAGATACGCCGTGGCGTCGGTTGTACCTTCAACAAAATTGCCCGATGTAGGTTGCTCAGCAACGATTGAGAGTTTTTCTGGGCGAATGGCGATAAGGGCACTTTGGCCCTGTGAGAATTCATGATTGCCAGAATTGGCAATTAATCTACCCAAAGAACCGCCATCAAGCGTCACATCACCACCAGCAATTCCTTCAACCCGAGCCTTAAAGAAATTCATTGAGCCAATAAAGTTAGCGACTTTGCGATTTACCGGTGATTCGTACAATTTAGTCGGCGTATCAATTTGCATGTAGCGTCCATTGGACATCACCGCGATTCGGTCAGACATGGTCAGGGCTTCTTCCTGATCATGGGTCACAAATACAAACGTAATGCCAACAGAGCGTTGCAAAGCCCGTAATTCAAGCTGCATTTGTTCGCGAAGCTGTTTATCAAGCGCGCCCAGAGGTTCATCCAGCAACAACACTTTCGGGCGCTTAATCAAGGCCCGTGCCAACGCAATGCGCTGACGCTCCCCACCCGATAGCTGTGTTGATTGACGGTCACCATAACCGGGCAACTTAATCAGCTCTAACATCTCATCGACTTTTGCATCGAGTTCTTGTTTAGAGAGCTTGTCATTACGCAAACCATAACCAATATTTTGCCGCACGTTTAAATGCGGAAAAATGGCATAGCTTTGAAAGACCATATTGACCGGGCGAAGGTTTGCCGCAACCGATGACATGGCCTGCCCATCGATTAAGATTTCACCCATGGTTGGGAATTCAAATCCGGCAAGCATTCTGAGCAACGTTGTTTTGCCACAGCCTGATGGGCCGAGCAGCGAAAAGAATTCACCCTTGGCAATATCAATACTGACCTGATCAACGGCATGAACTTTACCGAAATGTTTACTGACGTTACGAATTGAAATAAAAGAATCGTCGGACACGGGGTTATACTCCACTTGAGGTTTTATCGGTTACGCCACGACGCCTGAACCATTCTGCAAAATAGACTAGGACAAACGACACAACGAGAATCATGGCACCCAATGCCAGAATGCTTGGTAATGCTCTGGGGAACCGCAATTGGCTCCACATATAGACGGGCAGAGTAGGCTCACTGCCACCAAGAAAGCTTGCCAAAATAAATTCATCAAATGAAATTGTGAACGTCAGCAGCAAACTGGCAATGATACCTGGAAGAATGAGCGGGAACGTAATGCGCCAAAATGTCATCAACGCCCCTTCGCCAAGATCGAACGAGGCCTCTTCCATGGACTTATCAAACCCTTCAAGGCGGGAAATCATAATCCACATGGAAAATGCCGTACACATAGGAAGGTGCGCAAGGGCGATGGTGAACAAAGACAAGGTAAAGCCAACCATATTCGCAATGATCAACAAAGCCACACCAACAATAATACCCGGCACAACCAGCGGGGTCATGATAAAGCTCATCACGGGGGCTTTACCAGGCATACGGTACCGGGTAACAGCTTTCGCCGCCAATGTTCCCAGCAGGGTGCTTACAATAGCAACGGGGATGCCCACCTTAAAACTATTGCTTACTGAATTCATTAAGCCAACGGATTCAAAAGCTTGAATATACCATTGCAGGGTAAACCCCTCCATTGGAAACTTTATATAGATGGAATCGTTGAACGAAAATAACGGTAGGAATAAAACGGGGATATAAACAAATGCCAAGTAGGCAACGGCATATACACCAAGCGATCCAAATTTTGGTTTCTGACTGATCGTGCTCATTAGCCATTTGTCCTTACGCGTTTCGTAAACCATAGGAATGCGCAAACAATTGCTGTAATCGCCAGCAATGAGATAACAGAAAGCGCGGCACCTAAAGGCCAGTTATTGGCCTTGGCAAACATCAATTGAATCAAGTTTCCAATCATCATACCTTTTGGCCCGCCCACAAGAGCCGGGGTCACAAAGTCACCCACGGTTGGGATGAAGACCAGCAAGCTCGCCGCCACAACCCCAGCCATGGATAGCGGCAAGGTAATACGGAAGAACCGCTGAACAGGGGTATCGCCTAAATCTGTTGCCGCTTCTAAAAGCGAGCGATCAATTTTTTCAAGTGATACGTAGATTGGCAAAATTGCAAACGCTGCCCAAGCATGGGCCAACGTCACAACCACAGCAAAAGGGTTATAGAGCAAAAATTCTAAGGGGCCATCAATCCAACCGATGCCCATCAGACCTGAATTAATGACGCCATTATAACCAAGGATAATTTTCCAAGCAAAAACCCGTAAGAGATAACTGGTCCAAAACGGGACCGTGATCAGGATGATCCAAATCAGCTTATTATTGGTAACCCGAAAAGCGATGAAATACGCCATGGGATAGGCCAATAAAACGGTCAGAATTGTCACAAACCCTGAAATCTTAACGGAACGCCATAATAGCTTTTGGTAATTGGAGTTATCTATAAATGATCCATAATTGTCGAGAACAAATCCCGGCTCGAAGTCCAATAAATCTTGCGTCCAAAAGCTGACGATAAACAGAAATAGAACAGGCGCAGCAAGGGTCGCAATCATCAGAATAAGGGTTGGCGATAGCAGGGTGTAGCCGCGAAACGGCTCACTGCGTAGATAGAACATTTTCAATCGCTGAAGAGGATTAAAATTATTATTCGTGGTGGAGACCGGCAATGCCGCAGAGCGATCAACCATAGTTTTATACCTAATTTTTGGAGCAGAATTTAATGTAAATGTTTTGCATTTTAAAATTATCAAAAAAACACCTGTTCAGGGTTAAAAGGTGCAGAACAATATAGGCACCACCCTGAACAGGTATAGAGGCTAACAATCTTACATTGAGGAAATCAAATCAGCCCAATCGCGGTTGATTTTTTGTTCGATTTCTTCGCTTTGAGCTTGAAGGAACGTTCCTTTGGAAAGGATGCTTTCAACATCTTTTGCCAAACCACGCGCCGCGAGAGCTTCATCGCTAACCAAATCAAACGATTTAGTATTGGAATGACCATATCCATAATCTTCGATGATGAATCTACCGGCTTCAGTGCTAAGCATGGCATCGATTAGATCATGTGCTTTATCAACATGTGGTGCGTCATGTGTCATGACCAAGCCACATACCCACGTTAATGCGCCTTCTTTAACATCGGCGAATTTTACAGGAATGCCTTGATTTTGAAGTTCCAGTGGTGAGCTGTTCCACGTCATAGCAGCAACGATTTCACCAGAAGCAAGCGCTTGCTCTACGGTGGTCATATCGCTCTGGCGGAAACGCAATAGTTCTTGCTGTTGTTTCATAAGAGCAAGGACTTTTTCAAAATCTGCATCCTGCAAATTATCGGTGTCTACACCTGCATAAATAGCGGCACACCACCAAGAATCTTCTGACGCATCAATGATTGACATACGGCCAGCATATTTTTCATTCCACAACATGCCCCATGATTCTTCTTCACCTTCAAGGTCGTACAAATCGGTACGATAGGTCACGGATGTTTGTCCCCAATCCCAAGGAATAAACCACTGCTCTCCGTTGAATTGTGTGCCAGGAAGGCCTTGCAATGCGGGAACCACATCATTCCAGTTGGATAGTCTTGAGGTATCAATTGCTTGCAAGATACCCGCCGTTCTCCAACGCGGAATGTTGTTGCTGCACGGGTGCATCACATCAACTTGATAACCAGCGCGAACTTTGGTGAACGATTCTTCTGCGTCACCAAAAATTGGGGTTTCGGGTGATGCGCCATGTTTTTCAATATACCCGGGGTAAATTTCAGGAATATCGTAGCCTGACCATGTGTAATAAATGGCTTCATCAGCAGCAAGACTTGGCTTTGATGCTAATGGTACCATTGTTGTTGCCAGGCCAACCGCGGCCAATGCCTTGCTAAAGTCACGACGGCTTAGATTGCCATCCTGCATTTTTTTAATTGTTTCTTTGATATCCATAGTCTGTCTTCTCCCTGATGAGGTTCAAAATTATTTTCGGATGTTCAAATTAGGTAATTCTTCTTGTTAAATTGCTCGATAAATTGCTCGATAAATTGCTCGGTAAAATCTCAATGAATATTTCAGCATTTAAGCCGTATAGATCAAAATCAATACTACCACTTTCTGATTAATCAATCAATTTTATAACAATTGCAAGACTTATTTGTCTGACTGATCAGTCAATTTTCACTCGACAATGACGATCTGATACTTTCTAATAAAACCAATCAATCGGTCCCTATACTTTGTCATTATAGAAAGCTAAGCAGGCATTCGATTTCAAGAAGTTTCATACCAAAATACCGTCGGACCACCCCCTAACGATAGAGAGAGAGAACCACACGATGAGCACCGAAAAAAATATCATTCGTTTTGAACCCTTAGGCCCCGTTGAAAATGGCGAGGGCACGAGCTTGGTAGAAATGAAGCTTGACCCTGCTGACTTTCAATCGGAATTACCCGAGCAAGCGCTGCACGTCTATTACCAAGATGATGATTTGGGGTTGAGCCTTGGTATTTGGACGACAACGGATATGCAAGAAGCCTTTGGGCCTTATCCCGGTGACGAATTCATGTTGGTGCTCGAAGGTCAGGTCGCCATGATGGACGGGGATGATAATGCCACCATCGTTAAACAAGGCGAAACATTTTGCATTCGTAACGCCATCCCCATTAGTTGGAAACAAGTTGGTTCTTTACGTAAGTTTTATATGACGTACGCCAACCCAAATGCCGCCACACCCGATATAACCTCCGCCGAGGGCGGTGTACGGGTTCTTGATCCTGTGGCATTGCAAGCGGGTCTTGTTCCCATGGAGAGCACCGCGCCGTTTGACATAAGCGGTGATGCGCCACTGCAACGCGATAATATTCTTTTTACCAATGACGCTGGGAATATGTTTGTGGGCATGTGGGATAGCACCCCGTTTGAGAGTGAAATGAAGCCCTTTCCATGTCATGAATTCGTGCAATTGTTAGAAGGTGCGGTAACAATCACCCAAGGTGATGGAACCGTTCATGAATTTACGGCTGATGACGTATTCTTTATCCCCGAAGGGACGGTATGCAGTTGGAAGACGTCACAATACATCAAGAAATACTATTCCATTCTTGATACATCTGCCTAATTAAACCGGATTATAATAAATCCATGTTGGAGCCTTCCCCCGTGAACACACAGTACCTTGATACTCTGCTTCTCTATTATGAAGAAGAAATCATGGGGGAAGCTTATTTCTATGGTTTAATTGAGCATTTCCACCAGCCACACGAACAGAAAAAGATTAAGCTGTTGGCAGAGATTGAACGGTTTGCGGCTAATTCTGTACGGCCGTTAATCGATAAATACCAACTTCACCCGCGACCTGACAAAGCGCTAAAAATTATAGGTGAAGAAGGGGCGCGTCGCCACGCACCTTATGAATGGGGCGCTTTCATCAAGGATATTGTTACACGCTATCCCGGTTATTTGGATGAATTCGCCGCATTAGAACACATGGCCCCTGATGAAGATTTACCGCCCCTTAAAATACTAACAGAGCACGAAGTTGCCGTTATCGAATTTGCCCATCGCGACATTGATGGCCGCTCTGATTGTATGGTTCCCCTAGAAGAATATCTTTCGTTGCGCATGACGTAGTGGTTCAGTAAACTTCCGTCATCTTCGTTCTTCTTTTCGAAATGATAGCTGCATGATTATCGCCCACGACCTCAAATTAATATTCATCAAGCCCAAAAAAGTGGGTGGCACTTCTTTTGAAATTGCCCTTTCAAAATTTTGTGGCGTAAACGATATCATCACACCAATTGTTCCCGAGGACGAAGAAACCCGTCAATCACTGGGGTTCAGAGGAGCGCAGAATTATATTAATCCTTTGTGGTATCAAATGGTTAATGGCGTGCAGCGAAAATACGGCCAATCCAAAGGGGAGCTTTATAATCACAGCAAGGCCCTTCAAATAAAACAAATCTGCCCGCCAGCGTTCTGGGATACCTATTTGAAAGTATCCATCACCCGCAATCCTTATGATTCCACGATTTCACGCTATTACTGGCGCGGTGGTGAACAAACCGGACTAAACTTCGAAGACTTTGTCTCCTTCAATTCCCATATGTTTTTAGACAACCATGAGATTACCCATATTAACGGTAAATCCGCCATCGACTATTATATACGGTACGATCATTTGAAGGCTGATATCAAAAAGTTGGAGGCCATGGTCAATGCAAAAAATTTATACAAGACGTTCAAGAGCCTCAACGCAAAAGCAAGCATTCGCCCGAAAAAAGGTTCTTCCGTTCAAGAAATGTATGCTCAATATCCAAAAGCAAAAGCCGCCATTGATAAAGTTTGCGCAAAAGAAATTGCTGATTTCGGGTATTCTGTTTGAGGCCGGCTCAGCAGAAAGACGTTATGGGCTTTAAACGTTAAAATACGCTTCAAATGTCTTCCCATTACTCATGTCATCCGGGCTGTCATGATATTCAATGTCTGCTTTATCAAGCGGTACCATATCAATCATCATGTGTGTCCGCATGTGATTGCTTAGATTTCTCACGCCATGGGATTTCACATTATTCAATTCGTACAAGCAGCCTTCCTCCAAATAGAACTTATCGCGTTCAACATGAAACTCGACGCCTTTGTTCGTTATGATCGGCACATGTAGCCTATGAATTTCTGTGAGAATTCCAACGTCATAATGATGGTTGATATCTTTGCCCGGAGGTAATTGTGCGTATTGAACACGCATTGGCAAACAATTGGAATAGATCGGCAGGACATAATCTTTAATTAAAGCCATGGATAGTTTATGAAGCAGGTTCCAACCTCCGCCCCGAAAAACATGAATTTTCCCCGCTTCCATGCCCTCCATCGTGCGGTCGGAATAATTATGAGGTGTATCCGTCATAACGAACAGAGCGTTCCCCGGTCGGTCCCCCGCTAATTTCTTACGGTCTCCCTGATCCAGTCCCCAGGCTTTTGATGATAATTTTTTGACCTTTTTCTTCACGTCCGCTATTTCAACAGGCCCGTGATATTTAAGTCCGCCATCAAAATCCATTATTTAAATCCTATTTGTATTTTGGGAAAAAGACCGCCCTATATGGTCCCTGTTATACAACAACTAGGCATGGATGCTCAATAAAATACGTCCTTTAAGAAAATGCATCCTTCACGATTATTTATCGCGGGCCAGCCACATTTCAGTTGCCATTGCATCGGCTTGATCGAAACTATTGGCTTTGCCCATTTGTTTCAAAACGATGGCGGCGGTTCCTGTGATCGCGGCTTGGGCGGCAGGGTTTTCGGTTTTGCCGTGCCACAGATCGGGAACAACCCTTGGACTGAGGTCCTCTTTACGCCAATTAACGCCTTTTTCCTCAATTAAAACCGGCCAGTCGTCCTCTGAAAGTGTGTCATTATGAGTGGCACTTATGTGACAAGGTTTTAGGGGATTACGTTGGGCTTCGCCGCCGCCGCCTTTGAGAACGACAGAGCGTGGCTGACCGAGCAACCGCGCAACATCAGCGTGCGCTAGTTTATAAGGGGGGTGGGCAACACCAATCATTTGGTTGGGGGCACCCAGCGGGTTCAACCCACGGGCCAAAGTATTAATGACGGTGCGAACCCCCAATTCAGAGCGGATATCACAAAGTTCTTCTACAACCGGGCAGAAATGTTCTGTACCAATATAGGCAAATCCGGTTTTTTTTATTTGATCAATGGAGGCTTCCAATGATTGAGAGAGGGGTATACCGAGGGCTTCCAAAACCGGTCGATTTGGCGCGTAGGGGGCTTGCGCCCCATCAACACCGTGCATCAATACCGTAATATCATTTTGGGCTAATAAAAGGGCTGATAAAATAAACCACGGTTGCTGGCGGTGACGATCAGCGTAACTGGGCCAATCTACATCTGGGGTGAAATCAGCCACATCTGGGGTTGAATCAGCCACATCTGGGGTTGAATCAGATTGTGCACCAAGGAAGCTAGATTGCGCTCCTTCAATTAACCCCGCAATTTCCTCGGCGGTCTCAGCGCGATACCGCATGAGCAATAACATGGCGCCGATTTGCATAGGTGTTGCTTGCCCCGAAAACATTTGCACGGCGGCATCCTTTGCCTCGCTTTGCGTCAAGGGGCGGGACATATTGGGACCTTTCCCAACAATCCGTAAATAATCAGCAAAGGGGGTTGATGTCATTAAATATCCGTCCGTTCATCCGTGTTAGGTAAGTTTTTATTGTGAAATAATTGGCTCATGGCGAGCGATCATGGCTTATAACCCATTACTGTTCCAGCGCTCATGCCATATTGCTGATCCAGCATTCATGCTACGTGGCTGTTCCAGTTTCCCTCATCCACGCCTTGAATAAATTCTTGAATTTTACCCGTAATTTTATCCGTAATTTTACCCGTGCTATTCAGCAATTCGATGACATTTCCAATGATGAAAAGAACCGGGCCGTCCAGCTCCGCATCAAGCGTATCTTGTGATAATTGCGCCACGGTAGAAACAATCACTTGTTGATTGGGGCGTGTTGCATTGCAGATGGCGGCGGCCCCGGTGGATAAGGGTAACCCATGGGCGATGAGCTCGGAAGCTATTGTTGATATGTTGGCGGCCCCCATATAAATAACCAATGTGGTATCTTCGTTGGCCAGACCCGACCAATCCAAATCTAGGTCCTGGCCTTCGCGCATATGCCCCGTTACATAGCGAACACTGCTGGCGATCCCTCGGTAGGTTAAAGGCAGGCCAATGTTGGCCGCACAACCACTTGCAGAAGTAATACCCGGAACGACTTCACAATGAATACCGTTTTTACTTAAGTGGATTGATTCTTCACCACCCCGGCCAAACAAGAACGGATCGCCGCCTTTTAATCGAACCACACAACGGTTATCACGCGACAGAGACAACAATAGATCGTTGATTTCATCTTGTGGAACGCAATGATTACCGGCTTGTTTGCCCACATTTATTTTGGCAACACCGTCAGGGATTAAATCCATTATTTCAGGTGAGACCAAGCGGTCGTATACAATCACATCAGCCTGATCGATTAATCGGCAGGCTTTTAGGGTCAGATAATCCGGATCACCGGGACCCGCACCGACCAGATAAACACCCGGTACTGCGTGAGCATTGGCTTTCTTGTAAAATGTATCTGTCATATCCCGATCTACCCTGTTTATAGCCTGTTTATAGCCAGTATGTAACTTGTCTCTCTTTGACGATCACACCATAATATGAGTTTTTAATACCCATAAATCATTACGAGGATTCTTGCTTTTATGGTACACTGCTACCTTAGAGCCTTTACATATTCCATTAATGTAAACTATTGTTAATAGGATTTACAATTTATTTTTTAAGTTTTGGATTTTTTTTCTAATGAACGAGATGGAAAACAACCCGAGTGATACCGCCTTAGATAAGCTGTTTACACAATGCAGTGAAGATGAAGCCTTGGATGCATTCAGCCCCAATCGGCGTTCCATCCGCATTCATGGGCATTCAACAACCATCCGTCTTGAGAAAGCTTTTTGGGCCGCTCTAGAGGGTATTGCCGATCAAGAAAATAAAACGCTTATCGAATTAATCACATCGGTTCATGATCATTGTCCGCAAATGGACACCCGTAATCTGGCTTCGTGTCTCCGGGTGGTTTGCCTACGTGTATCATCAGAATAGTTTTTGAAACGCTATCGTCACAACGCTTGCCGTTCGTTTTGTTCGCAGCCTCAATTTGTAATAAATAAAATTAAATAAAATATCATGTTACTACAACCTGATATATATTCTCTCTATAGTTTATTTAATTAAAAAAAAATCCAGGGGGGTCAATAAAGACCACTTAATGATAATCAACTATTTTTATGTGTTTTTATTGGGGAGTTTTCTAAATGTTATCGTCTAGATTTACAATTACCGCTGCCTCCGCTGCGGTTATCTTCTTTGCATCGGCGTCTTTAAATACGGCAAGTGCCACCGATGGTTATTTCTCGAATGGTTATGGTACGGCTTCTAAGGGTATGGCCGGTGCCGGTGTTGCCGCACCGCAAGATACCCAAGCCGCCATCAATAACCCTGCCGGAATTCGCGGCCTTGGCGATCGTTTCGATGGTGGTGTGTCTTTGTTCTCGCCCATTCGTGAATATAACGCCACATCAAATAAAGTCTTCATTGCGGACTATACACAAGGGAGTGAAAGCGACCTTTTCTTTATTCCTTCCCTTGGTGCCAGTTGGGACATGGGCGATTATTCCCTTGGTCTGACCCTGTCGGCCAATGGCGGCATGAACACGGATTACGATACGACGGTCTTTACGGGCGGCACATCCGGTAAAACCGGTATTGATCTGATGCAGGCTTTCATCGGTGCCACGTATGCCCGTGACCTAGGCGATAAGCACACCTTTGGCATCACGCCAACCTTCGCCGTACAACGCTTCTCCGCTACGGGCTTGCAAGGCTTTGCTGCCATCTCTAGCGATTCCGACAATCTCTCCGATAACGGTCATGATTATTCCTACGGTGGTGGTTTGCGCGTTGGTTGGTTGACCAAAGCCAGCGACCAGTTAACGTTGGGTTTTTCCGGTCAGAGCAGAATGTATATGACCAAGTTTGACAAGTATTCGGGCCTGTTTGCCGAAGATGGCGGATTTGACATCCCGGCTGCTGTAACCTTGGGTGCGTCTTTCAAGGCCAACGACAAGCTGACGATCAATGGCGACGTTAAACGTATTTTCTATAATTCCGTTGAATCCATTTCCAACGGTCTCCCTGGTGTTTGCTCGTTCAACACGAACTGTGCGGGTGGTGCCGTTAGCCGTCAGTCTCTCGGTGGCTCTGATGGTGTTGGCTTTGGTTGGCAGGATATGGATATCATCAAGCTTGGCGTACAGTATGCTTACAGCGATGCATTAACGCTGCGTGCGGGTGCTAGCCACAACAGCGATGCCTTCAAGGGTACAGAAACGCTCTTCAACATTCTGGCACCAGCTGTTGTTGATACGCACTTGAGCTTGGGCGGGACCTATACCGTGTCACCGGCCATGTCTTGGAACGCCTCGTTCACCCACGCATTTGCAGCAGACATCACTGGCATAAACATCAACCATGCGGAGCTTACGGCTTTGGGTGGTGATGGCACAGGCCGTCCGATCGAACTGGAAATGTATCAAAACGAACTGGAAATTGGCTTAAGCTACAACTTCTAAATCATTTTAGAAAATTTGAAAACTTACCCGGTGCTTCCACCGGGTGGGTTTGATGATTAAGTCTTCCGGGCAGATGTCCACCACGATACAAATCAAGATGATAGTGTCATTGAGTATACATAATAAATGGTAAGTTTTTCTGTTGTAAAAAGTAGAAACAACAATCACAATTCTAATTTTGTAATATATGAGGAAACATTCTAATGGGTCAAGAAACCGAAAACGCCAAAACCATGACTATTATCGTTACCAAAGGTACTTTGGATTGGGCGTACCCACCTTTCATTCTTGCCTCTACGGCGGCGGCAATGGATGTTAAAGTAACAATGTTCTTCACATTTTACGGACTACAATTGCTTAAGAAAAACCTTGATCATCTACAAATTTCCACCCTTGGTAATCCGGGCATGGAAATGCCTATGATGGGGATGCACATGACCATGCCTAATTTAGTGTCAGCCGTTCCCGGTGCCGATGCCATGTGTACCAAGATGATGAAAAACCTAATTAAGAAAAAAGGTGTCGCATCGATCCCAGAACTTCGTGATGCTTGCATCGAAGGCGAAGTTGAAATGATCGGTTGTCAAATGACCATGGATTTATTTGAATTCAGTAAAGACGACCTTATTGATGGCATCGGTATCGGTGGCGCCGCCACCTACATGGGCGAAGCCATTAAGTCCGACATCAACCTGTTTATTTAATCTGCTAATCACGCGAAATTTAGAACAACCTATCCTCAACTGGGGGTCGGTTGTTCTATAATGCATTTATTTTTGATGGCCTCGCTGTCGCGCATTTAAAGACACCAACACATATCGAATAAGGCTTATACAGTAACGCCAAGACCGCTATTATCCCGGCGGGGCTGCACTTGATTGGTGATCATATCACCGAGTTTATTCCGGGCCATTTCAAGATCGTGATTGATTTGCAATCGCAACCAGAATTCATCTGTCGTGCATAAATACCGCGCCAATCGTAGCGCCAATTCCGCATTAATGTTACGGCTACACGTGGTCAGTTCTTGAATGATGACGTCATCCACCGCCAGCGCTTTTGCCAATCGTGAGTTGGTAATATTAAGCGGTACCATAAATTCTATTTTTAAAATCTGCCCCGGATGAGCGCCGAACTCTTCTACACATGCGGCTGTAACATCCTGATCATTTTCAAGAGGCACCAACATGGGAAGTTCGGTATTGCCATCTGCATTATGGCGCTGAATTTCTGTGGGACATCCGGCTTCTTTCCACGCTGCCAGTCCACCTTCCAGATTGACAACATTGGTATAATCAACATTTAAGAGCTGCTTGACCGCCGCTGCGGACCGTTTGCCAACAGCGCAGTGAACCACAACCAGTTTCTCACCAAAATTAGGGAAGATGTCTGCATCGAACATGGATAGAGGATATAACAACGCGCCCGGAATGTGCTCTTGCTGGTATTCCGATGTTTCGCGCACATCGACCAACATGATTTCATCAGCTTCCAACCATTTCTGAACTTGGTTTGAGGAAACTTCTTCTATGATGAAGTCCGGTTTTTTTTCAACTGTAGGAGATGACATAAGCTGTTCCTGAAAATAAGCTTGGTAAAAACCTTATTCTTCGGTTTCCAAACCTGCGGCGATCCAAGATTCAATGCCACGGTTGAGATAATAAATATTTTCAAAACCACCATCGACCATCCGGTCACCCATTGCATGGGAGCGGCGCCCCCGCTGGCAAACAAGAACCGTCTTCATTTTTGATACACGCGGCACGGTTGCTGTATCAAACCGTGACATTGGAACCAGAAAAGAACCGGGAATCCTCGACACTTCAAATTCTTCTGACTCGCGAACATCAATAAGAAAAGCAGAACCATTCTCAATCCACTCATTTAGGGTAAGCGCATCAATCTGTTCCGCATGGCGATCAAAGCCATGGGATTGAGGCATCTGTTTTTGTTGATTGTTTTCTTGAACCAATTCCATAATCGCAATCCTAAAAATTATCCATAACATAATCCCATTGGGATCCTGCTAACGGGCTATTTAAATCTTAGGGTGAATATATACTACACAATTTATTTGTCAAATACATTATTTTACATTTTTTTAGTGTGGTTTATAAAATTTACCCTCGAGAACGCATAGTATAGCCTTTATTTTGTCGCCAAATAGGCCATAAACATTTGAAATTAGAGAGTTCCGATTTATAGAGTGTGTTGACGAATAGTCATAAATTTATTATACAATCTTATAAAATATAATTGAGAAGATTATTAGTTTGGTCGTTTTAATACTTTTTTACGCACCCTACTTCTATTAAATACATCGCTTATTTTTAAGACTAGCCCCATATTTTAAACGTTATTATAGGTTATAACATATGTCTTTATTGCAAGAATTAGATGACCCCAAAAGTGCAAGTAAGATATTAAAGTCCCTTGCTAACGACAATAGGCTGGTCATTGTCTGCACCCTTGCTGATGGCGAACGTAACGTTGGGGATTTGGAAAAAGTTCTGGGTATTCGTCAACCAACCCTGTCTCAGCAATTGGCGCGTTTACGAGCCGATGGCATTGTCGAGACAAGGCGCGATGCAAAACAAATTTATTATAGCCTGGCCAGTAAAGAAGCTGAGCGGGTGATCAGGCTGCTTTGTCTTCCTAAAAAAGCGACCCCCTCTTAAGCCAATCTAGCCCGCCTTAATTACTATTTTGCAATTTGCTCCAGCTTGACATCTGTGTGCCCCATTGTTCTGCGGTAACCGGATCAAGGTCCAAAATCGTAAAGCGGTGGCCTTCTTTAATACGCACCCGCAAAAGATTCACATCATTTTCCAGAGCAACATCAATAAGTTCAATTTCTTGGCCAAAGGGTGCAGAAAACTTGGTTATTGAGCGCGTTTCGCTCATCGTCCCCACCATGTAAAGCTCCATTCCAGCTTTGTTTCCCATGTTCTTGGGGTGTCCGGAAAGTCGGGTTTAAGATCAAATTCAAGCATCGTTGCGCCATTAAATCCAATCCTTCCAACCAGTTCTAATAGTTCTGGGAAGGATCTCACTTGCGGATTTTGGATAATTATATCGCTCAATCGTGTTACGGCGTGGGACATTTGGGAAATCTCCAATCATCAATTTAATATATTTAATATATTTATAAACGTGCTATTTTGGCTGTATAATAGGCTTTTCAACCTGTCTAGCTCATCTAGCTTCAAATAAGCAACCAGATTATCATATACATACTTGATAATTTATAATTATTGAATATTATAATATATAATAATAGAATATAAAAAATAAATTCTAAGGGTGGAGATATAGCATGACGAAGAAACCTCATGAAACGACTTTATTAGACGAGCTTGAAGATGGCCCGTGGCCTAGCTTTGTAACGGGTTTAAAACGTCTGGCGACAGACGATGGCAAACCCTACGCGCCCATGATGAATGACCTGGTTGGTCAGTTGGAGCGTTCCTACGAAACCAAACGTGGATATTGGAAGGGCGGCACGGTCAGCGTCTATGGCTATGGCGGTGGTGTTATCCCTCGTTTTTCAGAAGTCGCTGAAGAATTCCCAGAATCCTCGGAATTCCACACACTGCGGGTTCAACCCCCCGCTGGTTTCCATTATACAACCGAATTACTCCGTCAGATATGTGATATCTGGGAGGAACACGGCTCTGGCCTGATCGCGTTCCACGGCCAAAGTGGTGATATCATGCTGCAAGGCTGCACCACCGAGAACACCCAAAAGGCTTTTGATGCCTTGAACGAAATCGGCCTGGATTTGGGTGGTGCGGGTCCCGCATTACGGACATCAATGAGCTGCGTCGGTCATGCGCGCTGTGAACAATCTTGTTATGATGAAGTTCGCGCCCATCGTTCGGTGATTAATTCGTTTCTTGATGAAATGCACCGTCCGGCATTGCCTTATAAATTCAAATTTAAATTTTCCGGCTGTGCAAATGATTGCGTGAACGCCATTCAACGTTCTGACTTTGCGGTTATCGGTACATGGCGTGACGATATGAAGGTCAAACAAGACGAAGTTAAAAATTACATCGACAAGATGGGACGTAAATATACCATCGATAACGTCATCACCCGTTGCCCAACAAATGCGCTAAGCCTGAACGATGACGATACGCTGGATGTTGATAATCAAAGCTGCGTTCGGTGTATGCATTGCATCAATGTTATGACCAAGGCGCTCTCGCCCGGTGATGATAGAGGCGCATCGATCCTCGTCGGTGGTAAACGCTCGCTTAAAATCGGTGATCAGTTCGGCTCTATGATCATTCCGTTCATGAAGCTTGATACTGATGAAGATTTTGAAAAATTGGAAGAGCTTGGCGAAACCATTATCGAATTCTTTGCTGAAAACGCACTTGAACATGAACGCATTGGTGAGACCATCGATAGAATTGGCCTGCCAAGCTTCCTTGAAGGCATGGGCATTGAAATCGATCCCAACATGTTGAGCCACCCGCGCACCAATTCTTTTGTTCGTACCGATAATTGGGATGAAGAAGCCAAGAAATGGAACGATCGCAAGGGTAATCAAGAAACTTCAGAAGCGGCCGAATAGGAAATTATCATGTCAGAACAAGAAGCAACCCCTCGTCGCCCTATTGAACACGGCGTTCCTGATCCCTTTCCCTTCATGCATCCTTTAATGAGGGAGAATTATGGCAACTGGGATTGGCACGATCGCCTTCGTCCCGGTGTTTTGCACCATGTGTCTAAAACAGGTGCGGAAATTTGGACCGTTCGTGCCGGCACCCAACGTCAAATGGATCTTTATACCATTCGCACATTATGTGACATTGGCGATGAATACGCCGAAGGCCATGTACGTTTTACCACCCGAAGCAACATTGAATTTATGCTCAGCGATGTGGCCATGGTTGACCCACTTATCGAAAAGTTGACCGAGGCGGGCTTCCCTGTTGGTGGAACCGGTGGTTCTGTATCCATGATTTCTCATACCCAAGGTTGGCTCCATTGCGATATTCCCGGCACCGATGCATCGGGCGTGGTTAAATCATTGATGGATTCTCTGCACAAAGAATTCATTCAAGAAAAAATGCCAAACCGGGTACGTATTACAACGTCTTGCTGTCAGATTAACTGTGGCGGACAGGGTGATATCGCCATCAACGTTCAATACACCAAGCCGCCTGTTATCAATCATGATCTGGTTGCCAATGTCTGCGAACGTCCGGCTGTTGTTGCTCGTTGTCCGGTTGCGGCAATTCGTCCCGCTATGGTCGATGGTAAAGCCAGTTTGGAAATTGATGAGAAAAAATGCGTATGCTGTGGCGCGTGTTATCCACCTTGCCCTCCCATGCAAATTAACTCTAACGAGTCTACCAAATTGGCTATTTGGGTTGGTGGCAAACATTCCAATGCACGTTCCAAACCAACATTCCATAAACTGGTAGTGGCTAACTTGCCCAATAACCCGCCGCGTTGGCCAGAAGTTGAAGAAGCCGTTACCAAAATTCTTTACGCCTATAAAAAAGACGCGCGTCACTTCGAACGTGTTGGCGAGTGGATCGACCGTATTGGTTGGAAGCGTTTCTTTGAAATGATTGATATGCCGTTTACCCATCATCACATTGATGATTACCGCGGGGGACGCAGCTCACTCAATCAATCTACTCACGTTCATTTCTAATATCATTTCTAATTTGAGACTTAAGATTCTATTGGGGGAAGTATGAAATTTGGATTGTTAGTCAACGAGGGTCCGTTTACCCATCAGGCTTCTGATTCCGCCTATCAATTTGCCAAAGCGGCAATTGAAAAAGGCCACGAAGTATCGCGGGTGTTTTTCTATTTTGATGGCGTGAACAATGCCAATAAGCTATCGGAACCACAATCAGATGACCGCAACTTGGTCAAATTGTGGGGTGAATTGGCCCAACAACATAACGTCGATTTGGTCGTTTGTGTTGCCGCTGCTTTACGCCGTGGGATTAAAGATGAAATCCTTGCCGAAGGCTTCCGCATATCCGGTCTTGGTCAATTGATCGAACTCGGCATGGCCATGGACCGTACCGTGGCATTTGGGGATTAAGAATATGAATGATCAAATACAAACTGAATTTGAGACACAAGGCATTAAAAAGAAATTCATGTTCGTCAATCGTAAGGCGCCTTACGGTACGATCTATGCCTTAGAAATTCTTGAAATGGTTTTAGTATCCGCCGCATTTGAGCAACACGCCGTTATCGCCTTTATTGACGATGGTGTTTTCCAGATCAAAAAAGGTCAAAACGCCAAAGAACTGGGTATGAAAAACTTCGCCCCCACCTTCGGTGTTATTGAAATGGAAAAAGAAGATGCCGACGAAGACCCCGATATAGACATGGAGTGGCGCATCGTTGTCGATGAACAATCCATGATCGAACGGGGCTTGAAAGCCGATGATTTCCAAATCGACGTAGAGGTTCTCTCAAGCAATGAGATGAGCGATCTTATGAACGCACAAGATGTGGTATTTTCAGCATGACAACAGAACGCAAAATGTTACACACGGTGAATAAATCACCTTTCGAGCGCAACACTTTAAAAAGTTGCTTACGGCTCGCAAAAAAAGGCAGCGCAATCCTTCTTATTGAAGATGGTGTCTATGGGGCGTTAGGCAACAGCGCCTTAAAGAATGAAATCGAATCCCAGAAAGAAAATTTTAGCTTTTTTGTTCTGGGACCAGATATGATTGTTCGGGGGATTAGCGAAGAACCCCTGATCGAAGGTATCGAGACCGTTGATTATGGCGGTTTTGTCGACCTTGTTGCGCAATATGATTCAGTCCAATCGTGGCTATAACGGAGTAAACTAAAATGGCATATGTAATTAACGGAAATGAAATTGGGGCTGACGAAGAAGGGTACCTAACCGACCTTTCAGTCTGGAACGAAGAGCTGGCAAACTTGATTGCCGCTGATGAAAAAATTGAAATGAACGATGATCATTGGGAAGTTGTTAATTTCTTGCGTGATTATTATGAAGAATATCAAGTAGCCCCGGCTGTACGTGTCCTGACCAAAGCGGTTAAGAAAAAGCTCGGCGCGGAAAAAGGCAACAGCGGGTATCTTTACGAACTATTCCCTTATGGTCCCGCGAAACAGGCATGTAAAATTGCCGGTCTTCCAAAACCTACAGGTTGTGTCTGATCACACGTTAGCTCCTGAACAGCGGGGAACATAACCTCGCTGACAGGCGCGTTTGATTATAGGAGCTGGTTACATGCTGTCGATAATTTTTATGGCCCTTCTTTATATCGGAACCTTGGTTCTGGTAATTGGTTTGGCTGTAAAGATAAGACAGTATGCGATGACGCCTGCCCCGTTGAAAATCCCCACAACACCCGCCCCGACAACCACAACGGGCGTGGTTTTTCGTATGTTCCGCGAAGTGGCTTTTTTTGAAAGTTTGTTCAAAGCCAGTAAATGGACATGGGCCTTTGGCTGGATATTCCATGGGGCTTTATTACTGGTCCTATTACGGCATTTCCGCTACTTCACCGAACCGGTCTGGGACTGGATCGTTCTGTTGCAACCGTTTGGCAAGTACGCGGGTTATGCCATGGTTATTGGTTTAGCGGGCCTTTGGATCAGACGCATTGCCGTTGATCGTATTCGCTATATATCATCTTTATCTGACCATTTGATGCTGGCACTGATCATCGCCATTGGCTTGAGCGGTTTGCTGATGAATAATGTGGCGCACACGGATATTATTCAGCTCAAAGCTTTCGCCCTTGGCTTGGTGACGTTCAATTTGCAACCCATCCCAAGCGATCCGTTGTTGTTGATCCACTTGTTACTGGTGGTCACTTTAATGGTGATATTTCCATTCAGTAAGTTACTGCATGCACCGGGTGTATTTTTCAGCCCGACCCGCAATCAAGCCGATAACCCTCGTGAAAAGCGATATGTGCCCAAGCGGGCTTCCAGAAAATCTGTATCTGTGAGTGGGAAATAATCGTGGCTGATTTTGATATACCAGAGCTAAAACCTTATACCGAGACACCGGCTCTTAAAAAAGGGGCCATGGCGCACAGCTCTCCTTTTGTGGCCTCCGCTGATCATCAAGCGGCTCTAGATCTTCCCGGTGAATTGGTCGACGATTGGCAAACCAAGGCCATTGATCGCTTTGGCGAGCTTCTTCAGAGCTCTCAATCGCTACAAGTCTATATGGATTCTTGCGTTAAGTGTGGTGCGTGTAGTGACAAGTGTCATTATTTCCTCGGTTCCGGCGACCCAAAGAATATGCCCGTTGCTCGCCAAGACCTATTGCGAAAAGTATACCGCCGGTACTTTACCTTACCTGGAAAAATTTTCCCTAAGCTTGTGGGCGCGGAAGATTTAACCGAGCGCGTGCTGGACGATTGGTATCGATATTTCCATCAATGTTCACAATGCCGCCGGTGTTCGGTCTATTGCCCTTACGGCATCGATACCGCTGAAATTTCAATGGCTGCCCGTGACATTATGGATCACGTTGGCAAGGGTCAGAAATACAGCAATGAGATTATCGGCAAGCTTCATGTCCACGGCAACAACCTCGGTCTTCCCGAAAAAGCCTTGCGGGCAACCCTGTTAGATTTAGAAGAAGACATCGAAGAAGAAACCGGGGTCGAGATTAAAATTCCCCTTGATGTGCCGGGCGCTGATATCTTACTGGTGACCCCCAGCGCAGATTTTTTCGCCGAACCCCACATTGATGGCCTGATCGGATACGCCAAGGTCTTCCATCAAGCGGGTGCCAGTTGGACCGTTAGTTCGTTCGCCTCAGAAGCTGCAAACTTTGCCATGTTCACGGGCAACCACGCACAAATGAAAGCCATCGCCGAACGCATCCGTCAGGCCGCGCAAGATTTGGGCGTTAAACGGATTATATTTGGCGAGTGCGGTCATGCTTGGCGTGTGGCTTATAACTTTATGAATACTCTGGCGGGGCCCTTTGATTTTCTCGATCCTGCCTATCCGGTTCCCCAACATATTTGTGAATACACGCTGGACCTTATTGAAAAGGGTGTTCTGGATATAGACAAGTCCGCCAACGATCACATGACCATTACATTCCATGACTCGTGCAACGTGGCACGGGCATCGCGCATGGGTGACGACCCCGGCGGACAGTTTCATATCCCGCGCGCGATTATTAAGGCGTGTTGCAATAACTTTGTAGATATGGCCGCCGATACCATACACGAAAACACATTCTGCTGTGGCGGCGGCGGCGGATTATTGACTGATGACTTGCTTGAATTGCGGGTCAAAGGCGCCCAACCCCGCATGGAAGCCTTAAACCGTGTGGTTGAAGACCACGGCGTAACCCATATGGCAGCGATTTGCGCCATATGCAAAACCCAATTTTCAAAAATCATGCCGATGTATGGTTTAAGCATGGATAAAATTGTCGGTGTTCATCAACTACTGAGCAGCGCCTTAATTTTCGATACCGATGAAGACGATGTAAACGAAAAATTAGAAGACGACGTTGTAAATGAAATGCCAAATAATGACACGGCAGAAGGACAAGACGATGAATGAGATTAAAGATAAAAAGCTTTTAACCAACCGTCGATACAAAGATGGTGATGATTCAAGAATGGCACTGGTCGAAGATATATTTACAGCTGATGCCAGCTATAAGTGTCCGACTTATATTCATCGTACGCCCCCTTGTCAGGGAAGCTGTCCTTCGGGTCATGACATTCGGGGATGGCTCGCCATTGCCCGTGGCATGGATAAATCGCCAAACCCCGACATGCCGTGGCAAGAATACGCTTTCCAACGTATGGTCGAAGCCAATCCTTTCCCGTCTTCTATGGGTCGGGTTTGCCCTGCACCATGTGAAGATGGTTGTAACAGAAACGAAGTCGATGACTATGTCGGCATTAATGCTGTTGAGCAATATGTTGGTGATTGGGCGCGCGAGAATAATGCAAAGTTGCCACAGTCTGGTCCTGAAACAGGCAAGAAAATTGCCGTTATCGGCGGCGGACCAGCAGGGTTAACAGCGGCTTATATGCTGCGCCGTAAAGGCCATGGCGTAACGATTTTTGAATCACACAGTGAGCTGGGCGGCATGATGCGTTTCGGTATCCCCGGTTACCGCACACCGCGCGATATGGTCGATGGCGAAATTAACCGCATCCTTGATATGGGTGTCGAGGTTCGCACCGATACCAAGGTTGGTGAAGATATTTCCATTACCGAGTTAGAAGATAACTTTGACGCTATCTTTTGGGGTATTGGCGCGCAAACGGGGCGGCCTTTGCCCATTACAGGTTTCGATGCGCCGAACTGTTTAAGCGGCGTAGATTTTCTCGAGGCCTATAACAAAGGACGGCTCCATCACACCACAAAACGTATTGTTGTTGTCGGTGGTGGCGATACATCCATTGATGTTGCGTCCGTCGCAAGGCGTTTGGGGCATATTTCTACGTCTCATGAAAAAGATGCGACGGAGAATGTCGTCTTGGGCTTTACGGCCCATGACGTTGCTGGTTCCGCCACCCGCGAAGGGGTGCATGCGGTTTTAACCTCATTATTCCCCATTGAAGAAATGACCGCCGCCGAGCACGAACGCGAAGATGCCAAACGCGAAGGTGTTGAATTACGCGGTAGCGTGCTGCCTCTCGAAGTTCTGCTGGATGATGATGGTCGTGCTTACGCACTACGGATGTGTGAATGCGACATGGACGGCATGAAACCGATCCCCCGCGAGGGCACTGAATTTGATATTCCTTGTGATCTGGTTGTCTCCGCCATTGGTCAAATGGGTGACTTTGCCGGGCTTGATAATATCGATGATGGCAAAGGCTTCCTGCAAACCGATACATTCTACGCCGTCAAAGACCGCGCGAAGCATTTCGCGGGTGGCGATGTTATTCGCCCACACTTGCTGACCACGGCTATTGGACAGGGCCGCATCGCGGCTGACGGTATCGACCATTTTGTCATGGGTACAGCGGATACAAAACGGCCCAAGGTCGATGTTCATCACTTTAATCTTTTGGATGAATTAGACCAACGCGACCTAAATCCGGCCGAATTTGATCATGCCCCAACCCGTGGCACGGAAACCGCTGATTTTGCCCTGCATAATTACGAAGATCGCTCCGCCACCCAGATCATTCCCAGCACAGCACTTTTTCTAGGTCACTACGCCTATGAAGAACGCAGCAAACGGGATCAGAAATTTATTGATGGTGATCAGGTTCTGGGCAACTTCGAAGAACGCATGCAAGGCCTGTCCGAAGAACAAGCCATCAAGGAAGGTGATCGCTGCATGAGTTGTGGCATGTGTTCAGAGTGTAATAATTGTATTGTTTATTGCCCACAAGACGCAGTGGTCAAAGTCAAAAAAGATAATTACGCCGTGGGCCGTTATGTGGACACGGATTACACAAGATGCATCGGCTGTCACATTTGCATGGATGTTTGTCCCACAGGGTACATCCAGATGGGGCTTGGGGAGTAAAAAGACCAATGCACTTTCGCATCGCCCTTTTTGTCTTTGCAATGTTTATCCTCAATTCATTTGCGGTGGAAACGGGTGCTAATTCAACCGTGACGGATAACGGCGCGAATACTACCGTACTATTACCAACAATCCCTAAGGCGTTGGCGGGTACCGACTTTCATGGCGACGTTGAAATTCGCAAAGATCACATGAAGTATTTGGTGCATCAACGTGACGATACGGTTCGAAAAGGTATTTTTGGCGTCAAGAACAGCTTGAAGGGTTGTTTGACCTGTCACGCGGTAAATGATGATACGGACACGCCCGTTAGCTACGAAAGCCCGCAACATTTTTGTCGGACCTGCCATGACTATGCCGCGGTGAAAGTGGATTGTTTTGAATGCCACTCTTCCAAGCCTGATCCTTCGCTATCGCTTGAAAGCTTATTGGAGGCATTCGCACAATGAAACCTGTGAAACCTGTGAAACCTGGGAAACCTGAGACATCAGATCCAATTAACAACCGTCGTATTTTTCTTGGTAAGACCGTTGCTCTTGGTGCGGGAATAGCTATTGCGCCGGGTATCGTTTTGCATAATGTCGCGCACGCTCGGAACCCTGGTATTGCGGCTTCATGGCAAAACCGTTGGGGTCTTTTAATTGATACCAACAAATGCACCGCCGACTGTACGGCTTGTGTTTCAGCGTGCAGCAAGGAACACGGTTTGGAAGGCACCGGCAGGGCAAGCACCGACGCGCAATGGATTAGAAAGCTTGACCTCTCCAGCCCTGATAGTGGGAAGCAGAAATCGCTGCCCGTCATGTGCCAACATTGCGAAAGCCCTCCGTGTGTGGATGTGTGCCCAACCGGCGCTTCTTTCAAACGCGCCGATGGTATCGTGCTTGTGGACAAACATGCCTGTATCGGGTGCCGGTATTGTGTCATGGCGTGCCCTTATAAAGCTCGATCATTCGTTCATGAAACACTGAGCGATCAAAAAACTTATTCACCCCGTGGTAAGGGAACGGTTGAATCGTGTAATATGTGTGTCCACAAAATTGATGTGGGTGGTAAACCTGCCTGTGTTGATGCCTGCCATAGTGATGGTAAAGGGGCCATGATTTTTGGTGATCTAAACAATCCCAGCAGTGAGATATCAAAAAAATTAACCCAATATGGCGGGATACAAATCCGCGCCGATTTAGGATTGAACCCCGGCGTTCATTATCAAGGTTTGTAAGGAAACGATGACATGAAAAGCATCACCTATCAACGATTGGATGTAACGGCCCCTACTTACTATAAAATACTGGCGGCCGTTGTTGCTGTCATGGTCATCGGTTTATTGTCGGCGTGGTATATGGAGCACAACGGTCATTGGGTGACGGGCATGAACAATCAAATCGTTTGGGGCATCCCGCATGTTTTCGCCGTATTCCTGATCGTTACAGCGTCCGGGGCTTTAAACATCGCCTCCATTGGGTCGGTCTTTAACAAAGCACCCTATAAGCCCCTAAACCGATTGTCGGGATTGCTTGCCATCGCCTTACTGATGGGGGGCCTTGCGGTCCTTGTGCTTGATCTGGGGCGCCCTGACCGCTTGCTCGTTGCTATGACCCATTATAATTTTAGCTCTATCTTTGCCTGGAACATTTATTTGTATTCAGGCTTCATGGTCATCGTCGGATTTTACCTGTGGACCATGATGGATCGAAGCGTCGGTCGGTTTTATAAAGTTGCGTCCCTAGCCGCCTTTGTTTGGCGTTTGGCCCTCACAACTGGTACCGGATTGATCTTTGGTTTTCTTGTGGCGCGTGAAGCCTATGACGCGGCGGTTATGGCACCCTTATTTATTGCCATGTCCTTTGCATTTGGAATGGCCGCATTTATTCTGGTTCTCGGCATTCTTTATAATAAGAGCGATCGTCCGTTTGGGGGGTATCTGCTTCGTCGCATGGCGCGGTTGCTGGGGATCTTCGTCATCGCGGTACAGTATTTTGTTCTGGTCCAGCACCTGACCAATTTATATGCATCCGAACACACGGGCTATGAGCACTTTATTCTGACCGATGGCGGTATCCTGACTCTGCTGTTTTGGGCGGGACAGGTCCTCATCGGCGGTATCATTCCGGCATTATTATTGTTTGGTAATAAGGCCACCCTCACCACGCGCCGGGTCTACCTTGCCGCGGCGCTTGTTATTTTGGGCGGCTTTGCTCAGGTCTATGTGATTATCATCGGCGGACAAGCCTATCCGCTGGCGTTGTTCCCCGGTATGGAAGTGACCAGTACTTTCTTTGATGGGGTGATCCATACCTATATCCCATCGCTGCCAGAAATCGGGCTGGGGTTGGGGGGGGTCGCGATCACGGCAACGATCTGTGTCATCGCTATGCGCGTCATGGCTTTTCTGCCGACAGATTTAACCGATAAAGCCCTTAACCCCCACCACACCGTTCAATAGATCGCCTTCATGAACAGTATTCTGGTTTCAGCCATCCACAAGTCATCGGGCAAGACCAGTGTAACGCTGGGCCTTATGGCGGCGCTTACCGAGCGGGGTATTGCTGTTCAGCCTTTTAAAAAGGGCCCTGATTATATTGACCCCATGTGGTTAAGCCGGGCGGCGGGTCATCCGTGTCGTAATTTAGATTTCCATTTCATGTCCAATGAGGAAATTCTTAATGAGCTCGCGCTCTATGGGAACGATTCAAATTTATGTATAATCGAAGGTAATAAGGGCCTCTATGATGGTATCGATGTAGAGGGCAGCGATAGTAATGCAGCCCTTGCCCGTCTTCTGGGCACGCCCGTGGTTCTGGTCGTCGATACCCGTGGCATGACCCGCGGTATTGCCCCCTTGATAAAAGGTTATTGTGATTTTGAGCCTGATATAAAAATCGCCGGGGTTATCCTCAACCAAGTAGGTGGTAGCCGCCATGAAGGAAAGTTATGTGCGGCCTTAGAACGCTATACCGATGTTCCGGTCATTGGTGCTATTCACCGTCATGAGGATATGAAAATCACCGAACGCCATTTGGGTTTGATCCCGGCCAACGAGTCGGGGCAAGTTGACGAAAAAATTATGGCCATTGCCAAAATTATTGAAAGCTCGGTCGATGTTGGCATGTTTGGTACCTACGCCTGCACCGCCAATCCACCAGAAGAATTAAGACCCTATCCCCTTAAAACCACACCCCACCCCATCGACGTTAAGATCGGCATCGCCCAAGATGCGGCCTTTGGATTTTATTATCCGGGTGATCTGGAAGCCTTTGAACGGGCGGGGGCTGAATTGGTCCCTTTTGATACTCTCCATGACCAAAATTTACCCGAGATGGATGGATTATTTATAGGCGGCGGTTTTCCAGAAACCCAAGCCGGGCAATTAAGCGCCAATCTAGAGCTGCGCCATCAAATTCGGGAGCGCCTTAACAAGGGCATGCCCGCCTACGCCGAATGCGGTGGTTTAATGTATTTATCAAATAGCCTGAGCTGGAACGGCGACCGTCATGATATGGTCGGTTTTATTCCCGGTGACGCGGTCATGCATGAACGACCTGTCGGTCGGGGATATGTGCTCTTAAAAGAAACCGCATCCTTGCCGTGGCCGGGTTCCCCAAAAGAGGAAACGATCACACCCGCACACGAATTCCATTATGCATCATTGGAAAATTTATCGCCTGACACGCGTTTTGCCTATGATGTGGTTCGCGGTGCGGGTATCACCAACGCGCAAGACGGAATTGTGCTAAACAATGTTGTCGCCGGGTTTTCGCACCAGCGCAATCAACAGAACAATGAATGGGCGCAACGATTTGTAGGCTTCGTACGGTCTATTAAACACGCCTATTAAACACGCCTAATTAAAACACCCATTAACCACGACCTGTTAAAATAAAACCGTGATTAGTTTTTCTTAATCAGGAAACGGAAAACACCATCGTCCATTGTGCCAGACTCTAGCAAATCATTGCCTGTAGCCTTGCAGAACGATTCGAAATCACGGACAGACCCTGGGTCTGTTGATAAGACTTCCAGCGTATCACCCGCTTGCAATCCTTTAATGCCTTTTTTGGCTTTCATTAAAGGCATTGGGCAATTCAAACCCTTTGTATCGACTGTTTGTGTGGCCATGGTTCATTCCTCATTATTTGAATTTCGATATACTGTCTAAATAATATACAAAATTATAGAATGTAAAAGAATTATTATCTCCAATCCGCTTTGATGTGAAAGTTTTATTGATAAACTATAAGAATATAATACGATGTTAAAATAGAACAGAGTGAAATAATGGAAGACCTCCCCGTCATATATATTGTCTCCGCGCTTGGGGTTATTCTGGGCGGGGTTTTTGGCGCGGTTTCCCAACGCACCCATTTTTGCACCATGGGTTCAATTTCTGATATATATTTTCTCGGCGATTGGGACCGGTTCAGATCTTGGATGCTCGCCATTGCCACCGCCGTTTTGGTGAGCCAGTTTTTTCATATCAATGAAACACTTGATCTCAACCAATCCATATACCTTTCAAGCAACCTCGGTTGGGCTGGGGGTATTATTGGCGGACTGTTATTTGGATTTGGTATGACCATTGGCGGTGGGTGCGGGAATAAAGCCTTGGTCCGCATTGGGGAGGGAAACCTTAAATCTCTGGTCGTTGCAATTCTAATCGGGGTTTTCTCCTATATGACCTTTCGCGGCATAATTAGTCTAGGCCGGATCGAGCTTGAAGCGCTTAGCGTTATTGATCTCAATCAAATTGGTATGACAAATCAGAGCATCCCAAGCTTGCTCGGTCTTATTGGCATTGATGAAGGCTTGGCGCGCATTGGTGCCATGGTGGTTGTGTCCGGTGGATTATTTTGGTTTTCCCTAAGCAACGCCTCCTTCCGCGCCTCAAAATATGATTTGTTTGCTGGTGTTGCCATTGGCTTATTGGTCCCCATGGCTTGGTATATAACCGGGGTTATCGGTTATGATGATTTGAACCCAACACCACTGGCATCCTTTACATTCATCGCACCTGTTGGTGAGAGCATTCAATATTTAATGACCTTTACAGGCTCAACAATTAACTTTGGCATATCCATTATCGGCGGCGTTATTTTGGGGTCATTTATCTCTTCCAAAATCTCTGGCGAGTTTAAAATTGAAACCTTTAGCAACGGTGATCCAGCGGATATGGGCCGCCACATGATTGGTGGCGCCTTAATGGGTGTCGGTGGTGTTCTGGCGCTGGGTTGTACGATTGGCCAAGGCATTACGGGCATGTCCACATTAGCAATCGGTTCCGTCATTGCCTTGGTATCTATCGTGGCGGGATGTTTATTTGGTTTGAAATACCTTGAAGAAGGTAATTTAAAAGGCGCTCTCAGGACTCTTGTATCAAGTCAATAAAGCTAGAACTTAATAATACTAGAAATAAACATTGTTTGAACTATCCACTCCATAAGTCGTACTGTTAACTTCATAAAGGTAGATTAGAGGTAAATAACAGAAAAGATTATTTAAATGCTTAAAAATCTTTCACTTAGATCTATTATTCTACTGGTTTCAGGCATAATCGGCCTTGCCGGAGTGGCTCTTGCCATCCTCCTTGGTTATACAATCAAAAATGTCAGCTCCATTGAGGATAGTTGGTACACATACCAAGCCGATCGATCAGAGAAAGCCCGACTTGAAAGTGTGCTTCGGGCCGCTATCGGTTATGGAGGCATGATCCATGGGTTCAAAAACTACGTATTACGCCACGAAAATTTTCGAATGGACCTTGTCCAAGCAGATATTGGTGCAGCAAGGGCTGTAATTGGACAATACCGGTCCTTGGGCTTGAGTGAGGCCGAAAAGGTTGCTCTGGAGGATATCAGTAGTGTGCTTAATAAATACAATGAAGCCTTGTTCACCACCCGTAATCTAATCGATGCAAATACCACGACCAGAGAGATCGATAAACAAGTGAGGATCGATGATAGCATAGCCCTCAGGAGCCTTAATACATTGAGGAGTGAGGTTAATCGTCTAACCGGAGTGGGACAGGTATCTCGTAAAGTCAAAGGCCGTATTGTTGCTAACCTTAGAGCTGGAATGGGTTATGGCGGGATGATCCACGAATTTAAAAATCTTATTCTACGATCTGATCTTCCACGCGTTACCAAGATTCAGCTTCACATAGCCAATATAGAAAACAGTATTGTTGATTACCGGGAACTGGGTACGACCATTGCTGAAAAAATAGCCTTGGATGATATCGAAAATACGATTATTCAATATAAATCGAAATTAGATAATGTCATCGAGCTTATTAAGGTTGAGGCGACAGTATCCGAAATCGATCAGGCCGTAAAAATTGATGATTCTGCTGCATTGCGAGGACTGAAAACCCTTGATAAAGAAATTGCCTTACAAATCGATAAACTTTCCGAAAACGTTGGTGAAAACCTAACTTTTTTGGCTACCGTGATTCCAATTCTTAACTGGAGTGTTTTAGTTATCATCGCCCTTACTATGGGGGGGTCTGTGTGGCTATTTCATATTCATATTATCCGGCCTATATCGACGACGACGACCTTAATGAATCTTTTGGCACAAAATATAACAACAATTAGTATCCAGGGAATGGAAAGAAAAAATGAAATCGGGCAAATGAATCGTGCCTTGGAATCTT
This sequence comes from uncultured Rhodospirillales bacterium, assembly GCA_965603075.1. Lineage (GTDB taxonomy): Bacteria > Pseudomonadota > Alphaproteobacteria > Rhodospirillales > Casp-alpha2 > JABJOR01. The sequence goes on along the minus strand of CBFDBO010000011.1, from coordinate 25,397 downwards.
TCCGAGAAAACATCATCAGTAGAAAGGCCGCAGAACAAGAAATCCGCAATTTAGCCTTATCGGATTCATTAACCGGATTAGACAATAGAAAGAGATTTGAAGAAAAGTTGAATGAAGCTATCAATATGGCAAACCGCACCAATTCTATTATGGCTTGCTTGATGATCGATCTGGATAAATTTAAACCGATCAATGACACCTATGGACATGCGGCTGGTGACGAAGTGTTGAAGATTGTTGCTGAACGATTAAAGCTTGTTTCACGTGATACAGATTTTGTAGCAAGACTTGGCGGTGATGAATTCGCAATGGTCGCAACGATTATTGATGATGTTGCCAGTGCTGAGTTACCCGCTAAGCGTATAGTGGATCAGTTGGGGTTGCCCATATATTTCGAAGATAACGATCTTAAAATTGGTGGTAGTGTTGGGATCTCTATTTATCCAAACGATGCAGACAATTTAAAGGACTTACTAAGGTTAGCAGATGCCGCCCTATATGATGCAAAGAATGCAGGTCGAAATACATACCGTTTTACCAAAACTAAGACGCCTAAATCCAAAGAGGAAACCTGATCACAAGACGAGTTTAATAATATGTCTGCATAGTGATGAGGGTGATAGTATGACGATATCTCCCATTATTTTTAACTGCCAAGAAAGAGAAATCTATTTTTGACCTGACCAGCCTTGCGAAACTGACGGGCAGGTCTATACACTCTAGTTCTAATTTTATTCGGAGTTAAAAAATGAATGGTCCTGTTAATTTAGTTGGCGAACACGAGAGCATTATCGAACTTCGTCAATTAATTAAACGAGTAGCTGAGAGTAAAGCACGCAATATTTTAATTTATGGCGAAACGGGTACGGGTAAAGGGCTTGTTGCTCGAATGATGCATGAGTTATCCTCTCGCTCCAAAAAGGAATTCATAGACGTTAATTGTGCCGCAATTCCTGAAAATTTGATGGAAAGTGAATTATTCGGGTTCGAGAAAGGAGCCTTTACGGGTGCCATTAGTCAAAAAACTGGTCTGGTTGAAGCCGCCGATAGCGGAACAATATTCTTTGACGAAATCCGTGAGTTGGCACCTGTTCTTCAAGCAAAGATTCTGAGTTTTCTGGACAGGCAAGAATTTCGTAGGGTCGGTGCGATAAAAGCTAAAAAAGTAGATGCGCGATTTATTGCTGCCACGAATAAAATTCTATCAAAAGAAGTTCGAGACGGAAAATTTAGAGACGATCTTTATTACAGACTTCAGGTGGTCGCTATCAATATTCCTCCCCTACGGGAGAGGGGAGATGATGTACTGTTATTGTGCCAGTATTTTATCCGAAAATTTAATGCACGGTATGACCGGAATATACATTCCATAGAAGATTCCGTTAAAGAAGTTTTCCGATTATTCCATTGGCCAGGGAACGTTCGGGAACTAGAAAACTTAATGGAAAGAATCTTTATACTTGAACAAGATGATCAAATCCTAATCCGGCACATTCCCCCCAGAATTATGCGAGAGCTCGAGCATGGCAAATCAGAATTAGATTTTGAAACCGATATGAGTGAAGACGACTTATTCAATTTAAAAACTATTCGCAAACAAGGGTTTCATAATGCAACATCCTTATTTCAATATCAGATAATAAAAGACGCGCTCAAAAGGTCTAATGGTAACTTAACGGCGACAGCGAAAGATTTACAAATTTCCCGTCATGCTCTGCGCCATCAGATTAGCAAACTTAAAATTACTCAATGATGCGCGTGCTGCGCACACAAAGTGGCGTTTAATTAACGCGTGAGATTCTGTCTTAAAACCCTTCATTTAGCTAACCCATTGATTAGCCTGAACTTATTGATGCCGCAGATAAGTGGCATAAATGATGCATTACTAATGCATAACTGAAGATTATTATTTTCAAAATTGTTCTATAAAAGAAGGTTCTATTTAATGGTATCCACCAAAATTATTTGCCCCAATGGTCATTTGGGTTTTGCCCCCATAAAAACGGAGAGTTATTGGATTGGTGTTGATGCAGAACCAGACTTTATTGCCTGTGATTCTGGCAGTGACGATATTGGCCCAGGACCGCTCGGCAGTGATGCGTGTGCCAGTCCCCTCGCTTGGCAGACCCATGACTTAGAACAAATGCTGCTGGGGGCACGTAAATTAGGTGTGCCAATGATGATTGGATCTGCTGGGGATACAGGCACAAACAGTCGAGTTGACCTGTTTGTTTCAATCATCAAAGACCTTGCCATTAAACACAACATGCCAAAATTCAAGTTAGGGTATTTCTATTCTGAAGTTGAAAAAGAATTCGTTCGCGCAAAAATGAATAATAACAGCCCTATAAAAGGGCTAGATGAACGTCATGACTTAACAGAACAAGAACTTGATTCCACCGATAGAATTGTTGCTATGGCGGGCGTCCATCCCTTCCTAGACCTGCTTGAACAAGGAGCAGATGTGATTATTGGGGGTCGAAGCTCTGATAGTGCAATATTTGCCTCTGCCGCTATGCACCGTGGGCATGGGGAAGCAGACTCGTATTACTTGGGCAAAGTACTCGAGTGCGCTTCATTCTGTGCTGAACCATATGGTGGGAAAGAAACCGTCATGGGTGAAATCTCTACGGGGGAAATTTTGGTAACAGCCATGAGCCCCGCACAAAAATGTACGGTTGCCTCCGTCGCTGGACATGCCATGTATGAACGCTCTAATCCGTTTCATGAGTTCGTCGCTGGCGGTATGTTGGATATGACCAACTGTCAATATGAGCAGGTTTCGGAAAAGACAACCCGTATCACGGGTCAGGAATTTGTCCCAGCTGAGGAATTTCGCGTTAAACTTGAAGGCTCTGGAAAAACGGGGGAACGATTTATCGGCATTGCTGGCATCCGTGATCCCTATACGATTGAGAATGTCGATAAAGTTATCGGATGGGCAAAGGAACAGGTGCGTGAACGCTTCGGTGACGATGGGTATGAACTGCATTATAATGTATACGGGAAAAACGGTATCATGGGTGATCTTGAAACCGTAAAGAACCCAACATCCCATGAACTTTGCATCGTTGTACAAGCCGTAGCGCCAACAGCCGAAGAAGCCGAAGAAATATGCATGACAGGGACACGGCAAATGTTCTATGCCCGTCTTGACGATGTAAAAGGTACGGCCGGGTCAGTTTCATTTGTTCTTGATGAAGTCGTGCAAGCAAGTGCTGCCTATACATGGACCCTCAATCATACAATGGCTGTTGATGATGCCCTTGAATTATTCCCAAGACATATGACCGAAGCTGGAGTTTGAGATGAGCGACAACAAAACAACACGTAAGTTAACTGATTTAGCGAAAACCATACGCAGTAAAAATGCGGGCGTTGATAAAATCACATTTGATATTATCTTTCGTGACCAGGGAAATTACGACCTTGTCAAAAACAGTGGCTGCTTAACCCGCGAGACCGTATGCAAGCTGTATGGAATAGAAGACAAAAGAATTTCTGACTTTGTTGAATTCGATCCTGCCTACGCCATCAAGTTCACGATTTACCGCAATCGCCCTAGTGGTTCTGCTGGTGACCCTGATATATTCGGTGCCCAACAATACGCACCGCTCCTTGATTTAGAGATATCAATTCCGGATTGATAAGATAACCGACTACGTACTCAATATTTGACCATGCATTTGATCTGTATGTTCACCATCATCTATGACGATCCGGCCCTTCAAAATAACCTTATCAATGCCAACGGAATATTGATGGGGGCTCTCATAAGTCGCCTTGTCTATTACTAAATCTGGACTGAAAATTGTTATATCTGCAATCATGTCCGGTGCAAGAATACCTCTGGTGTCCAAACCCAAAATTTCTGCCGGCATTGAGGTCATTTTTTTAATCGCTGTTTCCAAAGACATTACCTTTTCGTCCCGCACATATTTTCCCAATATTCTGGGGAAAGCGCCATAATAGCGAGGATGTGTGCTGCCTTTGTGTAATTCGCCATACGTGGCAAGGGCGCGGGCATCACTGGCGATAATGGTCGAAGGGTGGCACATAATTGCTTTGATATCGGCTTCATCCATACAAAAAACCAATGTTTTAACCGAGCCTTTTTCATGTATTAACAGATCAAACACAAATTCAAGTGGATCGACATTCAATTCCTCTGCAATCGTTGAAATTCTTTTCCCCATAATGTCTTTGTATTTTTCGGACCGCACCATAGCGATTTGAACATTTTCCCAAGGAGCGGTGTTATACGCATGGCTTCCTTTATCTATTTCCTCATTTATTTCTTGGCGAATTCTCTCGCGTGTTTGCGGGTCGCTAAGATAGTGCATCATTTTTTCGTGACCATCTGAGATCACCCAATCTGGTATATAATCCACCAGTCCGGTTCCCCAAGCAACATAGGGATATTGGTCCCACGAAAGTCGAACACCTCTGGCAACCGCGTTTTCTAAGACTTCAAATAGTTCTTTGGTTTTACCCCAATTGAATTTTCCGCCCAACTTTAAATGGGAAATTTGTACTTTGCAGCCAGACTCTTCACCCGTACGGATCGCTTCACGTATTGCAGGGAACAAAGTTTGAGCTTCGTTTCTAATATGGGTCGCATAAATTTTATTCTTGCGTTTGATGACACCACAAAGGCGTATCAATTCCTCGGTCTTCATATGACTGTCAGGGACATACTCCAAGCCTGTTGATAGCCCGGCGGCCCCCTGATCGATGCTGAGTTCCAATAAATCTTCCATCGCCTGCATTTCAGCTTCGCTTGGCGATCCTGTTTTGACCCCCATCACAGCAGAACGCAAGGTTCCAAACCCGACCAATGGCATTAGGTTTATACCTAAAGGCAAATCAATTAAAAACTTTAAGTACTCTGCGAAGGAAACCCATTCTCTGCCAATTTCATCTGGTTTTCCAAAATCCGAATTAACGATTAAATGATCACGTACTTCCGCCATAAATTCATGGGTCAAGGGGGCGGCGCTCATGCCACAGTTGCCAACCACTTCCGTGGTTACACCTTGTCTGATTTTACTCTCGGCGCGTGAATTCGTTGTGATCGTCGCATCAGTATGAGAATGAATATCGATAAAACCCGGCGTTACAATAAGATTTGAAGCATCTATTGTAGTTTTAGCATCCCCCATAATAGAGGGCTCAACTTTCACAATTTTACCATTGTTTATGGCGACGTCAGATTGAAATGCTGGGGTTCCAGTGCCATCAATGACCTGTCCATTTTTGATTACTATATCGTACATTTGGGGATCATCCTTCATCGTGACCAGACCATAACCTTTAATTAAGCGGGTCGTGGCAAGCAACTTGCCCGCCTTCAGGGGTCTCTTTTAAAACAGGTATTTCGTCACGGCATAGGGGTTTTACTCTATTGCAACGAGAAGCAAAAACACAGCCAGATGGTAAATTAAAGGGGCTGGGAACTTCACCTTCTAATACAGAAATGGCGGCTTCTTTATTGGGAACCGTGCTGAAAATATTATCTATTAATGCTTTGGTATAGGGGTGATAGGGGCTTTTACTAACCGTATCCGTCGATGAAATCTCAACGATGCTCCCAAGGTACATGACAATGATCCGGTCACAAAAATAACTAACCAGAGAGAGATCATGCGAGATAAACAAAAACGTCAAATCTAACTTTTCTCGAAGATTTTCCAGTAAATTTATCACCTGAGCCTGAACAGAGACATCCAGAGCCGCTGTGGGTTCATCCAAAATCAAAAATTCCGGAGAAAGCGCAAGGGCCCTTGCAATATCCGCGCGTTGTTTCTGCCCGCCGGAAAGTTGATGGGGATAAGAATGTCCATGCGCGGGGGATAAATCCACCATTTCCAGCAGCTCATTTATCTTGGCTAGCCGTTCTTGTGTTGTATGTTTTATATTTCTAATCTTGAAGGGTTCGCTGAGGCTTCGGAAAATAGTGTAACGTGGATCCATCACCGAGAACGGGTCTTGAAAGACCATCTGCATATGGCGTCGTTGGGCCTGTAATTCATTTTTGGTCAGTTCTAAAATATCGGTGCCATTCAAACACACCTTACCGCTTGAAGCTTCAACAAGCCGTAATATCAAACGTGCCAAAGTGGACTTGCCGCAACCAGATTCTCCAACCACGCCAACGGTCTCGCCTTTGCGCATTGAAAAAGAAACATCATTGACGGCCTGAATGGTGCCAATTTTTCGCAGGAACAATCCCCCTCTTACGTCAAAGGAAACTGATAAATTTTGAACGTCTAAAAAATTTTCCACGCTTAAACTTTTCCTTATTCGTAAATATGACAGGCGGTCGAAATTCCGGCTGAGATATTTCTCATCAGTGGTACATCTGTCTTGCACTGAGGTTTGACTTGGGGGCAGCGTGTATGAAAACGACACCCTTCAGGGTAATTACCCGCGTTGGGGACATTCCCACTGATCGCTGAAAGAGAGCCCTTTTCCATACCCATAAATGGAATACAGGCCAATAGTGCCCGCGTATAAGGGTGTTTCGGGTTGCTAAATAAGGTTTTAATATCGCCGTATTCCACAATATTCCCCGCATACATCACAGCGACTTTATCGCAAACTTGAGCAACAACCCCCAAATCATGGGTAATAAGAAGCAAGCTAATACCCTTGTCGATGGTTTGTTCTTTAAACAAGCCCATAATTTGAGCTTGTACGGTCACGTCCAAGGCTGTGGTCGGTTCATCGGCAATAAGGAGCTTGGGGTTTGTAATCAATCCAATTGCTATTACTATTCTCTGTTTTAAGCCTCCAGAAAGTTGATGCGGATACTGCATATAAACATGGGCTGGGGAGGGAATGTGCAATTTTTCCATTAAATCAAGAGTCAGCTTTTTTGCTTCTTTGACCGATATATTGCGATGCTTCCTGATACCTTCAATGATTTGGTCGCCGACCCGAAAAACCGGGTCCAATGACGTCATCGGGTTTTGCGGAATATAGGATATTTCAGCCCCGCGGATGGTTTGCATTTCTTCACCGCTCAGCGTCAGCAAATCTTTTTCACCAAATAGTACAGAGCCAGAAACCTTCCCTCCAACAAGCGGTGATAGCCCCATAATGGCTTGCGCCGTTAAAGACTTGCCTGACCCGGTCTCCCCCACAATACCAAGCACTTCGCCAGCTTCCATTTCAAAAGACACGCCGTTAATGGGGGTGACGGACCTTTTATTGGACGTAAATTCGACGGCTAAATCAGTGACTTTCAAAAATGTCATTTTTTGGTCTCATTGTTTTTGACATCCAGAATATCAATGAGCGCATCTCCGAAAAGATTAAAACCCAATACCGTAATCATCATGGCGATACCCGGAAAGATAATGACCCAAGGTGAGATAAACAAATAGGCCGTTCCTGCACTCATCATTGCCCCCCAACTGGGGGTTGGTGGCTGCGCGCCCATCCCTAGAAAACCAAGTGTCGCTTCCAGTACGATCGCATTCCCGATTCCAATAGTCGCCGCAACAATAATCGGAGAAATGCAATTTGGAATAAGGTGTTTGAATAAAATAACCGCATCAGAAGCACCAAGTGATTTTGTTGCCTCGATAAACGTAGCATTTTTTAAAGACAAAATTTGCCCGCGAATAAGGCGCGCATATTCTGCCCAATATGAAATCCCAATAGCCACCACGACACTTTCCAATCCAGCACCGATTACCGCAACCAATAACAAAGCGACAAGGATCGCTGGCATCGACCACGTTAAATCAGCAATCGTTGTTAGAACGACATCCACAATGCCCCCATAAAATCCCGCTATAGAGCCAATAATCACACCGATAACGACAGATATAGCAACGGACACCACGCCAACCACAAAGGAAATTCTGGCACCGCGAATAATTCGGCTTAACAAATCCCGTCCGAACTCATCGGTACCCAATAGATGTTGTGCCGAGGGCATGCTATTCATCAAATCTATATTCTGGGCTTTGAATGAGTAAGGTTCTAACCAAGGCGCAAAAATGGCCGTTAACACGAGCAATAGGATCAGGACCGTTCCGAGGACACCCATCTTATTACTAGAAAAGCGCCGAAAAATTACGACCCAAGGAGATTGGTAAATTGGCTGATCCATTTTAGGCCTCTATGCTCCATCGTTTATAATTTATCATTTGTATGTGTCCCTTACTCTTGGGTCTGCGTATGAATAAATTATATCTGTAATAAAGGCTCCAATGATGACCGCCATGGTTAAGAACAGTAGTGATGCCTGCACTACGGGGTAATCTCGGCGGTATAGGGATGTGAGAAGCATATTTCCAATTCCGGGACGACTAAAGACAATTTCAATTGTAACCGCCCCCCCCAATATCCAACCTAACCTCAGGCCTAGAATAGTGATCACAGGCATGAGTGCATTTCGGAATATGTGGTTGACGATGATTGTTTTTTTACTCAGACCTTTGGCATAAAGGAGCAATATGAATTCTTTATTGAACATCTCCAACATACTGGCGCGGGTTATTCTGGCGATCAAGCCAGCGCCTCCTAACCCAACGGTCAAAGCGGGCAGGACCAAAGTTTGCCAACTACCTGAACCGGAGACAGGAAACCAGCCAAGGTTTACCGAGAAGATTAACATTAAGATTAGGCCCAACCAGAAAGCTGGAACCGTGACACCCAGCAAAGCAATGACCATCGAAATATAATCAATTATTGTATTGCGCGTTGCTGCTGAAATAATGCCGAGAAAAATACCAAAAACAAAAGATACAACCAACGATGCAATACCCAAACGAAGGGTGAAAGGCATGTTGTGAAAAATCATATCTGCGACGGGCTGTTTCTCAATTATGGATTGCCCCATATCACCCATAAGGAAAGCTTTCATCCATACAAAATATTGAATGGGAAGAGACTTATCCAATCCATAAGCAGCAATGAGGGCATCTCTATCACTGATCAATGAGCCTGGCCCTAATAAAGAATCAATCGGGTCTCCCGGAACCATATGGATAAGGGAAAATACGACAATAGATATGATAAAAAAAATGGGTATGAGCAATAATGTTCGCCGGAGAATATAAATCCACATAGTTCTAATTATTCTCCAATGTTTGGCATGAATGGATATTAATTAAGTTTGCGTTCATAACATACGTTTGTCTTATCATCTCTCCTGTCCCCCTAATCAGACTTTGATCAGGGGAACAAAAAAGACAATTAATTGGCTTTACGAAAAAATTCCTTAATTAAGTTCCACATCCATTAAAGGTGGGCCTACTAAGATTTTAAAGCGCGGTGTTGGCATTGTTACACGTGTGCTGATGGCATGATTGTTGACAGAATTTATGATTGGCGCCCAAAGAAATTGGCCCAATACATATTCATGGTAATCCTTAAAGTTCTGAATACGTTCAGCAGAATCTTTAGATCTTGTCATGGCCTTATGCATCAAATAATCAGACTCGTTGTCATGCCACATGGCAACCGTTGGATAGCCAGGACGCTTAGAGTTAAAGAACCACTCTAGAATGTCCGCATTATCCCAACCATAAGATCGAACCACAAGGTCATGAAGGCCTTTCTTAAATTCAGCTTTGATAGAACTTGGATCGAACTGCTCGATTTTGATCTCGACACCCAAGGCTTCCAGCTGGGCTTGAATAACAACAGCTGTCTTACGTTCCGATGAATCGCTTTTACTCCATAGACCGAGTGAAAGCTTCTTGCCATCTTTAGCCAAGATCCCGTCGCTACCGGCAACCCATCCTTCAGCGGCTAAAATTGCTTTGGCTTTTTCAAGGTTAAAGCGAATTTCAAATTCAGGGGCAACATCACGTGCTGGAAGACGATCAATCAAATATGTATAAGCCGGCGTGCCATATCCTTGGAATACAGCTTTGAGGATGCTTTCCTGATCAATTGCCAAAGCAATTGCCTGTCTGACTTTAACATCTTTCAAGAATTCACGCTGTGTATTCATGACCATATGGTAATTACCATTACTTGCCATGGATATAATATTTGCACTTGGATCTTCTGAAATTTTATCCAAGAACAAAGTTGGTGCGCTCTCTAGCATATCAACACCACCTGTTTTTAATTCCAAAAACCGGGTGGATTCTTCAATGATTTCTTTAACCACAATGCCGTCGTAATTGGCAGGGCCTTGGTTATCAGAAAGGGGGGAGCCCCATTGGTAATCTTTATTTGTATCCAAGATGACTTCGGAACCTGCGCTCCAAGAAACAAATTTAAAGGGACCCGTGCCAACAACATGTTTACGTCCATATTCTTCGCCGTATTTTTCGACGGCTACTTTACTGGGAATACCGGTAAAAGATGACGTAAAGTTATACAGAATGTTAGGATCAGGACGGCTCATATTCATTACGACAGTCAAGTTATCTTTAATGTCAATTGTATCAACGGCAGCCACCATGTATTTAGATTTACCCGTGCTGAGGTTTTCCAGAAACCATTTAAGGACCTCTGAATTTAGCTCAGACCCATCATGGAACTTTACACCGTCACGTAATGTGAAACTGATGGACATACCATCTTCAGATACATCCCATTCTTTCAACAAATGCGGATAGATTTTACCATCAACACCCATTTCAACCAATCGGTCATAAACTAAATAATATACGTTATTTGTTCTGTTTGTTGTGAAAGGATTGAAGCTATCCTGGCCCGCATTTCCTGCGTCCATGGAAATTGTAAGAATTTTCCCTGCAGCAGTAGCTGGTACAGGCGACATCGCAAATGTTATCGCCATAAACAAGGCAAAAAACACGGTAGCAAAACGATTTCTCATAATAATTTTTCCCTAATTTTGAGTGGAATTGATTTAAACGTAATACTTTATCTCGAGTTTTTTTGTATTTTGTCTCACTTGGTAATTTGTTTTGATTTATGCCACATAGAAGGCCCTGCTGTGTCCCCGACATGCCCTGTGAAGCGGCTATAGAGACGAGAAACCTCGTCCATTCGTTCCTCAACCTCGGGCCCAAGTTCAATGAATACTCCATTGACAAGCAAGTTCGTGAGGGTTGCCATTTGGGCGGTAGATTCCCAGAAAAGATTAAACTCTGTCGGTACGATGAACATTTCGTCCACCAAATCCCGCCCCCAATCACAGAAGGCGTCTGTAATAAGCGTTGTTGGAATACCAGCGTTGCGGGCTTCTATCGCCAGCAACGGTGCCATGCGCGAATAGCGACGCGCTTCGAAAATCACCAAACAGGACTGACCTTTTTCGGAAACGAGGAGTTCAGTAAAATTGCCGCCCTCCAAGTCGAGTAATTGAACCCGGTCGCGTAAATACTGTAACTGATTGACGAAAATTTGAGCCATTCCGCGCTCGGTCTGAAACCCGGTTGCAAAAACCGCTGGCATCGTGGCGAGGCGTTTAACCACACGCTTCCACTCATCCGTCTGGGCAAGTTCATAAATCTGAACGAGACCTGCAATCTCGAGTTCTAGCCCTCTGGCAAGTTGATCCTCACCAGACTTTGCTTGCTGCTGAAAATCCCGCAGACGGTCACTTATTAACCAAGGTTTATCGCCGAGATCTTTTCTCAGGTTATTTTTGAGGTCTTTGAAGCTTTTGTATCCGATTGAACGGCAAAAGCGCCCGACGGTTGCTTCACTGACTTCGACCATGCTGGCGAGGCTGGCGGCGGTTTCAAAAGGAATGGTGTTCAGTTGGGCAAGCATGAGATTCGCAATCGCTTTGTCTGCTTTTGAAGCGTTGGTCAAACTTTTCGATAATTGCTGGCTGACTGAACTTTTCATACAATTTATTTCTCTTTATTAGATTGAGAAATAATAAAGTTTTCTTGCATAATGTCAAAATATTTAAATTTACTTGCATTTTTAACGCTCGAGACGCTCTATTATTTGGGCATCCTGATATATTCCACCGAAGAAGATATAACAAAGTTTATGCCCGTTTAAATCCGCTGGTATGTAAACCTTATATGAACGAGGGTTTTAAGGTGCTGATGCGCCCGGTAGATTTCAAAACTGCAGGGAAACCTCGCCCTGATAGAACTCAGATATCATCAAGTTCTTAACCAACAAATTTATAACCAACCCCGGTTACCGTGACTATTTTTGTTGGTTTTTTTGAATCGATCTCAATTTTCTTTCTAATCCGACTCACAAAAGCATCAATCATGCGCTCTGATGGAGAATCATCAAATCCCGCAATACCATCAAGAAGACGGTCACGACTTAAGACCCTTCCCGTATTCTGCGCCAAAATGGATAGTAGGTTAATTTCCATCGGGGTCATGGTCACGACGTCTCCTTCGGGGGATTGAAGCTCATACCCTTCTGTATCCAGTTTCCAGCCGTCGAATTGAATAACACTAGATTTATTACTTTTCGATAATGTGTCCGTCGTCCACCGACCACTGCTACGACGCAAAAGGTTTCGAACACGCAGAAGAAATTCTTCAGGGTTTACGGATTTTAATAAATAATCGTCGGCCCCAACATCTAAGCACGCATGAAGATCACTTTGAGAGTCGCGAGAGGTTAAAATAATGATCGGTACTTTAGAACGAGCCCTGACTTTTCGCGTAAGAACGATACCGTCCTCATCTGGAAGACCAAGATCCAAAATAATAAGATCTATATTATAAGCTTCAAGTTGAGAGAACATCTCCTCCCCCGAACAAGCCTCTCGAACCTCATATCCTTCATGCTCCAGATACGACCCGATCAACGTCCGCACCAAATTATCGTCGTCGACGATCAACACTTGAAAGATGGATACATTTTTCTTATCTGACATGGTCGAAATTACATCATTTCTAGAGGGAAATTATAATAACCATCTATTTAAAAAATATCTCTGAGATGGTTTAACAAAAACTATATCACCTATTCTCACCTTCTATAGTGCGATTTATAGGAAATAGCCCCCTCTCATGAGTCACGCCCCAGTCACACCTCAGTCAATCTACAGACAAATCAACACGTTATACATTACTTAATATTTATTCAAAAAGCCATCAAGCTTTATGAAAATGCCAACTAATTTTTGGAGCGTGTGATATGACCTCAGATCAAATGAATAAAGATACAGTGCTATTTGCGGATGATGATTCTGATATGGAAATATCCGAAACGCCCGCTTCTCATGTAAATACCCCACCTTGGAAGGTTCTCATTGTCGATGATGAGCCTTCCATTCATGAAGTTACAAAACTCGCTCTTACGGGATTCACATTTGCTAATCGCCCCGTTGAATTCCTCAGTGCCTATTCAGGTGTTGAGGCAAACAAACTTATGGAAGAAAACCCTGACTGCGCCATTGTGCTGCTGGACGTCGTCATGGAACATGATCATGCGGGCTTGGATGTTGCAAAATATATTCGGGAAGAATTAAATAATAAACTTGTACGGATAATTCTAAGAACCGGCCAACCTGGACAGGCTCCTGAGCGTGAAGTCATCACAAATTACGATATCAATGACTATAAAGCGAAGACGGAGCTGACATCAGAAAAACTATTCACCGTAATGTATTCCTCATTACGGTCCTATCGAGATTTGATTACCATAGAGCGAAATCGAAAAGGTTTAGGACGGATTATTGAATCCTCAAAAGACCTTTTTCAACTTAAGAACCTCAATGGTTTTACCGAGGGTGTTCTGGAACAACTGACCGCCCTGACAAGCATCGAAGATGATGCTGTATTCTGCCACAGCCTTGCCGCAAAACGTGAAGGGAATAGTTATCCCATCCTAGCGGGAACCGGAGAGTATTCACACCTTGTTGGTCAAAACTCCCTTGATCATATTCCAGATCAAGCGGCAGATGATTTTATCTTAGCTTCGGAAACGGAGCAAAATATTTTCACAAATGATCGTTTTGTAGGACACTTTAAAAGCGTACAGGGGTCCGATAATTTTCTTTACCTCAAAAATTTTGGTGAGATTAATCAAGAAGACCACCATCTAATTAATCTTTTCATTCAAAATGTGTCTATCGCCCACGAGAATGTGGAGCTTCATAATGATTTGGAAGAAACAAAACGAGAGATCGTCTACCTCCTTGGGGAGGCCGTTGAAACACGCTCAAAGGAAACGGGGAATCATGTTAAGCGGGTGGCTGAATTTTCCAAATTATTGGCTTTAAAACTTGGGCTTGATGCTGATGAAGCGGAAACCATTAAAATGGCCTCGCCTCTTCACGATTTGGGTAAAATTGGCATACCTGATGCAATTTTGAATAAACCCGGCCGTCATACGGATGAAGAACGCAAGATTATGAAGACCCATGCTCAGATAGGCGCCGACATGCTTGGAAAGTCTAAGAAACGAATTCTCCATGCTGGTTCTATTATTGCCGCCGAACATCATGAACGATGGGATGGCGCTGGATATCCCAATGAGAAAAAGGGAGAGGATATTCATATTTATGGTCGCATTACGGCAATCACCGATGTGTTTGATGCCCTCGGCAGTGACCGTTGTTACAAACCGGCTTGGCCTATGAATAAAATTTTAGACTTGTTCCATGAAGAACGGGGTCGACAATTCGATCCCGAACTAATCGATCTATTTTTTGAAAATATGGACTCGATAATCACAATCAGAGATCAATACTCGGATAAATTTGAAGCCGCCTGATGAATCTCAATTGTGATTTAACATAGACACAATGCCATAGGAGATCCCCATGTTTACGAAATTACCAAGATCATTTTTTCTCGCCGTCCTTTTAGTTATAAGTCTTGGCGCTTGCTCAGAAGAACCGCAGAATCCAATTAGAGTTGGCACTAATGTATGGCCCGGTTATGAACCTGCATATTTAGCACAGGACTTAGGGTATTTTGATTCCAAACAAGTCAAGCTCAGCCAATTCCAATCAGCTTCAGAAAGTATCCGAGCTTTTCGCAATAACGCGATTGATATTGTTGCTTTAACGCTCGATGAAGCCCTTTTATTGATTCAAGATGGTCTTGATTTGAAAATCATTTTGGTTTCAGATATTTCAGACGGTGGCGATGTTATCATGGCTGTATCTGATATTAAGACCGTATCGGATCTGAAGGGCCGCAGAGTAGGTGTCGAAAGCAGTGCACTGGGCGCCTATGTTCTGGCCAGAGCTCTGGAAATACATAATGTTCCTTTTCAAGATGTCGAACTGGTGCATTTAACCGTCGATGCCTCTGAGCAAGCATTTCAAAAGGGTACCATCGATGCCGTTGTTTCATTCGAACCTTATCGCTCACGGTTAAAGCGTGAAGGGGCGGTTGAGATTTTTTCAAGCCGAGAAATGCCCAATGAAATCGTTGATATTCTTGTTGTGCGATCAGAGTTTGCAGATCAGAACGCAGAAAATATAAGCACATTCATAAAGAGTTGGTTCAAAGCCGTGCGGTACATTAAGGAGCAACCTCTAAAAGCCTCTATACTAATTGGTAAGCGCCTTAGCCTTACCCCTGAAGAGGCCCGTCGCTCATTTGAAGGATTGATACTTCCTGATGGTCCAATGAATGCGAACCTATTAAGCAAAGGCACGCCAATCAGCCTAATTGAAAGTGCCGGTAAGCTAGAAAAAGTATTATTAAAGCATAAACTTTTGAACACCCGCATATCTCTAGAAGGTGTCTTCACAGATAAATATGTTCGTTAGAACACAAGAGAGCCATATCATGAAACTCAAATATACCATACCCCTGCTAGGCCTGTTTCTATCATGTGCGATTATAACAATAGAATATATTTCTCTATCATCTAACCTCGCCTCACGTGAAATTGCCTTTGCTAGAAAAACACTGACCAATACGGCCAATTCATTGCAAGGTAATTTGAATACCAGCCTTGCAAATGGGGATATGGTAACGTTGAAACAGAGTATTTCTGATGTTAATTTTTTATCATCAGCGCAACTCGTCTATCTCCTTGATGAACATGATATTATCGTCCACTCGGGCCAGCTGGGGCTTATTTCTAAGAAATCAATCGATACGCCTTTACCCGTAAGCCCGGCGCTTTTGAAAAAAGTCCGGGAAAGTATGAATGGTGAAATTTTAACTGTTGAAAATGGAAAAATTCTGCAGGCTGTATATCCAATAATAATGGGCCAAAAGGCTGGTGAATTTCGGCCAACTCGCATTGGCATCATGGTTATTGATTATGATTTAAGTTTCAATTTAGCCAGCCTCCATTCATCGGTTATGAGTTCAACAATCGAGATTGGTATTGTTATCTTGATCATGTTGATCGTTGGTGGCATTGCGATACATAATTTACTTACCATCAGGGTCGCAAATATACTTAATACAGCCCAAATGTATTTAAATGGCGAACGTTCCGCCAGAGTGAATTTAAGTGGAAATGATGAACTTGCCACAATATCAAAAGCTTTTGATGATGTTGCTGATAGTGTTGAGATTGCAGAGGCAGAAATTCGGGTCCGTCAGGATAGCCTCAATGATGCTCAGCGCATAGCCCATCTCGGAAACTGGGAATGGGATATCGCCTCCGGCGCCCTATTTTGGTCTGATGAGATTTATAGAATATTTGGCTATGAGCCAGATGAATTTGCCTCCACTTACGATGCCTTTGTTGAAGCGATACATCCTGATGATCAGGAATTGGTTACAAATGCTGTCGGCAAGGCTCTTGAAGATAAATCATCCTATCATATAGAACACCGTGTGGTCAGGCCGGATGGGCAAGAGCGTTTTGTTAAGGAAATGGGCGAACTGAAACTAGACGAAAACGGTGAGCCCAAAACAATGAGCGGGACAGTGCTCGACATCACCGAAATTCAAATCGCTCAGCAAAAAATATCAGATCTCAATGTTTCATTAGAAGAGCGTGTCCAAGAAAGAACCAAAGAACTTAAAACCGCCATTGCAGAGCAAGAACAGACCCAACTGTTATTACAATATAGCGAAGCAAGTATGAAGGCCATTGTTAGCACAGCTGCAGACGGGATCATAACGATTAACGAAACGGGCCAGATTTCCAGCTTTAATACTGCAGCTGAAAACCTTTTTGGGTGGTCCGTCATGGAGGCCATTGGTAAAAATGTTTCCATGTTAATGCCTAAAAGTGATGCTGATCATCACGATGCTTATTTAAATAGTTTCAAAGAGACTGGGGTGTCCAAAATTATTGGTAAACGTCGTGAGTTAACAGGAAAACGCAAGGATAATACTGAATTTTCCATGGATCTCGCTGTCAGTATAGCTGAAGTTGGTTCGCAAATAATGTATACCGGTATCATAAAAGATATAAGTGAGCGTAAAGAGTTTGAAGCGGAATTAGAACGTAAGGAGAAACGCCTACGTGATACGCTTGATAACATGCCGGGGGCTATTGTTTTCACAGATTCCGAAAACAATATCATCGTTTGTAATAATCGATATGCCGCCATTTGTGAAGTACCTGAAAAGTACTTGGCCGTTGGATCATCCTATGAAGGTGTATTTCGTTTTCGGGCTGAGCGAGGTGATTATGGGCCTGGTGATACAAATGATCTTGTTAAAGCTCGATTAAACAGCTTGTTAAACCCTAGTAAAGAAACATTTGAAGATGTTACACCGAGCGGACACATTCATGAGGTCAGACGTCGCCCAGCAAAAGGCGGAGGCGTTGTCACGGTTATCACAGACATTACAGAGCGTAAACTAGCAGAAAAAAAATTGCACCAAGCCCATGAAGACCTGAAACATACTCAGGATGATTTAGTACAAGCCGAAAAAATGGCTTCATTAGGGGGGCTTGTTGCCGGGGTTGCCCACGAAATAAATACACCGGTCGGAGTTTCAGTTACCGCCGCATCCCACCTCAGCCACACAACCAGCAAGCTGAATAATAGCTTTGAGCTGGGTGAAATGAAAAAATCTGACCTGACCGATTATTTAGAAGGGGCAGAGCAATCAAGCAATATCATTCTTTCAAACTTAGAACGGGCCTCTTCCCTTATCAGTAGCTTTAAAAAAGTTGCCGTTGACCAATCAAGTGAAGATATTCGGGAGTTTCGCATAGCAGAATATTTGGACGAAGTCATCCTGAGCCTGCATCCCAAACTTAAAAAAGCAGGGCAAGAAGTTGCTGTTACGTGTGATCCAAATATTCTTTTAAACACTTATCCAGGGGCCATTTCTCAAATTGTTACGAACCTGATTATGAACTCGCTCATTCATGGGTTTGGTGATGGTAATACCGGCGATATCCGAATTGCGGTGACGGCTGAAAACAGAATTATAACTCTGGAACATTCCGACACGGGGAAAGGAATGGATAAGGAAACGCTCAGCAAAGTGTTTGATCCTTTCTTCACCACCAATCGTGGTGGCGGTGGAAGCGGCCTTGGCATGCACATCATCTATAACCTGATTACTAAAACGCTTGCGGGGAAAGTAAATTGTCAGAGCTCGCCAGGGAATGGTTCAAAATTTACAATCTTTTTCCCACAAGACGTTACGCTACCTCAGAATACTGCGGTTGCCTCTTAGATTGAAAATGGTGCGCCCGGCGAGATTCCACAGCATGCTAATTTATAGAATACGTAGGTTGGAAGTCAAAATTTAAGAAAGAATACTGAAGCGAACAATAGAGTTGTGAAAAACGAGCTTTCTTATTCAATAAAAATGATGTCAATTATTAAATACGGAAAGTTGGATGGAAGTTAGCCGACAGCACCTACTGCTGCTTTGCTCTACTGACTTGCCAAGACATACGTTTTCCGATGTAGTCTTGAACCTCTCAGTAAAGAAGCTGAAGTAAAAAATTAAACTGTTTCAGGAACTCTTTCTTCAACTGCCGCTTTAATCATTTTAGGGATGGCATGCTTTTCAAAATATTCTAGCGATATCATCTCAGGTATCAACTCTTCAAAATGCTCTTTAATGACTTTTTGAACTTCTATATCCTGATAAATCCTGATACAGGCATGACATCTGTGTGAATATTTGTTCTCCCATTCTATACCCACCTCTTTATCACTAACAAAGGCCAATACTCTTTCTGGGCCAATATATCTCAAGATACGTTTAAACACATCGATCTCAGCTTTATCTATTGCCGACCTCAGATCGATTTCTTGATGGGATTCAAAAGAGCCCGTGTGTAAATCATCTATATTTCTCATCCCTAGTCCGCAGCAACTAGCAATTTTACCATCGCTTTGAACAACATAAGTTTGCAGGATACTTTCGCACCCTTTCTTGGAATCAATGTTTTTCCGGTTTGCAGCGCCACCCACGGTGTCAGGTAATGTCATATTATGATTTAATGGCATCCAGGGACTTTCTACAATTGAAAACAAATGATTGTCTTTAAATACACACTTCTGTTCCAAACCATCTTCTAATTGTTTCCTAACACTCTTTCTCCCTTCTACCTGTTCAATCATAACAACCGTTCTTAAGTTCTGTTTTACAGAAGCAGATACGGCATTCTTTATATTTTCCAAAGAAATAAATCTCAAGTGCTCAAAACCCGTGCTGTAATTTATTTCATCAAGTCCGGCTTGTGCAAATTCGGAAATTGATTTTATTGCTTCTTTTTCACTGGATGCCCACTGAGCATTTGTGACCAAACGAACTGGGAAATTTTTTTTATGAGCATATTCAATTCCTAATAATAATAACTCTTTCTCAAGTGTTGCCTCTCCACCTGTAAATACAACGTTATTGAAACCAATACTCTTAGCTTGATCAATTGAAGCTTTTATAGAATTGAAATTCAGTTTGTTCTTTTGTTTTGGGTTACTGAAAGTCCCGCAGTTTTTACATTTTGCGTTACATCGGAATGTTATAACAATGGAGAGAGTTCGATTAAAATCATCCATTACGTATCTTCGCTTGCTTCACTAATTCACGTGTTAGTGCAGTTAAATCGCTAGGAGATATAAAGTTTTCACCAAAATTCGGGTCAACCTTTGGCGTAAAATCGATAGCTGTTATAACAACAACTAATGCCACAACAGCTGCTGTTACAATAACTATTTCATTGGTGACCCAACCAGCGGTCGATGGCAAAGACCTGTCCGTTGCCTGAAGGAAATTTTTTAATATTGTTGCATCACCCTCAGCTATAATAGCAGCGGAAATATCTTTTAGGATTTTATCTCGATCAGGAATTGTATTATTAATTTTTATTTCTTTTTCAATTTTTTTCTGAATGCCCGCCATCCTAGTGATAAATTTCTTTTTACCAACCATAGAGAATAACACCTCATTGGCATCGACGAGTCTTTGATTTTCAATAAGAGGTTTATGATCAGGTAATACTTTTTTCATAACTTGCCCGACAGGATCTTTAATAAATGCAGCCCGTGTATTATCACTCTGATCTATACCTTTTATCAGATTTTCTAAACGTTTAACTGTTACAGCATCTTCTAAATTAAAGCCAAGGTTTGCCATTTTCTATACTCCAAATTTGCTGGTTTAATTGATAATTAGTTTTAAAACAATAAGTTCAGATTGTTTCATTATACGCGAATAATTTAAACTTTCTATACTTTAAATTGAAACGCTTTATGAATACCCTATGCCGTAACTCTTAACTTGGAGCGAAACTTGATCGTTAAGTATCGAGCGTAATCGCATCCTCCAATAAAAAATCCGTTTACTTATACAATTATCAATTTGTTTGGAATAAGCTTAGTCGTGTTTGCCATGATTACGCCTTTAATATTACAGCGACTAAGCTAAAAATGGTGCGCCCGGCGAGATTCGAACTCACGACCCCCAAATTAGGAATCTGGTGCTCTATCCTACTGAGCTACGGGCGCACTTTTTATCACTATACATCTCGGTATATATAATTGTTGATATATCCCATAGAACACCGTCAACTGCAATGAAAAGCACAGCCTTATCAATCATTGTTGTCTGCCGGAATAACGGATAATATAACATTCACAAATCAAACGATAATCGGGGATTACTTTATTGAATACATTGTATCTGTTAAGGCATTCAAATGCCGGGCCGGGGGGAATTGATTTACGTGATAAGGACCGCCCCCTTAGTGACCAAGGGCTTCAAACTTGCCAGACAATCGCCACACAAATGCAAGATGATAATATTAAACCGGATTTGGTAATCTGTTCTTCCGCCCTTCGAACACGTCAAACATTGGAAGCCATCCGTTTCATCTGGGAGACCCTGCCCGAGACCATTTTTGAAGACAGCATTTACGAAGCTTTTACGGCAGATATTATTGCCACCATAGCACAACACACATCCACCCACAAAAACATCATGGTCATTGGCCATAATCCCGGTCTGCAAGACTTAGCGCTTCAATTAAGCAATAGCCCCGCTTCAAACGCCTATAAAGAAGCTATTATGGACTTCTCACCAGGGTGCATGGCGAAACTCAGTGCCGATGATTATGCGTGGTCTGACATAACTCCCAGAAAATTTACATTCCTTAAATTCTATCGTCCTTAATTATTTACTTAAAATAAACAGGCAAAAACTCTATGACACAGAAAACCGTTATTATCACAGGCGCAAGCTCGGGCATTGGTGCGGCCTGCGTTCAAAGTTTTGCGCAAGCTGGCTATAATGTTTTGGCAACGGGTCGTGATGCCACGCGAACCAATGATGCCATTAAGGGTATTGAGCGTGCACATGCCTGGGTGGGGGATCTATCAGATCCAAGCAGCACCGCTTTATTGATTGATAGTGCCCTAAAAGAATTTGGCTCAATTGATGCGCTGGTTAATAGTGCAGGAATTATTTACCGAGCCAATGCAGAAAAAACCACAGACCAGATGTGGACTGAAACCATGGCGGTAAACGTCACAGCGGTCTTTAATTTAAGTCGCGCAGCCCTTCCATATTTAAGAAAAACAAAAGGCTGTATCGTTAACATAGCATCCGATTGGGGATTGCGTGGCGGTAAGGATGCAATGGCTTATTGCGCCAGCAAAGGGGCCGTGGTGCAAATGACCCGTGCCATGGCGCTCGATCATGCCCATGAAGGCATCCGCATTAATGCCATCTGTCCGGGCGATGTAGATACGCCCATGATAACCCGTGAAATTAAACAACAAGGGCTGGATATGGAAAATGCCCTTGCGCAATGCCACGCCGATAGCCCTACGGGTCGAATGACCCGGGCTGATGAGATTGCGTCAATGGGGGTTTACCTTGCATCGGACGCGGCCCGACAAATTACCGGCGCAGCAATTTCTATAGATGGCGGCACGTCCGTTTAGTTTTTTAGGTATAGCCTCTTAAGTATAGGCTCTTAGATTTTATTTAAAATTTTGCCCAATTCAGCGATCAGAGCTTCCGGTGTCTGGCCTTTCTGAATGTAATCCATCGCGCCTTTATTCAAACAGGCTTCTGCAACGGTTGTATCTTGCATGCCGCTTAGCATAACAATGTTTGCATTTGGAAAATCCTCAATAATATCGCCAAGGGCGGTAATGCCATTCACAATCGGCATATTAATATCAAGCAATAACAGATCCGGACTTTCCTGTTTAAACATCGTTAAAGCTTCACTGCCATTTTCGCATTCCCCCGCAAGCTCGCACCCCAAGATACTAAGGATCACTTTCAGTAATTCTCTGATCGTTGGATCATCGTCACATAAAAGCACTCGCTTATCTGGGTGTTTTTCTGATGGCATCATTTTTTACTACTTCAATTTATTGAGTTTATTGGTGTGGTGTTATTGAAGATTAGAATAATTCAGTAACGGGAATGGAATAGATCAAAGACAATGTTTCTGAACCGGGGTTTTTCTTACCCAAACTGGCATTGGAATAGTGGGATATACCCAATCCAAGGCGAGAGCGATTATCGAACCGATAGGAAAATTCCAATTGCGAACGGAATTCTAAATTATAGTTCAAATCTTTATCATCATCGCTGCCCTTTGAATAATAATGCGGGGCAAAGCTTGGTGTAATTACAAACCGTCGACCGTAATATAGGTCCATTAAGATACCCGCGCCGGCAAAATAGGTGCCATTGGTGGTGCCTGCTAAAGCGACAAACGGTTTGAATTTCCACAATTTATAATCTGAACGATATTCTGCACGGAATTCCGTTGCTGTGTCGTCTCGCTTATTAACATCATAGGCCCCTGCGGTGAAGCTCAAGAATGCAGGATCATCGGCAAGCGTTTCGGATGGGGTCGCGAAAATCCCACCAGCGCCAATGATTGCAGCACCAAGCAAGCAAGCGATACGTCTAATATTCATTTTAATCATAACCCCGAAACCCTTGTTTATATTCATGATTGCATCATAAAAGAAATCGACCAAGTTGCAAGAGGCTGATCCCAAAGAGGAGACCCTTCACAACTTTAAACGGCATAAACGGGTTAAACGGCGGATTTCATCCCTTCCACGGCTTTCACCAAGCCTTGAATGATCCCCGCTTCAAAGGCTGAATGCCCCGCGTCGGGGACAATATTTAAACGTGAACCCGGCCAGCCTAACGATAGTTTTTCGGCGCTCCATGGGGGGCATATTACGTCATAGCGACCTTGTACAATATTGCATGGTAAATGGGAGATTTTATGGACATTATCCATAATAAAACCTTCTGATAGAAACATTTCATTTACAAAATAATGTGCTTCGAGCAAGGCTATGGGCAAGGAGCCACCGCCATCCCCATTGCCATTGCCTAAGGGTATAAGACGGGCGCACGCGGCTTCAAATCCGCCCCAAGCGCGGGCAGCGAGCATATGCACCGCAGGGTCTGGATTAAGCAATCGATTATAATAATTCCCCATAACATCACTGCGTTCTTCGGCAGGCAGGGCTTCAATGAACCTGCGATGGGCTTCTGGAAAAAACCGTCCCATGTCCTCTAAAAACCAGCGGCGTTCTTCTTTTGTTGCCAAGAATATTCCGCGAAGAACGAACCCCGTACAACGTTCGGGATGGGCTATGCCATACACAAGCCCCAACGTAGAGCCCCAAGACCCGCCAAATACCAACCAGCTTTCCACCCCCAGCATCTCGCGCAGCCGTTCTATATCGGCGATTAAGTGTTGGGTTGTATTGTTATCCACGCCGGACGAGGGCGCCGATCTACCACATCCCCGTTGATCAAACAGCACGAGGCGCCAATGACCGGGGTCAAAAAATCGACGATGGGCCGGAGAACAACCCGCGCCGGGACCACCATGTAAAAATATAACAGCAGGCCCGTTGGGGTTACCGCTTTCTTCCCAATAAATAGTATGGCCATCGCCCACATCCAACATACCGTCTTTATTATTAGAAAACGGCGGGTATAAGGTGGTTTTGCTCACACTGGGAACCGAGCCTCTCGAACTGTATTTAGCGCCATTTTCAACACTATTTTCAACACCATTTTCAACCATGGACCTTCATACCTTTTATAATTTTTCTGTAGCTCTGGTTTGTTGTTAAAGCGGCATATTCTGGATGATTTTTTGATATTACGCCGTGTCGGATCAAAAAATCAATGATGGCAAGAGCGCTATCAAATGCAAAATCATCCGTGGTGCTTAATATTTCCATGATTTCATCCGTCTTCATCAACTTAAATTCAGATACCTCGCCATCCGTATTGGTCGGTATGAAATCGGCTGGTAATTCTAGATCATAATTAAAATGGCGATCATGGCGAATGCCTTCAACCCTTTCCGTACAAAATAATGTCTCACTTACCAAGAGGGCACGCTGGGCAATTGTTATTGGAATGCCGGCTTCCTCACCGCATTCCTTCATCAGGTTATCAAACAACGAGATGCCCACGGGTTGGCCACCGCCCACCACAATATCCAGCTTGCCCGGATTGGTTTCTTTTGTCGTAGCACGACGGGCAATCCACAGGGACAGCCCTGAGCCATTTATAATACGCCCCGCCTCTATTTTGACAAACCCATGTAAATTTACCCCGTATGTTCGTATGCCAAACAACGTGGCAGCCGCCCGCTCCATATTAAACAAACTGTCATCTTCGAAATTCAATCCCACCGGATACAGCTCTCCTCGCCATCCGGGGATCAATCCTTGGCTGCGTAAGTCATCCAGAACGGCTGCTACGGCGGTGGTTCGAGATGTGAAATCGGTTAATTCCTCCGATACCCAAACACCGTCCAAACGAATATCAAATACAGTGGGATAGTCAGCAAGGTAATCGCGAAACTCTGTCGTCATCAAGCCAACCTGAACGTCCTCTATAAATAAAGGTACATACGTTGACAGATCAAGGGGCGTAATGTCGTTCAATCGATCAAGCAAGCTCATAAAACATCATCCCAAAAAAAACGGTACATCCCATTCCCAGGATGCACCGTTCTAAAAAAAGACCCGAACCGCCGCGCGGTCCCATTGCCGGGCGACAAATGAATCGTAGTCGCCGGGCGACAAATGAATCGTAGTCGCCGGGCGACTAGGCTACGGCTACTTTGCG
>CBFDBO010000010.1:0-97077 GCA_965603075.1 uncultured Rhodospirillales bacterium | reverse complement strand
AGGAAAGATGGCTGTGCTATTGGTTATTAGATAGGGTATTAAATAGGGTATTAAAGTTGGTATTCACCGAAAAACACCAATCACCGAATACCCTAACCAAATATGCACGCTCACAAAGACACCAAAAATAATAACCGATATGAACGCGAGTAATATATCTTTGCTGATCTGACCCGGTGGGGGTGTCCATACGCCCTCACCACGATTGATGACAATCATTTCCAACAATGCCCACGCCCCCATGGTCCCAAATAAAATAAGCGAAGGCATATCACCGTTGACCAGAAGATGGGCAATCACCCAAATGACCACGCCCAACAACATGGGATGACGAATTTTTGAACCAACAAGTCCCCCTGCATTACCGGCACCCATTAAGAACACAGCGACCAGCATCAACAGATTATTTAAATGCCATACCCAACTCGGTAATTCATAAAGAAATTCTTTTTCTGTTGCACCGTAACCGATTACCATCAAAACGATGCCAGCCAGAATGGAGACCGTGACCAAACCACGGCCCGCGTTCCCCATTGATGATCTTAATCCGGGTAATACCCGTTTAAAAAGATGGGCCATAACCCAAAGAGCGAGGCCAAGAATCAGTAAGTTCATAATTTACGTCCTTTATACATCAATTACCCGTTAACGTGGTATCCAATACCCGATAACCGATACGAGGGAAATGGATACAAACCTCACCCACTCGATCATGCGAATGTAGGATAGCGATGGTATGGGCGTCGGCGTAATGAAGTTTACCCGTGACGACAGGATCGCCACCGTCGCTATCAGGAATGATGGAGACTTGCTGACCGGGTTTTAGGTTTTGGGGGTCGTGTCCATCGACGTATTGTTTACACGTTGTCTGAGCGTTCTTAGCGATATCCAGGGCATCAAGGGAGCTCAATTCAGAGTGTGTTCCATGCCCCACGGCTTCGGCGCGGGCTTCCCATTTAATCAAATTCGGGAATTGGGCAATCAGATCCGGACCACCGGACCAGCGCCCCCGAAGGAACCAAATTAAATAACCCGCCAAAATATCGGCAAGCCCCGCGCGCGCGCCGCTCAGAAACAGTTTACCCGTTAAAAGCTCAGCTTCCCACCATGCCAAAGCCCCCCGCAATTGCGCAATAACATGCGGAAGCTCGCTCGCAACGTGTTGCAAATCAGCGTCCGGGCCAAAATACAACCGTCCGCGATCTTGGGCAAAGTCCTCGGGTAAATCGGCGGCGTTAGATCCAATAACCAATTGTGCAGCCAACGTAAACAGGATTTGATCATTCCAAGTGTTGAGGCCCCAGTCGAGCCCCGTGCCACCATTTACATGAAATGATGGATCGGGAAAACGGCGTTCCAGCTCTAATAATATGCACTGGCTGTCGCAATAAATATCGGCGCCAATTTGCATCACGGGGGTGCGTCGGTATCCCCCTGTAAGTGGCATTAAATCAGGTTTAGGGGGAATTCTCGGTATCAGGACATTCTTCCACGTTAGGTTCTTTACCCCCAATGCACGGCGAACTTTTTCTGCCACGGGGGATTGTGGATAA
Source organism: uncultured Rhodospirillales bacterium (assembly GCA_965603075.1). Taxonomy (GTDB): domain Bacteria; phylum Pseudomonadota; class Alphaproteobacteria; order Rhodospirillales; family Casp-alpha2; genus JABJOR01. The sequence continues at coordinate 95,524 of CBFDBO010000010.1, read as the reverse complement.
TTGTGTAAAATAACATCCATGATGAATTCCTTAAAAAATATCTTAATGAATAACCTAATGAATAAGAGCTCAGTCTAAATTGCTACTTGCAGAGTATGATAAATACGAACGGCAGTTTCAATGGCTATGCCACGCAGCACGGTAAACTTTTCGTTATGCTGTTCACTAATGGGCAGACTTAAAATCTCTTCATTGCCATTTGTAAAGTAATCAGCAATTTCGGTGCCGAAAATAGTGCCGGGACCGATTCCCCGTCCATTGAAACCATAGATAGAAATGACCCCGTCCATCGGTTGGGTGATTTTGGGTAAATTGTCACTGGTCATGCCAATACGACCAAACCATTGATGAGACCAGTTATTTGAGGAAATCTGTTGGGGTAAATGGGGAAATAGCTTTCTGATCCGGCGTGTGGCCCAATAGGTATTCATCCCGCCCATGATATCCAACCGACCGACGCTGCCGATAATCAGTCGCCGTGCTTGATCCATTCTGAAAGATGTCATCACCGGATCGGTATCCCAAACACCTTCACCGCCGGGCAAGATGGTCGCGGCTTGCGCCTCGCTTAAGGGGTTGGTGGCGCACTGGAAAAAATTAAGCGCGGTATTATCGCCACCAGAAACCGGAGGCGATGAGTTTTTATGATGTTTACCATAAGCCCCAACCGCGATTAAAACCTTTTTTGCCGTAACGTTGCCATGGGGCGTGCTCAACTGGAAATCATTGCCGATTTGCTTAAGGCTGTTGATGGGGGTGTCTGTATAGATCGATGCCCCCGCATTCTGTGCGGCGCGCGTGAGGCCGTAAGCATAACCAAGCGGTTGAATGGTGCCCGCATTGAAGTCGAACATAGCACCGGAATATATTTTGGTTCCTGTGCGCTTGGATGTCTCGTCCGCATCCAGCATCCTAACATTAGACCCAAGGCTCTGACGGTACGCCATGCGCTGTGTTAAACCATCTAAGGATTTTTTAGAATGGGCGCAATTGAGCGTGCCGTTTTGTGTACTCTCGCACTCAATATTATGTTTTTCAATCATCCTAAAAACAGAGGCCGGAGCGGTCTCCAAAGTATGAATGAGTTTTGATCCAGCGCGCTGTCCTAGTGATTTTTTAATATCATCATAAGGCATCCACATACCCGCATTGACCAACCCCACATTGCGGCCTGAACCACCGTAGCCTGTGCTTTGAGCCTCACAGAGGACAACGCTTGCCCCGCGTTCTGCCAAAGCAAGGGCGGCACTTAACCCTGTGAACCCGCCCCCAATAATTACCACATCACAACGGGCGCCCCCTTCAAGTCGGAATGTGTCCGGTTGATTAAGAGCGCTCGCCCCCCATAATCCGGTGGTGTCCGTTGCGTGTGGCATGGCAGCAATTTAATTACACATCAAACTTAATACCTTGCGCGAGGGGTAATTCGGTGGAGTAATTAATGGTGTTGGTTTGACGGCGCATATACCCTTTCCAAGCATCCGAGCCACTTTCGCGCCCACCACCGGTATCTTTTTCGCCCCCAAAGGCCCCGCCGATCTCTGCGCCCGAGGGACCAATATTCACATTGGCGATACCACAATCAGAACCGACATCGGATAAAAACTTTTCAGTTTCGCGTACATCGGTGGAAAAAATACAGGATGAAAGTCCTTGTGGAACGCCATTTTGTAATTCTACAGCTTGATCAAGTGTTTTATATTTAAGTACATATAAAATAGGTGCAAATGTTTCACGTGAAACAATTTCCAACTGGCCCGGCATTTCAACAATCGCCGGATTGACATAGAAGCCTTGTGGGTACTCAGTTTGAAGCGCCCGCTCGCCCCCATGAACGACTCCGCCACCCTCGCGTGCAATGCTCAAAGCATCTTGCATAGCATCAAAAGAACGCTGATTAATCAAAGGTCCGACCAATGAACTTTCAATCAGCGGATCACCAATGGGAATATTGCTATAGGCGGGTTTTAGTTTAGCCACCAGTTGGTCATAAATACTCTCGTGCGCAATAACCCGGCGTAGACTTGTACACCGTTGACCACAGGTTCCAACGGCGGAAAATACAATGGCCCGAACCGCCATTTCCATATCAGCCGATGGCGCCACGATCATCGCGTTGTTGCCGCCCAATTCCAAAATACACCGTCCAAAACGTTCGGCTACTTTGGTGCCCACTTTGGTCCCCATGACGGTTGACCCGGTGGCCGATACAATTGCTACGTCTCGACTGGCGGTCATCACTTCGCCGGTGTCCGGACCACCAACGATAACTTGGGAAAGATGATCTGGCGCGTCACCGAATTTGGCACAGGCTTTATCGAAAATCTTTTGACAGGCAAGGGCGGTCAGCGGGGTGATTTCGGAAGGTTTCCATAATACTGGATCGCCACAAACCAAGGCCAGTGCGGTATTCCAGCACCACGGGGCAACCGGGAAATTAAAGGCGGTGATAATGCCGCAAACCCCCATAGGGTGCCAGCTTTCGCGCATATGGTGACCGGGACGTTCAGATGGCATGGTCTTTCCATACAATTGGCGTGACAGCCCAACCGCGAAATCACAGATATCAATCATTTCCTGAACTTCGCCGAGGCCTTCTTGATAAATTTTGCCACATTCAAGAGCGACCAATCGTCCGAGGTCTTCTTTAGCGATGCGTAATTCATCCCCAAACAAACGAACTAATTCCCCCCGGCGGGGAGCGGGAACGTTGCGCCATTGATCAAACGCCGTTTTGCCACGGGCGATCATATCGCTAACGTCGCTGGGTGAATGAACTTTTAATTGGGCAATTTCTGAACCATCGATGGGAGTGCAAACGCTAAGGCTACCGCCCGTTGTTTCAGCTTCTGAGAGGTCACAGTTTTTTAGAACGTCTAAATATGTCACAATAATCTTCCTTAAATACCCTGAAATGATTGTTGGTTCTATTACTACTCTCAACCAATGGCGGTTGCCAGAAAAGAGTTTGAGTATTATGCATAATGCTCAATAATTTTTCAGGGAGAAAAACCATGCATATAACCGGCGGCTGTCATTGTGGACACATTACCTATGAAACCGAAATCAATCCCGACAATGTCATCATTTGTCATTGCACAGATTGCCAACGACTTTCCGGCTCGGCGTACAGAACGGTCGCCTTTACAAATGAGGTTGATTTCACCCTAACCAGCGGCGCCCTTAAAACCTATATCAAAACGGCACAAAGTGGCAATAAACGCGAACAATGCTTCTGCCCCGAATGCGGCAGCCATATTTATGCAACATCGGTGGGTGATACAGCTCGGAAATTTGGTCTGAGATTAGGCACCGTCAATCAACGAGACGCGCTAACGCCAAAGGCGCAATACTGGACGAATGACGCCCAAAAATGGGTGCAGGATTTAAGCGATATCAAACAAGTGGCCGAGCAATAAACCGTTATGAATGATATTATCTTGCGAACCATAGAAACCGTCTCTGTGAACGGCAATAATAACGGTACTAATAACGGTACTAATAACGACAGTGAGATGGAAATCTTTCTCTTCTCCCCAAGTGGTGACAGACCCCATCCGGGATTAATTCTGGCCCATCATTTACCGGTTGGTCATACCGGCATTGAGAATGATGAATTCACCTTAAAGACCGCAGAACGCCTTGCCCGAAATGGATATAAAGTGGCCGTTCCCTTTATCTTTCATTGGTGGCCAAAAGAAGATTCCATGGAATCCAAGCGGGATGCCTTTCGCGATGATTGGACCAGTCTTGATCTGCAAGCCACGTACAAATTTTTGGCGGGTTGTGAAGATGTGGATGAAACCCGCATTGGAATCTTAGGCCATTGCTGGGGTGGTCGCGTGGCGTGGTTGGGCGCTTGTATCATCGCGGAGTTTAAGGCCTGCGCGATTTTTTATGGCGGGCGGGTTAAATTACCGCTGGGCCCAGATCCAGCGGTACCGGCGGTTATTGATCTGGCCCCAAATATTACCTGTCCGGTGATGGGGTTTTTTGGCAATGACGATGGAAACCCCTCGCCTGAAGATGTGGATGATTATAGTGCCGCGTTGAGTGCTGCCAATGTGCCTCACACATTCCACCGATACGATGGTGCAGGACACGCCTTTCAAAACTTCCCCACCCCAGAGCGCTATAATGAAACCGCCAGCGAAGATGCTTGGGGAAAGCTTATTGCGTTCTTAAATAATAGTCTCAAATCACCTAGTTAAACGCCACGCCGCTATATTGGCAAAAAGGGCAAAGGGTAAGAATGCCACAAAAATCCAAGGGGCTGTATTCATTGCAATTTGAACGGTCATTTCATCCGTAAAACCAATCGCGTTTGCGGCAATCCCCGTTGTCGCAGCACCAAAGGCAAATCCGATATTCTTTAATGACGGGATGGCAGAAGATGTAATATCTTGTTCATTGTCGCTCGCACTTTCCATAATTTTTCGTACAACAAAGGCCCACATCATACCAAACCCCGCCCCTTCCATGAGGATGCTGAGACCTAACATCCATAACGGACCTTGGGTTATAAACAGCGCCGTTCCAATAATGCTCAGGGTGACGAGGATCGATCCTGCACGAATGAGAAACCGATCATTCGGTACGGGATTTCGCACAACCAATACAGCAGCCGTCCCCCAAGCAATTGGTACCAGGGCTACAAAATACCCTGCGACCAAAGGAGTGAGGTCATGAATGAGCACCAAAAAAATGGGGCCATAAACAAGTACGGTCATCGTAGAAAATGATGATAATAAGGTGAACCATAGCCCCGCCCCAACGGGGGTAGATAAGGCAAATGGCTTGCTGGGGAACATACGGTCATTCGGGATTTTTTCATCAATCCAAAAGACTATCATCATAAGGATGACGGCAAATAAACACAGTAAGGGTGACACAATTAAATCGATAGAGGCCCCGGCAAAGGCAACGGATAGGATCGATATAAAAATTAATGACAACCTTAAAATAGGTATTTTTGATTTGGAATTAGGTGCTTCCTGATTATCCGCCGGCATGAATAAAATCACCAAAACTATAAACAACAAAGCCTGAGCCACAAAAACCCAAAAGGCGAAACGCCAATTTCCATACGTGGCAAACGTGCCGCCAACCATGGGCCCGCAAAATGCAGAAAGGCTCCATACGGCTGATACCACCGCCATGACCCGGGGTTGTATTTTCTTATCGAACCATCTGTTGAGGCCGACGAAACTTAAGGCCACCAGAAACCCTCCGCCAAGGCCTTGCACAAAACGTCCCGCCAACATCATAATCATATCGGGTGAGATGGCGCAAATAATACAGCCCAATAAATAAATCCCGGCGGCTACAGCCATGCAATTACGAATGTCAAATGACCGCGTCATCATACCAGTTGCCGAAGCGGCTAAAATCGAGCCCAATAAATAAAGGGTAAATGCCCAACCGATCAATGCCCCCCCACCGTATTCCTGTACGGCGTTGGGCAAGGTCGTCGCGGCAAGATAGCTGTTGGCGGCGTGTAGCCATACACCAAAACACAAAATGCCCAGGCGGGTTCCTGTTTTGTTTGTAAATACTCCAAACCAGCCGTTTGCCGTTTCAACATTCTGTGTCATTAATCATATTCCTTTTAGGGTGGGTTGGTGCGAACTCGAGATCACTCTAAAAGTTGAAGTTAACTTTAAGTCAAGCTACAATAAATTATATTTAATAGGATTAATTTGGATTAGGATTATTTATAAATGACAGAGCCAATCCCCCTAAAAGCCAAACATCTAAGCATAGGTGAAACATCCCGTCGCAGTGGTGTTAGATCAACAACGCTCAGATACTATGAAAAGCGGGGATTGATTAGCTCTGTGCGAACCCAAGGCAACCAACGGATTTATCACCGTGAAATGCTGCGGCGCATATCCATCATTCGCATCGCCCAAACTCTGGGGTTAACCTTAAGTGAAATTACCGGCGCCCTTAACGAATTACCAAATCAACGCACACCGACCAAACGGGATTGGGAACGGCTGTCTAAAAAATGGCAAAAACTGTTAAACGACCGCATCGCACAAATGGAACGCATGCGTGATAATTTATCGGGGTGTATTGGTTGCGGGTGCCTATCCTTAAAAAAATGCAGTTTGTTTAATAAGGAAGACCATGTTGCGATCAACGGACCGGGGCCACGTTTAATTATTGATGATTAATTATCGCACATGCGTTCTTTCTGCACCGTAATAAACGAAGCATTACTCAGAATGGGCGTTGCCCAGTATCAAAAAAGTGGACATATTTTTATATATAGACACCTTATTCATCCGAGCAAAATTAATTCAGAGAATAGTATTTTGTATCTGAATTTTTTCGTTCCTGCGTGAAAGATTCTCAGAATCTGTAAAAATTACAACCAATATAGCGTAAATAACTAAGGCTGATCCTGCCATATACATAATAGTATCAATTGGTAATCCAAGCACTTCAACGGCATATCCGTTTCCAAAATTAAAAAACAGATGAAACAAAACAGCAATTAATAAACTGCCATTCGTATTGTTATAGGCCCAACCCATAATCAAGCGTATGGCCATCAATGAAATAATAAACATCCAGATCGGCATTGAGCTTTGGGCTGCACCTGGCATAAACCAAAGAGGTGCATGCCAAATAGCCCATAAAAAACCTAAGATGAGGCTAGACATTAATGCGCTAAATTTTGCTTGCAAGCGTGGTAAAGCATAGCCACTCCAACCAGCTTCTTCGCTCAGCGGGCCGAGAATTACAGACATAATCAACATTATGAAAAATGTTACTATGGAAATTTCAGGGACAGTTAAACCGTTAAAATATAAGTAACAAATGGCGATAACAATTGAAAGAATTAGAATCGAAGCTGCGGCAAAATACCACTTTAGACTAACTCTCCATATTAAAAATTTACTAAATAAATTTTTAATTCCAGGTTTTCCATCTGTAATCCATAAAACAATCACTGCCGTAATTGTTGGAGCAAAAGAACCAATAATCCACAAGGCTATTTCAGGAACATTAAAAAGTTGAAATATACCTATTAATCCAGCCGCATACATAATGGTGAACACTATGACAAAATAGGAGACTAATGGATTCTTCATGATAAGTTTCATTTATCTTCTCCAAATGGGTTCATCATAATTTGTAGACAGCATATCCATCCTTGGCAATGGATTTAAATTCGGCGCGGATGGTCGCGTAGCGGGCAAGGATATCCTTACTGTCATTTAAGCTCTGATTTAAAATAGCGCCCCATAATCGCTAATTTTCCATCTGATCAGTTAGGGGTATTCCAATTGGCTTGTGAATAATTACTATAGTATAATCAACTTTATGGGTGTTTCGACAATCAGACTAAAGTTTTGATAAATAAACAAATTTGACTGTTGATTTACTTGAAAAATAGGCCGTTTCACGATAGCGATGCTGTTAGATATTTTTTACTACAATTTTATTAACAGAATAATTTAAACGAGGTACCACATGAACTTCCAAGCCAATTCACCGCATGCACGCGACGCAGCACACCACTTACATCCCTATACCAACAGTGCCGACAACGAAGTCAACGGCCCGCATATTTTCTCAAAAGGCGAAGGTATCTACGTCTATGATGATGACGGTAAAAAATATATCGAAGGTCTGGCTGGTCTTTGGTGTGCATCCCTTGGGTTTAGTGAAAAACGCCTTGTTGAGGCCGCCACCAAACAAATGGAAATTCTGCCATTTTACCACAACTTTGCCGGTAAATCGTGCGAACCCACCATTGAGCTTGCTGATTATTTGGTCAGGCATGCGCCATGTGAAGATATGGCAAAAGTATTCTTTACCAATTCCGGCTCTGAAGCCAACGACACCCAAGTCAAAATCGTTTGGTACTATAACAACGTCATGGGCCGTCCGGAAAAGAAAAAAATCTTTGCCCGTACGGGTGCTTATCACGGCATTACCCTCGCCGCAGCCAGCATGACGGGTCTGCAATACGCTCACAATGCGTTTGATGTTCCCATCAAGAATATCCTGCATACCATGTGCCCGCATCACTATCATCATGCTGAACCGGGCGAGACAGAAGAAGCCTTTGCCCAACGGTGTGCCGATACGCTGGAAGCGCAGATCATTGAAGAAGGTCCTGAAACCTGTGCAGCTTTCATTGCCGAGCCATTTTTGGGCGCGGGTGGCGTTATTATGCCACCAAAAGGTTATTTCCAAGCCATCCAAAAGGTTCTCGACAAATATGACATGCTGCTGATCGTTGATGAAGTCATCAGTGGCTTCTTCCGTACAGGAGATCGCTTCGGCTCTGAAACTTTTGGGCTTAAGCCTGATTTAATGACCATGGCCAAAGCGCTCTCTTCTGCGTATTTACCAATTGGCGGGGTGATGATCTCTAAGAAGATCTCAGACGTGATCAATCAAGGCAGCATGAAGTATGGTTTGTTTGGTACGGGTTATACCTATAGTGGACACCCGGTTCCAGCGGCCGTTGCGGTTGAAACCCAAAAAATCTATGACGAAAGAAACATTGGCGCGCATGTGAAAGCCGTCTCCGTTCGGTTCCAAGAGCGCATTAAACAACTGGGTGAACATCCGCTGGTTGGTGAAGCCCGGGGCATTGGCTTGATCGGTGGTATCGAGCTGGTCAAAGACAAAACCGACAAAGTAAACTTTGACCCCGCCAGCAAAGTAGCACCGTGGTGCGTCGCTAAAATGAGCGAACTGGGCTTGATCGCGCGTCCTATGATCAACGATTCTATTGGTCTTTGCCCGCCATTGATCATCAACGATCAACAGGTCGATGAGATGTTTGACATCCTGACTCAAGCCATCGACATGACACAAAGCGATTATGTCAGCACGCTTTAATTAATAATTCGAACACAATTAACCGGGGTTTCTCAAACAGAAGCTCCGGTTTTTTTGGAAAGTATTTATGACAAAACGTGCAATTATTTTTGACTGCGATGGGGTTCTGATCAATTCCGAAGTCATTCATATTTCGGTTGAACGTGCGTACTTATCAAATATTGGTTTGGACTATGAGATAACTGAATTCCTAACTAAATTTGTTGGATTAAACAATGATGACTTTATCTCAACTTTAGAACTTGATTACGCCGCCCTTAATAAAGGTCCCTTCCCGGATAGTTTTATGGAGGAAATTACCCCCATAGCCTGGAAACGATTTAAAGATGAATTGAAAGCCGTTAACGGGTTGACCGATTTGCTTGATCATTTTATGGGTGCTGTCGCCGTTGCCTCGTCCAGCGGTCTGGATATCCTTCACAAAAAACTGCACATGACCGGGTTGAGTCCCTATTTTGATCCTTATATTTATTCTGGTGATCAGGTGATAAATGGTAAACCGGCGCCCGACATATTTTTATTGGCTGCCCAAGGGATCAACCACGCACCACCGGATTGCATTGTAATTGAAGATAGCGTTAATGGGGTGAAATCCGGATTGGCGGCGGGTATGAACGTTTGGGGCTTTACGGGCGGGGGGCACGGTGACGCCGAACTGGGCAATCGCCTACAAACCGCAGGGGCGCACGCTGTATTCTCAACATTCGCAGAAATTAATGCAGCGCTTTAATACGCATTGAGCGCAGAATAAAACATTGATTAAGTCCCATTAATCAAAATACAGTTTGTTTAATAGAACTTTTATAGAGATTGATCATGAAATTACAAAACTTTCAATTACACCCCTTTTTAGAAAGGGACACTATATTTGTTCAAGACCTGCCCACGGCACAATTGCTTCTTATGAATGATCGTCGCTACCCATGGCTTATCATTGTACCGACCATCCCGGGCGCGCGCGAAATCCATGATTTAACCCGCGAGCAACAAATTGAGGTTCTTGATACTATAACAAAGGTATCAAGAACCCTTCAGGAAATTTATGACCCGGATAAAATTAATATAGGCGCCCTAGGGAATATTGTGGAACAATTGCATATTCACATCATCGCACGCACAACATCAGATCCCGCATGGCCCGGTCCCGTATGGGGTCATAGTCAGGCAATCGTCTATGATGACGATCAAATCAAACATGTCGTAAACAGCTTGAGAAATACATTATAATTTTAGGATTATTATAATGGATATAATTATCGACAAACCTTCCAATAGCAAGGTATGCTCTTTGATATTAATCTTTACATTTCGAGGGTACTATTATGAACATTGCAAATAAAACCGTCGCCTCTATATCGTTTCACGACAATAAAAATCTCTCTATTGATGTTGAAGAAGTCGCGGAAATCACCGTTGGCACCCCACAAGAGATGACGCCGGGGTTATGGTTTGTCGATATCATTATTCGCTCTGAATCTGGTAATGTTTCATTACAGTTAACAGCGGACAGTCTTGAAAAGATCAATTCTCTTAGAGCATCTGACGACAGCATTCAGTCTGAATAATCAAAACGCTTCGTTTGTTTCAATTTTTTCACGCTTCATTTCCAGCTCTAACCACTGTTCCTCGGCCGTTGCTAGATCGTCTTGTGCTTGTCCCAATTCATTGTTGGCCTTATCAAATTTTTCAAAATCTTTACTGTAAAGCTTCGGATCGGCGATAACACTTTGCAATGTAACGATCTTTTTCTGCAAGGCTTCCATTATACTGGGCAGCGTTTCCAACGCATGTTTATCTTTAAAAGTCAGTTTTGATTTTTGTTTTTTTTGCCGCGACGCTTTTGATTGCTTCTTGAAGGCCGATTGCCCCGCCCCGCCATCAATTGTTGTTACACTATCAACACCTTTGCCGCGCTGCCTGACCATGTCGGAATAACCACCAACATACTCGCCCCATTTTCCCTCACCTTCCGACACAATCACCGAGGTGACAATTAAATCGAGAAAGTCCCGGTCATGACTTACCAGCAACACGGTCCCCTTATAATCAGCAAGGACCTCTTGTAATAAATCCAAGGTTTCTAAATCCAAATCGTTGGTTGGCTCATCAAGCACCAACAAATTTGATTTCTTGGCGAGCGCTCGCGCCAACATCACCCGCCCTCGTTCGCCCCCTGATAATGCATGGAGAGCGGTACGTGCTTGTTCAGGGGAGAATAGAAAATCTTTCATATAACCGATGACATGACGGGGTTCACCATTTACAAAAACCGTATCGCTATTACCACCGGTTAACGCATCGCTCAGGCTATCGTTGGGATTAAGACTTTCGCGTTTTTGATCCAATGTCACCATTTCAAGATTGGTTCCAATCCGGATCGTACCTTCGTCCGGGGCCAATTCACCCGTTAGCATTTTCAATAAAGTGGTTTTGCCCGCCCCGTTGGAGCCGATCAGACCAATACGGTCCCCTCGGACAATACGAGTAGAGAAATTATCAACGATAGGGGTTGCGATACCGTCAAAAGATTTCGAAATACCTTCGGCCTCGGCAACTCTTTTACCAGATGATTCGATACTTGAATTTGCCATGTTGGCAAGACCGACAACTTGCCGTTGGTCTCGCCGTTGTTCTCGCATGCTGAACAGTTCTTTCAAACGGCGTTGATTTCGCTTACGCCGTCCCTGTACACCCTGCGCCAGCCATGCGCGTTCTTCAGCAATTTTTTTATCAAAACGGTCGCGATCATTTTGTTGTTTTTCGATCATCTCATCTCGCCATGGTTCAAATTCGCTGAAACCTCGGTCTAAACGATTGGTCGTCCCCATATTCAGCCATACCGTTTTGTTAGATAAATTTTCCATAAACCGACGATCATGACTGATGATGACCATGGCACATCTGATAGATTTTAATTCCCCCTCAAGCCATTCGATGGCGGGAAGGTCAAGATGGTTGGTGGGCTCATCAAGCAATAAAATATCCGGCTGGGGGGCAAGGGCGCGTGCCAATGCACATCGTCGCATTTCTCCACCAGATAGAGTGGACGGGTTTTCGGTTCCATCCAGTCCTAATATTTCAAGCAAATACTGTGCTCGGTATGGATCATCACCCGGCCCCAGATCACCTTCTACACAAGCTAACGTTGTATCGAACTCTGAGAAATCAGGTTCTTGGGCCAAATACCGTATGGTTTTTCCCGGTTGGATAAACCGCTCGCCCTTATCAGGATCGACTTGCCCAGCTGCAATTTTTAATAACGTGGACTTACCAGAACCATTACGCCCAACAAGGCACAATCGGTCACCTTCGCTTAAAGACAGCTCTGCGCCCTCAAGGATTGGTTTTCCACCAAAAGTTAATTCGATATCTTTAAGGATTAATATAGGCGGGGCCATTGATCGGATAATCTTTCATTTGGGTTTAACCCCATCACTTCGCATGGCCTCAATAGGGATGCAATGAATAATTATGATAGATTAATTTATTACTGATCGCTCTATCGGAAACCGCAATAAGACGGTTGTTCCTATATTAACTTCACTCTCAATTGTGAGTGTCCCACCATGAAGCTCCATCAATGATTTAGATATTGAGAGACCCAATCCGGCGCCTTCATGACTTAAGTAGGGATCAACACGGGATTGCCCAAAGGGCGTTTGAATAAGCTCCAAGTCTTCTTCGGGAATGCCCCGTCCGTTGTCAATGATCTTTAATGTAATGGACCGATCTTCATTGTCTTCGGCTTTGATCATGATTTGGCCATTGATGGCCGAGAACTTGGCCGCATTTACGATCAGATTAATCAGCACTTGGTTTACCAGTCGTTCATCGCCGCGAATATGGGTTCGATCCGTATCGAGTTGATAATTGAATTCTTTGTCGGCAAAATCGGGTCTGGCGGCGCCGATTTTAATACTGCGCATAATGCATTCTTCAATACTAATTTGTTTTTCGTCAAGGTAGGTTTCGCCGGATTCAACCTTGGAAATATCAAGTATATCGTTTATTAGATGCAATAAGTGCATACCCGATTCAATTATATCATGAGAGTATTCTAAATACTTTTTGCTCGTATGAGCCCCATATAATTCGCTGGTTAATACTTGAGAAAACCCCAAAATTGCATTCAATGGCGATCTAAGTTCATGACTGACATGGGCAAGAAATTGGGTCTTTGAACGGCTGGACCGTTCGGCCTTTTCCTTGGCCTCATGCATTAAAAATTCGTTTTGTTTTTGTTCCGTAATATCTTGGGCGATACTGATACATTCAAATTTTGAAGGGTCTTTGTTATCACAAAGGCTTATCTCGCGTATATGCCTTAATTCTCCGTTGGCATTGGTAATTCGATATTCCGCATCATAACTACCGATCTCCATGCTCTCTTTTTTATCAATCAATCTATCATAATCATCGGGGTGCATAACTTTAAACACCTGATCGATAGACGAATATTTTTCTTTAAAGGTCGCCGTATCGACGCCATAAATCTCTGCCAATGTATCTGAACATTCCATACATTCGTTGCTGGATGTATTCCATTTCATATAGCCAACCTTTGCCAATTTGGTCGATATTTCGAGCAAAGCGGTCTTTTCCTGCAATTCAGACTTACCATAGTCTTTTTGAATGGCAATGGAGGCGAGCTTTGCTTGGCTTTCGATCAAGTGAATTTCACTTGCTTCAGGGGAGCGAACATCATTATGATAAATGGCAAAAGTGCCCAGAATTTCGTTATTTTTACCAAATATTGGTTGTGACCAACACGCTTTAATACCAATGGGCTCCGCCAATTTCAAAAAATTTTTCCAAAAGGGGTGAGTGTAAATATTGGATACATCGATACGCTCGCCTCGTGCCATGGCCGTTCCACACGAACCAATACCTTCACCAACAATCAAACCAACAAGGGCTTCATTATAATGTTGTGGCATACTAGGGCCAAAGGACTGTTTCACACAATTATTGATGGGGTCATAAAGCAATACGGTACACCGCATATTGGCATGGTACTCTTCACTACCAACACAGATTTCTGAAAGTATTTGTTCTAGGCTATTTTCATTAACAATCTTCGCCAACACCGTTGAGCTATTTTTTAACATAACCTCAGAAGCTTTTCTTTCCCGATTTAAAACTAGGTGTTGAATCAAGCCATCAATCACAGCAGGGATCAATTTATGAAATGCTTTGCCCGTTTCTTTGATGATGTATTGTTTGATGCCCAAACGTAGAGCCTCAGCAGCAACCCCCTCACTACCTTTGCTGGTGATTATCGCTAAGGGAATATCAGGGGTGATACCCAGCAGCGTTTGGCAAACTTCCAGACCATCCATGTCGGGCAAACAATATTCAACGAGCACCACATCATGGCGTTTCGCATCATAAAGTTTTAATCCTTCTTGACCATTACAAGCAACATCAACATGATGACCATCATCTTCAATGAGGACCTTTAGCAAAACGGATATTTGCTCATCGTCCTCTATATATAATATTGATGCCATGTTATAACTCTAAGCTATATCTTACATATATATATTTAAATATGCATTTACTAAAAGTTTCTAGATAAAAAATTGAGTAACTTATAGTATACTAAAATAATTCAGGTCAACTAAAATATAGAATAGAAATCAATTTTTATTGAAAACAGATTATATAAATACAACTTAATTAATTTAAAATAATTGATTTAAAATAAAAATTAAGTATTGATTAAATACTTTAATTAACATATTAAGTAATAATATTTTTATACTTCGACACTTTAGGATTGGACATTAAGCATGAGATTAATTATCAGTATTCTTTTGCCGTGGCTTGGCTTTTTCACAATAGGGCGGCCTATTGCTGGTATAATTTGCCTGATATTACAAATTACTCTGGTCGGCTGGATACCTGCCGTTATATGGTCAGTATATGCTTTAAGTCAGTATAATACGGCCAAACAGATATCCGAAGCATCACGGCATCATTGATGCTGGGCTATTATACCTGATGGCGAGGGACGGCCTCGTTAAAGTCTTTTTCAAATACGAGACGATCCCCTTCATAGGCTTCAATACGACCAGAGACATAGAAATGCGTTTTATCTGACTGGAGCGCGGAGAAGGTCTCCGTTCGAACCCGCCACGGTTCCTGAGAAGTGGTCCCTTCGCGATTAAGCATCTCACTCCAATGCATTTCCGCGCGTGCGCTCAAAGGATTACCCGGATGAATGCGATAGACTTCTCGTGCAATCGCGCCAGAAGATAGTCCGGTATCTTTATCCAATTCCTCGCCAAAATCATCATGGATACGCAAGACACTCTCGCCCGTTGCCTGATCAATTTCGTGGTCCCTCGTTTGATGAGTTTCACGGCTCATGACAAAGTCACGAGGTGGGGCGGCTTCCGGTGGCTCAAACGGTCGCATGGTATCCTCAACTACCCGCCGGATCGGTAATTCCAAAACACTGGTTGATTGAACGCTCAGGGTTGCCGTTTCGGGTGAAGGCCAAATCATGGGCCAATAGGACGTTGAGAGGGACAGACGAATACGATGCCCCGCTGGAAAAGCGTAGGCAATATCATCCAATTGTACACGGGCTTGATACCGTTTAGCGGGGATCAAGTCTTCTGGGGTCTCATGACTGACGTGGTGGCAGAGGTTGAGCACACTCCACGTCACTCGTGTGGAGCTACCATCTGGTGCAACATCACAAATTCTCACCGCCACATTGGCTTGTGGTTTATCCGATTTAAATTCCAAATTAAGAACCGCGGCACCAAATATCTCTGTGGGGTCTTCCAGTGGCGGGGTGTCAAAAACCAACGAGCGACCATCTTCATTTTGTTGATCACCAGGCATATCAGCGCCCAACCATATAACGCAAAACTCTCCCGCGTCTTCACCTGTATTTTGGGGGGAACAGATATCAAAACCCTGTTCAGGTTCTTTTGCAATATCCAGCCCCCCTTCATTGAGATACATCTTCACTGTATTGATATTCTGTGAGGGCCAAGTTTCTTCCGATATCCACCGCCCATCACGGTGTTCATAAAATGTTTTTGGTCGCACACTCTCCAACATATAAGCCCGGTATAGCGGGTCATCCATTACCCCCGTGTCAATTCCCTTTAACCATTGATCCCACCACCGCAAGGCTTCTTGCAAAAACCCTATACGGGGTTCGGGTACCGCGAAGTGGGGATATTTGTGATGCCACGGGCCAACGATCCCGCGCACAGGCGCTTTAATACCACACAGCATTCGCGCCACCGCATTGGAATAGGCGTCCCCCCATCCACCAACGGCTAACACCGCAGCATCGATCTGGCTGAAGTCTTCACACACAGAACCATGCTTCCAATAATTATCACGGTGCTGGTGTGTCAGCCATTTGGCGGCAAGCAGCGGTTGCGCCTCTAAGCGCTCCATCCACATTTCGCGCCACCGTTCTCCTACCAAGGCCGGATCGGGTGGGGTTGAGGAATAAGCCAACATGGTTGCGCCCCATCCCATGTTTTCGCCCAACAAACAGCCGCCCTTGTAATGAATATCATCGGCGTAACGATCATCGGTGGAACACAGAGTAATGATCGCTTTCAATGCGGCGGGCTTTCGCGCGGCCACTTGCAGACCATTAAAACCGCCCCATGAAATCCCCATCATTCCCACGTTGCCATCACACCAATCCTGCGCGGCGATCCAATCAATAATATCAAGGGCGTCGTCTTGCTCCTGGAGGGCATATTCGTCCAGCATGACACCATCCGATTCGCCACTGCCGCGCATGTCAACGCGCAAACAGGCATAACCATGCCCTGCCAAGTAGGGATGGGTCAGCGCGTCACGGGTCGTGGTACCATCACGCTTGCGATACGGTAGATATTCCAAAATAGCAGGAACGGGCTGTTGCGCAGCATCTTGCGGCATCCACATACGGGCGGCTAATCGACACCCATCCGACATCACAATCCATTCGTTCTCAATTTCCCTAACCACATGGGGAAATTGCCCGACTGTTTTAATTGGCGTAGCGACAGGTGTTTTCATAGCGACCTCGAAAATGTGTTTTAAAAGCATTAGGTACTCGGTATCTTACAGTCAACGAAAAACGTCTCACAGAGGATGCATTATGGGGAAACATCATGGCTAATAATACGGATGAAAACACGGGTAAAAACACGGGAAACAACGCTAGTAAGAACACAAATAAAAACACTGGCATCGACATTTCTAAGTACACTAAAAATTCAGGACCCGCAGGGTCAGTACAACCCAAAAGTGGCGGCCCCCAAGATATCATGCAAGTTCGCAATCACGATTTGCCCATCCCACTGCCTATGATGGTACGGGGTGAAGGGGTTTATTTGTGGGACGAACACGGTAATGATTATCTCGATATGTCGTCGGGTCCCGTGGTATCCAATATAGGCCACGGTGTTAAATCTGTGGGCGAGGCCATCGCCAATCAAATCAACGTTCTTGATTTTGCCTACTCTCGTGTTGCCCGCCACCAACCCAACATTGATTTCTCTGATCAGGTAACAGCGCTAGCCGGCCCCGGCTTCGAGCGCGTGTGTTTTTCGTCTGGCGGTTCGGAAGCCGTAGAAACCGCCATAAAGTTCTTACGCCAATATACCATCGCCAAAGGACAACCCGAGCGTAAGCACGTCATCACCTGCATGCCCTCTTTTCACGGTGGCACATTCTCGGCATTATCGTGGAGTGGCGATACAGAGCTTGGTGAATTTCTGGATGGCATGGCCGTTCCTACATTCAAAGTACCCGCCCCCCTTACCTATCGTCCCCCCGCTAATCATACGCCCGCAAGCTACGCACAATTTTGCGCCGAAGCCTTGCGACAAAAAATTGCGGAACTGGGCGCCGAAAACGTGTTGGCCTTTATGATCGAACCCGTGGGCGGTGTGTCAACCGGGGCCAATGTTCCATTGGATAGCTATATCACTGAAATCCGGAACATTTGTACGGAAAACGGTGTTTATTTGGTCTTTGACGAAGTTATGGCGGGCGCGGGGCGCACGGGTAAATTCATGGCCGCGCATTACTGGCCCAACGCCTTGCCCGATGTATCGGTCATGGCAAAAGGGTTAGGGGCCGGCTACGCCCCCATCGGTGCAACATTGTTTTCAGCCGAAATGTCAGACTGGCTGGCTAGCAAAACCGGATTTGATTTCACCCATACCTACACCGCCAACCCGGTTGTCTGCGCGGGTGGTTGTGCCGTCCTCGATTATTTACAAGAGCATGACTTAATAGAAAATGCCATTCGTATGGGTGAATACTTGCGGCTGAAACTAGATGAAATGAAGGCCGAGCAACCCTTGATCGGTGATGTGCGCGGACGGGGGTTATTGATGTCGCTTGAATTGGTGGCCGATCAAGAAAACAAAACCCTCCTACCCGAGCAATCCAAAGCCGCCGACCGCGTGCGTATTCATGGGCTCAATAATGGTTTGATGATTTATTCACGGCGAACAAGCGGTGGTATATTTGGCCATTGGTTAATGGTCGCCCCGCCCCTTGCGATCACCCAGTCCGAATGCGATATTTTGGTCAAACGATTGGGCAAAACATTAAAAGACTTACAAGCCGATTTTAGTGAAATGGGATTAATTTAAATTCTACAAAACCAATAAACTCTACCAACCCATTTTATCGGCGAAACGGTGCCAATTCAGCACCATGGGCATAAACCACGGTTTACCCGTATAAAACGGCTTACTCTGAAATTGAAGATCATCAAAGGCGGTACGACCTTCATCCTTATTGCCTAATATTTTGTGGCCGAGCTTATGACCAAAATATGTCGAACGCGCCACGCCAGAACCACAATACCCCATGGCGAAATGCAGGCCATCAAAGCTGCCAATATGCGGGGCGTGATCAAAGGTATAGGCCACCAAGCCAGACCATACGTGGCTAAGGTTTTTCCCCGCTAAATCCGGATAAATCTCTACCATGGATTGACGCAATTGTCGCGCGTTGCCATCGGGCTGATCGATCATGCCTGTGGCGCGGCTGCCAAATAAAATCCGGGTACCATCGGGGGACGATCGATAGTAGGCCACGATCCGGCGACTATCCCCATAGACACGGTCTTTGGGCATTAAACGCGCCATCAATTCAGGCGCCAAAGGTTCCGTGGCGATCATGGCGCTACGCAAAGGCAAGACCCGCCGCCTTAACCAAGCAAACGCCTTGCCGGTATAGCCATTCGTGCACACCGCGACATGGTCCGTTTCGGTCTTAACCCTTGGGGTGATAACATTAAATCCACCGGGCTTTTTATCCACGTGTTCAACCGGGGTGTCCTCCAATACAATGACCCCTGCCGCGCGGACGACCGCTAACAAATTATGCAAATACTTAGCTGGATGCAGGGCGGCGTCCATATTGTACACAACCCCGCCATGAAAACGTCTCGATCCTGTCTCGTTCGCTAAATCATTTGGGGGCACCATGTAACCTTCAATGCCGCACGCGTCTTGCAAACTTTCAAGCTGTCGCGCCATGGCATCATAGTGCGATGGTTGGAGCGCACCACGAAACCGACCATTGCGTTTAAAGTCAGCATCAATTTTTTCGTCACTGATAAAGGTTTCTAGGTTATCCACTAAATTGGCACTGGCTCGAATGATATCATTGGCAATGTGCTCACCGTATTGCGCCTTCAAGCCAGCGATCCCTAATTTATGAAAGCTTGGCCCGACCATGCCGCCATTACGGGAGCTGGCGCCCGCGCCAATTTTCCCTGCTTCAAACACCACCACCGATAATCCAGCCCGCGCCAGAACCAACGCCGTACAAAGCCCGGTATACCCCGCCCCAATGATGACCGCGTCTGTTTGACTTGGTGGCTCAGTGTGCAGTTCAGTGTGCAGTTCGGTGTCTGATGCAGTAGCGGTCTTTATATGATCCCACCAATAAGGTTGTTGTTTCATGTGGCTTCCCTAAATGCTTTAACCGTTAAATAAGTGATTACAATCTAGCTGTTTATCATGGTATTTATGATGGTATGTATGATGGTGGGAAAAAGCCATGTCTGGTGTGCTTATGAATTAAACTAAATCGTCACACCCATTACCAAAGTGTCCATATACTGGGGTCATTCTGGAATCCAAATGCAGCGCGTCTCCCGTATAAGGGTGGGCGGCGGCAACCTCTTCATCCAGTTCCACGCCGATACCGGGACGTGTTGATGGAATGATATAGCCGTCTTCCCAGACCAAGGGCTGTTTCAATAATTTGTTATGGAAATTGTTGAAATCTTGAATGCATTCCAGAATGAGAAAGTTGGGGCTGCACGTACTGAGCTGAATATTAGCCGCCGCTTCGATAGGGCCACAATAAAGGTGCGGGGCAATTTGCGCGTGAAAGGCTTCGGCCATGCCCGCAATTTTTTTGCCTTCCAAAATACCGCCAACACGGCCCAGTGCCATTTGCAGAATTGACGCTGATTTATTTTCCAACAAACGCACGAATTCATATTTTGACGTTAATCGTTCACCCGTGGCAATCGGGATGGATGTTTGTGCCGCCACACGGGCCATTTCTTCGGGGCGATCCGGTGGGGTGGGTTCTTCAAACCATAGGGGGTCATATTTTTCTAATCGACGGGCTAACCGAATGGCCCCAGCGGGTGTCATTTGACCATGGGTGCCAAACAACAGTTCGCTGGTCCCCCCAACGGCCTCGCGCAAGGTCTTAACAAAATTCTCGGAATGCTCTAGGGCTTGAATGGAGAGCTGGCGTGGATCAAATGCTGTAAACGGACCCACGGGATCGAACTTAACGGCTTTAAAGCCTTGCTGGACGTATTGGCTGGCACGTTCTGCTGATAATACCGGGTCACGGTAGACATCGGTCTTATCACCGTCCTCGGGATAGATATAAGTATATGACAACAGCTTCTCGTGGACCTGTCCCCCCAACAATTCATAGACCGGTTTGTTAAGCTCCTTACCAATGATATCCCAACACGCGGTCTCAATACCGCTCATGATCCCCCCCATGGAAATATCAGGACGCTGGGTAAACGCGCTGCTATAGAGTCTGCGCCACAGATTTTCGATCTTATAGGGATCTGTACCGATCACCATGCGCTCGCACACATCAACGATCATTTTTTCAACCACATGGGGATGGTACGGCAAAGAGTAAACCTCGCCTATGCCCTCAATGCCGGTGTCGGTGGTAAGTTTAACAAATATCCAGTACAGCCCGCCAAAAGACGGCGGCGGATTGGCGACAACAAAGGTTTTTACGTCTGTAATTTTCATGGATGCGCCTCCTGATAAACATTTGTTCATTAAAAGAATTTTGCGCTGTGGGCTTTTATTTTACCAGCGTATTTTTTTTGTGGCCTTGGCAAAACTTATCAAACCCGTGATCTCTTCATGAAGGAGAGAAGCTCCATCAAATTCAATATGGTCAACGTTGCCAGCACCACACCACCGCCGACCAAGGCTAAATCGCCGGGGTGCTCATGCACCACCAACCATACCCAATAAGGGCCGATAACGGCTTCTAATAATAAGAATAATCCAACTTCTGGAGCGGGGATATAGCGCGAACCGATGGTCATAAGGGTAAAGGAGAGCGGAACAACGATAAGCCCTATGATGGCGATCCATAAAATATCAGAACCGGCAACGCTCAACGGGCTGGCCCACGCAAAAACAAATAATGCGGAGACAATATTAGCGAACCCTATTGCGGGAACTAAATCTCTTTCCTTATAACGATGAACAATTGTAAAGGTAATTGCGATGACAAGGGCCACACCCAATGCCGCCAAATCACCCAGCAAGTTCGCCTCGCTCACCGTGTTAAAGCTGCCCCAAGCGATAATACCGATGCCAATAATGGCAAAGAATATAGCAATCCATATCCGAGGATGAATAACATCACGCAGAATAAACCGCGAGATCAGGGCTGAAAACAAAGGGGAAATACTGATAATAAAAAGCACGTTGGCAACTGTTGTCAACATAACGGCCACCACGAATAAAATCGACCCCGTCCCGAAAACCATCGTTATATAAATTCCTGGCCAGCCCATAGCCTTTATTTTACTTGGAAATGCACGGCGATGAACCAATGCGTATCCCATTAAAATAGTTAGCCCCGACAGCATCCCACGCCAAAAGATAATAGTCCCCTGGTCAACACTAATTAAGCGTAATAATAATGTATCGGGGGTAATGATCAGAACACCAATTACGGTGAGTAGGGCGCCTTTTGCATGGGGAGAGAGGCTCATAGAATGAAGCCGGTACAAGAATAGGTGTTTGGCATCGTGTATTTCCGTGTGTGTTTCCGTGTGTGTTTACGTATGCGTTTACGTGGATGACAAGAGAATGAGAAGATCATTTTTCTCACTATTGCCTGATATGCGCTGATGTCAACAAATGCTTATTCTCTAAATGCTTTTCTAGCTTCATAAGTGCCATTGTTATTGATCAACGGCTGAAAATCGACTACGTCATAACCATAATTATGCTAAAGATTTTTGAGCACAATAACATGAAGGCCCTAATTCAATGAAAGCAATCTGTATTGGCTCTGCCATGGTTGATATTATCGCCATCGTTGAAAGCGATGATGTCGAACGAATGACCATGCATAATGAGCGCACTTCATTCTTATTATTGGAACAAGGTCGCAAGATTGATTCCCACAGCATCACCACCCACATCGGCGGCGGCGCTGTAAACGCCAGTGTTTCTATGTCCCGGCAAGGTATCGATACATCCGTGGTTATCAAAATCGGTGGGGATAGTAACGGATCATTGATTACGGATCGTTTGGCGGCTGAGAATATCGATGATAGTCATGTTTTAAAAGCCGATGAATTGCCCACTGGTACGTCTGTGATGATTTCATCCCATAATCGTAACGCCACCATCTTCACCCAGCGTGGCGCGAACACATTGCTACGCCCCAGCGAAATTCACGAAGATATGGTTGTGGGTCAGGATTTGGTTTATATCGCCAGCCTTTCCAATCGATCGGCGGATTGTTTCCCGTCAATTATTGATTTAGCAAAAAAATCCGGGGCATTTGTGGCCACCAACCCCGGTATTCGTCAGCTATTATCACGGCAGGAGAAATTTTCTCAGTACATCAATAAAATCGATTTGTTGGCGATTAATAATGTAGAGGCGGAATCACTTGTTCCATTGGTTCTGGGGCTAGATGATGTGCTGAATAAAGAACAAAACCCCTCTATTAATGAAGACTCACCTCGTCTTATGTACACAGGGTTGAAAGCCGGGAATTTTGAATTAAGCCTTCCTGATTTCTGCAGCCGGATGATGAAACGCGGTTTGGGAATGGTTGTGATTACCGATGGCACCAAGGGTGCTTATTTAGCAAATTCAGAGGGTATCTATCACTGTCCAAGCTTGCGGGTTGAGCCGAAAGGTACCGCTGGGGCGGGGGATGCATTCATCTCAACGATTAGCGCCCAGATAGCGGGGGGGGCTTCAGCAAAACACGCTCTTCAGGCCGCAACGGTTAATGCCTCGGCTGTGGTAGCCATGGTCGATACTCAATCAGGCTTATTGAAAGAAGAGGAACTGACCGCTCAGCTAAATAAGTCTCAGGACGATTTGCCAATTCTGTTTTGGGCATGGTCTGATTTAGGGTCTGATTTAGGAAAATGAAAGTAGACCTCTTTGATTTTGATCTTCCCACAGAGCTAATCGCCCAGCACCCGGCAAATCCCCGTGATAGTGCGCGCATGATGTATGTCCCCGTGCAAGGTGAAATTGAAGATTTAAGTGTTATGGATTTAGCCAGTAAATTACGGCCCGGTGATTTGATGGTTTTTAATAATACAAAGGTTATCCCAGCCCGATTAAAAGGCCACCGAAGCCGCCCCCAACCAGAACGGGCTAGCCAACCAAATACCGATCAATCCAATACCTTTCAATCTGGTCCAAAGATCGAAGTTACCCTACACAAATGTGACGCGGATGATACATGGCGTGCCTTTGCAAGGCCGGGTAAAAAAATCGCTGTAGCAGATACAATCAACTTTGGTGATGACTTCCATGCCGAGGTAATTCATAAAGGTGATGCGGGCGAGATCACCCTGCGGTTCAATAAAAAGGGTCAAGCCCTTGGACAGGCCCTCAATAAATATGGTGCCATGCCCCTGCCCCCTTATATCCACCGCGATGATTTGCAAGAACCGGGCGATCTGTCCGATTACCAAACACTATTTGCCCGTTATGAAGGCGCTGTCGCCGCTCCAACCGCCGGCCTTCATTTTACCCCCGCCATGTTCGACGCCCTCGACGCTCGCGGTATCAAGCACGTATTCGTGACGTTACATGTGGGAGCTGGAACCTACCTGCCTGTTAAAGTCGATGATACCGATGATCATGTTATGCATAGCGAATGGGCCGAAATTGGTCCCGATACCGCACGCGCAATCAATCAAACGCGCAGTTCAGGTGGTCGCGTTGTGGCGGTTGGTACAACGGCCATGCGTGTACTGGAAAGTGCCGCCACCCCATCGGGCACTTTAGAGCCCTACAGCGATAATACAGATATTTTTATTACGCCCGGCTATGCCTTTCGAGCCGTGGATATGTTGATGACAAACTTTCATTTGCCTAAATCAACCCTGTTTATGCTGATCTCTGCCTTTGCGGGAATGAAACAAATGCAACATGGGTACGCTCATGCAAAGGCTGAAAACTACCGGTTTTATTCTTACGGTGATGCGTGTTTGCTCGAAAGAGCTCCTCTAAATAAAATATAATACATTTTTAAATTGTAGTATATTTTTATTTAACAAATAAATAGTGGTATTTATAAATCCCGCTGTTATAGTGTTTCCATGAAACACAATATCACCCAAGACAAGCCCGCCTCCTTATCCTCGCGACATGAGTCCGCGCGGCATGGGGACCATCATATTGCCCAAGCATCTCCCGCGGATGATGTGATGGTTCGGTATGCCCATTTACAAGGGCTCGCATTGCTCGATGCCATGGTGCACGAAGCCTTTCCAAATCGCATTGCCGTATCATCCTCGTTTGGAACGGAATCTGCTGTATTGCTTTCCATGGTTGCCCAAGTTGCCCCCAATACGCCCATCCTTTTCCTCAACACGGGATTATTATTTGCTCAGACTGAACAATATCAACGAAGCCTTCAAAAACATTTGAAATTAACCAATGTAGAAATCATCAAACCCGACGCGGAGCATCTTGCCCAATATGATAATGATAATACCCTCCATAAAAGCGATGGGTCTTTATGCTGCCACTTGCGTAAAGTATTACCCTTACAGCGTAGTTTGCATAACTATGATGCATGGATTACCGGGCGAAAAAAATTTCAGGGTAATGCCCGATCAAAACTTTTGTTAATTGAACATGATGGCGTTCATTATAAAATTAATCCCCTTGCCAATTTATCTCCCCAACAGCTCGAAGCAGAATTTATAAAACATGGTTTGCCCCGACATCCTTTGATCGGCGCTGGATTTACATCACTGGGTTGCCACCCTTGCACCACCTTACCATCGCAAGGGGCGGGCATACGCAGTGGACGGTGGGCCGATCAAGAAAAAACCGAATGCGGTATCCATAATACACCGGGTAAGACTCCTTGGGCCGGGGATTCTATTTAGAGCTACTCATTTCAGAAAAATTCTTATACATTCTAGGAATATTAACTACGGAGTGTGAAAACACTTGTCTGATTCATTCAAAAGCGACGAATACCAAAATGTAAGACTTGCCATTGGCGATAGCCATAGAGAGGTAAGATTAACGCTAATTTCCCAATTTAATACATTCGGTTTTAAGAATATTCTCCATACGGATAATTTGCGTGACCTCGAGAATGCGGTCATAAAAGATGGGCTGGATGTAATTATCGCTGACGAGGCACTTGATCCTAAGTTCCCTGATTTCATAAAAAAAATACGCAATCAGAAAATAGGCACCAATCCGTTTATTATTGCTATCGCTACAATCCAGGACATATCGTCTCAGAAAGTAAGGAATCTAACCGATAGCGGCATTGATGATGTTGTCATGAAACCCTTATCGGTTGCCAAGTTAATTAAACGATTAGAGATTATTGCACGCTCGCGTAAGCCATTTGTCGTGACCACAGATTATACAGGGCCAGATCGACGCAAAGATTCATCGCCAAGAAAAGGTTCACAAGTTATACCGCACGTGGACGCACCAAACCCTTTGGTGTATTTGAAAGAAAAAAAAGTTGATAAATTCAATTTATCTTTAGCAATTTCTGATGCTGCACAAACCATTAACGAGCAAAAAATGGAGCGCCATGCGTTTCAGATCACATTTCTGGTCAATAAAATATTACCGCTTTATAAAGCGGGTGAGGCGGAAACTGTTGAGACCGATGATATTGAGCGCATCATAACCGTCGCCAGTGATATCAGCCACAGACTTAAAAAAACCCGCTTCAAAGACGCGGCAAGTTTATGCACTTCTATGGTTGATCTGGCTAAAGATATACGGCGTTCCCACTTAAACCCACCGGCTAAAGACCTTGAATTGCTCCCTATATTGGCCCAAGCCATCCAGCTTGCTTTCCAATCCAATGATGATGGATCGATTTCAGTCCAAGAAATTGTAGAAAAGCTTCAAGGCCAAAACATTCTTACAAAAAACAAATAATGCACCTCTAGACTTGCCAGTTCCTCCACATCCCATTATCTAGACCCCAGAAACTCATATGTTTGAAAGCGTGACCCATGGATGGTTTAAAATTTGATGTGATCTCAACGGATGGTTCGGCACGGCGTGGGCGTATCAACACCGCTCATGGCACCATTGAGACACCCGCCTTTATGCCCGTTGGTACAGCCGCCACGGTCAAGGGGATGCGCCCTGAATCAGTGGTAGAAACCGGCGCGGAAATTTTGTTGGGCAACACCTACCATTTGATGCTACGCCCCGGCGCAGAGCGTGTTGCAAGGCTTGGCGGGTTGCATAAGTTTATGAACTGGTCGGGGCCAATCTTAACAGATTCAGGCGGTTATCAGGTCATGTCGCTTTCTGACCTTCGAAAGATCAAAGAAGAAGGCGTGCGTTTCAGATCACACATTGATGGATCATACCATGATCTAACCCCAGAACGTTCGGTGGAAATTCAACATCTGTTGGATTCCAATATCACCATGGTTCTTGATGAATGTACGCCGTACCCTGCGACACATGAGGTGGCAAAGTCTTCCATGGAGCGGTCCATGCGGTGGGCTGCACGGTGTAAGGATGCCTTTGTTAAACGCCCCGGTTATGGCTTGTTTGGCATTGTTCAGGGCAGCATGTTCCCGGATTTACGCGAACAATCAATCAATGCCCTCAGCGATATAGAGTTTGATGGTTACGCCGTTGGCGGATTGGCTGTTGGTGAGGGACGAGAGGTAATGTTTTCAACACTCGATTTCACCATGCCCTTGATGCCACAAGACCGCCCGCGATATTTGATGGGGGTTGGTAAACCAGAAGACTTGGTCGGCTCCGTTGCCCGTGGCATCGATATGTTTGATTGCGTCCTACCCACTAGGTCAGGTCGCACCGGTCAGGCCTTTACCAGACGGGGCGAAATCAATATCCGCAATAGTCGTCATAAAGATGATCCGCGCCCGCTGGATGAAGAATGCACCTGTCCTGCCTGTAAGGATTATTCCCGCGCTTATTTACACCACCTGAGCAAATCAAAAGAAATTCTCGGCTTAATGTTATTGTCATGGCATAATTTACATTATTATCAGGTTCTCATGCAGGGCATTCGTGAAGCCATCAGCAACGAAACGTTCGATCATTTTGCGGATGACTTTTCTATCCAGTATACTGCTGGCGACATTCCTGCTTTATAAAGAAAGTTCAAGATGATGAGCGATACAATTTACGAAAACCTGACGCAGCTTGGCCAAGATAGCGAAGCGCCCAACAATCCGGATGAAGCTATTTTACAAAGCGTGCCAAACCCACAAAAGGGCATTGGTTATATGATCCGATTTGTTTGTCCGGAATTTACATCTGTCTGTCCCGTTACCGGGCAACCTGATTTTGCGCATTTGGTGCTCGATTACATTCCGGGTGACTTAATTGTAGAGAGCAAATCACTGAAAATCTATCTGACCAGCTTTCGCAACCACGCCTCTTTTCATGAAGATTGCACAGTTGGCATCGCCCGACGTTTGATCGACACGTTGTCACCGAAATGGCTGCGTATTGGTGGTTATTGGTATCCCCGTGGCGGAATTCCCATTGATGTGTTCTATCAAACCGGAGAACCACCGGCAGACGTGTGGATTCCGGAACAAGGGGTAGCCCCCTATCGGGGACGTGGCTAAGCTTCTCTGTTAGGGATGAGCCTGTTGGGATTGAGGTTTATTAAATTTCGCGGACCAAACGGAAACCCAAATTATCAATGGGGTTTCCTGTACCGCACCCACCGCTATATGTCTGGCTAACAAAGTGTGGCACATGGGCGCGTTCGATGCCCTGAACAACCCGGTTGGGGCATAACGTTGGGTTACGCAATTCCGAAATTGGTCTTGATTTATCGTTCCCTTCATCAGACGAGAACCAACATGTCATCGTCCATTCCCATACCGACCCTTTTGTATCGGCGATATTCCATTTATTCTCGCCATAATAACCAATAGGCTTTGTCTGGCTAGCACCCGAGTAAGGCAACGTTAATTCTGCTGTGCGTTTATCAAGCAAGTCATCGATTGTTTTCTGGGTAACATTCTGTCCGGCAAAGGCAACATAGGACCATTCTTCTTCAGTTGGTAATCGATAGGTTTCACCGGTTTTTTTGCTAACCCATTGCGTGAAATCATAGGCATCGAGCCAAGAGACATTGGTTACAGGATGGTCTTGTGTTTGGAAGTGACGTAGTTTTGCGAAATGTCTACAGCCGTCATCTTCAAAACATTTGTTCCATTGCCCGATGGTAATTTCATGACGGCTGATAAAAAAAGATTTATCTAATTCGACAGATTTAGAATGATACCGCCGCCCTAACGAATTTGGCACACTGACCGTTAAATCATAATGACCGGGCTCAATCTGGGCGAGTTCCACACCGGGCAACAAATCAGCGATATCTTGGTTTCTTTGGCCGAGTAAAAGGCCAATAATAACACCCCCAATGATGAAGATGACAACCCCAGAAATCAAAAAATTATTTCGCATACCCAGACCTTGTCGGCGTTCTAATAATTTATTTGGATTTTAAAAAGCCCCACTGGAAGTTAACCAGCGGGGCAGTCTAATTTTCGAAAACTCCGCTGTCTTTATTGCAAGGTTTTCATGTATGCCACAATATCGGCTCTTTCTTTGGCGCTCTTAACACCGGGGAATTGAGCTTTCGTACCGGGCATAAACTCCACCGGATTAGCGATAAATTCGATAACCTTGGCTTCGGTCCACGTATATCCGGAATTCTTAAGGGCGTCCGAATAATCAAATGCTGCATCGTACCCCGATTTTGCACCGTAGGCACCAAATAGATTGGGGCCAAAGATGGTTTTCCCCCCTTTCTCAAACGTATGACAGACGGTGCAATGTTTACTGGCAGCCACCTCACCAGCAACAGGATCGCCTTCTAACGTCACGGTATGGGCTGTACTGCCGAGCGTTTCAAAGTATGCCAAAATATCGGCCCGTTGTTCAGCTTTCTTAAAACCCTTAAAGCTCATCTTTGTCCCTTTGATAAACTTTTTCGGTTTGATCAGAAACTCGGTGAAAGAAGCAGCGTCCCAAGTAATCCCGGATGCTGCCATGGCTTTTGAATATTTATAGCCTTCAATTTTACCGGCTTCTTTTCCAAGAATACCAAACAGATTGGGACCAAGTTTATTCTTGCCACCCTCGTCAAGTGTGTGACAAGCCTTACAAGCTTTCGCCAGTTTTTCACCCTTTACAGCATCACTGGCGTTGGCTGGTACGGCTGTCATAAAGACAACAACTGCAGCCGCACCGAGCGATAGTGTGAGGGATAATAATTTTGAGAATTTCACAGTAACCTCCTGAAAATTTCATGTTTTATGAAGCAAATTTGATGATGATATTGTGGTCACAATCAAATCAACATTAAATCGCCGTTATTAAATAGCCGTTATTAAATAGCCGTTGGTTTTTTAACTTGCTTCATCAAATTATCATCCCACGTGCCTTCAACCACAAAGTGAGCCGCAGCACCCTTAAGGACAGCTTCGATCAAATTATGGTTCACATAGGCATATACACCGGGTTGTTTGAAGGTATAAGTCACACACCCAGCAGCACCGCCAGCGATAAACCATGTTTCCAAGTTGGTCATTGGTTCGTCGTCGAATGAGCCTGATTGCCAGACGTTATCACCATGACCACCGATCAAGTGGGGTCGGGTATCGCGGTTCGCTTGGGAGTGAATAATCAAAACAGTATCACCAACGTCTGCTTTCAGGGAATTCTCACCCGTCAGCGCACCCGCGGCACCGTTAAAGACAACGTGACTTGGGGTCAAAGTGGCCATCACTTCAAGTGAATCGGCGTAATCTTCACCCGCACTGTCGTATTTGATGTATTCGTCATCGTCATCTTTGGCTAGGTAATAGTCTTGCTCACCAATGTAATAGGCTTTGTCGTATTTTATTGGAACGCCGCCTTTACCTGTTAGACCTTCACGCGGCAATACCATGATGGCACCGTTCATCCCGTGGACAACATGGTAAGGGATCATCACGCCACCAGGGGCACAGTGATAGACGAAGGTACCCGCTTTTGTTGCTTTAAAGCGTAAAATACATTCTTCACCGGGTGATACTTTTGTCAAAGCACCGCCACCCAAAGCACCCGTGGATGCATGGAAATCAATATTGTGTTCCATGGCGTTGTCGGCTGGGTTAACCAATGTCAGCTCTACATAATCGTCAACATGGCAAACAACCATTGGGCCAGGGACTGAACCGTTATAGGTCAATGCCCAAACTTCGGCGCCGTCATCATCAAGAACCATTTTCTTTTCTTCGATGACGAAACGAATTTCAACAACTTTCGGGCCGCCTTTAGCAACCTGATCATGTTTTGGCAAGAACGGCGGGGCGACCATTTCTTGTACCACACGTGGAAGACCAGCAATTTCTTCTTCGGTTGCTGAGGCCGCGTACGCCGTTGAGATACCAAGATCAGCAGCAAGCAACCCTGTACCTAAAGCAGCTGAGCCTTTTAGAAATAATCGCCGCGCAACATCTTCAACTTCAACGTCGACATCAACACCGATGTCTGTTGCTACATCTTGTTTGACTTCGATACTCTTGTTCATCGTCTTAATCTCCTAAACAACATTTAAAAGTGGTTAGAGTGCTTGTAAGAAAACTATGATTAATTTAGAGGTGGGGCCTTGATGTTGGTTAATTCCAAAAATTTTGATTTAATTGATACTTTTTAAATTATGAGAGCAAGGCCATGACAAAAGAAGCCCCCCCGATCATCAACCTGAGCATCAAAGAACTGCACCATGTAGCAGAATTCATTGAACAATGTGCCACTTGGAATTATCAGGAATGGGGTGAGAGTTTTGGCTTTACCTATAAATCTTCATTAGAACGCATTCGCCAAGATGCATTCTCGCTTTACGGAGAAGCCGCCGTTATTGCCTTTTGGAAAGGGACGCCAGCGGGCATGGGGTTCCTTGAGCGCACAGGGGCAAACGAATACCCCGAGCTGACCCCATGGATATCAGGTGTCTATGTAGAGCCTGAGTTTAGAGGGAAAGGTATTGCGCGTGAACTGATGAACGTGCTTGAAGACTTGGCCTATGATGCAGGCAATACAGAGGTTCATTTACATACTTCAACGGCGAAATCTCTTTATGAAAAACTAGGATGGCACGCTATTGCTAGCTATGAACACAAAGAAACAGGGCTTCACACCGTTATGCGCAAAGCCCTGATATAATATTTTCATATTATTTATTCATAGAATAATAGGATTAGGCGGTGACATTATTCTCGCGCCGATTGACCATCCACCAGACAATTAATGCGCCCACCATTTTACTCGCCGTCATTAACACAACACCTGTTGGGCTGATAAAGCCTATTAGATAGAGGAATACCGCACTATCAATGGGTGTTGAAATAACGCTTGAAAGCAAAATGCGTTGCGAGAACGGGCGCCCAGTGAAGGAATAAACCGCCCAATCGGTAAATTCGCTGATCAAAAAGGCGGCCACACTGGCCACAGCAATAAAGGGGTCAGCCATTATATAAGATAACGCACCACCAATAAGCATGGCAATAATGATACGATGACCGATTTCGCGTTGCGCAAAATCGCGGACCACAAAGATCAACCCAACAACCAGCGATACGGGTGGCCACATTTCACCACCTGGTAATTCCACCATGGGCACAACGGAAAATAGCCAATTTACCAAAACGATCAGCGCAACATAAATAAATGAATACTTAAATTTCAAAATAGTGGCTCCTTAAAGAATCATGACTGTTAATCGCGAACGGGATATCATAAACAGATAAGATGCGCGAGTCCCAATTTCAATTATAATAAAAATAATGAATGATATAGCCAAAAATATACGCCAAAAGGCGCTGGAATGTGGTTTTGATGCCGTGGGTTTAACCGACGCAAACCTTCAACCATCCCACAGTGATGCGCTAATGTCCTTCATTGAACAAGGCCGGCAGGGCGATATGGACTGGCTGGTTGAGAAACTAGAGCGCCGGAAGTCACCCACGGCGTTGTGGCCGGATGCGCGCAGTGTCATTGTTCTGGGTCTGAATTATGCCCCCCACATTAATCCGCTAGCGATCCATAGCCGTACCGATCGGGGGGCAATTAGCGTCTACGCGCAAGGGAAAGACTATCACGACATCGTCAAAAAGCGCCTCAAAGTTCTGGCCCGGTGGATGGTGGAGAATTATGGTTGTGACGTAAAAGTCTTTGTCGATACCGCCCCCGTTATGGAAAAGCCCCTCGCCGCACGGGCGGGTTTGGGGTGGCAGGGCAAACACACAAATTTGGTTTCGCGGGAATTTGGATCATGGATGTTTCTGGGTGAGATCTTCACCACCCTCGATTTACCCCCCGACACACTCGACACCCCGGAACCCGATCATTGTGGATCATGTGATCTATGCATGCGGGCGTGTCCCACGGGCGCCCTTGATACGCCTTATAAAATTGAGGCAACAAAGTGTATCTCTTATCTAACCATCGAGACCAAAGGGCAGATTGAGCCAGAATTAATGGAGAATATGGGCAACCGGATTTATGGTTGTGATGATTGTTTGTCGGTATGTCCGTGGAATAAATTTGAAAGCGCCACGGGTGAAGAAGCTTTCTTGCCCCGTCCCGAGCTGAATGCGCCCAGATTGACGGATTTATTGGAATTGGATGATGCCGCTTTCCGACAAGTGTTTGCAGGCTCCCCCGTTAAACGTACAGGCAGAGACCGAATGACCCGTAATGCCGTTATTGCAGCGGGCAACAGCAAGCTCGGCGCCTTGCGCCCCGACGTGAAAAAAGCCTTGGAAAAAACCTTAGATAAGCTACTCGCTGATCCATCAGAGTTGGTTCGGGGTGCCGCACAATGGGCGCTAAAGAAATTGAATAGTTGACCCCACCCACAAGAGCTTTATTTTAATGACTATGACATTATTATTTACAAAAAGTTTGCGCCTATTCCAGACACAGGTCCTAACACTGGTCCTTAGACTGGCCCTGATGTTGGTTTTTATCGGTACCGGAGCATGCACATTACAGGCTCAGGAAACAACATTTAAGCCCGGAGATGTTTTCCGTGATTGTGATGATTGCCCAGAGCTGGTTGTGGTGCCACCGGGTTTGTTTGTCATGGGATTGGGGGGGACCACAAAGACCGAAGGACCAAGCCACCGTGTCTTTATAGAAAAGCCTTTTGCTATTGGTCGCTTTGAAGTCACCTTTGATCAATGGGAAGCCTGTATTCGTGGGGGGGGATGCACGCACCAACCCGATGACCACCTATGGGGCCGGGGCACACGGCCCGTTATCAATCTTAATTACACGCATATTGAAAATTATTTGAAATGGTTACGGGGTACCACCGGGCAAACCTATCGCTTACCCAGTGAAGCGGAATGGGAATATGCCCACCGTGGCAATACCACCACGCTTTATCCTTGGGGCAATGAAGTTGGCGTAAACCTCGCGAATTGTAAAGATTGCAAAAGCATCTGGAGCGCCAAAGGAACAGCACCCGTGGGATCGTTCCCCCCCAATGCCTTTGGTCTTTATGACACTGTCGGTAATGCTTATGAATGGACAGCCGATTGTTGGAACCCTAGCCATGAAGGCGCCCCTCCAAAAGGAGGCATCCGTACGGATGGAGATTGCAATCAACGGGTTATGCGCGGTGGATCGTTTTATTATTTTAGCAAAGTAGGTCGATCATCTTACCGCTCTAAAAACGCCCTACCGGTAAACAGTTACTGGCTCGGGTTTAGGGTTCTTCGGGAATTACCCTAATTTAATCTTTGATCATTTTATTAAGCTGCTGTTGCATCGCGGCCAATTGATTTTTTAGATCTGCCAAATCATCGGATTCTGGATTACTGGACTTTTCCTCCGTTGGTGCGGCTCTGGTGGCTTGGCCGGGGGATTGGCTGGTTTTGTTTGTATCAAGGGAGAAGGGCGTGAACATCTTCATAGTAGATTCAAACATCGCCATGTTCTTTTTGCCAGCTTCTTCAAAGACTGAAAACGGTGAAGCGCCGCCAAAAGCATCTTGCATATAACTCCGCATCTGATCTTGGTTGGTTGCAAAGGATTGCATGGAATGTTCCAAATATTCTGGCACAACGGATTCCAAACTATCGCCATAAAAACTAATCAAGTGGCGTAAGAAACCTACGGGTAACAAGTTTTGCCCTTTGCTTTCTTGCTCTACAATAATATGGGTTAAGACAGAATGAGTGATATCATCACCCGACTTGGCATCAAAAACGGCGAACTCGATACCATCCTTGATCATGACGGCAAGATCTTCCAGTGTTACATAGCTGCTGGTTGACGTGTTATAGAGACGACGGTTGGCATACTTTTTTATGGTAACCCGGTCTTTATTGGCATCTTTACGAGCATTAGTCATACTGTCACAGTTCCTTTATTTTATCACTTTTCTTAACTTCTTTGCGTAACCGTTCTAAGGTATTAAACTAGTCGTAGCGCGAAAAATGCTGCATCGCAATGAATTCTTCCGCAGATGCTTACTATTACGTCTATCTCATAAAGACTGTTTTTGGAAATATCATGACCGACACCGATAACAACAATGATACCAAGGGTGAAACCGACACGCCCGATCTAGGGAAATTAGCCAAAGAGTATATGGATATGTGGCAAGTCCAGTTGTCCCATATGGCAAATGATAAAGACATAGCGGCATTAATGGCGCAGAGTATATCCCTGATGAACACCGGAACGGCCACAATGACAAACATGGCAAACATGGCACATTCGGCAAACTCAGAAAATTCGGTAAGCGAGGCGCAGACAGATAATGGAAAAGATGATAGGACCGCAACCCCTTGCCCTTCATGTGGCCATGATGAGCATGTTATCGACGCTCTCAACGAGCGCATTGGACAGCTTGAAAAACGGATCGCTGCTCTGGAAGGGACATAATGCTCCAGATCTTATTAACAGAATAAATGCCGTCGATGGTGCAGCCTTTGCCAAAGCCGTGCAGGAAGAAAGCCTTCGCCGTCAGCGAGAATTCTCAGGTGGTATCAAGCGATACACCGCTTACGAAAGATCCTCCAAAAACCCAGCCAATGTTATAAAGCAACACGGCACAACCCGACTGCTCGATTTCGGGATTGATGGGGTATCCAAAAATGATCAACCTTTGCTGATTATTCCATCACTGATCAACAGATACCATGTGCTCGACTTATCAGGGCACCACAGCTTTGTCCGCAGCCTCGCCCAAAAAGGATTCCATCCTTACATCGTCGATTGGGATATACCGGGTTCCGATGAAATGACATTCGGTTTAAGCGATTATGTCGGCAAACGGTTGGAACCTTTTTTAAATATTATCACCGATCGCCATCAATCGAAGCCCTCGGTAATTGGGTATTGTATGGGGGGATTGCTTGCCTTGGGTTTGGTTACCCGCCAAGCGAAGCGATGTCGGGCGTTGGCATTGCTCGCCACCCCGTGGGATTTCCACGTGGGCCATGAAACAATGATCATGACCATGAAGGCCATGCAACCCCAAACAAACTTGCTAATCGATACCCTTGGTCTCATTCCCATGGATATTATTCAGGCTATGTTTACCAGTTTAAACCCGTGGATGAGCATTGAAAAATTTAGACGGTTTTCACGGAGGAACGATACCTCAACACCTTCTGAGCAAGACAATCTTTTTGTCGAGCTAGAAGACTGGCTCAACAATGGTACCCCCCTTGCCGGCCCTACAGCCAAAGAATGTATCAATGGATGGTATATCGAAAACACCCCCGCAATGGGTCAGTGGTGTCTGGATGGAACGCCCGTGCGACCGCAGGATGTTAAATGCCCTGCCTTCGTGGTCATTCCAAAACAAGATCATATCGTTCCACCACAATCAGCCAGCGCCATTATTGATAAATTGCCACAAGTTGAAACTTTATCCTTAGATCATGGGCATATTGGTATGATCGCCGGGGCAAGAGCAGAAGAAACATTATTCACGCCCCTGTCAGGTTGGCTTTCGCGGCAAATTTAAAAAATGAAAAAATAACCTCTTTTTTTCAAAAACACCCTTGTGTTGCAGTGCAGCATTCTATAACGTAATTTTTAATAGATAATAAACGTGAATTTAATCAATCAAAATTCTTAACAGGAGATGTGCGTCATGAGTGAAGAAATTGTCATCGTTGGTGCGGCCCGCACCCCTATCGGCGCCTTCAATGGCGGATTAAGCAGCGTCCCAGCTAGCTATCTTGGCGAAGTTGCCATCAAAGCGGCCCTTGAACGGGCGGGTGTTGATGCCGCTGATGTAGACGAAGTTGTGCTGGGTCAAATTCTTTCCGCTGGTGCGGGGCAAAACCCCGCCCGTCAGGCCGCGATCAACGCGGGTATTCCTGTTGAAAAGACAGCTTATGGCATTAATCAGCTCTGTGGCTCCGGGCTTCGTACCATTGCCCTTGGCGCGCAAGCTATCAAATTAGGCGATGCCAACGTGGTTGTCGCAGGCGGTCAAGAAAGCATGAGCCAAGCTCCCCATGTTATGCATATGCGTAATGGCACAAAAATGGGTAATGCTGAGATGGTTGATAGCATGATCAAAGATGGTCTGTGGGATGCTTTTAATGGCTACCACATGGGTAATACCGCCGAGAACGTTGCCGAAAAATGGCAAATCTCACGCGAAGATCAAGATGCGTTCGCGGCCAGCTCCCAACAAAAGGCCGAAGCCGCCCAGAACGCTGGCAAGTTTGTTGACGAAATCATCCCGGTTACGATCAAATCTCGTCGCGGCGAAACTGTTGTCGATACCGATGAGCATCCCAAACACGGCACCACAGAAGAAGCACTAGCTGGCATGCGACCTGCCTTCATTCGCGAAGGTGGAACGGTAACGGCGGGCAATGCATCGGGCATTAACGACGGTGCCGCCGCCGTGGTTTTGATGAGCGCCAGTGAAGCCGAGAAACGGGGCCTTACCCCACTTGCAACGATTAAATCTTGGGCGACCGCAGGTGTTGATCCAGCGATCATGGGTTCAGGTCCGATCCCGGCCAGCCGTGCCGCTTTAGATAAAGCGGGCTGGAGTGTTGAAGATTTGGATTTGATCGAAGCCAACGAAGCATTTGCCGCTCAGGCCTGCGCTGTTAACAAAGACATGGGTTGGGACACAGACAAAGTAAATGTAAACGGTGGCGCCATTGCGCTTGGCCACCCCGTTGGTGCTTCTGGTGCACGGGTGTTTATTACGCTGCTGTTCGAGATGCAAAAACGCGACGCCAAAAAAGGTCTGGCGACGTTATGCATCGGCGGCGGCATGGGTGTTGCCATGTGCGTAGAGCGCAAATAAATACGAGCGTAGAGCGCAAATAAATACGAGCGTAGAGCGCAAATAAACACATGTGCGTAGAGCTAAAATAAGAACTTAGAATTTATGATTTAATTTTTGGAGGTTAACATGGCCCGTGTTGCATTGGTTACCGGGGGAACCCGTGGTATTGGAAAAGCTATTTCAATTTCGTTGAAAGACGCTGGTTATGACGTTGTTGCCAGTTACGCTGGCAATGATGAAGCAGCAAATAACTTTAAAGCCGATACAGGCATCGACGTTTGTAAGTTTGATGTTGGCGATTATGAGCAATGTAAATCGGCAATGGATAAAATCGTTGAAGATAAAGGCGTTATCGAAATTCTTGTCAACAACGCCGGCATTACCCGCGATAAACCTCTACACAAAATGGATCAAGGGTCGTGGGACGCGGTTATCAAAACCAATCTAACGGGCCACTATAATACCTGTCATTTGTGTATCGATAGCATGCGCGCTCAAAAGTTTGGTCGCATCATCAACATCAGTTCTATTAACGGACAAAAAGGCCAATTCGGGCAGACCAACTATTCCGCGGCCAAGGCTGGGAATATCGGTTTCACCAAAGCGCTTGCCTTAGAAACGGCGTCTAAAGGCATTACCGTCAATGCCATTGCACCGGGTTATATTTCAACCGAGATGGTCATGGCCGTGCCAGAAGATGTTCTCAATAATGTCATTATTCCGCAAATCCCCGTTGGTCGTCTTGGGGACGCTGAAGAAATTGCGCGTTGTGTTGTCTTCCTTGCGGATGATGGGGCTGGATTTATTACGGGCTCAACTCTCACCGTAAACGGTGGTCAGTACCTAGACTAATCTATTTGATATCAGGGGGTCTTGGGTGTTGTCAGCAACCTAACGGAGATAGTTGTGCCTTTGTTAATTTCAGATTGAACTGAAATTTCACCCTCATTGCGATTGACGAGTTCTTGGCATCAACGGTTTCTTCACGTTCTTTTTTTTACCAAAGTCAGTTCTTCTGCGATACCCGACAATTCATAATTTAATTCAGCTTCACGTTCACGCGTATCGTGGGTTTCTAATAATTCACGCGTTAAGTCTTCTTTTTCAGCCGTCTGAGTGGCTTTGAGCCTTTTCATTTCAATGGCAAAACGTACAATAAAATTCAGGGCTTCATTGAAACTGGCATCAATTGAAACTTGCCCCTTACCACCGAGTTTTATAATCTCATCTTCTTTAGACACTGCATGGGGGGCAACAACAGCGATAATTGAGTTATTAACGCCAAGGTCGTTTTTAACACCTCTTACAGCTATGTCGTTTAATAAATCAAGGGTGCGCCCTCCTGTTTCCACATCATAAACGAATGTCAGGTCAGGCGCATCAAGTACAAGAAACTCTATTGCATCGTCTATAGAACTGGCTTCAAAAAATTCAAAATTAGCTGTATTAGAGTCAAATATTTTAGACAAAGCATTCTTAACTTCATCGTCAAGATCGCTAACTAATAGAATTTTAATCTTATGACTCAATCTATAGTTCCAACAACTTGTCTATTTAACATAAGATTTTTATTGTTTATTCTAAGGATCTTTCGTTATGTTCTGGGTAATACAAGACAATAACTAAGGTAATCAATTATTATTAATAAACCCAATAAAACAATAGCAACGATGATTGGCGGATCTGCCGTCATCATGTGGTCAAGTTTAGCACTTTTGACCACGTTAAGCGGTGTAATTCCGCCCTTTCAGTTAACGGCTATGACATTCTCTATTGCCTTTGTATTGGGATTGGTAAAATGGTCCTTTAATCCATCAAAAGCGATATCAGCTCTGCGCCAACCCCTCCCTGTATGGGCTTTTGGCGTGGTTGGATTATTTGGCTATCACTTCTTTTATTTTATGGCTCTGCGCAATGCACCCCCCATTGAAGCGGGATTAATTGCGTATACGTGGCCGTTATTGATTGTGGTTTGCTCAGCGTTATTGCCCGGCGAGAACTTACGTTGGTTTCATATTGTGGGTGCTATAGCGGGCCTTTTGGGGACGTTCGCATTGGTCAGTGGTGGCGGATTGAGTATGGACAACTTTAAATCACACTATGCTCTGGGTTATTTAATGGCTGTTGCGTGCGCGCTTACTTGGACCGGCTATTCTCTGATCTCAAGAAAATTCTCCGACGTCCCCAGTGATATTATTGGGGGGTATTGTGGGCTAACGGCGGTGCTGTCATTGATCTGCCACTTAATATTTGAGACAACCGTATTGCCCGAATTTGGCACACTAAGCCCACAATGGTTGGCCATCCTCGGGCTTGGATTGGGCCCTGTGGGTTTGGCATTTTTCACATGGGATTATGGCGTTAAAAATGGCGCTATTCAGGCGCTTGGCGCATCATCCTATGCAGCCCCGTTACTCTCAACGCTGTTATTAATTGCCTTTGGGATGGGTGAGCTGAACTGGAATATCGCCGTCGCCTGCGCGCTGATCACGGGTGGAGCGGTTATCGCCTCTAAAGACTTACTGTTCCCCACACCGGATCGCTAACACAAACCAGAATTATTCCTTTGGCTCCGTCGCCATAACAGAAGGACGGGCCGAGAAAGCAGCATACCAATCCGCCAACGCAGGGCAATCAGCCCGCCAATTAAATTCATCTGACAGGCGGAAATCAAACCAACCAATTGTCGCGCAAAATGAGATTTGAGCCAGATCAATATCGCGCGTAAAATAGTCGACAGATTGATCCATCACGGTGAACGATTGCTGGAATGCCAATTGCTGACGTTTGATCCAACTGGGGGATTGCTCATTCGCAGGGCGGCGGCTTTCAAGCATGCGCAAAATACCAGCGTCCGTTGCGCCATCCGCGAGGGATTGCAAGCAGAGAACTTTAATACGATCCTCTGGATTTTCCGGTATCATCTTTTTTCCCGAATTCAATCCGTCGAGATATTCACAGATAATGGCGGAATCATAAACGGCCTCACCATTATCACGCAGCAATGTAGGCACTTTGCCCAACGGATTGCTTTTGGCGATCTCTCCCATGGGTCCAGAGAGGGTGGTGATACGTTCGATCTTGCTTTCAAGCCCGGTTTCAATAGCCAAAATGGTTACTTTGCGGACATAAGGTGATGTCGAGGAATAAAATAATTTCATTAGGTCTCTCCTTTTCAAAATCTGAAACTATCACCCCAAGAGCGAGACTTCCATCCTGACATCCATGTGGTATAGTAAATTTATGTGGACAGATATAGTTGATATCAGAGATTTTTACGCCAATCCTTTAGGCAAAGTAGCGCGGCGCATGATCCGAAGGCGCATCCGTGACTTCTGGCCCGATGTGAGCGGTATGCGGGTCTTAGGGCTTGGTTACGCGACACCTTATCTGCAATCTTTTGTGGGTGAAGCCGAACGTACCATCGCGGCAATGCCTGCAGCCCAAGGTGTCATGCACTGGCCCAATGATGCTGAGAACACCCCCGGCTTAAGCGTTCTTGCCGACGAGATGGATTTGCCGTTTGATGATTTAAGCATGGACAGAGTTATTCTCGTTCATGCCTTAGAAAGCGCTGAACCTGCCCGCCCGATGTTACGTGAAATTTGGCGTGTTCTATCCCCGCAAGGAAGATTGCTTATCGTCACCCCCAATCGTCGCGGATTGTGGGCACGGTTTGAACGGACACCGTTTGGTAATGGTCGGCCTTATTCCCGACGGCAGCTATCAACGGTCTTACGCGACTCGATGTTCACCCCGCTTCAAATCGAAACGGCCCTTTTTGTTCCACCGTTTTCCTCCGGTATGATGCTGTCATCTTGTTCCGCGTGGGAAAATATTGGCAGTAAATCCTTTTCCCGGTTTGGTGGGGTTATCATGGCCGAGGCTGAGAAACAAATTTACGCCGGACAAACCGTCGAAAAAAGCTTGCGTCGACGCTATACCGTTGCCACACAAGGCAGCCCTTGGAACAGCTCTCGAACCGGACCGAATACGTCAATAAAAACCGTGGCGCGTATAAAAAATGCAGCAAATGATACATATGACAAAGAATAATACCGAATAACCAAAAATAACGATGAATTTCCTAAATTCGCCTAGGTTTCCTTTGATTTTTCTCCCCTGTCCTATTAACACTACTTATCCTATTCACACGACTTGTCCTATTAACATCATCCGACCTGCTATTGCGTTCGACATAAAATAAAACAGCCTGAATGATATAATTTTAAGATTGCTGAGATAAGATGACCGACAAATTGCCAACACTAGAAGAACTGCGCGCCGATATTGATCGTATCGACCAAAACCTGCACGACCTGATTAAAGAACGCACCCATGTGATCGACGCTGTACGCCGGGTTAAAATCGGCGAAAAAGTCAAAATCCGCCCCAGCCGCGAAGCAGAAATGCTTTATCATCTCTCTGCAGAGCACGATGGTAAATTCCCCAAACAGGTTCTGTTCAGCATCTGGCGCCAGATGATTTCTGGTACCTTGGCGCTTGAAGGCCCATTTTGTGTTGCGATCCACACCCCGGATGACAATATCGGGTACGTTGATCTGGGCCGTGATCATTATGGCAATTACACCAAAATTAGCACGCACATGACATCACAAGAAGTCATTGCCACCGTAGCCAGCGGGGATGCCGCCATCGGTATTTTGCCCTATCCTGTGCCCGGTGGTCGCGATGATTGGTGGCACAACCTACCCCAGAAAGATACGGATGATGGCAGCATTCGCATCGTAACACGGCTGCCCTTTTTTGGTCGTAGCAGCGCCCTTGGTGCTAATCTGGATGCACTGGCTATTTCCTACGCTGAACCACAGGAAACAGGCCGCGATATCAGTTTGTTTATCTTCAGCACCGACCACAACACCGATACCAGCGTCATCAAGGAAGCCTTCATTGATAATGGTCTATCGGTAAATCTGATTGTGGCTTCGCCCCCTAAAATTGGCGAACACTGTCAGGTTCTGGTAGAAGTAGACGGTTTCCATGATGGAGTGGGTATGTCGTTCCCCGGGTTCACAACACCGCTCACGTGGATCGGCTCTTATAGCGTACCCATTGACGATGCCGAATTATTGGATAATACATCGGGGGGTAAATCATGAGCAGCAAATTACCAACGCCACATTTACCAACCCCGCACTTACCAACCCCCCGACCCGGCATCATGGACATCGCCCCCTATAAAGGTGGCGGATCAAATGTTGAGGGCCAAGCCCGCATCATCAAATTATCATCCAACGAAGCCCCGACCCATAGCCCCAAGGCTACCGCCGCAAGCAAAGCCATATCGGCAGACCATAATCGTTACCCCGACGGTGGCGCCATTGCTCTTCGACAGGCACTTGCCGAACATAATAATATTGATATGGAACGAATTGTATGTGGCGCAGGATCCGATGAGCTGATCTCGCTGTTATGTAGTGCATACGCGGGTCCCGGTGATGAAGTACTTCATACCGAGCATGGGTTCTTGATGTACGACATCAGCGCCAGAGCCGCTGGCGCAACCCCCATTGCCGCCCCTGAACGCAACCTGACAACCGATGTTGATGCCTTACTGGACTGTGTCACAGAGCGCACCAAAATTGTCTTTATTGCCAATCCAAATAATCCAACAGGTACGTTGATTGCCCAAAGCGAAGTCGAACGATTATGGAAAGGTTTACCCGAACACATTATTTTGGTTCTGGATGCAGCCTACGCAGAATTTGTTGACGAAGCGGACTATGATCCCGGCATCAAATTGGTTGATCGTTCAAATAATGTCGTCATGTTACGCACGTTTTCAAAAATTTACGGTCTGGGTGGATTGCGCTTAGGGTGGGGATACGCACCCGCGGCCATTGCTGATGTTCTTAACCGCGTTCGCGGCCCTTTTAATGTCAGTCAAGCGGCACAAACCATTGGACTGGCCGCCTTACTTGATACGGAATTCACCAAGCAGGTCAAAGCGGATACCATTAAAATTCGTG
This sequence comes from uncultured Rhodospirillales bacterium, assembly GCA_965603075.1. Lineage (GTDB taxonomy): Bacteria > Pseudomonadota > Alphaproteobacteria > Rhodospirillales > Casp-alpha2 > JABJOR01. The sequence continues at coordinate 51,578 of CBFDBO010000010.1, read as the reverse complement.
AATGGACGGCTGAGAACCTGCATAATCTAGGTTTAGAAACCACAAAGAGCGTGGGGAACTTTGTCCTTTTGAAATTGGCACATGATAGCAACCGCAGCGCGACACAATGCGATGCGTTTCTGCAAGAACACGGCATTATTGTCCGTCAGGTTGCAGGTTATGGCTTACCCGATTGGTTGCGGGTGTCCATTGGTACCATTGAGGAAATGCAAATTTTTATCGATGCCATGAAAAAATTTCTGGCTAAAGAAGATTAAGAAAGACAAATTGATTAATGACTGAAACTTCAAAACCCTTTTTTAATCGTGTCTGCTTTATTGGTATTGGGCTGATCGGTTCCAGTCTTGCCCGTGTCATGAGACGCGATGGTCTGACCGACCATATTTGCATTGCATCCCGGACCCAAGAAACTTTGGATAAAGCAAACGAGCTTGGATTGTGTGATAGCGCCACAACGGATTTAGCCCTCGCTGTTAAAGACGCTGATCTTGTGATGATTTGCACCCCTCTTGGCACCTTTGGCAAAGTTGGGGCTGCGATCGGTCCTCATGTAAAATCCGGTGCCATTGTCAGTGATGTTGGCTCAGCCAAAAAATGTGTATTCCGTGAAATTGGCCCCCATCTGAATGATGATGTTCATTTGATCCCCGGACACCCGGTTGCCGGCACAGAACATTCCGGTCCACAAGCAGGTTTCGCCGAAATGTTTATGGGGCGCCACTGCATCCTTACCCCGGGTGTTGAGGCTGATAAAATTGCCACCCACCGCGTTACCCAATTATGGCAAGCCGCGGGTATGACCGTTGAAATAATGGACCCAGATCATCATGATCAAGTGCTCGCCATAACTTCTCACCTACCGCACTTAATTGCCTACAGCATTGTTGATACCGCGACCCAATTGGGCGATGATTTGCAAAAAGAAATCTTTCGGTACTCAGCCAGTGGTTTTCGTGATTTCACCCGTATCGCAGCGTCTGATCCGGTTATGTGGCGTGATATTTTTATCGAAAACCGCGACGCCGTTCTTGAAATGCTCAATCGATTTGATGAAGATTTAACGAACTTAAAGCGCGCCGTTCGCAAGGGCGACGGTGATGCCTTGCAAGAGGTTTTCACCCGTACCCGCGCAGCTCGTCGCAGCATCATTGAAGCCAAACAGCATGTACCCGAGGATCAAAAAATTTAAAGGTTACCGGTATATTTAAAGGCTACCAATGCACGGTTGGCAATTTTGTCAACGCAATGGGTCCGGCATGTAAGGTTTGCTGTTGCAAACTGATGGCGATATCCAAAATTGAGCGGCCATTGGCCGGGTCTTTTCGAGCCAAGGTACCCAGTACTATTTTCGCACCCAAGGCTTCAGCAGAGCTGATCATTCGAGCACGCTGCATCGCATTAATGGCATTGGAATATCCTTGTACTTTGGCTACCATAGATCCAACGGGTTGTAATTCACGGTCAAGCGCCATCGTTCCAGAAGCTTCAAGCTCCACCGCGCCATACCCCAATGTTAGATAACGGATTTCAATCACGCCGCCTTGATCTCGCCATTTGGTGAGCGACCCCGGCTTTAAATCAGTCGGCGGACCGCCCAATAATTCTGCGCGCAAAGCCAACCGCTGTAGCTCTGAGCCGAGAGGTGTTTCTGATAGCTCCGGTATTTCCAGACCGTGAAGTTTGACGTCCAGTGCGCCGACAATATCATCGGCTCTTGCCCCTAGAAATTCTGGCACATCAATTTTAATTTGCGCGGAATCAAATCCAGCAATTAAGTGTTGGTCTTCGCTCAAATTAAAGACAGTTATATACGCATTAATATTTTCAACTAAGGCTTTATCTAAGGCTGCATCCAAAGTGATGCCCACTGATAACGTATCCACACTAATATCAAAATTGTGTAACTGAGAGCCACGGGCTAGAAAAATTCGGTGTTTATGATCCCCGGTTATGGTTATGTCAGACCAATTCCACAGGGTGGCATCTAATATTAATGACGGTGTAGACCAACGCCATGATCCTTGCCATTCAATGACAGGATTTGCCAGTTTAATTTGCAAGTGAAATGGATAACCAGACGTTTCAATCTCTTGCCATTTTATTTTAAATCCAGCTTTGTTTTGTTCAGCTACCCAAGCTTTAGCCCCCATGACAGCTTGATCCGCCGCCACAAACCACCATGACGACCAAAGCGCGAACATTAAAAGGAGCGCAGCAGCACCCCATTTTAATTGGCGTTTTATAAGCGGGATATCAGCGTGATCAACCATAATCAGCAAGCGACCATTATGCAGCGGTTTGGTCAACCAATTTTTTATCAAATTTACTGAAGATACTTAAATACTGCATTCCCATTGGGTTTTATCATGTTACCAATGGGACTATGAATAATAATAAAGCAACACCAACTGAAACCATTCCCCTTTGGCGTGATCCGCTACCGGTTGTTTTCCTCTTTCTTTGGAGCACTGGGTTTATTGGATCTAAACTGGGCGCACCCTACGCTGAACCTTTTATATTCTTGGGCATCAGGTTTTTTGTCGCCGCCTTAATCATGGGGTTCTTAGCATTTATTTTTAAAGCAAAGTGGCCGAGCAACCCAACACAAATTCTCCATGCCATAGTGGTTGGTGTTTTGGTTCATGGATGTTATTTAGGGGGCGTGTTTTGGGCAATCGATAATGGTATTTCTGCCGGATTATCGGCCTTAATCGTCTCCTTACAACCGCTCATAACCGGAATCGCCGTTGGCCCCTTATTCGGTGAGCGGGTAGGAATTAAACGCTGGATAGGGCTGTCCTTAGGTTTTATCGGTGTCATCATGGTGATAGGACAATCCCTTGATTTAAGCATTGTTGAAAGCGGTATTAATCTTACTGAAACAGCCGGCATTATCGCCTGCCTCATCGCTCTATGCGGCATTACCATTGGCACTTTATATCAACGTCATTTCACATCGAATGGGGATATACGCACCTATCAAAGCATTCAGCTTATCGCAACGGCGATCATTATGATGGTGTTATCCTTAAGTTTCGAGACGGGAGCTATAGAATGGCATCCCCGGTTTATAACGGCTCTGGGGTGGTTGATTTTTATGTCCGTTGGCACGTTCTCGTTATTATACGTATTGATCCGGCGCGGCGCGGCGAGCCAAGTCGCCGGTTTATTTTTCATGGTCCCCCCCATAACCGCGTTGATGGCATTTTTTCTTTTTGATGAAATTCTCACGGGCCTTGCGATGATAGGAATGGCCGTTACCGTTGCTGGGGTTGCTATTGCGACGCGTAAATAAATCAGTACAATTACCTGAGCAGAAATTGAAAAATCATTTTATATGAAAACACCTGATCACTTACCCAAATCAAAAGATGGCGAAGACTTATGGGTGTTTGCCTATGCCTCGCTCATGTGGCGACCTGATTTTGAGCATACGGAAGTCCTCGATGCCACTCTGCATGGCTACAATCGCCGTTTGTGCATTTATTCGTATCAATACCGTGGCACACCGGAATGTCCGGGGTTGGTTTTTGGATTGGACAGAGGCGGTTCTTGTCGAGGGCGGGTGCTGCGGGTTGTCTCAAAGAATGTCGATGACGTTGTCGGTTATCTTTATGAGCGGGAAATGATCAACAAAGTCTATCACCCCCGCATGGTATCGGTGACCATCAACCCACATTCTGATGCCCCAATACCGGCCACGTCATTGACCTTTATCGCAGACACGAACCACATTCAGTACGCACCGCCCATGGAAGATTTTGAGGCTGTAAAGTTAATAAGGCAGGGCCACGGTATAGGGGGACCTTGTATCGACTATCTAAGTAATACTGCCGATCACTTACGCCAGTTGGGTATTACTGATCATCATCTGGAAAGATTGGTTAAGGCAGCGCGCTAGGAATCACAGTAGGAATCACAGTAGGGTTCAAAGTAAGATTGGATAGATCAACCGTTATAATCTAGCGCAATAGTTTTGGTGGGCACAATGGCAATTAAAGCTTCTTTAAGCTCACCATCTTCATCGGATAAAAGACTTTCCGCCTCAGCCTCAGAACCAGAATAGTGCAGGTTTATACGTTTTTTGATATCTTTTGTTTTTAAGTCTTCATCATTCATGAATTTCGCGTCACCATAAATCGTCACGGTTCGAGAATCATCCGACCCGCCATCCACACACATACTGACACGTTGATCGCGTTTAATATTATGGTACTTGGCTGATCCCACACCGAATTTAATGTAGATAACACCGGCTTCATACAAATACCAAATGGAGCTGAGTTGGGGGCCACCATCGCGTTTGATGGTCGCTAATGTAGCGTTACGAACATCAGATAGATAACCTTCTATCTGGGCTTGGGTCATTATTTTAAATTCGAAGCTCATAATTAAATACTTACTTTCTTCAGTTCAGGAAGTAACATTTTATAATTCAGGTGCCCTATTTAACTCAGATATCCTAGCCACATTTTGAATAAGCACAAGACGTGCATGTATCACACCCTTCCTGGCGCATCAATGCGGGTTGATTGCATTTTGGGCAATGCCGAAAAGGTGATTTTACGGATTGTTCTGTCTCTGATGGTTTAGAGGGCATTTCCCCACTTGCGGTTTGAGACAAACCAATAATATTTAAATCGCGATCGGCTTCATTTGCTAATTTTCCGGGCGAGCTTAGGAAGCCGACACTGATCATATGCTCTTCGAGAACACCACCGATCGCTGCCAGCAACGATGGCACATATTTACCACCAACCCAATGTCCGCCCCGCGGGTCAAATACGGCTTTTAATTCTTCGACCACAAAGGAGACATCCCCCCCACGACGGAATACCGCCGAAATCATCCGCGTCAAACCAACGGTCCAAGCGTAGTGTTCCATGTTTTTGGAATTGATGAAGACCTCAAACGGGCGAATGCGACCATCTTGCAGAATATCGTTCATGGTGATGTAAATGGCGTGGTCGCTCTCTGGCCAACTAACTTTATAGGTTGCGCCATTAAGTGCAGAGGGACGATCAAGCGGCTGGGTCATATAAACCACAGCCCCGGAATCCCCTTCATCACGAGGGTGGATGCTCTCGATGGGTGAGGTCAGCGGCAATTCTGGTTCATTATCATTATTTGAGGCTTTGTTTTTATCTGATGTTAATTCCAACACCGCGCCTGTCACATCGTTAGGGCGATACGTGGTACAGCCTTTACAGCCCAGATCGTAGGCTTGCATGTAAATTTCTTTAAAATCATCAAAGGCAACATCTTCGGGCACATTTATCGTTTTGGAAATAGAGCTATCGATATACTTTTGTACCGTAGCCTGCATCACCAAATGATCATTGGGGGCGAGACTTTGCGCGTCAACAAAAGCATTGCTCAACGGTGCGTCTGCGCCATAAAGACGGCGAAACAAACGATACGCGTAGTCTGATACTTCTTCAGATCGACGCTCGCCATCTGGCATCAGAACATTACGGGTGTATTTAAAACTAAATACGGGTTCCAAGCCGGATGATACATTATCAGCAAACAGCGATATGGTTCCCGTCGGGGCAACCGATGTCAAAAGAGCATTGCGGATACCATGTTCAGCTATGGCCGCCCGTACATCTTCGTCCAAAGTTTTCACATGACCACCGGATATATATTTTTCCGCGTCAAATAATGGAAACGCACCTTTTTCCTTGGCAATTTCGACCGAGGCCAAATAAGCAGCACGTTGGATCGTCGCCATCCATGTTTCAGTCAAACGAACAGCCGACGCCCCACCGTAACGAACACCGCACATGATTAATGCGTCAGCAAGACCGGTAATACCGAGGCCAATTCTGCGCTTGGCGGTGGCTTCGTGTTGTTGTTGCTCTAGGGGGAAACCCGAAGCATCAATGACGTTATCAAGCAATCGCACAGCCGTTGCCACACTGGACGAAAGCTCATCCAAATCAATAGCTGCGTCTTCTTCAAAGGCTTGTTCAATAAATCGAGCCAGATTGATAGAGCCCAGCAAACATGCGCCATACGGTGGCAATGGCTGTTCGCCACAGGGGTTTGTCGCACTGATGGTCTCGCAATAATTCAGATTATTCTCGCGGTTAATGCGGTCAATGAAGATCACACCCGGTTCAGCAAATGCGTACGTTGAATGCATGATCGTATCCCAAAGTGCGCGGGCTTTGATGGTTTTATACACCGTGCCTTCAAACACTAAATCCCAATCATCATCTTCTTTCACGGCGGTCATGAAATCATCGGATACCAACACGGATAAATTAAACATCCGCAAACGTCCGGCTTCACGTTTGGCCTTAATGAAAGCTTCCACATCCGGATGATCGCACGCAATAACCGCCATCATGGCGCCGCGTCTTGATCCCGCACTCATGATCGTACGGCACATGGCGTCCCATACGTCCATAAAGGTCAACGGTCCAGACGCATCCGCGCTAACCCCTTTTACGGGGGCCCCTTTGGGGCGCAGTGTTGAAAAGTCGTAACCAATGCCACCGCCTTGTTGCATGGTCAGGGCGGCTTCTTTCAAACTCTCAAAAATACCGGCCATATCATCGGGGATGGTTCCCATGACAAAACAATTGAACATGGTGACTTTGCGGTTTGTTCCCGCACCAGAAATAATACGTCCTGCTGGCATGAATTTGAAATCACGCATCAAGTCAAAGAACTTTTCTTCCCAATAGGCGCTATTGTTCTCATCTGCACTCAGGGCTTTAGCAATACGAGACCACGTATCATCTATTGTCTTATCTACAGGATGACCGTCAGCATCTTTCAGTCGATATTTCATATCCCAGATTTGTTGCGAAATAGAAGCAACTTGCGCCATACCACCCTCGATTATTCATTATATGTTAAAAAAATATTATATAGTGCCCAGTTCTAGATCTATCTACGCCCGTCATAATCATCGCATTGATTATAGTTGCCAACCAGTTAGTTAACACATTGAATTAATGCATGAATTTATGTCTAGGTTGATAGAAATAGAGCAAAACAATACGCCCGTTCATCCCCAATGTAAAGATTTTGTTCCTGTTATGTTTCCACAAGGTTATCCCTAGTCCGATATTAAGATAGCCCTTTTGTCGCCTCAAATACAAAAGTTATACCCGTTATTCACAAGACGCTATAATCCTTAACCCATCCAAAATACACACAGGCTTATCCACAGCTATATTACAGAGGTATCTCAGGCGTATTATGGACTAGAAATCAATTGAAAATAAGAGACACTTTTCAGGAATTTGGTAATGTTTCCAACCGGGTTTTGGCTTCATTTATACTGGTTTCAAGATCACGCATAAACGCTTTCCGATCTCTTCCGGGTTCTATCGCAGGTAAGAATTCTACCGTAATTGTACCCGCCCGTTTTTCCCCTACATTACTGCGCCCCCAGGTTAACCCAGAGTTGAGTGCCACAGGTACAACGGGCACCCCTGCACTTTTATAAATGGCGGCAACGCCTGGATGATAGTCGTTCTTCTCGCCGACTTTGGTGCGTGTTCCTTCAGGAAAGATGATCACCGTGCGGCCTTCATCCAACCGCGCAATGGTATCGGCAATCAAAGACTTCAAAGCCGCCGTACCACCCGATCGATCGACGGCAATGGAGCGAATTTTTTTGGCTATCGAACCCCATACCGGGATCGATAACAATTCTTTTTTCATCACATAAACCGAGCGTGGAAAAATAGTTTGAAAGAAAGATGTATCCCACGCCGATTGATGATTGGAGGCAATCACAACGGGACCCTTGGGGATATTTTCTAAACCAATAACGCGGATATCGATACCAACCATATATCGAGCCGCAAACCGAACAAGTCGCGCCCAACCGTTGACCGCTGTTTGTGTCCAAGTCCACGGGAAAGGCAATAAAGCCATAAAAATCACAACCGAAAGGGCCGTGATGGTAAGTTGAACCACATCAAAACAAAATGATCTAATTTTATTCATTATTAGGTATCCGAATTAAAAACGCGATTTGATATTTGTCTTGGGTTACCAAATAATAGCGCCGTTTGCTGACGCCACCAAACCACAAGAAATTTATTGTATTCCTTTAACACAAGCCAAGTCGTTCCCGGCCAAAGCCACCAGTCTTCTTTTACATGCGGCGGAAAAACGGGATGGGGGATTACAACAACACCGGGCATGCGATAGCTAAATTCCTGTAAACTGCGCGGCATATGATAGGCAGCCGTGACCAGACGAATGGACATGACGCCTTCTTGTTCGGCCCACAATGCGCTTTCAATAGCATTGCCGCTGGTATCAACCGCATTGCCTATTTCCACGCGAGAGGCTAATTGCTCGGGATTTTCGCGGGACATTTTCAACAATTGGTTCACATCAATACCTTGATAAACCCCGGATATAAAAAGCCGCTCGGAAAATTCATTGCGCAATAAAGACAATCCCACATCAAGGCGGCCACTGCCCCCCGTCAAAACAACAATTGCGTCCGTCTTGGTGGATAAATCTTCTACCTTGTTTGGCATGACCTTCTGGGCAAATTGATAAAAACCCGTTCCCCAGAACCCTAAGGCGAGAATTATAACGCTCAATGTCAAAACCATTACCCGCCGTGAACGGCGTCGTTGATAAATAGGCGGCATCGCCATTAGGGCATCCTATCCAGAGTTCTGAGGACGGTAACCCGCGCAGTCCACATGGCAATCCCTGCGACAATCAGCGGTAAGATTATGACGATAACCATCTGGGGGATATTGAGCGAGATTTCTGGCATAACTTCGATTTCCATCCGCTCGGTGAAGTAACCAATGGCTAACATTGTGGGAATGCAAAACAATAACCCAACCATCCCACCTTTTAGCCCCAGCCACAAAGCCCGACCAGCAAACTGTTTGGCGATATAGGTATCGCGGGCACCGATTAAATGTAAAACCTGTATGGCTTCACTGTGTAAAGCAAGCCCCGTCCGGGTGGTAAAAATCACCGTACCAATGGTCACAATAATGATAACCACCACAATACCAATGGCAATAAATTCTATGGTGCGGAGCAATTTCACCAAACGGTCTAGCCAAATCCGGTGATCATCTAAACTGGATCCCGGAACGGCAACAGCTAACCGCCTGGTCAGTGCTTGCGTATCCAACCCGGCATTAGGATCAATAACCACATCAATCAATCGGGGCAGTGGCAAATCATCATGCCCCGCCAACTCGCCCAACCACGGGCGTAATAACTCCATGGTTTCGTCGATGGATAAGACTTCGGCGCCGAGAACCCCATGGGTGTTATTTAAGACAAACAAAGCATCATCCAAAGACACATCTGACTCAGAGGGCATAACTTGAACCGTCAACGTGCCGCTAATGCCCTGGTCCCAGCGCTCTATCGATTGGTGCAAGACCATAATTCCCGCAACCGCCAGAATTGCTAAGTAAACCATAAAGGCAATCAACAAAGGCAAAAAGCGGGCATGGGCATCTTGGTCCAGTGCAATATCAGTACGACGAAATATCAAAATTCACTCTCTACTTTATATCAGATATTAGCTTATATCAGGTCTTTAAATAATCCAAGACGTCAGGATCAAACGGCGCGATAGGGCGATCTGTATTTGGCCCGGCTGGCTTCAAATTCCTCTTTGATCCAGATAGAGTTCGTAATTTACCATCTTCCAGATGTATTTCCGGATGGCCCAATTGTTCCACCAATTTTTGGTTATGGGTGGCAATAACAACCGTGGTCCCCAATCGATTAAGTTCTTCGAATAAGTGAACCAAACGATAGGCCATACGATCATCAACGTTTCCGGTAGGCTCATCAGCCAGCAATAACCGAGGACGGGCGATAACCGCGCGGGCGATAGCAACACGTTGTTGCTGACCCCCTGATAATGTGGGGGGGCGGGCCTTCATATGATTTTGAAGACCAACCCAGCTTAGCAATTCTTCAACCTGACCTCGTAATTCATTCTCACGGACACCCGCTACACGTAAAGGTAAGGCGACATTATCATAGGCGCTCAAGTGATTGAGCAATCTAAATTCTTGGAAAACAACGCCAACACGCCTGCGAAGCGCTGGTAATTCTCGGCGATGTGTCACCGCAATATCACGCCCGAAGAGCGAGATTAGCCCTCTGGTCGGGCGCATGGCGAGGTACATCAGCTTCATCAGAGACGATTTACCCGCCCCGCTTGCCCCCGTTAAAAAATGAAATGATCCAGCAGCAAGCTCAAAATAGATATCTTGCAAGACCTCCGGTCCCAAGCCATAGCGAAGTCCAACATTCTCGAATCGAACGATTAAATCATTGCTACTTTCGCTCATATCCAACAAAACCAACCGTTTAGAAGTTAAAACCACACATTATAATCGTACCATGGCACAGGGTTAAGATGTGTACAAACACCCCCAAAATACACCCTGATAGGCAATTAGTGCACTATACAATGCTTTTCCAGTGGTTTCTGCTGACAATTGAATATTGTCTTTTTATAAGTATTCTATGCCTTTAACTTGCCTATCATTATCCTGCCGATTATAAACAATGATAGAACAATAAAAATAGATAATGCTCAATTTATTGATGGGGAAGACTTTTTTGTCTGGGTACTCATGATCATACAATGTCCTAATTGCCGTACACAATTTGATATTGCCCCTGCTGGCCTCGGCTCGACGGGACGTGATGTACGTTGCTTTAAGTGTGGCAACCAATGGTTTCAACAGCCTGTCACCAACACCCCCCCTCAACATGCACCTCAAATGCCTGCCGCGCCACAAGCGCCCGGCTATCCGCCGCAACAAGGATATCCCGCTTATCCACCGCAAGGATATCCCCCTTCTGGATATCCACCGACAGGATACCCGCAAGCTGGATACCCACCGGCGGGCTATCCACCACCACCGGGTTATGCCCCCCCAGGATACCCTCCAGCACCAGGGTATCCACCGCCGCCGGGCAACCCTGCACCACCACAAGATGCAGCCGCCGTACCACCAGAAGAAGCTGATCCCTTCGAGGAAGATGTGCCTGAAAACAATGGCACCGAGGACAATCAATTAGACAGCGTTCTATCAGCAAATATTGACGCTTTATTTGTCAGTGATGATGAAGAAGAACTTGATGATGATATCGCCGCACCAGAGGACGATTACTCTGAAGAAGAGATCAACACCATGTTTGAAGGTGAAGAAGAACCAGCAGAAATCGAATCTATGGTCGATGCGGGCATGGATGGCGTAGAAGCTGAAACTATTGATTTAAGCGATCTGGATGATGACATCCCTGAACCGCTTCCCGACAGCTTAACCGGGGCGATGGATGATTTAGATGATGAACCACCGGTTCGCCGCCGCAGAAAACCTTTAATGAAACCAAAGAAAAAAAGCAAAAAAGGTCTTTATATTACCCTATTTTTGTTTGTCTTTCTCAGCACCACTGTGGCTGGATTATTCTTCTTAAGAGGAATGGTCGTACAGTATGTTCCGGCTTTGAATGTTCTTTATGAAACAGTTGGTATCCCGGCTAAAATTATTGGAGAAGGGCTGGTCATTTCTGACCAAACCGAACAGCGTCAATCTAAAAACAGCGTCGATTTCCTCGTAATAACGGGAAACATAAGCAATTCAACAGATCACGATATTGAAGTTCCTCTGCTCAAGGCAATATTAAGCAACGCCGATGGTGAACAAATTCAAATTCTTGTTCAAGAACCAGCAGAAATGATGATTTCGCCTAAAGATACAGTATCGTTTAAAATCGAAATTGAAGAACCTTCGCCCCTCGCCAGACGCGCGCTTGTGATATTTGCTCCACGACCAGAGGGGGATCAATCCGGTGATCACACAACTGAACCAAGCGAAGATGACAATTAAGAAAAGCCCTAAAACTGTTTCAACAGTCGATTGATGTAATCTCGGTCAATTTCTGGTCTACTGTATTCCCCGGCACGACGGCGTAGTTCTTCATATATTTCGCGAACTCGGTGCATTTCTAATTGATCAGGCACCCTAATCATACCGTCGTCCATTTGTGAGCCAATTCCTCCACCACCACTGCGCCCAAAAGGATCTTCGCCAAAATTGGGCACGACACCTTGAATGGCAGGTAAACTACCCGGCATGGCACGTAAGTGTTTTGCTAATTGATCAGCGATTTCGCGGGCTGTTGTCCTGAGTGATTCTAACGCTTTGCCTTGTTGGGGTGCTGCCTTGCCGCCCTCGCCAATGCTCATAAACTCACGGGCCTTGATCATGGAACTCTCTGCATCCCCCAATGATTGCGGGATACCCCCCATAAACATACCTATTTCAGGCATTAAGGCGTTCAGCCTTTCGCGTAAGTTTTCCTGATCATTGGCAAAACGTTGCAGGGTTTGTTGCGGTGTTTCACCATCTGCATTGCCCAAAGTGTTGGCATCATTACTCTGGCGAAGGGTGCGTGTATGGCGAAACGTTTCGTCCAGCAAGCTTTCTTGCTGTTGTGACATTTCTTCGAGATTTTCAATCAATCGTCGGGCCGTTGAAAACTCGTTCATGGGAGTATCGTCGTTCAGACCCGCTTCGATGGAATCAAGCATGGCGCGTAATTCTCTTAAGCTGGCCTCGGCTGATTCCAAGGAGCCATTTTTCGCCAAATTTCGCGCATCTTCGATCATATTACGTAGGTCATATTCTTTCAGCTCCGATAACCCTGGTATATCAGAAATATCGTCCATGCCCTTATCGGCCAACTTTTCTACAAGCGCCGCCATAAACCTGTCCAACGCCTGATTAAGCGCGTCCAGCATTTCATTAACCAAATCACTGTACCCACCCTCGCGTAATGCCCTCATCAAATCATCTTGCAATTGATTTAATTCCAGCGCGGCTAGAACAAACTCCCCCTCTTCAATACGAATAGCGGTTTTCCAAAATAATTGACGAACAGAAGAAAATTCAGTTACAGGACTTTCATACAAGGGCTTTGAGCCAATTTGATAAAGACGGGACCGGGCGACACGCATGGCAAGATGGGCAATAATATCGCCATTATAGCTATCAGGAACTTCCGTTATTCTATCCAACGTTTGGATGGAATGAATGATTGTTTGCTGATCCAGATCGGTGATTAAATTTTTGCGTAAAGCGATCAGCGCCTTTGCCACGGGATGATTAAATATACGTTCTGGTAACGTGGCATTAAGAACCTTACTCTGAGCAACTTGGGCGATCATGTCGGATACTTCCAACCTTAACTTAACCGCCATGCCCGCCCATTCATGGGCACTTAGATCCCGCATCATAGCGGCCTTAACCGACACCGCTCCAACCCGAGGCAGAGGCAGATTAATCCGCATAATATTATTGTGATCTTGATCGGCCGTGATGGATGAGATAGCAGGGTTCATAATGATGAGCGTTGCGTTTTGCACACCGAAATCATCTTCGGCCCTCAGAGCGATCCTCAGCCTTCCGCGATCACGGCCTTGACTTTGTTCGCTGGTTTTGGGTGTGCCAGAAAACCAAACAACGGGTGGGGTATCAGCCAGTATACGAACCGGCCACCGGATCAGTTCTTCTCCCTCCGCTTCAATACTTATTGCGGTTATCTCTTCACTCATGTCTTGGGTTGCGATGGTGGTCTCAGACCGAAATCCACCGGCATCACTCAAACCGATTTCATGAAATTCGAGGGCGCGCGCACCGACTTTAACGGTTACGGGATTTGTGGCAGAAATTTGTGACAATACAGTGCTGCCATAGGGAATTCGCCGAACCTCATCGGCCTTTGTTTTTACGGTATTATCAACATCAAGGTTCGTTGAATAACTTAAATAAAAAGGCAATATTCGGGTATACTCTGGCGGGGTAACCCATATATCGATGTGCGCTTGCAAGGGGCCGGAAAGATTAGCGGGATCAACCGCCCGCCCTAACCGAGCACCAAAATCATGCCCGCCATAAACGACAGCAATGACCAACACCAAAATAACAATCGCCCGTAATGCCATAGGGTCATGACGGGCCATTTGAGGGGACGGTGGGTTTAGGATAAGTTGATCGGCGGTTTGGTGTGCGGTCCGTCGCTGATGTTCTTTCCACACAATAGAATCACCCATGACTTGGTGATCATGAAGACTGGTCAGCGGACGGTGTTTAAGGTTGCTATCAAGCTCTAATCTGCTGAGCACTGCGCGATGATCCGCATGAACGATGTTCTTGAGAATTCTGTGGATGGTCCAGATCGCCAATAAAGCCAGAATGGCTAAGAAGGTCCAATGGGCGATAGGGTGTAAGGCGGGTAAAATATCAAACAGGGCCAAAGATAAAAATAAGCCAGCCACCCCAAACACTGGCCATAACAAAGGCCAAACACGTTCCCATAACAAGGTCGCTTTGGTTAGTTTTAGATATGTTTTTACACGAGGGGCCATCTTGGTTGCTCGGTCACCTCGATCATCTCGGTGCCGATTGTTTGGATCAATTAAGGGGTCGTTTCCCCTCACCGATCACTCAACCAATCTGGCATGTCCTCAAACGCCATCAAATCGGCAACCTTAACAGGACGTCTGATAATGGCGTGGGTGGCACCATTGACCAAAACCTCTGGCACCAAAGGGCGGGCATTATAGGTTGAAGCCATGCTGGACGCGTACGCACCGGCGGTTCTGAACATCACCAAGTCACCTTGTTTCAAGGGTGGCAGATCACGACCTTTAGCAAAGGTATCGCCCGTTTCACAGATCGGCCCGACAATATCGGCAGGCTCATAGACGGCATTTGACGCGGGCTCGATTACCGGATCAATTGCATGATGGGCATTATATAATGTTGGACGCATCAAGTCGTTCATGCCCGCATCCAGAATAACAAATCGTCGACTGGGGCTTTGTTTAATATAGGTAACCCGAGAAACCAACACCCCGGAATTGCCCATAATAACCCGTCCAGGTTCCATGATAATTTTGCAGTCTAAATCACCAACAACCTCTTTAACCATGGCACCATATTCTGAGGGAGTCGGTGGAATGGCATTGCCCCCTTCTTCGAAATAAGAAATACCCAATCCACCGCCTAGATCAAAACGCTCGACGGTATGGCCTTCGCTGCGCAAAGATTTCACCAACTCAACACCGGCACTATAGGCTATACGGTACGGCCCTAAATCACATAACTGAGAACCAATGTGCATGGCGACGCCAATCATGTTGACGTTGCTTAAAGTGGCCGCACGGTTAAAGACTTGCCCGGCGAGATTAATATCAATACCGAATTTATTCTCGCTTTTACCCGTGGTTATTTTCTCATGTGTCTTGGCATCTACATCAGGATTAACCCGCAGTGATACATTAACCGTGCGCCCTTTTGTTGTGGCGACTTTATTGAGTAATTCAAGCTCATCCTCGGATTCAACATTGATTTGGAAAATACCACTATCAACGGCGTAGCTTAATTCTTGTTCGGTTTTCCCCACACCGGAGAAAACGATTTTTTCAGGCGACACCCCAGCAGCCAGCGCCCGTTCTAATTCACCGCCGGAAACCACATCCGCACCCGCCCCTAAACCCGCCAATGTTTTCAAAATAGCCAGATTGCCATTTGCTTTCATGGCGTAACAAATTAAACGGTCCAAACCATCAAGCGCGTTATTATATACATTAAAATGCCGAGACATTGTAGCGCTGGAATAACAATAGAATGGCGTTCCGACGGACTCTGCTATTTTTGAAATAGCCACGTCTTCAGCAAACATTTCGCCATCGCGGTAGGTAAAGTGATCCATTTATTTGTCCGTTATTTAATTATTGTTATTAATTATTATTAGTTATTATTGAGTAGGATAGTCTTGTGGATAGGTCGAGCCTTCGCCCGGAACATTTGAGTTCTTACGCCCACATGCCCCGACACTGATCATAAGCATCAAAGCAATCGTAAGGACCAGAGATGTTCTAACTATTTTCTTCATGGGTCTATCCCGTTTCCAATTATCCAAATGATATATTTTAAGCTAAATATTTAGCTCTGGCGGCTTTTACCGACGCCCGTACATTGGCGGGGGCTGTTCCACCGAAACTGAGACGAGAGGCAACAGAATTATCAACGCCCAGCACCTCAAACACGCCTTCGTTCATAGCCGGTTCTATGGTTTGCATTTCAGCAAGCGATAAATCTTCTAAACCCAGGGATTTATCTTCGGCCATTTTAACCAGCGCTCCGGTAATGTGGTGGGCTTGTCTAAACGGTAAGCCCAAAGATCGCACGACCCAGTCGGCTAAATCCGTTGCCGTAGAGAAACCAATACCGGCTGTATTATACATGGAATCGGTCTGTGGTTCAGCCCCTTCCATCATGCCGCTCATGGCAGCGATACAAAGCGCTAAGGACTCAGCGGCATCAAACACGGGTTCTTTATCTTCCTGCATATCCTTGCCATAGGTTAACGGAAGTCCCTTCATGACCATCATCAACGCATTCATGGCACCAACGATCCGGCCAATTTTACCGCGCACTAATTCTGCTGCGTCCGGGTTTCGTTTTTGGGGCATGATAGAACTGCCCGTGGAAAACCCATCGGACATGCGTATAAAGCTAAAGGGTTGAGAGCTCCAAATAACAATTTCTTCTGCCAAACGCGATAGGTGCATGGCGGCGATGGACGCGGTTGAGAGAAACTCCAACGCGAAATCCCGATCCGATACACCGTCTAATGAATTCGCCGTTGGACGATCAAAACCGAGGGCTTTGCTGGTCATTTCCCGATCAATAGGGAAAGACGTGCCCGCAAGAGCGGCTGATCCCAAGGGATTTTCGTTCAACCGCGCCCGGCAATCCGTAAGTCGTCCCCGGTCCCGACCAACCATTTCCACATAAGCCAACATGTGATGACCAAAGGTCACGGGCTGGGCGGTTTGTAAATGGGTGAAACCCGGCATGATTGTTCCAGCATGTGTTTCGGCTTGGACTAATAAAACGCTTTGAAAATGCTGCAATGCCTTATCCAGACCATCAATCGCATCGCGCACCCAAAGTTTGAAATCCGTTGCCACCTGATCATTGCGCGAACGCGCAGTATGGAGGCGACCCGCCGTATCACCGATCAATTCAGCCAATCTGGATTCCACATTCATATGGATATCTTCTAGGGATGTTTTGAATTCGAACGTGCCAGCTTCAATCTCCGACAGTACCGTATCCAGACCACCCTGAATTTCAACTTCGTCAGTGGCAGAGATAATACCGCACGCCCCCAGCATGGCCGCATGAGCCTTGGAGCCCGCGATGTCCTGTGCCGCTAATCGTTTATCAAAACTGATCGATGCATTAATTGCTTCCATCAATGCATCGGGTCCGTCTACGAACCGCCCCCCCCACATGGTGCTGGTGGTCTCTTTAGATGTTGGTTTATCGGTCGTCATTTTTTAGTACTCTGATGTTTTATTAGGTTAAAGAACGCTAGAGGGGGATTGTGATCATAAAGTTACCAGTTGCAAGCCCAGAAAGCACTCGAAACAATGACTTGAAAGCTATTCTTGAGTGAAATCACACTACACTGTAGAATTCAGGTAAAGCAACATTGCAACAACCACTATATTTAGGGCTTCTTATGTTTATAAAAAACTTTAAATCGACCTTACCTATCATGATCGTGGCAACCGGAATGGCATTAATGGTGTTATCGGGTTGTTCCATTAAAACCATTAGTTGGCGACACAATACCATCGCCCAGGAAGAATGGGGTGTGGATGGAGCTCAATGCAAATGGGAAGCACAGCAAAAGGCGGAGGAAAATTATTTCTCGACGAGCACCCCCGCTCAACAGGGCAACTTGGAAGACCCACAAGGGGTCGATACCATGTTTGCCAGCTCAAGCGTTAATTCCCGTGCCAATCAGCTTTATAATCAATGCATGAGGAATTTGGGATACGTAGAAGCAGAATAAACAGAAACGGCGACCCAGAAAATACGGGGTCGCCGTTCATAAACTATCGTCTACGTTAATTTACAATCAACGTATTTGTCAGTGACTTGATTAAGCCGCTGTTTTAGTAGTCTGATTGTCATCGTTTGCCGCTACAGGTTCAATGTGAGCCCATTTTTGTGCAACAGTATGAATATTCCAACGCTCAATACCGATATCATTCAGCATATGATCGCTTAATTGATGCAATTCACTTTCAATTTTTCGAGCGCGCAACCAAATAGCGATGGTATTTGAGGCTCCACCAAAAATGTCCATGAAGAGCTTGCCAAAGCCGGCTCGTTTCATGGGGATGAAGTGTTCATGACCGTTTGCCCGAGCGTACATATCTTCGGTAAACATGGTTAAAATAAATTTATCTGCGTAGGGTGCTAACATGGCTCAATTCCTTTAATGTGTGTATAATGTGTCCGCTACGGCAATCTCTTATAACCAACGAAGGATGCCGGGACGTTTCATCAATCTGTATTATAAATGCGTTACAAGAATAGTTATAAGCCCTTAAAATTCAAAACAGTAGTGATGCTTTCGCATTTCAGCATTGCAAGAAAGGCATACCTTAAATTTCACCGTTATTATAAAAATAAGCCATTGCCTCCCCCCCTGATTGCCCATACTCTTTTTTGAGCACAATTGAATGGTATGACATGACAAATAGCGACCCCCAAATCCCACCCCAACAAGAACGCTTAAGCGCTTTACGCGCCGAACTTGCCAAACAAGATCTTGATGGTTTCATCGTTCCCCGCACAGATGAATTTCAAGGTGAATATATCCCGCCCTCTGCTGAAAGGTTGGCATGGTTATGTGGTTTTACGGGTTCCGCAGGACTGGCGGTAATCTTAAAAGATACCGCAGCAATCTTTATTGATGGACGCTATACGCTGCAAGTTCGTACCGAAGTCCCAGAAAGCCTTTATCATTATCAACATCTGAGCGAAAACCCGGCAACCGGATGGGTTACGGAAAATATGCAATCAGGCCAGAAACTTGGTTTTGATCCATGGTTGATGACACCCAGACAAGTTGAAAATTTCACCACAGCCGCTGAAAAAGCAGGCGCCTCGTTGGTCAGTATCGCAAGCAATCCAATTGACGCCATTTGGCACGACCGTCCTGCGGCACCCGAGGGGGCCATTGTCGCACATGATATTGTTTATAGTGGTCAGAACAGCGCCAGCAAAAGTGCCGAGATCGCAGAGTTACTTAAATCAAATAATCAAGATAGCGCCATTATCAGCAAGCCTGAATCCATCGCATGGTTATTGAATGTACGCGGCAATGATCTAGAGCATTCCCCCTTGCCGTTGTCGCTGGCCATTATCCATGACGATGGGCAAATAGAATGGTTTGTCAGTCCCGCCAAAATTTCAAACTCGCTTACTCAACATCTGGAAAAATCGATTTCAATACTTGCGCCGGATCAAGTTGGTAATACCCTCGATAAAATGGGTAAGGCACAGAGCAAAGTCCGTCTTCATGGGGATAGCACCCCTTATTGGGTTGTCGATAAATTAAAGACCGCCGGGGCAAAAATTCAGTTGGGCAATGATCCTTGTGAACTGCCCAAAGCGATCAAGAACGCAAGCGAACTTGCTGGAACCCGCGCGGCCCATCACCGCGATGGTGTCGCTATAGCGCGGTTCTTATGTTGGTTTGATAGTGTTTCTTCTCAACCCGGATTATCTGAGATGGAGGTGGGCGATAAGCTGGCCGCTCTTCGCGCTGAAGGTGATATTTTTAAATCACTCAGCTTTGATACTATTTCCGGCTCTGGTCCCAACGGTGCCATTGTGCACTACCGTGTAGATGAGCAGAGCAACAGAGTGCTCGACCAAAACTCATTAATACTGGTTGATTCAGGGGGGCAGTATCTGGATGGCACAACCGATATTACCCGCACCATTCCCATTGGCACCCCCAGCGATGAAATGCGCGATAACTTTACCCGGGTTCTACAAGGACACATTGCATTGGCCCGGGCAAAATTCCCATTTGGCACAACGGGCTCTCAACTTGATCCCTTTGCCAGACAGGCTCTGTGGCGAGCGGGACTTGATTATGATCATGGTACCGGACACGGTGTTGGCAGCTTCTTAAACGTTCACGAAGGCCCCCACCGGATTTCAAAATCCCCTAGTACCGTGCCGCTTCAAGCAGGCATGATCGTATCAAACGAGCCGGGCTATTATAAAACCGGGGCCTATGGTATACGCATTGAAAACCTTATTGCCGTCCATGAATTTGAACCCGCAAGTGAGGGTCGAAAAGCATTGTTAGGGTTTGAAACCTTGACCAAAGCCCCGATCGATTTACGGCTTGTGAATGCATCAATGATGGAATCATTTGAACTTGAGTGGTTAAATAATTATCATTCCGGGGTCTTTAATCAATTAAAAGACGACCTTGACGCACAAACAGTCGAATGGCTTAAAGTCGCGACCCGGCGCATCTCATAAAGACTACTTTTGAAAGGCTGGAATGCCCTTGAGCTGTTTTGGAATTTAAGAGCTAACTTTAAAAAAAACTCCATTTAAAGAACCTCCAACTTAAAGAGATCTCAATGCCCATTTATAACCGAATTGCGGAATTCCAAGAAGATATGACAACGTGGAGACACGATATCCATGCCCATCCTGAATTGTGTTTTGAAGAGCACCGCACCGCTGGTATTGTGGCCGAGAAGCTCGCGTCATGGGGGATAGAGGTTCACACTGGCTTGGCCAAAACCGGGGTTGTTGGTGTTCTCAAAGGCCAAGGAAACAGTGCAAAGACCATAGGATTACGGGCCGACCTTGACGCGCTTCCCCTGCAAGAAGCCAATGATATAAGTTATAAATCCACCCATGATGGCAAGATGCATGCTTGTGGTCATGATGGACACACCATCATGTTACTTGGGGCCGCCCGGTATTTGGCTGAAAACAAAAACTTTGACGGCACCGTACATTTTATATTCCAACCCGCTGAAGAAAGCGGTGCGGGTGCCAAAGTTATGATCGATGAAGGCTTGTTTGATAAATTCCCCTGTGATCAGGTTTACGGCTTACATAACTATACGAGCACCGAAGCAGGCACGTTTTCCATTCGTCCCAATGCCTTCATGGCCTCGGCTGACGCGTGTCTGATAACCATTCATGGAACGGGCGGTCATGCGGCGTGGCCACAAAATTGCGTAGACCCCATTGCCATCGGCGTGCAGTTACACACCGCCCTTCAAACCATCATCAGTCGCAATACCAGCCCCACCAATCAAGCCGTGCTTAGCATTACGCAATTCCATGCTGGTTCCGCCAATAATGTGATTTCCGATACCGCTCAACTCGATATGTCCATACGCGCGCTGGACAAAGAAACCCGCGCTATGATCAGGCGTCGGATCTTTGAAATTAGCCAAGGCCTTGCGATGGCAAATGGTATCGAGATCACCGTTGATTATGAAGATGGATACCCGGTTTTAATTAACACACCAGAGCATACCGAAATAGCCGCTAACATCGCCGCCAGCATAGTAGGTGAGCAAAAAGTTGACCGTAACGCCGACTATATTATGGGCAGCGAGGACTTCGCCTTCATGTTGGAAGAAAAACCGGGCGCCTATATTTTCCTCGGCCAAGCGGACAAAGACCATGCTGCCCAATTGCACCAAAGCGAATATGATTTTAATGACGATATACTATCAATTGGTGCCAGTTATTGGGCGGCTATTGTTGAACAATGTATGCCTCGGTAGTCACCAATAAACCGATCCGCGTAAAACTTAAAGGATTGAGACTAAATGACCAGCCCTGAATTTTATAAACTTAGCGATGAACAAATCGAAACCTATCAACGTGATGGCGCCCTGCCGTTACCCGGTGTCTTTAAAGATTGGGTAGAGACATTACGTAACGGCGTTGATCGATTGGAAGCCAATCCAGATCGCTTCATTAATGAAAACTCCATCGGTGGTGAAGAAGGCCATTTCTGGAACAGTTATTGTAATTGGCAGGATATTCCTGAATTTTCAAAATTCGTGCGGACCGCCAGCATTGCTTCTATCGCCGCACAAGCCATGCAATCGAAAACGTCGCAGATCTTTCATGAGCATCTTGTTGTTAAAGAACCTGGCACATCGAAAGATACCCCTTGGCATCATGATTACCCCTATTATGGCATTCAAGGCACACAAGGCATTAGCGCGTGGCTGGCCCTTGACCCGGTACCAGAAGCATCCGCCGTTCGTTTTGTTGCGGGGTCTCACCGCACCGGGAAGCTCTATCAACCACGCTGGTTCAAAGATGGCGGGGATTATGGCTTTACGGATATGGAACTTGAAACCGTGCCCGATATTGACGCAAACCCTGATGACTTCACCGTTTTAACGTGGGCGTGCGAACCGGGTGATGTGGTATTATTCGATTATCGCACCCTGCACGGCACAACGGCCGCAGAAGTCACAAACAGACGACGCGGATTTGCGACCCGGTGGCTAGGGGATGATATGACATTCCGCAAACGTCCTGTTAAAACATCGCCAAACTTCCCGGATATAAATTTGGAAACCGGTGATCGTATGCGCGAAGATTGGTTCCCGACCATTTGGAAATCATAAAAACAAATTCTAAAAACTAGGCCGTATGAGATTGTTCCCCGGCAATTTTTGCGATGTCTTGGATAATATTATTCAAGTCGAAATCTTTCGGCGTGTAAACTTGGGCGACACCAAAGCCCCGTAAGGTTTCGGCGTCCGTTTCAGGAATAATCCCGCCGACCACAACGGGTACATCATCAATGCCTTTGGCGGCCATCATATCAAGGATGTCTTTCACCAATGACACATGCGATCCCGACAAGATAGAAAGCCCAATGATGTGGACATTCTCTTGCAAGGCCGCATCGACAATTTCTGCCGGGGTCAAGCGAATGCCTTCATAGACTACTTCAATACCCGCGTCACGGGCGCGTACCGCGATTTGTTCTGCGCCATTGGAATGACCATCAAGCCCCGGTTTGCCCACCAGCATTTTCAATCGTCTGCCGAGCTTGGTTGAGGCTGCGTCCACACCGGATCGGGCGATCTCAATATCGCTGAAATTATTGGCAGCACTGCCCGATATTCCCGTGGGTGCCCGGTATTCGCCGTAGACGTCACGCAAAGTCTGTCCCCACTCGCCAGTCGTAACACCCGCGTGGGCACAAGCAATAGAGGGCTCCATAACATTTCGGTCTTCTATGGCCGCCGTGCGTAATCCATCCAATGCTTTTTCTACAGCCGCTTGATCGCGGGTGCTGCGCCAAGCATTCAACCGCTCGATCTGATCGCTCTCGGCTTGTGGATCAACGCTCATGATAGAACCGTCCCCCGTGGTCAGAGGGCTTTCTTCAGTTTCGATAAATTTATTCAGGCCAACAACGACCTGTTCACCATTTTCAATGGCGGCAATACGCTTGGCATTGGATTCTACCAATTGACGCTTCATATAACTTTGCTCGACCGCCACAATCGCGCCACCAAGGTTATCGATTTCAGCCAGTTCAGCGAGCGCGCTTGCTTTTAGTTCTGCGACTTTGGCATCGATGACTGTTGAGCCATTAAAGATATCAGCGTACTCAAGCAAGTCCGTTTCGTAAGCGACAATCTGTTGTAACCTGAGTGACCATTGTTGGTCCCATGGACGGGGTAGTCCCAATGCTTCGTTCCAAGCGGGTAATTGAACGGCGCGTGCCCGGGCATCTTTTGACAAAACAACGGCGAGCATTTCCAGCAACACACGATAAACATTATTTTCCGGTTGCGGTTCGGTAAGCCCCAGCGAGTTTACCTGTACCCCATAGCGAAAGCGGCGCATCTTAGGATCGTCGACGCCATATCGGTCCCGGGTTATTTCATCCCACAGATCAGTGAAAGCACGCATCTTGCACATTTCAGTGATAAAGCGAATGCCCGCATTCACAAAAAAGCTGATGCGTCCGACCACAACGGGAAAGTCTGCTTCTGGTACTTGTCCGGATTTTTTTACCGCGTCAAGAACAGCCGTCGCGGTGGCAAGGGCAAAGGCCAGTTCTTGTACCGGGGTCGCACCGGCTTCTTGTAAATGGTACGAGCAGATATTGACCGGATTCCATTTGGGAACTTCTGTATAGGTAAAGGCAACTGTATCGACGATTAATTTCATGCTGGGGGCGGGCGGGAAAATATAGGTCCCCCGGCTCAGGTATTCTTTAATAATATCATTTTGGACGGTGCCCGTCAGACTGGTCCGGGGAACGCCTTGGCGCTCGGCGGCGGCTATATATAAAGCCAACATCCAAGCCGCCGGGGCGTTGATGGTCATGGACGTGTTCATTTCACCAAGCGGTATACCATCAAATAAGGCTTCCATATCACCTAAGTGGCTGATGGGCACACCGACTTTGCCCACTTCACCACGGGCCAGAGGATGATCGGAATCGTATCCGGTTTGGGTTGGCAAATCAAAAGCGACCGATAAACCCGTCTGTCCTTTTGCCAAGTTTTTACGGTATAGCGCATTGGATTCTTCGGCGGATGAATGACCAGAATACGTTCTAATCAGCCACGGTCGGTCTTTGGGTCGATCTTTGGGGAGGGCGTCAACAGAACCTTCTGATGAATGAATCGAATTAGGTTGCGATGCGGTATTATTTGGGACATTTTTCCCCGCACTTGCGAAATCATCAGCCATTTTTTCATCTCCTGAAACTTTTTTTCACTTATCTTGTTATCCTCAAACCCTTAGAAACGCAAGATAATTACATTTTTCTGGTTTCTTTTTTAAGAATATATCATTTTTGTGCATTGCGAAAAGTAAAATGATGTTTAATACTTAATTATTATAAATTTTCTCATGTTTAATTATGGAGATAACAATCATGGGCGAGACAGTCGAAGCGATCAACCCGTACCTAAATCAACCCGTCAAAGATCTTTATGAGCTTGGTGAAATTCCCCCTTTAGGTCATGTACCATCACAAATGTACGCATGGGCCATTCGCCGTGAACGTCATGGCAAGCCCAATACGGCCATGCAAGTTGAAGTGGTCGAAACACCAAAATTGGATAGCCATGAAGTTCTGATTATGGTGATGGCGGCTGGGGTGAATTACAATGGTATTTGGGCCTCTCTTGGTGAGCCGGTCAGCGTATTCGATGTTCATAAAGAAGAATTTCACATTGCCGGGTCTGATGCCTCCGGTATCGTCTGGGCGGTTGGCTCTAGGGTTACCCGGTTTAAAGTCGGTGATGAGGTCGTGGTTCACTGTAATCAAGATGATGGCGATGATGAAGAGTGCAATGGTGGCGATCCTATGTACTCTACCAGCCAGCGGATTTGGGGTTACGAAACACCCGATGGGTCCTTTGCCCAGTTCTGCCGGGTACAAGCGCAACAATGTATGCCCCGCCCCAAACACCTGACCTGGGAAGAAAGTGCGTGTTATGTACTGACCCTTGCTACGGCTTACCGTATGTTGTTTGGTCATCGCCCCCATATCTTACGACCCGGTCATAATGTTTTGATCTGGGGCGCTTCGGGCGGGCTGGGTTCGATGGCGATTCAACTGTGTGCAACGGCGGGTGCCAATGCGATCGGTGTGATCTCCGATGAGAACAAACGTGAATTTGTTATGTCTTTGGGTGCCAAGGGCGTCATCAATCGAAAAGATTTCAATTGCTGGGGACAATTACCAGAAGTTAACGGTGAAGGTTTTGGCGATTACATGAAAGAAACCCGTAAATTCGGTAAGGCCATTTGGGATATCACCGGTAAAGGTAAAGACGTGGATTTTGTGTTTGAACATCCCGGCGAAGCGACATTTCCAGTCAGCTGTAACGTGGTCAAACGGGGTGGCATGGTAGTGTTCTGTGCAGGTACCACAGGGTTTAATCTGACCATGGATGCGCGCTTTGTGTGGATGCGCCAAAAGCGTATTCAAGGCAGCCACTTTGCCAACTTGAAACAAGCATCACAGGCCAACCAGTTAATGATCGAACGTCGCCTCGATCCTTCAATGTCTGAGGTTTTTTCGTGGGATGACATCCCTGATGCGCACATGAAGATGCTCAACAACCAACACAAACCCGGAAACATGGCCGTATTGGTCCAAGCAAAACGTCCAGGACGTCGCACCGTTGAAGATTGTATTGAAGAAGAATAATGAACACACAACCATCCAGCCCCATTCTCGATAACCTGCTTGCCTTAACGGGTGAAGCGACTTCTCTTGCTGCGGATTTGCTTAAGTGTGCCCGTGTTCATGTCAGTGCGCGGGTTATGATCGAGGGTCGTGTGAACAGCGCGGCATTAGAAGCCGAACAAACCGCCGCCCATGGTTATGCATGGCTGGCAACATATGTCGAAACCTTGCGTCAAATGCAGGGCTGGGCCGAACGGCTGGATGCGGATGGTGATTTTGGTGATACTGAAAAGTTGATTCTGCAATTAGGCTTTGGTGAATACTGTAGCCAGATTTATGGCGGCATTCCCATAAGCCAAGTTGAGATCATCCGCCCCCGTGACATGGGGGTCACATCTGGTGAAGTTCACACATTCTTCAAAGGGGGTGTTAAAACCTTGATCGATCAGGGTAACACGTCCGCGGCGCGCATGGCCCTTGCCGCGTGCATTGAAGAGGCCAATGAGAATGGTAATTATGGGGCGCTCAATCTAGAAGACGAAATGCTGGAGATGATCCGCGATCAGTTCCGCAGGTTTACCGTGGAACAAGTTGAACCCGATTGCCACAAATGGCACCTTAATGACGATCTAATCCCCATTGAAATTGTTAATCAAATGGCAGAATTGGGCGTGTTTGGCCTAACGATCCCCGAACAATGGGGTGGTCTTGGTATGAGCAAAACCGCCATGTGTGTGGTGACCGAGGAGCTATCTCGGGGCTACATCGGTGTAGGATCGCTTGGAACGCGCTCTGAAATTGCGGCGGAGTTGATCCGGTTGGGTGGCACAGATGCACAAAAAGAGAAATATTTGCCGATGATTGCGACGGGCGAAATATTGCCAACGGCGGTCTTCACTGAACCCAATACGGGGTCTGATTTAGGAAGCCTTCGCACCCGCGCCGAATTGGATGGTGATGTGTACCGCGTTACAGGCAATAAAACATGGATTACGCATGCGTCGCGTTCCGATGTCATGACTTTACTGACCCGGACCAATCCGGATGAGGCTGGCTACAAAGGCCTTTCCATGTTTATTGCTGAAAAACGACGGGGCACAGACGACGATGCTTTCCCAAGCGAAGGTATGAGTGGTGGTGAAATCCCGGTCCTCGGATATCGAGGCATGAAGGAATATGATCTCAGGTTTGAAGGCTTTGAAGTGCCGGCTGAGAACCTTCTGGGTGAAGTTGAAGGTCAGGGCTTTAAACAATTAATGGCCACTTTTGAATCCGCGCGTATTCAAACTGCGGCGCGCGCTGTTGGTGTCGCACAAAACGCAATGGAATTGGGTCACAAGTACGCTCGTGAACGTATACAATTTGATAAGCCGCTTTATGCGTTTCCACGAATTGCTGGCAAAATCGCTTGGATGGCCGTCGAGACCATGATGGCGCGGCAAATGAGTTACTTTGCCGCCCGAGAACGCGATTCCGACAGGCGCTGTGACATCGAAGCGGGCATGGCGAAGTTGCTTGCGGCGCGCGTGGCATGGTCCAATGCTGACAATGCGTTACAAATCCATGGCGGTAACGGTTACGCCGTAGAATTTCCTATCTCGCGCGTATTATGTGACGCTCGTATTCTCAATATTTTTGAAGGGGCTGCTGAAATTCAGAGCCACGTCATTGCGCGGGGATTGTTAAGTCGGAAAATCGATTAAGCCGGAAGGTTATGAGGGATAATCGCCGCTACATTTCTTCGTAACCTGCTGATGATCTCACCATTGCTTAGGTCTTCATCTAACAAACGAGACAGGAAATGGGACTCATTGACGCAGCAAATAACTTCGGACAGATTATTGATATCTGTAGATGAAGGTAGCTTTCCCATATCTATGAGCTTCTGAAGCAATTGCTTATAGGGGGCTGATCTGTATGCATGAAGGGGGTCTACAATATTCATAACCTCATCGTTGAATGTAATTGCTGCGGAGTATATTTCGCGCCATACCAAGCGGTCCTTAAATCCGTAACCTTCTTTTACTTCAATTTTCAGCATTTCGACAATAGCATCAACCGGGTCTTCTGGAGGATTGGCTATGATACATTCTTGGTTTCCCTGGATCCGGTCTAGATCATCTCGATAAAGCTCACTGATTAAATGACCTTTTGTCGGAAAATAATTATAGTACGTAGCGGTCGATACCCCGGCATGTTTGGCAATATCTTCCAAACGGGTCGATTCAAATCCATTTTTCGCAAATAATTCTACAGCGGCGTCAATCATTGCAGCATGACGCCTAATTCTATTGTTTTCTCTACGACTCATATAAAACACCCAATTGTCATTTTATAACCTATATAATTATAGATTAATTCATATGAACAAGGACGTATGCTTAAGCATATAATTTGATATAATGCTTTTCAATAGGTCTATGGAGACTCTGGCTCATATATTTATACGTATGTATGTAAAGTTAATATTAATCAAGTAATAAATTAGTATAACTGTTGAAAAATATGAGAAAATGAATTCTATATTTACATTGGTATACCACAAAGCAAGACTATTTTAACAATACATCTAAAGTAAGGTAATACTTCTTTCTCACAGACTCATTTAAAGTCGCCCTTTTAGATAATATTAATCCAATTTATTACTTTCAAATATTACGATAATAAAAAGTAATATGTAGTATCATCGCATACGCCCTTCCCCGTTTTGAATTCAAGCGATCGAATTAATCTATTTTATAGTATGACGACGCCTTATTCTTTAAGAGTCAAAATGGTCTCTAGTGGTTTTTTTATTTTTGCAACCGCTGGCACACTTGCCCCTTTTGCCGGATGCCCAACGGCCAAGATCATCACTGGCTTGTTAGAAGCGGGACGATCAAATATTTCATTTAAAAAACCCATGGGATTTGGCGTATGGGTCAAGGAGACCAACCCTGCATGGTGCAAAGCCGAGATCAAAAACCCCGTTGCGATGCCAACACTTTCCGACACATAATAGTTTTTATACCGCGTTCCATCGTCAAATTCGCCATACCGTTCGGCAAAAATGATGATCAACCACGCCGCATCTTCCAGATGCGGTTTTGATGCGTCAGTTCCGATGGGCTCCAGTGCCTTAATCCATTCATCGCTGGCCGCGCCCTCATAAAATTTTTGTTCTTCCTCTTCCGCAGCGTCACGAATACGTTTCTTAATATCCGGATTTGAGATTGCAACAAAATGCCAAGGTTGATGATTGGCCCCGCTGGGTGCACTGCCCGCCGTGCGAATGCAGCTTTCAATAACAGAGCGCGCGACAGACCGCTCTGAATACTCACGAACCGAATGGCGTTGTTTCATTGTATTATAATAGGCGTCGGCAGCGGCTTGGGTTTCTGCATCATCCATTTCAGGTTGATCCTCTAATATTACCGCTTCATAGACCATTTCATCCTTGGATATCATTTTCTCTTTTCGCCCCACTGTAGATTAATTATCTAGGTTCATTTAATCATGAAAAAATTCTATTTTCTAGCACACGAGATTATTTCCCTTCCCACACAGAAGAACCTTGTCATACACTCACAACTATACAGGATTTATGAGGGGAAAAAGAATGTCCGAGGTTCCATCCAAATATCCAACCACCTTTACACCCATCACCTTGCGTCACCGTACCTTGCGCAATCGCATTGTTTTTGGTGCCCACACTGCCAATAT
Organism: uncultured Rhodospirillales bacterium; assembly: GCA_965603075.1. Lineage (GTDB taxonomy): Bacteria > Pseudomonadota > Alphaproteobacteria > Rhodospirillales > Casp-alpha2 > JABJOR01. The sequence continues at coordinate 21,785 of CBFDBO010000010.1, read as the reverse complement.
GGCCGTGGATGGGTTACCCCAAGAACCGCACTTTGGTTATTACCGGGAACGCGCCCGTGGCGGGGTTGGGATGATTGTGGTGGAACCTAGCCCATCACACCGAACCGGGGTTCTAACCAAAGGCAATTTTCGACATCAAGACGATAGCGTTATCCCCTATTTCAAACGCATAACAGACGAATGCCACGCCGAAGGGGTCACGATTCTGCATCAAATTTATCACGTTGGCGCCCACGGCGATCAGGATAATTCCATGGAGCCTTACTGGTCACCATCGGGAACGCCCTCCATGCACGATCCATGGGGCAGCCACGAAATGACTGAGGCGGAGATTGAAGAACTTATAGAATCTTTTACTGACGCTGCGCGGCGCGACAAAGAGGCAGGCTTTGATGGCGTCGATTTATTTGCCGGCTACAATTGCCTAATTGATCAATTCTGGTCCCCTATCACCAACAAGCGTACCGACAAATGGGGCGGTAGCTTGGAAAATCGATTGCGCTTTTCTGTACGCATATGTGAAGCTATCCGCGCCATGGCGGGAAGTGACTTTATCATCGGCATGACGATTTCAGGAGCTGAACCCTACCCTGGCGGTTTAACCATGGAAGATAAAAAATCCATCATTGCCTATCTTGATGAACGCAAGCTGGTTGATTATTTTTCTATCGGTCATGGCAGCTATCTAAATCGGTTTTCTGATATTGTACCAAGCTTTCATTTCGATATGAAGTTGACCAAAGCCGATGCAATAGATTTCAAATCTGCCGTTAAACACGCGTTGATCACTTCGGAAGCACGCATCAAAACGCCCGAAAACACCGAAGAAATTCTTGCAAGCGGTCATTCTGATTTGATCAGTATCGTGCGCGGCCAAATCGCGGACCCGCATTTGGTTAATAAAGCCCGCGAAGGACGCCCCGAGGACATCCGCCCGTGTATTTCTTGCAACCAATTATGCATTGGGCGGCGGATGCGTGATTACGCTATTTCTTGTTTGGTGAACCCGTCTGTTGGGCTTGAGACCACATGGGGCGGCGACATTCCTGCACGCAGCGATCAACCGAAAGATATTTTGGTGGTGGGCGCGGGGCCTGCTGGTTTGGAAGCGGCCCGGGTGGCGGCGCAACGCGGACACCGAGTGCGTCTGGTCGAAAAACTGGGCGAGATCGGTGGGCAATTTCGATTGGCGGCGGGACAGCCTGAACGAGGTGAAATCGGTGGCTTAATCGCATGGTATCAAACCCAGTTGGAAAAGTTGCAGATCAAAGTTGAGTTGAACACGGAATTAAACACCGAGGACATTCAGCAATCGGGCGCCGATGATGTTATCTTGTGCACCGGGTCGGATCCATCTCGGAGCGGGTTCCAACGATGCATGCCCCACCGCGAGACACTGCCCGGTGTTGATCAAGATAATGTCTGCACCGTACATGATATTTTGGATGGCTCCGTCATTCCGGGCCATAACGTCTTGCTGCTTGATGACATTAATGGTTGGCTTCCTGCGACCCATACGGCGCTTCATTTGGCGCTACAACGCCACATGGTCACCTATATTACATCAGCTGATACAGCGGCCCAACAAATGGATGCAAGCATGACGGGGACAACCACCCGAGAGCGGTTTTGGAAATACGGTGTAGAGGTATTGGCCTCCACCGCCTTAATGACGTGGGAAAGTAACACCGCGACCTTGTTACACCTTTATTCAGGTGAGGAAGAAAAGCGTGATTTTGACACGCTGGTACTAGCGACCACCAGCACACCAAACGATCACCTAAGTCGTGCATTACAATCAACCCCCACAAATCCAGACATGATATTCCATACCATCGGTGACGCCACCAGCGCGCGAACCGCATCTATGGCATTCTATGAAGCCCGGAAATTAGCCTTAACTTTATAAATTGGATCAAAATTATGGCAGAAATTACCATTAACCCTGCTTTGTGGTTGGCCTTTGCTGGTGCTACCACGTTACTGATATTATTACCGGGTCCCATTGTGACGCTCGTCGTCGCCAATAGTTTACGCCATGGTGCACGGGCCGGTTTAACAAATATTATGGGAACCACCACGGCCAATATTATATTCTTTGCCATCGGTGGGTTGGGAATGGTTTGGGTTCTTGCTGTTTTATCAGACTGGTTCAACATTATCCGCTGGGCGGGTGCTGCGTATCTGATTTATATGGGGGTGCGACAGTGGATGGAAAAAGGACACGGGCTAGAAGATATTGAGAAACAGAACTCATTACGCAAACGCTCTAAGACTTTTTTTCTACAAGGTTTTGTGGTCGCCATCACCAATCCAAAAACTATTATTTTTTACGCTGCCTTTTTCCCACAATTCATGGATCCAACTTTACCAATGGGGGAACAGTTATTTATTCTCAGCATTACATTCTTGGTGATTGCCACTTTATTTGATAGCGGGTATGCAATCCTTGCTGGAAAGTTGCGGCCCTGGTTGATGGGCGAGCGTCGCGGGCGTATCCGCAACCGTATCACAGGGGCACTTTTAATTGGAACGGGCGTTGCTTTAGCGCTCACACGAAAGACATAAGCATGGTTACATTAACTAAGATCTACACCCGAGGTGGCGATAAAGGCCAAACATCATTGGGGACGGGGGGACGGGTTGCCAAGCACGATTTACGGGTTGAAGCTTATGGAACGGTTGATGAGGCCAATGCCATCATCGGACTGGTTCGCTTGCATACGACAACTGATCCCCAAGTCGATCAAATGCTTGCCCGCATCCAGAACGACTTGTTTGATTTAGGGGCTGACTTATGCACCCCGGTTGAGCAACAACGCAAAGAAAGCGCCCTTCGCATTAGTGACGATCAGGTCATGCGTCTGGAAGGTGAAATTGATGATTTAAATGCGGACTTAGCCCCCCTTACGTCTTTTGTACTGCCTGGTGGTACGCCTGCTTCGGCCTACTTACATCAAGCACGCTGTGTGATCCGCCGAGCAGAGCGTTTAATAACCCAATTATCTGAGAGTGAAAGCGTAACACCAGCAGCGATAAGTTATATTAACCGCCTTTCCGACCATGCCTTTGTTATGGCCCGTTATTTAAATGATAAGGGGGCAAATGATGTACTTTGGCAGCCCGGAGCCAACTTAGAATGAAGGTATTATGGTTCGTTGACAGCCTGTTACCGCAGTTCTATTGTGCAAGTGCGAAATGAAATTACGACCTGTTTTATATGGGAATTTAAGGATCTGATATGTCTGAGATTAAAAACATTGGTGTCATTGGTGCGGGACAAATGGGCAATGGTATCGCCCATGTATGCGCCCTCCATGATTATGAGGTTATTCTGTGTGATAGTTCTCCAGAAAACCTCGACAAGGGATTGAATTCCATCAAGATAAATCTGGATAAACAGGTAAACCGAGGCATTATCACCCAAGAACAAGCTGATAACACTCTGGGCCGTATCTCAGGTGCATCTGACTTTGCTGCATTTGCCAACTCAGATCTGGTTATCGAAGCCGCCACAGAGAATGAAGAAGTCAAAAAAGTCATCTTACAGGAACTGTGTAAGCATATCAGCGAGCATACAATTCTAGCGTCCAATACATCCTCTATTTCAATCACTCGTTTGGGTTCCTATACGGATCGCCCCGAGAGATTTTTAGGCATGCATTTCATGAACCCGGTTCCTCTAATGGAATTGGTAGAACTCATTCGGGGTATTGCAACAGGCGAAGAAGCCTTTGCTTCCGTACGTGAATTGACAAAAAAATTGGGTAAAACCCCGGTAAATGCAGAAGATTTTCCAGCTTTCATCGTAAACCGCATTCTATTGCCCATGATCAATGAAGCCGTCTACACCCTCTATGAAGGTGTTGGCTCGGTTGGGGCGATTGATACCGCCATGAAGATGGGTACCAATCACCCTATGGGACCCTTAGAGCTGGCTGATTTTATCGGCCTCGATACGTGTTTGGCGGTTATGCAGGTTCTACATGATGGACTGGCCGATACCAAATACCGCCCTTGTCCTTTGTTGACCAAATATGTGGAAGCTGGATGGTTGGGTCGTAAAACGGGCCGCGGATTTTATGATTACAGTGGTGACGAACCCGTCCCAACTCGATAATTCAATCAAAAAGAAGACCTCTGAATATCATCAAAGGTCTTCTTCAACAAATTGATCAAATTTGATAATTTATTCAGGCGCAGTTAAACCTTCCCGGCTATCCGATCTGCGAACATTTGCAAAAAGCACCGTCTGAGCAGGAACATCTTCCACACCATTAGCCCCTCTGTAACGGGTCATATAAGAACGATATACCCCATATTTAAAGTAAGTGGATGTTACCGTCATGGTGCTGCCAATATAGTCAACCTTTTGCTCACCATTAACCCACACTTTGAAAAATCCATCTTCACCCTTGCTCCATTTCGCATGAACTGCAATCCGGTGCCATTTACCCCTTAGATCCTTTTCATCGATAAGCTTGTAGTATCTATACCGCATCTGATCATCAAGGTGATAGCCGCCTTTGTCGTTCTGGAACATCCAGATTACGGGGCCCGATTTTTGGTGGAATTGCCCTATAGCAACCTTAGTTGGGTAAATATTTACATAATCGTCCGGTATATAAATTGACCAACCATACCATTTTGACGTCCCTAACGATTTAACTTGATTGGTTTGTGAAAGCTCAGAGCGCTCGCGATCTTTTTTACAATCGCTCCAACCACTATCTGAGCCACAGTCTCCGGGACGGACTTCAAAACGTTCAACCATTTTAGTTGGTGCAGACCCCGTTGGGTCTTCAATGATAGAATACCCATAATCTGTGGTATTCAATGAACGTTTAAATTGTCCGAAAGACCCCCGGTCTACAGATTGGCACGCACTTAGTGCAATTAAGACTATAGCACTGAGAAGTAATGATAGTGATTTCATGATTCCCCCCTCCCTTAAAAATTGAACTTTATTAAATTCCCGATCTAAAAATGATACCCTACTCGTAAAGTATGAAATCTACAAGAATTCTGATACAGCAATTATTTGTGCGGAAACATCGTACGTAGGGCTCGGACATGGTCGGGGCCTAGTCCACAACACCCCCCAAGCATACGAACACCTTGGCCAACCCAGATTTTGGCTTGCTCGGCTAGCATCTCCGGTTCAATCACATCGATGAATTGCCAATTGGGCATGGTGAAAAACCCTGATTCCGGATAAACCCCTACCGGTCCCTTCCAGTATTTTCTGATAATGCCCAATGCTTCGAGCACATCCGGCGTCGGGGTGTGCATAATATTAATAGCTTGAACAGGGTAATGGGCAATACCTTTTATCTGCGCTTCGAAATCCAGCTCAACTTCATCGAATACAGATAACGTTTCTTTCTCTTTAAAATGCTGGGCGCTCATGCCCACCCAAACTGGCAAACCTGTTTGGAGGGCTGCTTCGATACAAACGCTTGTATGCGGGGCGCTTTGGCACATTTCGAGGGCAATTAAATCCACCCCTTCTTCCGCCAAGACCTTGGCTTGTTCCTGCGCTGATTTCGCAAGCTCACTCGGTTCCACCCACTTACAATCCCGTACGGTGGTCCATTCGCAGATTGACCCGGCGACGGCAACAGGGTGGCTTGCCGGATTATTACGGGCCACATTATCACGGGCTTCAGTTGCTAGTCGAACCGCATTGCGATTTATTGTCTCCACATGCGCGCCCTCTCCATTGGGTTCTAACATATGCCGGCCCGCCGCAAAGGTGTTGGCAATGATTACTTCCGCGCCGGCATTAATGAATTTTTCGTGGATGTCGCGAACAGCATCCGGGTTGGTTAACACCGCCAAGCCGCTCCATACGGCACCGCTCATGGAAACGCCGGATTTTTCAAGTTCCGTCCCCATACCGCCATCGATAATCAGCGGCGCACCGCCGCCTGCCATGCGTTCAGATATCCAAGAATTAGTCTCTTGTTGGGATGACATTTCAAATTCTCCATAATAGTTGATCCCTTCACTTGACACTAAATTTCATTTGTGTAAACTAGAACAAAAAGTGAACAAAAAGTGACAAAGAGAAGGTGGCCATGAAAACGAATGACGATATTATTAATCTAATACGATCCGATACGTGGCGAATGGATGTGTTGCGATGCGTAAGGTCCCTAGGGTTACATGATTGGGCCATTGGCGCAGGCTTCATTCGCGCAGCCGTTTGGGATGTCGTAAGCCATAAAAGAACCCCCACCTTGGTGCCAGACATCGATGTTCTTTATTTCAGTTCTTCCAGTCTCGCAAAACAAAATGAAAAAGAAATTGAGGACTTATTACAAAAAATTATGCCCGGCATTCCGTGGTCAGCAAAGAATCAAGCCCGTATGCATATCCGCAATGGAGATCAACCTTATTACGGCACAGCAGACGCCCTAAAATTTTGGTTAGAAACGCCTACAGCCATTGCCGTCCGATTAGAAGCCGATGATAACCTGACCCTAATCGCCCCCTATGGTATTGATGATCTTTTAAATATGAAAGTGCGCCCCACGCCAAGGGGGTTGCAAAAGATTGATCAATTCTTAGAGAGAATTAAGACCAAAGGCTGGTCAAATCAATGGCCTGAGCTAACGGTTGAGTATTAATTCTAATGCAGTCTATTGATGATAGAGAAAACCTCATTGATGCTGATCCTTGGTGGGCCAATCTATCAAGATCATTGTGCCCACGGGATCAATGACTTGATAAATATAAGCACACGTCCAACATTATGGGGCAAACAAAAACCCGATCAATACAATCTGTATATTAACAAAAAGAAGTGGTTGAATACGGGGTCGGCCGTAACGATTGAAAACCCTTAATGAAGTTCAGCGCGTAGTTTTTGGCGCAATATATCAATGGGAACAAGCTCACCTTGTACTTCAAAGAACCAATACGACCAGCCATTACACGAAGGTGCTTTTTGAACGTGCGCCCCTGCTTGATGGATTGACCCTCGGAATTCACCCGTAGCCAAAGTACCATCGGCACGGACGTTGGCATAGTGGCGACGACCGTTGTCGCAAAGCTTGGTTCCCGGTTCCAGCAATCCGCGTTCAACCAACTGCCCGAAAGGAATACGGGGCAAGGAACGCTTTGCTGGCGTTTCAACCAATTCTGGATCGTCCACCGGAACAACATTTGAAATTCGGTCACGAGCAATTTTGACATACTCTTTATTTTGCTCGATTCCCACATAAGACCGTTTCAACCTTTTTGCCACCGCACCCGTCGTCCCTGTACCAAAAAAAGGATCGAGGATCACGTCACCCACATTAGTGGAGGACAAAATAACCCGATGTAATAAGGCCTCAGGTTTTTGTGTTGGGTGTGCTTTGGTGCCATCTTCTTGTTTCAGACGTTCCTTGCCTGTGCAGAGGGGCATGCTCCAATCAGAGCGCATTTGTAAATCTTCATTCAGATTTTTCATGGCTTCATAATTGAATTTATATTTAGCTTTTTGGCTACGCGAGCACCAGATCATGGTCTCATGGGCGTTGGTAAAACGGCGCCCCCGAAAATTTGGCATGGGGTTTGTTTTTAACCAGACAACATCGTTCAAAATCCAGAACCCAAGATCTTGTAAAATTCGGCCAACTCGGAAAATATTATGATAGCTGCCGATGACCCACATGCCACCATCGGGTTTTAAAAGCCGACGGGCTGCGATCATCCACTCTTCGGTGAATTTATCATAGGCCGCGAAACTATCAAATTGATCCCACGCGTCATCAACGGCATCTACTTTGGAGTTATTGGGACGCAACAATTCACCTTCGAGTTGAAGGTTATAAGGCGGATCGGCAAAAATCGTATCAATGGACCCTTCTGGCAAGGCGTTCATAGCCTCAACACAGTTGCCCTGCAGAATTCGATTTAAGTATTTTTTCGGTAAAGCTGTCATGGCGACAACATGAGTCACAGAGGATTCATCGTCAAGAATTAAATAGAATCAATGTGTTATTAAATTTCTCTAACCCAACATATTGAGTCTTAGATTCTCAGGGACTCAATATCTGGTAATGGCTTCTAAGGCCACTTTTATGGGTTTGAAGCTTTTTCGGTGGTGCGGACATATTCCAAGCTTTTTTATACCCGCTTGATGTTGCGGTGTGCCATACCCCGCATTCGTCGCCCATCCATAGCCAGGGAACTCTAAATCCAATGCCGTCATCAGGCGATCTCGGGCGACCTTTGCGATGATCGATGCCGCCGCAATTGAGAGACTGATCGCGTCTCCCTTCACCACACAATCTAAGGGACATTCCAATTTGGGTGGTTTATTGCCATCCACCAAGGCGTAAGAAGGGGGGACGGGTAAATCATTCACCGCCCGTTGCATGGCGAGTAAACTGGCTTGCAAAATATTTATCTCATCCACTTCTTCTACGCTGGCTGCACCGAAACCGACCATGACGCTGGGTTCAGATAACAACCGCGTATTGATCTCTTCACGGCGGATTGGTTTTAGCTTTTTTGAATCATCCAATGCCAAAAGCAAATCCTTGGGTACGTTCTCTATGTCGAGTATGGCAGCTCCTGCCAACACAGGACCCGCCCAAGGCCCTCGCCCCACTTCATCCACACCGGCAATATATTTAAATCCTTGAGTGAGTAATATAGCTTCAAGGGCGTAATCAGGCATTTTTATTGTCTTTCGATATTTCATCAACGATAGGAACATTGGGTTTATGAGCTGATTTACGGCGTCTCCATTCTCGTAAGAATAATCGCCAACGAAACAGTATCAGTCGCATGGTGCGAAGCGTTGTTGAACGAGCGCCATCAAAAGTCTCCGCAACAATTTCGGCTTCTGGGGCATATATCGTTTGAATAATTTCAATGGCTGATTCACGGCTTTCCAAGGCCAAAGTTTGTAATCTTCTTGCCGTTAAAATAAACAAGGGGCTGAGAACCAGACTTAGGACGGTAACGGCGACCACGAGCCGACTGTCATCATAACTGATTAGCCCCGAATCAATACCGATCCGTGATAGTAAAAATGAAAACTCACCGATCTGGGTTAATAATATGCCAGCGAGAAAAGAATGATGCCAACTTTGTCCCAAGAGCCGAAGCACACCCACATTCAGGATCGTCTTAAAGACGATCACCACCAGAAATAATGTTAAAACCGTCCATAAGTTTTCCCAAATGAATTCTAAATCAAGCAACAAGCCAATGGAGAGAAAGAAGACCATCATTAATATACTTTGGATGGGTTTGGCTGCTTCAATCATCACATGACGTTCACGCGAGCTGCCCACGACCAATCCCGCAACAAAAGCGCCATAGGCAGCAGATAACCCCAACAAACCAGAAATTGACGCCGCGGCAAAACAAAATGCTAATGCCGTCAACGGCTTCAAATCTTCATGCCCGGCAATGATAGCCGCAAAAGGCAGGTTGATTTTCACCCCCCGGCTTAAATGCCAAATTAGCCCGGCTAACAATACGACGGAGCCTATTATTTTGGCGATGGCACTGGCATCAAATCCTCCAGTACCCCCTTCCCCTATGGCCCCCAATGTGGATACGATTAACATCATGGGAACCACGGCCAAATCTTGGGCTATTAACACACCAATGGTCAACGTGCCTGTTCGTGATCTGAGCTCTCCAATATCGGCAAGGACTTTTATAGCGACAGCGGTAGACGATAGCGCGACAACAAAACCCAATAGAATCGCCAAGCCTAAGGTCCAACCAAATAAGTACCAACAGATGAGCATAATACCAGTAGAGGCGCATATTTGAACTATGGTTGTGATTACAGCGAGTTTCCAGATGCGCTTAAACGTTCGGAGGGATAGCTCCATGCCCACGACATAAAGCAATAAAAGAACACCAAGTTCGGCCAGCGTATCAATTTGCCCACGATCTTTAACCAAAGCAAATGCTGAAGGACCAAGCAGGATTCCGGCCAGAATATATCCGACAATCGCAGGCTGGCGCAGCCTTTCCATGAAAATGCCACATCCCATAGCTGCAAGAGCAACCAAAGCTATTTCCGTCAATCCTGAATGTTCGCTAACAACTTCCATAGTCGAAAATTAGCATAAAGATATCAATCCGTCTAAAGTTGATAAAAATCTTTTTTATTCAATTTTTCAAATTAGTATTGATTCCAATATAAGGCCAATCTATAACCGACACATAAAATAAAAATTCAATATAGTTTCGCGCTCAAGAGTAATTCACGCTTTGCCAACTTATAAGGCCACAAGAATTATGCGAAACACACTCGGTCAAACCAGTAAAGAAAACGATATATTAACGTTCACAAAATATATGGATACGATTCTTGAAACTGGTATGAATAGTAAATATAAGCCCTTCGAACTAATGGATATATATTCATTGGCCCCCTATATTATTGTTCTGGATGTAGAGCCCGATGATCGATTTAAATATCGATTTATAGGCACTCAACTGGTTAGTATTTATGGGGATGATTGCACGGGGCAATATTTAAATGATGTAAACCTTGGCGTTAACAGTCATAAAGTGCTCACTGCATTATGCGACATTAAAAATTCAAAGAAACCTCAGCGCATGCAAACCAGCATATCCGTTTCAAATAGACATGAACTTAGCGCGTCAAATTATTCTATTGAATATGATCGAGTGGCTTATCCTATTGCCGATGACAACGGCGATATTACTCAAATTGTATCTCTGATCATGTATGAGAATTACGCCTATCATGATGACAAAGAATTGAAGCTAAACGTCCTCGCATCTTAATTCTCTGTCTTTAAACTAAAACCTGTTAATAAAATCCAGTTTATCAAACCCTGTGTCGAACGGTTGGATCATTGGCAATGGTATCCAATAGCCAGTGACGAAAAGCGGCCACTCTCGGGCGCTTTAAATGCTCTGGGGGGCACACAAACCAATACCGGAAATTTGACGACAGCATCAAATCAAAAGGTTTAACCAGTCTACCAGATGCTAATTCTCGTTTAACCAAAAATTCACTAACCAGCGCCACGCCAGCACTATTGACCGCGGCTTCAACGGCTAAACTATCACTGGTTACTACGGGGCCTTTTGTGCCATCAATTATAGTATCTACCTCAGCCAGTGTTAACCACATAGGCCAATCAGTTTGCATACCCGGTGCAGCGAACCAATCAATATGGATGAGCGTATGTTTTGCTAAATCCTCAACCTCGCGAATAGGGAATTTCCCATTTTGTAATTCTGGAGAACACACCGGCACCACATCCTCATAGGCAAGCGAGTCCGCATGTAAATTCGGATAAGGTCCCTCGCCGAACCGCAACGCTGCATCCACATCCCCTTTCTCAAAATCAACGACACTTAGCGTTCCATCCAAGCGGATCGTGATATCCGGATGTTGGGTATTGAAATCTACCAGATTGGGCATCAACCATTTTGCGGCAAATGCAGGTGATGACGAAAGCACCAGCGGGGCATTGGTTTCCACATCCACCAACCGCGCGCACCCTTCGGCCAGTGCATTAAAACCATCGTTCAAATAAGGCAGCAAAACGGATCCCTGCTCGGTCAGTTCAATGGCGCGTACTTTTCTGACAAACAACTTAATGCCCAAGAAATCTTCAAGTGTTTTAACTTGATGGCTGATAGCTGCGGGTGTAACGGACAGCACATTTGCGGCCTCGATCATAGAGCCTAAACGGGCTGCGGCCTCAAATGCACGCAGTGAATTCAGCGGTGGTAAACGTCTCATAAAACTACCTATAATTAAGATTTTCTAAATTATCACACAAAATCTTCTCGTTTGTAAAGGTTAATAACTAAGCGCTATAACCTCTTCAAGACACATAGACAGTTTTACCATAAACAAACAGAGTTAACCCTAAAGGAAAAGTCCAATGAATGTATTTGATAGCTACGTATCTTTATTCCACACCTCACCCGAAAACCGTTCTGCTCGACAAGAAACCGCATTTACACCGGTAAACAGCACAATCAGCCAATCGGCCTATAAATTTGTTTCTTTCTTCGATCGCGCTCTACGCAAGAACTGAAACATGACATTCCGCAATCTCATCTGTTCCTGATTGATTGAATTCGGTAGTATAATTCCAGACTATCGTTTTCTTTCAATCAGAATGGTTACCCCCCTACATGCTGAGCATCGTTATCCCCACCCTAAATGCTGCTACGAGCTTAAGAGACACCCTCGATGCCTGCCGTGCGCTTAATGCTGAAATCATTATCTGTGATGGCGGCTCCCAAGATCATACTTGCGATATAGCAATTTCTTCTGGTGCAATAGTCGTTACATCTGATCCTAACCGAGGAGAACAGCTTGCCAGCGGTGCCGCAGCGGCATCGGGTGAATGGCTGTTATTTTTACACGCTGACAGCGTTCCCGAAAATGGTTGGCACGAATTTATCAATGATTTTATAAATGCCAAAGGAACCAAGTTTAGAGCGGGTGTCTTTCAATTCAAATTGGATGATCCAACAAAACAAGCCCGTCGCATTGAATGGTGGGCCAACCTTAGAACAAGAATTTTAAGACTTCCCTACGGCGATCAAGGTTTGTTGATTTCACGGGCCTATTATGAGGGATTAGGCGGCTTTCGCCCCCTTCCGCTTATGGAAGATGTCGATTTTATTCGTCGCATTGGACGCTCAGGATTAATTATCTTTCCCTGCGCTATCACAACATCGTCTGTCCGCTATCAACGCGGCGGCTATTGGTCGCGCCCCATCAAGAACCTTTGCCTGCTATCGTTATATTATTTAGGCGTTCCCGCTAAAGTTCTTCATCGGTTTTATGCATGAGCCGCTTGGAAAGACATCTGGTTATCTTTGCCAAGTTGCCCAGAATGGGGCGGGTAAAGAGCCGTTTGGCACGTGATATCGGAACATTGGCAGCATGGCAATTTTACACAAATACCCTGTATGATGTGATCCATAAATTAGCCCCACGTCAGCAATCCCCCTTGCCATGGAAAACATGGTTGGCATTAACGCCCGATGGTGCAAACTTACCCCCCCAATATCCAAACACCCCAACTCTCAACCAAGGGCCCGGTGATCTGGGGCATCGCATGGGACGGGTCCTACAAAATATGCCACCCGGCCCCGTCATCATCATTGGCACCGACATTCCAGAAATTTCCAAACACCATATTAACAATGCCTTCACAGCATTAGATACACAGGACAGCGTCTTAGGACCTGCCCTCGATGGCGGATATTGGATGGTGGGTTTAAAGCGACGTCCAAGATGTCAATTAAACGCAGCACGTCACATCTTTCAAAATGTTCGTTGGTCAACCGAGAATGCGCTGAAGGATACCCAAGCTAATATGCAAAAGATTGGTTTAAGCACGGCTATTATGGATCAATTGGAAGATGTCGATGACAAGGCATCATTGGAACGCTGGCAGGAAAAGAAACGCTCTATTGGTGCTCGGTAAGGCGGGGCAACATTTCAATGAAATTGCAAGGCTTATAGCGAATATCAAGTTGATGGATCAAAATTTCATCCCAAGCATCCTTACAGGCACCCGGTGATCCGGGCAAAGCAAACAGATACGTTCCATTGGCTACACCCGCACATGCCCTCGATTGAATTGTCGAAGTTTTAATTTTTTGAAAACTGATCCAGCGAAATAACTCACCGAAACCCGGAATATCTTTTTCCACCACATCACTCATGGCCTCTGGCGTTACATCGCGCCCCGTCAATCCCGTACCGCCCGTTGCTAATACGATTTCGATAGAGGGATCAGCAATCCATTGACGGAATTGATCCGCAATAAGATCGCGTTCGTCTTTAACGATGGTACGCGCTGCGAGTACGTGCCCCGCATTCTGTAGACGTTCAGACAAGATATCACCAGAGCGGTCTTCAGCAAGGGAACGGCTATCTGAGATTGTTAATACAGCGATTTTAACCGCTTGAAATTCTTTATCGGTCATTGATGGCAACTTCATTAGCCCCTTGTTCTGGCGATGTATAGACAGGCCATTGTCCACTGGCAAGCATATCAAGTGAAGGGGATGTTAGTCCCATGCGATTACGGTAAATCCATAAATTTGTAAGCACGTGCTCAACAAACTGGCGGGTTTCACGTGATGGAATTGCCTCGATAAATAACAGCGCATCATTTTTATAATCGATATTTCTGAACCACTTGTTCAAATTACCCGGTCCACCATTCCACGCGGCGATCATGGACACCAAATCACCTTTGATCTTTCTATCATCGCGTAAAATTTCAATATAACGTTGCCCCAACTTCATATTAAATCCGGGCTCGAATAACTTATCGCGTTTGCTAGAATGGAGCTTTCGGTCTTTAGCAACAAAACTTGCTGTACGGGGCATTAATTGCATCAAACCACGCGCGCCCGCCCAGCTTTTGGCACGGGGATTAAATCTTGATTCTTGTCGGATCAAGGCAAAGACCAAGGCTGGATCAACGGTGAAACCACCATCAGGTTGCCACGAAGGCAAGGGGTATGTTGCATTATCAAATCCACCTTCGGGGAATAACACAGCCCCCAACCGAACAGCCAACTCTGGCATATCCGCACTGGCGGCTAAGGCAAGGATGCCATGAGCTTGGGTGTCTTCGCTCGCCCCGTAAGCCTCATAGCGTAATTCTAATTCAGCGCGTCTGTGCTGTCCAATTTCGATCAAGGCAATGGCACGGCGGCCACGCTTGGTTTCTGATAGCGACTTAATAGCGGTCTGCTGTAGCGGCATTGCCGTCCATTCCAGATCCAGTTTCTTGCCAAGAATATGACCCGCAAGGATACCGTAGAAAGTACGGGAATGTTGCGCTGCGATCTCTAACAAGCCGCTGACTTTGGCGGGCTCTCGGCTTTGCATATAGGACCGCGCAGCCCAAAACGCACCCGCGGCATGCAGCCAATCAGTTTGGCGAGATGACGTTATCATGGCTTCGAAATGGCGTGCGGCTTTGCTGATTTCACCCAGCCGGTACGCTGCAAGTCCGGCCGCCCAATGGGCTTCTGGCACCATATCGCCTGAACGATCTCCGGCCGCACCGGCCCAATCGAGTGCCCAACCATCGCGGCCATCAATAAAATATCGAAACCCCAACATGGCTTTGACTTCGTCGTACTGCACGTCACTGAATAAGTGTTTTACTTCGTTACTATTAATCAATCGTTTGGCCGCTAATGTTTTCCCCCATGCAGCATACCCCTTGATTTGCAACCGTAGCTGTCTCACCCGACGGCGTTCTGATTTTGAAATCTTATTACCAACAAGCGGTTCAGATACCTTAGAGGCGTAATTTAAGCGAGATGGCAAATCCGGTTTATCGGGGTATTTCCAATCTGATGGACGCCGACGTAGAGCCAATTTATAAAGACGATTGGATTGAGGATGATCGGCGTATTGTGCCATCCAGTCTTTTAACTCTCTATATTTAGAGCGATATTTATTGGGGTGCATATAGCGTTGCTCAAGGACATGCCCCATTAATATCGGATCATTAATTTGCTTGATAAGTTTATCCGCGTTTTTCCAATTGCCATCTTTCTGCAGGACGAAAATATCCTGATAAAGAGCGATATCATCATCCGATAATACACTTGGCATAATCGCCGCATCATCGGGATTGACGACAGGTGCTAGGTTGGCGACTTCAAAAGCGGTGGCATCGCTCGTGAGCAACGTATTATTTGCATAGGCAGAACGGCTGCTATCACCCACATTACCGATAAGTATTGTGACAGTGACAAACCCAAAGGCGGCGAAACCAAACGCCCGTCGTTTAAAGCCTGTAATCATTTAGATAAAATCATTAATTGGGGAAGCCCCTCACACCTATTTATATCATGCTCTGTATAACCGAACACGGCTTCAAGAACAAGTGTTTGAGGCTGAAATTCCTTACTACATCTAGACCAAATTCAAGAACTGTGTATCCGCATATTCCATAAGATAGTATTAAAAGAATGCCAAAAATATGCGGAATCACAATAGAACTATTCGAATTCAGATAATTTCTTCTTTAATAACAATAAGTCATGCCACGCATCCCTTTTTTGGATGGGGGAATTAAGCAAAACATTAGGGCTGTTCATTGCCAGCAAATTAATCGGCCTCGGTAATCCCGGTAAGGAGTATTCATTCCATTTCCCCCGCAACCTGCCAATAGCTTTTTTCTGGGCCAGTAATACTTTGGCTGAACTCTCCCCCATGGCAAGCACCACATGAGGATCAACAATTTCGATTAATCGCTCCACAAAGGGCATACATACAGAGATCTCTGCTTGGGTCGGCGATCGATTGCCCGGTGGTCGCCAGAAAACAATGCCGGCAATCAGTACTTGTGAGCGATCCAAACCGATCGAGGCCATCATTTTATCAAATAACAATCCATTTTGACCCGAAAACGGCACGCCCTGACGATCTTCATCTGCCCCCGGTGCCCCCCCAATAATAAGAATTCGGGATTCTCTGTTTCCATCAAGGAAAACAAGATTGCTAGCGGTCTTCTTTAAAGGACACCCCTCAAAATTTTCCACGACACTGTATAACTCATCAACCGTGCTCGCCGACGCGGCTAAGTGTACGGCATCATGCATAGCGGCTTCAGCGCCGATTTGTGGCGTAGAGGGTGTTGGATGCCGCGCTTTATTACTTGGGAATATAGTTGGGGATGTAGGTTGAGATATATTGGTTTGTTTGAGGGCGGATTGTTTGAGAGCTTTCAGCTCTTGTGTTTCAGCAAACCGATCAATGGCGATGTCCACAATGGTCTCATCGACCCCTGCGTCCACGTACCAGCGCATCAATTCTCGTATTCCATCCTGATTGGCCATTTGATCCATAACAGACAGCATAAATATTCATTCTTAAATATCAACTTTTTCATACTACTTTAGAGATATTTTACTGCCCACCGCGGCTCAGGTATGCTATATCGGCCTTATCGACTATAGAGTTTTGGCCTTTATCAATTATAGAATTTTAGGCTTATTTATGCAATTTATGGGATGGACCTTATGAGTGAACAAGAAGTAGAACGCGAATCAATGGAATTTGATGTTGTTATTGTCGGGGGCGGACCATCAGGTCTGAGCGCAGCCATCCGTTTGATGCAACTGTCACAAGAAAATGAACGCGAAGTGAGCGTTTGTGTGGTTGAAAAGGGTTCTGAAATTGGCGCTCATATTCTTTCTGGGGCGGTCCTTGAACCCCGCGCACTCAACGAATTAATCCCCGATTGGGAAGCAAAAGGTGCCCCACTTAATACTCCCGCTGGTGATGACAGCTTCTTGTTGCTCAAAGAGCACGGGTCCGTCAAATTACCAACCCCACCACAGATGAAAAATCATGGAAACTTCATCATCAGTCTGGGTAATTTTTGTCGTTGGCTAGGTGAACAGGCCGAAGAACTTGGCGCTGAAATTTATCCCGGTTTTGCAGCCGCCGAAGTCCTCTATAACCAAGACGGAACGGTCAAAGGAATTGCCACTGGTGATATGGGGCTTAACAAAGATGGTACCCCCGGTCCCAATCATGAACCGGGTGTTGAATTACATGCCAAATACACAATTTTTGGCGAAGGCTGCCGCGGGTCGCTGACCAAAACTTTATTTGAAAAATTCAATCTGGGTAAAGATGCAGATCCCCAAACATTTGGGATCGGCATCAAAGAATTATGGGAAGTCAAACCCGAGAGCCACAAAATGGGCGCCATTGTGCACACCACAGGTTGGCCACTGGATAATGATACTTATGGTGGATCATTTCTTTATCACCTTGAAAACAACCAAGTTGCCGTTGGGTTTGTGGTCGGGTTGGATTATACCAATCCACATTTAAGCCCCTTTGAAGAATTTCAACGCTTTAAAACGCATCCAGACATTCGCCAAACCTTTAAAGGCGGACGCCGGATATCTTACGGCGCACGCGCCATTAACGAAGGCGGTGCCCAATCCGTACCAACACTGACATTCCCTGGGGGAATGCTGGTCGGCTGTACCGCTGGCTTTCTAAACGCTCCAAAAATCAAAGGCACCCATACCGCAATGAAATCCGGTATGATAGCAGCAGAATCTGTCTTTGAAGCCCTTGGCACCGACAATGCGACAGAAGCAGAAGCCGCCGTCACCGCCTATACAGCCAAAATCAAAAAATCCTGGTTATGGAAAGAATTGTGGAAAGCCCGCAATATTCGCCCGTCCTTCCGTTGGGGGTTCTGGCCTGCATTGGTATATTCAGCCATCGATACTTATTTGTTTGCCGGGCGTGCACCGTGGACATTGCACCACAAACACGGCGATCATGAGAGTCTGAAAAAAGCATCTGAATGTCCGAAAATTGATTACCCAAAACCAGATGGCGAAATTTCATTTGATCGCAATTCATCGGTTTTCTTATCTGCCACGGCCCATGACGAAAACGAACCAAGCCATTTGACCCTACGAGATACCAGTATTCCTGTATCGGTTAATCTGGCTGAATATGATGGTCCAGAGCAGCGTTTCTGCCCCGCAGGTGTATACGAATTCGTTGATGACGAAACCAGCGGTGAAAAAATGCTGCAAATCAATTCTCAGAACTGTGTGCATTGTAAAACTTGTGATATTAAAGACCCATCACAAAATATTGATTGGGTTGTACCACAGGGTGCAAGTGGTCCTAACTATCCTAATATGTAATAGTAGGTTATAGTTTCGCTCCGAATCATACTAAACATGCTCCTCCTTAAAGGGACCTCGATGACATTGCTTCCACGGATTAGACTATTTGGTTTTGCGAAAAGATTGGCAACGGTTTCGGTTATTGCCTTGCTGGGTGCTGCGTGCGCGAGCAATCCGCAAACCGTTGATGCCAATAGTGAAGTCCCTTTAAAAGCAGGCCAATCCTTAATGGGTAATTATCTTGCTGGTCTGCATGCCCAATCAGAGGGTGATATGGCGGCAGCGGGTTTATTCCTTGGGGCGGCCATGGAGCATGATCTCACCAATGAGTTCTTATTGCGTCGGACATTCTTGGTTCATCTTTCTGCTGGTAATCTGATCGAAGCAACCCGATTGGCCCAAACCGTAATTGATGACACCCCAGATGACCTCTTTGCTAATTTAACATTGGCTGCAGACGATCTGGCAAATGGGCGATACCCCGAAGCGCGTGCACACATGGAAGCAACCGAACCAGGTGGTTTAAATATTTATTTCAAACCGCTGTTTATAGCGTGGTCCTATGTTGGGGATGGGGTGGATAACCAAGTTGATGGTGAAGCCGCGTTAGCAGCCTTGGCTGTCTTGAAAGAAAACCCAGCCACCACTTTATTACATAATGCCCATGCGGCATTGATAAATGCGGCTGTCGGTAATAACGAAGAAGCTGAAACTCTGTTCGTTTCTATGATAGAAACACAGGGCGGTATGTCCTTACACAAAACCAGAATGTTTGGTGCTTTCTATGAGGGCGTCGGGAGTTTTGATAAAGCTGGCGCGGTTTATAATGGTTACATTGATGAGCATGGCTCAAGCCAGTATTTCGAGACCCCTTTGGCACGAGTAGCGGCAGAAACCCCCTCTAGCGGTCCGTATTTGAGCGCTGCTCAAGGTGCAGCAGAAGCCCTCTTTGACCTGACTGGATCTCTACGTCAACAAAACGCGGTGGAAACTGCGCTGCTTATTTCTCAACTCGGTCTCCACATGCACCCCGATTATCCTGCGTTGCAACTGGTTACCGGGGGAACGCTTGAAAGTATTGAGCAATACAAAGCGGCAAAAAAAATCTACGAAAACGTTAATCCATCCTCTGATTTTTCATGGGACGCCCAATTACGGGTTGCGACCATTCTGGATGATTTGGATCAATCGGAACAAGCCTTAGAAGTCCTCAGCCAAATTGCGGCAGCAAAGCCCGAAATGGCATCCCCATTAATTGATATGGGCGATATTTATCGTCGCCTTGAACGCTACGAGGAATCCATTTCAGCCTATGATCAAGCCGTTGCTCGAATAGGAACACCTTCGGAGAACCAATGGTCGCTCTATTACACATTGGGGATATCCTTAGAACGTCATAAAGATTGGCCGCGCGCCGAAGCCAGTTTTAAAAAAGCTTTAGAGCTAAATCCTGACCAACCCTATGTGCTGAACTATCTTGCCTATTCATGGATTGAACAAGGCATCAATTTGGATGAAGCGACCGCTATGTTGAAAAGTGCGCGCGATCAACGCCCCAACGATGCCTATATTATTGATAGTGTGGGCTGGGCCAAATATCAGATGGGCGAATATCAAGGTGCTGTCGACGAATTAGAAGAGGCGGTCGAACTGATGCCCCAAGACCCTATTGTGAACGACCATTTGGGAGATGCGTATTGGCAAGTTGGGCGCCACCGCGAAGCACGTTTTCAATGGAAGCGGGCTCTCAATCTAGAACCAGAAGAAGATACAATTCCCATTCTGAAGGATAAAATTAAATTTGGCCTCGAAGTCCCTCAACTAGAAACCGACAATCAGGATGATAATGGTTGAAAGTGATACAGCGAAGAGCGTTATAGGCACCGGCGTTAGCGTTCGCGCCCCGGCAAAACTCAACCTCTATTTGCATGTAACCGCCAAACGAGACGATGGCTATCATGAAATCGATAGTCTGGTTGTTTTCACAGCCTCTGGCGATACGGTCTCCATACAACCCGCCAGCACGGGCAGCGGCATTAGTTTTATCGCCAATGGACCTTTTGCCCAGAATATGGGACTCGACCGTGATAATTTGGTTTTACAGGCCGCAGTTATTCTCTCTCATGAAACTAATGGTCAATCCATGGATTTGACCATTACCTTAACCAAACGCTTACCCGTGGCGGCGGGTATTGGGGGCGGCTCTTCCGATGCAGCGGCAACCCTACGCGCCCTCGACCGATATTGGGGTTTGGGACTGAGCGAAGATCGGTTGGCTGAATTGGGATTGGAACTGGGGGCCGATGTCCCCATGTGCCTGCACCGTGAGACTTGTTTTGTCGGTGGCATAGGCGAGAAAGTTTCAAAGGGACCTGAACTCCCCCCTTTATCACTGGTACTAATCAATCCCGGCGTGCCCGTGGCAACACCGGATGTCTTCAAGGCTCGTAAAACCACCCTGTTCTCCAAACCAGCCCGGTTTAAAGGCCCCGTTAAGGATCAAGTAGCCCTTGTCGCCCTCTTAAAAGAACGCAGCAACGATCTAAGCGAAGCCGCTATATCTATGGCCCCCGTGATCACCGAGGTCTTGCAAAGCCTTGATGAGCAACCCGGATGCTTGCTGGCGAGGATGTCGGGCAGCGGCGCCACATGCTTCGGCCTATTTGATGATTCTTACACCGCAGACAATGCCCGAAAAGCCATAAAATCAGCCCAACCCGCGTGGTGGGTCGATTCAATGATGGATTTTTGAAAAATCGGCTTGAAGAATAGGTAAGAAGCCCTTAAAAGGACCTCCAACATAGACACACTATATGGCACACACTAATGGGGCGTGGCCAAGTGGTAAGGCACCGCTTTTTGGTAGCGGTATTCGCAGGTTCGAATCCTGCCGCCCCAGCCAGTTTCTTTCTAAGTATTTCAATAGCTTAGAGTTTCTGAGTTGCCCCAGCCATAATTTGGCTGATCTAGGCTTGTGTAAAACAACATCAATTTCAGGAACGTCTGCTTTCGGGGGCATAGCAGACTCTATTCTGGCCCGCTGAAAACTTCTGCTTATGACCCAGGCTGTGTAAAAACACTTTTCAATTGTCCTGCGTGATGCGTCTGTGAGTGGG
>CBFDBO010000009.1:0-124552 GCA_965603075.1 uncultured Rhodospirillales bacterium | reverse complement strand
CAGAAGAAACAATATGGCTGTAGGCGTTTGAGTTCACCGTTACAGTCACTGTATCGCCGATTTCAAATCCACCGCCCAAAGTCACAGTGTCACTTTGTGCGATAGCTGTATTAGATGCAGTAACAACAGCACTTAGTGTGGGGTCAAGATTGATTGCCGTACGAATATTTTGTGCTATTTCAACGTTGCCCGCTTCTGCACCCGTTACAGTGTAAGTAAGTGCTCCAAGTCCATCAATATCAAAAGTATACTGATCGCCTGCTTCTACGGTACCCGCTGCAATAGATACTGTATCTACCTGTTGAGTGGGCGGTTGGTTAAGAATAACCCGGTAGCTTCCATTGCTTGCTCCAGCGTGGTTTACTTGAATGACATCGCCCACATTTACGCTGTTAAACGCGCCGACCGTAGCGGACGTAATGGTCCCATTTACACTATCGAAATCGATATTGCCGGTATCTGTATTTGTAAGCAGGGTGGTTTCATCTAGCGTGAATTCTGCTGTGGTAATGGCGGTTTGTGTTGATAATGACCCACCGATAACTTCGTCCGTTAGCATTTCTGATTGGACAAATATTTTTTTACCGTCTTGCGACACACTTTTGATGGTGTAATCGCCGTCATTGCTACCCGTATCGGCAATGGAAATCCGACCGCCAGCTTTATAATCTAAAAAGAGCGCGGATGTGGCTTCAATTGAGCTGGTGCCAGAAGTGGTATCAATACCATCATCATCTTGTCTGAATGTCAGCCAATTGGTTGATGTGATGTTAGTGGAGTCGTCATGATTTTTATCTTTGGATAATGAAATCGTAGCCAAATGCGCATCGCGGGTTTTTGGATAGGTATTGTAGACCCCATCAAATTTTTCTCTGAATGTAGCTAAGTTCGTTAAATCTAGGTCCACTGGTTTTGTATCAGTTTTAGATCCTGCAAACAGGAATTCTCCATTAACTTCAGTATTCAGGTATGCTTGTAAACTTTTAAGACTGCCGAAGGCCACTTTTTGAAATTCTTCTACCGAAACTTGATCAAAATCTACGAAATCCATCACTTGGGTGCGCATGTCGCGCATCACCTGATCAATACCCGCAACACTTTGATCTTGCATACTAAGACGCAAATTTGCCAAATCATTGTTATCAGCATAACGTTGGTTTAAATCAAAACTTGTTTCTAGGCTTACCAGTCGCTGAGATAAGTTCGAAATTCCCTGATAGTCACCTGATGCTTTGCCAGATACAACTTGATTATTGGTGGCATGGAGGCGTGCTTGCGCCTGCATCATGATAGCGATCATGTTCGATGTGGCTGAAGCGTTTGATATACGTGATGACATCTTTTATCTCCTCCCTACACCGCATCTTCGAGGGCTTGGAACATCTGCTGAATGATCGAAATAATTCGTGCAGAGGCCGAGAATGCTTGTTGATATAAAATTAGATTGGACATTTCTTCATCAAGGCTGACACCGCTGATGCTTTTTGCTTCCAGATCCAATGTGTTTGAAAGATGCTCTTGGGTTTGGAGACGTGATTCATTAATCGATGCAAGGTTCGCATTATTAGAAAGAATACTTGTGGCGTATTCTGTAAATGTTTTTGTGCTGACCGATAGACCACCAGCTTGATCAAATGTATTTTTGGTGTTCAGGCGTTCTGCTATTGAATTGATGATTGAATTATCACCGGGGGTTATTTGATATTCGTTTGAACCCGTATTGTATTGAGCAATTCCAGTTGTCGCTAATGCAGGCGTTTTAAGAATGTCATCGCGTACTTTTAATGATACCGCCGATATGGAATGGGAACGCTCGATGCTCATATCTTGAAGCATGGTTTCACCAGCCCCTTGGGTAATGACCATCTCTTTGCCGGAATCATTTAGTATGCGCAAACGTGACCCAGAACCATCCGGAATAAGAGAGGCCGTAGCACCGATTGAGGCAAGGTTAAATTCTTCTACAAATTCATTTAAGCTGGTACCATTATAAACCGTGAAGGTACCAAACTCTTTGCCGGAACCGACACCGTTAGTTGTGTCGTAAAATGAAAGCGTTGCAGAAGGGGTAGAGAATGTGAACCTATCGGGAAGCTGGGCGCTTTCATAGAGAGAGCCGCCACGGCTATCTACATATAGATCATTCAAACCAAAAAAGTTAGAAAAACCACTGGCCGTTTCATCAGAGTTGCCATCACCATTGGCATCAAAGCTGATTTCGATATCGCTTTGATCGCTGCCTTCTGCTGTTGCAATTTCATCCCGGAATGATGTGAAAAGATCACCTTTGTTTAAATCGACAACCAATTTACCATTGGCACTGACTTCGACGGACGCGGATGTAGCTCCATTTTTCTGGTACCAATCTTGAATGGTCTGGGCAACTTCATCGACGCTCCATTTACCATGATCAGTTTGGGGACCCGTACCATAAATACCGGATGTCATGATGGTGTTTAAGGTTGTTGTTGCCTGTTGCTCGCCGGAGGTATTGAACAAACTAATGGTGACATCGGCTGTACCATTCGTTGGATCAATCTGAATTGTTTGATTGGCTGAATCAATAAAGCTACGCGTTCCCGTCATGCTTTGAAGTCCAGGAAAGGCGGTGCCGCGATTGTGTAATTCATTAATGGCTTCGGTTAATTCGGTTGCCAATTCATCAAGCTGGAATTGCAAGTTCGGTAATGTCTCATCACGTTGTTTAACCAATCCTGCCAATTGCCCACCCGACATACGATTGGTGAAATCATTGCTATCGTTAACCGCCCCTGCGTAAATTCCTGTCAAATCACCCGATGCGTACGTGGTTGTCGTACTAATGACACCTGCTGCCGAGTGGGTGATCGAGTTTGCTGTTGCATCCACAAGAGTGAACCCATCGGAGGTGAAGACAACGATGTCACCAGAACTGCGCGGGAAGGTTTGAATATCAACAAGTTCTGACAACTTATTTAAGGCTAAATCCCGTTTATCTTTTAATTCTGTGGTGTCTCCATTCACGGCCTCTGCACGAATAATTTTATTATTAGCATCCGCGATTTCTGCGGCCAGCGAATTTACTTCGGCAACAGCTTGTTGTATTTCCCAATCGGCTTGACCTCGAAGCTCTTGAATCTCCTGCGTCATCTTTCTTAACTTAAGCGCAACTTCACTTGCCTGACGGATAAATTCATTCTGGTTTAGCGCTTGATTTGGTGACAGGCTTAATGACTCAGCTGCTTGCGTAAATTCATTCATAACGTGACTGATTGAATTATTGTCTTCTGGTGCACCAAATAAATCCTGGAGACGTCGGAAATAGGTGTCTTGTGATGACAGGAGGTTTGTTTCTGCTAATTCGCGTCTTAAATCTTTTAATAAACTTTCGTCAACCGCCCGGGTAAATTTGCTAAGGTCAACACCCGCGCCCGCGCCCGCAAGAACACGGTTCTCGAAATTAACCAGCTTGCGCGAATACCCTTCGGTATTAACGTTCGCGATATTCTTTGCCGTTGCGCCAATGGCGGCTTGGTTGCCAAGTATAGCACTTTGAGCAGAACGGAGGGCGACTGTAAGAGACATGCTTTAATTCCGATTTTTAATCCGTTTAAAGAACCTGATTAACTGTTACGGGTGAGGGGGCTTTTTCGTTTAATTTTGTCCCCGCCAATAAATGACCGCTGTTGCTGTAACTTCCGGCTTTTGGTGTGCATTCAATGGCTGCGCTTCGCACCGCTTTCATCAATCGTTCATTTGCTTGAATGGCTGTTTTGAGGGCGTTGGCGTTGGCGTTGACAACGCCATCCAATTTTTCGCCGTACATCAACAATGTTTCACGGGCTTCGGGCCCTGTTTCATGCATGTTGTGTTTGTCTTTTGACAGACCGCGTACCAGCAATTCAAAAGCCCGACACAGTTTGTCTTTTTCTTCAATGGTGTCGCCAATGGATTTAAACTTACGGGAGCTTATGTTTGCGTTCTCGTCTTCTATCAACGTGTATAACCGATCGATTACGGTCATCAGAGTTTCTACTTTTTCATTCATTTCCATGATCACATGTCTCCCTGCTGGACTGCTTCAAGAGAACGAGATTCTTGAGCCTGTAACATTTGTTTTAAGATTGAATCGGCGATGCCGATGCCGCCGGATTTGGCGATGGCTTTGCCGTATTCATCGACTTGCATTGATTTCCAGATGTCATCACCGGGTCCACCACCAAACGGTTCGGCGGCTTCAACGTTTGCGAACATGGGCTGAAGTGCCTGGCTCAAGAAAAAGGCTTCGAAATCTTCGGCGACTTTTTTCATGGCTTGCATGCTTGCATCCGCAGGCATTGCACGGGCCGTTGGCGTAGGCTTGGCACTCTGGTAAGCGATCATGGCTTGATTTGTACTAATAGCGTCCATTACATCACCTCGATATCGGCTTGCAAAGCGCCTGCAGCTTTGATGGCTTGTAGAATTGTGATCATGTCCCGGGGGCCGATGCCCAAAGCGTTTAGTCCATTTACAAGTTCTTGTAAGGTGACCCCGCCGTTTACAACGGTTAAGCGCGCATCAGATCCTTCATCGATATTAACATCGGTGCGATCAACCGTTTCCGTGGTGCCAACCTCAGCAAAGGGGCTGGGTTGAACAACCTGTTGGGCTTCTGTAATACGGATTGTCAGGCTGCCTTGGGCGATGGCGATGGTGTTGATTCTGGCGTTGTCACCCATAACAATGATACCGGATTGTTCATCGATAACGACCTTAGCCGTCTGATCGGGTTCAACACGAAGCTGTTCAATATCCGTCAGTAAACCAACGGTTCCATTTGCGTAACCTTGGGGTACTTGAATGGAAATCGTGCTTAAATCAATGGCCGTTGCAGCGTTTGTGCCCAAGAACGCATTGATGGCTTGAGCGATCCGGCGGCCCGTTGTGAAATCAGGATTTCGGAGTGTTAGATTAAAATTATGCATGGTCGACATATCGAATATAAGCTCACGTTCGATGATGCCACCATTTGCTATGCGGGCACTTGTCGGTACGCCTTTGGTAATTGATTCCGCATCACCAGTGGCTGTAAACCCACCAACGGCCAATTGGCCCTGACTAACGGCGTATACTTCACCATCAGCACCCAGCAGCGGGGTAACCAATAATGTTCCACCCAGTAAACTATCTGAATCACCCAACGAACTGATGGTAACGTCTATGCGGCTACCTTGACGGGCAAAGGGGGGTAGGCTGGCCGTTACCATGACGGCTGCTACGTTATCAGAGCTAACGGCAGAATCAGTTGTTTTGATGCCCATGCGGTTGAGCATGGATTGAAGGCTTTCTTTTGTGAAATGGCCGTCGGTGATGCTGTCACCTGTACCATTTAGACCGACAACCAGACCATAACCGATCAACATGTTGTCGCGAACGCCTTCGATTTCAACGATGTCTTTAATTCTGGAAGCAGCAATTGCGGAAGAGACAAACGTTGTAGCAACCAAACTCAGAACAATACAACCGGCGATCAACACTGATAGGGTGCGCCGTAAATTTGTTGGGATGAATTGCTGTGCTGTCGTCATTGGTCTTTATCCTGCTTAACGTTGTGTCGCAATTTGTTGGTTTCTTCTTTAATTAATGCGAAATTCATGCCAGAAATTAATTTCGGTAATGCGTTGATATTAAATGATAAAATATGGTTGTGGATTGCCTTAGTGGTAAAGAGGGGAAAACTATTCTATGGACCCGGTAAATCTTGCCGTTAGAGAAAAAACCAATATCAACGTTTCATTTGGCTGGCGGTTGCCAACATTTCATCGACAGTTTGAAACGCCTTTGCAGAAGAGCTATAGGCGCGCTGGGTTTTGATCATGGCGGTAAATTCATCGACAAGTGATACGTTTGAAACTTCCACAGCGTGAGATATAAACGATGCTCTGCCACTGGCCCCGACGGTTTCAATGTCGGGCTTACCTGAAAATTCGGTTTCTTTGAATGTCATGCCATTGTGTGTTTCCAACCCATTCGGATTGGCAAAATTTGCCAAAGGAACTTGATAAAGCGGAACGCTATTGCCCGTTGAGAAATAGCCGATCACGTGACCGACATTATCAAAACCAATACTCGAAATTGGCGCAGACTCGATACCGTTTTGCGAATATCGCTCGCGGCGTGAGGGCGTATTAAATTGGCTGAAATCAGAAATATCCATGGTGAACGCCGCTGTGGTTGATGCGCCGCCCGCCGTTGAAGCAGGATAAGTGAAGCTGAATGAGATTGGGGCCGTCGGTGTCACAACTTCGCCACTGCCATTAAAGTTAATGGCCGTTGTCGGAGCGAGCGTGGTCATCCCGGTAAAGTTTGGGGTGGTGTTTACGCTGGTAGCCGTATTATCGGGTGTGCCACCACCATCAAGGCTGGAAGCTGACGCGGAGAATGTTGATCCGGGTGATTTTGCCGTTAGGGTTATGGTGCCCCCAGCGCCAACCGTTGCCAGCACATCTTGGGATATGGCATCGGTTAGGTTTATCTTGTTGGTTAAAAAAGTTGTTACAGATGCTATCGTATCACCTGTTATTGCCTCGTACGTTGCGGTGGCGCCATTTATGGTAGCGCTATACGTATCGCCTGCTTCAACCGTGCCGGCGATTGATAGGGTATCAACTTGGGCAACGGGCACATCTTGATAGGTGAGGGACATATCCCATTGGCTGGCTGAGGCTTTGGTTAAATTTATCCGCGCGCTTTGCATAATTCCTGCAGAATCGACTATATCAATTGGAAAGACTTCCATTCCGGCGGGTCTTACGCCTGAACTTTCAAACGTAGATACAGCGTTCAGATGCGTGCCTGTAATTGCTGTAGCATTTGAATTGAGGGCATAGGCAAGATCGACGACTGTTGTTGCGCGTCCTGTGTTAGAAAACGCATTTTGGTCAACCCGCATGGGAGCTGGTCTGCCGCTGGTCGGGAATGTTCCATCTGCCCTTGCCGCATAACCAAGCAGGAAATTGCCGTTTTTATCAACAAGGTACGAATCTTTTGTAAGATACGAACTACCCGTAACAGGGTCGGTGACGGATATGTCATTAAGGGCGAATTGTTCGAAGCTACCATCCCGGGTATAAAAGGTTTCCCCCGAGTTATCGAATGTGGTCCGGGTTATAAAAAAGCCATCACCGGAAATAGCTGTATCCATAGCGTTACTGGTTCCACTGATGGTCCCTTGCAGATCAATG
Source organism: uncultured Rhodospirillales bacterium (assembly GCA_965603075.1). Classification (GTDB taxonomy): domain Bacteria; phylum Pseudomonadota; class Alphaproteobacteria; order Rhodospirillales; family Casp-alpha2; genus JABJOR01. The sequence continues at coordinate 117,347 of CBFDBO010000009.1, read as the reverse complement.
CGATTGGTAATAATGGGTCTGTTGGCATTTATATCCGATTGTTCGAAGGTTCTTTTGCCTGTCAACGTTTGAAAAAACGGATCGGCTCGCTTGTACCCGCCGGATTGCACATTTGCCACATTGGTGCCAATAACACCAAGAGCTGTCGCCTGGCTTTTCATTCCCTGTGTGCTAATTGAAAGTGCGCCAATGATTGACATTGGGGTTGCTCCTGAAATTCTGGTTTACCCGCAATTGCGGATTGCACGCGTAATGCGCCACTCCTTCTTAATGCAAATTAGGGGCCAGTTTTTAAGCGGGTTAAGTGATTGATTTTATTGTATAAAGTGAAGGGCGCTGTGCCGATAAATGTGAGGCAGGCAACAATGGTCATTTAGGTAAGCATATTTTGCCGATAGTCTTCATTTAACAATAAGACGGGAAGAAATTTTTTGAGGTAAATATTTATTAATTATTCAGTGATGTTTTGGTATAGTATTTTCTTACAAAGCTATTACTCTACAATACGTGCGACACCTGATACCGTCGTACTTTAGTCTTAAGTAAAATGATCGTGATGGGTGCCTGATATGGCAGACATGAAAGTAAATAAAACGTCTTCTGTAAGTGGCTCTTCTTCTGCTCGTAAGACGAAGAGTTCCCCTGCCGGTGGGGCTGCTTTTTCTGATGCCTTGCGAGACACAGCCGGCGTTGAGTCTGCTTCCGCAGCTCAAAGCGTTAGTGGCGTTAGCCCTGTTGGGGCCATTCTTTCTGTCCAGGAAGTATCTGATTCTACGGATGGGCGCTCTCGGGGGTTGATGTTAGAGTATGGCGATGACCTGCTAGATCGCCTTGAAGACATTAGGTTAGGACTGCTTCTGGGAGTCGTTTCCAAAGATAAATTAGCCGATCTAGCTCAACAAATGCGTCAGAAAAGACAGGGCGTCGATGATCCTAAACTATTAGACATCATAAATGAGATTGAACTGCGATCAGAAGTAGAAATCGCGAAATTAACACGTAATTTATAAAAGCTATTAATTTCAATAAGTTATGCAATAAATGGTTGATTTGCATTGTTTGATTTGAAATTTTTCTGCTCGTAAGCCTATTTCTGACTTGCGAATTACATGCTCCATCAATATATTCCGCAAAATTCAATAGTAAAATTTAAGTAAACTTACTTAATATACGGGAGAGCGTGCTCAAATGAACGTTACGTTATCACCAGATTATATACCGTCAGCCGACGAAGAATTTATGAACGATCGTATGCTTGAATTTTTCCGACAAAGCCTACTTTCTTGGAGGAACGAGCTTGTTGAAGAATCCAATGAAACTCTGCATAGCCTTCAAGAAGGCGGCATTTTGGAACCGGATATTGCGGACCGTGCTTCTATCGAGACGGATCGCTCTTTGGAATTGCGCACGCGCGACCGCGCTAGAAAATTAATCAGTAAAATTGATTCAGCTTTAAATCGCGTATCTGATAGATCTTATGGATACTGTGAAGAAACCCAAGAGCCCATCGGAATTTCTAGATTGCAGGCCCGTCCTATTGCCACATTAAGTATCGAAGCACAGGAACGTCATGAACGCATGGAACGCACCCATCGCGACGATTAATTCCGCTTGAAATTGATAGATTAAAAAAGGCTGGTGTATGGAACACCAGCCTTTTTTTGGGTCTTAGGGTAGAGATCGTAGGGTATAGTATCAGGTAGTAATATCGTTTCGTAAGGTACTTTAGGTCTTAAATGTGGGTCGTAAATATGGGTATCAGAAGGGGAATAAAATATCCCAAACCTGCATTCCCCAACGTGGTTGTTGAAGATTGCTCAGAGCGCCTTCACCGCCGTAGGCCACGCGCATTTCTGCAATTTTAGTATGATCGATGGTATTATCGGTATCGATATCACTGGTTCGAACAATACCGGTTACCATGAGTTCACGCAGCTCGCTGTTTACTTTGACCTCTTGACGACCCATGACGACAAGATTGCCATTGGGTAGGATTTGGGTGACCACAGCGGCCAGTTCTAAGTTAACGGCTTCACTTCGGGCTATATCACCTACACCCGATGTAGAATGGCTGGCCCCAAAGTCAACAATATCACCAGTGCCATCGCCATCGGAGCGAACAAAGGGTAATTCTGCAAGATGGTTCTCCCAGCCAAGCAGTTGTAAAACTTCGCTTTTTTCAGAATCGTCGCGATCCCTCGTGGTGCCATTTGATAAGGTGGCACTATCGTCCAGCTCAAGTTTTACCGTTAAAATATCGCCAACTTCTTTGGCCCGATGATCTTTGAAAAAGGCTTTCGCGCCCGCTCGCCATAATGAATTGGGATTATCCTCAACCATTAAAGGTGTTGGCATGGGCATGGTAACCGGTTGATAGTTCGGTGCCGCAATAGGGTTGCTGATTGTGCTCAAGGCTGGCCCGTCAGAGCCAACGTCAGCCAGTTTATTGTACACTTGGCATCCCGATAGGGTACTCATAAGCGTGGCAATAATCGCTGTTTGAATAAATCGTTGTTTGTTAAATAATTTATGTTTCATTTGATTTCTCTTTTTTACGCACATCTAAGTTAAGTCAAATAATCTCAGTTCATGTGATCTCAATTCATAGCGATTTGTTCAGCAATATGAACGATGGCTTTACCCGGTCCGGTCACTTCAGCTTCAAGAATTTGTTTGCTACTGAGATTGGTAATTCTAATCACATCACCCATTGCACCGTTTTCTAAGGCCTTTGCTTGAATGCTCAACGTCATGAATTCTGACTGCAAGGTTACCGTTAAGAGGCTCTTTTTCTTGACCATAACGGGCGCTTGAATCTCTGTGCTTTTAATGGGGACACCCGCACGGATACCGCGTTTTGTAGACATACCAACCAATTTATCTAACAAAACAATGGCATCGCGTGGTACCTTTTCAGAGCGGATCATTTGCCATTGAATATCACTTTCGGAAATGAAATCACCGGGACGTATGTTCTGGCTCAGAACGGGGACCTCGATCATTTTGAACAGTTTTCCCGTTACTCGGTGGCGCTGAGAGTTAGGATGATTAACGGGAGCTACAATGATGGCACTGAAGCGTTGTGTGCGATCATCGTAGTTGAGTTCTTCTACGCCTATTTCGGGAAATATATCCGCAGGAAGATGGAAGGTTAAATTCCGATTTGATAGTTCAGCCAACATATCGGGCGCAATATTCTCATCACCCAAGGCAACCATAACCGCTTCAACAATATCTTTATATTTAACTGTAATGCTTTCACGGAAAATGACGATACGGTCACGGGGGCCTGTCGGACTCCATTTAAGATTATAGTACCGTGCAACTCGTTTTAACCACCGGGCATCATAAATGGTTTTACGCCCCGGTTGGGGGGAATAGGCCACGGCTTTTTCTGCCATGTCACCAATATTGGTGAATATATCCCCCAAGACAATAATATCGTTAATAAGATGAATCACGGGAATAAGCATAACCGGACCCGTCGGCAAACTTTGGCTAGTGTCTTTGTTGCTTGCCAAAGGAAAATCGAGTTCCGATGTGGCATGCGCAGGTGCGCTTATCCATAAAAAGATGCCAGCCGTTAAGGTTAAAATCAGTGTGAGCGTTTTCATCTTCATGTTTCCTTATCGCAGATTAGCGACAGCGCCCATCATTTCATCAGAGGTCTGAATGACCTTTGAATTCATTTCATAAGCCCGCTGGGCGGAAATCAAATTTGAAATCTCTTCAACTGAGTTCACATTTGATGTTTCCAAAAAGCCCTGTAGCAATGAGCCGATCCCGCCTGCTCCGGGTGTGCCGGTGGTTGCGGTACCAGAGGCGGGTGTTTCGGAAAACAAGTTTCCACCTTCGGCTTGCAAACCAGCTGGATTGGCGAAAGTTGCCAGCTGAATTTGGCCTACGTTGGCAAGGGCGACTTGCCCTTGAATTTTAGCCAAAACCTGGCCGCTGCTGTTTATGGTTACATCAATGGCGTCGCTGGGAATGGAAATGCCGGGTTGTACGGTATAACCATCATGGGTAACCAATTCACCACTTGCGTTTAGCTGGAAAGTACCATCACGGGTGTAACCTGTATTTCCTGTCGGAAGATCAATTTGAAAAAAACCTTCACCCTGAACCGCCAGGTCAAAGGTGTTATCGGTAGACGTAAGATTGCCTTGTTCATGAATACGGTAAACAGCGGCAAGCTTTACACCCAGACCAATTTGCACACCAGAGGGCACAATTGTTCCAGCGTCTGACGATGCAGAACCTACCCGTCGTAAGTTTTGATATAATAGATCGTGAAATTCAGTACGTCGGCGCATATAGGACGTGGTGTTCATGTTAGCCAAGTTGTTTGATACAACTTCCACATTACGTTGCTGGGCCATCATGCCGGTTGCTGCAATACTTAATGATCTCATGGTATTATCCTTTCGGAATTAAAATTGTAATTAACGCTTTTGGTGTCAGGCCTGTGATCAAGCTTTGCCCAGCTCGCGTATCATGGTTTTCTGACGCTCATCTTCGCGTTCAATAAAACTTTTCACTTTGTCGTATTCGCGGTGCACTTCGATCATTCTGGTCATCTCGATGATCGGTTGCACGTTAGAGCTTTCAAGCGCTCCTTGAACCACGTTTGGAAATTCAACATCCTGAGGTGGATTATTATCTGTTGTTTTGAAAAGCGCGCCGCCCGTTTGTTCTAGGGCCATTTCATTGTCAAATTTAACGATTTTTAGACGACCAAGAGGACCGTTTTCTGAGCCTACGGTACCATCACCGGATATCGATATATCGGTGTCAGTGGGACCAAAGAAGAATGGCTGTCCGGTGGTGGAGAGGACTGGGTTTCCCGCCTGGGTCACCAATTGCCCGGTTGCATCGAGCTGGAAACGACCGTTCCGGGTATACTTTTCCCCGTTGGTTGTTTCATCAGCACCACCTTGGGTTTCTACGGTGAAGTAACCTTCGCCTGATAAAGCAATATCAAGGGGATTGTTTGTTTGTTTTAGGTGCCCCTTCGTTGTGTCACGGACGGTGGCGATGTCACGAACATAGTTCAGTTTTTCTCCAAGAATGTTGTCTGTGCCTTTAGAACGAACAAGATGTTCTACAAACATCATCTTTTCACCTTTAAAACCGGTGGTGTTCATATTGGCAACATTATTGGCCACAACATCCATTTGTCGTTTCAGTGTGACTTGCCGCGATAATGCTACAAAGAGTGAGTTTTCCATATTTCCATACCTTTACATCGTAACGTCTAATACCCGAACACTACTAAGCAGGATACGTGCCAACTTTTTAAGTGTTTAATTTCAATTGGTTATGGTGGTAAAATTGAAGAATTCAGAAGACGAAATATGTATTTGGGTAGTCTTTACCCGGCAACTTCTGCCGTTAAATAGGGGAGATTGGATTAAGAAAACAGTTTTGCATTTATTATGTCAGCGGTTGCCCCGTAGGCTGGCTTTTTGGTACTATTGGATTCTATCTAAAAGTGAGTGATAGATAAGTTGTCAATAACTTGTTAACCATCATCCCTTACGTTGTATAAGAGGCCATTTACGGCTTCGTCCCGCTGGAGGCCTGAATCAGAATATGGCAGAAGATGACGATCTAGACGAAAATGATGAGGTCGGCGGTGATTCGTCTGATGACGATGATGGTGACTCCGGTGGTAAGAAGAAGCTTATCATCATTGTTGCTTTGGCATTCCTGCTTATTATTGGCGGCCTCGCCGGAGCCTATTTTACAGGGTTACTTGATGCCATTCTTGGCGGACGTGAACCTGAAGAAACTATAGGTGAACAAACTTCCGTAGGGGGGGTATATTTTGATTTACCTGAATTGCTGGTAAATTTGAATTCAACAGGAAGTAGAAGCCAATTTTTAAAAGTGAAAATCAGCCTGGAAATAAATTCTAATGGGGATATCGCGCAAATCGAGCATATGATGCCCCGGATTATCGATAACTTTCAGGTCTATTTAAGAGAATTAAGAATTGAAGATATAAAAGGTGCTGCTGGGATGTATCGATTACGCGAAGAATTATTGCTCCGTGTTAGTTCAGCAGTTGACCCAATTTTAGTTAAGGATGTTTTATTCAGAGAAATGCTAATCCAATAGAGGACGCGCAAAACCTGAATGAGGAAAAATAGAACCAATGTCACCAGCTGATGATGAAGATCAAGAAGCCCTAGCCGCCGAGTGGGAAGCCGCAATGGCTACCGACGATGGCGATGGCGATGATCAGGACCAAGACGACCTCGCTGCTGAATGGGAAGCCATGACAGCTGACGGCGACGGCGATGGCGATGATGATGAAGGCGGCGGTGCTGAAACCACCCGTGTTCTTAATCAAGATGAAATCGATAGTCTGCTTGGTTTCGATGACGAACAGGAAAGTGGTGGTCGATCTGGCATTCAGGCCATTTTATCGAGCGCGCTTGTTTCTTATGAACGTTTACCCATGCTCGAAGTGGTGTTTGATCGACTGGTTCGATTGATGTCCACATCCTTGCGTAATTTTACCTCCGATAACGTTGAGGTCTCGCTGGATAATATTGCTTCTATCCGGTTTGGTGATTACCTAAATTCAATTCCGTTGCCAGCAATGTTGAGCGTATTTAAAGCTGAGGAATGGGATAATTATGGTCTCATCACTGTTGATTCTTCACTGATTTATTCCATAGTTGACGTGTTATTGGGGGGGCGTCGCGGGACGGCGGCCATGCGTATTGAAGGTCGTCCCTATACAACCATTGAACGCTCGCTTGTTGAACGAATGGTTCACGTCATGTTGCAAGATTTATCGGCGGCGTTCGAGCCGCTAAGTCCTGTTGCCATGCGTTTTGACCGATTGGAAACCAACCCTCGATTTGCAACAATTTCAAGACCTTCAAATGCAGCCATTGTTGCTAGATTACGTATCGATATGGAAGATCGTGGTGGACGATTGGAACTATTGCTACCATATGCTACACTAGAACCTGTTCGTGAGCTCTTATTGCAGATGTTCATGGGTGAAAAATTTGGTCGTGATTCCATTTGGGAGACCCACTTGGCTGAAGAATTGTTTATGACTGAAATAGATCTAGACGCTATTGCTGATGAGCAAATCATGCGATTGGGTGATGTTTTTAATATGTCCGTTGGGTCCCGCTTTATGCTGAATACAAGCCCCGATTCAATCATTCAGTTAAAATGCGGCGATGTTCCAATGGGAACGGGCCGAATGGGACGAAAAGGTGAGGATATCGCGATTAAAGTTGAAGAAAGCTATTATAAACCGCCTCATCCCGGTGGTTGATACTCTATAATTTGATAGATATTCGTTTAAGTTAAGTGAGAATTCGAAAATGCCTTATTCTTTGATAGTTGATGGTGTCGTTGCTGTGTTATTGGTTGTGACCATAGGTTATGCCATGACGCTTAATAAACGTTTGGGTCTTTTACGTCGTGATCGTGGAGAATTAGAGAAGCTTGCAAATACTTTTATGGTCTCGACGGAAAGGGCTAATGAAAGTCTTGGGCAATTGCATGCCACGGCTGAAGTTCTTCAGCGTCAAATAGAATCCGCTCACGGCCTACACGATGATTTGGCCTTTTTGGTGGAACGGGGGGAGAAAGCCGCTGATCGCTTGGAAGAAACCATCCGATTATCCCGCGAGTTTCTTAACCCAGATTCTGAGCCATCTGAGCCAACCCTAGCTGAGCCTTCTAAAACACCAACATTCTATGAAACAAAAGATGAAGCCCAAGTGAATGATCGTTTGAATGAGCGTTTAAATGATCGTTTAAGCGAAGACACAAATGTGGCCGACCCTAACACGATACCAACGGGGCAATCTGATCTTGCACCCGCAACTGAACCTGCACCTGCACCTGCACCAAGAGTTCTCGTTGGAGAACAACCGAGTAAAGATCAGGAATATTCACCGACTGATGCTGAACGAGATTTGCTCAAGGCAATTCGCTCCGCGAATTAATACCCTATAGTGCATATTATTGAAATTAACTGGTATTTATTATGTTATCGAAAATAAGATTCCTACCTATCATGATCTTCGCGACAGCATTATTGCTAAGCGTTAAGGTATCCAATATCTGGGATGGGGTTGAAGGGATGTCCTCTGGATACATTGATGTTGCCTCGGCGGTTGCACAATCGAGTGAATCCATTCTGACACCGACTGAAGATCCAATAGATTTAGCATCAAGTGGTATGAGTGCTGACGGATTATCGCTTGGCGAAGATACCGCTGAAATAGCTGCGGAACGATTGTTAAAGCATGATCCGACGTTACTCACACAAGCAGAAATCGAGCTGCTACAACGACTTGCAATTCGTCGTGAGGAATTAGAAGTACGTGAAAAAGAGCTGGAACAGCGCAGTTCCTTACTCGCAGCAGCCGAAGAACGAATTAACAGTAAGATTATTCAGCTCAGGAACTTTCAAATAACCATTGATGATCTGATCGTCAGATACGATGAGCAAAAAGAAAATAAGATGCAAAGCCTCGTCAAGATTTACGAAAGTATGAAGCCAAAGGATGCCGCTTTAATTTTTCAAGATCTTGATATGGAAACATTGTTGATGGTTGCTGAACGGATGAAAGAACGAAAGCTTTCTGATATCATGGCGAAACTTCAGCCCGCAATTGCTCGAGATATTACGGTTGAGCTTGTAAATTTGCGTGATTTACCCGAAGCAGACACTAAGAGTGGTGGTTAAAAATTAGGCAAAATACCATTTATTAGCTTTATTAATAATAATTATAAAATAAATGTTACTTTTTTGAGTAAAGTGAGTGACATAACTAATAAATTGGATATCATTTGCGAAACAATGAGATCGGAGAAAGTAATGGCCGTTGACTTAAAAATGAAAGTCTTGATCGTAGACGATTATAAAACAATGTTACGTATTTTACGTAATCTTTTACGACAACTTAATTTTTCGAATATTGAAGAAGCTACTGATGGGACCATGGCATTACAACTGCTGCGCGATAATAACTTTGGCCTTATCATTTCGGATTGGAATATGGAACCTATGACAGGTATCCAACTGCTGCGTGAAGTTAGAAGCGATGATAAGCTTAAACACATCCCATTTATTATGATCACGGCTGAGAGTAAATCAGAGAATGTGATTGCCGCTAAAGAGGCCGGTGTCTCCAATTACATCGTGAAACCATTTAACGCTGAAACACTAAAAGGTAAAATGACCAGTGTGCTCGGTGCTTTTTAAGGTTTGATGTAAAATGTCAGACAAATCAACTGACAATATTGACCTAAACGAACGTTTGAACACCCTAATGTCCGATGACAATGGGCAGGTAGCTGTGGCGGATATCAAAGAGGCTGTTGAAGCCGTCTTAGGCTCGCTTAAAGGCGAGCTAACGCCCGTTGATATGTCCCTTTATCTGGAACTAGAATCTCTCGGTCATTTCATTGAAACAGCCAAACACGAAATTGCCTCTCTGCGCCCTGATGAGGTGAACGAACAATTCATCCCTACAGCAACAGATGAATTGGACGCTATTGTTGATACAACAGCCGTTGCAACCAATAGTATTATGGATTGCGCAGAAGCCATTGAAGCTGAAATTCCGAATGTCCCCAAAGAAACCGGGGAAATCATAATGAATGCCACGACGAATATTTTTGAAGCCTGTGGTTTTCAGGATATTACAGGGCAGAGAATCACCAAGGTTGTTAGCACCCTTAAAGTAATCGAAGACCGAATCGAGAAACTTATCGATGCCTTTGGCGGTGAAATTGCTCAAATTAAAGAAGCCCAATCACTTCTTGAAGCTGATACGGTCGAAAAAGAAATTGTGCTTACCGATGAAGATCTTCTTGCTGGGCCCCAACATGCGAATAAGGCTTCTAGCCAAGCTGAGATCGATGCCTTGCTTGCAAGCTTTGATTAAGTAATTTGCGGTAGTATACTACCGAATTCTACGCTTACTTCTTATGTGGCTACTTAATGAGGCTGGTCCCATATGGATCAATACAAAAATTTGCTGAATGTCGAACCTGAAGAGAATAGAGCAACTATTCTATTTCTTGGTTTGTTCCTAATCATCTTGTGTTTTTTTATCTTGCTTGTCAGTATTTCAACTATTGAAGATAATAAATCAAAAGATGTTATGGAAAGCATATCCTCAACATTTGCCAATATTACTGATCCTGTTACAGAACCCGTTAAATTTGTTTCTAAGGCCGGAGTGGCTCTTGGTCCAGAAGCCTTTCTCTCGACCATGGCAGGGGTATTCACGACGACGATAAAAGTGGACAAGGTACAGATTGTGCAGCCTGGGCGTATTATGACGGTCAGTATTCAAAGCGAGGAGCTTTTTGCCGACGATAAAGTTGCGCTCCGTTCAACAAGACAGGATCTAATAGATCGTATTGTTGCCTCTTTATCAGCGGTCCCCGAAGGCATGAAATTTGAAATGGTCGTGATCATGGGCAGTCCGATTGAAGACGGCACCAATTTCACCATCACAGAAAACCTATCATTGGAACGTGTTGGGGCTTTTTTACGAGTAGTGATTGAACGGGGGGCTGATCCTGCAAGTCTATCGGGTGGGATCAAGCCCGGTTCCGCCTCGGACGTCATTATTCAATTTTCCATCTATTCGGTGGATGTTGATCAATGAACCTAGAATATAGAAATGATTATCGTCCACCCCATCTGGTGCAAAAGACGATACAAAATGATCAACAGAAAAAAACACTTAGCAGAGCTTGGCTGATTACTTTTACAGATTTAATCTCATTGTTGCTGACGTTTTTTGTGCTGCTTTTTTCAATGTCGAATGTCAAAACTGAAAATTGGGAATATTTAACGGATACTCTGTCGCGCTCTCTTCATCCTGTTGTTAAAGAAAGCAAACCAGTGATGAATTCGTCTAGATTTAACGTAGGAACTATTGCAGAAAGAGACGCTTCAAATCTTGATTATCTGACATCTGTTATTGAAGAGTTGACCTCAAAGGTCGAGCTTTTATCAAATAGCCGAGTAGAACGTTTGGATGACCGCTTAATTATCGCCATGCCAGGAAATGTTATGTTTGGTCCCCAAGGTGCAAGCATTATACCCGCGGCTCGTGATGCTTTATTTGCCTTAAGTAGTATCTTGCGCAACGTGGATAATCGAATCGGTATTAATGGATATTCTAACGCAACCCAGAGCACAGAGGGGGGGTACGCCTCTAACTGGGAACTTTCTATTGCACGGGCGGCGGCGGTGAGTAACTATTTGCGGGGTTCTGGCGTTGATCAAGATATTACAGCCTATGGTTTCGGTAATTCACGTTATAATGACGATACTGATATTAGTGGCGTAACAACCACCGATGACAGCACACGTTTAATGACAGATAGGGTCGATATTGTTGTTTTTCCAGCGGCGAGCAAACAGTGAACGAAGTTAGATATACCAACGTTTTGTTAGCTGATTTATGTACCGAATTAAACGCTGTATTTGGGCGTTTGGCTCGCGCATGGATTGGGGCTACTGCTGTCTTTATTTTGGCGATTGTGGTGTTTGTTGCTCTTGGCTCCAGTGCAATGGCGCAAACGGTCACCATACGCACGTCGGCTCAGGAAAATACCGGACGGATTGTTTTTAACTGGAGTAATCCGGTTAGTTATAAGGCCGTGATGGATGGACAATCTTTGCAGGTTTCATTCAGTTCAGCCATTGAAGGGGATGTTTCTTCAATCCAGCGTACTCTAGGGCGGTTTATTTCAAATGTTTCACAAGGTGATAGTGGGCGGGCTTTGATACTGGATTTAACGGGCGATTTTTATCTGGCCCATTACCCCAGCGGTACATCAATCATTGTTGAATTAACCAACAAAACACCGATCGAGGCCCCCGTTGCCCCGGTTGTCCCTGTTGTTCCAGTCGCCCAAGATGCTCAAAATGTTCAAGTCGAAGCGGTTCAACCCGAACCAGAGCCTAAACAAGAGCCTATAACGGCCTCGCCACAAACAATCAGTACCGAAGGGTTGCCAGACGTTAAAATTCGCACTGGGCGTCACCCCGACAAGCTGCGCATTGTCTTTGATTGGACGGATAAACACCCTTATGAATTTGAGCGCACGGATGGGAATATCAAGCTGACCTTTAACCAAGCGGCCCGTATTGAGGCTGGAAGCTTAGCGACGATAATACCAAGTTTAATCGGTGCGGCCCGTTCAGATGCTATTTCCGCAAAAACTTTGGTGCAATTATCCGTGGCCCCAGGGGCTAAGGTCAGCCATTTTTATGCGGGTGCCAAGGTTGTTGTTGATGTCTTCATGCCTAGGGATGGGAGTGTGGCCGCCAAACAAGAAATTCCCGCTCAAAGCATTCAATCGGCTCAACTTCCAAATACGCCACAGCCAAGTACATTAGCGCAAGTTCCCCCCGCGGTGCCCGTAACGGCAGTTGTTCAAGCAGACGCCCAAGCGGAGCCTAATGCTCCGCCGGTGATACAGGCCCCCGTTAGAATATCGGATAGTGCTGGAGTATCGGATAGTGCGCCTACCGCTGATCAATTTGCTCCACCAATGATTCAAGAACCGGTGAGAAATGCTGAAGGATCAGCGGGATCAGCGGGATCAGCGGGATCAGCGGGAACATCGGGAGCTCCCTCTTTAGAACCGGCATTAATACAAGCGCCAAACCGTTCTTCAGAGGATAATGCACCGACATCCCTTAGCGTGGATGTTAATACAACGGATGGCGCGACAACGGCTCTTGTTCCCAACAAACCCTATGACGGGGAAAGCTCGTCAAGCGCTGGTGAAATCGAAGATGGTTTTGCCTTCCGTTTTGATTGGGATGAACCAACAGGTGCCGCCGTCTTCCGCCGAGGCGGCGCGCTATGGGTAGTCTTTGATAATCCGGGTGAATTGGATATTGAAGGGCTCTTAAAAGTATCTGGAAAATCAATTATAAACCTCGTGCAGTTGAAACACCCTGAAGCTGTTATTTTGCGGGCTATAACCGCACCGGGGATTAATCCCTTACCAAGGAAAGATGGTCTGACTTGGATTTTGGAATTCAGACGGCAGAGTCTGACAACACAAACCCCAATTGAATCATTAGCCGAACCCGAATCTCCCTTGGGCGCACGGGTTTTCTTACCCATCGCAGAGCCCCGACCCGGTCTAGCGATTACCGATCCAGATATTGGGGATAATTTTATTGTGGTTCCCGTTGTTCCGGCAGGCTACGGCGTCAATCAGTTCTATAAATACCCTCAGTTCCGTGTCCGACCTTCCAGCCAAGGTGTGGTCATTGAACCCGTGATTGACACATTGCAAGTTCGCTCCATCAGTGAAGGGATTAGTATTGCGAGTTCTGATGAACTCTATATCTCACCTGTGACAGAAGCTGATATGGCAAAAGTACAATCGGGTTCCTCACGACCTCTAACCCGGATCGTCGACTTTACCGCGGTTCAGGGGATTACGCGGAAGTTCTACACGGTTGACCGTCAAGACCTTGAACATGCCATCATCTACGCCCTGACAAGAGAAGAACGCCTACAGGCTCGATTGAATTTAGCGCGTTTTTTCCTTGCCCATGGTTATGCGCAAGAAGCCTCTGGTGTGTTACAAGTTACCAGCAAACTGGATAAAAAAACGGCTGATGAGCCTGCGTTTTATGTTTATAGCGGCATAGCGAATTGGATGGCTGGACGGTATGATACTGCCGCAGAATTCCTTGCCCATGAATCATTGAACGAAAATGATGAAGGGGAATTTTGGCGGGCTATCAATCAGTTCTCTAAGGGTAATTCCGATGACGAAACCATCAGAATCATTCGCTCCACTAGCAATATACCAATAACGTACCCTCCCGGATTAAGATCGACCCTTATGTTGAAGGGGCTTGATGCCTCTATTCAAGCCGAAGACTTTGAGCACGCTCGAACACAACTTGAAATTATCAACGCCCTTCCATTAACACCTAAGTATCTAAGCGAAACTAAATACCTATCGGGTTTGATGAACGAAGTCGATGGCAAGAGCGAAGATGCCTTATCAGATTACGAAGTCGCCATTTCTACTGAATATGAGCCAATTATGGTCCGAGCAAAATTAGCACATATTATGTTGGAACTGAAAATAGGAAGGCTGACACCGCCCTTGGCGTTGGTTGAATTAGAGAAGCTTCGCTTTGCATGGCGCGGAGGAGATTTTGAATTCGATGTATTAAGAAAACTGGGAACAGTTTATATTCAAGCTGGGGGGTTCAGACAGGGGCTTCAAACTTTAAAACAAGCGGCTTCCTTTTTCAGAAACAAAGAAGAAGCCATCGAAGTTACGCAACAAATGTCGGATGTTTTCACCAAGCTATTCCTTGAGGGACAGGCTGATGAAATGTTGCCTATTTCGGCTATTTCGCTTTATGAAGAATTTAGAGAGCTAACACCCGCAGGAAATTTGGGTGACGAGATGATTCAAAAATTAGCAGATAGACTGGTTAGTGTTGATTTACTGGGTGAAGCATCCGCCTTGCTTGATAGTCAGGTGCGACTACGCTTGAAGGGGGAAACGAAAGCCAGAGTAGGGGCGCAACTCGCTGTGGTTCTGACGCTGTCAAAAAATTACGAAGAAGCCCTCAACGCATTGATGATTTCCCAAGAAGCTGACCTGCCAGAGCAATTGCAAATTCAGCGCCGTCATTTGCGCGCGCGAGCTTTCGCTGGTTTAGGGGATGATGTCAATGCTCTGTTATTGCTCGAAGAAGATGAAAGCCGGGGGGCGGAGCAGTTGCGTGCCGATATCTATCGCATGACGGATGATTGGCCTCGAGCTTCCGGCTCTTTAGGGAAATTAGTTAATATGTCGGGCGCCTTACCGGATACAGAATTAAACGCTGAACAGGCAAGCTACATACTAAGTCATGCGATTGCCCTTGCATTGAGTAAAAATGATCGGGGATTGGGTCAGCTTCGCAGCAAATATGAAATAGCCATGCGTGAAACAAGTTTGTATGACGCTTATAAATTGATCGCTTCGCCTGAACAGTTTGGATTGATCAATTATAGCTCTATTGCTAGCCAAGTTAAGGAAGCTGAAAAATTCCAATCATTCATGGCTGATTATCGGGCACGTCTAGATCAAGGGTTGCCTTTAAGCTCGATTAATTAAACCGGTTTCATTAGTTGAAACTTCGGACTAAAGAGCCGACGACCAGATACCATCCATCAACAAGCACAAAAAATATTATTTTAAAGGGTAGCGCGATAATAATCGGTGGTAACATCATCATACCCATAGCCATTAGAATCGACGCAACAACCATATCAATTACCAAAAAAGGTACAAATATCAAAAAGCCAATTTCAAAGGCGCGCCTGATTTCACTGATCATAAATGCAGGGACAAGAGCCCGTAGGGGAATACCATCTTCAAGTTCTTCATTGCTTATTTTTGCGATGCCAATAAATAGATCCAGATCTTTTTCACGGACATTACGTAACATAAACCCATGTATTGGTAAGGCGGCACGCTCAAAGGCTTCAAATTCATCAATTTCATTGTCGATTAAGGGGCGGATGCCCTCATCATAGGATTCCTGAAAGATCGGCATCATAATGAAAACCGTTAAAAATAAAGCCAGACTCATCAACACTTGATTAGGTGGGGATTGTTGAGTTCCCATAGCCGTTCGCACAAATGACAGTACAATAACGATGCGGGTAAATGATGTCACCATGATCAGTAGGCTTGGCGCGACACTGATGACCGTCATCAAGACGATGATTTGGACCAACCGTGCGGTTGCATCACCGCCGCCTTCCCCCAGATCAATCGATAAATTTTGGGCTACTGCGGCCCCAGAAAATACTCCAGATATGCTCAGCGTTGCAATAATACCAATGAACCCGACAGTCAGGGCCATAAATAGTCTTCGAAGACTTACTTCATGTCGGCCAATTTTAAAGATCGTGCGTGACATAGTGTATTACGTATCCACCTATTTAATTGCAGGCTGGTCTTTTGTTATTGATAAAGCGCTCATATTCTCTGAAGCATAGGATTCCACAATCTGTTCGTTATTGATACCCAGTAAAATTAAATGCTCAGTGTTATCGCGTTTAACAAGGACCAGCTTGCGTTTCACATCGAGATTGGTGATTTCAAGAACGGTTACTCTTTTATTCTTGTGGCCGACCATAGGTGATGGCAGGCCGAATCCAAATTTTCTCGCCACCAGAGTAAGTAAACCTATTAAAGCTAATACAAACAGCAATGCCATAATGGCTTGGGTGTATTCTCCCCAATTCATGATTGTTTATCCTCATTCGTTGGCGGGATATTGCTTTGCGTATTTCGTGGGGCATTTTTGATGAGGGCGGTTTCAACAGCGTTAACTTCACCCGTTATCGTTTTTAAATTTTCGAGGACTTCAATGCGTTTCTCATTGGGCATCTCAGGCAGCTTGGTAACAAGATCATCTGTTAATGCTTTAATGCGGACCAAAATGCCCTCTAGATCAACGGGCCTATTGTTATGAATGTTTTGCTGCGCCTTATCGAGTTGAAGACGAACATCAAATATTTGTTGTTCCAGCGTAATTTCGACAGAAGGTTGTTGAGGGGGGGGGGTCATTTGGAATCGTTTCCATCATTCAAATCTGGGTTAATGCCAGGATTAATATTAGGGTTAATGTCAGTGTTCATGCCAGTGTTCATAGCCGTATTATTTGAGTTGTTTGGCTCGGTTTGATTATTACCTCGTTGTTCATCTTGAATATCCGGTGATGGTGTGTCCAGAAAAGAAGGCCAATTGCCATTGGCTCGATAAACATAGATTAGTATTTCAGCCACGGCGGCAAAAGCCTCAATGGGTATTTCATCATCCAGATCAATGGCGCTGAGCAGTTCAGCTAAATCGGCATCTTCGCGAACCTTAACACCGTTAGCAAAAGCAATCTCTAGAATCTGTTCTGCGATCTTACCCCGACCCCCCGCAACAACACGGGGTGGGGCACCGGATTGAGGATCGTAGCCAAGCGCAACAGCGACAGCATCTTTGGTTTTATTGGTTTTGTCTTTAAAATTTTCTGACACTGAACAGACCTGAAATTAACTTTATTAATAATAAGGTAACCATGTTTAGCCCCCAGTGAACAACACTTTGAGCGTTTCCACATCCTTTATAACGGTAAATAGATAAAAGAGGGTTAACCAATTGTTAATTCGATGGGCAGATACTGCCTAGATAGAAATTTACAGGCAATCATTGGCAACAAGCGACTCTCCTGTCTGATACTAAAATGGGTAAGGTTTAAGACAAAGGTTTAAAACAATGGACATTAACAATTTAACATTATTTAGCGCCGTTAAGAAAAGAATGAACTGGATAACCCAGCGTCAGGAAGTCTTGGCACAGAATATTGCTAATGCGGATACACCGGATTATCAAGCTAAGGACCTTAAAGATTATAACTTTAAAGAGTTGATTGCTAAGGAATCCATGCATGTGAGTATGAGCGCAACAAATTCTGGCCATATCGTCGCGTCCAATAATGGGATTGTTGATTACTATAAACAAAGCCCTGCATATTCTTATGAAACATCCCCTAGTGGCAACTCGGTTGTGCTGGAAGAACAGATGCAGAAAGTAAATGAAGCAACAATTTCTCATACGCTAACGACACAGCTCTATTCGAAACATTTGAAAATGCTTAGAACGGCTCTCGGTCGCTAACAACAAGATAAAGAATGCAGCTAATTAAAGCTGAAAAGGAGTAATCATGGGTCAGGATAATTTATTAAAGACACTTTCTATCTCAGCTGCCGGCATGAAGGTACAGGGCACGAGATTGCGGGTGATTTCAGAAAACATTGCCAATGCCAATTCGTTGGGTACGGTCCCCGGTGAAGAGCCGTATCGCCGCAAAACGGTTTTGTTTAAGAATGTCCTCGATGACAAGCTTGGATTGCACACTGTGCAAGTTGATAAAGTCAAAGAGGATGGCTCTGATTTTGGTTTGATCTTTGACCCTGCACACCCGTCTGCGGACGAAAATGGTTATGTGCAAACGCCAAATGTTAATTCGCTGATCGAGATGATGGATATGCGCGAAGCGCAACGCTCCTATGAAGCGAATTTAAATGTAATCAAGAGCGCTAAACAGATGCTCATGAAAACCATTGATCTGTTATCTTCGCGCTAAGGTCGGCAAATAATAAATACTAATTTAAGATGATGAAGGAATTTAAAAATGGTTGAATCAATACAAAATATTGGCCAGGCAATCAACGCCTATACATCAGCAGCGAAAAGCACTGGCTCCCCCTTTGACACAAACAATTCAACAGCGGGCGGAACAGATTTTGGCGCTCTGGTTAAAGGGGCTATTCAGGAAGCCGTTCTAATTGGCGAGCGAAGTGAGCAATTAAGTATTGCTGGGATTAATGATAAGGCTGATCTGACTGAGGTCATAACCGCTGTTGCCGAAGCGGAAGTCACGTTGGAAACCGTGGTTCGGGTTCGGGATAAGGTTATTGAATCCTACCGCGAAATCATGCGGATGCCGATGTAGGGCGTTTCTCAGCAATAATCGTCTGATAAAATTTAATTACATGGTTCTCTGATAGAGTGCGGGGGTGTTATACTCTTCGTGAAAGCGATTCCGTGACGGTCTATCGCGTAAAGCATTGATGGTATGAATACGCAATAAGAATACGCTGTATGAATACACGGTACGAACACACGACACTAAAAGACGAGACTAAAGGCGGCGCTAAAATGAACCAGGAAACCGTTATGGAAATTGGGCGTGATGCCCTTATGACGATCCTGCTTGTGGCAGGCCCTATCATGGCCGCCGGTTTGTTGGTGGGATTGATTATTGCCTTGTTTCAGGCTTTGACAACCATTCAAGAAATGACGCTTACCTTTGTTCCCAAGATTCTGGTTATTTTTCTCTCCATTATCTTTTTCCTGCCCTTTATGATGACCACTATGACAGAGTTCACCATTCGATTATTTGATCGAATGATCGCGCTTTGATGAGAGAGGGAATGAGTGGCAAGGTATGCTAGCTGAATTCATGTCATTAAACATATTTGGGTTCTTTCTGATTTTTTCTCGAGTCGGAACGGCCTTAATGTTGATGCCTGGTTTTAGTGCAACCTATGTTAATGTTCAGATCAGGTTGGCCCTTGCGTTGGCGATATGTTTCGTCGTATCGGCTACGATCATGCCGATAATCCCTATCATGCCAGCGTCTATTGGTGATATCTTTTTACTGGTTATAGCCGAGGTGTTTATTGGTGTCTTTTTGGGCGGAATTGCCCGTATTGCATTAAGCGCGCTGCAATTTGCGGGTACTTTAATGGCCATGTTGTCGTCTTTGGCAAATGCGTTGACGACGGACCCCGTTGCCGAGCAGCAAAGCTCAGTTGTTTCAAGCTTCTTAACGGCTCTTGGTATTATGCTAATATTTATCACCGATATGCACCATTTGATGATTATTGCGGTGATTGAGAGTTATTCGTTATTTTTGCCAGGTGCATCGTTAAGTTTTGGTGATTTTGCTATGACAGTTGCCCGCCATACCGCCGATAGCTTTGCCTTAGGCCTTCAAATGGCATCGCCGTTGGTTGTTGTGGCCCTAGGGTATAATGTAGGGCTTGGGGTTTTGGGACGCTTGATGCCAGCATTACCGCTGTTTTTCTTTATGATGCCTATTCAGATTGCGTTACAATTTTGGATTCTTATGATGTCGCTGTCGGCAGTCATGATGGTTTTTTTGCAACATTACCAAGACACATTTCAGATGTTTCTTGTGCCATGAGAGAAAAAACTTTCTTAAGCGGGTTCTTTTTAAGGAAAGCCAAATAGATGGCCGAAGAAGATGATGCCCAAAAAACCGAAGAACCTACCTCGCGAAAGCTTGAGCAAGCGCATGGGAAAGGTCAAACTGCAGTATCTCAAGAATTAAAACATTTTGGGATGTTGATAACGGTTACCTTGGTCATCGCTATTTTGGCCCCCATGATGATCAAAGACCTACGGGCATTGTTGATCCAGTATCTTGACCAAGGTGAAGCGATTCCCCTAGATTTAGAGAACTTGCGGGATGTATTTAGCCATTTAATAATCGGATTTTTCAAGATATTAGCACCGATATTGGGGGCAATTATGTTGGCGGGTCTGGCGTTTAGTGTTGCACAATCCGGGTGGGTTTGGGCACCGAGTAAAGTCGCACCGGAAATATCCAAGATTTCTATCATCAAAGGCTTGGGCCGTATG
Source organism: uncultured Rhodospirillales bacterium (assembly GCA_965603075.1). Taxonomy (GTDB): domain Bacteria; phylum Pseudomonadota; class Alphaproteobacteria; order Rhodospirillales; family Casp-alpha2; genus JABJOR01. The sequence continues at coordinate 97,070 of CBFDBO010000009.1, read as the reverse complement.
TTCTCGGCTAAATCTCTCTTTGAGTTTGTTAAGGGTATCTTGAAATTATTGGTTGTTACAGGCGTGGCCGTGGCTTTTGTTCTACCTTTCCATAGGGAGATTCTATTACTACCTGGAATTGAGTTTATCAGTACATTCAGCCGTATGCACTTGATTGTTATTTGGTTCTTTGCTGGGGCGGCCGCGGTAATGGGGGTCATTGCGGTTATGGATTATCTGTATCAAAAATATACGTTTATCCAGCAAATGCGAATGACCAAACAAGAAGTTAAAGACGAACACAAACAAAGCGAAGGGGACCCATTGGTCAAAGGGCGCATACGCCAACTTCGCGCAGAGCGGGCCCAACAGCGCATGATGGCAGCGGTTCCCGGCGCGGATGTGGTGGTGACCAACCCAACCCACTTTGCCGTTGCGCTGAATTATAATATTGAGCAGATGCAGGCGCCGATTTTGGTGGCAAAAGGTCAAGATTTTATCGCCCTTAAAATGAGAGAAGTGGCGGAAGAAAATGATGTGCCGATTGTTGAAAACCCACCTCTGGCACGGGCGCTGTTCGCCGCTGTAGAAATTGACGAGGAAATTCCTATGGAGCATTATCAAGCCGTCGCCGAAGTGATCGGATATGTCATGCGACTGCGTGGCGATAAAGTTTAAGGTATGATACAAGAAATGATCTTTAAGCCGCGAAAGGGCATTCTGGCTGTTGTCTAATATAAATTCCACCAACCCTCAATCCACTGATCCCCAACCTTCTGGCCCTCAAACCTCTATGCTGGGGCCGATTATCATCAGATTGAGTAATTCACTGTTCAGCCATTCCATGATTTGGGGTGGCGCTTGTATGGTCGCCGCTTTGGCGGCTCTCATTGTGTTTGATACAGGAACGCTTTCTCAGCCTTCTTTGTTTTCGGGTGTTCTTCTAGGGCTAAGCTTGGCTGCGGCCATTATGTCTTTTTTGATGTTACGGACTGCGGGTAATCTACGAGTCATTAAAAAACATCAGGAATTTGATAGTGCCATTCATCTCACAGCCCAAAAATCGGCTGGGTATTTGGATGATATGACCATCGGGTTTTTTGTTTTGGGCAGCGATGGCGTGTTTCGGTACGTCAATACGGTATTTGCGGGTTGGTTTGGCATGAGCCCAGAGACCTTGCTTGATCGAGACGCCCGATTTGTTGATCTCATGGTTGACCCGGCGGCCCCCTCTTCGGGTGGGGCAGGGCGAATTGCAATGCGGGGAAAAGATGGTGAGGCATTCGATGCTTTTATCATTCATGAACATATTGATGCACAAGACGATGATGATGTCGTTCGGGGCGTGGTTTTGCGTGATTTTGAAGCTTTTGGAAGGTCTGAGACGACTGCCTTAGGTTCAGCAAATGATGGGGCTGACAAGAAGCCGGGAGATCTTTCTACGGACCTTTCCTCGCAACCCCTTTGGTTGTTTGAAGACTCGCCCGTGGGCATCGCCTTGCTCAGCGACAATGGGACCATATTAAAAGCCAATAATGAGCTGATCCAGTACCTATCCTCCAATGATCAAAATTTAATTGGTTCTCAGGTTACCAAGTATGTATCCGCCGAGGACCGTGAAGAGATTTCATCGGCTTTATCCAAATTGATGATGGGCACCGCAAAAGCCGTTCGTATTGATGTTCGCTTACCCGTGCAAGGGGGGCAAGAACGCGCGGCATCGCTTTATTTCTCAACCAAACAAGATGATAAAGGTGAAGACGGGTTGGTCCTTCATGTGATTGATGAAACCGAACATCGTCATCTTGAAGTCCAGTTTACCCAGTCACAAAAAATGCAGGCCGTGGGACAATTGGCGGGCGGGGTTGCTCATGATTTCAACAACTTGCTGACCGCCATGATCGGGTTCTCTGATTTGTTGCTCGAAAAACATGGACCCGATGATCCGTCCTTTGACGACATTATGCAAATTAGGCAGAATGCCAATCGAGCAACCAATTTGGTGCGACAATTGCTGGCTTTCTCGCGGAAACAAACTCTGGCCCCTGTTGTGATCGAACCGGGGGAAGCACTGGCCGATTTAACCCATTTACTGGGACGACTAATCGATGAACAAGTTGAACTGATTCTGACCAATGCACCGGACGCCTATTTGTTTCAGGCAGACCGAGGGCAATTTGATCAGGTTATTATAAACTTAGCGGTGAATGCCCGTGACGCCATGCCGGGCGGGGGCTCGCTCTCCATTACCACCCGAAATGAAACTGTACTCGCCCCCCTACAACGCGGGGCTGAAATTATGTCGCCGGGGGCATATTTAGTCATTGATGTGGCGGATTCAGGGACGGGAATCTCACGCGAGAATCTGGAACGAATCTTCGAGCCGTTTTATTCCACCAAGGAAGTCGGTGCGGGAACGGGCTTAGGGTTATCAACGGTCTATGGGATCGTTCACCAATCGGGTGGCTTTATCTTTGTTGAAAGTGCTATCGGGCTTGGCACCACGTTTAGTATCTACCTGCCGGCTTATGGCACAGAAGGTGAGGCAGGAGCCGAGGCCGCAGCTCAAGCCGCTGATAAGGCACTAACAGAGCGTCGTGCGGCTATCAAATCCGGCTCAAACGAGACCGTCACGGCACGTGATCTTAGCGGTGATAGCGTAATTTTATTGGTGGAAGACGAAGACGCCGTTCGCATGTTTGGTGCGCGTGCGCTGCGAAATAAAGGCTATACGGTGATAGAAGCCGATAATGGCGAGGCTGGATTGGACGCTCTTAATGGTGCCGACCAAACCATCGATTTGATTGTCTCCGATGTGGTCATGCCGGGAATGGACGGTCATACGTTTGTTCAGTTGGTCAGGCAGGAAATACCCGACATGAAGGTGATTCTCATGTCAGGATATGCCGAGGATGTATTCCGAGAAGAGATCAGCCGCGATGAGACACTCCACTTTCTTGCAAAGCCTTTCTCTCTCAAGACTCTCGCCAGCACGGTAAAGGATGTGTTGTCAGAATAAAGGATTGCGGTGAATATATTTATTCCGAAATCGTAATGTTGTTTTGTTCTATTTATGAGAACATAACAAGAAACAAAATCGATTATATTGTTTATTTTCAATAGCTTAAAAAAAGTTGTTGCGCATGAGAACAAACCATGTACATATAGTTGTTAACAGAACATCGTTAAACATAGTGAACGACATATATTGACCTTGGTTGATGAACAGTAAATAAGGGATGTAATTATGGCTAATGCAGGATTGAAACTCGTGGAAAAAGAACGTGGTGGTGATAAAGACAAGGCGCTTGATGCGGCCCTGTCACAAATTGAACGGTCATTTGGTAAAGGTTCAGTCATGCGCCTTGGCCAACAAGAAACCGTTGCAACCGAGGTAATCTCATCGGGGTCGTTGGGGCTGGATATCGGTCTTGGCATTGGTGGGCTACCGCGGGGACGGGTTATTGAAATTTACGGTCCTGAAAGCTCTGGTAAAACCACATTGGCCCTGCACGCTATTGCGGAAGCACAGAAATTGGGCGGTACTTGTGCCTTTATCGATGCCGAACATGCGCTTGATCCGATCTACGCTAAAAAACTGGGCGTTAATCTAGATGCCCTGTTGATCTCGCAACCCGATGCGGGTGAGCAAGCCCTTGAAATTGCCGATACGTTGGTACGCTCTGGCGCGGTTGATGTCTTGGTGGTCGATAGTGTGGCGGCGCTTGTACCTCGCGCGGAATTAGAAGGCGAAATGGGCGACCATCACGTTGGCCTACAAGCCCGTCTTATGAGCCAAGCTTTACGTAAACTGACATCTTCTGTCGCACGCTCCAACACCATGATGATCTTCATCAACCAAATCCGAATAAAAATTGGTGTGATGTTTGGTAACCCTGAAACAACGTCGGGCGGTAATGCGCTCAAATTCTATTCATCCGTTCGTTTGGAAATCCGCCGCATTGGCGCCATCAAAGACCGTGATGAAGTGGTGGGCAACCAAACCCGCGTTAAAGTGGTTAAAAACAAGCTGGCACCACCATTCAAGGTTATCGAATTTGATATCATGTATGGCGAAGGGGTTTCCAAAATGGGTGAAATTCTTGATCTCGGTGTTAAAGCCGGGGTGGTGGATAAATCTGGTTCATGGTTCTCCTGTAATTCTGAACGCATTGGACAAGGGCGAGAAAACGCCAAGGCCTACTTGCGCGATAACCCTGCCATGGCAGATGCCATTGAATTACAAATCAGACAGAATTCTGGTCTGGTGTCTGAAGCCATGATGACGGGTGGTCCTGATAGTGGTGATAGTACATCCGGTGATGATGACGCGGACGCATTACCAGGAATTGGCTCTACTGAAGAGTAATTTTCTCAAAAATTACGCTTTTAAAACAGACGTGGGTCCTCCGGCTCACGTCTGTTTGCCTTTGCGTGAAGCTGTTCGCGCTAGACAGCACCCTTGTGCCACTTTAAAAATGTCTGCTTAGTGTTACAAACAGCGATCAATGGCTGTGAGATTATGAAGCTATTAAATTAAAAAGGCGCCCCCATGCAGACGGTAAACGACATTCGTAAAGGATTTTTGGATTATTTTGCGACCAACGGTCATGAAATTGTACCATCAAGCCCATTAGTTCCCCTCAATGATCCAACATTGATGTTTACCAACGCAGGCATGGTGCAGTTTAAAAATGTCTTCACGGGTCTTGAAAGCCGTGATTACACCACTGCGGTGACCTCGCAAAAGTGTGTCCGCGCGGGTGGTAAGCACAATGATCTGGAAAACGTTGGGCGCACGGTACGCCACCATACATTTTTTGAAATGTTGGGTAATTTCTCCTTTGGTGATTATTTCAAGGAAAATGCCATTGAACTGGCTTGGAATTTAATCACCAAAGAATATGGCATTTCACAAGAAAAACTATTGGTGACGGTATTCTCCGAAGACGATGAGGCTTTTGATTTATGGAAAAAAATCGCTGGGTTGCCCGAAAGTAGAATCATCCGCATTCCCACCTCGGATAATTTTTGGTCCATGGGTGATACGGGACCTTGTGGTCCGTGTTCTGAAATTTTCTATGACTATGGCGATCATATCCCCGGTGGACCTCCGGGTAGCGCAGATGAAGATGGCGACCGGTTCATTGAAATCTGGAATTTGGTGTTTATGCAGTATGAGCAGCTTACATTGGAAGAGCGCGTAGACTTACCACACCCCTCTATTGATACAGGCATGGGGCTGGAACGTTTGTCTGCCTTAATGCAAGGCACGAATGACAATTTTCAAACGGATATGTTCAAGGCCCTTATCGAGGCCTCCGCAGATGCATCCGATACGGCAAGTGATGGCGAGTTCGCTATATCTCACCGGGTGATTTCCGATCATTTACGCGCCAGCAGCTTCTTAATCGCCGATGGCGTGCTGCCTTCAAATGAAGGTCGTGGATACGTACTGCGCCGGATCATGCGTCGGGCCATGCGTCATGCGCAATTAATGGGGTGTAAAGACCCTCTGATGCACCGTTTAGTCCCCGCCCTCATAACCCAAATGGGCCAAGCCTTTGGCGAGCTTACAAAGCTAGAACCGTTGATTACCGAAACATTGTTGCTGGAAGAAACCCGTTTTAAAACCACTCTTGATCGCGGGCTCAAGCTGCTTGATGCAGAAACCAGTACCTTAAAAGAAGGCGATAGCCTGAACGGCGACACAGCATTTAAGCTGCATGACACCTATGGCTTCCCTCTGGATCTAACACAGGACGCATTGAAATCACGCTCTATTTCTGTGGATATAGAAGGGTTTAATACCGCCATGGAACGCCAACGGGCGGACGCGCGAAAAGCTTGGGCGGGGTCTGGTGATGCGGCAACCGAAGCTGTTTGGTTTGATATTTTACAAGAACAAGGGGCAACGGAATTTCTCGGCTATTCTACGGAAAGTGCCGAAGGCCAAATAACGGCGCTTGTTAAAGATGGTGTTTGTGTTGACTGTGTTAACGACGGCGATAGTGTGAGCGTGGTGCTTAGCCAAACGCCGTTTTATGGAGAATCAGGTGGGCAAATGGGCGATACGGGTATCATCACCATTGGCGATGTACGCATAACCATTTCTGATACCGCCAAAAAACTGGGCGAGCTTCATGTTCATCATGGCAAAGTATCCGGGGGTCTGGTTAAAGTTGGTGAAGATGCTTTATTGGAAGTGGATCATACCAGACGCTCAGGTCTACGCGCCAATCATTCCGTAACCCATTTGGTACACGAAGCCCTGCGTCGCCGGTTGGGGGATCATGTCACACAAAAAGGATCGCAAGTTGGCCCTGATCGTATGCGTTTTGATGTGTCGCATCCAAAACCTATAACACCAGAAGAAGTTAAATCAGTCGAAGACGACGTGAACCAACAAATCCGTATTAACTCAGAGATCGTTACCCGCTTGATGGACCCCGAAGCAGCTGTCGAGGCGGGGGCCATGGCACTGTTTGGCGAAAAATACGGCGAAGAAGTACGCGTTGTTTCAATGGGCTCATCAGGCGCTTCAGGTGAAGAGATATTCTCGACTGAGCTATGCGGTGGCACGCACGCCCATCGCACAGGTGATATTGCCATTTGCAAGATTGTATCAGAAAGTGCGGTCTCCTCGGGCGTTCGACGGTTGGAAGTTGTAACGGGACAAGGTGCCGTGGCTTATTTCAAAGAACAAGAAGATACGCTTTTCGGCGCAGCAACGGTTTTAAAATCAAGCCCCGCCGATGTCGCATCCCGTGTCACTCAATTGCTGGATGATCGCAAACGATTGGAACGTGAATTATCTGATGCCCGCCGTGCATTGGCAACCGGTGGAAGCGCAGGTGGCTCTGATGATGAGATCAAACAAATTAATGGGTATGGTTTTCTTGGCAAAGTAGTGGATGGTATTCCTGCGCGCGAACTGAAAAGTTTAGCTGATGATTTAAAGAAAAAAGTTGGTTCAGGCATCGTTGCCTTAATCGCCCTTGATGGTGGTAAAGCATCATTGGTCGTTGGTGTTACCGAAGATTTAAGCGATAAAATTAACGCCGTTGATTTGGTTCGCATTGGCGCGGGTGTTGTTGGCGGTAAGGGGGGTGGGGGTCGCCCCGATATGGCACAGGCCGGGGGACCGGATGGTGATAAAGCTAATGAAGCGATAACCGCCATAGAGGAAACCCTGAAAGGTTCGTAATGGAAAACCCTAAAAAGACTTGGCGGAATGCCGAGGTCCTTTTAATTCTTTTGGCTATTGCAAGCCCGCTCGCTTTTGCCACTTGGATGACTTTGCTTAATAATTTCGCCATTGATGAAGCGAATTATACAGGTATAGAAATTGGTATCTTACAAAGCCTGCGCGAAGTACCTGGTTTTCTGACGTTCACGGTGGTTTTTGTATTGCTCGCCATCAAAGAACAACCTTTTGCCATTGTCTCGCTCTGCGTACTTGGAATTGGTACGGCGGTCACTGGGTTTTTCCCCACGGTCTATGGGCTCTATTTCACCACCGTCATTATGTCGGTTGGTTTTCATTATTTTGAAGCGTTACACCAATCATTATCATTGCAATGGTTGGATAAAAAAAATGCCCCAATCGTACTGGGACGCATAATGGCGTATAGCTCTTTCGCGGCATTAGTATCCTATGGCTTGATTTACTTTGCCATCGATATGTTCGCACTGAGTATGAAAACCGTTTATCTCATTGGCGGCGGCGGCGCATTGGCTATCGCGTTGTTCTGTTGGATAAGCTTCCCGCGGATGGAAGCCAAGGTTGAGCAACATAAACATTTGGTTCTCAAGAAAGACTATTGGCTCTATTACGCCTTGCTATTCATGGGCGGTGCCCGCCGTCAAATTTTTGTTGTTTTTGCTGGATTCTTAATGGTTGAACGATTTGGATTTGATCCAGCCGCCATGGCTCTATTATTCCTCGCCAATGGTATTTTGACGATGTTTACGGCCCCTTATATTGGTAAGTTGATTTCGCATTGGGGGGAACGCAGAGTTCTGGTCATTGAATATATAGGACTAATAATGGTCTTTACGGGATATGCTTTTGCGTCTGCTGCATGGATTGGTATAGCGCTTTATATTCTTGATCATTTGTTTTTTTCTATCGCTATTGCTCAAAAAACATATTTCCAAAAGATTGCCGATCCGGCGGATATCGCCAGTACATCCGGGGTATCTTTCACGATCAGTCATATCGCGGCAGTTGTTCTGCCCGTCGCGTATGGATTTTTATGGGTGATTTCTCCGGCTGCGGTATTTCTATCGGGCGCAGCACTTTCTGGCGTCTCATTGTATCTGGCATTGCTGGTACCCCGCCATCCAACGCGCGATAACGTTGCCCGCCGTAATCCGTTTAAAAGTGCAAAAGAGAAAAGTATTCAAGCAAACGCAGAATAGTTATTCGATCTCATTAATCGTCTTGCTTATTAATCCTACTTATTCATCAACGTCGGCGGCAACACGCAAGGAAATGATGCTGTCGGGATCAAAAACTTTGCCGTTCATAGACGATACGCCCAGCTTGATCTCATGAACGTGCTCCATACCACTTTCGACCTGGCCCCAAACGCTGTACTGACCGTTTAAATGGGGGGAATCGTCCAGCATAATGAAAAACTGTGAATCGGCGCTGTTAGGATTGGATGAACGGGCCATAGATAAGGTGCCCTCTACGTGTGGTTCATCACTGAATTCAGCTACAATATTTTGACCTGAACCGCCTGTACCATTGCCATCGGGGTCTCCTGTTTGTGCCATGAACCCTTCGATAACACGGTGGAAGACAATGCCATCATAAAATTTTTCTCGAACCAATTCTTTGATACGCTCCACATGGTTAGGAGCCAGATCCGGGCGCAAGGTAATGACCACACGACCAGAATTAAGTTCAAGATAAAGAGTGTTTTCTTTGTCGGCGGCTTCAACCATATCGGCTCCTGAGACAATTAGTAGTCCAAAAATAAATCCAAAAATGAGGCGTAGATATCTCATGACGGTTCCCAAATTAAAAAGTTTGATGAGGTAAAGTTATTATCAGTCGAACAATGTGTCGATATCAGTTTGGGAAATTCCCTGTCCTTTAAGCTGTGGACCGTTCAGAAGCTTTTCATCCTCTGATTTTTCATTACCGATCATGACTTCAATTTTATCGAGTTCATCTTTGCCCCAGACACCAATCAATGCATTCACCCGTTGTTCAACGTAAATAATTGATTTCATCACTTTGGATACACGTTGTCCTGTAATATCTTGAAAGGAACATGCTTCGAAGACGTTGTTGCTCCATTCGATAGATTTATCGATAACAGCTTTTTGCTCATCCGTAACGTCATTGCGGATGCTGTAGAGCAGCTCTGTAGAGTTTTCTACACTTTCCATAATGGTATTGGTGGCTTCTTCAGTGGCACCGACAATAGCGTCAAGTTGATCCCCCATAGAGAGAAGGTCATTGTCTTCATCCGTTGGTCTGCTGATCGCCGCAATTTCGTGGCGAACACGGCTAACATACTGGAAAAGACCAACTAATTCGCCTTTCAGTGTGTCGATATCCACTTCGTCATTTTTTTTCATATCATTCATTTTAATCTCGATCATGGGAAATCATTTATATCTGATTGGGGCTATTTATCTTTTTCTCAATAATACAGCCAAAAAGCCAGCGAAATTTTAAATTGAGCCAGAAATTGCATAAAAATAACGTTACTCAAGGTAACAAATTTTACTCAAAACGGAAAGGAAGAATGAATATGCTAAAAAATTAATAATTTCAACGCTTTCGCCGCGTTATACGCGGCTTACGACCTCCGCCAATATTATCGACAAGTCCGGTGTCTTCATGTTCAACCTTTGGCGGTTCATTCCCCGTATTTGAAACGCCAATACCAAATTCCTTCTTTAATTCATCGGGTAAAGATTCAGGGGCAAGGGCAAACTGTGCCATCAATTGAAGTTTGTCTCTGGCAGCAGGGTCAAGGTCATCCAGTATGTGGGCTTTTTGTCTTTGAATATCAAGAGCGTTGGCAATTAGTTTTTGACGGGTTGAGGAGGGTGTATCGGCTAGGTTTTTCTGCTCATGGGAGGGCACGAATGACTCACGGGTTGTTTTCGGGCGTACAGGGGGATTTGATGCATTTAGGTTTTCCCGTGTTGATGTACGCGCTAGTGTGTGGGGCGGGGTACGCGTAGAGGGGGCTTTTGCCCCCCGCTGGGGTATGCCTTCCTCAACTTCCTTACGAGCTAGGGCGACAGCACTGGCAATTGTATTTAAGATATCTTCATCAGAGTCTGCGGATGGTTTTGTTTTCTCTTTTTGTTTTATTGATTTTTTATCGGCTACAGGTTTTTCTGATTTGATCCGTTTTTTTGTTTTTTTATCGGGGGGGGAACTTGATTTATTTTTATCAAGTTTTTGACGGGCGGATTTATCCATCACCACGGACAACAGGGCATTTGAAATAAATTTTTTTAACATAAAAATTTCCTGTAACAAATTTCTTTAATAAATTTCTGTAAAAATCCCTATGAAATTTATTGCATAATTAAATCAATGCTTAACAGCAAAGCGATGATTTTACATTCGGCTATATTTATTTTATACCATGAATAGCTTTCTGAAACTTTATTTTCGGAAAAAACATAAAAAAATATTTTTTATATGATTATTGCCTTATGCGCTATTAAATAACTAAAAATAAAACGCACAACATCGTGTTGTTTGGCCCCTGAAGCAAAAACTAAAAACATAACGGAGCACACTTTCGGATGAGACGATTACGCAAAGCAAAAATCATTGCCACATTGGGCCCTGCATCCTCTGATATCGAAAAAATGGCAGAACTATTTGAGGCGGGGGTTGATGTCTTTCGTTTGAACTTTAGCCATGGTACCCACGAAGATCACCGAAAACGGTATGAAGATATCCGCGAGCTTGAAAAGCGCTTTGATCGACCAATTGGTATTCTGGCTGATATGCAAGGCCCTAAATTTCGCGTCGGAAACTTTGTCGATGGTAGCATACAATTGATTGAAGGGGGCACGTTCCAGCTCGATTTGGATGGCGCTGATGGTGATGATACCCGCGTTCAATTACCCCATCCAGAAGTTTTTCGATCGCTTGAAGAAGGTACAGAATTGCTGCTTGATGATGGTAAGTTATGTCTGGCTGTACGTGAATTTGGCACTGATTTTGCTGTTTGTGACGTCATTACCGGTGGGGTTCTCTCTAACCATAAAGGTGTTAATCTACCCAATGCCTTAATCGATGTTTCTCCTTTGACGGAAAAGGATCACGAAGATTTACGCTTTGCCCTTGATTTGGGGATCGAGTGGATTGCGCTTTCGTTCGTTCAGCGCCCTGAAGATGTTCTTGAAGGTCAGAAACTGGTGGCCGGGCGGGCCAAAATAATGGTCAAACTTGAAAAACCTAAGGCCATGGAACAACTCAAAGAAATCGTTAGTATAGCTGACTCGTTGATGGTAGCCCGTGGTGATCTGGGCGTGGAATCACCGCCTGAAGCTGTACCTGCTTTTCAAAAACAGATTTTACGAGAATGCCATGAACAGGGAAAACCAGTTATTGTGGCGACCCAAATGTTGGAATCGATGATCAATACACCCACCCCAACCCGCGCAGAAGCCTCCGATGTGGCAACCGCTGTTTATGACGGGGCGGATGCGGTTATGCTCTCTGCGGAAACAGCCGCTGGTGATTATCCGGTAGAAGCGGTTTCCATGATGGACAGAATTATCAGCAGCGTAGAAAAAGATCCAATTTATTCAGAAATGATTGTATCGCAACGTCCAGAGCCGCTAGGTACCTCAGCGGACGCTATTTCGGCTTCGGCCAGTCTATGTGCCACGACAATTTCTGCCGCGGCAATTGTGACCTTTACGACAACGGGATCAACGACTTTACGGGCGTCCCGCGAACGTCCGGATGTACCTATCATTTGTTGCACACCACGCGCCCGAACCGCCCGTCAGCTTGCTTTGTCATGGGGGGTACATTGTGTGGTTACCGATGATGTATCAAGCTTTCGTGAAATGGAAAGCAAATCCATTCAAATTGCCCAAGCCTATGAATTTGCCAGCGCTGGTGATCGTTTGATTATCACAGCCGGGTTCCCATTTGGAACGCCCGGTGGTACAAACTCATTGAGAATCGCCACAATTGATTAACGGTTCGATTAAGGCGGCGATTAAGTGGTCAGTGACGACATTTCGTTTACGTAAGTAAGGATCAAGAATGCAGGAAAACCGTTACAGCGGTAGCCTATTTGCGCTTGGAACATTCCTGATTTGGGGAATGTTCCCCCTTTATTTTAAAACCCTAGCAACCGTTCCGGTTTTGGAATTGATGGCACACCGCGCCCTATGGGTGATGTTAGCTTTATTGCCCGTGATATTGATATTGGGTCATTGGTACAAAGTTAGAACTATCTTTGCTGATCGTTCGACCGTGAAATATATGTTGGCTTCAACACTGTTCCTGAGTGTAAATTGGGGAATTTTTATTTGGGCCATTGCCAATGATTATGTGCTTCAATCGAGTTTAGGTTATTACATCAATCCGATCATGAACGTTTTGCTCGGCGTGTTTGTCATGGGGGAGCGATTACGAAAAATACAGTGGATTGCTGTATCCTTGGCGACCACCGGTGTTTTGATTATGGCGGTGATGGCGGGTGAGGTACCTTGGATTTCCATCGCACTGGGGATCACGTTTGCTATCTATGGGCTGTTACGAAAAAAAGCTCCTGTTGATGCTGTTCCGGGATTATTTGTGGAAACCGGGATCATCGTGCCCTTCGGCTTGGTCTATATCGCGTGGCTGTGGTTTGGACCCGGCATGCAAACTCCCGTGGTTAATGATATGGACCTGAACTTATTATTCTTGGTTATGCTCAGTGGTATTATAACCTCGGTACCTTTGGTGTTTTTTACCGCCGCCGCGCGTCGATTGCCGTTATCCATGCTTGGATTTTTTCAATACCTTACCCCAACGGGGCATTTCATCTTGGCGGTCTTTGTGTTTGGTGAATTATTTACCGATTGGCATCTGGTTAGTTTTGTATTTATCTGGGTTGCTTTGGTTTTGTATTCAATTGATGCTATCAAAAATAACAAACAAACCAGTAAAGATACGGCTTAATGTTACTCGAACTCTTCACCATTATCTCGCCCGTTACAATTTGTGCGTTTATCGGTTATTATTGGTCAAGGCGCGGATTATCATTCGATGTCGAGCAAATTACTTTATTAGTAACGTATGTCGGCACACCGTGTCTGGTATTCTCGACGTTAACCCAAGTAGAAATTGATCCAACGGCATTTTCCGAAATGGCCCTGGCCGCCGCCATTACGATTGTTTTATTTGCTGTCATCGGGGCGATCATCTTGAAAGTATTCAAGGTGAATATGCAAAACATATTACCACCGCTTGTATGGGCGAATATTGGTAATATGGGGTTGCCACTTTGTCTGTTTGCCTTTGGTCAAGAAGGCCTCGCACTGGCCATAACTTATTTCACTGTTGATATTGTGTTGCTGTTTACACTGGGAATCGCTTTTTCGGCTGGCGCGTTTTCTTTCCGTCGCTTTATTAAGCTGCCTTTTATCTATGCAACGGGCGCTGCGATTTTCTTCACTTTGGGTGGATTTGAAGTCCCCCGTTGGGTTGCAAGCTCAACGGAGATATTGGCAGGGTTAACCATCCCTCTGATGTTGATTATGCTGGGGGTAAACCTTGCCAGTTTAAAAGTGGCTGGCATGACACGGACAATTCTATTGTCGACCTTGCGTTTGGGGATGGGATTTGCTGTTGGCTGGTGTGTGGCCTACGGCTTCGGTTTCGAAGGGGCCACCCGTGGCGTGCTTATTTTACAATCAACCATGCCTGTGGCGGTTTTTAACTATTTATTTGCTGTGCGTTATGACCGTGCGCCCGATGAAGTGGCAGGCATGATTGTTATATCAACTTTAATGTCTTTCCTGACGTTACCCCTGTTATTGTGGTATGTTTTATAGACATTAAAGTCGAGGTTAAAAAAGGGTGATTTCCATCCTTCAATACCCTATAGAGATGCTAGAATTTTAAATAAGGATACCCCATGACAGTTTTGGTGACAGGTGCGGCTGGATTTATTGGTTTTAATACAAGCCGGTTATTATTGGAACGTGGCGAGAAAGTCGTCGGTATTGATAATCTCAATGATTATTACGATGTGCGTTTGAAAGAAGCCCGTTTGGCTATTTTAAAAGACTATGATGGTTTTGAAATTGAAATCGCCGATATCGCCGACCGAAAAGCCGTTGAAGGATTGCTCACCCGCCGTGATGATATTGATCGTGTCGTCCATTTGGCAGCCCAAGCCGGCGTACGGCATTCCTTGGTTGATCCCTATATTTATATGCATAGTAATCTTGATGCGCACGTTGTCTTGTTAGAAGCTTGTAAAAAGCTGCCGTCACTAAAGCATTTTGTGTATGCCTCTTCGTCGTCCGTCTACGGTGCCAATACAAAATTACCGTTTAGTGTCGAGGACCGGGTTGATCACCCCGTCTCGCTTTACGCCGCCACTAAAAAGTCCATGGAAATGATTTCTGAAAGCTACGCCAGAATGTTTGGTGTGCCCCTAACGGGATTACGCTTCTTCACGGTATATGGCCCCTGGGGGCGCCCCGATATGGCGGCCTTCATATTTACCCGCAAAATTATTGCGGGGGAGCCGATTGAAGTCTTTAATCATGGTGATATGCGTCGTGATTTCACCTATATCGATGATATCGTCTCGGGCGTTGTTGGCTGTCTGGATGGACCGGCTGCCCTTGATCCGGAAACGGGTAAACCACCGCACAGAGTTTATAATATCGGCAATCACAAATCTGAAGCTTTAATGGATTACATTGGCTTGTTGGAAGATAATCTGGGGCGCAAGGCAATTATTGATTACCAACCCATGCAGCAAGGCGATGTAAAAGAAACCTACGCGGATATCGATGCGACCCGCCGTGATTTTGGCTTTGATCCGAAGACATCAATTGCGGAAGGTATTCCCCTGTTCATCAATTGGTATCGTGAATTTTATGGTATCGATTGAGAAAGATAACACTCTATTGCGCCATATAGCCCTTTTATTGCTGTTGGCTGCTTTATGGAGTTCTTCTTTTACCATGATCAAAGTAGCCGTCGAGACGCTACCACCCTTGACGCTGGTCGCGGCACGGTTGGGTGTGGCAGCTATTATTTTAATGGTTTTCCTGAAAATTAGGGGGCAGAAGTTACCCCTTTTTGGTCGGGACTGGATCGCCTTTTTCATTGTCGCCTTTACGGGGAACTCTTTACCGTTCTTTTTAATTACCTGGGGCGAAGTTAGCATTGATAGCGGGAAAGCAGCCATTTTAATGGCGCTGATGCCATTGGCGACCGTGGTTCTGGCCCATTTTTATACAAGCACCGATAAAATCACCCCGCAAAAATTTGTCGGTATTATTGTTGGCCTTATCGGTATTGTTATATTGGTTGGGCCTAAAGCCTTAATGGGGTTTGGCTCTCATTTATTCAGTGAAATGGCCGTGGCGGCGGCGGCCGTCAGTTACGCCGTAACCACCGTTGTGATTCGCCGGATGCCTTCAGGGGGTGATCCCATTGAACGTAGTGGCGCGGTGATGATTTGCGCGTCTTTGCAAATGGTGCCGTTATCGATGATCATGGATAAACCTTGGTTGCTTGATCCAACCCAGGCGTCATTGCTGGCTAACCTTTATATCGGAATATTCCCGACAGCCCTTGCTGCGATCATCCATTTTCAACTTGTCGCCGCGCGTGGGACCACTTTTTTTGCGCTCATTAATTATATTATTCCCTGTATGGGTGTTACATGGGGTGCAATCTTCCTAAATGAGATTATATCTTTAAATATGATTTTTGCATTGGGTGTGATATTGAGCGGTATCGCTATTGCAAATATTAGGAAGAAAACCTAACCGTCGATAATTCAGGATACTTTAGAATGCGTAAATATCACCATATCGAACTGAGCAATCAATCTATCAAAACCCAAGAGCTGAATGGTAAAGATGTATCCTTTGTCGGGCGGTACCTGATTGCCAAGACTTTGCTGGACGCAAAGGTCGCTACGGTTGATCCTCTATCGCCAGAAAATCCATTGATATTCTCGGCGGGCCCGTTTGCGGGGACTAATTTCTCCAATGCGAACCGTATCAGTGTCGGCTGTAAAAGTCCTTTAACCGGGGGGATTAAAGAAGCCAATGCTGGTGGGACGTTTGCCTATGCAATGGGTCAGCAAGAAATTTCCGGCTTCACCTTACACGGCGCGTCAGAAGACTGGATCGTTATTCACTTTACAAAAGACGGTGAGGTTTTATTCCATGATGCCAGCCCCTATATGGGTAAGGGCAACATTGAAGCAGCAAAGCTTTTGCATGAAAAATATGGACTAAAAGTAAGTCTTAGTCTGTGTGGCCCCGTTGGCGAATACCAAGGCCTAATGGCGGGTATCGCGTTTAGCGATACGGATTTACGCCCAACACGGTTGGCGGCCCGAGGTGGGGTCGGCGCTGTTATGGGATCGAAAAAAGTGAAAGCCATGGTGGTCGATAACATTAAAATGCCGACCTTCCATGATCGTCGCAAGTTGATGGGTACCATCAAGGAATACACCAAGAAGCTGGGTGAGCAGGTTCCCGTGCAGAATATGCAGCGCCTCGGCACCGCGATGATGGCTGATATCACCAACTATATGGGGGGATTACCCGTTCGAAACTTCACCGAAGGCCAGATGACGTCATCTAAAGACGAAGTCTTCAAAATGGGCGGTGATTTTATTCGCGAACGTAATATGGAACGTGGCGGCGATCCGTCTCACGCCTGTATGCCCGGCTGTATGATTAAATGTTCCAATGTCTATGTAGACGCGCAAGGCAAAGAAAGCGTATCACCCATAGAGTATGAAACACTCTGTTTGTTGGGGACCAATCTTGGCATTGATGAACCTGATCATACGGCAGTTTTGAATGAAATATGTAATGATCTGGGGATCGACACCATCGAGGCCGGGGCCACCTTGGGTGTTTTAATCGACTCAGGCGAAGCCGAATTTGGTGACGTTGGTTATATGGAAAAAACCTTAAATGAAATGCGCGTTGATAACGAACGTGCGCGCTATTTGGCACAAGGAACGGCGCGGGTTGGCGAAGCCCTCGGCTTTCACCGCGTCCCTGTTATCAAGAAACAAGCCATCAGTGCTTATGATCCGCGCCTGATCGAAGTTACGGGTATTTCGATGATGGTCACCGCGCAGGGGGCGGATCATACTGTAGGCAATTTGCCAGCCTATGAATGCGCCGGAAAAGATATCAAGGAATTAGCGACCGAGAGTTATATCATGCAACGCAAATGTGCCATTGCGGATTCAATTGGTCTTTGTATTTTTGGACGTTCGGTCACCGATGTTGAATATGAAATGATGGTTACGGCCATGAACGATGCCCACGATGGTGCGATCACGGTTAGTGATCTAAAAACCATGGGCGAAGACACCCTTCGATTGGAACATGCCTTTAATGTGGCCGCTGGTTTTAGCGAAGCTGAGGATGAATTGCCGCAATTCTTCCAAGATGAAGCCCTACCACCGCTTAATATCAAAGCCCGGTTACGAAGCGCCGAAGTCAATGAACACATGAACATTCTTCGTAAAGATGGCCTAGGCGTATAATTTATCCAAAGCCGCGCTGTAGCGTTTCTTAAGCACGTTGCGTTTCACTTTCATGGTCGGGGTCATTTCTCCGTTTTGTGTGGAGAACGGTTCATCGGCCTGAATGTGGTGTCGAACTTTTTCAATATTGGATACGGTTGCGTTGACCCGCTTGATAGCCTCAGCCAATCCACGGGTAATTTCGGGTGCCGATCGATCCAGGCCTATTTCAGAGAGCCACGTTTCATCGGGAACGATTAGCGCCACGAGATGAGATCGCTTGTCGCCATAGACCATGGCTTGGGCAATTTCGGGTTGCAGGCACAAAATACCTTCGATGCGTTGCGGGGCAATATTGTCGCCACCGGAATTAACGATGATATCTTTTTTACGATCGGTAATGATCAAATGGCCATCATCATCGAATTTACCAATATCACCCGTATGGAGCCAGCCATCATCTGATAAGACGTTTTTGGTCTCGCTCTCATTGCGCCAATACCCCATCATCAATAACTCACCCCGACACAGAATTTCACCGTCATCGGCGATCTTGACTTCGGTGTCCAACAAAGGCGGACCAACGGTGTGCATTTTTACAAGCGACGGACGGTTAACGGATATAACGGGCGCACTTTCGGTTTGGCCGTAGCCTTGTAATAGACGTAAGCCAAGGGCTGTAAAAAACAATCCAATATCGGGGTTTAAGGGCGCGCCACCAGATACCAAGGCTTTTAACCGACCACCAAAACGTCCACGGACTTTATCACGAACGAGTTTATCAACGATCCTATCCAGTATGCGTTCGCTCATGCTTAGGCTTGCCGGGTCAATAAATCGTTTTGCCCCCAATCGATACGCTGTATTAAATAGCTTTTCAGTTATGCCGCCTTTATTTTTTACCCCACGGGTAATTTTTTCGTACATGGATTCATAGAGACGCGGTACCGCCGTCATGATGGTCGGCCTTGCATCAAGCATGTTTGAAGCCAATTTATCGATGCCTTCGGCGTAATAGATTTCAGCCCCAAAGGACACAGGGTAAAATAGCCCTGCGGAATGTTCGTAAGAATGCGATAAAGGCAAAAACGATAGAAAGACTTCGTCGCCTAATCCCAATTCATGCAACGTGTCATGGGAACCCGCGCAATTATGCAAAATTGCCCCGTGAGATAACATCACGCCTTTGGGTAGCCCGCCTGTACCCGATGTGTAGATGATGCAGGCCATATCTGTGCGTTGCCATTTTGCAGCATGACCCGGAATGTTTGCGGTTTGGATGCGGCCGCGCTCCATAAGTTCGTCAATAGTTATGACGGGAAAGCCAAAATTTGATTCGGGCATGCTAACGGGGTCAATGCAGGCGATGAATTCAATGTTACCCGCTTCGACGGCGGCGGGTATAAAAGGTCCCGCCAGCTTTTGTGTGGACACGAAGGCGGCCTTTGCACCACTATCGGAAATAATATGGAGATGATCTTCCGTTGTATTGGTGGTGTAAACGGGGACGGTAACGGCACCAATAGACATAATCGCCAGATCAGAAAGCAACCAATCCGAGCGGTTTTCAGAGGCCAATATCACCCGGTCACCAGCTTCAACCCCCATTGCCAGTAATCCGTTGGCCAATGCGGACACCCGTTTTTCCGCATCGGTCCAATTTATGGCTTTATAGCTTCCATCAACTTTGTCCCACAAAAAAGGTTTATCTTTAAGGGTTTCGGCCTGCTCAAAAAACATGGTTGCCAGATTGGGCCATTGTTTTATTTTTAAAATATCGGCGGGCAGTGTCATGAAACGGATATCCTTTTATAAACTTCGCTTTTTAATGTATCTCTGGCTCGATCCTCTATATACCTACATATAAATGTATAATCGCATGTCATTCAACAGGAGCATTCATTTTGAGCGAGAAAACTTCAACTATTTCTGAAAACGCTGAACTTCCCAAGTGGAATCTGGCTGATCTTTATGAAAGCATGGACTGTGCTGCCTTGAAAAGTGATCTAGAGTTAATTGTCACCATGGCGGACGACTTTGCAGGGGCCCACAGGGGCAAGGTAAGCACCTTACCCGCCCATGGTTTTTCTGACGCCATCCTGCAATATGAAGACATCACCCAGATCATGCATAAATTGATGAGCTACGCTCAATTGCTTTATGCCGCCAATGCGGATGATCCCATAATTGGTCAGTTTTACCAGAGCACCACCGAAGCTGTGACGGACGCATCGGCGAATACAATCTTTTTTACCCTAGAGATCAACCGTGCAGAGGATGCCATTTTTGATGGATGGTTGGACGATGATAAAGTCGCCCATTACGCTCCGTGGTTACGCGATGTGCGTATTTATCGCCCCCACGAACTCAGTGATGATCTGGAGCAGTTGTTATTACAGAAATCGGTTACGGGTCGTTCTGCGTGGTCGCGCTTGTTTGACGAAACCATGGTGGATATGCGCATTGAAATCGATGGGGTGATTGAGAAACAAACCTTGGCTGATACTTTGGACCGGTTGTCCGATACCGATGGTGATGTTCGTAAGCGCGCATCGAAGGGACTTGGCAAACAACTGGAAAGCCAAGTTAGGTTATTCTCGCTGATCACCAACACGCTCGCAAAAGATAAAGAGATCGAAGATAAATTACGTGCTTTTCAGTCCCCAATGGCAAGTCGCAATCTGGCCAATCAAGTGGAGGATGACGTTGTTGATGCATTGGTCTCATCGGTGCGTAATTCCTATCCAAAACTATCCCATCGTTATTACGCGCTGAAAGCGAAATGGTTTGGGGTGGATAAATTAGATTATTGGGATCGCAACGCTCCCTTGCCAAATCAAACAGAACGGACATTTAATTGGGGGCAAGCACGCTCAACCGTATTGGACGCGTACCGCGCTTTCGAGCCTTCTATGGCTGATATCGCCGGTGATTTTTTTGACCGTAATTGGATTGATGCAGGGCCTCGCGCTGGGAAAGATTCTGGGGCGTTTTCCCATTCAACGGTACCATCAGTTCACCCGTATATTTTGATGAATTTTCATGGTAAATCACGCGACGTGATGACGTTAGCGCATGAACTTGGGCATGGCGTGCATCAGGTGCTGGCGGCACCTCAAGGAACGCTAATGGCGGATACGCCCTTAACCTTAGCCGAAACAGCGTCTGTCTTTGGTGAAATGTTGACGTTCCAATCCATGTTGAGATCCGAGCCAGACCCGGCACGTAAACGGGTGATGATTGCGGGTAAAGTTGAAGACATGATGAACACGGTGGTGCGTCAGATTGCCTTTCATGAATTTGAAACCACCGTTCACAGTGAACGTATGCAGGGGGAGTTAACCTCTGATCGATTGGGTGATATTTGGATGCAAATTCAAACCGAAAGCCTTGGACCTTCTTTTCGCTTTGATGATGATTACCGTCATTTTTGGGCTTACATCCCGCATTTCATTCATTCACCATTTTATGTTTATGCCTACGCCTTTGGTGATTGTCTGGTGAATTCTCTTTATTCTGTATTTGAAGGTGGACATCCGGGCTTCCAAGCTAAATACCTAGAAATGCTGAGCGCGGGTGGCACATTACGCCACCGCGAGTTGCTCTCGCCCTTTGGGTTGGATGCCAGTGATCCTGCGTTTTGGGATAAGGGATTGAGCGTTATATCAAATCTAATCGATCAACTCGAAGAATAAAACACCATGCCAGAACGGGAAGGCGATCAACTAGGCAAGAGGGTTAAACGTTACGCCCGTGTTGGTCGGGTTGTCGGTGGTGTTGCCGCGCGTGCGGTTGGTAATAAGGTATTAGGCCGATCAAATACGGGGCCGCTGATTGAAGCAGGTGATTTGCGAGAAGCGCTTGGCGGATTAAAAGGACCGCTTATGAAAGTGGCTCAGATTCTCAGCACGGTACCGGATTTATTGCCTGAAGAATTTACCCGAGAGTTGGTCCATCTGCAAAACAATGCACCCTCGATGGGATGGCAATTTGTTAAGCGGCGCATGGCAAGTGAACTGGGCAATGATTGGCAAACAAAGTTTGAGAGCTTCGAGCGTGAAGCCGCCGCCGCCGCTTCCCTAGGGCAGGTCCACCGTGCACTCAACAAGGATGGCCAAAATTTAGCTTGTAAACTTCAATACCCCGACATGCTATCGGTTGTCGAAGCGGATTTAAACCAATTGAAATTAGCGTTCGGGATCTACCGCCGTTATGACAAAGCCATTGACCCGCGGCAAATTCACGCCGAGCTATCGGACCGATTGCGTGAAGAATTGGATTACGGTCGTGAAGCCCGGCACATGCAACTCTACGCCCATATGTTGGCCGGAGAAGCGGGGGTAGAAGTGCCAAAACCCATTCATGAGTTTTCGACCAATCGATTGCTAAGCATGACGTGGTTAGAGGGTAGGCCGTTGATGGACTTTGTGAACGCCGATTTAGATATCCGAAATCAACTCGCCATGAATATGTTTCGGGCTTGGTACAAGCCGTTTTATGGATTTGGTGTTATCCATGGTGACCCCCATCTGGGTAATTATTCTGTGGATGGAGAGCACCGAATTAATCTGCTCGATTTTGGGTGCGTTAGAATTTTCAAAGCCAGCTTCGTTCGCGCTGTGATCGATCTTTATTGTGCTTTACGCGATAACAATCAGGACCTTGCCGTGCATGCCTACGAGACTTGGGGATTTGAAAATTTAAACAACGAGATGATTGAAGTCCTTAATCACTGGGCAAATTTCTTATATGGCCCCTTGATGGAAGATCGAACACAATTGATCTCTGATGATGGATTGATTACCTATGGCGCCAATATTGCTGCCAAAGTTCATGGCGAGTTGCGGCGTTTGGGTGGGGTAACACCGCCCCGAGAGTTTGTCTTGATGGATAGGGCGGCCATTGGCTTGGGCAGTGTCTTTACTCATTTGAAAGCCGAGATAAACTGGCACCGTGAATTCAACGATTTGATCCAGGACTTTGAGGAAGAGAAATTAAAGGCCCATCAGAAAAATACATTAGAGTTGTTTGATCTGGTACCGCTCTCCCATTAGGGTTAGTTCAGAGTTTTTAAAATAAATTATGTAGATAATTGGTTTTACGGATGAATATGAAGGCTCTCAATGATCTGGATCATTATGTTAATCTAGAAGGTATCAATACCGACTATTTAAAAGAACTCGATAGCAAGCTCCATAAACTTTGGGGGCTTGGGCGGAATATGATCTTGCAATGGACACCGCAGGAACGCGGTATCGCTGTTCTGGTAATCCCGCATTATATTTTAAGCGAGTTTGTTTCAAAAAATGAAATCCTTGCCGAAGCTGGTAAATCGGCAGACAACATCATCGAAGATGTTATTTCAGGCCCAAGAATGACCAGCTTTGATGAGCTAATAAACATCGCAAGCGAACTTGGTTTTGACATTCAGCATGTAGACTTACCATTCAGGGTGGGTGAGGACGTGCCATCCGATGCCGTCGAGGCGATGATTAAGCGATACAGTATTTCCTACGTTGATGATCGGGCCGTGGCGTTATTTGATATCGTTGGGTTCTCGTTATATTCGACACTTGATCAGGTGACCCAGCTGAACTCATTGGCGTATTCTATGAACGCGGCCTATTCAAAAATGTTGGATAATAATGTGGAGATTAATTTCGCTCGTTCAACCACGGGGGACGGGTTCTATATTTGGAACCGCGAACGCAGCATGCAAGCCAACATAAATCTATATCATTTTATGCATCTGGTGCTTGCTGATAATGCCATTGCCAGCAGTAAGGCGTACAAAAATACAACACCCGTATTGCGCACGGCGTTTCATGTGGGGGGACATTATGAATTTTATCAAGCCGAAGGAATAGACCCAACGATTTACAGTTATATCGTTGGCGATGTGACCATTGATTTGGCCCGGATGATTGACCGTGCTGAGCCGGGGCAAATCATCGTTGGTGATTTTTCCGTACCCATGCCGGACAAAAAAACCAATCAGATTATCAAGGCCGGAACAGTGCAATTTATCGAACAAGCCCAAGGCGCACTATCCAGCCTTGAAGGTCTGGTGCTTTCCGATGAGCACATTAATAGCATCAAATGTTATTTAACGGGCGATAAGATGGACGATAAAAAGTTCGGGGTCCGGCGCTATATTATTTCTGATAAACACGAGCAAATACGGTCGGTCTATAATGCCAAGGTTAACATTTATCGTGGGAAAGCCGCGCCCATTTATTTAGGGCTACAAACCCGTGATTTGGAAAGTTTCCATTCCATCCGATTTGAATTTGTAGAAACGCCTAATTTTTAGAAATGCTATAGCCGTTTCTGTAGGGGCCTCTTTTGTGAACGCCATGTGGTCACCAATAATGCACCGATAACCATAGCCGCCCCCATCATTTGAATAGAGCTCAAAAGTTCGCCCAAAAACAAGGCCGCTGCAATTAAGGATACCAATGGCTCCATATTGAAGATCATGGAAGCATGTACCGGGGCAATGTGGCCCATGGAAATGCTGTAGGTGGTAAAAGCCAGCGCAAACATTACAGCGGCCGTTAGAAATCCACCCCACCCTAAAAGTGTTGTGGGGGCAATAAATCCACCCATGAAGGTTGCGGCAAAAAGAATAACAGGTAGCCCGACAATATTGGCCCAGATCAGGAGGGCAACCTCGTTTGTGTGAACACGTGCGCGGCGGGTGGAAAAGAATAATATGGTTGAACTGATGGCTGCACCAGAAACCAGCACGAGACCGCGCCAATCCATCCCTTCAAATGAGGGACCAATTGCGAGGATCAATCCAATGAAAGCACAAATAAAAGCGATAAAGCGAATAGGACCGGGCAGGCTTCGTTTCAGAAAACTTTCGGTTATTAAGATCAATAACGGATAGGTATAGAATAAAATAGCGCCTAAACTGACGCTGATGTATTGGATCGAGGACATATAGAATATGCCCATGCCGGTTTGACCAATCGCGACCCAAAAGACGTCTTTATATCCACTGCGGCCGATCCGCCATTCCTTACGCAGGATCAGGCATAGGATAATGCCCACAGCAATTGCAAAAACAGCCCGAAACCCAGCAACAGAGATGGCGTTCGATCCCCCTTCATAGGCGAGTTTAGCTGCCGTGGTAATCAAGCCATAGGCCGTCGCAGCGACAAATGACATCAAGATGCCAAAGTTAAGGTTTTCGTTTTTCATGATTGCTGGTATCTCGAAAATTATATGATTAGCGATAACACTATTATTCAACACACTCGGCAAGTAAACTATGCTTTTAAGCTATGCCTTTAAACTATGCTTTAATAATTAATGATTAGAATTCACCTGCGTCATATTTAAAATGTACTCTAATAATTTTTTTCTTATGTTTAGGGAAACCAAATGATGGCAAATACAGCTTCAAAGCCAGGTGAGAAACCAAAGGATATTGATGAGGGGGGTATATTTGAAAATGTACCATCTGAACTTGATGATAATACGCATACTGAGATGTGTATGTTGTATAACGAGTCGGCTAAATCTATTCGGTTTGCGAAACATCATCAATGGAGCATCGTCGGCGCGACGTTGTTAATATTTGCTGGATTTATGGTGGTGTCTGAATTGACCACACCAAATCCAGATCTTGGTGCTCAGCTTACGGGAATATCCATATTAGTTTCGTGTGCATCGATCTTTATACTGATTATGTATCAATTTTGGCAGTATAACGAAGTTCATAAAATGAATTATATGGCCGAGCAATTATCGTCCTTGTTTTCAGAAGTACGCTCCTTGAAATCCTCATTGGAAGGGAATGTGCACCGATACATTATGCTGATATTCATGATTGTCATGATCCTCATTGGGGCCATTGTGACCAATATCGGTATTAACAAGATTATGATGTACCCTTAACCTTGTATTGTAGCTGTGTAATTTATTTACATAAAAAATATGTAAAATATCATAATACTACATAATTATATTGTAATTGTGCTGGTTTTTCATGCGTTTATGCCATATAAACTCTTTTTATAATGGTGGCATGCCAGTAGTATAATTCTCCGCTAAGGGAAAATAAGAAATTTAACAACAAATATATTTAGTTTTAGATGCAGAGGCACGCGCATGAAAATTGCTATTCCAAAAGAACGACGGCCCGGCGAAACACGTGTTGCCGGATCCGCAGACGTAGTAAGTAAACTAATCGGACTTGGTTTCGATGTGGTTGTTGAGCAGGACGCGGGTACGCGATCCAATATAACCGATCAAGCATTCAAGGATGCGGGCGCTACAATTGCAAAAGATCTGGCGACGACCCTAAAGGGCGCTGATCTTGTATTCAAAGTTCAAGGACCGATCACCTCTGGTCCGGATGAAGAATTATCAAAATACGCCAAAGGAACCATGGTGATGTCATCCATGTCGGCATTGACCAGCCCGGATGATGTGGCTGCTTGTGCTAAAGCTGGAATTACAACGTTTGCTATGGAATTAATGCCACGCATTAGCCGTGCGCAGAGCATGGACGTTTTATCATCGCAATCAAACCTCTCTGGTTACCGTGCGGTTATTGATGGGGCTTACGAATATGGATGTGCGTTTCCGATGATGATGACCGCTGCGGGCACGGTTGCCCCGGCGAAAGTCTTTATCATGGGGGTTGGGGTTGCTGGTTTACAAGCCATTGCAACGGCTAAACGTCTCGGCGCCGTTGTTACGGCCACCGATGTTCGCCCTGCTACTAAAGAACAAGTGGAAAGTTTGGGTGGTAAGTTTCTGGTGGTTGATCCAGAAATGGAAAAAGATGCCCAGACCGAAGGTGGTTACGCTAAGGAAATGCCCCCAGAATACTTCGAGAAACAAAAACAGGTTGTGGCCGAGCATATCAAAAAGCAAGATATTGTTATCACCACAGCGCTGATCCCAGGTCGCCCCGCCCCTAAGTTGATCACCAAAGAGATGGTTGCTTCCATGAAACATGGTTCCATCATTATCGATCTAGCGGTTGAAACGGGTGGTAATTGCGAAGGGGCTGAGGCCGATAAAGTTGTCGATAAAAACGGTGTGAAAATCGTTGGTTATACCAATACCCCGACACGGGTACCGGGGAATGCCAGTGCTTTGTTTGCGAAAAACTTATTTAATTTCGTTAGCCCTCATGTGGATAAAGATACAAAGACGCTTTCTTTTAATTGGGAAGATGAAACGGTTGTTGGCACACTTGTTACCCGTGATGGTGCTATTGTGCATGAACGCTTAAAGAGCCCAGCACCTGTAAAAAAAGCAACAAAAAAAGCTGCGACAAAACCAAAAACCAAAACGGCAACTAAATCCAAATCTAAACCAAAAGCTAAAGGGGAATAAGCCATGGACCCGACAACAATACAGGAACAGGCTAAAACCCTGATGGAACAAGGCATGGAAATGCTGGCTTCCGTAGAACAACTGGCTGCGTCCGCGCAGATGGCTGCTGTTCAAGCCGCAACCGAAGTTACGGCCCCCGTTGCTGCATCAGATCCATTTCTTGGCCTATTCACCATTTTCGTTCTTGCCTGTTTCGTGGGTTATTTTGTGGTCTGGAGCGTAACGCCAGCCCTTCATTCCCCGCTTATGGGTGTGACCAATGCGATTTCATCGGTGATCATCGTTGGTGGATTGCTCGCAGCTGGCCCGACTGGAGACTTAAATTTCTCTCAAGTCATGGGGTTCTGCGCGGTGCTTTTGGCATCGGTTAATATTTTTGGTGGTTTCATCGTCACCCAACGCATGCTCAGCATGTTCAAGAAAAAGAAATAAAGGGGACATGAAATGACAGCTAATATGACTGGTTTTGCATACCTGATCTCTTCGGTTTGCTTCATCCTTGCCCTTCGCGGGCTCAGCTCCCCAGACAGTTCCAGACGGGGTAACATACTCGGCATCATCGGTATGGTGATTGCTATTGGTACCACACTGCTGGATCAAAGCGTGATGAGTTACACGCTGATCTTTGTTGCGATCTTGATTGGTGGTAGCATTGGTACTTTTGCCGCCCTTAAAATTGATATGCGGTCGTTGCCAGAATTGGTGGCAGCATTTCACTCGTTGGTTGGTTTGGCTGCTGTGTTTGTGGCAACCGCTGCGTTTTATAATCCGGAAGCTTACGGCATCGGTTCACCGGGCAGTATCCATGCCGGCTCGCTAGTCGAGATGTCCCTGGGGGCCGCCATTGGTGCCATCACGTTCTCGGGATCTATCATCGCCTTTGCCAAATTAAAAGGCATCATGAGCGGCAACCCCATTACGTTCCCCGGCCAACATTTTCTAAATGCCATTGTTGGCGTGGTGATCGTGGGTGCTATTGTGACCTTTGCAACGTCTGAAGCGGTTTCGGCCTATTGGTTGTTGGTGGCACTGGCCTTTGCAATTGGTTTCATGCTGATCATCCCTATCGGTGGTGCGGATATGCCTGTGGTTGTTTCCATGCTGAATTCATATTCAGGTTGGGCGGCTTGTGGCATTGGTTTTACTCTTTCCAATCCAGCACTGATCATTACAGGCGCCCTTGTGGGGTCATCCGGTGCAATTCTGAGTTACATCATGTGTAAAGGCATGAACCGCTCGATTGTGAATGTGTTGCTGGGCGGCTTTGGTGGCGACGCGGTCGCTGGCGGCGCGGCATCTGCTCCGTCTGATAAATCTGTTCGTTCTGGGGCGGGTGATGATGCAGCCTTCATTATGAAGAATGCGTCCAAAGTTATTATCGTTCCCGGTTACGGTATGGCCGTATCGCAAGCGCAACACGCCCTGCGTGAGATGGCTGATAAGCTCAAAGAAGAGGGTGTGGAGGTTAAGTATGCTATCCATCCGGTTGCGGGTCGTATGCCGGGTCACATGAACGTGTTGCTGGCTGAAGCCAACATTCCTTATGACGAAGTATTCGAATTAGAAGAAATCAATCCAGAGTTCTCCTCTGCGGATGTGGCCTTTGTCATTGGTGCCAACGATGTGACCAATCCAATCGCCAAGACCGATCCAACCAGCGCGATCGCTGGTATGCCGATCTTGGATGTGGAGAAAGCCGGGACCGTGTTGTTCTTGAAACGCTCGCTCTCTGTCGGTTACGCAGGGGTGGATAATCCCTTATTCTACGCTGATAACACCATGATGTTATTTGGTGATGCGAAAACAATGACAGAATCGATCGCCCAAAATTTATAAGAATATATAATCCCTGCGGCGAGATTATTATTAAGCGGCGGTACCATTCAGGTGCCGCCGTTTTTCTTTGTTCAATTTAAGCGAAGTAATTGTTTATCGTGTAGACGTGATAAAAGGGCTAATGATAAACAGGCGCCACATAAGGCTAAGAACATATCCCATTGGGTATCCCATGGGTCGCCCTGAGTGCCGAGGAAAGCCTCGGCAGATTGATCAAGGGAAATGGCAGCCCACCATTCAATCATCTCGTAGAAGGCGCTGAAAGCCAGGCAGAAACATACGACGATAAAGCTTAGCCATTTTCCGGGTTGTAGAGGGCTTTTTCGTAAGAGTATTTCTCTTGCGATGATGGCGGGAATAAAACCCTGTGCCAAATGGCCAATGCGGTCGTAAGGATTGCGCGCTAAATCAAACGATTCTTGTAACCAGCTCCCAATAGGGGCAAGCGCGTAAGTGTGCTCACCGCCATGGATCAAAATCAGGCTTTGAATAAAAATTAAATTATAAGCAATATTTGTTAACGTAAATGTTCTGTATGTCAGCATTAAAACAGGAACGGCAATTATTATAGGGAATATTTCTAAACCCCACGTCAATCTATCATGAGGGGCAAGCCCGGAAAGGACCAGATAGCCAAACCCACAATAGAGCAAGATCGTGTGGTACCGTTTGGTGGTGAAATTGGTCATATCAGGAATAGATCATCGAGTGCCTTGAATAGATCATCACCAAAGGAAGGTCCTTTGCGGATGATGGGGGTGCTCTTGGATAGGAATTTTAATTGATCATCTTCTGAATCCAGGCTGGTTATCAATGCCAGCGGAATATTTCGTGTCGAGGGCATGGCTGATAAGCCGACGGCCAGATCAATACCGTATAGTTCCGGCATGACGGCTGAAATAATAATGAAATCAGGTTTGGTGCTAACGATCAGTGAGAAAGCCTCGAATACTGTGGTGACCACGGTTACTTTATAACCGCATTGTTTAAGCTCGCGTTCGACATAATGCGATGCGGTGCCATGAAGCATGACCAGCATGACCTCAATATTGAGAATTTCGATATCATCTTCATCGAAAGTAACGTGTGTGGGTAATTTACGAACGATGGTAGAGGCATCCGCATCCATAGAAATCCGACCTTCCATGACGTCGACCAATAGGTCAATGAACAACTGGATATCACTTAAGCCGCCGGGAGGTAAGGTTTTGATGTCGTTGAGATAGTTTTCCATCCGAAAGGCGATTGTGCCAATAAGTCGAAGACCGACCATATTAGCCTGTTTCTTCAATGTTAGGCTGGTATGCATTGCTTTATTAAGTAAATCACCAATAAGGTTTTTATCGCTTTTGGCGTTGCTGAGTAAGGCATCCAATTCATTGACCAAATCGCCTGCTTCATCCAGTGTCTCTTGGCGGACGGTTTCAGCAACTTCTTCAAATTCACCAGCATAAATTCCACTAAAATCATCAGCCATAATCATACCTTAATTAAATGTGTTAACCGTTCTATAAATCAAAAATATTCAAATATATATTTATTATTATATACATGATTTTTACTTCAAATCATGGTCGTAGTAACTGGGGGTTAAATAAAAATTACGTCATAAATAGTATGCAGATTTAATTGTATTCTGAAAAGCTTATAAATGAAATGATAATGTGTTTTATACGCCCAACAATCAGACACGACAAAACGGCGCTCGCCTGAATAGGCGACGCCGTTTCAAATTATAGTGGGCTGTAGTAAGCTTATTTAGAGGCCAAACCTAGAAAGCTGGCGGCTAAAATTTGCTTTAGAAGCCTTCGCGCTCGATGCGTTTACGCTCTAACTTGCGGGCACGACGGACAGCTTCTGCCTTTTCGCGTGCACGGCGTTCAGAGGGCTTTTCGTATGAGCGGCGTAGTTTCATTTCCCGGAAGACGCCTTCGCGCTGCATCTTCTTTTTGAGAACTTTGAGTGCCTGATCGACATTGTTGTCGCGAACGGAAACTTGCAAGTGTAAATCTCTCATCATGTTAGGGGGACACAGCGTAGGTATGTGTGCTATGTCCTGTTGTTCAAGGTGTGGCGTTCTAGCATGCAAATACTGCCTTGGGAAGGCTTATGTGTAATAAAATTTAATGAAAGTCCTCGAAATACGAAAAAATACGAAAAATACACTGAAATTTGATTAAAAAGGTAGATTGATTGTGGCTTTGCTTAAAATTGCCCGAATGGGGCACCCCATTTTGATGAAACCGGCCGATCCGGTCGTTAATTTTGATGATCCGGAGCTTATCACTCTGGTGAAAGATATGTTAGAAACCATGTTTGATGCCCCCGGTGTTGGATTAGCCGCCCCACAAGTGCATGTTTCCCGCCGAGTCGTTGTATATTACGTACCAGAAGGTCGGGACGAGGGAGAAAACCCACGAGGCGTAGCCCCCACTGTGCTGTTAAACCCGGTTATCACCCCCTTAGGTGAGGGTGAAGATGCCTTTTGCACCCTGCGAGAGGGATGTCTGTCCCTGCCGGGCATGTCCGGATTGGTCAGGCGACCAAAGCGTATAATGTTGGCTTCTACAGATTTTGACGGCACGACGTCGGAAAAAGAATTAGATGGCTTCCATGCAAGAGTAGTCCAGCACGAATGTGACCACCTTGATGGAATTCTTTATCCCATGCGGATGGATGATCTGGTCAGTTTCGGTTATGATAAAGAAATGTTGGAAGAAGATGAGGAAACCGAATAATGCCAGACTCAAGTGATATGGATCAAATTCGCGAAAAGATCATGCTCGCCACCTTAGGCAACGTCCCCTTTGATGGCTGGAGCCGGGATGCCATTAATGCCGGGGCTGTAGAGCTGGGTTATGACGCCGCCATGGCGTTGCGCGCTTTCCCAAGCGGTGTGAGTGATGTTATCGACCTTTGGGGACAGTGGAGCGATGCCACCATGTTAAAACGGCTTACAGAGTTGTACGATCGGGATGACTGGGATGCTATGGGTATGACCGCCCGGATTGAGAATGCCGTTAAAACCCGGATCATGATCAACGCTAACAATATGGAAACCGTCCGCAAGACATTATCTTGGTTGGCAATGCCGTTAAATCTGCCCCTTGCTGCCCAAGCCACCATGCGAACGGTCAATGACATGTGGTACGCCGCCGGCGATACCGCAACCGATTGGAATTATTATTCAAAGCGCGCCTTGCTGGGCACCATCTATAGCGCCACCGTATTATACTGGATTTCTGATACCCCGGACGATGAGGGTGACTACCCAGAAACCTGGGAATTTTTAAGTCGCCGCCTGCAAGGGTTAGGCCGATTCCAGAAATCGGTTAATACGGTCAAAAATAGCGTACAAGAACGAGCTTGCTAGGTTGCCTTTATCACATCCGCCAACTTCTCGGCGATCATGATGGTTGGTGCGTTTAGGTTGGCCGTGACGCTGTGCGGCATGATGGAGGCATCGATCACGCGCAGGGCTTCGGTTTCATGAACTTGTCCATTTGTGTTGGTCACGGAATCGTCACCCGTTCCCATACGGCACGATGAACTGGGGTGAAATTCGGTCGAGGCGATTTCACGAAGCCATGCAAGAATTTCCTCATCCGATTGCACTGCTTTACCGGGAGCCATTTCATCCAACCGCAATCCATCAAAGGCCGTTTGTGCGGCCATTTCGCGGGTCCGTCTTAGACCATTGATCATGGCGCGTTTGTCCCCTTCGGTATCAAAGAAATTATAGAGAATTTCTGGGTGTTGTTTGGGATCAGCAGATTTCAATTTAACATATCCACGGCTTTCAGGACGCATCAATCCCATAGAGAACATGAAGCCATCTGAAAAGTTTGATTCCTCCTTCCCTATATTGGCAGCCAGAGAATAAAATTCGTGTTGGAGATCGGCGTATTCCACATCGTCAGAGCTTTTAAAGAAGCACCCAGTTTCACAAATAGCAGAAGCGCCCACGCCGGATTTAAACAGTAACCATTCTAAACCCAGTTTATATTTTCCCAGGCCTCTGAATTTATGGGAGAGTGAAACCCCCTTGGGTGTGACGTAAGAAATAGGGGCAATCTGATGGTTCTCTAAACCTTGTCCCACGGCGGGAACGTCGGCCACAATACCAATGCCATGTTCGGACAAGTGGTGAGGATCACCAACGCCAGACAGTAATAACAATTGTGGTGAATTGATGGCGCCGCCGCTGACAATGACTTCTCGGCTGGCATAGAATTTAAGGTGCTCACCTTCGCGTTCGGCTTCAATGCCGACGGCGCGTTTGCCATCAAAAATGATTTTCTGCGTTAAGGTGTTTGTCACCACGCTCAGGTTTTTTCGCGACATTACCGGGTGCAGGTAAGCCTTCGCGGTGCTGCACCGGCTACCGTTGTGGGTAAAACTTTGGGCAACATGGAACCCTTGATGGGTTTCGCCGTTTTGATCTTCAGTAAAGGGATATCCCAATTGCTGTCCAGCTTTCAAGAATGCTTGGTGCAACGGATGGTCAGCTTTACAGGTCTCTATAACTTGTGGGCCCTTATCACCCCGCCACTGGTTCGCCCCTTTGTCCGAGGTCTCCATCTTTTTAAAATAAGGTAGGCAGTTTGAATAAGACCAATCTGGCAAATTCTCGCTTGCCCAGCCATCATAATCACGACGGTTCCCCCGGTTGGCGACCATGCCGTTAATGGACGATGAGCCCCCCAGCACCCGCCCGCGATGTTCTAGAATTTTACGATCATTACAATGGGGTTCTGGTTCGGTCCAATAGCCCCAATCAAAGCGTGGGTCCCGCGCGGCCAATGCACAGGCCGCCGGCATTTGGATTAAAACATTTCGGTCACTGCCGCCGGCTTCGACCAAGAGTACGTCGATCCTCGCATCTTCCGTTAGTCGATTGGCCAGAACACACCCCGCCGACCCGGCCCCAACAATGATATAGTCATAATTTTTATTTTTTACCATTGTGTGATCCTTGTGTCATCCTCGGGGCGTCCTCTGAATAAATTTGAATTATTGATTTTATTCTTACAAAAAAACCATACACCGAAATGATTTAATTCCGCAATAGTTGTAGAGCAGGGATAGACTGGATTTTATCCGAGGTTCAATAATCAGACTTAGAAACCCGACCACGGCCTTTTTTTACGTCTCCGCGTTTGGTTTTTGAATCCACTCGCTTGGCTTTTGCGGACCTGCTAGGCTTTGTGGCACGGCGGTGTTTGGGGGGAATGGCGGCCTCTGAGATCATTTCAATCAACCGCTGGCGGGCGTCTTTTCTGTTTTGATCTTGGGCGCGATAGGTGTTGGCGGTGATGACGATGATGCCGTCTTTTGTCATTAAGCGCCCGGCGAGTTTTTGCAGACGTAAAAACAGTGCGTTGCTTAGGGCGCGACTGTGGCGGGCATCAAAGCGAAGTTGGCAAGCGGACTCCGTCTTGTTGACTTTTTGTCCACCGCTGCCGGGGGAGCGGATAAAACTTTCTTCGATCTCCGACTCATCTAAATGAATACTGGATGTGACTTCTATCATTAAATTATTCGATACGTTCGGGTCATGTTCCTAAATCCGGTCTGCCGTGTGCCGTGGCGGTCAGTTTGCTTTCGACAAATACCGTTGAGCCGCCCCCCACATCGACGATGATGTCATCGCGGGTGAAGGCCGCGTCGGTCTCCGAGGCCCCGGCTGTTCTTGCGCGATCTTGCGCCATCTC
This sequence comes from uncultured Rhodospirillales bacterium, assembly GCA_965603075.1. Taxonomy (GTDB): domain Bacteria; phylum Pseudomonadota; class Alphaproteobacteria; order Rhodospirillales; family Casp-alpha2; genus JABJOR01. The sequence goes on along the minus strand of CBFDBO010000009.1, from coordinate 62,440 downwards.
CATAACAATTTTTTCGCCGTATGCGGACGCGTCTTCTAAGGAAGCAAAATTTTGTATCCCTGTGTCGCTATGGGCGCGAAAAAGGCCGGGGTCCGGTTCGGTGATCAGAACGACGGCTGTTCCTTTAACGCTGCCAACCACGGCACCGACGGCATTGGCCACATCGGCGTGGGGCAGATCAATTAAATCAGCAAACAATCGTTTGCCCGCACCATTTACACCGCCGTAATAGGTTTTAGCGGGCGCGCCAATAGCCAGCAGAGGGCGGTTCAAATGAACTTCCATGGTTATTAATTCTGGAGACGTCTTTTGGGGTGCTGTAGATGTTTCTAGTAAAAATCTGGCGAGCTTTGATCTCGGTTCGGGTTCCACACCGTAATGTTCGCCGAGCACGGCCCCCGCCACAGTCTTGGCGCTTTCGACAATGGCCCGTTCGAAGATCAACTCGCTGAATTCTTCGGCGGTTTGGGCCACTTCCCAAAATCCTTGATCAAAAATTCGTCGTAAGAATAATTGCGCGCCTAATTGAGCGGCCTCCGCATTCCAATTATCTTGATGACCCAGTACGTGGCTGGCATCGGAGGCGGTAAAACCTGCTATAACAGCGCGGCCTTCGTTGACCAACCGGTTCAACACCCGCTCGCCCCCGCCCAGCACCATAATCTCATGCATAGGAACCGGGCCTTCGCGCATTTTATCGATGATCTTGATTTCAATTTTGTTTGGACGTTTGTCCGCGTCGGTATGGCTGTAGCCCGTATCACGCAACAGGAGAGCGAAACGGGCATCATAGGCCGCGGCAACCGGACGTTTGAGCTGTTTTTTTAGAACGTCGATGACCTCGGGTGTTTCCCATGCCAGCAAAGATAACGGCACCACCCGGCGCGGACCCAACAGCAAGTCTCCTTTGCCATCGGTACTGAGATGGACTTCGCTGTCGCCGCCCAAACCGTAGGTTCGCACGTTGACGGCCTCGACCATGGTGCGCCATCCACCAACCATAGCCCCATCGCGATTTACCGTGGGACGACCGTCTGAGAACATCACCACATCGGTGGTTGTCCCCCCCATGTCAGAAACCACACCTTCCTGTACTCCGGAGAGGTGTGAGGCCCCGATAACGCTGGCCGCAGGGCCAGACAAAATAGTCTCCACAGGTCGATTAAGCGCAGAACGCGCCGATATGAGCGAGCCATCCCCCCGGACCACCATCAACGGGGCATTAATATCGCGATCGCGCATCAAGCTTTGCACGGAAATAATAAGGCTTTGTAGCAGCGGGATCAGTCGCGCATTGATTAAGGTTGTCAGCGCGCGGCGCGGGGCGTCTAAATTGCTGGATAATTCATGAGAACACGTCACCGTGCGATTGGTCAGATCATGGATCATATCGCGGGCGCGATTTTCGTGAGCGGGGTTACGAACCGAGAAATACGCCGCCACAGCAAAGGCGTCCACCTCAGGGGCCAGCTCAAGGATAGCCGATTTCAAGGCTGTCTCGTCAAGGGGGAATTGCTCGCTGCCTTGGCCGTTGTGACCGCCCTTAATATAGACGACAGGTCCGCCCCCAACCAGTTCTCGAAGGCCTGAGCGTTCCATGATTTCTGGGCCCTGACCAATGATGATAAGGGCCGCTGGCGAGGCGTGTGCTTCGACCAGTGCGTTTGTGGCAAGGGTTGTCGATACCGATACCAACCGGGCTTCGCGTACTTGATCCTCGGGTAGGGCGCTCAACGCCTTGCCCAAACCGATGGATAAATCAGCCTTGGTGGTCAGGGATTTCGCCGATGCTAAAACGCCGTTATCTTCATCAAAGATAACCGCGTCGGTGTAAGTCCCCCCGGTATCAAAACCCAGCAATATAGCCATATAAACGTGCTCCTATAGATCAGAGTTTTTTACTTTTAGAGTTCAAGTAATCGCTGATCAAGGCAATAAATTCAAACATGATGGCCATGGCTGTCATGCCGGTTATTTGGGCGGCGGTGTCCTTTGTGGGGATCATACAGACAATATCGGCACCGATGACATTCATCCCGCGAAGCCCGTGGAAAATTTCAAGGCATTCCCACGCCCGCATTCCGCGGTGCAGGGGTTCCAGATTTGATACCGCCGGGGCTTCGGCTGGATCAAGCACGTCCAGATCAAAGGTGATGTAAAGGGGCGCATCACCCACGCGTTCACGAATAATTTTGATGGTTTCCGCAATGCCGATTTTATAAAAGTCATCAGCGGTGATGAGTTTATAACCGAGCTGGCTATGGTTCAAATCTTCACGGGGTTTGATGGGGTTACCCCGCATGCCGATTTGGACGCTCTTGGATGGATCGACGTGCTGTTCTGTGACGGTATAGTGTGCCCAGTGGGCAGCAGAACGACGACTGCCCAGCCAATGGGGAATGTGTTGGTAATCATCGCGATGGGCATCGAAATGTAACAGTGCGGTTTTTTGACCGTTTGTGGTTTTTGCATCCGCGCCTGCCAGTGCTTTTAAGATAGGCCCCGTGATGGAGTGATCACCACCAATAGAGACAGGTCGGGCCCCCGCCGCATCAATCGTTTTGAAATAAGCTTCGATATGCTGGACGCTTATATCATTGACCATGGCTTCGGGCAGGGGGGTATCGCCCAGATCATGAATTCGACTGATGTCCCAGGGGATAATACCATAATGCTGGTGGGCGCGCCGATACCAGCCAGATAAATTGCGGATGGCACGAGGGGCGAGGTGTTGGTCTCGCTCCGTTGAGCCATTTCCAGAACTGTGGGGGACGCCGACGAGCGCGATATCACAATTATTTGGGTCTTCATCCCAATGACATTTGAAAAAAGTTGGAATGCCCCACCAATTCCACGGCTGCATTTCTTTTTTGGCTTGTTCGATATCAAAATCCGTCATGGGATGCGTTCCTCATTAAATTTAGGCCGTTAAAATAAACGGCGTTCGCCGTCTCGTATATATTTAAACCGCGTTCGCCACCGGGTTAGATTAAACGGCGTTTGCCGCCGTGCATAGATTGCTCAATTTCTGTATAGTCAGATCATGACCCAAGAAACCTAATCCGCAATCGGGGGCGGCGATTAAGCGCTCGGGGGGCAAGACTTCTAGGACCTGTCTCATGCGGGCGGTGATTTCTTCAACGGGCTCAACCCGGCTAACAGCAATTTCAACGAAGCCGACGATGGCGGTGGTTTTGGTGAAACGTTCAAACAATTCCATATCGTTTTTACAGTGGCAATCCTCGATGGAAAGCGCGTCAATCTTACCGTTTAAGGCTTCGACCAATTGGTGGTAAACCATGTGATCGGCTTTAGGGTAATCCGGGTTATCCAAGCGGTCCGGATAGCCACAGCACATATGGGAGGTTCGCATGACATCATCCGGCACCCCCTGGAAAACCCGTAACAGATTATCCACGCCATATGTAAGGGCGGCATCCGGTTTACGGGCAAACAAGGGTTCGTCTACTTGGATGAACTTGCACCCTGCGTCCACCAATGCCAGAACCTCTTTATTCAAGGCTTCGGCCAGATCACGGGCCAGCCTTGGGTCATCGTTGTAATAACAATCGGCTGTGGTATCCATAATTGTGAGCGGGCCGGGAAGGGTGATTTTTACAGGGCGGTCTGATGCGGCTTGGGCTTCTCGGTAATCTCTGGGAAGGACGGGTTCGCCCGCCTTGATTTCACCACGGATGGTGGGAAGGTCAACTGTATAGGCCCCATTACGCATAACCCGATTTTCAAGGTTTTTAAAATCAAACCCGCTCATTTGGCGGCATTGATAGTGCACATAGTTTTCGCGCCGTTGTTCGCCATCGGTGGGGATGGTGATGCCACATGAGAGTTGTTCTTTAATGACCTCTTCGGTGGCGCGGCGGAATTGTTCATCGTTTTCGGGGCTGTCTGTCCATTGATCAACCACATCAGAGGTATAATTCTCGTCTGCCATATCCACATGGAACCAATCTTTGATGGGGACATAATCCGGCTTGGGGAAGGCGCCAATGCAGGTTGTTCTGATGGGCATAATGCACTCCTTATTTGAAATTTCTGGGCTACAAAAAACTCTAACCGAGAAAGCTGCGCTAATCATCATTTATTTGCCTCTGAAAGACTCTTGATGACGGGAGCGTAAAACCTCGTCTATACTGTTTTTTCAAAATATTGGATAAAGATTGATGGAACGCACCACAGCAGAGCCCCTGAATGGGAAAGCCTACAATAGTAAGCTCACGAATAAACCCGGCCCCGTGTCGGATGGGCGGCTAAACGAGCCTAAACCCGATTTGGCAGCCCATTTTCTGGATTGTGGTAAAGTGGGACGTTATCTCACCGTGGTGGACGAAAGCCGTTTTGTGATAACCGACGATTTTGGCAGCGGTATAAAGTTACCCTATGTTGCGGCGGCGGCGGCGTCTGTTTTCTCGCGTGACGCCCTTGTGGCCCAAGCGGCTATTTTACCCCTTGGTATTCGGGCCTCATTAAATGAACGCGGCACCATGGATCGCTACGAAGAACTATTCTCGCTGATCGAAAAGACAGCCTTCAGCGCCGAAGTCCGTGACAGCGCCGAAGCCATTGTGCGCTCGGGATTTCAAGAAGCCCGCATTCGTGAGTTGGAACGTGAACTGGGCAGTCGCCTGTCGCCCGCCCGGGAACGGTATCGTGATTTCTTGGATGATGTACGGGCATTGATGGAAAAGAAAATATCCGTGGTGGGATTCCGAGAAATATTTTTGGAATTTACCCGCGCGGTGGCTGGGAAACTGGACTTTGGTATTTTCAGTTTCTGTCTCGACCGAATTTTTATTAATCCGCAAATTCCGCTGAATGCCAAAGGCTCTTTGATTGCTGAGATTCTCCTGTTTCCCGATCTGATCCGACGTGAAATTGTTACCAACGTGCTCAGCCACCCCGAAGCCGATCAAGAATTCACGGACTTTGTACGGTTGCTGATTGAACAAGAATTGAGTAACGAAATTGTGGTTCAGATCTATCTGTTGGTTACCCTTAAAACATCTCATCTATCCATTAAAGATGTCGAGACCATGTTCTTAAAACCCCCCGCGGCTTAAGATCTTGGTTTTTGAATTTTAATAGTGCCATGAGTGTAAAAATCATCATCCTCAATGGTGTTGGTAGCGCGGGTAAAAGCTCTATTGCAAAATCACTTCAAACCATCACTGAAGAACCTTTTTTGAATGTGTCCATGGATAAGTTCATGGAAATGCTGCCTGAAGATTACCAAAATCATTCTGATGGGTTTAGCTTTGAAAGTGTAGCTGATCAGGGAAAACCTATGGTCATCATCAAAACGGGCCCTGTCGGCAAACGGCTTATGAAGGGGATGCGTCATGCCATAGCGGCCTTGGCGGGTCAGGGAAACAATCTGATTATAGATGATGTAATGCTTGCCGATGAAGCGGATGAATACGCGAATTTATTAAGGGACTTTGATGTTTATTTCGTTGGCGTCATTGCCCCATTGGATGTTCTTGAAGACCGGAAACGCAAACGCGTTGATCGCTTGAATGGTTTAGCCAGATGGCAAATCAACAGAGTCCATAAGGATAATGTTTACGATCTTGAAGTTGATACAAGTTCGGCGTCTCCTATGGAATGTGCGGCCCTTATCGTCACAAAATTTGGGTTCTAAATTTATTCTTTGGGTAACTTACCTTGCGGATAGAGCACATTGACGTGCCCCATTTTACGGCCTGTCCTTGCTTCTGCTTTGCCATAGAGGTGGAGTTTTTCATTTTGTTTGCTGTTGTGCTGTAGCCAATTATCCACGTCATCGCCGATTAAGTTTTGCATGATGCAATCAAATGTACGTTCGACAGAACCGAAGGGAAGTCCTGCGACGGCCCGAATGAACTGTTCGAACTGGCTGGTCACGCACGCATCCATTGTCCAGTGACCGGAATTATGAGGGCGTGGGGCAATTTCATTGACCAATAAATCAGAACCTTTGCCCACCCCGCCTTTGCCAAACATGGATTTACGATCGTGGGTGATAAACATTTCCACGGCGAGCAAACCCACCATATCCATTTTATCGGCAATATGAAGGGCCGCGCGAACAGCTTTTTCCGCGAGCGCGCCGGGCAATTGCGCAGGGGCCGTGGTGGTGTCGAGGATATGATTTTTGTGGCGATTGTCCACGGGGGGATAGGCCGCCCAAGAGCGGTCCTCGCCCCGCGCGACGATGACAGAGATTTCCATGGCGAGATCAGCAAAGGCTTCCAAAATAGCGATATCTTCACCCGCTGCGTTTGTGATGTCGCGCCATGCTTGATTTAAATCTGTTTCATCTTTGATCAGAATCTGGCCCTTGCCATCATATCCAAATCGCGTTGTTTTCAAAACACTGGGAAAACCAAACTCCTTTACGCCGTCTTGTAAATCTTGCAAGCAGCGAATGGCTTTATAGGGCGTGGTGAGGATATCCAGAGAATTGATGAAATCTTTTTCCACCAGTCTATCTTGTGAAATACGCAAAACATCCCAACCGGGACGAACAGGGATGCGCTCAGCGAGGATTTGGACACTTTCAAAGGGGACGTTCTCGAATTCAAAGGTGACCACATCAACGCTGTCGGCAAAGGCTTCCAGGGCGCTTACATCATCATAATCGGCGTGCGTGATCGCGTGAGAGACCTGTTCGGCGGGACCGTCTTTTTCCGGCGTGAAGATATGACATTTGTAACCCAATGGGGCTGCGGCGAGGGCTGCCATGCGACCCAGTTGACCACCACCCATGATACCGATGGTGCTGCCGGGGGGCAGGGGGAATTGCGTATTTTTAGTCATATTTTATTTAACTTCTCTTTATTTAGTTTCTCAGCTGGGTTCTCTATCGGGAACTTCTTTAATAGAGGCGCTTAAAGCGGCCCGCCAGTCTTTCAGTTTTTGGGCGACGGCATCATCTTGTAATGCGATAACGGCGGCGGCAAGCAATCCAGCATTTTTGGCACCGGCCTCCCCAATCGCCAACGTACCCACAGGATATCCCCCTGGCATTTGTACGATGGAAAGCAGGCTATCCATACCCTTGAGCGCCTTGGTTTCCACAGGCACACCAAACACCGGTAATTGTGTCATAGAAGCGACCATACCCGGTAAATGAGCCGCACCGCCCGCGCCCGCGACGATAACTTGTAGCCCGCGTTGGCTTGCGTTTTCGGCGTACTCATAAAGACGTTTGGGGGTTCGGTGGGCCGAGACAATTCGGGTTTCGACACTGACACCCAGCTCTTCGAGAATCTCTACGGCGTGGCGCATGGTTTTCCAGTCAGACTGGCTGCCCATAATAACACCGACTGATGGCGAGGATGGCGAGGATGACGCAGATGGAGAGGCGGGCATGGTTGGATCGTTCCTTGATTATAGAAACACCGCATTATACGGATTGCGCTCTTTCAGGCAAGTGTCACGGGTTATTATGAGACTAAATATCATGAGATGATTTTGACACTAAATACGGGTAAAGTTATAGCTAAATTAGGACTGTTTGTAATAGAAATACATTATTAACCATATTTGTGCTAGGATATCTGTAGTTTAGAATTTGTTTCTGGTCTGACAACACAACAGTGGGTGCTCTCCATGGAAGTGAATAAACCTGAAGCTGCCATCATTCTGAAGCGGGAAGGTGGTAAGCAACATCAAAGTTATAAACACGAAAACGAATCCGAAGAGAAGTCTGATCACTATCCTGATCAAATGGATCAACAGGCTCAATGGGATGAAGAGGGCGCCTTTCAGGTTGATGGGGGGCTCAGCGGTCCCATAACACCCGAGGTTCAAGAAATCCTTTCAGGCCTCGCCGCCCAGATCGAACCCTTACGACGAGAGCTAGAGAGTGCGCGCGCCCGAGAGGCCGAATTTCATGACCGCGCCCAACGGCATCCCTACCTGCCGATATTCAATCGATTTGGTCTGGAGAATGAATTCACCCGGGTCATGGGGCATATTAAGAATATAGGCTACATTACTTTTATGTGTGTCACGGTCACGAACGCCGAGGAAATCCGCCGCCAGAAGGGGAGGCGGTTTTATGAAGACGCCATGGTCCATGCTTGCAATGTTATTCGAAAGGTTATCCGCCAGGATGACAGTATGGGGAATCTTGGGGGGCATGATCTTGGGGTGCTGATATTGGCATCAAATAGAGAAACGATTACTGAATTTGCCCAGAACTTACGGGATGAATTGGCAAAACAACCTGTATATCATCTGAGCACGCCCATTGCCTTGGAGGTTTCAATTAGTGGGGTCATGATGCACAATAGCTTCACCCTGAGTGCGGCCATCGATGCGCTTGATCATGAGCGACCCGTTTAAGCAATAATATCGGGCAGCAGGGTGTCCTCTACCTTGGATATCTGATCCTTGAGTTGAAGCTTTCGTTTTTTCAATCTCTGTAATTTTATATGGTCATGTTGACGCGTGACGATCAAATGATGGATGACATCATCTAAATCTCTGTGCTCGTTTTTTAGCTCAGTGAGGCGTTCTTTTGCTGCTTCAATATCGTCCATTGATTGTCCGTTTTGAGACTATAATTAGATTGGCTATGTGTTGATTATAGCATAACAAATTCTATGTGTTGAGCGACAATAAAACATTCAATGAGAATATTTAGTGAAGAAAGTAGATTTTTATCTTTCTTCGGGGTACAATAATTTTGTCGTCTCACAGTGTTTAGCCTGACTGACGTACAGTATGGTTTATAATCAAGGTTTTGTTTAAACCACGTTATTAGCCAAGTTATTAGGCACGTCAGAAGTCACGTCAATAGGTTACGTCATAAGTCACTGGGCATGTAAGGCGACGCGTCGCTTTATTATACGCTTTATTAACTATGTCAGGAGAACCGATGATGAATTCAACTCAGCATTTTGATGTTTTAAAAGCAAAGCACAACGATTTGGACCAAGCATTAGATATTGAAAATAAAAGACCTTATCCTGACGAACGTACAATTATTGATCTTAAGAAGCAAAAGCTTCGAATAAAAGATAAATTGGCTGAATACAGTCATTAACCTTCACATTTAAATTTAATCAAAATAGCCCGGCTGGTGAAGCGCTGCTGGAAAGGTTTGTGTGGTCCTGATCGATCTTGATCAGCTTGATGTGCTGCTCGGTATGTTAGGCTGGGTGATCTTTAGTCCGAGATTATTTTGATGATACGCAATGGCAGCTATTTACAGACCTGTACTTCAAATGAGATAGTCTTTTTAGATTTTTAATTTGTTGGATGGGAAACTGTAAAATGGGCAATCGATATCAAGAAGAATATGACCGCTCGATCAACGATCCAGAAGGGTTCTGGGCTGATGCGGCAAAAGATATCGACTGGATTAAGCCATGGGATACGGTTCTCGATAGGTCGAATAAACCCTTTTACCGTTGGTTTAGCGGCGCAGAGTGCAATACCTGCTATAATGCCTTGGATCGTCACGTCGAAGCGGGACGGGGGGATGCAACGGCGTTAATCTATGACAGCCCGGTCACCGGGAATACGAAACAAACCTTCACATTTAGCCAATTGCGGGACGAGGTTGCTTTGTTCGCCGGGGTGCTCGTGGACCAAGGTGTCGTCAAAGGAGACCGGGTTATTATCTATATGCCGCTGATCCCACAAGCGAGCATTGCCATGTTGGCCTGCGCCCGCCTAGGGGCCGTTCACTCTGTGGTCTTTGGTGGGTTTGCGGCAAACGAATTAGCTGTACGCATAGATGATGCCAAACCGCGTGTGGTGGTGTCGGCGTCTTGCGGGATTGAGGGCAGCCGGGTTATCGAATACAAACCCTTGATCGATAACGCCCTCGCTATTGCCCGTCATAAACCCGATCACTGTGTTATCTTTCAGCGCCCTCAGGCGACAGCAGAAATGTTGGATGGCCGTGATGTGGATTGGATTAGCGCACTGGAACAAGCAACGCCTGCGGATTGTGTCAGTGTGCTTGCCACCGACCCGCTCTATATCCTCTATACCTCTGGCACCACGGGCGAACCCAAAGGTGTTGTACGCGATAATGGGGGGCACATGGTGGCGCTTAAATGGTCCATGCCCAATATATATAATGCCAAACCCGGTGATGTGTTCTGGTCGGCATCCGATGTGGGGTGGGTGGTTGGCCATTCTTATATTGTTTATGGCCCGTTGTTACATGGCTGTGCCACGTTGATGTATGAAGGCAAACCCGTTGGGACACCCGATGCGGGGGCTTTCTGGCGGGTTATTTCCGAACATAAGGTCAATATTTTGTTCACGGCGCCCACCGCCTTCCGTGCCATCAAGCGCGAGGACCCGGAAGGGGCTTTGATCAAGAATTATGACCTGAGTTCGTTTAAATCATTGTTTCTGGCTGGCGAGCGACTGGACCCCGATACTTTGTCATGGGCCGAAGAAAAGCTTGGCGTACCCGTTATAGATCATTGGTGGCAAACCGAAACCGGCTGGGCAATTGCCTCTAACTATCTGGGGTTGCATCAATTCCCCATCAAACCGGGATCACCAACCAAACCCGCACCGGGCTGGGATATACGTGTGTTGGATGATGATTGTAATGAAGTGGTCGATGGTGAAATTGGGGCGATCAGTGTTAAATTGCCTATGCCACCATCAAGTCTATTGACGATCTGGAACGCGGACGAGCGTTTTAAAGAGGCTTATATGCTCGATTATCCGGGCTATTACAAAACGTCCGATGCAGGTTATAAAGATGAAGATGGCTATCTTTATATCATGGCACGAACCGATGATATTATTAATGTGGCGGGACACCGTTTATCAACGGGTGGCATGGAAGAGGTGCTGTCGGCGCATCCCGATGTGGCGGAATGTGCCGTAATCGGTGTTGCGGATCAATTAAAGGGGCAAATTCCCTTTGGATTTTTACTATTGAATGCGGGCGTTGAACGAAGCGAGCAGGAGGTCATTAACGAAGTTGTCGGTATGGTGCGCGCTAAAATTGGCCCGGTTGCGGCTTTCAAAACAGCCGTTGTTGTTAATCGATTACCCAAAACTCGCTCTGGTAAAATCTTGCGTGGTACCATGCAGAAAATAGCGGATTGTGAAGATTATAAAATGCCCGCAACCATCGATGACCCCCAAATATTGGAGGAAATCGATGCAGCGTTACAAAAGGTAGGATATTCTAAAGCGCGGACTTAAATTATAAACCGTGCTTTACTTAGCGTGATCTATTTAATGTGATTTATGGAACGAGAATTATGCCGTGACGCTTTATTCTTTGTCGCTTTCGGCTTCATCATCGCCATCGCCATCGCCCACAGGAGGATAGTTGGAAAATACCGCGGCGGCATCAATCGGTTTAGTATGATCGTCCGTGGCAGCTTCTTCAACTTCTGGTGCAGCCGCCGTTGGGGCTTCTAAGGGGGCTGAGACGATACCAGCACGGGCGCGGGCCAAGTTGATGGCCTTTTCCAGATCAGAACTGTTGCACAGGCCCAAACCAACAGGGTTCTGGGCTGTAATGTTTGATGAATTCCAATGAGTCCGATTACGCACACCGTTAATGGTTGGCTTGGTGGTGCCGACCAGTTTGCCGATTTGTGCATCCGATAGCTCGGGGTAATTTTTAATCAGCCAGAAAATAGCGTCCGGGCGATCCTGTCTTTTGGAAACCGGTGTATAGCGGGCTTTGTTCTTCTTTTGCTGTTTGGCGTGAGCTACAGCTTTTTTGGTCATGACCAAATGAGTTGCAGGGTCAGCTTCACAACGTGCAATTTCTTCGCTTTCGAGCTCGCCGCCTCGAACAGGGTCCAGACCTTGCATGCCAATGGCAACTTCATCATCAGCGATGGCCTGAATTTCTAACATATGCAATTCGCAAAACTCACCGATTTGCGCAAATGTTAGGGTTGTATTGTCGAGTAGCCATACGGCCGTTGCTTTCGGCATTAAGGGACGTGTCATAGGAATATTCCTCTCCCACTGTGGCAAATCGCTGTGGGCGGTTTGCACGTTGTTATTATAATATATTGTATTGGAGTTAGGCCCCTATTTACGCTGCCTAGGGCAGATGGTCAAAGAACTTATGATAAAAAATTAAAAAAAGATCATAAAAGTTGAATGATTCGCAGAAAAATCGCAAAAAAGGCCCCGAATCAGTGTAAACTATGATTCGGAACATCTATTATTGTGGTCGATTGGATAATTTTTTGGATACTGATGACTTGGAGCCACAATCAAAAAAGAAAGATTTAAAGAATTTAGAGACCTTATCTATAGAAGCCTTGCATACATACATATCTGAGTTAAATGATGAAATTCAACGTGTTAAGATAACTTTAGAAAACAAAGAAAGCGCTAAAGAAAAAGCCGATACTTTCTTTAAAACCTAAAATTTCAACCAGTAACTTTTTTTTAAAAAATGATTCAAAAATAGTATTATTTAATGTATAGTTAAGCATCAAATGTTACACTTGTTTCGTGAGCGGCTTAATGTCCGTTTGCTTAAGACACCTCCCTGTTAAACTCGCCGTCCCATATCGGGGCGGCTTTTTTTGTGAAAAATATACTTGTTTGAGTTTAAACAATCAGAGTACTTGACGTAGATTTAAATCCTTGTCTATAGTGCTTTTCTACAAAATGCAGACGCGAGTTTGACAGGGAAAAAAATTCTATAAAATTTCAAAAGGGGCTGTCATAAGACAGCCCCTTTAATAATTTGTACAAACATTCTCGCCTGAATTAATCTGACATATCAATGTATTATAACGTATTACAATGTTATGCAGCTTTGCTTGCTTCGATTTGTTGTTGGGCGAGCGCGGCAGTTGCGATTTCGATTTTGCGAGGCTTCTGAGCCTCTGGAATCTCGCGGACCAGATCAATACGCAGCATGCCATTTTCAAGGCTGCTTCCCGATACTATTACGGTATCGGCTAATTGGAAACGGCGCTCGAATGCGCGTTTTGCAATACCACGATGCATGTATTGTTTGTTGGTGTCCTCGTCCTGAGATTGCCCTGAAATAATCAGGTGATTTTCTTTAACGGTTACATCCAATTCATCAGGCGCAAATCCGGCAACAGCCAGAGAAATAGTGTAATTATTTTCACTTTCCGTTTCGATATTGTACGGCGGATAGGATTGCGACGTGGAATCCATTCGTGTGGCGCTATCGACCATCTTCTGCATACGGTCGAAACCAACGGAGTGACGGAATAAGGGGGTAAAATCAATATTATGCATAGCCATATCCTCTTCGGAGCTACATGGGTTAAGATGCCCGCCATAGGGCCAGGTCATCGAGTTTTGTTGTCCAGAAGGATCACAGCCTGCTCAGCAGCACTGTCATCCTATCTGAAAAGGATATGGGGATATGGAAAAAGGGGCGCAAGGGGAAGGTCTAATTTTTTTAATACAGGCTTATTCGTCTCGCCACATGACTTCATATAAAACGGGATCAGTTTCGAACCCTTTCATTTGAAAAGCGCCACGATTAACGAAATTATAGGATTTTCCCGCACAAATCCCTTTGACAATTTCAGAGATGTAAATCTGATCGGCTTTTGCTTTATCCACAATACGGGCCGTCATTTGAACGGTCGTACCAAACAGATCGTTATCTTCTGCAATAGGTTCACCCGCGTTCAGGCCGATTTTAATGTGCAGGGGTCTGTCGGGGGTTGCCGTGGTGTAAACGTCGGTCTCACGTTGTATTTGGATGGACGCGTCGATGCTGTCGGAGGTTCTGGCAAAGGAAGCCATAATACCATCGCCGGTATGTTTAATCTCGCGACCAGAAAACATGCTGAGGGCTTCACGTACAATTTTATTATGGGCCCGGACAATTTGCTGGGCCCCCGCGTCGCCGTATTTCTGGGTCATGGCTGTTGAGCCTGCAATATCGGTAAAGAATACGGTAATCGGTCCCGCGTCAGCTTCTTTTTTCTTTGGCGCGTTCCAGTTTTTCATGGCTTCTGCCATATTTGATGAGACCTTTGAATTATCTTCCAAATACATATTCATAGCATTGCGACCGGCCTGGAACATCTGCATATATGTTGCATCCTGAACCAAATACTCTTCGTGTTTGCTGGCAAAGCCCTTTGCGTGAACTTTCTTGAACCCAAGGGTTTGCACACTCGCGGAGACGATTTGAGCATGATCGCTTTTATCAATCCCTCTTTTATCGGACAGGGCTTCCGATGATCCGGCCAGAAACAGACTGATACCAAATTTATCAAAATTATTCATGGAAGCTTGGTCTTTGCCTGTCCCCGCCATTGATTCTTTGATGAATTTCATCATATAGGCTTTTTGTTTCTCTGCGTGGGGAGAAAGCGGCTTTAAGGGGTCATCATCCGGATCGGGTGCGGGCTTTTTCTTTTCTTCTTCTGCTTCCGTTTCCTCTAATTCTTTTTGATCTACATCGTCACTTTCCGTACGGGATTCAGCCGATTCCTCTCTGAATTTTTCCATTTCGTCTGATTCGGCAAATTCTTCGCGCAAGCTTTGTGCTTCTTCATCAAGTGTTTGCTGCTTCGGTTTTGTATTTTGAACGGGCTTGGCTACGGCGCGTGGCTGCGCCCTGCGTTGTTTTGCTCTGGCGGCTTTTAATCGAACATTTTTCAGCACCAATGAGGCCATGGATAGGAAGCTGAAAATAAAAGTGCCAATAAAAATAGCGATTATGGCATTATCATTTGATACGCCGGTCAATTTCGTCCCAAAGAAATTAATTTTGCTGACATAGGGGGCGGCAAGCTCAATACTTACCAAGGCAGCACCAAGGCTTCCAAGCAAAATAAGCATTAATTTACTTATCAAGATGGGGATTGTGGTAACGCCATCCTTTTTTGCAGGTTTCTTTTTAGATCTCTTTTTAGATTTCTTTTTGTTGCTAGATGAATATTCACTATCATCAAAACTAGAACTGTTGCTATCGTCATCAAAATCGGAACCGCGGAAATCATATTCGTCATCATCGTTTCGTGACCTAGAGCCACCGCCACGATTTTTTCCACCACCACCCGCGCCACCAAAACCGCTACCCTCTGAACTACTGCTCAAGCCGGGTATGCCGTCATTTTTATCAGTGCCGCCCATGCCAAATGAGGCATAAATGACCTTTTCATTACTCATTCCTGTCGCTTCATCATAGATATCGCGCAGGACACGGACTTTCCCTATTCCGGAGCCTTCAACTTGTTTAGCATCCGTAATGGCATCTTCATTCTCGGTCGCGCCGTAGCGGGCATGGATGCTCCATCGTCCGCCTTGCATAACCTGAACTTCAAAATTTATCTGTCGAGCCATAATTACCGCAAACTAAATAAGACCAAAATACTGTTTTCGCTTTTTACACTTCTATTTGAATGGTTTATATGCCAAGTATTTGACTAAAATGCCAATACTTTTGGACCAATATCATACCACTCTATGTCAAAAATGTAATTACACATCATCTATATGGACTAGATTGGTAAAAATTAGATAAAAATAAAAAAAGGCATCGAAAATCGATGCCTTTTTTAAAACTATCCAGCTTTTTAAACCGATTGACTGATTTAAGCGTCGAGCCCGAAACCAGAAAATCTTTTGTTAAATTTAGCAAGCTGTCCACCACTGTCCATAAGACGGTGAACACCGGTCCAAGCCGGGTGAGACTTGATATCAATATCAAGTTTCATTGTGTCGCCTTCCTTGCCCCAAGTGGAACGAGTCTGGAACGTGGAACCATCTGTCATTTCGACATTAATGGTGTGGTATTCTGGGTGTATATCTTGTTTCATAATTCTGCTCCAAAATTCAGAGGCGTTCTATACGCCAACTAAGGGGGGGGCGCAAGTCTTGCGTCAATAAATAAGCAATTAATTAGAAATTAATTGAATTTGGGCTTCATTTCGCGAATCCACCACATGTTTACGGGTATTCCAAGCCAAAAATATAACCCCGATCATGACAATAGCCCCGCCAAAATACGGCCAGTTCATGCCGAAAGTAGAAAACAACATTCCTGCCCATGCGGGACCTGCAATACGGGCTAGAGTAGACGCGGAGCGGGCCACACCCATGGCGCTGCCTTGTTGGCTTTCATCTGATTGTAATGACATTAAGCTGTTGAGGGTGGGCGTGATGATGCTGTAACCATAGCCGGCGATAACCATGGCGATCACCAGTACCGTTAAGTTTTCGGAAAATGGAATGAGGAATACACCGATTGCTAGGGCTATAGAGCCCTGTATGATTAAGGCTTTTTCTCCCATTGATTTAGTCAATCTACCAATCAATCCCCCTTGAATGAGGGCGCTAAGCACGCCGATAGAGGCAAATAAATAGCCGTTTTGTTCGGGTCCCCAACCAAATTGTCGCCTGGACCACATAGCAAAGGTACTTTCCAAGCCGGCGAAGACAAAGGTGGCTAGGAAAATCAAGCCAACAATTCGGGCCGTGGCGGGCTGGGCTAAGCTGGCGCGAAGTTGTTCCATACGCGTTGGCCGTTTTTCGCTCGCCATTTTTTCTCTAATTTCGGGAGATAGGGATTCCTTTAAGAAAAAAAAGGTCAAAATGAGCGCTGTCGCCGAAAGGGCAGCGGCCACAAAGGCGGGGGTTTGGAAATCCGCGTTGGTGGGGTCTGAGCCCGCCAATAAGCCGCCGATAGCGGGTCCTGCTATAAATCCTAAGCCAAAGGCCGCCCCTATGGTCCCCATGCCCTTTGCACGGTTTTCGCGTGATGTAACATCGGCCACGTAAGCAAAGGCCGCGGCTATATTACCTGCCATTAAACCATTTAATGCCCGCGCGGCAAACAACATCCAAAGCGTATCGGCGAACCCCAGCCAGATATACGAAACCACCGATCCGGCCATGCCGATGATCAAGATCGGACGTCTGCCGATTCTGTCACTGGCCCGACCCCAAAAGGGGGCAGAGATAAACTGGGTAAAGGAGAACATTGCCATCATCAAGCCGACCACAAAAGGGGTGGCGTTGTAGTGCTCTGCGAAGAACGGCAGCAACGGGATATACAGTCCGAAGCCGATTAAATCGACAAGCACGATCAAAAACAATGGAAGCATGAGGCAAAGGACCTGATTATGGAATTATTCTAAAATGTCGGTGTTCTTTTAACGTTGAGTCAGTTTGAGTTCAATACGTCTGTTTAACCGAAGTGATTCAGAATCCGTGCCGGGTGAGAGCGGTTGATATTGTCCAAACCCCGTGGCGGCTAAATTTTTCGGCGGTAAGCCCGACGCGATCAAGAACTTAACCACAGAAATTGCCCGTGCCGTGGAAAGTTCCCAATTGGAGGGAAAGCGCTCAGTGTTAATGGGGATTGTATCTGTGTGACCATCAACGCGGAGGACCCAATCAATATCATCCGGAATTTTCTCGGATAAATCTTTTAAGATGGTTGCAAGGTGCATCATTTGCGCCAGACCATTTTCGCCAATTTCCGCGGCCCCTTGGTCAAAGATCAGCTCACTTTGTAACACAAACCGATCTCCGACGATGGATATCCCTGAAGTATTACCCAATATTTCGCGTAACCGCCCAAAGAATTCAGAACGATACCGGCTGAGCTCTTGTACCTTGGTGGCTAAGGCGGCGTTTAAGCGTTGTCCCAGATTTACAATTTCAGCTTTTTGTTGGCGATTGAATTCTTCGGATGCATCCAGCGCAACGGAGATCTGGGCCAATTGATTTTGCAGGGCTTTGGTTTGTTGGGTGAGCAACGCTAATTCCGCCCGCGCACTTGAGGAGAGCTCTTTCTCGGCCAACAGCTGGCCTTCGACTTGTTCGCTCTGGCTGGCAAGTTTGGATATGTCTTGCTCTAGTTGCGCTTTTAAGGCGCTCAGGGCTTTGATATCACCCGCTAGGACGGCCAATTCATTGATTTGTTGAGCAATGGTCTCATCGCGGAGGGAAACCGTATTTTCGGCGCTCTCTGAGCGTGTCAGTAATTCACCCACCTGGCTTTCCAATTGGTCCCGTAAATCAAGCAGGGCGGAAACCTGATTGGATATGGCGGTGATTTCTTTAACCTGCTGTAGGCTTTTCTCTCGTTCACTGGTTAGCTTATCGTTTAGGCTCGCTGCTTTATCCTCGGCGCTCTCCCAGCGAGTGGTGATGCTGCGAATGGTGTTTGATAACTGATCTTCGATCAATAGCGAGGCTTGTAATTCTTGTGTGATCCTATCGCGGTCGGAGCGAAGAGCTTCATTATCGGATTGTTCCATGGCCAGCACGCTTGATAGCTCGCTGATTTGGGTGTTGAGATTATCAAGGGCTTTATCACGACCAGAAATGGTTTCATTAAGGAAAAATTGCGCGATGATGAAAATCATCAGCAAGAAAATAATCACCATTAATATGGTCGCCAAGGCATCAACGAAACCCGGCCAAATATTAATGCCGCGTTGTGCCCTGCGAGATATTGAGCTCATAACGCTATCCGTTTATTTCAAGTTTTGCTGTCTTCAACGAGCGCCGCAATGGTTCTCGCCAGAAGTTTAATTTCGCTACGTACTTGCGTCAAAATTTCATTGCGCCCATTGGCTAGTTCATCAACCAGACGGCCCATTTGCATATCCATATTCCGAATGTGCGAGCGTGTCGCATCGTTTTCAAACCCACTGGTTCCCCCTTGGGTCAGGGCATTTGCGTTCTCGCTCATTTTGCGTAAGGCTTCATTTAAATTGACTTGGCTTTCCGCCATGGATCGCATGATCGCTTGTTCGGTCCGCATATGATCGGTCAGGGTACCCATCTGTTCGCTCATTTGCTGCAGATTGCTGTTCACGGCAATCCGGCTTTCTTCGCCTTTTGTTAGGGTGCGCTGTAAGTTCTCTAAGCTATCGGCTGTTTGTTCCAATAAAGCTTGCACATAAGCCGGGACCGATTGGTCGCTCTCCGTAGAAATGCCGCCGGACGAAAGGCGGGTTACACTGGATAACCATTCCTCTAAATCATTAAAGAAACGGTTTTGTGCTTGGGATGCTTGAAGGTCAAGAAAACCGAGGATAAGCGATCCGGCGAGACCCAAAAGGGACGAGCTAAAAGCCGTGCCCATGCCCCCTAAAGGACGTTCTAGGCCTTGTTTAAGGCTAATAAAGGCACTGGCGATGTCATCGTTACCGCTGATGGAGAGGCTGTCGATAACGCCGCGAATTGAGCTGACCGTATCCAGCAATCCCCAAAAAGTGCCAAGCAGTCCCAAAAAGACCAATAGTCCGATTGTGTAGCGTGAGATATCGCGTGACTCATCCAGCCGTGTTGCAATCCCATCTAAGACTGAACGCATGGATATTGCGGATAATCTTAACGTTAGACTGCTTTCACCCAGCATGGTCGCCATGGAGATGAGCAAGCGAGGGGGCGTTTGATCGCGGCCCAGTCGGTCATGCCTAAAACCATCGATCCAATCAACTTCGCCGTAGAGCGCTAAGACCTGACGGAAGTTATAGACAATACCCAGAACCAAAACACCAAGGATCAAAGAGTTGAGGGGGACGTTTGCCATAAATGCAGATTGCAAAGGACCAAACAGCATGTAGAACACGCCAATGCATGCCACAACAAACGCAATCATTCGGATTAGAAAACGCTGAGGTCTCTTCATCGTTCTGTGATATTAATGTCGACCCGATTAAGCGGTGCTTCATCGGTCTTGTCGCCAAGGGCGCGTACATCGATGCGGGTTGAGCGCACCCCTTGACCTATAAAGAAGGAACGAACGGACAGGGCGCGTGATAATGATAAACGGCGAGCTTTGCTTGATGACAATCCATTATCCCCGGCAAAAGCCATCAATTGAATACGTAAACCATCATTGGCTTTGATGGCTGCGGCAACTTCTTTCAAACCCGCTTCGCCGGATGACGGAATGTTGTCATCGGCAGACGTATAAATAAGCTGCATTGCCCGTCCGGGTTTTAGGGACGCAGGCGCTGGGGTTAGAGCCGCCACTTGTGGTTCTTGTTCTGGTGTTGGTGCGGTCGCATCCGGCGCGGTTTCTGAAACAGCTTCGGGCAGAGCAGGGGGGGCTTCTGGAACCGCGGGCGCTTGTGGCTCCAAGGCGACAGTTTGATTTGCAACAGGTTCTTCCACGGGTTGCGAAGCGGCAACGGCCGGCGCTTCTGGCATTGCGATGGGTTCTGGCGCTGCAACGGGTTCTGGCGCCGCAACGGTGTCAGCTGAAGTCAGCGTCGTATTACTTGAACTAGAACTGGTATTAGAAGAGGGCATTACCGGGACGATAGAATTTAGAACCTCATTGGACAAAGCCGGACCATAATATTTTGATAGGGGGTTAGTGGCACCGGGCATTAAGAGCTGCCCTTGATTGCCTTGTTCAGAATATGTTGGAACACCCCCTGAATTGCTGTTGCCATAGTTTCCATAGTTGTTATCGAGTACCGATAGATCAACGGTAACCGGTGAAATTTGTGCGGTTGCTGGCACAGGGGCCATAACACCTAAGCCCAGTACAGTGAGCAATGCTCCGGCGATAATAACAGGTCTATTGCGGGCCTGAAAATTGAAGGCTTCGCAACGACTTATATAATTCAAAATTTGTTCATGCATAATATTCGACAGTATAGGTTGACTGTATTCATTAAATTAATTAATGCCAACATACCGAAGCCCGCGCCCGTGCACAACTGGTTTGACGAAAATCAAGCAAGCTTTTCTAATAAACACGGTAATTTAGGGCTGAACCCCCCAAAACAGAGAGGGCTATTTAGTGGCTTTCTGTACCAAATCCAACAATGTGGGTTGAAGCGAGTCATTACCAGCGACAATTGTCCCCGATTTCAACATATGACGTTTGCCATTATAATCGCTAACAAACCCACCGGCTTCGCGAATAAGCACGATACCCGCGGCCATGTCCCAAGGGTGTAACCCTCTTTCCCAGAACCCTTCGAAGCGTCCAGCGGCAACCCATGCCAGATCGAGAGCCGCGGCACCAAAACGGCGAACACCACAACATTTGCTGACGACGTTATCAATTTCTTTTAGAGAATTCTTGATATCTTCGGGTGGTTTTCCAATAAAGGGAATGCCCGTAGCAAATAGTGATTCCGTCATGTCTTTGCGACCTGAAACCCGCAGGCGACGATTGTTCTGATAGGCCCCTTTGCCCGTTTCAGCCCAAAAAATTTGATCGGTGATCGGTTCGTAGACAACCCCGGCATAAAGCTCGCCATCTCGTTCCAGACCAATGGAAACCGCAAAATGGGGGATGCCATGCAAGAAGTTGGTGGTGCCATCAAGAGGATCGACGATCCACCGGTTTGAATTATCATTGCCCGGAATTTCACCGTTTTCTTCCATCAGGAAGCCATAGTTCGGACGCGCTTTGCGCAGTTCTTCAAAGATAATTTTTTCAGCTTTTTTATCGGCCTTGGTGACAAAATCACCGGGACCTTTGCGCGAGACTTGAAGCTGTTCAACTTCGCCAAAATCGCGGGTTAAATTACGGCCCGCTTTTTGTGCAGCGGCGACCATGACATTAATAAGAGGAGAGTACTGGCTCAATTTATTTTAACCCTTTGCCCGTTCGATGTATGATCCGTCGGCTGTGTTAACAACAATGCGTGTGCCGGCTTCAATAAAAGGTGGTACCTGTGTTTTAATACCGTTTTCTAATACGGCGGGTTTATAAGACGAAGACGCTGTCTGGCCTTTGATCACGGCGTCGGCTTCGACAACTTCCAGCGTAACATGATCTGGCAGTGCCACACCGAGGGCGTTTTCTTCATGGAATTCAATGCTGACTTCCATGCCGTCTTGTAAATAGGGTACCAAATTTTCGCCGATGTCTTCAGCGCTTAACATAACCTGATTATAGGTTTCATTATCCATGAAGGTGTACATATCATCATCAGCGAACAAAAATTGATAGGTCCGTTGTTCGAGCGATACCCGCTCAACTTTTTCAGAAGACCGGAAACGCTCGTTTAATTTAGTACCGGCGCGAATATCTTTTAACTCTACCTGTAGATACGCCCCCCCTTTACCGGGCTGGGTGTGGGCAATTCGGATCGCACGCCAAAGGCGGTCTTGATGCTCAATTACCATACCGGGGCGGATTGTGTTGCCGTCGATTTTCATAACTCATACCATGTTTTGTAAAAGGGATTTGATTATGGCGCGGAAACTAACAGTTCACAGCCGAACTGGCAATGCTCTATCGCGGTAAAATAGCCGACAAGTATATGACAGGTATATGATAGGTATATCAAGATGTATCAAAGCCTGGACTTGATTAGATGACGGGGTCCTGACGGGGGGTGTGGGAGATCACCTCACTGAATGCCTGAACGGCGGCGCCTGGACCGTCCTTAAAGTGCCAGATACCACCCGATACCCCTAAAAAATCAGCCCCCGCCGATACAGCGTCGGTACAGTTATCAACCCTCAAACCGCCATTCGCCACGCATTGAACAATGGTTGTATCGCACCACCACCGCACCAATTCGGGTTCAGCTTGATCAGATTCCAGTTCTGAAGTGGAGGGAAAGAACGCCCCGAACGTCACATAATCAGCCCCTTTTTCTGCCGCTATGATGGCCATATGGCGTGATGTATGACAGGTAACACCGACAATGGCGTCATCGCCAACGATTGAGCGGGTTTCTTCGTAGCTGGTATCATCTTGACCGATATGAACGCCATCGGCACCAACCGCGGCTGCAATCCTCGGGTTATCATTGATCAAAAAAGGAATGTCGCGGTCTTTTAACAGCGGCAATAAGGTCTCAGCGGCGCCTTGAATAATGTCCTCAGAAACATCTTTCAGGCGCAATTGGAAACAGCCAATTATTCCCGCGTCCCCCGGTTGGTCCGCGTTAAGGGCTTCTTCAAGCTGGGTGTAGAAGGAGCGAAGCTCTATTTGTGGTGGAGAAATCAGATATAATCGACACGCAGGCTCATCGCTCTGGAGGATATCGCTGGTGTTTGATGGATCGTGGATGGTCGCGCTCATAATTGTTTCATATCATTTTGAGATTAAATATGCACTGATAAATTTACCTGATGCCAAAGTATTACGCGATACCGTTTAAGCGATGTCGTTTAAATTCAGCAAACAGCATTTGTTGGCGCGCGCGATGTTTTCGATTTTGAGTTTCGATGGGGCCGTGCCGCAATAGAGAATGTGTTTTACCCCTGCGCGCAGGGCAGCTAACGCGTATCCCGGGTCAGAACCGCAATCAAGCACACCGATGAAAGGTTGCTCTGGAACTCTGTTGCGTGCTTCATCGATAATGGATTGAAAAACCGCCGCCCCCAAGGACGCCGCAGCCCCGGGCGGGCTTATAAGGTAAAAGGGTGTAGATACATCTGTGGCGGCCTGAGCATTTACGCTCAAGGCCGCCACAGCGTCATCAAGTGAGTGGATGATAATGACCGGCATTACCATCTTACCCTAAATTATTTAGCTTTTATCATGGCGACGGCTGTGTCGGCCATGCGATTTGAGAAGCCCCATTCATTATCATACCACGACAAAACACGGACCAAATTGCCGTCCATGACCGTGGTCTGGGTCAAATCGAACATTGAGCTGTAAATGCAGTGATTGAAGTCAATGGAAACAAGCGGTTCATCATTGGTGCCAAGAACACCCTTGAGCGGGCCTTTTTTAGAGGCTTTGATGATGGCTTTGTTGACGGCTTCAGCGGTCGTGTTTTTAGCTGAAACAAAAGTCAGATCAACAACAGACACATTTGGTGTTGGAACGCGAATGGATGTGCCATCAAGTTTGCCGGCCAGTTCGGGTAACACAATGCCAACAGCTTTTGCAGCACCCGTCGATGTTGGGATCATAGAAACAGACGCCGCGCGCGCGCGCCGTGGATCGCTGTGCAAGGTATCAACAGTGCGTTGATCACCGGTAAAGGCGTGGATCGTTGTCATGTAGCCTTTTTCAATGCCAACGGTTTGATTAAGAACATGGGCAACCGGGGCCAGACAGTTTGTTGTGCACGATGCGTTGGAAACAACCTTGTGTGATTTTTTCAATTGATCATGATTTACACCATAAACAACGGTCAGATCAGCATTTGCCGCCGGGGCAGAAACCAGAACTTTTTTGGCACCCGCTTTAAGGTGTTGAGCGGCGCTGTCACGATCGGCAAAGCGTCCGGTGCATTCAAGCACCACATCGATCTTCATTTTCTTCCAAGGAAGTTTTGTGGGATCGGGTTCTTGTGTCACTTTAATCGCGGTGCGACCAACAACGATGGTATCGCCTTTGGCTTTCACATCCGTCGGGAAGGGGCCATGGACGGAATCGTATTTCAATAACAGTGCATTGGCTTCGACCGAGCCCAGATCATTGATGGCAACAACCTGAATGTCACGCCGTTTGGATTCAATAATGCCTCGTAATACAAGGCGTCCAATTCGACCAAAACCATTAATTGCAACGCGTACTGTCATGTCCCATTCTCCTTATGGTGTAGTGGGGTAGGTTATATAAAATAAGCAGAGCATTTGAATGATTTGTGCTCCTATACGTGTGACATACCATAGACTCTCGTATCAGCAAACCCCCCGAAGGGAGTACCTATACATTTGAGGTTTTTAATAAATGAATCCTCACAGTTGAAAGTTTGGTAAAGGCAACGTATTGTCTTTTGAATGCAGACGGACTTAAATCACTTGATTTTCAAGTTTAGGGACAACAGGGATAAAATAAACCATGCCATCGCTTGCTCATGACAACCAACATAAGAGTCCTCATGAAAATCCTCATCAAAGTTCTCATGAAAGTTCTGGGGAACTTGCGCAGGCAAGATTTGATCAAGCCCTTACTCGGTTGGAAGCTGCCCTTAAAACAAAAATGGCAAAGCCTGCTGTGACCTCCTCGGATGATTCAAAAATGATTGCAGTGCTGAGCGAAGAAGTTGAAGAGCTGCGTCAATACAATGCAGCCCTGAATGACGCTAATAAAACAGCCCTCAGCAAAGTTGAAATGACCATTGGTCGTCTCAAAGGCATGATCGAATAACGATAGAATAATGGTGGTGGACGCATAAATCATGGCGCAAGTAGAGATCGAAATTAATGGGCGCAATTATTCAATTGCTTGCGATGATGGTCAAGAAGGCCACCTGAGTGAATTGGGCGGCTTGGTCAACGATAAAGTATCCTCGCTGATTGCCTCTGCGGGACAAATTGGTGATACGCGATTGTTGCTTATGGCGAGCCTGTTACTGGCGGATGACCTTGCTGATAGCTTGAAGAAACTAACCGATACGGACGCTGCTGCGGCCACACAAACCGCCGCGTCCGAGGGCAATCCAGCGACCAATCCAGACAAAAATTTGACTGGTTATGATGAGCAAACCATGTGTCTGACACTTAATAATGCAGCAGAACGTATGGAAAGCATTGCTGAAATGCTTGAACTATCCTAAATTACATCTATTACAAGGCAGCGCTGCCTTACTCGTTAGGTTAATCGTACCCCTGGGTCAAACAATCTCTAGGGAACTGTCTCTGATCGGCTCCTGGGCCGGTTACGCGGTGCCCACCTGTACTAGCAGGCCACAGAGGAACATAAGAACCGACGGTTTGTGTGGCGCTACCTTTTTAATTTATGGACGCAACCATTGTGACCAAGCAACTTTCTACCTCAATTGCCACCGAAACTTCTACCCTATCCTCAATAGACGAGCAGAAAGCATTATTACGCACCCAAGCCAAGGCCGGGCGTAAAGCCGCCGTTGCGAACGCGCGCGAACGTTCAGGCGATTGGTTCACCGCCAACATGGTGGCGCTGGCTGAGCTGTTAGGGGTCGTGCCGACCACGGTTATTGCCGGATATTGGTCTATGTCGGATGAATTGGATGTGATGCCCGCTTTAAGGCGATTGAGGGCGGAACGTGATATTAAATGCGCTTTGCCCGTTGTTGTTCAAAAGGATACCCCGCTTATTTTTCGACAGTGGGATGAGACCACCGAATTAGAATCCGGCGGCTTTGGCACCCACCACCCCGTGCCGGGGATGCCTGAAGTGGTGCCTGATATCGTGTTGGTGCCATTACTGGCTTTTGATGAGCATGGTTACCGCCTTGGCTGGGGAGGTGGGTTTTATGATCGGACCTTGCAGACTTTGCGGGCGAATAACCCCAATGTGGTTGCCGTTGGCACGGCCTACGCTGGCCAGCAAATGGACCGTATTATCCGCGATGATTATGATCAGGCCGTTGATTGGATTGTGAGCGAAACAGAAATTAAACAGGCGACCCTACTATGAAAATATTTATCTGTGGTGATGTTGTCGGTAAAGCGGGACGACTGGCTGTCATCGAACAGTTACCAAAAGTACGCGAACGGCTGGATCCTGATTTTATTGTGATCAATGGCGAGAACGCCGCCCATGGGTTTGGTATCACCCGGAAAATTTGTAATCAGTTTTTTGATCTGGGGGTGGATGTTATCACCACGGGCAATCATGTTTGGAAACAACCCGAAATCATCAAATGGATTGAAGAAGAACCACGGGTATTGCGCCCCCTAAATTTCCCCGAGGGCACCATCGGACACGGCCACGGTGTTTTCCAAACCCGTGATGGTCGCAAGGTTTTAATGGCGCACCCCATGGGACGTTTGTTTATGGAACCCATCGACGATCCCTTTGCCGCCGTTGACAAAGCGTTGCTCAACCAACGATTGGGACGCGGTGTCGGGGGATCAATCGATGCGGTAATCGTGGACTTCCACGCCGAAATTACCAGTGAGAAAGTCAGCATGGGGCACCACCTTGATGGCCGCGCAAGTTTGGTGGTGGGGACCCACACGCACATTCCTACGGCGGATACCCAAATTTTGGTCGGTGGTACGGCGTTTCAATCGGACCTTGGTATGTGTGGTGATTTTGATTCCGTTATCGGCATGAACAAAGAAACAGCCGTTAATCGCTTTACCCAAAAAATGCCCGCGGGTCGATTGAACCCCGCAGAAGGCGAAGGAACCATGTGCGGTGTTTTTGCCGATATCGATGACCGTACCGGGCTTGCAAACGCGGTATCCCCCATTCGTTTGGGGGGCAGGTTGCCCGATACCTGGCCGGTTTAACATGGTCTATTTAACTTGGCCTATTTTAAATTCCGCTTAAATCAAGATCAAAACTTTCCATTTTGAAAGTCACTGATGGCTTGTTGAATTTCGGCTTCGGTATTCATCACAAAGGGACCGTAGCGGGCGATGGGCTCGCCAAAGGGTTTGCCCGCAACCAGTATAAACCGTCCTCCATCTATGCTTGAAATATGCACGCTATCGCCCGGACTTAGGATGCCCAGTTCATTGGTGGTAACGTTTTGTCCTTCGATCTCAATGGAACCTTCAAAGACATAAACAAAGACCGTGTGACCTGCTGGGGTGTCTTGGGTATGTGATTTTCCTGCCGCCAACAGGACGTCAATATAGGTTGGCTCCACATCAATTTCCTGAACGGGGCCATTGATGCCCTCCACCGATCCGGCAAGTACTTTAACAACCGCGCCGATTTGTGTGGTGGTGGTTGGTACGTCTTCCGGCGGGATATCTTGATAACGCGGGGCGCACATTTTACGGGCGGCGGGTAAGTTGACCCAAAGCTGAAATCCGCTCATTTCACCCTCGGTTTGTTCGGGCATTTCTGAATGAATGATACCCCGCCCGGCGGTCATCCACTGGACACTGCCAGACTCCAACAAGCCTTCTGCACCGGTGTTGTCGCGGTGGCGCATTTTGCCCTTAATCATATAGGTCACGGTTTCAAACCCCCGGTGGGGGTGATCGGGGAACCCGGCGATATAATCATCGGGGTTTTCGGTGCCAAAATTATCCAGCAATAAAAACGGATCAAGCTGCGGCAAAGTTTGCGATCCAATAGAACGCCGCAAAGTTACACCCGCCCCATCAGAGGTTAATTGCGATGGCATGATGTGGGTAATAGAACGGGCGGTATTCATAATATTATTTCCACTTAATGGAACATCCCATACTGGCGATTTGCTCCGTGGGACCGTTTCCGGTATTCGCTATATGTATCATGGCTTCAAGCAAATCGCGTCTTGTATCGGGTGGCGGTTGATTTGTGGTACCTTCATCCAAACGACCGCGGTATTGTAATTCCAAATCCGCATTAAAGCCAAAAAAGTCAGGCGTGCAAATCGCATCATAGGCACGACCAACCTCTTGCGTTTCATCCATCACATAGGGGAAGTTGAAATAGTTTTCCTCAGAAAATATTTTCATATTCTCGAAGCTATCGGCGGGGTGGCTGACGGTGTCATTGGACATTACCGCGATCACGCCAATCCCGTTATCTTGGAGTACTCGAATATCGGCAACCAATCGCGCGGTAATAGCGATGACATAGGGACAATGATTGCAGATGAACATCACCAATGTGCCATTGGGGCCACGTACATCATCAAGCGTATAATTTTTTCCGTCAACGCCGGGGAGGGAGAAGTCTGGCGCTTTCCAGCCAAAATCACAGATAGGGGGGACAACAGCCATTATTCTTCTCCTCATTATAAATTCGTAATGGATGTATTATATATACAATTCTATAGGTCGCACAATATTACTGGTACAATATAACCGTTCCAATATTTGTTAAATCTGGTTATGATCATTTGGTAATTATAAAGTCTGAATTCCTATAACAATCACAAATTTCACAGGGAGACGAAAATGGGACGCAAGTTCGAGAATATTTTAGAAACCGTTGGTAACACGCCGATTGTTAAAATTGGAAAATTGGCCCCGGCTGGTGTTAATCTGTATGTGAAAATAGAAGCCTTTAACCCAATGGGGTCGGTGAAAGACCGCTTGGCACTGGGTATCATCGAAGACGCGGAAAAATCAGGCGCGCTTAAACCCGGTCAAACGGTTATTGAGGCCACCAGTGGCAATACCGGCATTGGTCTGGCCATGGTGTGCGCGCAAAAAGGCTATCCCTTGGTGGTGACCATGGCCGCGAGTTTTTCAGTGGAGCGCCGCAAATTGATGCGGTTCTTAGGTGCCAAGGTTGTGTTGACCCCCCCAACGGCCAAAGGCACGGGCATGGTCGAAAAAGCCAAAGAGCTTGCCGCCGCAAACGGTTGGTTCTTGACCCGCCAGTTTGAAAACGAGTCCAATCCCGATGTTCATTCACGCACAACCGCACAAGAAATCCTGCGCGACTTTGAGGGCGAAAATCTAGATTATTGGGTTACGGGGTATGGCACGGGTGGAACCCTGCGCGGTGTATCGCGTGTGTTGACCACCGAAAAACCAGAAACAAAAGTTATTGTTTGCGAGCCTGAATTGGCCGACTTGTTAAGCAGTGGCACGGCGCAAGACCGCAATGATGATGGCTCCCCCGCCGTCAGTCACCCCGCTTTCAATCCGCATCCTATGCAGGGGTGGACGCCTGATTTCATCCCCAAATTGACCGGGGATGTTGTGGACGCCGGGGTTATTGACCGGATCCTTAAAATTGCGGGACCTGAGGCCATTAAATGCTCTCAGGATTTAGCCACAAGCGAGGGGATCTTTGTGGGGATCAGCGGCGGCGCGAGTTTTGCCGGGGCCCTTAAAATTGCCGCCGAGGCCCCGCAAGGATCAAATATTTTGTGTATGTTGCCCGACACGGGGGAGCGGTATTTAACCACGCCGTTGTTTGCTGATGTACCCGAGGATATGACCAGTGACGAAATAGCGATCTCGACCTCGACACCCGGTTATCATATGGAATGACATTAAGCTAGATGGGCTTACGTTCCTTCTTATTTGTCGTGGTTCTGGCGTGTATCGCTGGTGATTTTGCGCACGCGCAAGATATTATCATTGGTGCGCGCCCCCAACCGGCGGGTGAGAAATTTATCCTGAAACCGGCCGGGGTAAAAGTTGAGGTCTGGAGCAAAAACCTTAAAGCACCATGGTCGCTGGCGTTTCTGCCCGATGGTCGGGGGTTGGTCAGCGAACGACGCGGTACCATTCGGTTATTGTCAGCGAACGGTCAATATGCCAATACGCCGCTTTTCACTCTGGATGTTGCTGAGGATGACGAAAGCGGCCTTATGGGGCTTGCTGTTCACCCCTCTTTTCCACAGGCCCCTTTTGTTTACGCCATGCGCACCTATCGGCGGAGGACGACATGGAATAATGAGGTGCTCCGGTTATATTTTGACGGCCACGCAATGTCGCTGGACAAAATATTAATAGCCGATATCCCCGCCGGAAATAATCACAATGGTGGTCGATTGGGGTTTGGTCCGGATGGTATGTTGTATGTGGGAACGGGTGATATTTTTAAACGCCGTTTATCCCAAGATTTAACCAGCCTTGCGGGTAAAATTTTACGCATTGACGAAAATGGGCTGGTGCCAGCGGATAACCCATTCCCCGACTCCCCGATTTGGTCTTGGGGGCACAGAAATGTACAAGGCTTGGCATGGGACCCAAAGACGGGGGCTTTTTATAACACCGAACATGGCCCGTCGGGCGAGGTCGGTTTCGGCGCGTTTGACGAAGTTAATTTGGTGGAAAAAGGCGGTAATTTTGGATGGCCTCTGGTGGTGGGGGCGGGTAATCAACGAGTGGTGGGGGCGGGTAATCAGCACGGCATGCTGGACCCAATCGTGGCGTGGCCTGAGGACGCAGTGCCGCCCTCAGGCGCCGCATTTTGGAACGGGGATATTTTTATCGCCACCCTAGGGCAGGGATTAATCCGTATTCAATTGCAGAACGAACGCGCCATCCATGTTGATCGCTGGTTTAACGACGGTGACAATTCTGTCTATGGTCGGTTACGCGACGCCGTACAGGGACCGGGTGGGGCGCTCTATGTGCTAACGGGAAATAACGATTGGCGGGGTAATCCGGGGCCAGATGATGACCGAATTTTACGATTAAGCCTGAAATAAACTTATAATTTTCTAGGATATATAGAAAATATGATTTTTAATTAATTAGAGAGCCATAAATTGAGGGCCGCATGTTTATTTTTAAAGCGATAATCGCCAGCTTATGCTGCAGCCTTTCTATGATGGTGCCCCTAAAATCATCATTAGCCGCGCCGCCGGAATTATCGCTGCCGATTAACTGCACCATAGGAATTGATTGTTGGGTGGTAAATTTTGTTGACCAAGATCCCGGTCCAAACACACGCGATTTTTCGTGCACCACACATACCTATGATGGACACAAGGGAACCGATTTTGTCCTTCCTCATTTGGCTGCGATGAAAGCGGGGGTCGACGTGTATGCCAGCGCTAGCGGTATCGTTCGCGGGATTCGTGATGGTGTGGCAGATAGCCAGATTACAAAAGATCGCACCGGCAAGGTCTCCAAAACGTCTACTGAGGCCACTAAGGGGCGGGAATGTGGTAATGGGTTGATGTTAGACCATGGGGATGGCTGGGAAACCCAATACTGTCACATGCGCAAAGGCAGCCTGCTGGTAAAACTCGGCGAGCGGGTCATGCGCGGTGATACGCTGGGAATGGTGGGTTTATCGGGCCTGACTGAAATGCCGCACCTGCATTTATCGGTACGCCATAATGGCGCGGTGGTTGATCCGTTTGATTATGATGGAACTGATAACGGTGCAACAGTGTGTGATGCACGCAGGCCTCGAAACACATTATGGAAAACCCAACAAAATTTGAAAAATCTAATCCCCGAAAGTGCTTTGTACTTAGCCGGATTTAGCGACCATAAACCCGATTTAGAAGCTATTCGC
Source organism: uncultured Rhodospirillales bacterium (assembly GCA_965603075.1). Lineage (GTDB taxonomy): Bacteria > Pseudomonadota > Alphaproteobacteria > Rhodospirillales > Casp-alpha2 > JABJOR01. The sequence goes on along the minus strand of CBFDBO010000009.1, from coordinate 30,714 downwards.
AAAGGGGGGTACGCCCTAACGCACATCAATCCCACCGCTGCGGCTTTGGTTTTGTGGGTTGAAATATTTTGGGTGCATAAAGGGGACGAGATCACCGCCAGCATTACCGCGCCAAACGGTGAAGTATTTGCCAGCCGAACGCTGACTCAAGACAAAACCCAAGCCAGGCGCACGATGTTTATTGGTAAAAAATACAACGGAAAACCGTGGCCCGTTGGAGCCTATACCGGCGTGATTGAAATCAAACGCCCCCTAAAGGATGGCACCAGCCAAACTTTGCGCACCACAAGATTGCTGACGGTTGAATAAACAGTTGCTGTAATGAATGCTGATCGGTTAGCGTATAAAAAAATAATGGGGAGGGACTTCGATGGCCGGATTTAATTTCAACTTTAATTCCAACTTTAATTTCAGCGTTACACAACACCATATCGATCAATTTAATGAAGATGGTTATTTGATTGTTGAGCGTTTGATTGAGGACGCCACGGTGGAGACCTTGCGGGCGTGTTACGATCGGTTGTTCAATGGTGAGTTTGAAACCGGCGTGCGACCCGACGAGGTCAATTGGCAGATGGAGAGCGGTGACCCCAGTTTGACCCGGCAAATATGCAATGGGTGGAAAGCCGACCGTGATATCGCCAAGGTGGTTTTAGATGCTAAGCTGGGCGAGGCGGTGGCTAAATTAGGCGGCTGGCCCGGCACCCGCATCATGAGTGACAATGTGTTATGGAAACCGGCCGCGGCCCGCTCGCTTGGTCATCACCAAGACAGTGCATTTTTGGATTGGTACACACCCTCGGATTTGCTGAGTTGTTGGTTTGCCATGGACGATACCTCAGCGCAAGGTGGCACCATTGAATTTGTCAAAGGGTCTCACACGTGGAAACATTCCATGCCCGAAGGCGACTTCCACGGGCCGGCGGAGTACCGCAAATACATGGAAATCGCGGCGGAAGCTGAAGGGGTTGAGCCGGAAATTGTCTATGTAGAGGTCCCCAAGGGTGGCGGGTCGTTCCACCATGGCTGGGTTTGGCATGGCTCGGGTGACAATAAAGCAAACCACCCTCGACGGTCGCTTGTGCTGCACGCCATGCGCAGTGATACGACATATGATCCAGCAAACCTAAACAAAGGCACGGGGCCGATCTATAGCCGATACAAGCGATTAAATGACAATATTATCGACGAAAATTTCTTTCCCGTCTTATGGCGCGAAGACGGTTATCGCACGACGGACCTTGATGATTATTTGAAAGGCTGAATTTCTCGTTATGATAATCTGAATGAAACAATCGAATGAAGGTCATAGCCTTTTAAAAATGTAAGTATAGCCATTCAGGATCATTATGTTAAGCTCCCTACACGGTTTGGTTTAATTAAAATTTTGGTTTAATTATTAACAGGATCAGTCAATGCAACAATTACGCGATATTGCCGAAGACGCAACAAACGGCATCAACTCAGTTTTAAATACCCCCCTAAGCGATGAGCAACACGGTCAGGTTGCCAAAATCGTGGAAAGAGCCGTTATCAAGGCGTTGCTAGAAGGCCAGCACCGCGCCGTTGACGCCGCCCTTCAATGCCCCGAGGCGGAACAAGATCAAGCCCACAAAATCGCCACGGCCATCCGGCTGAAAAACGATGCGCTGATCGTCAATTTATCTCATTTACGCTAGCTGGTTCATTTACGCTGGTTTGTTTGATACATAAAAAAAGGGGACAGCTTTTGCTGTCCCCTTTTTAATTTATGTGTTGTATTTTTACGCTTGCTCTTCCGCCAGATCTTCACCCAAAGCTTCTGGTAAGACAAGGTTTAGGATAATGGCGAGGAAGGCCGCTGGTAACAGACCAGAGGTCATCAGAATTTTCGCCGTACCGGGCAAGTGCTGTAAAGCGTCGGGCACTAATTGCAGGCCAAGGCCAACCGATAGAGACAACGCGAAAATCACCATGTTGCGTTTGTTCCAATTCACATCGGACAACATGGAAATACCGGCTGAACACACCATACCGAACATGACGATAACACCACCGCCTAAAACCGCGATTGGGACGGTAGAAATGATCGCGCCGACCTTTGGAATCAGTCCACACAAGATCAAGAAGATCGCACCGAAGGTGACAACATGGCGGCTCATGACCCCGGTCATGGCAACCAAACCAACGTTCTGGCTGAACGATGTGTTGGGAAGACTGCCAAAAATACCGGCAATAGCACTGCCCAAACCGTCAGCGTAGGTTGCCCCGGTAATTTCCTTTGCCGTGGCTTCGCGTTTGGCACCACCCTTGGTAATCCCAGAAACATCGCCCACGGTTTCAATGGCCGATACAAAGGCCATTAAACAAAAACCAATGACGGCGGCAACACTGAATTCAAAACCGAAGTGGAAGGGGTTTGGTACGGCAAAAGCGGCTGCTTTACCGATGTTGCCAAAGTTCACCATACCCATGGCATAGGCCACGATATAACCAACAATCAAACCGATCAGAATGGCGGCGATGGACATCATGCCTTTGGTGAAAAATTTAAGCCCCAACGTGACCACAATCACGACCAATGCCACAGACCAGTTTTGCAGGCTGCCGAATTCCGGTGTGCCCATGGCGGGAACACCGCCCGCTGCATACTGGATGCCGACTTTAACCAATGCCAGACCAATCATTAGAACCACCAACCCGGTGACAAGCGGCGGCAAAGCAAAACGAATTTTGCCAATGACAGAGCCCAGTAGTGCGTGGAAGATCCCCCCCACAATGACACCACCAAACAATACGGCCATACCGTCCACACCCTTACCCGCAACAAGCGGGATCATGATGGGTAGAAAGGCAAAGCTGGTACCCTGTACGATGGGCAAACGTGCGCCCACGGGGCCAAAGCCGATGGTTTGAAACAATGTGGCAATCCCGGCGAAGAACATGGACATTTGGATCATGTAGATCATCTGTCCGAAATCGGGTGAGTTTGAACCAAAACCGAAACCCGCCGCGCCACAGACAATAATGGCGGGGGTGACGTTGGAAACAAACATGGCCAGCACATGCTGGATGCCCAGCGGTATAGCTTGGGCCAGGGGGGGTGTATAATCCGGATCCCGAAGTTGTTCGGGTGTTCCTATTGATAGCTCGGTCGTCATTTCATTTCTCCCTCAATGATTAAAATCCGAGATTTATAAAAAAATCGTCTAATTCGTGTGTGTTCTAGTGTGTTCTATAGCAGTTTTATGAAGCAATTTTATTATTGATTTTTATGTGTAGCCACTTTTAATAACAGCTAAGGCATTTGCTTCATAGGCTCGAAAGCCCCCAATTACCCCTCAATTATTTGATAGTGTATCGCGGAAAACAAAAAAATACCGTAACGAATATAGAGAATTAATCTACTATCCGGCACTATTTTGGGTAAGGGGCGGGGCGCTGAAGACGGCATAGCTGGACCAGCAAGGAGGGTGATATCAAAGCCTGTTAGGGCGATAATTTGCGAATTAAATGCGCCCCCTAGGATAATGACTCACATAACTGTTTTACAAAATGAAACCGCCGAATCCCTCCGCCCAAAGTCTTGTTATTGGCGGTTTGGGCAATTTCTTCGTGGGTTTGGGTGTAACCCGCTGCACGGTAAAAAGCCAAGGCTTCGGTTTGGATTTCTGAGGTGCTGAGGTCCAGATGATGAATTTTGCTGGAACGACAATGATTTTCGGCGTGGGTGAGCATTTGTTGCGCGATACCTTGGCGGCGGTAATCAGGGGCGACGTACATGCGTCGTAATTCCATCCCATTTTCTGATGAAGGTTCTAGTCCGTACATGCCGATGATAGGCCCTTCATTAATGATAGGACCTTCATTACGGTCTTCACTAACAGGACCTTCTTTCTCGGCGATCCAAAAAGTGCCGCCCTTATGGCCATAATAATCAGCTATTTGACTGATTTCTTCGTCGATAGAACGGGTGATATAGCCCTCGAAGGCATCAACCATGTTGGCGGGAGCAAGCAAGCGATTGATGGTTGAGAACAAGGCGATTACGCGTTCAGCGTCCGTTTCTTTGTAGGGACGAATGATGGTTTCAGTCATCATTTTAGGGGCCTTCATAAATTATTTATGAACCGGATATAGTCTTCTATTTTTGTAAATGCACTTTAAATAACCGCTTAAATCACCCACTCTGCCCAAATCTCGCCACAATACTTGTCTAAATGAATACTGTGGGTGTGTTTTATGTACAGAGATATATGGTATAAGGCATGACGAATCGCAATTACGAAATAATTTCTAGATAAAAGGTTTCACCACCCATGGCAGGTCATTCCCAGTTTTCCAATATCATGCATCGTAAGGGGCGTCAGGACGCTAAGCGGGCGAAGGTTTTTGCTAAACATGCGCGCGAAATTACCGTGGCGGCTAAAATGGGCACACCTGATCCGGCCATGAACGCGCGGTTGCGCGGCGCGGTGATCGCCGCGAGGGCCGATAATATGCCCAAAGACAACATCGAACGCGCCATCAAAAAGGCGTCGGCCGCCGACGGCGAAAACTTTGATGAAGTCCGTTATGAAGGCTATGGACCAAGCGGTATCGCTATTATCGTTGAAACCTTGACCGACAATCGAAACCGTACGGCGGGTGATGTGCGATCGGCATTTACCAAACACGGTGGAAATTTGGGTGAGAGCGGCAGTGTGAGCTTTATGTTCGACCGGGTCGGTCTGGTTGTCTACCCGGTTGATGCGGCCTCCAACGATGATATGTTTGAAGGCGCGTTAGAAGCCGGGGCGTCCGACGTTGAAAGCTCCGACGATGGGCATTCTATTTTCTGTGATCCGGATGATTTCAGTGATGTGCGTGACGCGCTTGTGGAAAAATTTGGCGATCCGGAACGTTCCACATTGGATTGGAAACCCCAAAACACCATCGAGGTTGAACAGCATACCGCTGAAACGCTGATGAAATTAATCGATGTTCTTGATGACAACGATGATGTGCAAAAAGTTTCTGCTAATTTCGAAATTTCAGAAGAGGTCATGGCAGCACTAAGCGCCTAAGGGTGCTTCGTCTCCGGGGTACAGGATAAAAATGAAACTTCTTGGCATTGACCCCGGATTACAAAATACAGGCTGGGGGATTATTGCCACCGAGGGTAATCATCTTAAATTCATCGATGGCGGCACCGTGCACTCCGATAAAAAATTATCGCTGGCGGAGCGGTTATTACAACTTCACACTGGCATAAACGACGTGATTGAAAAGTACCGCCCCCATGAAGCCGCGGTGGAAGAAACCTTTGTTAATAAAAATCCCAACTCCACTTTGAAACTAGGTCAAGCCCGCGGTATCGCCTTACTCGTGCCGGCCCAGCATGGTCTGGTGGTGGCGGAATATACGCCGAACTTGGTCAAGAAAACCGTGGTTGGCGCGGGGCACGCAGCGAAAGAGCAAATTCAAATGATGGTCAAAATTATCCTGCCGGGGTGCCGTGAGAACTTAGGTGCCGATACCGCTGACGCGCTGGCCGTTGCTATTTGTCATGCGCATCACCGCCAGACCTTAGACCGTGTGGCACACGCTGTTGCAGCAGCAGGAGGACGGGGACGATGATCGCCAAACTAAGCGGCCTAATCGATAGCCTCGGTGATGATTGGGTGATCATTGATGTGAACGGTGTGGGATATTTAGTGTTTGCGTCATCGCGCACCCTCTCAGCGCTCAGCGTTGGCGAAGCGGCCAGCTTAATCATAGAGACCCACGTACGCGAAGATCATATTCATTTGTACGGTTTTGCCGATACCGCGGAACGTGATTGGTACCGGTTGCTGACCACCGTTCAAGGTGTTGGCGCCAAAGTTTGCTTGGGTATTCTATCAACTTTGAGCGCCGATGAGCTGGTTCAGGCTATTGCATCGGGTGACAAGGCGGCCGTATCCCGCGCCAACGGGGTTGGCCCCAAACTCGCCACACGGATTGTCTCAGAGCTAAAAGACAAAGTCGGTGGAATGGCACTTGCGGCGCATGTTGGTGGAAAGGGTGAGGGGGCTTCACCCGCTGTTGGCGGTATTGGAGCGGTTAGCGCCAGTACCTCGGACGCTGTGTCGGCGCTTGTGAACTTAGGATATACACCATCGGATAGTTTACGCGCCGTGGCCCATGTGGCGCAAAGCTTGGGACCCGATCCATCGGTCGAGATGCTGATCGGGCGCGCGCTCTCTGAATTGGGGAGCAGTTAAGGATGGATGAGAACATCAATGATGAAGATCGTGTGGTTTCCCCCGATGATCAATTTGGCGATAGACCCGATCCCGCCATTCGCCCGACCAACTTGGGCGAGTTCATCGGTCAGAAGAAAGTACGGGAGAATTTAGAGGTCTTCATTGAGGCCGCCCGGGGGCGCGGGGACGCCATGGATCATACGTTATTTTATGGCCCGCCCGGTCTTGGCAAAACCACACTGGCGCAAATCGTTGCCCGTGAATTGGGTGTTGGGTTCCGGGCAACCTCTGGTCCGGTGATCGCCAAGGCGGGTGATTTGGCGGCGATCCTGACAAACCTGCAACCGCGCGATGTTCTGTTCATTGACGAAATTCACCGCCTTAGCCCGGCGGTTGAAGAAATTCTTTATCCCGCCATGGAAGACTTCCAGCTTGATTTGATTATCGGCGAAGGTCCCGCCGCACGCAGTGTTCGTATTGACCTGCCGCCCTTTACATTGGTGGGCGCAACCACGCGCTCTGGTTTGATTACCACACCGCTTCGAGAACGTTTTGGTATTCCCATGCGGATGATTTTTTATACGCCCGAGGAATTAGAGCTGATTGTCAGCCGGGCGGCTCAATTGTTGGAGCTGAAGATGACCCGGGATGGGGCCATGGAGGTTGCCAAGCGATCGCGTGGTACGCCGCGGGTGGCGGGGCGGTTATTACGCCGGGTCAGGGACTTTGCCAGTGTCGACAAGATCATGGAAGTAGGCCCTGTCCACGCGGACGCGTCCCTCAATCGACTGGACGTGGACGTCGAAGGCTTGGACGCGATGGACCGGCGGTATTTAAGCTGTATCGCGGATAATTATAATGGTGGTCCGGTTGGGGTGGAAACGCTGGCCGCTGCCCTCTCAGAACAGCGCGACACTATTGAAGAGGTCATCGAGCCTTATTTGATCCAACAAGGGTTTCTGATGCGGACCCCCCGAGGGCGAATGTTGGCGCGGGCGGCCTTTAAACATCTGGGACTAGGCATGCCAAAGACAGCTGAACAAATAGACTTGTTGAGTGATTTGGATAGTGATGATGAATAATTCGGCCAAACCTCAGATGATCCCCCCTATTCAATCCGAGATCCCCCCCCACGTTTACCCTATGCGGATTTATTACGATGATACCGATGCGGGGGGCATTGTTTATTACGCTAATTATTTGCGATTTGCAGAACATGCCCGTACGGAATTTTTACGAACCTTAGGGTTTGAACGACTGGACATGATGGAAAGTGGCGCGTTGGCCTTTGCGGTTCGTGGATGCTCTGTTGAATACTTAGCCCCAGCAAAACTGGATGATGCGCTTGAAGTTCATACCCGTGTCATAAATGTTGGCGGTGCGTCCTTGGGTTTGGATCAACGGGTCCTAAAAGAGGGTGTTGTTATTACGGAAATGGAAATTCGGTTGGTCTGTATGCATATGGCTGGGGATTTAGTGGGAAGACCGTCTCGCATTCCGGCCGATATTCGGGCGGCCCTTATACCAATCCTTAATCCAATTACTGAAATTACTGATCATTGATAACTGATAAAGAAACAAAAGGTAGGAATTAGCCCATGGAAGCAAGTGTTGTAGACGCTACATTGTTAGCGGGATCGGTTGGAGCGGATGATTTCTCCATGCTCTCATTGTTCTTGCGGGCAGACGTTGTGGTCAAGGCTGTCATCGTTATTTTGATCCTAGCTTCAATCTGGTGCTGGGCGATTATCTTTGAAAAACTAATGACCCTGCGCAAGCTTAATACCCGCGCCAATAGTTTTGAGAGCGCGTTCTGGTCGGGGGGGTCGCTTGATGATCTTTATGACCGGGTTGGCGTGAACCCAAGCGATCCCATGTCGGCGGTGTTTGTAGCGGCCATGCGCGAATGGCGACGCAACCCACCGGGAGCCAAAGAATCGGCAACCGCGATGGTGACGATCTCTGAACGCATCGACCGAGTCATGCAAATCACGCTGACCCGTGAAATGGAACGGGTTGAACGGCAATTAACACTGCTTGCTACCACCGGATCAACCGCCCCCTTTATTGGCTTGTTCGGGACGGTTTGGGGTATCATGAACAGTTTCCAATCTATTGCTCTATCACAAAATACATCTCTCGCCGTTGTCGCGCCGGGCATTGCGGAGGCGTTGTTTGCGACCGCACTGGGGCTTCTTGCGGCGATTCCAGCCGTGGTTGCCTATAACAAAATCTCAAAAGACCTTGATCGTTATGCCAACCGTCTGGATAGTTTTGCGGGCGAGCTCGCCGCCATATTATCACGGGAACTGGACGCGAGGTCTGATCATGGCAGCTAGTATCCAAGGCCGTAATCGAGGTCGCGCTCAAAGGTCCGGAAGGTCAGGCCGTGCCGGTCACGCCCCCATGAGCGAGATTAACGTCACGCCTTTTGTCGATGTGATGTTAGTGCTGCTGATTATTTTCATGGTGACCGCCCCCTTATTAACCGTGGGGGTTGAGGTTAACCTGCCCAAGACCAAAGCGAATTCTTTGCCCGGTAATGATGAACCCCTGACCATTTCAGTGGACAGTCAGGGATTGATTTATTTACAGGAAACCCCCTTGGAAATGAACACGCTCGTGCCACGGTTGCTTGCCATCACGGGTGAGAACCCGGACGCGCGTATTTTTATTCGGGGCGATGAAGACATCGACTATGGCCTGATTATGAAAGTTATGGGCACGATCAATAAAGCAGGGTATCGCAAAGTAGGTCTTGTGACGGGCGCGGTAACGAACAAACCAGAGACGAGCGAGCCAGATATAAACGAACCAGCCCCTGTTGAAGGACAGTAATATAGTCCCATGAGTTCTTCCTGGCGTGGTATTTCATTATCCTTAGTATTCCATGGCGCGGTGTTCGCCTCGGCGTACTTTGTGCTGCCGTCTATGCGTCCGAACATCGATCTGAATGAAGAAGTGATGGTTGTTGAAATCATTAATATTTCCGAAGAAAGCAATCAACCACCACCCATTCCTGAACCAGAGCCGGAACCCGAACCCGAACCCGAACCTGAGCCCGAGCCTGAGCCTGAGCCTGAGCCTGAGCCTGAGCCTGAACCTGAACCTGAACCCGAGCCTGAACCTGAACCCGAGCCTGAGCCGAAACCGTCTTCGGTTCTTCTCAATGCGAAACCAGCGCTTAAACCAAAGCCGCCGGTGTCGCTTGAAACCATGTTGCTCAACACTATTGAAGACCTAAAAAAAGAGAAGCCCGTTCAGCCTGAACCAAAAGAAGTACCCAAAGAATTGAGCTTTGAAGAACAAATGGCTTTGGCGCTTAACACCAAAAAGTCGCCGAACGCCGATTTAAGCCAACCCATATCCGTTAGTGTGCGCGAAGCAGTGGCGGCACAACTGCGGAAATGTTGGAATGTCCCTGCGGGGGCTAAAAATGCGGCGGATCTGGCCATTGAAATCCGGGTCTATATGAACAGCAATGCTACGGTCCGAACCGCCGAAATTGTTAATATGGAAAAGGTCATGGGCGATGATTTCTACCGTGCGGCGGCGGAAAATGCCTTGCGCGCTGTTAAAAATCCCCGTTGTCAGCCGCTGCCTTTACCGTTAGACCGGTATGACCAATGGCAAACAATGGTGTTAAATTTTGACCCCAAAGATATGTTGTAATACTGTAGTTTATAAGTCGATTGTTATTGTCAGAAAATAGGAACCTAAAACCGTGATGCGAATTAAATATAATACCCCTAACAATCGGAACCATAACCATCGCCTTTTTAAAACGTTGGTAGGGACATTTACCTTTTGCCTTAGTGTTTTTGTCGGTGTGTTTGCAAGTGTGGCAGCCCCCCATGCAGCCGAGCTTAAAATTGATATCACCCAAGGCACGGTAGAACCGCTTCCCATCGCGGTGGCACCGTTTATCGGCACTCTGGATGATGAAGTTAATTACGGGATCAGCATCGCCAATGTCATCGCGGCTGATCTAGAGCGCTCTGGATTATTTAAACCCATCGATTCAAAAGCTTTCATTCAGTCGGCGGAGGCGATGAATACCCTGCCTCGATTTGGTGATTGGCGTATCATAAATTCTCAAGCCTTGGTCCAAGGCAGAACCAAACTGGTGGAAGATGGCCGCTTACGGGTGGAGTTCCGCCTGTGGGATGTGTTCGCCGAACAGCAATTGGTTGGCTTGGCTTATTTTACCACACCGGAAAATTGGCGCCGTGTAGCCCATATTATCGCCGATGCTATCTATAAGCGCCTGACCGGGGAAGAAGGCTATTTTGATACGCGGATTGTCTATATTGCCCAGCAATCTGAAACCGGGTCCTGCAAAGCAACAACCCCTATGAACCCGTTTGGTAAGCGGCTTTCGATTATGGATCAAGATGGTGAGAACCGACGTTATCTGACCGATGGGTCTTCTCTCGTACTGACCCCTCGATTCTCGCCCAGCCAGCAAGAAATTACTTATATGTCCTATCACGGCAATGTGCCCCGTGTTTATATCTTCAATATTGACAGCGGACATCAAGAAGTTGTCGGCGATTTTCCGGGGATGACCTATGCCCCTCGGTTCTCGCATGATGGTAAGAATATCATCATGAGCATGGCGAAGGATGGTAATTCTGATATCTTTGTTCAGAACCTTCAAACCCGAGAAGTTCTTCAATTAACCAATCACTCTGGCATTGATACCTCGCCCAGTTATTCTCCCGATGGAAAATATGTGGTCTTCAACTCCGACCGTGGTGGCACCCAGCAATTATATGTTATGTCCAACAAAGGTGGCAGTGTACGCCGGATCAGCCATGGCGGAGGACGCTACGCAACCCCCGTATGGTCACCCCGTGGTGATTTGGTTGCCTTTACAAAAATGCAAGGCGGTCGGTTCTTTATTGGCGTCATGCACCCCGATGGCAGTGGTGAGCGACTATTAGCGGAGGACTTCAAGATTGAGGCTCCAACATGGGCCCCCAACGGTCGGGTGATGATGTTCTTTCGCAAAGACCGCACCAATGAAGATGGTAGCGGCGGACGATCACGGCTATTTTCTATCGATTTAACGGGCCATAATGAGCGGGAAGTCTCAACATTATGTGACGCAGCGGACCCCGCTTGGTCACCAATTATCCCGTAAACGATTTATAAATACCCCGTTGATAGGCTACTGGAAGGGTTGTCATAGAGTACAAATAGTTTAATTAAAGCTTATATGTATTTTCGGTACTCATAAAAAAGTACTTGGAAACATTTGATTTTGCTATTATTACAACTTGTTAGATACCAATTTTATCTGTATTGTTCTTTTAATCCAGATGAACTGGTATAATTATTTATTAAACAACTCCTATTTGAGGGGGATAAAATGCGTTTTAAAATTTTGGGCGTTCTAGCCGCTGTCGCGCTGGTATCTGCATGTTCTACCGTTGCTGAAGAAGATATGTCAGCAGACACAGGTGGTGAAGCCACCGAAACAGCCGCTGCTGCAACAGAAGCTAGTTCTGACGCTGCGGTAATGGAAAATGCAATTGAAGCTGGTTCACAGCGTGATTTGATCGTTAACGTTGGTGATCGTGTTAAGTTCGAGTTTGATCGTTTCGATCTGAGCGAATTGGCACGTAACACTCTGGAACGTCAGGCCGCTTGGCTTGCTAAAAACCCAGGTGTTACCATCACTATTGAAGGTCACTGTGATGAACGCGGTACTCAGGACTATAACCTTGGTTTAGGGTCTCGCCGGGCAAACTCAACTAAAGACTACCTTGTATCTCTTGGTGTCTCATCAAGCCGTATTAAGGTTATCTCTTATGCCGACCTTCGTCCGGTAGCATTGGGTTCTAACGAAACTGCATGGGCTGAAAATCGCCGTGCTGTGACCGTTGTTAATGGTGCAGGCAGCTAATTACTGTCTACCATAAGAATTAAGAGTGGCGTTGCAGGGTCAATTTTATTGATCAGCAGCGCCATTTTTTTGACCTTTGTGTGCCTTAATTATGCCTAGATAATAGTGTTGATTGATAGCGATAGGGGTGAACGATTGTTCAACAGGGATGAACGATTGTTCAGCTTAAGTATTAGGGCAATAAAGAATATAATTATGGCGATTCTATTTGATCAGTTGAAAAAAATGGGTGTTTTAATGTCAAATTTCGGGCGGTTTAAATTTTTTAAAATAATGGGACGACAATTCTCGGGCCTGGCAATGATTGCTGCGGTGCTGGTGATGACGGTCTCGCCGGAACCTGTCAGGGCGCAAGATACTCAAGCAATGTTGGACCGTATTGATCGGTTAGAACGCGATATACGGGCCTTAAATATTTTCATCGCCCAAGGACAAAGTGGCACAGCGCCAGAATTAAGCTCGGTGCAAGATAGTGCATCTGCTTCTTCTCAACCGGCTAATTCCACCCTGAGTAATGCATCGGTTGCCCGCATTGATGCGCGCATTGCCTCGCTTGAAAATGACGTGCGCGTTGCCACGGGGGCCATGGAAGAACTTGATCACCGGATTTTCCAAATCACCAGTAAACTTGATAAATATATGGCGGACATGGATTTCCGTATGAGTTCGGTGGAACAAGGTATCGCCAATCCGTCATTTGCCAACAATACAAATACGACTGGAACTTTGCAGTCGGGCGATCTTGTCATTCAAAAAGCACCAGCGGTTAAAACCGTAACAACCGATATCGGACAAACATCATCTGGGGTATTGGGTACCATTACTGAAACACAGTTACAGCAGGTGACCACTCAGGATGTAACTGTTCAAGGTGTTGCTGCCGGTCCCGCTTTATCCCCAGAAGGGGAGAACACGGCAAGTACATTAACCGATCCGGTCGTTCCAACGCCATCGACCACCCCCGCTGTACCACAAGTTCCGAACCAAAATCAGTCGGTAACACAAACCGCTAATCTTACCCCCGTGCCGTCGATCTCGCCCCAGGAAGAATATACCGCCGCCTTTGGTTTGTTACGACAAGCTAAGTATGACGATGCGGCTAACGCCCTTCAGGCGTTCATTGATAAGAACACAGATAACCCGTTGGTTGCGAATGCACGGTACTGGTTAGGCGAGACCTATTATGTACGCTCGCAATTTGTGAGAGCCGCCGAAGTGTTCTTTGAAGGATACCGGGAGAACCCAACGGGTGCAAAAGCCCCCGATACATTATTGAAATTGGGGATGTCACTTTCTAATTTAGGCAAAAAACCCGAAGCCTGTGCCGCATTTGCAAAACTGGCCGGGGAGTTTACGGATGCCTCAGCCAGTGTTCGAACCACCATGCAGCGTGAGCAACTTCGTAACGAATGTTTATGAATGATCTTAGATGACCTTAGATGAACTGGGATGACAGAACGTATCGATCCTCCTGACGTTGATTTCAATGCCGCTATTACCCCCGGACAATTTGGGGCGGTTATGTCGAGCATAGGGTTTTTTGAAACCCCGCCCGTTGTTGCCGTTGGCGTATCGGGCGGTGCCGACAGTATGGCTCTGGTACGCTTACTTGATCGTTGGACCCGAAATTTAGGCGGCCGGGTTGTAGGATTGAGTGTCGATCACGGACTTCGCCCAGAGGCGATTGATGAAGCCTATCAGGTTGCTACGTGGTTGCGGGCCCTTAATATTGATCATCACATTCTGACATGGTTATCCTCTACCGATAAAAAACCGAAAACCGCCATTCAAGCCAAAGCCCGATTGGCACGCCGTGCCTTGATGCTGGATTGGTGTGGCGACGCGGGGGTGCTGCATTTAGCCTTTGCCCATCACTTAGATGATCAGGTTGAGACCTATTTAATGCGTGACGCCAAAAATAGTGGTCCGCTCGGTTTGGCGGGTATGAATGCTATTGGCGAATTTCCGCAAGCACGCGTGATCCGGCCTTTATTGAAATTTCCAAAATCTCGATTGTTAGCCACCTTAAAAGAATGGAAACAAGATTGGATTGAAGATCCGTCGAATGAGATGGATCAATTCGAACGGGTGCGCATCCGAAAGTCTTTAGCGGGCCGAGCTGACAAATCTGGCGAGACTGTTGAAATTGCCCAAAAGATATCGAAACATGCTCAATCGAGGTGTGCTCTTGATAAAATATCTGCGGCTGTTATTGCAAAATCCGTAAAACTATATCCAGCAGGCTACGCCGTGATTAATCCACAGTCTTTAATCAGCGATGGTGATGACGCGGGAATGCAGGCCTTGGGGCGTGTGGTTTTTGCTATTGGGGGCCGCGAATACGGCGCGGAACGGGCTAAGCTGAAACGGGCTTTTAACGCTCTTAAAGAAAGCGAATTAAACGGTGAGCTAAAGGGGGGGCTGACGTTAGGGGGGTGCCGAATTGTTGATACAGAAACCGGATACCTTATCTGTCGCGAGAATAGAAATTTACCCCCTAAAATGTTTCTTCACGAAAGATCTCTTCAAGAAAAGCCTCATCAATCAGGACAGACATTTCATTGGGATCAGCGGTTCAGTTTGACGTTGATATCCGGTTCAAATCAAGAGCTGGGCTATACTGTGGAACCCTTAGGGGAGGAGGGGTGGGCTGAGATTGTATCAAAAGATCCTTCGTTACGGGCATCCCCAATTCCCTTAATTGCGCGCTACAGCTTACCGGTTCTTAAATATCAGGGGAAAATTATACAGGTACCCTTATTGGAATTTGACGATCGCAAACAGGATGAATTAACGGTGAATTTGCAAAATAAGGGGGTTTTACCCCGCGAGCCGCTTTTATCGGCTATATTTGTTGATATTTAACGCTTTTTAAGACGTGTTTGCAGTTGCGCAGAGGGTTTTGCATACTATCTATTAATTAGTGTTTTTGAATCTATATCTGGTTTGTGTTGACGAAACCGCTGGGATGGTTACTTTCCAGCTTAATATACCATACATAATTTACAATTGCCGTATAACGGTGGAGGATCGACGTTTGAATTTCAACAAAAATATGGCGCTTTGGGTGATCATTGCGCTATTGGTATTTGCCCTGTTTAATTTATTCCAGGGGGCCTCACCCCAATCAAATCAGACAAGTCTTGCTTATTCAGATTTTGTCACCTCCGTCGATAGCGGTGATGTGCGTGATGTTAATATCAATGGCAGCACCATTACAGGCCATTTCCGTGATGGTCGGACGTTTGCTACTTACGCGCCAGATGATCCGCTGATGATTAGTAAATTAACCGAACAAGGTGTACGGGTGAATGTAACGCCAACGGATGAGAACTCGCCAACCTTGTGGGGCATTATCATTTCATGGTTCCCTATGTTACTTCTAATCGGTGTTTGGATTTTCTTCATGCGCCAGATGCAAGGCGGCGGCGGTAAAGCCATGGGCTTTGGTAAGTCCAAGGCAAAGATGCTGACGGAAAAATCAGGTGTGGTTACCTTTGAAGACGTGGCCGGTATTGATGAAGCCAAACAAGAATTAGAAGAAGTTGTTGAATTTCTGAAAGAACCTCAAAAATTCCAACGTCTGGGCGGAAAAATTCCTAAAGGGTGTTTGCTTGTTGGCCCTCCGGGTACCGGTAAAACATTGCTCGCCCGCGCCATTGCGGGTGAAGCGAATGTACCGTTTTTCACAATCTCGGGTTCTGACTTCGTTGAGATGTTTGTTGGTGTTGGCGCCAGCCGTGTTCGCGATATGTTTGAACAGGGTAAAAAGAACGCGCCGTGCATTATCTTTATCGATGAAATCGATGCCGTCGGTCGTCACCGTGGTGCGGGCCTTGGTGGTGGTAACGACGAACGTGAACAGACCCTCAACCAATTACTGGTCGAGATGGATGGATTTGAGTCCAACGAAGGCGTGATCTTGATCGCCGCCACCAACCGTCCTGACGTTCTTGATCCCGCACTTTTACGTCCCGGTCGTTTTGATCGTCAGGTTACCGTATCCAATCCCGATATTCTGGGTCGTGATCAGATTCTAAAAGTGCATATGAAAAAAGTACCTTTGGGTCCCGATGTCGTTGCCAAAGTGATTGCCCGTGGCACACCGGGGTTCTCTGGTGCGGATCTGGCAAACTTGGTGAACGAGGCAGCATTGCTTGCTGCGCGTCGAAATAAACGTGTGGTCACCATGTCTGAATTTGAAGACGCCAAAGATAAAGTTCTGATGGGAACCGAACGTCGTTCTATGGTGATGTCCGAGGACGAGAAAAAGTTGACGGCCTATCATGAAGCGGGCCACGCGTTGGTCGCGTTGCATGTTCCCAAACATGATCCATTGCACAAGGTTACCATCATCCCGCGCGGTCGTGCGCTGGGGGTTACCATGTCGCTGCCGGAACGTGATAAATTAAGCCAGAGTAAAATGGAACTAGAATCCATGATCGCCATGGCCTTCGGTGGCCGGGTAGCGGAAGAACTTATTTTTGGTAAAGAAAATATTACAACCGGTGCAGGGAACGATATTCAGCAAGCAACCGGAATGGCACGCCGTATGGTAACGGAATTTGGTTTCAGTGAAGCACTGGGACCACTTCGGTACGCCGATAATCAAGAAGAGGTTTTCTTAGGGCATTCTGTGGCCCAAACGAAAACTGTTTCTGATGCGACCGCTGCAATGATCGATAATGAAGTTCGTAAAATTATCGACACAGCACAGAACACTGCCACTAAGATCATGAAAGAATTTCAAGATGATCTGGAATCCATAGCACAGGCATTGCTGGAATATGAAACCCTGTCCGGTAAAGATATCAATGCGCTTTTGCGCGGTGAAGATATCATCCGTCCGAAAGATGATGATACGTCCGAAGACGCTAGCGGTGGTCACCGCAGTTCGGTTCCTTCTGGCGGTTCAAAACATAAAGATGAACCCGGTATTGGTGCCAAACCTCAGCCTGAGACTTAATTAGAGAGTTACTTATTGAGGGCTATTAATTGAGCATTACTTTTGCTGGTTTAAAACTAAATCGTCCCCTGATCATGGGGATCGTCAATGTCACCCCCGACAGTTTTTCTGACGGGGGTGATGTTTTTGGTGCTGAGGCCGCCATTGCGCGCGGATTTGAGCAAATCACCCAAGGGGCAGACATCATCGATGTCGGCGGGGAATCAACCCGCCCCGGCGCGGCGACGGTCTCAAGTGAAGACGAATGCAATCGCATCGAACCCGTGGTCTCAGCTCTCGCAAAATCCGGCGCGGTGGTATCGATTGACACCCGCCATGCCAGTGTTATGGAAGCCGCGATTTCGGCCGGCGCCAAAATCGTCAATGACGTAACCGCCCTAGAAGGTGACCCGCGTTCGCTGGACGTGGTTGTTAAAAATAATGTGTCCCTCGCGATCATGCATATGCAGGGAGAGCCGCAAACCATGCAGGAAAACCCTGTATATGATGATGTGGTGGTTGAGGTTCGAAATTATCTGTTAGAGCGTTTGAAAGTTTGTGAAGACGCTGGTTTGAGCGTTTCGCAAATCGCCATTGATCCGGGTATTGGTTTTGGTAAAACCGTCGATCATAATTTATCCTTGCTCAATCATTTGGATGAATTTACGACGCTGGGAAGCCCTTTATTGTTAGGTGTTTCCCGCAAGAGGTTTATTGGATCGCTCAATAATAACGAACCCCCAAAAGAACGCTTCCCCGGTTCCATGGCCGCCGCCCTGGCCGGTATAAACCGAGGGGTTAATATCGTTCGAGTTCACGATGTTGTTGAGACAAAACAAGCGCTGAATGTATGGCAGGCTATAGAGAAAGCAAAATAAGGCAAAATACGTATTTTTTCTGTAAAATTGTTTCACGTGAAACAATTCAGCTGTTTTTACTCTTTCCACTATTTCCAACCGCAATAATCTCTTTAGAAAATTCTGTATATTCCTCCCCTTCCCAACTCCCCAGCCATTGCCCTACTTCAAGCCCGGCTCTATGAATTCGATTTAGGAGAACATCTTTCGGGGTGAAGACAATTTGAGAGCTGGCATGAAATGTCTCGCCTGTTTCAACAATTTGATAATGACTGTCATAGGTCACAATTGCTGTGAGGCTATCGTGATGAATATCATGCCACATCTTGATGGCGCCAAGCTCTGGGTGGTTGATGAATTCATGATCGGTATCCGCGCTCCATTCTCGCCATGCTTCCAATAGGGGATTACGCATGTCAAATATAAAACGCCCTGTGGGTGATAAGTGATCAGCAATGGTGCGCAATAAAGCCAATTGATCTTCTTCATGGAGGAAACATTGAAAGGCGTGTCCTGTCATGACGATTAAATCAAATTGCGCATCAAGCCGTATGGTGCGAGCGTCACCCTCAACCCATTTCACCCGGTCACCATTTTGACGGTTACGAGCAATGTTGAGCATGGCGGGGGCGGGGTCCACCCCTACACTATGGATATCGCTTGGTAAGGCCACCAAAAAACGACCCGTGCCACAACCCAGATCCAGCACGGAACTAGCACTCTTTGCCATGTCTAAACAATAATCCTGATCCGCTGCCCAATCGTTGATCAGATCATAAAATTGCGCCAGATTTTGGTCATGGTAGAGCTTGTCGATGGGGGGGGAGGACATAGTTTTTTTTGTCATATAAGAATCCCGGATTGTCGAATGGCTTGAATACTTTAAACTCACCGTACTCTTAAATACTCAATTGGAATAGAAAAAACCATGAACAGAAGCATCACCCTAAACAGTCGCCCGAGCGGAGAAATCACCGCCGCTCATTTTGCTATAAAAGAGATACCAGATTTTGACATTGGTGGCAGTGGTAACAGTGGTGACAGGGATGGGAAGGGTGATGTTGTGATTAAGTTACATCATCTATCAATTGATCCATATTTACGGGGTAAGATGAACGATGGTAAAAGTTATACCGAACCTTTTGCCGTCGGTGGGGCCATTGAAAATAGTGCTGTCGGACAAATCACCGCCAGTCGCAACGCGAATTTTGTCGAAGGGGATTGGGTTGTCGGTTTCCTTCCGTGGCAAGACTATGCTTTGGTTAAAAGTGATCAACTGGTGGATCGCGAAATTCGAAAAGTCCAACCCCAAGAGGGCGTCCCTTTAAGTTGGCATCTGGGTATTCTAGGTATGCCGGGAATGACGGCGTGGGTCGGCTTGAAGGGACTTGGCAAACCGGTTGCCGGGGAGACTGTTTTTGTTTCAGCGGCCTCTGGCGCTGTGGGCATGACGGTGGCGCAGATTGCCCGGCAAATGGGGTGCCGGGTAACCGGGTGTGTTGGGTCGCAACAAAAGCTCGACTACGTTACATCTGAATTGGGGTTTGATGCGGCCTTCAATTATAAGGACGAACCGAATTTAGCGGATGCGTTTAAGCGAATTTGTCCCGATGGAATTGATATCAATTTTGAGAATGTCGGTGGGGATATATCACTGGCGGCTTTTAATCACCTGAATGATTTTGGTCGAATGATCGTCTGTGGCGTTATATCCAATTACCAAAATAGCACCCCCCAGCCGGGGCCTTCATTGAGGGGTGTGCTGACACGGAAAATAAAAATTCAGGGGTTTATTGTCTCAGACCATGCGACGCTTTGTGCGGAGTGGTTGGAGGTCGCCCCAAGGTGGGTGAGTGAGGGGAAGCTTAAATATAACGAGAGCATCAAACATGGTTTAGAGAATGCGCCAGAGGCTCTGATGGATGTTTTGGCGGGTCGTAACTTTGGGAAACAAATTGTTAACGTATAAAGCTATTATCAATGTTTTTTTGATACTAAAGTACCCAACAGATATTATTTCTCAGTTACAGGCATAAAAATTTATGAGCAGAAAACTTTTCGGCACCGATGGTATTCGAGGCAAAGCCAATACAGAACCCATGACAGCGGAAACCGCGTTGCGGGTTGGTATGGCAACGGCGTCCTATTTTACCCGTGGGGATCACCGTCACCGGGTGGTCATTGGTAAGGATACCCGGCTGAGCGGTTATATGTTAGAGACCGCTATAACCTCGGGCTTTATTTCCATGGGGATGGAGGTGGTTTTAGTAGGCCCCATGCCGACCCCGGCGGTCGCTATGCTGACGCGGTCCTTGCGGGCCGATTTGGGGGTGATGATTTCGGCCTCACACAATCCCTTTGAAGATAACGGTATCAAGTTATTTGGACCGGACGGTTATAAATTATCTGACGAAGTCGAGCTGGAAATTGAATTGCGAATGGAGAATTGGCAAAGTTCAAACCTCGTCGCATCAGAGGATCTCGGACGGGCTTGGCGCTTAGAAGATGCGGGCGGACGCTATATTGAATACGTCAAACAGACCTTTCCCAAAGGTTTGCGTTTGGATGGTTTAAAAGTCGTTGTCGATTGCGCGCATGGTGCGGCCTATAAAGTTGCCCCGGCGGTATTGTGGGAATTGGGCGCTCAGGTTATCCCCATCGGGGTTAATCCCGATGGTCGCAACATCAATAAAGATTGTGGCTCGACCGCAACCGATACCATGTGCACACAAGTGGTGGCCCATGGTGCGGATTTGGGAATAGCCCTCGATGGGGATGCAGACCGGGTGATGATTGCCGACGAACATGGTCACTTGATTGATGGCGATCAGCTCATGGCGTTAATCGCCGGACATTGGCAAGATACGGGCATGTTAAAAGGGGGCGGATTGGTTGCCACGGTCATGTCGAATTTGGGGTTAGAGCGTTATGCAGAAAGCCGTAATTTAAAACTCGCGCGAACCGCCGTAGGGGATCGGTATGTGGTTAGCCATATGCGCGAACATGGTTTTAATTTGGGCGGGGAACAATCGGGCCATATCGTGCTCAGCGATTATTCCACAACGGGCGACGGCTTAATCGCAGCCCTACAAGTCCTTGCTGCTATCATTGAGCAGAATAAACCCGCATCGGAAGTGTGCCGTGTTTTCCAAACCGTGCCGCAATTGTTGCGTAATGTCCGCTTTGCCGGACCATCCCCCCTCAACAGCAAATCTGTGCAAGAGGCGTTAAAAGATGGCGAAAGCCAACTCGCGGGGTCCGGTCGTTTATTGGTCCGCCCCTCGGGCACCGAACCCCTCATCCGTGTCATGGCCGAAGGTGATGATGAAGCGTTGGTAAGCTCGGTGGTCAACGGGATTATTGAGGTGATTGAGGCTGGAATATAAGAATTGTTCTGGATGCGCTCGGTAAAAACTTATAATAGGGCCAGCCGTATTCGTCCTAGGCTTACGTCCAAATCTATTTGTTTGAAGCCTTGTTTTGAAAGGACGTGGAAAGATGTGGGGTTGTCGACATTACATCCGGCGAATATCTGAATGTTAGGCAATGTCTCTTTGAGGTAAGCAATAACGTATTGCAAGGCTTCTGAGACATATCCGCAGCCTTGAAAATTCTCGCCGATCCAATAACCAACATCGACTTGATCCTGAATGGGTTCTTGATTCCAATGCACGGCGAAATACCCAATAAGGGTATTATCCTCTCGCCGCCAAATGCCCAGCGGGCTAACTTCATTTCTATTTTGATTGATTAAATCTTCCGCGTCATCAATCCCAAAGTCAGGATTGAGAAAGGATAAGATTTGAAGAGTAGCGGGGGAATGCGTCACCCGGTACAGATCAGCCGCGTCCGGTACTGTTAGTAGCGATAGGGATAATCGGGGCGTTTCAATCTGTGTATCTGTTTTAATAACCACAGCTATTTGTTCCCGCTATCATTTGATCCCTCGATCAATTTTTATGTAAGCGACTAATACCGATACCGGATAAAATGAGCACAAGCCCCAAGAGAATGGATACGGTGATGGGCTCAGAAAAGATGATCGCGCCAAATATTACCCCGAACATGGGGACCAGATACCCGACTTGGGAGACAAAAGTATAGCCCACTTTGCGTAATAGATGGAACCGGATCAGAAATGCCAAGGCCGTGGGAATGAGCCCCAAATAAATCAAGGCCAATAGCGCGCTGTAATCATTTTCTATTGTAGGAGCAGCAAAGGGGGATTCCATAATGAGGCTGGCAGGGACTGTCATCAAACTGGCTGCTATTAAAACGCAGGCGGTAAACATAGAACTGGCCACCCCTGTGATTTTTTTGGCGATGGCCCCGGCGGCGGCGTAGGACATGGCAGCGGCCATAATGGCGGCTTGGGGTAAGAGAGCCCCGATATTGCTTTGAAAAGTCTCTAATCCAATGACGAATAAAACACCGATAAAACCCATGAGAAAACCAGCGCTCTTATAGACCGTCATGCGTTCGTCTGTGGTCGTGAAATGGGCTATGACCAGCGCGAGCAGGGGACCCGTTGCCATGAAAATTGCCGTGCGTCCCGTATCAAGATCTTGCTCTCCCCACGAAATTAAGAAAAACGGCAGGGCGCAATTGAACAGCCCAACGACCACCAATAATATAATGACACGGGGGTCGCGTGGGAATTTGTGGCCCCGCGATAGAGCGTAGATCGTGACGATAATGGCGCCGAGAAAAATGCGCCCTGCGGCGACACTGATGGGTCCGTAACCCTCGAGGGCGAATTTGATAGCCTGAAAAGATGAGCCCCAGATGGCCCCCTGAAGGAATAAAAAAAGGTAATCGCTCAGCGCGGGTTTATTCATTTAGGGGATCAATCGGGTTAAATTGGTTGGTGTTATTAGAGAATATTGAAATTGTCTTCGGGGCCTTGGTCAAGAATATCGGCAAGTCGGGAGGCCCCTTGCATGACTTCATATAACGTATCGGGACGCCCAATGCCAATACGAATGGCTTCGGGGGCTTTATTGCGTTCTACGGCAAAGGCATCAGCCCCGATGACCACGACACCCCGGTCTTGGGCCTGATTTTTAAAATCACGGGCGGTCCATGGCTCTGGCAAGTGCAACCAAATATGGTGGGACCCGGGATAGTGGTTAGTTTTATAATCTTTCAAACAAGCAAGGACGGCCTGAGACCGTTCGTCGATTTGATCGCGTTGCCATTTTATTAATTCGGTAACTTTGCCATTGGTAATCCATCTTCTGGCAATCTCCGCCATAAGGGGGGCGGCCATCCAACTGGTCATTCGAACAGAGGACCGCAACCGCTCATTTAAACGGCGGGGTGCCAGCGCGTATCCGATGCGGATGCCACCGGCAATGCACTTGGAAAATGATGATAAATAAAACGTCTGTTCGGGAAGTATATTGGCGATATAGGGAGAATTAGATTTAACCAGCGGCCCCCAGATATCATCTTCAATCACAAACAGTCCAAATTTTTCAGCAACGGCGGCGATCTGGTGTCGCCTGTCTGTGGGCATGGATGTGGCGGTGGGATTCTGTAAATTTGGCATCAGATAAAGCACGCTGGGGGCGTGGCGGCGGCAGGCCTCTGATAAGGCTTCGGGCAGCATACCGTCTTCATCACCCCTAACTGTTTCCAAACGATATCCTAATTTCCGGGCGAGGTTGGTGATGCCGGGGTAGGTTAGGGGATCAACCAAAATAGTATCACCGGGGTTTGCCGCACTCATGAGGCTGACAAGAACGCCGTGCTGGGCCCCGCTTGTAATGGCGATATTGTCAGGCTTGGCATTATTCAGACCTTGGCTCGACAACCAATTTGCCCCGGCTTCGATATGACTTTCGAGGCCGGTGTTAAGTTCGTAGTTACAGAGTGCGTCAATATTGGGTTCACGTGAAATATCAGCCAGCGTCTCAGAAAGAACTTTTCCGACCATCCCTTGAATGGGTGAGGACCTGGCAAGGTCGATTAAGGCCGCCGACGTGCTTTCGTCGATGGGAAAGTAGGTGTCGGAAGTTTGATTGTCGGGGTCCAATACAAATGTACCGCGCCCGACCTCGCCGCCAATTAACCCCCGGCGTTCGGCTTCACGGTAGGCGCGCGAGACCGTACCCAATGTCACGCCGATGTCGTAGGCCAAGTTGCGTTGCGGCGGCATCTTTGATCCCGCGGACAAGGTGCCATCCTTAACAGCCACACTAATAGCATCGGCGAGGGCTAAGTATTTGGTGCTTTGCGCACTTGATATATCGGGCAACCAATTTGTCATGGGAACAATATTACAATTGATTTGAAATTGTATCAAGACAATAATTCAATTGTTATCTTTAATGGATACAATTTGTATCAATACATAAACCTATTACGAAAGGATGCGTGACATGAATATCACGATGAAGGGATTACCCGGATTTAAGTTTTTGAAAATTGTTGGCGATAATTTTACCCTAACGAATGGCGGTTTGATTTCTGTCATGCAACGTTGGGCGCGCACCAGCAAGCAACGCCGCGATTTGGGTCAGCTATCAGAACATCAATTGAAAGACATTGGAATTACACCTGATAGTGTTAAACAAGAAACAACCAAACCGTTTTGGGCGGCTTAAAGCTTAGAATCAGGAAACAGACAAATGCAAAGCAGACGCTTTATCCAATGTGATGTATTCACCCCGACCCCGTTAAAAGGCAATGGCTTGGCCGTTGTCGTTGACGGAGTCCAAAACGGGGAACCCTTATCCGATCAGCAATTACAGGATTTTGCGGCTTGGACCAATCTGGCGGAAACCACATTTTTATATCCACCAGAGGACCCGGCGGCGGATTATAAGGTCAGAATATTCACGCCAACCCGCGAGATGTTGTTTGCCGGACACCCAACATTGGGCAGCTGCGCATCGTGGCTGCACACCGGGGGCGTTCCAAAAACCCAAGGTATCGTCCGCCAGGAATGTGGCGTTGGCATTGTGGATATCGATTTGACCGGGGACGTGCCGGCTTTTGTCGCCCCGCCAACCACCATTGAGCCGCTGGCTGAACATGCAAAGCAGGATATTATCACGGCCCTCAATATCGATCCTGATACTGTGACACGCACCGTCAAGCTTGATAATGGCCCGGTTTGGCATGTGCTGGTGTTATCGAGTGCGGAAGATGTTCTGGCCGTTGAAGCGTCCAAGGTTAGCTGGCCTGAATTTGACGACATCGGCCTCATCGGTCCCCACGCACCGGGTTCTGAATGCGATTATGAGGTCCGTATGTTGGCCCCCTCTAGTGGTATGATCGAAGACCCGATTACCGGATCACTGAACGCTGCCATCGCGTGTTGGATGTTGAGCGAAGGTCGTTTGGAAAAAGATTTAATCATTGCCCAAGGCAGCAAAATAAACCGGCACGGTCGGGTTTATATTAAACCGGATGCAATCGATAAAACCCGAGTCCTGATCGGGGGAGAAACCCAAATCATGATTGAAGGTACGGTTTTGCTATAAGCGTTATCAATAATATAGAACGAGCAAGGGATGAATCAAATTCTAGTAAGATCCGGTGAACTGATTTAGGTTAGGGCCAATGGGTTCATAATTGCTGGAGACTTACATGACCGTAGAAATTTTTCGAGATGATGCCTATGCCAAATCATGCGAGGCTATTATTACCGCGCATGTGGCGGGGGGTGTTATTCTTGATCAAACAGTATTCTATCCCCACGGCGGGGGACAGCCGGGGGACATTGGTACGTTAAGGGCCGCAAGTGGCACCGACATTCCGATCATTAATACCCTCAAAGGCAAAGAGGATGCCGCGGGCGAAATCGTGCATGTGATGGCGGAGGGCGCCACTCTTCCGGCGGTGGGGGAGAGCGTGACGCTAACCCTCAACTGGGATAAACGATATGACCATATGCGCATGCATACATGCCTGCATTTATTGTGCTCGCTGATTGAAGGCGGCGTCACCGGGGGCTCTATTGGGGCGCTAAAAAGCCGATTAGATTTTGATCTGGAAAATACGGATCTGGATAAAGAGCAAATCACCGAGGACTTGAATAAGCTTATTGACGCCGATCACCCTTTAACCATCAGCTGGATCACGGATGAAGAAATGATGTCGCGCCCTGAATTGGTGCGCACCATGTCGGTGAAGCCCCCCATGGGACAGGGCAAGGTTCGTATTATGGATATTGGGGACGGGATTGATTTGCAACCTTGCGGGGGGACCCATGTTAAATCCACCGCTGAAATTGGTCGGGTCCGTATTGGTAAAATTGAAAACAAAGGGAAGCACAATCGTCGTGTGAATGTGGTGTTTAATAATGACTGATAAAAAAACTGAAAAAATTACCTATGGCGCGGAGGAAGATTTAGAACCGCTGGACTTTCTCGATATTCTTTATCGCTCGGGATTGGCTGAACGCCGTCCGGTGGGCAACCCTATTACGGTTAAAGCCATGGTCGAATTCGCTGATTTGATGATCTGCGCGCGCAACGAAGCGGGCGAGTTGGTTGGCGTGTCTCGCGCCGTGACGGATTTCAGCTATTGCTGTTACTTATCCGATCTGGCGGTGGATAAAGAATACCAAGGGCTTGGGATCGGCAAAGAATTGATCCGCCGGACCCATTCCTCGGCGGGGGGGGACAGTGTCACTCTGACATTATTATCCGCCCCGGCGGTGATGGATTATTATCCAAAAGCGGGTCTTAAAAAAATTGATAACTGTTTTGCCATTATACGCGATTAAATAAAAGCGGAGAACCAAACGTGTCAAAAACCCCTTATTCAATCGCCGTTATTCCCGGTGATGGCATCGGCAATGAAGTCGTCCCGGAAGCCCTTAAAGTTCTAGAGGCCGTGGGACGGAAATTTGATATTGCCTATAAATTTGATCATTTCGATTGGAGCTGCGAACGGTTTCAAAAGCTCGGGGCCATGATGCCCGAAGACGGTCTGGATCAAATTCGACATCATGATGCGATTTTGTTGGGGGCGGTTGGCTATCCCGGCGTTGAAGATCATGTCTCGCTTTGGGGGTTGCTTATCCCCATCCGCCGGGAATTTCACCAGTACGTCAATTTACGCCCCGTGCGTTTGTTTGATGGCATCGATAGCCCCCTGGTCGGTCGCAAGGCCGGGGACATCGATATGATGATCGTGCGCGAAAACAACGAAGGCGAGTATTCCGATATCGGCGGCGTGGTGTTTGAAGGCACCGATTATGAATTTGCCCAACAACAAGCCATTTTTTCCAAACGTGGCACCCACCGGATTATGAATTACGCTTTTGATCTGGCCCAAAGACGACCGCGCAAACACGTTACCTCGGCCACCAAATCAAATGGCATCATCCATTCTATGCCTTATTGGGATAAACAATTCGCCGCGATCAGCGCCAACTATCCAGATGTTGAAACCGCGCAATTTCACATTGATATTCTAACCGCCCAATTCGTCCGTAATCCGGACTGGTTTGATGTGGTGGTGGCCTCCAACTTGTTTGGTGATATTTTATCTGACCTTGGCCCGGCGGTAACGGGGACCATCGCCATTGCACCGGGCGGCAATATCAATCCCGAAAAAGAATACCCGTCCATGTTCGAACCCGTACACGGCTCGGCCCCGGATATTCATGGTCAATTGATATCCAATCCCATCGGCGAGATTTGGTCGGCGGGTATGATGCTCGATCATCTGGGGGAACATGCCGCCGCGAGCGCCATCGAAACCGCCATTGAAACCGTCTTGCGCGACAGCGACGTAAAAACCCCCGATATGGGGGGTAAAGCCAGCACGGTTGAGCTGGGGGACGCTATTGCGTCGTTAATAGCGCGTTCGTAAAACCTTACCAGGGGGTGTTCTTACCCTTAGCGGAGGTTTTTTTAATGGGCCGAATCGAAATTAATAAAGCTGGTGTGATAATCGAACATGCACATAGGTCGGATGATAAACCCGCATTACAGGAGATGTTGCTAGCCTATCGTCAATGGTTGGGCAAAGCGGCGTGTTTTGTTGATTTTGACGCCGAAGTTAATGAACAATCAATTTCAGGTGCACTTTCTGGTGCAGTTTCTGGTGCACCCGTGGACAGTACGATAATAATGACCCTTGATCTGGTCTAAATTTTTTCAGCGAATCGATAATTTTTAATTCTGAAAATACGCTATTCCCCTCCCAATTGAGCCATCGTTATGAATAAATTAACCATACTTTCTTATTTTAGAGTTGGTAATTGATTCAAAAGAGTTGAATTAGACCCAAAATTGGGCCTGCAATACAAAGTGTCTATGAATTGTAGAATGATACAGTTGAGACACAAAATGTTGTACACTATACTTCAAACGTTCAATGTTGCTATTAACGCACATTAAATTAAAGCTAAACAGGGTTTACGATTCAGGAGCAATCAAATTGCGCAGTCTGCAGATTAACAAAGCGGTTCTCGTTACACTTATGCTTATTATGACGCTCGGGGTCTCAGCCTGTGGCGTGATCAGCGAAGGCGGCAGAATGCTGGACGGTAAATTCTGGGAAGGCGGCCCCATGTCGGGTAATGAAACCGCTGAGCTTGGTATTGCCGAGATGACAAAGGGGAATTACCTCGCCGCTGAATCCCATTTCCGAAACGCTCTGGACCGAAATCCCCGTGATTATCACGCGCTGCTGGGCGCCGCTATTTTGTATCACAATACCGGACAATTGGTGAAGGCCCGCGAAATGTACGAAGCCGTACTCGCTTTACGTCCACCGGAATCCGAACAGTTTATTAATTTAAATGATATCTCGACCAATTCTTTGGTAAGCGTGGCTAGCCTTAATCTGGCATTGCTGGAAAGTGGGGCGTTGCCGGGCAGCATGGGTAATCAACCCCAAGCCGGGGGCATGTATGGAATGCCAACAAACGTGCAGCCTCTTATGGACGGTCTAAACGCACCGTCACCGATGGCTGCGGCGTCCTCTGTGACATTTCCAGTCGTTGGTGGACAGCAAATGCAGCCGGTAAATCAATTGAGTGGGACCCAATCATCCCCTGCGCAAATGGCGCCCTTATCCCCAAGCATCACCGAACTTGGCCCTGCGGATAAAAATATTATTTCAAGGTTTACAACGATTCGTTCTCTCAGGGATCAAGGATTGTTAACCCCCACTGAATTCTCCACCCGTCGCCAAGCCAATATCGGTGCGTTATTACCGCTAACATCCCCACCACCATCGGCGGGGCTTGAGCGGACTGTGCCGACAACACTGCAAATCAGCGATCGGCTGCAAGCTATCGGACGGGCGCTTGCCATGCGGGCCATTTCGGTAAGTCAACATGGTTCCGAACGATCGTTGATCCTTGACGCGCTCATGCCGGCAGCTCCAGTTGTGGTTGCCAATCCGGGTGTGCCTCCAACGGGTATTTTACAAGCGGCCGACATGGTACGACGGCTAGAAATGCTGCGCGATACAGGTTTTATTACATCTGCTGAATACGAACGTGAACGCGGTGCTATTGAAGCTGTAATGCGGCCTAATCAACCCACACCAATTATGCAACAACCCGCTAGTTTAGCCAGCGTTGCCATAGAACAAGCAAGTGCGCCGGCTGAATTGACCCCAGAACCTCCCGCTCTCAGCGGTCCGCAACCGAGTATCCATTTGGCATCCTACCGGTCCACCAAACAAGCCGAGCAAGGATGGGCGCAATTGAAACGCGCACATCAGAATATTCTGAGCGGTTTAAGTCACACGATTATGGAAATTAATCTAGGCAGCAAAGGCATCTACTTCCGCCTGATCGCTGGTCCCTATAGCAGTGGCTCAGAAGCCAAAGATGTCTGTGGACGACTAAAAAGCCGTCGGCAGTTCTGTGATCCAACATTCGCAGAGTTCTGATCTTAATCGGTAATATTTAATCTAAACAGTGACCCGATAGTAGCGCCCAGTGCCTCACACGTCTTCATCAGCGTGCAAATGATGCATAACCCGCATTAAGGCGCTAATTTAGATTGCTCCTTCTTTAGGGGAGACTGTAACGACGATATCGGATTGACCGATTCTATTTTGCACAATTTGGATGGCGAGAATCCGGTTATTGCGCATATAGGTCAATACGCTGGTTTGGGCACGAACGGAAGATAGTTCGTTCCAGCCATATTCTGTCAGCTTCTGTTTATAGAAATCAAAGGAAGCATTGGCATCAGAGCTTGATTCCACAATTACTTGTCCATACCAGCTCTCACCGCTGCCCACGATAAAGGTACGTTCGATATTCATGGATGATCCGGGCGGGAAGGGCATGTCGGGTATCTGTGTATAACCGGGATTGTCTTTGTTTGTGGTCACGGTGCCATCGGGGGCGACGGTTTGAGTCTCAGCAAGGAATGCCGCATTCTGAGAACAGCCAGCTAATAGGCCTAAAGCGATGGTGCTGGCAAAAAAAGTTTTCACCATAAAATGGCGGCTTTCCGTAAGTTTTATCAAGGCGCGTCTCCGGTAGATGAATAAAAATTAAAAAAATCGATAAAGGTGCTAGACAGTCTCGGCTCACCCCCCTATACCACCGTCACCGAGCAGCAAACAAGCTGATTACATGATCTCAGAAACAAGTTAATTTGAGGTTGATATTCGGTAGACATATCATTATAATGCATCGCTCCGGCGGAACGCATTCTCTGCTGTGACGTCGAAATAAATTTTAATCGGATCATGCTTCTTTGTGTGGACGTTGGCTGTGACAAGTTGCAGTCAGAAGACTCTTTGTCTTCTTGTTCTTTTACATTGTGAATACGGAAGGGATACGCGGGCGGCGTTCAGCTGTTA
>CBFDBO010000008.1:0-130012 GCA_965603075.1 uncultured Rhodospirillales bacterium | reverse complement strand
TGGCGAAATTGTCGTTTCTTCGGGCTCTGAAGAAGATGAACTGGTATACTAAAAAGATATTATATAATTTTAATAGTTATGCTTCACAATTCTATAATTAAATGATAATAATCCTCTAAGCTTCTGCTTTATAAGACTTTTTAACATCTATTAATTTAGCTGCCATAAAATTTAGTTTTTACAGGAATTTACGGTCGAACATGGATATATACCTGCCCATAGCCGAAGTTTCTGTGAATGTCTTTTTGATATTGGGTATGGGCGGTGGGGTTGGATTTCTGTCAGGGTTATTTGGCGTTGGTGGTGGATTTTTAACCACGCCTTTATTGATGTTCGTGGGTATTCCACCCGCTGTAGCTGTTGCCACAGAAGCAAATCAAATTGTTGCCAGCTCCGTTTCTGGGGTTTTGGCCCATTGGCGTCGTGGCAATGTTGATTTCAAAATGGGTTCGGTGTTGCTTGTTGGCGGTGTTATAGGCTCAAGTTTCGGTGTTTGGCTGTTTACGGTGTTGCGCTCCATGGGCCAAGTCGATCTGGTCATCAAATTGGCCTATGTGATCTTTTTGGGAATTATTGGTTCGTTGATGTTGGTTGAGAGCGTCAAAGTGATGATGGTGCGTCGCCGTAAAGGTGTTGTGAAAAATAGTCAACGCAATCGAAACTGGCTCCACAGTCTTCCTTTTAAAATGCGGTTTCGAAAATCAAAATTATATGTAAGCGCCCTACTACCCCTTGCCATTGGTATTTTTGTTGGCATCTTGGCGGCTATAATGGGCGTTGGCGGTGGCTTCGTTATGGTTCCTGCTATGATCTATCTATTGGGGATGCCAACGGCTGTGGTTGTTGGGACATCTTTATTCCAGATTATTTTTGTGACGGCCAACGTTACGATCTTACAATCCGTATCCAATCAGACCGTCGATGTGGTGTTGGCGTTAATCTTACTTGCTGGGGGTGTGATTGGCGCTCAATTTGGGGTAAGGGCAAGTGCTAAACTTAATGGTGAGCATCTACGGGGGTTATTAGCACTGATGGTTCTAGGTGTTTGTGTTGTATTATCGTTTGATCTCATCCTTACCCCGGATGAATATTTTACACTTGGTGTTGAGGTTTCTCATTGATGAAAAAGTTCCTCCGTCCTGTGCCTGTATTTATTATCGTGTTTATAACGTTGATAGGCGGTTTTTTTGCCTCGACAATGTTACGCGCGCAAGACCTGGTGATTGATTTATCGACATCCGTGGTTGCCATTACAACAGGCTTTACCGGAACGGACTTATTGTTGTTTGGGGCAACGCGCGGTGAAGGTGACCTCGTTGTTGTTATTCGAGGTCCAGAAGAAAATCCTGTAATTCGTCGTAAAGAAAATGTCGGCGGTATTTGGATCAATCGTGATAACGTCACATTCGAAGGGATACCTACATTTTATGCCTTAGCGACAAACCGACCCATCGATGAATATGTCCCCAGTGATATAGCCAGTATCCATCAAATTGGGCTGGATCAAATCATTTTCAAGCCCAATGCCAAACAACATGCGGTTGATGATATTACAGCCTTTAGTGAAGCAGCGATTCGTATCAAACAAAATGATGGTCTCTATACCTCAGAGCCGGTTGATCTGGTTTATTTGGGAAATGGGTTGTTTCGGACATTAGTTCACTTTCCAGCCAATGTGTCCGTTGGGACCTATGGTATTGATGTTTATTTATTTAATGATGGTCAATTGATTGATAATCAAACAACATTATTAAATGTTAGAAAATTTGGCTTTGAGGCGGAAATATTTAATTTTGCACATCGTCACTCAGGATTATATGGTGTAATAGCTGTATTGATCGCAGCATTAGCAGGATGGATGGCAAATGCTGCCTTCCGGAAAGGATGATTATGAGTACCGACGATACAAACAACGATACAAACGAAGAAGTAAAAACTTTACCGGAACGAACGTTTCTTTGCGTTGTTGATGAAACGGATGAGTTTGCGCCAACTCTAAGGTTTGTTTGCCAGCGGGCAATTAAAACAGGGGGCCGAATTGCGCTGTTGTATATAATTCAACCAGCAGAATTTCAGCATTGGCTCGGTGTAGGCGATTTAATGAAGCAAGAAAATCGCGAAGAAGCCGAAGAAATGGTGCAGGTTCTTGCCGATGTGGTTCAGCGCCGGACCGGAAAAATGCCCATAATCTATATCCGTGAAGGCAAGCCCCATGAAGTCTTACTTAATTTGATACAAGAAGAAGAATCGTTATCGGTCTTGGTGCTTGGTGCTTCTTCCGTTGAGGAAGGCCCTGGCCCGATCATTTCTCATGTGGTCAATAAAATGGCTGGAAAGTTCTCCTTACCCATAACCATTGTTCCCGGTGGGATGAGCGATGAAGAAATAGACGCTATCACGTAATCGGGTTTAGCTATCCACCGCAGAGCGTAATGCATTGATAGTTGCGGCGTAGTCGTCCCCTTTAAAGACAGCACTTCCAGCGACAAACACATCAGCGCCCGCTCCCGCGGCGGCTTTAATTGTTGATGTGCTAATACCACCATCAACTTCCAGCTCAATAGAGCGCTCACCAATCATTGAGCGTACAATGCTGATTTTATCAAGCTGGTTTTCGATAAATGATTGGCCCCCAAAGCCCGGATTTACCGTCATGACCAAGATCATATCGACTTTATCCATTACATAGTCGAGAACACTCGGGGGCGTAGAGGGATTAAGAGATACCCCTGCTTTTTTGCCAAGGGATTTAATCACCTGCAACGACCGATCCAAATGGATATCGGCTTCAGCATGGACGGTAATAAGATCGGCCCCCGCTTCCGCGTAATCGGCTAAGTAAGGTTGCGCAGGATCAATCATCAAATGCACATCAAAGGGTAGATCGGTAATTTTACGTAACGCTTTAATGACCGGAATGCCAAACGACAGGTTAGGCACAAAATGTCCATCCATGACATCGATATGAACGTAATCACAGCCAGCAGCCTCAATAGCCTTTACTTCATCGCCAAGCTTAGCAAAATCAGCCGCTAGAATGGAGGGAGCGATTTTGATCATTTATCGGTCTTTCGTCATAGTGTTAATTGCAATGTTAATGAACCGTTTTAGTTAACAGTTGGGTCTAAAGAACCATCCGCATAACGCAACGCCATATCAGCAAGCGGGATCGCTTTGATTTTAGAGGCATTCCCGGCACTTCCAAAACGCTCAAATCGATCAATACAGACCTTTTCCATGGCAGCCATGGCAGGTTTTAGATAAGAACGTGGGTCAAATTCGGCTTTATTCTCGAACAGAACCTTTCTGATCTGACCGGTTATGGCTAAACGGTTGTCTGTGTCGATATTAACTTTGCGCACGCCGTTTTTGATACCCGTTTCAATTTCTTCAACGGGCACACCAAAGGTTTGTGGCATATCACCACCATATTCGTTGACGATATCTTGTAAATCCTGAGGGACAGAGGACGAACCGTGCATAACAAGGTGCGTGTTTGGTAAACGCTTGTGGATCGCCTTAACCACATCCATGGCCAAAATATCACCCGTTGGTTTGCGGGTAAATTTATAGGCGCCGTGGGATGTACCCATGGCAATAGCGAGGGCGTCAACTTTGGTTCGTTTAACAAATTCAGCGGCTTCATCCGGGTCTGTTAACAGCTTGTCTTTGCTTAATTTACCTTCAAAGCCATGACCGTCTTCTTTATCGCCCTCACCCGTTTCTAGGGAGCCGAGCACGCCCAACTCTCCTTCAACAGAAACGCCGACCATATGCGCCATTTCCGTTACTTTGCTGGTAATGTTAACATTGTAGTCAAAGCTAGCGGGTGTTTTACCGTCATCTTCTAATGAGCCATCCATCATGACAGACGAGAAGCCACTGGCAATGGCGGACATGCAGGTAGAGGCGCTGTTACCGTGATCTTGATGCATGCAAATGGGAATGTTTGGATACATTTCTGCCGCCGCAATGATCAAGTGTCTTAACACAATATCATTTGCATATTTACGCGCTCCACGGCTTGCTTGCATGATGACGGGGCTATCGGTTTTTTCAGCCGCGGTCATAATGGCTAACATCTGTTCCATATTATTGATGTTAAAGGCGGGCATGCCATAGTCGTTTTCAGCTGCATGATCGAGTAACTGACGAAGTGATACTAATGCCATTTTCTGAGTTCCTTTAGATGAATTTCGGCTTACTAATTACAGTATAATTCCAGCTTACTAATTACAGTCGAGATTTAATTTCGCGAACGACCGCATCGGGGGTGATGTCAAAATGTTCGAATAACTGTTTAGCCGGTGCGGATGCGCCAAACCCTGTCATACCAACAAAACCACCGTCTGAACCGACATACTGATCCCACCCCAAACGAACAGCGGCTTCCACAGCAACGCGGGCTTTTGCGGTACCCATTACGGCTTCACGGTAGCCAGCGTCTTGCGCGTCAAATAGTTCCCAACACGGCATGGAGACAACAGCCGTTTCAATGCCTTCTTTTTGCAACGTATCACGGGCGTCCATCGCAATGGAAACCTCTGAACCTGTTGCAAATATTGTTCCCTGACGGGCACTGGCACCCCCTTCTGCTTCTGCCAGCACGTACCCACCGCGAGCACAAAGGTTTTCCTCAGTGTGCTCTGTGCGTTGTGTGGGCATACCCTGACGACTTAGAACAAGGCCGGAGGGTGTATCTGTTGATTGCAGGGCAATTGCCCAACATTCAGCCGTTTCAACACCATCACAAGGACGCAAAAGGTTGAAGTTTGGCAAAGCGCGTAATGAAGCAATCGTTTCAACGGCTTGGTGGGTTGGGCCATCTTCGCCTAAGCCAATGGAATCGTGGGTTAAGACATAGATGACACGTTGCTGCATTAAGGAAGAAAGACGCATAGCCCCTTTCATATAATCAGCAAAGATCAAGAACCCGCCGGAGTAAGGAATGGTACCACCATGCAACGCTAGCCCGTTCATGGCAGCGGCTTGGGCATGTTCACGAACACCATAACGGATATAACGACCTGAAAAATCATCAGGTGTAATATCTGTCATGGTAGAAACCCTGGTATTAACAGAGCCCGTTAAATCAGCCGAACCGCCAATGAGCTCTGGAATGTGCTCTGCTATGGCTTCAAGGGTATGCCCAGAGGCGACACGCGTCGCCCAAGATGGCTGTTCGTCAGATACCCGTTTTTTATGGTCGTTGAGGGCACTGAGCCAACCATCAGGAAGCGCGCCACTGATTAACCGATTGAACGTTGCTTGATCGGCGTCACTCAAACTATCGAAACGGTTCTGCCATTCACTTCTTGCAGAAGCGCCTTTTGTGCCAATAGCGCGCCAATCAGTCATGGTCGCTTCCGGCACAACAAATGCTTCATGAGGCCAATTTAGCTCTGCGCGAGCGGCGGTTAGTTCTTCGTCCCCGAGAGGTGCACCGTGTATACCGGACGTGCCTTGTTTATTGGGGGCACCAAATCCGATGATTGTTTTACAGGCAATCATGGAGGGTTTGTTTGATTTTTGTGCCTTGGCAATGGCGTTGGCAATTTCGTCATGGTTGTGACCATCAACGGCGCAAACATCCCAA
The DNA here is from genome assembly GCA_965603075.1 of uncultured Rhodospirillales bacterium. Classification (GTDB taxonomy): domain Bacteria; phylum Pseudomonadota; class Alphaproteobacteria; order Rhodospirillales; family Casp-alpha2; genus JABJOR01. The sequence goes on along the minus strand of CBFDBO010000008.1, from coordinate 124,416 downwards.
TTGGACGCTTCAAATCGTTTCAGTTGATCATCGCTGACACTGATATCAGTTGGACCATCAATGGTGATAGAATTGTCATCGAACAAAACGATCAAGTTCGATAATTTAAGATGACCCGCGAGCGAGATTGCTTCATGAGAGATGCCTTCCATCAAGCAACCGTCGCCGGAAATCACGTAGGTAAAGTGATTTACAACGGCATCACCAAACCGAGCATTCATCATACGCTCGCCAAGTGCCATACCAACGGCCGTGGCTAATCCCTGCCCTAACGGCCCTGTGGTTGTTTCAATACCGGGGGCATGACCATATTCAGGGTGACCCGCCGTTTTGTAGCCAAGTTGACGAAAGTTCTTGATCTGCTCGATATCCATGCCGGGATAGCCTGTGAGGTGCAACAACGAATAGAGCAACATTGATCCGTGACCCGCAGAAAGCACAAAACGATCACGATCTGACCAATCAGGTGCGGCGGCATCAAATTTTAAGAATTTGGAAAAGAGGACCGTTGCAACATCGGCCATTCCCATGGGCATACCCGGATGGCCTGATTTAGCAGCTTGCACAGCATCAGCGGACAGAAACCGAATGGCATTAGCCATATCTGCGTAGTTTGGATTGTCTCCCGACATTAATAGTCTCCTGGAAGAATAAGTATGGAAAGGATGATTGTGCTTTTCGCTAATTTAAAGGGAAAAGTCCAGCACTGAGCTGAGTTTTTGTTAATATATTTTTAATTTTTGAGAGAAGTTGGTTGAGGCACTATTGAAATTCATTTTTTCTAAGTACCAGTAGTAATCAAGTGCATTTTATTGTATACAGTGAAGTTAATATTGATTTAATTAGACTAAATATAAATAATATTATTAAAATTTTCAAAGAATTGTTTGTTTTAACTTTAATAATTACAAGGGATTATAAAAATAAATAGAAATTAACATAATATAAAAAAAGTATCCCATAATAGGACTTTTAAAAATGAAAAAAGATAGCGCGCTTGAACCAAAAATAATAAATAAGATCTCTGATTCTGATCGTGATTCACTATGGTCTTTACCTTTATTAATGATCCCTCTTCAATCGGATGCATTGAAAAGGACTAGAATAGTTAAAAATAATCATCTTGAAGGTGTCATCGAATTGTTCGCCGATGAAGATACGGGCACGGGGTATGTGTCACCGGATCATATTCATAATTTTTTTAGTAATATACCGGATTCTGATATCAATGTGATTAGAAAGCTTTCTAAACTTAAAAGTTATGATGTCTATAGTTTACGAATATCCCTTCGGCAAAATGGCATAAATGTTGAAGATTATGACGATTTAAAGCTATCAGAGAAAATTCAAATCGAACTTCAAGATTATATGAAACCTTTTCTTACCAATCTTGTTGTTAATATATTTGATCCTGAAGATATCAGCAATTTTGATTTCGAAAATGACAATTGGCTTAACATTTTTTATAACCCCGATATCCAAAAAGCTCGAAAACAGCTTAATAATATGGCAGGTAAGCTCAATATACGGTTACAGGAATTACCATCAGTCTTACAAAAATACGGTGATGTATATTTATCCGTTGCGTACTATCGACGGTGTTTAAATGATATAAACCCACTGATCAGCGACTTTATGAATGCAACGGTTCAGATCAAGAGCCATCAACAATTACGAAATGATTATATTCTCGTAAGTGCCTGTAATCGCTTACATAATAAAATATCAAGAATGCAATCAATGCTAACAGGACAGTTTGATGCGTTTGATGTTTCAAGTGCAAATATGTGGAATGATATATCTCCAGATAATTTTATGAAATTTAAAAATACCGTTGAGAGTAATCATTCTACAATTGGTGCACTGTTGTGCGCATTGGCTGTTAAAATGGACCATTGGTCAAAAAAATTTCCAAACCCAGACTTGGGCGGCCCTGTTCAACGGGCTGATTTCATTGTTAATGATATGGCGCAAGGGCTTTAATCAGATCGCATGATGACCGAGCGCGGCCTTGACCACATGAAACGTCATTAACAATTGTGAAAGGGCCAAAGTGTGACTGGTTTCAATATGATTACCTTCATCAAATTGACCAAGTTTGTCGCGTAAGTGTTGGGCTTCTGGAATTAAATTCCACAACAGGTCTTCCATTTTTCTGGCATGTCGATCATCAATTGATCCATTGATAGCCAAAATATCGACCGGCTTGCCATCAACATCGCGCGATAATTCCAATTTAATACCCGCCTTTGCCCCTGCTTCGATGATGGGGGATAAATCTGGATGCGGTAAAGTTGGACGAAGAGTATGGATGACGTTTAATCCAGCACCTGTTTCCTCGGTATTATCGGGCGGAAAGAACCGCACAACCATATCGGCAAATGTCCGTTGCGGTTTAATGTGACGATCACTGGCCTGTTCACGGATATTGATAATCTTTTTAACGGTCGCTAAGTCATAACCACGGGCCATAGTATCACGTTGAATTTTCCAGTGAACCCGTAGGTCCTCCATTGGCTCTAGATAAACTTTAACATCGTAACAATCCCGCATGGTTCGGGTGGAATATCCAAGCAATCCTTCAATGATAATATATTCGCGTGGTTCGATGTATTCAGCGGGCCCCAGGGTTCCATTTACGTGATTATAAACCGGTTTAAGGATCGGTTTTCCCTGCCTTAGTAATTTGATGTGTTGTTCCAGAATATCAATATGGTTGGCTTCCGGTTCAAGGGCCGTGATGCTCATTTCATTGCGCTCTTTACGGGTGAATTTATGATAGTCATCGGAACAAATGGTCACCACACGATCGTCGCCTAAGATATCAACGATGCCACGGGCAAAAGTCGTTTTGCCAGCGGCTGAATCACCGATAATGCCAAGGATAATCGGTCGATCGGATAAACGGTTTATAGGCATGATAACGTCTCATCTGAAGGGTGATAGCTCGTCAGGGTACTGTATTCGCCATTTTCCCCAGAAATTAATAATGACTCGGTGCGTTCATATCGGGCGGATTTCACAACACCATCGAATAATAATCCCGTTGTGATACCCGTTGCGGCAAAATGAACTTTGTTTGAATTGACAAGGTGGTCAATGCTCATCCACTGGGTTGTCGATATCCCAGCCTCTTTGACCGCAATGTGCTCGCTGGGTAACTGTGGAGAAAACCTCGTCAACAGCTCGCCCCCAAGCGCTCTGATAGCGCAGGCTGATATGATCCCTTCTGGCGATCCGCCTGTTCCCATCATGGCGTCAATACCTGAATCAGACCGTGCGGCCATAATTGCCCCCGCTATATCGCCCGCTGGATATTGCGCAACACGCGCACCACACGCTTGGATACTTTCAATCAACACACGATGACGCGGTTTTTCTAGAACATATATAATGAGATCAGAAACACGTTTTCCAGTCTCGCTTGCAATGATAGCCAGTTTATCCTCGAGCGGAGATTGCGGATCGATTTTGCCGCGAACTTCGGGTGGACCGACAAATTTTTCCATATAAAAAGCAGGCCCCGGTCTTAGCATGGTCCCTTTAGGCGCGAGTGCGAGTACCGCCATAGCATTGGTCATACCCTGGGTTAGGAAGCTGGTTCCTTCAATCGGGTCAATGGCAATATCATATTCTAGGGTCGCATTTTTGTTACCGACGATTTCACCGGTTTTAAAAGCCATACGTTTGCCGGGAACATCGGGGGCGTCGCTGCCATCCCCAATAGCAATTTCACCTTTGATGGGGATTTTGGTAAATGCATCACGCATTGCCGATACGGACGCGTTATTAATTTGACCAACGTCGCCGCGTCCAATCCATTCACAGGCCGCTCGGGCAGCAGATTCCGTTACTTCTCGAAGGGCAAATTTCAAAAAATGCGGTGCTTCACCTTCATGAAACGTGTCTTTTGAGATTGTTTTTTCAGGACTATTCATTATTGGGGCTATTCTTGTTTTAACGCATATCATTATCAGCTAAAGAACGAGCAACTGCTTGTGCCCGGTTATTAACATTGAGTTTCTCATAGAGGTTTTTAAGGTGGAATTTAACGGTATTAAGCGAAATCCCCAACTGGGTTGCTATTTGCGCATTGGTTCGTCCATCGGCCAAATAGGTCAATAAATCACGTTCTCTTGGGGTTAAGCTATCCAATGCATCGTTTGAAGGCGCGTCAATGTTCATAAAGGGGAATATCATTCGACCTTCGGCTACAGAAACAACCGTATCGATAAGGATGTGGGGGGAGTCTTGTTTGGAACAAAAACCAGCACCGCCCAATTGGAGCACCTGTCGCGCAATGCCGGGCTTGATGCTGCCCGTGTATATAATGATCCGCGGGGCATCCAGATTGCCTTTCAAAGCGGTCAGAACGTCACGACCATTCAAATAGGGCATTTCCCAACCGAGGACCGCAACATCAAAGGATAGTCGTTCTACAGCCTCCATAAAGCGTTCACCATCAGCGGCGGTTGCAATAATTGAAAATCGTTGATCATCCCCAAATATTTTCGTGAGCCCTGCAAGAACCAAGGGGCTCTTATCGACTAATACAATCTCAATTTGCGACATTTTTATTCCTGAGACAAAAAATCTGTTAACTCTATAACCTTATATAAGGAAAGAATATTATTAATGCCACCTGAATGGGTAGGCAATGTTTAAATTTATTATTAGTGTAGGTACCTGCCTAAGATTGGAAAAATATTACGCAATTATTGTTTTATTTCAAAAGATTATAATATTTGGATATACTACCCATGATAAATTTATGAATAATTGTTCGGTGTGATCAATATCACAGCTTTAAAAGGTAAGTTGGCGTATTATTTATAATGTATGAAGAGAATTTCAATGTTAGTCCCCTCTTCATACTCTCCCTGTTTAAACTCTACCGGACCAAATGGTCCGGTTTTTTTTGTCTGTAAATCGTCCCCACCCCAGACACCATACCCCAGACGCATAGCTTTAGTGCAAGATGAACATTACTCAAAATCTAATGCATGGATTATAAATCCCCTCAGACACACTACAAACTCTACAAAGGATTTTATAATGATGAACAGCTCAATCTACACTGCGATAACTTCCTACTTAATCGTTTGCGTAATTTTGGCATCAATCGCCCTAACTGTCTGATTAATTTAAGAAGACAAATACGGCTTCAATAGCTCGATTAATTTAAAATCGAAAACATAAGACATGATCATCGCAAAATAGGCGCTGGTCATTTTTTATGCCTAAATATAAGTAGATTGGGGTGACCGATGGGATAGGATTATCTGTTTAAATTCTTAAATAACAGAACGCTACAGATCATTTGGCAGGGTATTAATAACTTGCAGTATCTTATCAACTGTCTTGCCATCATCAGCAAGCGGCAGTGATATTTCTTCATACCGTATATGACGACGGTTTTCCCAATGAATGGAGCCAGCAGCGACACCGATCGCTGATGATTGTGTTAATGTTTCGAGAAAATCAAATTCCTCTTGGTCGTAGCCACCATCATATTCAAAAGGATGTTTGGTATTTAGTCTTGGGCTCTTACCTGTCATTTCGTACCCTAAAAGGTCGACGACTTTCGTACCCCACAATCTAAAGTGAATATCAAATATACCATCATAAGTGACATCACCCACCGCAAACCAACCATACCAGTTGGAGAATTCTTCAAGCTCGAAATCTTTCCAAGCAGGTAACTGATCCTGATTTCTTTTTGAGTTCCATAAATTGACGATAGGTTCAAAGCCACCAAAATCAGATGCAGACGTTTCTTGGTCAAATACTTTGTACGACCAATCACTATTATTATGGGGGTAATATTTCATAATTGGACAATATCTAATAACTTTGAGTTGTTCAATGAGGATTTCCCTTTGGTGAAAACTTATAGTTCTCTATGCCATCTTCCTCTGTGGATTTATTAACCACCTTAAAACCTAAACTACTCGCTCTTCCTCGCCATGTTCTTTAAGCGAAAGGGCCTTATAGAAGTTTAGGACAGCAATAGAATTATAGTATAATTATCGAAGGAAAAATGGGGTGACCGACGGGATTTGAACCCGCGACAACCGCCACCACAAGGCGGGGCTCTACCAACTGAGCTACGGTCACCATACCAATCTTGCGATCAGTGCGTCTTCTTTAGACGCTCCGTTGGGTGTCGTCAAGGTTATCTACCAATCAAGTAGCATATTTTTTATTTAAATTAAAAATGGATAAAAAAACACCCGGATGTCGTCTGACACCCGGGTGATTAATTCGTTCAGAAAGCCAAAGCTTTCTGTCTGATTAGTATTAGTATCCTTCGGCGTGAGCCTTGGCTACTTCACTAATGGACTCAGCGTTGCCTAGATGCCGTGCGGCATTAAGTTTGGCTTTGTCTTGGTATAGTGCGTCTTCTTCGGCCATCAAATTATTTTCCATTTTAATTTGAATGATATGCCAGATGATCCAAGATGCCAGTCCAACCATTACCAGAGTAAACTCTGTTCCGGCAAATGGATGCATCTCAACGAGAGCATTGAGATCTTGGTTCCAGGTTTCTAATCCTGTAGACATAGTTTGTTCTCCTTCTTATCAAATGATGTCTTGATGGCGCCCTAGATAATACCTCGGGCACGCGCTTCTTCTTCCTCAGCCGCAGATACCTCAGCTTCGTCGAGATAACGACCATGGAATTCAGAAAGATCAAGACCAGCAATTTCAACACGTTCTGGAATACGAAGTAATCCCATTGCGTTCAGAATCTTTGAGGCAATGTATGCCGGGAAGAAACCAAGAACAAAGAACATGATAATAGCACCAGCAAATTGACCCCAAGGAGTGATTGCTGCGTAACCTTCGGTGAACGAAGATGGGTAGCCCCAAAGGACAAACCCTGCTGCAACAACACCGAAGAAACCACCATAACCATGAACGGCTACAGCACCTACTGCGTCATCAATTTTAAACTTACGTTCGACCCAGAAGTGCATTTTGTAAACAACAACAACACCAACCGCCGCAATAAGCATTGCTTGAATTGGGTGGTATAGATCGTTACCGGAAGAGGCACAAATGACACCAGCAAGACCACCTGAGTAAGTCCAGAAAGCATCACCCTTAGAAATAAGGTAAGCCATCATCAGACCACCTGAAAGAGACATCAGGAAGTTAAAGGTGATTGCAGAGGTCGTGGTCGGAGTAAGGTAAATATTGGTTGTAGAGAAGAACGAGCCTTCCATACCAGCCATACTGCCAACATCGAGTATGGGGATATTACAAGCAACATAGAAGCCCCAGAAACCAGTATAGATCATGAACAGACCAACTGTTACGAGCCATGGGTTATGCGGTACGATGTTGCGTGGTGTACCGTCAGCAGCAAACTTGCCGATACGCGGTCCAAGCACAACGAGAACACCGAGAGCAAAACCACCCGCAATGGCGTGAATAACACCAGAGGCATAAGCGTCATGATAACCAAGTTCACGAACCATCCAACCATCAGGAGACCAGCCCCAGGCAGCATCAATGATCCAACAAAATGAACCGATTAAAACGGCCAGAATCCAGAATGCACCAGAACGGATACGTTCGATAACCGCGCCCGATACGATAGAAGCGGCTGTCCATGAGAACAGCAAGAACGCTGCCCAGAATACACCGTTAATATGTGACCAGTAACCGTCACCATCACTACTAAGCGTAGCACCCATGAACGGGCTCCATGGTTGAGACCAGTTATTGTCTAAGCCATATGGCATTGGATCAGCACCGATAATACCGGGAATCCCATTGATCCAGCTGAAATAAATATGCCAGCCGAAATAGAAGAATGTAACAGTGACAAGCGGTATCACCATGGTGTTTTTCATAAGTGTGTGCATCATGTTCTTACGACGTGAAGCTCCAACTTCATACATGCAGAAACCCACATGTATGAGGAACATAAATACAACCGTGATCCAGTAATAAACCTCGGTAAATATTGTCGTAAGAGCGTATAATTGATCATCCATTAAGGATATCCTCTCTCTCCAGATATTGATCTATTATGTGAACGACCACGTTAAATTCAAAATTGAATATAGTGATTGTTCACCCCATCCCTTTAAAACTAATGTTTAGTTTTAATAAGTTATTTGATCGCAAATTATTTTCTTTAAGCGATTAATTTATTTTCCGCTCAATTGATTCGATTTAACACTACGCAAAGGGGTTACTTTATCATCCTTAAGGGTTAATTTTATACCAATAACAGCCCAATTCTGTTCAAATTAAGTCAATAATTGAGTCTGTAAACGTTTGATATAAGAAACAAAGTTTCCTAATGGTGAATTTTTTTAAGATTTTGACGCAATATAATAGAATTGCCGAATCGAATTTTTACACTGGGTCTATATTTGAAGGCAATCCAAGGGCAATTGCTATCTTTGCGGCTTGTGTACGATTGTTTGCGTTCAGTTTACGTAAAACGGCTTTTACATGTGATTTAACAGTGTTTTCAAGTAAACCTAGGTTCAAGGCGATTTGCTTGTTTGGTTGTCCATCCATAATCAAGGCGAGGACTTCAAACTGCCGTCGGGTTAAGCCTCCCAGTGGATTATCAATCCCATATAGTTTTAAAGGGCTGGTTGACACATCAGCGACTTTTTCGATGAAGGGGGATGACGGTACGTAGATTTCACCATTCATGATTAAATTAATGGCAAGTTTTAAAGTCTTGGTCGTTGATTTTTTAAGAATGTAGCCGTTTGCGCCACTATTCATACAAGCCCGAATACAATCGGTTCGATCATCATTTCCCATAACAATAAGAGGTGTATTTGTTATGGCCGTGGATAGGCGTTTTAAATTTTCGTAATTCCCAAGTCTTGCAAGCTTTAAATCAATGATAAAAACGTCAAAAATCTTTTCAGAATCAGCTAAAACAGTGCTCAGTGAATTCATATCTGAACATTTCAAAACAGTTGAACGGAGAAATAAATCCCGTAACAAAAAATCCAACCCTGAACAAAATAGGGTTTCTTCATCGGCGATAAGAAATCGGTACACTGTTTATCCAAACACTATTTTTGAAGGTTATTTGTTATTTAAAGTATTTTATGAGCTTTTCACTGGCGGCTTCAAGAACTTCATCTTTTTTACAAAAGCAAAACCGTACAAAGAAGGATGGCGACGGTGTTTTCATTTTGTCTATGTCGCCCCCCTTTTGAAGCGGTGTATAATAAAAGGCGCTCATGGGTAAAGCCGTAACACCAACGTTCTTGGTAGTATACTGGGCGAAATCGACATCGTTCCCGGTAAAGCCCGTGGACCTTATATCGGCGCTCAAAAAGTATGTTCCTTGGGTTCTCGGAACATCAAATCCAGCTTGCGATAATCCTTCAGATAATAAATCCCTTTTTTGCTGCATTGAGGATGCAAGCCGCGAGAAATAGTCATCATTATCCATTAACCCTTCAGCAACGGCGTACTGCACCATGGCCGGGGTTGTAAATGTTATAAATTGATGGGCTTTTGTAAGGGCGGCATGCAAGTGTTCAGGGGCACTAACGTATCCCACTTTCCACCCTGTCATGGAAAACGATTTGCCCGCCGAGCCAATACGAATACATCGATCTTTCATTCCCGGTAAAGTCATTAGAGGAATATGGCGGTTATCATCGAAAACAATGTGTTCATAAACTTCATCACATAAAGCGTAAGTATCATATTTCTCAACAAGACCTGCTATCAAACCTAACTCTTCTATTCCATATACTTTGCCAGCTGGATTATGGGGAGAGTTTAATAATATTAGTTTTGTTTTATTCGAAAAAGCGGCTTTTAATTCATCCACAGGGATTTCCCAAAGGGGGGGCAATAACTTGACGGTTTTTGGAATGCCACCAGCGCGTAATATCATTGGTATATAACTGTCATAAACGGGCTCAAGCAGAACCACTTCGTCTCCGGGATTTATGAGGGCTAACAAGGCCCCGGCCAGTGCCTCTGTCGCGCCAGAAGTAATCAGAATATTGCGCTGCCAATCCATTGATAAATCATAGAACCGCTGATTATGGTTGGCGACGGCTTTGCGCAGTTCCATAACACCGGGCATAGGAGGATATTGATTAGAATGTTCAAACACGGCCTCACTGGCAATTTTCTTTAAAGAGGAAGGTCCATCTTGATCGGGAAACCCTTGGCCCAAATTGATTGAATTGTGCTCTCGGGCTAAAACCGACATGGTCTCGAAAATGGTCGTGCCGAATTGAGATAATACGGTATTTACAGGTTTCATTATTATAGGTTTTTCATTTTAAAATATCGCGCTTATCAATCAAAAAAGTCTAAGTACCATTCCATGTCTTTTTCTGAAAATGTATAATTCCCATCAGCATCCGGTTTTACAATATCGGGGCCAGAAATTGAACAAAACTTGGTTTGAATATAAACTGATTTATCAGCAGAAAGCCCCGCTTTCCAAGCAAGGGCCACAATTGTTTTAGCTGTCTTAGAATTTAGAACATCCCGAATACTGTTCCAACTGAAGCTGGTTAATAGTGCCAGAGAATGAATGACAAACATGCGCTCACCATCGTCTATGGCTTTTATGATGACATCTTCACTCAGCTTATCATCACCAAATAGTTTCTCTGCCCGTATCCGTGAATCCTGTCCCGGTATGGAGACCTCATCCGCCCCCCCCTTCTTAATTCGTTCATTAATTTTTTGGCGAATTTCCGAGATGTCTTCATCTTTGATGTCTGGTCTGTGTTGGTGGCGTTCCAAAATTTTGCTGAGAACAGCGTTCCCAACGAACCCTGAAACACGGTGGATGGTGGATAAAGTCAGATCTTCTCGGTCGATCAAGCTATCGAGTATGTCCGTTGAGCTTTCTGCGTGATCGGCAATAGTCTCAAACGTCTTTCCGTCAATGAGGGCTGTATTATTTTTAAGTAAATGAAGCGTGGACTTAGCATCATTTTCTTTAACCACAGCTTTTGACATTTTTTGTGATAATTTCTTACGCCGGGCAATTGCCGATAAAGCACCACCAGCAATACCGCTTTTAATAATTTCCAACAGGTGTCGATCAGATAAAAGCGGAGAATATTCAAGGATCGGTAGAGAAACGTTTTTTTCCGCGTCCCCTGCTAATTGAGATATAAGTTCTTCGGGAACATTCGTTAGGGATTTTATTTCTTCCGCGACAATTGCCCTAATGCGGGCGGTTTTATCTTTGGCAAGAACATTGACAATTTCCATAACCATCTCAGAGACCCGGTCAGCCCTTTTATAATCGAGTCCCGGTAGTAACCGTGCTATTTTATTGGCTAGTTCTGATCGTACTTCTTCGTTCTCATCGGTTGATAATATTTTATCCGCTTGTAAGGGGGTGGTAACGTTGGCAGCGACAGCTTGACGGACCGCATTCTCTTTATCCGTCGCAAAATAATAAAGAAACTCTGGTTGCAACCCTTTGCGAGAGGCCAGCCATTGACGTTTATCAGCGCTACCCGTGGCGGCGATATCGCGAGATTCTTCATATGGCGGCAGTTTATCTGTGTCTGATTTTTTATGTTTACTACCGAAAATCCAATCCAGCATCCCAGCTTCTCCTATATGCATCTCCTATATAGAGCGTGCAGCTTAAAGGAGACAGCATTGGTATGACAAGAACGCTTTAAATTTTTGAACACCTAGCTTGCTCATTCCCTCGCCCGTATCGCCATCAACTGGCTTTGCGGGCTGGTGGGTTTCAGCTCGATCCTCTCATTAATAATGGCGCGAGCCTGAATGTGCTGACCTTCGCGGAGCATGGCTTCAATCGTTGTCCAACTTAGAAGGTCACGTTGGGCGTGACTGCCACCGAAATGAAAGGCCTTGTTCCGAACCGGCAAAAGGTGCTCGATAGCCTCGCTATAGTTGCCCTTACCAAAGGCATAAAGCCCCCGACAGGCAGGCAGGCCGATGGTCATCATTGCGAGTTTGTTGGTGCAATCGGGGCCGGCGACGATGGTTTCCATAAACGTGATCAATTCCTCGGCTTCTGCATCGCGACCGGTTGCCACCAGTCCCATCATGATGTGGAGATCGTTGAAGGCATAGATCCCATCACGGGCGTAAGTCATCCATGCATCCGTGATTTCGTTCCAGCGGTCTTTTGCCCCCTCTTCACCCGCACCATTACCTGTATTTTTATCCGTGTCTTTACCGAGCAAATTCAAACGCCACAACAGGGAAGCACCATCAACAAGGTCAAGAATGGCATTGGATTTGTCTTTACGTAGCGTGCCGTCATACAGTTCGAACACGCGATCATAGTCTTCAAGGTCCAGGTGATACATGGTCAGGTGCCACCAGTTGTGGACGGCGAAGAAGTTATTTGTCGTCCAGTCCAGTTCACGCGATGTCAAAAAATCAATACCATCAGATTGACGACCCTGCATTTCATAGACGTGAGCAAGCGCATGGATTGCCCAGCTATCCTTACGATTGATTTCAAGTGCCTTGTAGCCCTCATCAAGGGCGCGACCATAATCGCCACATTCTTCCAGACCAAAAGAATGCATGCCAAGTATGTATCCGTAACCGGGAACGCTCGCGTCCCATTCCCTGCGGACCCGCCCTACTGTGTCTCGCAAATTGCGGCAATCCCCTAGGAAGAAAGCTAAGTCATGGCAAAGCCGTAAAGCAACAATATCACGGGGATTAAGCAACAGTGCCTGTTCCCACTGTGCAGCGGCACCGTGTAAATCACCGGCGTACCATGACTTGATAGCGGCAATATGATGGCGTTCTAAATCGTTGGCGTTATGAGCAAGACGGTCAAGAGTTTCGATGGCTGTTTCGACTATTGTCAGCGTTGATCGCTCCATAGCCAAAAGGTTTAGGGCAGCCTTGAAACAGTGACCCATGATAAAGTCCGGGTCGTCCTGAAGAATTTCATCTAAGAGGGCTTCAGGGTCATTACAGAGACTGAGGTAATCATCGAGAACCTGCTCGAACTTTTCAATGGATTGCTTGCTTGCTGCGTTCAACGTAACGCCACGGGGATCTTGATACGCCATGAGAGACTCCTATGAGTAAAATCAATGCTAATATTAGTTTGAATAGAGCCTATATCATTAACGCTAGTCAGCTACATTAATAATGAGTTTAAGTATCATATTTATTCAATTCGTTTGAAGTAATAATGCTTAATCATGCCCATCTTCGTAGCTTTTACGCCATTGCTGATTACGGTAGTTTTGCCGTTTCTGCTGATCGTTTGGGGCTGGTTTTTATTAATATATTTACTGTCGAAAATCCAATCCAGAAGTCCCCTGACTTCACATCCCTGCAATTTGACAAGTAATCGTGTGGACACTACCTTTTTCCTACACATCAACTATTCCCATGTGGGGGTAATAGGGAGAGACGGAAGTTGAATATCGATGTATCAACGTCAATTGGGGAAAATATCAACCGAGATAGGCTAATGTTACACTTGGTCGGTGACCTGTATGATGCGGCAACCGACTTGGACAAATGGCCAGTTTTCCTTCGTGCTGCTGCAAGACTATTTAATTCACGTGGTGCGCAGATCATAATCTTTGATCAATCAGACCATCGCATAAACATGAGTGTCATCGTTGGGTTTGAGGACACATTAACGCCTGAATTAATGCAGAGGTATCAGGAATTGATGCCCACTGACCAAAGGGTGATCGAATGGGAATCCCTGCCTGGTAAGCCTCAACATGAACGACAATTTATGAGCGAAAAAACGCTGCATGAATCGCAAATGTACCAAGAAGTTCTGAAGCCGTTGGAAAATGAGTATTGTTTGGCTGTCGGTGTAGAAATTGAACCCGGGACACAATGTGGCATTGTGTTGTTGCGTGACCCGACAGGCGAGCAATTTGAAAATGAAGACTGCAATTTGTTGAGCGAACTGGTTCCACACATTCGACGATCACTTAAAATCCAGAAACGCATCGCGAGCTTAGATTTCAACAATCGGCTATCACTTGAGTCGATGGATAACATCCCCATGGGGATCATAATGACCGATGAGTTTGGCGCTGTCCGTTCCAGCAATCGTATGGCCCAATCATTTTGCGACCTCAAGGATGGTGTAACGATTAAGCAGGGTGCCATTTTGTTTGAAAACAGCACTATCAATACGGATGTCAGGAAAGCTATCCTTGATGGTGTTACAAAAGCTCGTGCCGGGAATGTCCTCCCCAATCAGGCGTTCAGTATTCCCCGACCATCTTGCAACACACCCTACTCATTGATCGTCAGTATTTTATGGGGCAATCATATTTGCATTGATGCAGGAATGATTGATGACCCTGTCGTGGTCTTATACTTCACAGATCCCGATCAACCCATCGAGACAGAGCCAGAACTGTTGTGCCGACTATTCGGACTGACACCTGCTGAAGCCAATCTCGTCAAGCGTTTGATTAATAAGCTTAGTCTGAAAGAGGCGGCACAGGACCAAAACATCGCTGAGAGTACAGCCCGTCAGCACCTGAAGAACATATTCTCTAAAATGAACTGTTCTAGTCAGAAGGACATGGTCGCTTGTGTCCTAACATCCCCTGCATGGGTGACGAGGAAAATTTAGGGGACGATAGGTCTAGTTAGTGGCAGTAGCGCCGCCATCTACGGCAAGGGCGGCGCCGGTGGTAAAGCCCGCCTGATCGGAGGCAAGATAAAGGATCGCCGCCGCAACTTCTTGTGGCATACCGATCCGGTTCATGGGGGCAAATCCATCGACCTCTTCGCGTAAGGTGACAGCAGGATCGTCGGTCTTGTCGATCCAATCTCGGCGCACCATGTCGGTGTCGATGTAGCCGGGGCACACACAGTTGATACGCATGCCCGGTGCAAGTTCCGCCGAAAGGGCTCGGGTGAGCAGGACCACACCGCCTTTGGACGCGCAATAAATCGACGCTCCCTTCAATCCCATTAAACCCTCGGTCGAGGCAATGTTGACGATATTACCGCCACTCTCACGCAGGGCTGACATAGCCGCGCGGCAGCAAAAATACGTGCCCTTGAGATTAACATCGATAATCGCATCCCAGAGTGCCTCGCTGGCCTCTTCAATGGGAAGTGTCGCCGCAATACCAGCACTATTAACCAGAACGTCGAGCCCGCCAAGCGCGTCAACGGCTGTCCCGACCACAGTATCACAGCCCGCCACCGTACTGACGTCACCCGGCGCCGAGAACAATCGATCGCCGCCACCAAGTCTCTCAATTGCGGAACTCGTGGACTCTGTGGTTCGTCCATTTACCGCGACCCTCGCCCCCGCGTCAAGGAACGCCTTGGCTGTCGCCCAGCCTAATCCGCGGCTGCTGCCCGTCACCAAAACTCTTTTTTCGTGGAACATAGTATCTCCAAGGTTTGTGTTCGTTGATGGCTACATTAAGGTCAAATTAGACACTCAGGATTTCAGGTTGAGCGGTGCCACCTCTCGCCCATAAACTTCGTTCAGGACCTGTGCTAACCCCGCGTAAACAGCTATCGCACCGCATAAGATACCATTGTAACCGGCGATGGTCTTTATTGTGGTATTGCCCGTTAGGTCACCTATTGCAAGCAGGAAGAATAGCAAAGCCAATGTAAAGAATACTGCTTGTAAGGCTTGGTTTAATTTGAGTGTACAGATGAATAAAACGGCTGTGAAGACACCCCAAGTCGCCAGATAGGACGCCATTGCAGCCGGACTAGGCGTCGCGCCCAGACCAACTTTAGGTAGAATTAAAAGTCCTGCTAGACTGAGCCAGAAAAATCCGAAGGAAATGAAGGCTGTCGTACCGAAAGTATTGTTCTTCTTCCATTCCATTATACCGGCCAAGATTTGGGCCAGCCCCCCATAGAAAATCCCCATGCCAAGGATCATGGCGTCCAGCGGATAGACACCAATATTGGCTAAATTAAGCAAAATGGTGGTTAGGCCAAAGGCACAGAGGCCAAGGGGGGCAGGATTTGCCGTATTGTCGATCAGTTTAATACTCTGTTCATCAGGAAAATTTGCCATGATGCGATCCTTCCATTTATAGGGTCGTTATTCACACATGTTTTAGCGACGCATTTGGTTGATCTCGGTGAAACGGCCGACGCTCGGCCCCTAAATTTGCGCCTGCTTTGTAGAGCGCTCAACACGCGTACCGATAGATCGTCTCTACAGTCCCCAATGGACGCATGTGACCATCGGTAAATTGAAACTGTAAGAGTTTAATTGTGATGCCGTTTAAAAACATATGCAAGCCATTTGGGGGGGGGCGTTTGATAAGCGCCCCTATCCCCCAAGCCACTTTGGAAGCTGTACCTTTTCCTCGTTTCCAGGCGGTACTCGCTTTGCTTCCTAAACTGCCGGGTCTAAGGAAATCTCCTCACGGCGGAACGGTAGGTCCGGATTTTCCGGTGGTGCATCCATTTCACGTGCCGCCATATGGCCATCATAAACTGCCAGCGCGATTGTTGAGGCAGCGTCACAGTCACCGGTTGCACGAAGAGATTTAATCCCCGCAACCTCTAATGCCGCCGGATCAGCTGCCAAGGCGAGATAAAGATCGTTGATGGGAGCCCGTGAGGTTACCATGACAACACTGGCAGCAGGAACCCTGCGCGAGCGCTCCGAATAGATGCAGGCAATTTCGACGTCTCCCTCATGCACCGCCGTTAAATTATGGCTGGTGATGATGTCGACGCCGAGTTCAAGCAAACCTGCTTGGATACGATGCTGTTCCAGAGTGTTCTCCGTCCACGATGAAACGCACCCCCCTGTGGTGACGAGTGTTACCTCATGACCATCCCGACGAAGTTTCTCAGCAACCACACCGCCTAAGTAATAATGATCATCGTCGAACAGTACCACCGGCCCTGCTTTAATTTGACCTGCTGTAATTATTCCCGAGGCAACATCCTCTGGTGTAAAGACATGAGCGCTATCGCTGCCGGGAATAGGGGCGGTGTTATTAACACCGGCACCATCTTTGCGCCACTTCGCGCCCGTGGCGACGATAACTTGGTCTGCGCCGAATTCGAGTACATTCTGGGGTGTCATTTTGCTATCGAGATAGACCTCTACATTGGTCATTTCTTGAATTCGTCCAACCCGCCAGTCGCGAACACGCGCCCAGGCAGAAAGACCGGGCAGACTGCTTTCCCAAGTCACACGGCCACCAAGCTCGGTTGTAGCTTCAGCGAGGGTAACTTTGTAACCCCGTTGGCCCAAACCCCGCGCAGCTTCCAGCCCAGCGGGACCGGCGCCGATAACCAAAACGCTATCCTCTGAGCCCTTTGTATCGATGTTCTCAGGGTGCCAACCCCGCCGCCATTCTTCTCCCATGGTGGGATTTTGAGTACAGCGCATGGGGGTAAAGGTGTGCTGTCCGGAAACGCAAATGTTACAACCGATACATTCGCGAATTTCCTCAGACCGCCCTTCCTCGACCTTTTTGGGCAGGAACGGATCAGCGATGGAGGGACGGGCGGCACCGATCATGTCCAACACGCCCCGATTGATCTGGCTGACCATAGTATCGGGTGATGTGAACCAACCGACGCCAACGACCGGTTTGGTGGTTACCGACTTGACGAAAGAAACGTGAGATTCCTGACTGCCCTCTTCGCCGAAGCGCGACGTCACCGAATCGTTCGACCAATCGGCAAGATTGACGTCCCATAGATCTGGCATCTCTGCCAGCATCTCGACGATCTCCCTGCCCTCTCCTTGGCTCGTGATTCCACCATCACCCAGAAGTTCGTCGACGGCCAGCCGGATGGCGATGGCACATCGATCACCGACCGCTTCAATGGTGTCCTCTAAGACTTCCCGCAGGAGTCGCACCCGATTTTCGAGGCTGCCACCATATTCGTCGGTCCGGTGGTTGCGGCGTTTCTGCAAGAAGTGCATCAGCAAAGTGGAATCGTGGCCAGCATAGACATAGACTAAGTCAGCCTCGGCTTCCTTGGCCCGCAGCGCTGCATTGCGATGCCAGCGGCGAAATTCCTTAATATCGGTTTTATCCATGCCCCGGGACTGGGTTGGAATGCCAATGACCCCTGCTTGAGGCGAGGGGGCTAACGGCTTGAGACGGGTAAACATGTTTTGTGAGCCAACCCCGTTATGAGCCAGTTCCACACCGGCCAGCGCGTCGTGACGATGGATCGCATCTGTCATCAAAGCCAGACATTTAACATCGTATCCATCCCACAAACGCGCCTGTGTATCGGGTGAATAATCTGAGGTTGGGTGGATGACACACTCTTCGGTATTAACCACAGCCCAACCGCCTTGCGCCTTCATTTCGCGCATTTTTGCGTGGGTCTGGGGCCAGTTAAAACCCATACCGCAACAATGGGGCACTTGGTAGAAGCGGTTCTTGGCTGTTACCGGGCCAATCTTAATTGGTTCAAAAAGGATGTCATATCTAGGGTCACGCGCCATTAGTTGCCTCCATCGCAATATTTTGATTTTCAATAACAGATTAAGGGGCGCGGTTCACAGTGTCTAGAGAGATCACATCACTGTCCCATTATGGCTATAGGCGTAAGTTCTGATCATAACCCAATAACGCTTATGGGGTGCAAAACAGAGTTTTGTAACTTTTCGCCATAATGTGTCATTTAGTTGCCATATTATGTGTCATGAGAGACAATCTCAGTAGAACGAGAAGTCTAAATCCAAAGTTGAATTCTGAAAACAGAAGCCTAAGCAACCCTCGCTTCGGCATCAAGGAACGCCGTGGCTGTCGCCCAACCTAATCCACGACGGCTGCCCGTCACCAAAACTCATTTTTCTTGGAACATGCTACCTCCAAGGTTCGTGCTCGTTGATAATTACCGTATATGGAAGATGATTAACCGCGTCTAACAACACCATTTCAACATGTGTCTATCGTCGGGCTTGAACATCTGGTAATGGCTACAAGTTGGCTATTTTCAAACTTACCGAAATGCCCGTTAAGTGGTGGTAAGCAGACACCTCTATATCATTTCGAAATATTCAACATTAGCTTTCATCACGGATTCGATTCAAGAATTCTTGAACTTCAAGATTCAAAGTTTCAGATTGCTTACTCAACTCACTGGCTGCACCGTGGATCTCACCAGCAGCTCTGCCTGTTTCATTCGCATCTTCTGAAACTGAATTTATATTTTCAGAGACTTCAGTCGTTCCATTAGCAACTTGTTCGATATTTTGAGCTATCGTTGAAGTAGCCGATGATTGTTCATCAACTGCCGATGATATAGTCAAGGTGATATCACTAATTCGAGAAATTGTTGTTGCTATGCCATCAATTGCCGTTGCAGCACTTTCAGTAGAGGTTTGAATTTCTGTCACCAGTTCGCCGATCTGATCCGTAGCCTTAGATGTTTGATTAGCCAGATTTTTTACTTCCGCCGCAACAACAGCGAACCCCTTACCGGCATCACCAGCACGCGCAGCTTCAATTGTAGCATTTAATGCGAGAAGGTTAGTTTGTTCCGCAATATCTGTGATCATTCCAATAACTTCATAGATGTTTTTTGCAGATAAAACCAAACTTTCTACGGTTCCCTTACTACTATTAGCTTGTATTACAGCATCTTCTGCTATTGCAGAGGATTCATTGACTTGCTTGCCGATATTGTCAATGGACACTGCCAGTTGCTCACTTGCAGTAGTGACAATTTGAACATTTTTCGAAGCTTCTTGTGATGCATTTGCAGCATGTTGGATTTGCGTGCTTGTTTTATCTGCAATCGAGTTCATGGATCCCGCAGAACTCTGTAATTCTGTTGCTGCACCTGCGAGTGTATGGACAATTGCTCCCACTCGAGTTTCAAAGTCATTGGTTGTATCTGTCATGAACTTAAGGCGTTGTTCCTGTTCTTCTCGTTCACGTAGTTCTTCCAGCTGTTTTACTTTGAGTGCTTCTTCGTCTTGCCGTTGACGTGATTCTTTGTCCTCTGCTGCGTGTTTTTCTTGTTCCTGGCGTTCAGATTCCAGTTCTTCAGCACGAGTAATACTGTCACGTAATTGGCCTACAACATTTGTGATAGCGCCAATTTCATCTTGAGTAGTGGCTTCAGGAATTTCAATATCACGCTCACCGTTAATCACACGCTGAATGACGATAATGATTTTTTTAAGAGGTGCGAGAGACTTATTAAGATATAAATAAAAGAGCACACCGAATGTAACCAGCATAATAAATAGCGCAATAGTAATTATTGTCAGAAGTTGGGTTTGCTTGGAATGGGCCTCTGTTATATCACGGAAAGATATCCATGTACCTCCTGCAGAGCCATCAATTAACAACAAGGGGCGATAGGTGATTTCATAGGTGGTATCGTCAACGGAATGGATTTTCTGCCCCGTTTTACCTGAAACGGCCAACTTTGAGGAAACTTTATTCCAAAGTTCCAAATCCGTTGTTTCTTCTAACTGTCCATTCGTTGACAAAACAACGGAATTTATTGCGGTATCAGTAAGTAATTGAGTAAGACTGTTAAGTAATTTGCGTTCAAAAATTCCGAACCCAACGGGTTTGCCTCTTTTGGTAAGGGTGTTCGCAGCAGCGATAACAATTTTACCATTATCGTTACGATCAAGCCCACTAACGACCTTCCCTTCACGGATGGCTGTTGCAAGTGTAACCATATTTGATTTTTTATTGGCTAAGGTTTTGTTGTTTTCTGTAAAGAGATGGATACCTTCATTGTTCAGAATATAAAGGTCATCAATAATACCGCCAGTGGTCAGGGCATTGTAGTTTGTAACAGCCGCTTCGGGTACTTTATCAAATTCTTCTTTTGACAAGACGCCTGTTAATTCTTTGTTTCTGGCTAGTTTTGGAAGTTCACTGACCATAGAATTTCCAGATACGGCTACGATTTTTCGTAACAATGTATCCTGTGATGATTTAGAAAGTTCTGCATATCGATCTTCAGTCGCTTGCCAAACAACATAGCCTGCAGAACCCATGCAGACTACAATTAATGATATGGCAACCAACGCACCAAAAACAACTCTACTTGAAAGGGACATTTCATATCCTACACTAGAGGCAATTGAATTTTTTATAAATGTATGTAAGGCGGATCTGTTATCTCAAACATAGATCCGCCACACATTTATTCTATATATATTCTATATAAAAATGGTATTATTCTACAGGGTATCCCGCAGCTTTCCATGCAGGAAATCCATCACGGAAATAGTAAACGTTTGAGTAACCCCAGCCAACAGCTTGAGCCGCGGCTTTTGATGAACGCAAACACTTCTCACCATTGCAATAAATGACAACTTTTTGATCTTTAGCAACTTCTTCGCCTAAAGTGGCGTCAGAGAAAACTTTTTTGAGTTCAATATGAATAGCGTCAGGTATACGCCCTGCTTCCCAGTCAGAATCCTTTCGTACATCAACGAAGAAGACGCCTTCGTCAAACATGGATTTTGCTTGGGCTGCGTCAATGGTAGTTGCTCCTGATACTTCTGTTGAAGAAATATCTGCAGCAAGCACGGAGCCCGTGCTAAACAATGCAATAATGAGTGTTAACAAAATTTTTTTCATAATCAGTCCTTACTACTATTCAATTTTATAAAAAAGGCAAATCAAGAAACACAATCTATGATTTTATAAACTGTAATCACTCCTACAATAGTAATCAAGCAATAACTACTATAGAGTCAACATTTAGGTGTATAATTTGATATTTCAACAATTTTTTGTAATGACATTTTTACAAACCCTAGTCCTTCACACATGCAAAAAGATATAAATTACAATTAACGCACCCATCCAAATTAAAATGAAGGGGCGTAAAAATATCACCTTAGATATAATGAAAATGGTTTTGATGTATTTCGGTGAAACTGCTGCTTTTGCTACAAGCGGAAGTTCTGATCACTTTCCGGTAACGTTCGTTTTCGGGGGGATAGCAGACTTTGTTTTATCGAGTTAAAAATTCTACAAATGACCCAAAGCGGGCATTCGATAAAATATTTTATCATACTCAATTTACAGTTCGTTTTTAGGAAACGTAATCATAACAGTGGTACCTTCTCGGACAATGCTTTTGATATCCATCTTACCATCATGAAGATCAACTAGCGATTTGGTGATAGCCAGTCCTAAACCCCACCCCTTTTCAGCAACATGAGCGTCTTTCTCGGCTCTAACAAACATATCCGTCAGTCGAGGCAATTCCTCAGGATGAATTCCTTTACCCGTATCGATCACCTTAAACGTTGTATATTTTCTGTCCTCATTTATCGATACTGTAATTTTACCGTTTTCAGGTGTGAATTTGATGGCATTTGACAGCAGGTTAAGAAGTATCTGCTTCATTGCCCGATAATCGGCGTAGAGGGGGCTTAGGCCATCGGGGGTGTCTATTACCAAATGGATGCCACTGTTCTGGGCTTTAATAGCAATGAGGTCCATACACTCAATAACAATCTCTTTGGAGGAAAGTTCCTCTTTTACCAGTGAATACTTCCCCGCCTCGATAGTCGAAATATCGAGCAGGTCATCGACTAGGGCCAGCATGTGTCCGCCGCTGGAATCAATATCTCTGGCGTACTCCTTGTACTTTTTGTTCCCGAGGGGACCAAAATATTCTTCTTTCATAATTTGTGAAAATCCGATGATGGCATTTAATGGCGTCCGTAGCTCATGGCTTACAGCGGCCAGAAATTGTGATTTGGAGTGGCTGGCAGTTTCCGCCTTTCCTATGGCCATTATTAAGTCTCTTTGGGCCTGTTTTCGCTCCGAGATATCATGAATAATAACGGTGTAAAGTATACCACTACTCGTCTGTAATTTGGATACCGATGCTGTAGCAGGGAACTCTGATCCATCCTTTCGTAATCCACAAATTTCTCCACGGTTATCCATGAGACGGTACTCATCGTTCGAGCGTTCAAACCCTTCAACATGTTTCCTGTGTAGCTTCCGGGCACGTTCAGGCATCAAGGTTTCCAGCGAGCAGCCAAGAATTTCTTCGGAAGAGTAGCCAAAAATGCGTTCAGCGCCTTTATTAAAAAGACTGACAGACATATCTGAGGAAACCGTGATCACGCCTTCAGGGGCAATTTCCAAAATGTCGGCCAACCGAGCTTCGGATGAGATTAGGGCTGCCTCTGCGCGTTTTTGTTCACTAATATCGCTGATGGAACCAGCCATACGCAAGGCTTTGCCGCTATCGTCCCTAATCGCCAGTCCCTTTGCATGAATCCAGATGTAAGTGTCGTCTTTGCAACGCAAACGATATTCCGTGTTGAAGGGAACGTGGTCTTCAAAATGCGCCTGTATTTCAATGCTAACTCGATCAGAATCTTTCGGGTGCAACGCATTAAAAAATACCTCTACCTTGTTTTCAAGTTCATCGTCTTGATAACCCAGAATTTCCTTAAAGCGCGGGGACATATAATTTTCGTTTGTCTCAATATTCCAATCCCACAAACCATCATTGGTCCCTGTGACCGCAAACGCATATCTTTCTTCGCTTTCTCGCAAAGCGTTCTGCGCCTGTATATGTTCAGAAATATCAGTGGCCACAAAGATCCATACTTCACCATGAACCGGGTGCGTAAAGACGAATACTGACATCGAGCAGGTGCCATCCGTGTCGCTCTTTCTTTCTCTTCGGATTTCTCCTTGCCATTCTCCTTTGCGGGCGAGAACGGCAAAAACATCTTCGAAGAATGATTGCGCCCCCCCCTCAGGAGCCAGGCAAAACTCTGTAATATGATGCCCGAGCAATTCTCCGGATTCAAAGCCAAACATTTTCTCGGCACCTGAATTTGCATAGACAACGGATTTATCATCCATTCGGGCGATAAATACCCCCTCGGACATGAGTTCCAGGATACGGGCCTGAAGCCTAAAGTCTTCCTCTAGTGTGGTGCTTTGTTTTATTGATTGATGATTGTAACGTTCCGGCAAAACAGGATCAATGGCGCCAAATTCTTCAATAATTCGGAAAACGCCATCGGCCCCACATTGCGAAAGATAGGTGTTTACCCGTGAGTGATGATGCTGGGAATTCATTTTTACAGCCCCTTGGGGCGAACGGATATCGATTTTTTCCAATTCATCAATAAGTGCTTCAGTTTCTAGATTACCAGCGCGGTTGGCTGCCTCAGCGAACGCCTTAACACAAATATAGGCGCCTTCGCCAAAGTTGGTGAGAATGCCGTTCCCTTGTGGCCACACACCCGTTACCTTGGGATAATTAGCAAGACGCTCAAGAAATTTTTTATTTTCGGCGGTGTCTACGGTCATAAAGTAGGTGTTACTGGAATAGAAACCCTCCCGGACTTCCGGTGGGAGGTTGCTCGCCATCACCTCGTCATAATGCCCCATGACAACCGTAATGTTCTTCTTCAATCCACGCTCTGTAAACCGAGTAAGAAGAGCGAGTTGATCTGCGCCTGCAAAATAAGGGACAAAGATATCCGGAGCCACCTCTTCAACCTGATCTAAAAGGATTTCGATATCCTCAATGCTAACACCGATGGGGCAGTACTCTTCTCCCACGACCTCTCCGCCAGCCTCTTTAAGGGCGAGCTTGCCAGCATGAATAGACCCACGCGGCCACTCATAATTATTGCCAGCAAAAAAAACGCGTGGCCCAAATTTCTTGCTCATGTAGGGGATCATACGTTCGATTTGCTGATTAGGTAGTGCGGCAAAATGGAAAAAGTAACGACTAACAATACTACCTTCGTAAAACGAAAAATTTAAAAAGGGAACCTTGCGTGGTTCGGCGACCCGGTAAGCGACAGCAATACGTGAATTGGAAAGAAGGTTCCCAATAATTGCTGTGCAATGATCACGAATAATCAGATTCTCGGCAGCAACAACAGCGCTTTCTGGCAAGCTGCCATCATCTTCAATAAACAGTTCTAAAGGTCGACCCAGAACGCCGCCGTTTTCGTTTATTTCTTGACAGGCGATCTGTCCCGCGCGGGCAATTTCCGAACCATAAATTTCGACTAAACCAGTGAGAGGTGGCATGAGGCCTAATCTGATTGAGTTTTCTGACATTCTATAATTTCTATCTATCTAACATTATTCAAAATAACATTCATATTAGGAACAATCATATATACACCAATTTGGAAATCATCTTGTTTTTAATATGGATATGAGGGGGTTGTAATACAATACTATGGACGTCGTATTTACATAGATGATGTCTGAAAGATACTTTGTAAATTCCCAATGTGGTTTCTATTCACCACCACAATATTTTTATTATCAATACTAAATTAAGGAGCGCGATTATCGGTCTCGATCATCAGGTAACAGCAAAAAGCGGTCTATTTCCAATCTTAGCGAAACGTCCGATAAGGGGTGATAAGCAGACATCAATAGGGGTCCATAAAATTTCTTTTTCCCCCCCAAGGTGATCTTTCGTTTTAAAATTGTAAGGTTTTCCAAATCATAGAGCCACGCAACACGGCGGTTAAAATTAGTTACCAGATTTACCAATTCATGTGTTTTGTTGTTTCTGATAGGAGCCTTGAGCAATCCCTATTTAAATTTTAATGCGCAGCATATCCGGGTCATACAGGGGACGTAAGGAGCAGGTGCAAGGATAGAGCTTGTCTGCAATATTAATTTCCCAGGTTCCAGAGGCAAGGTAGTCTGCGTTAACGATCTCCTGACCGCCTTCAATCATAGCAAGACCGACGGCACCGCCCAGCGTATGGCCGTAGCTGCCCGCTCGTACATCGCCAACCATTTCTCCGTTGCGGCTAATGATCTCTGCGTGCCACAACAGGGGTTCTGGATCATTCACGAAGACTTGTACCAACCGGCGTTTAAACGGCGCCTTTGCCTTTTGGGCTTTGGCAGCGGTTTGTCCAATGAACCCATCAGGCTTATCGAGAGCGATGGCAAAACCCAAACCTGTTTCAAAGGGATTGTCAGTATTATCGATATCGTGACCGTAATCACGGTAGGCCTTTTCCAAACGCAGGCTACCCAAAGCACTCAATCCAGCATGTTTTAGACCATGGTTTTCGCCTTCAGCCACTAAGCGGTCATAAATGTGCACGGCCTGTTCACAAGGTATATACAGCTCGTAACCCAGTTCACCCACATAGGTAATCCGGACGCACAAGGCACGCGCCAGTCCTATGTCGATATAACGCGCCGCGCGAAACGGGAAGCTTTTATGGCTGAGGTCAACAGATGTAAGGGCCTGTAAGAGGGCGCGACTGTTGGGGCCTTGAATGTTAATTTGTGTCAGACCGGAAGTCACATCGGTGACAAAAGCATGGGCATTATCGGGAATATTACGACGCAGCCAAGTTTCTGCATGACCATGCATGGTATCGGTCACGATCACCAAGAATTTACCCTCTTCCAGCTTGGTCACGGTCAAATCGGCTTCAAGTTTACCATCATCATTGAGCCATTGAGTATAGGTGATCTGTCCGGTTTCACCATTGACCCGGTTGGCTGAAATATTTTCGAGAACCTTGCCCGCGTCACGTCCCTGAACCATAAACTTCGCCATGAAGCTCATATCGGTCAGGGTTACGGCTTCACGGCAAGCTTTGTGTTCGGCTTCCCAGTATGGCCACCAGTTCATACGACCAAAGGATAGTGTGTCGACTTTGGCTTGTTCTGGCGAGGGGGCGTACCAACTTGGACTCTCCCAGCCACTTACATCGGTAAAGTAGGCGCCTGCAGCTGCCAATCGATCATGCAATGCAGAGCGCTTGGCCCCGCGAGCACTTTCGGGGGCTTTGGTTGGGTAGTGACATTTGTAGACTGAACCCAGCATCTCCGCCACGCGCTCGCTGCGGTATTGCGGATTGGCCTGATAGGCTTGTGTACGATTGGCATTGAAGCCTGTAACATCCACATCCGGTTTCCCGTTCAAGATCCAGTGCGCCATGATGCGGCCTAGGCCACCACCGGACAAAATACCGATGGAGTTGAGCCCTGCGCAGATGAAATAGTTTTTAAGGTTTGCAGCCTCACCCACCACAGGGGCAAGGTCCGGGGTGAAGCTTTCTGGGCCACAGAAGAATTTTTTAACACCCGTTTCCAGCGAAACCGGTACACGGCTCATGCATTTTTCAAGGAATGGCCCCATACGATCCCAGTCGGGTTCTATTTCACCAAAAGAAAAGTCCTGAGGAATTCTATCTACATGCCAGGGGGCACTTTCCGGTTCAAACAAACCGATCATCAGGCCACCAACTTCCTCTCGGTAATAACCATAATGTGAAGGGTCTTCCAAAACGGGCCAATCAGAGCTGATACCATCAATAGACTCCGTAATCAGGTAGTAGTGCTCGGCTGCTTGGTTGGGAATGACGACACCGTGCTCCTCCCCGAACTGACGCGCCCACATCCCGGCACAGTTAACGACAAATTCACAATCAATATCACCCTGATCGGTGGTCACACCAGTAACGTGTCCGTTTTTGCGGGTGACACCTGTCGCTGATACACCGGTGATAATTTGGACCCCCTGCTGCCGCGCACCCTTGGCTAGGGCCATGGTAACATCGACCGGATTTACCCGCCCGTCATCCTTCACATAGAAGCCCGCCAGCACGTCATCAACTCTGGCGATGGGAAAAAGCTCTTTGACTTCTTGGGGGGAAATCTCAATGGCATCAACACCGCAATAGCGGTTGAATGCGGCAACCCGGCGATATTCCTCTAAGCGATCCTGATTGGTTGCGACTTCAATAAAACCACATTGGTTAAGGCCGGTCGCTTGACCGGTTTCTGCCTCTAACCGGGCATAGAGATCGCGACCGTATTTGCGAATTTCAGTAGAGGTTTCCGACAAGCTGCCAAAAGTCACCATTAAGCCCGCCGCGTGCCAAGTGGTTCCAGAAGTTAGGCTGTCACGCTCCAGTAAGACAACATCGTCGCAACCCATGTGGGCTAAATGATAGGCGACTGACGTGCCAATGATACCGCCGCCGACAATGACGACGCGAGCAGAATCGGGCAAGTTTTTAGATTTTTTATGGTTGATTTCGCGCACGGAATACTCTCATCATTAGCAGGGTGTGGCATGTATGGCAGTGCATTAATTAACACAATATCAACACAGATACACACCTTACAAGTTCTTTAGCAAGTCCTAGAAAGCATTTGAAAAACTGATGTGATCATCAATCGTTTTACGAATGTTTCCCTGTCTGGAATTAGAATTCCCGCAGGGGCGCTAATGGTGACAAGCGTAAGTGCGGATCACTTCCCAGTAACGTTTGCTTATGGGACGTACAGCAGATCTTTATTTTATTTTTTGCTCCAAATGTGCCGTTTAGGTGCCATATTATGTGTCGGTCCCCATTCAGGGGGGAAGATTACTTTTTTGACAGGATTGGAATTCTCCTCGCTTGTATGGTACAGCGTTAATGAAAGAGCAGGCTTCGTTATTGATACTTCCCTGCTCTTATTAATTGACGCTGGCTTTTTGGTGGTGTCGAACTTCATAGTCTGGTACGAAAATGAATATACCCGTTACGAAAGCCATCAAACGTTTAGGCACCGAGTCAGCCTTTACGGTTATGGCCAAAGCCCAATCTCTTGCAGCAGAAGGCAGGGAGATAATAAACTTAGGGATCGGTGAACCTGACTTTAAAACCCCGGACCATATCGTTGAGGCGGCGGTTCAAGCCCTTAAAGAGGGGCATCATGGTTACACCCACCCGCTTGGTATCCTTGCTTTGCGTGAAGCGGTGATTGAGGACATTGCGAAATACCGGGGCGTGAACGTTTCCCCCGATAACATTTTGATTACCCCGGGTGGAAAACCCATTATGAATTTTGCCATCACCATGTTTGGTGAACCGGGTGTTGAAATCATTTACCCCGATCCGGGCTTTCCCGTTTATGGCAATCTAATTTCATTTACCGGGGCGACGCCCGTGCCCATGACCTTGCGGGAAGAAAATGGCTTTAGTTTTAAGGCCGATGAATTGTTAGCCAAGGTAAACGTTAAAACCAGATTGATCATTTTAAACTCTCCGGCTAATCCAACGGGGGGCGTTACCCCGAAATCCGAGATGGACCGGTTGACGGAAGGCTTAGCAGACTTCCCTGATACCTACATTCTCAGTGATGAGATTTATTCTCGTATGTTGTATGGCAATCACGTGCACGCAAGCGCGCTTGCGTGCGAAAGCATACGGGACCGGGTTATTTTATTGGATGGTTGGTCAAAAACATACGCCATGACCGGGTGGCGGCTCGGGTATAGCGTTTGGCCTGATGGATTGATTAAATACGCTGAAAGATTAGCGATTAACTCTCATTCCTGTGTGAATGCCCCCGCGCAATATGGCGGTATTGCCGCCCTGAAGGGATCACAAGAACCTGTGAATGAAATGGTTGCTGCGTTTGATTTAAGACGTATCCATTGTACGAAGCTTTTAAATGAATTACCGGGGGTGAGCTGTATTGATCCGGGGGGGGCTTTTTATGCTTTCCCTAACATTACGAAAACAGGTTATAGTGCTTTGGAACTTCAAGATAAATTCCTTATGGAAGCTGGTGTTGCGACAATAGCGGGTTCCAGTTTTGGGGCGGCCGGTGAAGGATATATCAGAATTTCTTACGCAAACTCGCTCGATAATATCACTAAAGCTATTGAACGAATGAAATCGATTTTATAATTTAAAGAGTTGAATAAAATTAAAAGATAAAAACGAATTGAGAATTAAGTGCTACACAAAAGACTACTAATCCCCCTTGTTGAGCAATTAGATGAAGACACAGCGTCGTACTTTGGGCGGGTTATTGACCGGGTCGAAAAAGATCCACGGCTAGAAGATTTTCCGGCTATGCCATTCCTGATCATGCGCGAAACCATATCAGAATTACCCGCCTATCTTGAACCACAGGAAGTTGTAGAACTGTTGTTCACCTTTATTAGCCATAACATTGATAAATTGAAGACGATCGTCCATAGCAAAGAGTTTACGCTGGACCACAACCATTTGCGTCCCCACTGCACCCCGTTTGTCCTCGCTATCGTCCGTGATTCAATGAAAGAGGTCGATCTTGCTTATGAAGATCGTAACCGGAAAAGTGAATACCGCCTCAGTTGGCCCATTGACCCTAAGTTGTTTCCCTACATCGATAATGATGAGGATGGTGAAGACGAAGATACTCTTGATTAATTTTGGATGCCTAAATTTTGTGCATATGCTAATATTTTAATCAATTACGAGCCATTCAACGCGCCGTATTTACTCGCTAAGATATTGAAATATTTAGATATAATTGAATGTTTAGAACTGGCATGCATTGTGCAATTATATCTCCAAAGCAAGATTGTCATTTTTCCTGCTTAATTAACGATCACTATTTTACCGCCTTTCGGGAGGACCACGTGAATGAAAAAGATTGAAGCTATTATCAAGCCCTTCAAGCTCGATGATGTAAAAGAAGCCCTCCAGGAAGTTGGATTGCAAGGCATAACCGTGACGGAAGCAAAAGGTTTTGGTCGCCAAAAAGGTCATACCGAGCTATATCGTGGTGCAGAATATGTGGTTGATTTTTTACCGAAGGTGAAGCTGGAATTGGTTGTCGACGATAACATGCTTGAAAAAGCTATTGAAGCAATTCAACAAGCCGCTCATACCGGACGCATTGGGGATGGTAAAATATTTGTCATGCCCGTAGAGAATGCTATTCGGGTTCGCACAGGTGAAACAGGACCAGATGCAATCTGATCTTTAAGCAACAAATTGAGTTCTAAATCGAGTTCTAATCATACATAAAATTGAATAAAACCGGCCCTTAAACCCTATAGATACAGGCTAAATAAAATGTCCTTAAATATTAATACCCCTACTGAATTCATTAAATTCGTCAAGGATGAAGAAATTCCATTCGTCGATCTCCGCTTTACGGATCCTCGTGGTAAATGGCAACACCTGACCATGTGCGCAGATGCCATGGATGATGATAGTTTCGAAGATGGCATCATGTTTGATGGATCGTCCATCGCTGGTTGGAAAGCCATTAACGATTCAGATATGGCGTTGATCCCAGATAGCTCAACTGCTGTCATGGATCCTTTTGCCGCCCAGCCAACTGTCATTTTGTTTTGCGATGTGATGGAACCAACCACCGGTCAGGGATATGAACGTGACCCCCGCTCTGTGGCTAAAAAAGCTCAGATCTATCTCGCCTCCACGGGATTGGGTGATACATCTTACTTCGGTATTGAACCTGAATTTTTCGTATTCGATGATGTTCGTTATCAAGTAGACATGAATAAAGTTAGCTATGAATTCGAGTCAGAAGAAGGTCCCTACGTAACTGGGCGCATTTTCGATGAAGGCAATCATGGTCACCGTCCAGGTGTTAAAGGAGGATATTTCCCTGTCCCTCCCGTTGATGCTGGTTATGACTTACGCGGTGAAATGGTTACTGTGATGAAAGAAATGGGCTTAAAGATGGATAAACACCATCACGAAGTTGCCCCTTCTCAGCACGAATTGGGCATGATCTTTGATACGCTGCTTCAAACAGCAGATAATTTACAGATCAATAAATATGTAACTCATATGGTCGCTCACACCTATGGTAAGACTGCCTCTTTCATGCCCAAACCAGTTATTGGTGATAATGGATCGGGTATGCACGCAAACCAGTCCATTTGGAAAGATGGAAAACCAGCCTTTGCTGGTTCTGGATATGCCGACCTTTCTGATATGGCGCTCTACTATATCGGTGGTATTATCAAGCACGCTCGTTCTCTAAACGCTTTCACAAACCCATCCACCAACAGTTATAAGCGTTTGATCCCCGGTTTCGAAGCACCTGTATTGTTGGCTTATTCAGCCCGTAACCGCTCCGCATCTTGTCGCATTCCTTTTGCAACAAACCCGGCCGGTAAACGCGTTGAAATTCGCTTCCCTGATCCATCAGCTAACCCATACTTGGCGTTCTCTGCCATGCTGATGGCTGGCCTTGATGGTATTCAGAACAAAATTCACCCAGGCGACGCGATGGATAAAGATCTCTATGATTTGCCACCGGAAGAATTAAAAGAAGTTCCAACCGTCTGTGGCTCGTTACGTCAGGCACTTGAATCCCTTGATGCTGATCGTGAATACCTCAAAAAAGGTGAAGTTTTCACTGATGATATGATTGATGCATACATGGCGCTTAAATGGGAAGAAGTTTATAACTTCGAACACACTCCACACCCTGTTGAATTTATGATGTATTATTCAGTTTAATCTGAAATACAACTTAACCCTAAATACAACGCAAAAAATATGTGAAATTGTTTCACGTGAAACAATTTACAAATTTGAGAAGCCCCGCACTTCATTGTACGGGGCTTTTCTATGCAAATTAAGGCAGAAGCGGGGGCTCATCCACCGTGACAAAAGTTTCTGGATAGAAACCATTGAAATGGGTGGTTAGTGAATTTGAATAGGCCCCTATTTGGCCAAATTCTATCCAGTCTCCCTCATTGATATCTTTTGGAAGGTTGATCTGATAAGGAATAACATCAAGACTGTCACAGGTTGGGCCGTAAATTGTAAAGGGGGCTAATTCTTCACTGACGCTACCCTCTAATCGATGGGCGCGAACTGGATAATGGATACCCGCGGCGATACATTCACTCAAAGAATGGTAGATACCATCATTTATATAGAGTGAATTATCCTTACGGAGTTGAACTTGCGTTAACAGTGAACATCCACTGGCAACAAGCCCCCTGCCCGGTTCACACATTAAGACACAATCCCCTCGTAAATTTATTTTAGCGATGCTTTCTTTTATCGCGTCTACAAACTCAATAAATTCTGGAGGTTCATCATCTACATAATGAGCAGGAAAACCGCCCCCTACATCAAGGTATTGAAGCGGCGTGTTGGCCATTTCTGAAATCTCGCCAACCATGGCAATTGCATCACGGAAAGCATCGGGTGTTCGGCATTGTGATCCCACATGGAATGCCAAGCCGGGTTGATAACCTTCTTTGGCGACCCGTTCCAATAATTCAGCTGCTTGTTGAACCGACGCACCAAATTTATCGGATAGCTCATATTCAGCCCCAAAAGATTTGGTTTTCAGCCGAACGAGAACAACCTGTCCATTACCGGGACCCGTGACATCTATTAGCTTATCAAGCTCACTGGCGTGATCGATTACCCAGTGGGCCACGCCATAGACACTATGGGCACTGAGAATTGCGGCGCGGGGTTTTACGGGGTGCATAAAATACGCATCCGCGTCGGTGAAGTTTTCCCGTACAGTGGCAATCTCGACCAAAGAAGCAGTATCAAAATGACGGATCCCCGCATCATAAAGAGATTTAAGTATAACCGGGTGTGGGTTACATTTAACCGCATAGAGAACCCGTCCGGGAAAATGATCAAGAAACATACGCGCGGAACGTTTAAGTTCTGTGGGGCGTAGACAGTATACTGGATATCCCGGTTTTAGGGATTCAATAACGGATTTTACATCTGGAAAGTGGGCGTTCTTAAGTGCCATTGTGGAGCTCCAAAAGCTAACGGACCAGATACATGCCAAATATAGGGGACCGGACACAATGTCTATAAAAATGATGTTTGTATCTCTTATCCCTCCCCTTAACATTTTAAAATGCTTTGGCAAGGATATTCAATTTTATTACCTTTTTTTATTATCGTTTTGACATAGCTTTATTACCGCGGCGGTAGTTCTAATAAAAACATGGTTTCTGCTTCACCATCAACACTGCAATGGCTTCGGATTCTTACCGAGCTTTCGCCAATTGGAACGGCGATATTGGCAAGGCTTCGGGTGAATGGCTCATTATTACCATGAGGGTGATATAATGTTCTGGTGCCAAGAACGGTGCCATCTGAGGCTAAAACGTCCCAACCATCCGCATAATGTGCCCAACCAGTATCTGGATGGGCCAGAGTAACGGAAAATGCGTACAGGCTATTAATTTGCACTTCCGCCGTTGCATTTAAGATTACAGGTTCATCCGCATTTACCTTTGGTGTGCTTAAAATAACGGTAAAAATTGATGTTGTTAAGATGAGCAAAGTTGCGAATCTATTTTTTAAAATATGGTTCATTTAACGTTTCAAGCCTGTCATTGAGGATGATTTCTAATTCTTGTCTATTTATAAATACACCTATTTTGCTGTCAGTACCTAATAATTAATTACCCTCATTCTCGGAAAAACTTGTTTCTCATACCTTGCATGGCTTCAATTAAATCAATGATTTAAACAATAATCTGAACATTCATAATTGTTCAGAATTTTATAAATAACATATAAGTTCTATTTTAATTCCACTTTTGTTCTTGCTATGTTCTGTTAAATATGAGATAAAATAATCTCAATATAGAAATTAGGAGCAAAATGATGCCTTTAAACTTGATGATGACGAAACAATTTATCAGAGATATTACGGGTTTAGGAATTCTAGCATGGGCTGGATATGCTTTGTTGGTTATCACTTAAAACAGACGTGTGTATAAAGCTGTGAAAGAATCAATGACACTATATCTTGTGATTGCTGTAAAATTGGGTACTTTATCGGCACTTATGATCATGACTGTCTATTGAACAGTTCTGGTTGAATGCATTGATGTATTTTATTGGCTCAAAAAAGTTGGATACGAATGGACGACTTGTTTTCTCACGC
Organism: uncultured Rhodospirillales bacterium; assembly: GCA_965603075.1. Lineage (GTDB taxonomy): Bacteria > Pseudomonadota > Alphaproteobacteria > Rhodospirillales > Casp-alpha2 > JABJOR01. Next base: position 89,782 of record CBFDBO010000008.1, on the reverse strand, counting down.
TGGTACGGACGTTAAAAATTTGAACGCTAAAAATTCGAACGCTAAAAATTCGGACGCTAAAAAATCAGATACACAAAAAGCGCCCCCTATTAAATCCAGCAAAACGGCTGAAAAATCACCTGATCAAAATATAAAGAAATCTTTCAAAAAAACATCTGGCGATTCCGAAGGCTCGGGTTATTCCGCCAAAGACATTGAGATTCTAGAAGGTCTTGAACCTGTTCGTCGTCGTCCTGGAATGTATATTGGCGGTACAGATCTTCATGCCATGCATCATTTAGCTGCTGAAATCATTGATAACTCAATGGATGAAGCCGTGGCTGGTCATGCCAGTCGCATCGAATTAGAAGTCCTGCCCGGTAATATAATCTCCGTTACTGATAACGGCCGTGGCATCCCGGTTGATGCTCACCCTAAATTTAAAGACAAATCAGCACTTGAGGTCATCATGACCACCTTGCATTCGGGTGGTAAATTTGATGGCAATGCCTATGAGACTTCTGGTGGCCTCCACGGCGTGGGGTTGAGTGTTGTCAACGCTTTGAGTGAATGGCTGCAAGTTGAGATCGCGCGCGATAAACGTCTATGGCAACAAAGTTATGCGTTTGGTGAACCAACGACGAAATTAACCGATGCGGGAGCAACGAATAATCGTCGCGGCACGACCATCTCTTTCCGTCCGGACGCTGGAATTTTTGGTGAAGGCGTATTATTTCAACCCGCTATTCTTTATAAAATGGCACGCTCTAAAGCATATTTATATAAAGGTGTTGAAATTCGGTGGTCTTGTGATCCAGAACTATTGGAAGTCGACGATAAAACCCCTCAGAAAGCGACATTGCATTTCCCGGGGGGATTGGTTGATTTTCTCAAGACTTCCCTGGAATCACGCCGTGTCTTAACACCGGAACCGTTTGCCGGTCAGGCAAAGATGAATGGTACGGGGAAAGTAGAGTGGGCCATTGCTTGGCCTCTGGATCAAGAATTCTATTTTAGTTCTTACTGTAATACCGTCCCTACCCCGCTTGGTGGTACACACGAAGCCGGTTTTAGATCAGGTTTGCTGCGTGCCCTTAAAAATCATGCTGAAATGTTGAATTTCAAACAAGCATCAAAGATCACGGCAGAAGATATTATTGGCGGTGCTGCCTCGATGATTTCTGTGTTTATTCCTGAACCGCAATTCCAAGGCCAGACAAAAGAAAAACTTGTATCCGTTGCGACGACAAAACTCGTAGAGAACGCCATTCGCGATCATTTCGAACATTGGTTGTCTGCTGATCCCGATACCGCCCGCGCCGTTCTAGAGCATGCTGTAGAACGGGCTGAGGAACGCTTACGCAAGCGTCAAGATAAACAAACCAAGCGCAAGTCCGCGACTAGGCGCTTGAGGTTGCCCGGAAAATTATCAGATTGCTCGCGTAACAGCTCTGAGGGAACAGAGTTATTCCTTGTCGAGGGGGATAGTGCTGGTGGATCAGCTAAACAAGGACGCATACGCGAAACCCAGGCTGTCTTGCCGCTACGAGGTAAAATTTTAAACGTGGCAAGTGCGACCCGCGATAAAATGATGGCCAATCAAGAACTCAAAGACTTAGTAGAGGCCTTAGGCTGCGGTATTGGCCCAAGTCTTGATGTTGATAAATTGCGCTATGAGAAAGTCGTTATCATGACGGATGCGGATGTTGATGGTGCTCATATCGCTGCATTGCTCATAACCTTCTTCTTTAAAGAAATGCCAAAACTCATTGAAAATGGTAACTTATTTATTGCCATGCCCCCGCTCTATAGGATCACTCAAGGGGCCAAAATGATTTATGCTCGTGACGATGAGCATAAAGATGAGTTAATGGAAACTGAGTTTGCAGGACGCGGTAAGATCGAAATAAGTCGCTTTAAAGGTCTCGGTGAAATGCCGCCTCAGCAACTTAAAGAAACCACCATGGACCCAAAGAAAAGAACCATGATCAGGGTTACTGTTCCTATGGGGAACGAAGCGCAAGATATCCGAGACTTTCGCGATACTGGACAGCTTGTAGAAACCCTCATGGGTAAAAAGCCTGAAAAGCGTTTCGCCTATATTCAAGAACATGCTCAATTTGTCGATCAGATTGATGTTTAACGTAAGTTCATCCTATTGAAGAAACCAAATTGTGGAATATTGTTGTCTAGTGTGGCTTTTTGTGGTTTATTCCTCAGTCAATAATTCCTCCTATATAATCATTAAAACAAAAGACGAAAAATCCTATGGAATTCAGCAAAAATATTCGTATTTTCGGGAAAACAAAATCTCTTGAAGGAGAGATTGACGATTTTCTCAATAAAATCTCGACGGCGTCTCTGATTTTTAAGCACGCGATTGAAATCTATCTTCATGAAGGGGCATCCAATGACTTCAATGAAAAATTGCAGCATGTAAATAGCCTTGAGAGTGAAGCTGATAACTTACGTCGTAATATAGAACGCCAACTTTACGCCCATACGTTAATACCTGAAAGCCGTGGGGATGTCTTAGGTCTCATCGAGAACTTAGATAGTATTTTGAATACCCTAGAAGGCGCGCTTTGGAATTTCTCAATTGAGACCCCAGATATTCATGAAGAATATCATTCGGATTTCAAAGTGCTAACAGAAATGTCTGTTTTGGCAGTTGAACATCTGATTATCGCTTCTCGCGCTTTTTTCGTTAATGTGGAAGATGCAAACCATCACAACCACAAAGTAATGTTTTATGAGAAAGAAACCGATAAAATCAGTACCAAGCTCAAACGGGCAATTTTCAGTTCTAATATGGAGCTCGCGCAAAAAGCCCATGTCCGGAACTTTGTAGAACATATCGATAATATTGCTGATCTTTCTGAAGATGTCGCCGATCGATTGGCAATTTATATTATCAAACGCACTGTGTGACGAGGTTATACAGTGGAAGTATCAATACTAATTTTTCTGACAAGCGGGCTTTTTCTGGGCTGGGCGCTAGGGGCTAATGATGCTGCCAATGTATTTGGTACGGCTGTTGGCTCCCGCATGGTTAAGTTTTCGACCGCTGCCATTATTTGTAGCGTCTTTGTTGTTATTGGCGCCGTTGTAAGTGGTTCTGGTGCCGCATCGACTCTCGGTAAGCTTGGGGCCATTTCTGCCCTTCCTGGGGCGTTTATGGCGGCATTAGCCGCTGGGTTTTCCGTCTACCTTATGACCAAAGCGGGAATTGCCGTATCAACGACACAGGCTATTGTTGGGGCCATTATAGGCTGGAACTTATTCACAAATACAGAAACGGACCAGGCATCCTTAACCAAAATCGTTAGCACATGGATCATTTGCCCTATTCTGGCGGCTATTATATCGGCATTCTTGTTCAAAACGGTCACGGCAATCGTGCGCAAAGCTAATATTCACCTGTTATCTACCGATGCCTATACCCGTTTAGGGCTTATCGTCGCTGGGGCGTTCGGAGCCTATAGTCTTGGGGCCAATAATATTGGTAACGTGGTCGGGGTCTTTGTCCCCTCGTCGCCCTTTACGGATTTTTCTGTCGGCGGATTGTTTACATTAACATCCATCCAACAGCTATTCCTTGTGGGCGCCCTTGCTATCGCTGTTGGTGTCATCACGTATTCAAAGCGGGTTATGATGACCATTGGTCGCGGTATGATGCCGCTATCGCCAATCGGGGCGTGGGTGGCGGTTATGTCTCATTCAATCGTGTTGTTTTTATTCGCTTCAAGGGGGCTAGAAAGCTTTCTCGCTTCGCACGGACTGCCAACCATTCCCTTGGTGCCCGTATCAAGCTCTCAGGCCGTTGTCGGGGCGGTGCTAGGCATTGCTATGCTTCGGGGGGGACGCGATATCCAATGGAAAGTGGTCGGCAATATAACTGTGGGTTGGGTGTTAACCCCTATAATTGCCTGCATAATTTGTTTTGTCGGGTTATTCTTTATGCAAAACGTCTTCAATCAAGTCGTTTTCTAAGTTCACATCGTTCATATTCACGCCATTCTCATTTCAACGTTTAGGTCGGTAATGACTTTTTTAATGGCATCGCCGGGGTCTCTGTCCGTAATGACCATTGACGCACGATCGGCATTCGACAGTCGCACCGGGGCAACTCGATTGAATTTGGTATGATCAGCCAGCAATACAGCATTTTTTGAGTGCGAGACCATCATCCGATGAAGATCGGCAGCCGAGCGTGTATAATCGGAAATCCAAGGATGGGATGACATGGCACTGACACCAATAAAGGCAAAATCTGTAAAATAATTATCCAACATATAAACCGTGTCAGAACCAAAGGCTGCCCCATCGGTAGAGCCTAATTCTCCACCGAGGAAAAACACCCGATGACCATTGCGACCGAGCAACAGCGACGCAATCTGTAAGTCATTGGTATAAACCAATAGTTCCGTATGGTTTACGAGGGATTCGGCCAAACACAGTGTCGTTGAGCCACTATCAATAATAACCGAGCTGCCGTCCGGGATCATCTCGGCCGCCATGGCCCCGATTGCTTGTTTCCCCTCTATGTTGACCTCTAAACGCTCAGAAAGCGCCGGTTCAGAGGAATCTTTGGATAGCGCCCCACCGTGGGTTTTTCGTAATTTATCTTCATCAGAAAGTTTGGTTATGTCCCGTCTGATTGTTTCACGTGACACTTTTAACCGCCGGTGTAACTCACTAACCGATACAGAGCCGCGTTGATCCAACATCTCTAATATTAAATCACGACGTTCTTCCGCTAGAATGCTCGTTCGTTCCATGGTTATCCCTAAATATTTTTTAAGTATCTCGTTAATGCCTCATAACAATCATAAATTTATGTGGCTTTAGTTGTTATTATGTGGAATTTTGACCGATACAACAATTAAAAATTTATAATTAACCTTACAAAAGAGAAAAATCATGGCGGTTGATGTAGACGGTTTTGTTTCTTCACAAGGCGAAGGGGATAATAATCTAAGCCCTAACCGTGTAAAATGGCATGAAAAACAAACCGATCCCGCTACCAAAAAACTTCTGGCCGATGACGCCGAGGTTTTCCTAAAACAATCCCTGTCCACCCCCTGCCTCTCTGCCATTAAAAAAGCCGAAGGGCTTTGGTTAGAAGATACCGATGGTCGTCGTTATATGGATTTCCATGGTAATAACGTCCATCATATCGGGTACGGACATCCAAGGCTTATTAAAGCCATTAAGAAACAGATGGATGACCTTCCCTTTACCCCGAGGCGTTTTACCAGTGATCCTGCCGTAGAACTGGCCCGTAAATTGGGGGAGATCACGCCGGGTGATTTAAGCCGCGTTTTATTGTCGACCGGTGGTTCTGACGCTATTGAAATGGCCTTGAAACTGGCGCGTATGGCAACCGGACGACATAAGACCATATCGTTTTGGGACAGTTTTCACGGTGCCGGTTTTGGTGGAACCAGTGTGGGCGGTGAAGAGTTGTTTCGCGGCCATCCTATTGGTCCCCTCCTGCCCGGAACAGAACATGTCGCCCCTTTTGCCTGTTACCGGTGCCCTTACGGACATGAAGACCGTGATGGTAAGTCTAACTTTGAAGTATGTGGTTTAGCATGTGCCAATATGATCGATTATGTGCTTGAGAAAGAAGGTGATGTTGCCGCCGTTATCGCCGAACCCGTTCGCGCCGTTCCCTATATTCCACCGCCTGGATTTTGGAAACAAGTAAGGCAGGCCTGTCATAAGGCCGGCGCTGTTTTAATCTTCGATGAAATCCCCAATGGTTTAGGTAAAACGGGCAAGATGTTTTCTTGTGAACATTTTGATGCGACACCGGATATTCTGGTCTGTGGCAAGGCGCTCGGCGGGGGGATATTGCCCATTGCCGCCATGATCGCCCATCCAGACTTAGACATCGCGGGCGATAAATCCATCGGTCATTATACCCATGAGAAAAACCCTGTAACCTCAAGGGCAGCCCTTACAACCATTCAAATTATTGAAGAAGAAAATTTGGTCGAAAATGCAGCGATAGTTGGTGCGTACGCTCTCGATCGCCTTCACGCCCTGAAAGATCGTCATGAAACGATCGGTGATGTACGCGGAATCGGTTTGGTTATGGGCATTGAAATGGTTACCAGCAAGTCGGATAAATCACCTGATCCGGCTCTGGCTGATAGAATTCTTTATCGTTGTCTGGAAAATGGACTGAGTTTTAAAAACAGCATGGGCAATGTTTTAACTTTATATCCGCCCCTCATAACGTCAAAAAGTAATATAGATCATGCGTTTAGCATTATTGAGGATGCTATTTTAGCAGAACAAACATGAAAATAATTTTTATTGGACAATGTATTTTTATGTGGCTTTATGACCGATCATGACCGATAGTGCGTCAACATGAATGACACCTTACAATAATTGATGCAAATAGGAGCAATCCATATGACGCAAGATCCATGGTTATTAACCCCGGGCCCGCTCACCACAACTATGCAAACCAAAGAAGCCATGCTTCATGATTGGGGCTCGCGCGATGCCTCATTCATTGAGATGAATGCCAAAATGCGCGCGTCTCTTGTTCGCATTGCTGGTGGTGAAGGAACGCACGTGTGTGTTCCCCTGCAAGGGAGTGGCACATTTACAGTCGAAGCAGCACTCTGCACCCTAATCCCCCGCGACGGTAAGGCACTTATTTTGATCAATGGCGCGTACGGTGTCCGTATGGCCAAAATTCTTGATTATGCAAATCGCAACTATATAACCATTGAAACTCCAGAAGATACCCCCGTTGATCTTGATGCCTTAGAAGAAACCCTTATTCGTGATGCCTCTATTTCTCATGTCTGTGTTATCCACTGCGAAACCACATCGGGCATTTTGAATCCGATCGGTGATGTTGCGGCAATCGTTGATCGCTTGGAGCGTAGCCTGATTATCGATAGCATGAGCGCTTTTGGCGCCCTGCCTATCACCGCTAAGGATATTAAGTTCGACGCGATTATGGCGTCATCAAATAAATGTTTAGAAGGTGTTCCGGGACTAGGGTTTGCGATTATCCGCGAAACAGTATTGGAAGAATGTCAGGGTAATTCCCATTCATTAAGTCTTGATCTTTATGAACAATGGAAGGCTATGGAAGCCAATAAACAATGGCGTTTCACCCCCCCTATACACGTGATCGCTTCTTTTTACAGCGCCATCACACAATATGAAGCAGCGGGCGGTCAACCGGGTCGTTATAAACGCTATGATAATAACCGCCGCATTTTGACCGAAGGCATGCGTGCTTTAGGTTTCGAGACGTTATTATCCGATAATCTACAAGCACCGATTATTGTTACCTTTAAAATGCCCGCCGATCCGGCTTTCGATTTTGATAAATTTTATGACAATTTGAAAGATCGCGGTTATATCATCTATCCCGGTAAGCTGACGGTCGCCCCTAGTTTCCGTATCGGGTGTATTGGAAATGTAGGTGAAGAACAGATGCGGGGTGTTTTGGCTATCATCAAAACAATTTTGGATGAAATGGGTGTCTCATCAGGCGCGGCGTAAGGCCTGTGAGTTGTCCTACCTTAAAGAAGGAATACATTTATGAGTGAGAATCCGACCTCTCTTTCCATCAATGACCGTACATATGCTTGGCCTAAAAACCCCCTTGTGGTTATTTGCGTCGATGGCTCTGAGCCTGACTATATTGAAGAAGCCATTAAAGCGGGCGTCATGCCTTTTACGGCAAAAATGTTGGCGAATGGTTCTGATCTACGGGCTGATTGTGTGGTCCCGTCTTTTACCAATCCCAATAACCTTTCCATTGTGACAGGCTGTCCCCCCGCCGTGCATGGCATTTGTGGTAATTTCATTCTGGACCCGGATACGGGCGAAGAGGTCATGATGAATGACCCTAAATATCTACGTACCGATACCATCTTTAAATCCTTCCATGATGCGGGGGCCACAGTTGCTGTGGTGACCGCCAAGGACAAACTACGGACGTTATTGGGCAAAGGCCTTGATTTTACCAGCGGTCGCGCCATCAGTTTTTCGTCAGAAAAATGTGATGAGGCTACCCTCGCGACCCACGGCATTGAAGGTGTGCTGGAAATGGTCGGTAAACCTTTACCATCGGTTTACAGTGCCGATCTTTCGGAATTTATTTTCGCAGCCGGGGTTAAATTGCTAGAAAGCGAACGACCTGATCTTATGTACTTATCGACCACGGACTATATTCAACATAAATTTGCGCCGGGATCAGACGGGGCAAATAGCTTTTATGCCATGATGGATGGGTATTGGTCCCAGCTTGTTGATCTGGGGGCAACCATTGCCATCACCGCGGATCACGGCATGAGCGCCAAACATCATACATCCGACAGTCAGCCCAAAGTCATCTACCTACAGGAAGTTCTTGATGACTGGATGGACGCGGGCGCCGCGCGCGTGATTTTGCCCATAACAGATCCGTATGTCGTGCATCACGGTGCCCTAGGGGGGTATGGAACGGTATATCTGCCAGCGGGTGAAGATTTGGCGGCGTTATGTTCTAAGATTGAAGCCATTGAGGGCGTTGAGGTTGCCTTAACCAATGAGGAGGCTTGCGCGCGTTTTGAACTGCCCCCTGAATTGGTCGGCGATATTGTTGTAATATCAAAGAAAGATACAGCTATCGGCACCGCGCCGGAGCGTCATGATCTCTCCGGTCTTGATGTTCCGTTGCGTTCTCATGGTGGACTTTCTGAACAACGCGTCCCCCTGTTATTCAGCTCCCCCGTCATCGAGTCCGCCCAACAAGGCCGGCTTCGTAATTTTGATATTTTTGAAATAGCCCTTAATCATCTACAGAGCTAACCTAAAAGGATCGCACTATGTCTGTATCAACTAACAATAAATCTACCGTCCGTCATGAACCCATGCGTATTGCTGGGAAAATGGTTGATAGTGATCGCGTCTTCGAAGTCTTGAACCCCTATACAGGCGAAGTCGTCGGTACCGCCCCACGGGCCACAGAAGCACAAGTCACCGAGGCCTTCCAGATTGCCGCTGATTACAAACCAACGCTGACCCGTTATGACCGTCAGAAAATTCTTATGAACACGGCTGAGATTCTCATTGAACGTAAAGAGGAAATCTCCGATACCATCACCGCCGAAGCGGGCATCTGTAAACAAGACTCGCTCTATGAAGTTGGCCGGGCGTATGATGTGTTCACTCTCGCTGGCCAATTGGCTATTCTTGATGATGGCGAAAGCTATTCTTGCGATATTACCCCCCACGGTAAACAGCGCCGGATTTTCACCAGCCGTCATCCCCTGACCGCAATATCGGCCATCACACCGTTTAATCATCCCTTGAACATGCCTTCTCATAAAATCGCCCCCTCGATAGCGACCAATAACTGCATGGTGTTAAAGCCTACGGAACTCACACCGCTGACGTGTTTGATGTTGGCTGATGTACTTTATGACGCTGGTCTGCCACCTGAAATGTTCTCTGTTATCACCGGATTACCCGAAGATATGGGCGACGCCATGATCACCAATGAACATGCTAATCTGGTGACCTTCACGGGCGGCGTCCCTGTTGGTAAAATGATTGCAGAACGGGCTGGTTATCGCCGTACCGTTCTTGAACTGGGCGGAAACGCACCCTTAATTATTATGGAAGATGCGGATCTTAAAAAAGCGGCCGATATGGCTGTGCTGGGTGCCACCAAAAATTCAGGCCAACGTTGTACGGCTGTTAAACGTATTTTATGCGTCGAGTCTGTGGCTGATGAATTTGCTGCCCTCGTCACAGAACGCGCCAAACAGATCAAATATGGTGATCCCATGGACCCGGCGACTGAAATGGGCACGGTTATTCACGAAGGGGCTGCCAAATTATTTGAGGCTCGCGTCAATGACGCCATCGATAAAGGGGCCAAGCTGCTCTACGGAAATATCCGTGAAGGCGCCCTTTATTCACCAACCGTGCTGGATCATGTACCTTATGATTGTGATCTGGTCCGTGAAGAAACATTCGGTCCTCCAATCCCGATCATTCGCATCAAAGATATCGATGATGCCATCCGTATTGCCAACTCAACGGCCTTCGGTTTGTCATCGGGTATCTGCACCCAGAACTGGGATTACATCCAAAAATGTATCGAACAGATCGAAACCGGTACCGTCAACGTTTGGGAAGTACCGGGCTACCGTATTGAAATGTCACCCTTTGGCGGCATTAAAGATTCTGGTCTTGGTTATAAAGAGGGCGTTCTAGAAGCCATGAAGAGTTACACCAACGTTAAAACCCATTCCCTACCTTGGGGTAATTACCAATAATATTACGAAATTTTTATCTTAGATTGGGGAGGCTTCGGCCTCCCCTTTTTTTATGAGGTTTTTACGAAGCGACTCGTTGAAGTTAGCTTCCCTGATGAAACGTCTTAATCCGGCCTGATGCGCCCCCTGATGGCCTTTAACTTTCATGTTAAGCAGACGCTATTGGGTGTTGACCAGAACTTCCGTTTGTAGCCAATATCAGACAAGCTAAAGATTTGGTTGCCCGACTTCCTTTTTTCGTGTTTTCAACCAAACAATGCCCTTAATGCAAAGAACTATAACCAGAGCTATCGAAGCGATAGAGGTCGAGATCGACTTAGCCAATGTCCAACTATTTGCAGATGAAACCATGGCCTCAGTGACCAAATTTGGCTCAATTCGTAGCATTATAGCTACGGCGCTATTCTCAAGATGATCGAAGCATCCTGCTACAATAGCTAACAACGCCAATGGCCATCCCCAGTACCGTGGTAACAAATGGGCCAAGGGAATGGCAACCGAAATTGCGAATAAAGTGGGATAAAAGAAATCTAGAAGCTGTTGAGTATTGAGATAGAAATCGCGACCCTCGTTATTCATTGATGTCAGGAATACCTGAGCCTCTTCGAAGGAGTAGCCTCCCGGGCGCATGTCAAAAGGCACGCCTCCATCTGCCATTTCGCTTACCAGCGGAAGAGACCACAGAACCATAGTAAGGTAGTTCGTAACCGTGACAGCAACCACCACCCAGTATATTTTCCAGCTTTTATTCATGGTTTCTTACCTTAGATAATTTCTTACTTTTATTGTTAAACAATGACATAGAAAATAAGGTATATTATTCCAAGGCGGGTTATAAGCAAAAAATTTAAACAGGCCAAATTAGGGTCTGCTTTTAGTCAGAACAAACTTACGCATTTGAATTATTGACATCATGCGTTCTTTGCCTAAAATTTCTTTTTATAGTCAGAAAAAAGAGAATATCAGTGAAAATAAGAGAAGCTACACCGGAAGATCGCGCCGAATGGAACCCTTTGTGGAAGGGGTATCAGGATTATTATGAAGTAGACTTATCAGAGACAACGGAAAATACATGGCACCGTCTGATGGACGCAAAAGATGATGGCCCCTTTTGCCTCGTATGCGAAGATGACACCGGTAAGTTAATTGGCTTTACGACGTACGTTTTTCACCCTCATACGTGGCAGCCCGAACCCAGATGTTATCTGATTGATCTCTACAGCGCGCAACAGGTACGCGGTAAAGGCGCCGGGCGGGCTTTAATTGAGGCTGTTTATAAAAAAGCCGATAAGCGCGGTTGTTCTTCGGTTTACTGGCTCACTCAGGATTTTAATGAGGCAGGGCGCAGGCTATATGACAAGGTCGCCAAATTAACGCCATTCATTAAATATCAGCGCTAGATTCTGAAGGCGACATTCTATCAATGGCTGTGGCCGCTACGGGTTAATAGCAACCGAGAATGTTGCGTATGACAACAATATCTCTCATCGCCTGAATCGTCATCAGGGTAAACATCTGTAATATTTGAGCCGTCCAAAGCAAACAGAACCCATCAGAGCAAATCGAGGTTAAGTCAGGTTAGAAATCGACCTTAATCCCGCTAGCCTAGAAGGCGTGGTTGAGTGTTTCTTAGGTGCAGAGGTTATCTTGCTGCGATCTTCAAACCGATTTAAAGCCTCCATTTTCTGGGTCTCTAAATCTTCGATTTGATCAACCAACTCTGTGCGTTGACGGTCAAAATAATCCATTACTTTTTCTTTACCTAGCAATGCTTCAGCCAAGGCCATTTCCATACTGATACCATTGACCTCGACCATACGTCTTTCAATGTTTCGGGTCATAGCGCCCTCCTTTCACTGAAGATGGACACCATCCTGTTGCTGGTTTCCATCATCAATTTGAGCACCCACTAGTATACATCATTTGACGGTAAAATGATATCTCGATAATTTTGGGAAACAGTCTCGGCAAAGCTGGTCGCGTGGATTATTGGAAGTTCTTCAGTTGCCTTTCATCCAAAATATTAAGTTCTAAATTCGAAAACTGAATGCTCAGGTTCTTGGCTTTTCAAAAGGTGGCAAATCGGTATTATTAGTCCAAGTGCTCTAAGGTAACTTTATCAACAATCACGCAAAAAATAGGGCGCTATTTTTATTTGATCTTATGTGCACTTTGGTGCAATGGGTCATAGGATCCTATTAAAAAAAAGCCATTCAGGGGAGGCAAAGTTGGATCAATTTCTTATTTCCATCGACTACCGTGACCCTGCATGGATAGCGATTGCCTTCGCCTTCGGCTTGCTTTTCAAGCAATTCAAACTTCCCCCTATGGTAGGTTTTCTTGTTGCGGGGTTTGTCTTGCATTTTTTGGGTGCCGAGAGCGATCAATTCTTGATGGAAATCGCCGATTTGGGCATAACGCTTTTGCTTTTCACCATAGGGTTGAAGTTGCGTATAGGTACTTTGGTCCGACCGGAAATATGGGCAACAACAACTTTTCATATGGCCGGATCTATTCTCATTACGATGGCTCTGTTATTTGGGTTGGCCTTAAGTAATATCGCGATGTTTAGCGAGTTAGACTTAACCGGGACCCTCATCATTGCGTTTGCCCTTTCTTTCTCAAGTACGGTTTTCGCCGTTAAAACTTTGGAAGATCGGGGGGCTCTTGTTTCGCGCTACGGCCAAGTGGCGATTGGTGTGTTGGTCATGCAAGATATAGCCGCCGTGGTTTTTCTCGCTGTTTCCGCAGGAAAGCTACCATCGGTGTGGGCTATTGGATTACTAGCACTTATTCCGGGTCGGTATTTTTTGGGATTTATTCTCGCCAACAGTGGACATAAGGAACTTCTTTCTGTTTTCGGTTTCGTCATGGCCTTGGGGGGGGCGGCATTGTTTGAATTGGTCGGAATGAAAGGTGATCTCGGTGCGCTCATTTTAGGCGTGTTATTTGCCCAGCATCCAAGAGCAAACGAGCTGTCAAAAAACCTCATGAACTTCAAAGATGTATTCCTCGTATGCTTTTTCTTGACGATCGGATTAACCGGTCTTCCAACGTGGGAAACCTTTGTTGTCGCTTTGATACTTTTAGTCGTTTTACCTTTCAAGCTCGCCATGTTCTTCCTGTTTTTGACGAAATTCCGTCTCCGGGCTCGTGGTGCGACCCTTGGGGCCAGCGTGCTTGGAAATTATTCGGAATTCGGCTTAATCGTCGCTGCCGTAGCGATTAGTTCAGGCTGGCTGCAACATGAGTGGGGAACTGTTATCGCCTTGGCTGTATCGGTTTCATTTGTGATTGCATCCCCCTTAAACTCCTTCGCCGATACCCTGTACGCAAAATATCATAACTTGTTACAGGCTTTTGAAAGCACAAACCGCCTCCCAGGGGATGAGGATATATCTCTTGATGGTAATCGGATTTTGGTTTTTGGCATGGGGAGAGTTGGCCAAGCGGTTTATGATGAGATGCATCCTCATGCGGAGGGTGAAATTCTCGGAATTGATTTGGATGAAACCGAGGTAGAACAAAATGTCTTGGCAGGGCGAGACGTGGTATTGGGTGACGCAACGCATCCTGAGTTCTGGACACGGCTCGACGACGGACATGAAGAGGTAACCATGATTCTGCTCGCCATGCCCAATCATACAGCAAACATTGATGCAGCAAGACGTCTTCGTGAACGCGGCTATTCTGGTCCCATTGTCGCCACGGCACTTTATCCTGATCAAGAAGAACACTTGAAAGAAAATGGTATAGATGAAGTGTTCAATATTTATGCTGAAGCAGGGGCTGGGGCTGCATCAAGCATGTGGGAAACCATGGCGAACAGGCAAACCAACTCGACACCTGATAATTGAATAAGACTCCAAGTTTTTCAGCATCAAACTTCTGCTTGCAACCTTAATGTGGCGGTGATGCGGGCCTACGCCAGGCTTTTATGCTCGCGCGGGTATCGTAGGGTCGCAGGATGCGTGTCCATAGGGATAAAGCAGGGGGGTGATTACTCACTGGTCACAATTAATGGGACAAATATTTTTCTGTTTTTGTGTTAATTCACACGAATGGCAGCTTCGAGTAACTCAAAGGCTTTGTCGCGGTCTGACAGCACCAATAACAACGCAATATCGCCTTCCTCTATTTCGTCTAAAATTTTTGATATGCCAGCGCTGGTATTCTCGGCGTATTGAATAGTATCTTGTGCCAGACCAAGAGCAATGCATTCATCGCGTATAATGTCTGTGATTTCTTCTAGTTCACGTCCTCGTAAATAATCGGGTAATTCATAGGTAACAACTCTATCGGGTTTGAAGAAAAATGCACCACGTGTCAGGTCTTTGATATCTTGGTCAGAACGGTCCCCTGCATGACCAATCATTAAGAATCGCCGTTTGCCTTTAATATTTCCCAAAGCCGACGTCACGGCTTCAATGGAATGGGGGTTATGGGCAAAATCCATAAATACCCGCGCCCCTTTGACGGAAAACTCATTGCACCGGCCGGGATTATCTTTCGGGTTGCTTTTGAATTCAGCTAGCCCTTTGCAGATATCTTGGTTGTTGATACCCATCGCGCGCGCCAGACACAGAGCCCCAAGGGCGTTTCTGACATTGTAAATTGCCGCACCGTTCATCGTCAGAGGGATGTGGTTTATAGAGATTATAATTTGATCATTTACACCATCGAAATAAATTAATGAACCATCCGCCACCCAAGCACAAAGCTTACCAGATTGTCTTGCTGATTGAATGAGGGGCGAATTTGCATCAGTTGAAAACCAACAAATATTGGCCGTAATATTCAGGGCTTCATGGGCGATGAATTCATCATCAGCATTGAGAACTAAAACACCGCCTTCTACCAATGCCCGGTGAACGGCAAGTTTCACAGCGGCCAGTTCTGGTACTGTATTGATACCGTACTGGCCCAAATGGTCGGCGGCTACATTGGTGACAAGGGCGGCTTGGGCTTGTCGTAAAGGAAGACCACGCCGCAGTATCCCACCGCGCGCAACTTCTAAATAGGCAATCTCTAACCTTTTATCGCGAAGCAACATCCTCGCACCGCCTGGGCCAGAATAATCGCCCCGGTCAACAACATCGTCCCCTACCCTGATAAAATCCGTAGATGTTAAGCCTGAAACTTTCCCAGCGGCTTTGGCAATTGCCGATGACAAGCGCACAGATGTTGTTTTACCATTGGTTCCCGTAATTAAGGCCACGGGAATATTGTGTAATTTATCCCAAGGAACATCATGGGGGGATGGGCATTCCAGAACCGAGTAAACCAGTGATCCCGTTCCGTGGCCTAAGGATACTTCTTCATCATCGCTGAGCGCATCAACACCATGATCATAGGCTGATTGCATTAAGGCCATAAGGGCGGGATTAGCCTCTTTGGTAATGACGCTTCGTAAATCATTCACCATGCTCTCATAATCATCCGGTTTTTGATTGAGCAAGGCGTTCGCACTTTGGTGCCAAATTGTCTCAACGGTAAACACCGCAGAATAAAGCGCGTCTAAGGGGGCGGAAATGGCAAGGGATGCACCGCCATCGAAATGTCGAACCATAAACTGTTCTTTGCCCCAACCGATATCGTCAAGAATGCGGCGGGCCATTAACGACCAAGTGTTTGTAACATCACTAAGCTCATATCCCTTTACCGATATATCAATAACAGCGCCCGGATAGCGCCACAACAGCCCCGGTCCGGTCAACCGACGGCTTTCGTCCAACACAAGTTGATCTGACTGTGGGACGGTAATCTCTAGGGCTTCTTCAATCTCTTCCCAAGATGTAACAGGAGCGTCCATTTGTTTTCTCTCTGCTTTTCAAATATTAATCACCTATTAATCACCGTCTTCTATATCACCCCGGGCTAATCTTACCCCACGTTCATCGCGAATAAGACGATCTTTACCTGATAAAAATTCTTCTAAATCTTCACTGCTCGCTGCAATATCTTGATCATCTTGAATGGCGTTTAATCGTTCTTCTTCATTGAAGTAGATGATTTGTTTCCAGCTTCGGGTCGCATTATCACCAAAGATAACAACCAAATCACCCTCGCCCGCAATTTCAAGGGCGCGATCAATTGCTTGGGGTTCATTCCCTAAGAGCTCGATATTTTCCTCATCGATACCCGCTTTCATGAAACCATCTTTCAGCAGTTCGGGAATTTCTAGTTGTCCCCTGCCCCGTCGATTATCATCGGCTTTACAAATGAAGTGATCAAAATGCTTGGCGAGAATTGCGGTGCCTTCATAGGCATCTTCATCGCGGCGATCACCGGGTACTGAAACCACTAAAATTCGTTTACCGGTTACTTCTAATCGATCAGCGAGCTCCCCCATTGCTTTGAAGGCTGCCGGATTATGACCGTAATCCAAAATCACTCTGAATGGGTGTTCATCAAATACATTCATTCTGCCGGGGGTCTGGAAGAATGAGGTGTCAAAGGTTCGAAGGCCATTGCGAATGTTTTCTAAATCAACCTCAAAGGAATATGCCATTGCTGTTGCAAACATAGCGTTCTGCACATTAAACAGCGCTTTGCCTTCTAAAGTTGCGGGAATCAGGTGCGTCCATAAAACAGGTATGTGCATGCCATTGTCATAAATGGTGATCATATCGCCGTTCATCCCTTTTTCGCGCACAACGGCGCGCCCACCGGCTCTGATATGTTCTTTCACCAAAATGTTGTCGGAATCCATGGTGATGTAACAGATGGTTTCAGCCTTGGCATAATCCGCCATGCGTAAACAATTCAGATCATCAGCATTCAAAATAGCGGCTTTTGTGGCGGTCTCAACAACAACGCGTTTTACCTCGGCGAGTTGTTCTACGGTTTCCACACCCCCCATGCCCAAGTGATCGGATGTAACGTTCAAGCACGCCGCAACATCGGATGCCTCATAGCCTAATCCGCTTCGCACCAAACCACCGCGGGCCGTTTCCATGACGGCGAAATCAACGATTGGATCACGCAATACAATCTGAGCTGATTTGGGACCTGTCATATCGCCCTTCACGCTCAGTTTTCCATCAATATAAACACCATCAGTGGATGTCATGCCAACCGTTCTTCCATTGGCTTTCATTATATGGGCGAGCATACGTGACGTGGTTGTCTTGCCGTTTGTTCCGGTGATAGCGGCAATAGGGATCCGGCTCGGCGTGCCGGGTTTGAAAAGCATATCGATTACTTTTCCCGAAACATCGCGGGGTTCACCCTCGCTTGGGGCTATGTGCATTCGAAAGCCGGGGGCTGCGTTTACTTCAACGATGCCACCACCGACTTCTTTATAGGATTTGGTGATGTCTGGGGTTAGAAAATCGACACCACCTACATCAAGACCAATCGCCATAACGGCGCGCACAGCCATTTCCCGGGTATCGGGATGGACGATATCGGTTACATCAATAGCGGTGCCCCCGGTTGATAGGTTACCGGTGGAGCGTAGAAAAAATTGCTCGCCGTCTGGTAAGACTGTTTCAGCATCATAACCAGCCTCTTCTAGTAATAATCGGGCTTGGTTATCAAATTCTAATTTGGTTAGAACCTTTTCGTGACCGACACCCCGACGGGGGTCGCTGTTGACTTCATCCACCAATTCCACGATGGAACTTTTACCGTCACCAATAACATGACCGGGTACGCGTTTTGCAACGGCAACCAATTCATTATTAATCACAAGCATCCGGTGATCGAGCCCCGCCACCAAACTTTCCAGTAAAACGGTACGACCCGTACCATATTCAAGGGCGTATTCGAACGCGGCCTCGGTTGCATCATCATCCATCACGTTAATGGTAATCCCGCGTCCATGGTTGGCATCCAAAGGCTTAACGACGATGGGATAACCAATACGGTTGGCCGCGCGGATGGCTTGTCGGACGGAATGGACCATATATTGTTTTGGAACAGGGAGACCTAGATCATTTAATAAAGAATGGGTGCTGTCTTTATCACAGGCAATTTCAACGGAAATTTGTTTTGTCTCACTGGTTATTGTCGCTTGGATACGCTGTTGATATTTACCATGACCGAATTGGACCAGACTGTAGTCGTTTAAACGCAGCCATGGAATATTTCGTTCTTCGGCGGCCTTTACAAGCGAACCTGTGCTGGGACCAAATTCTTTTCGTTGGGCACGGCGGATGAAACTTTCTAAATCAGCGGCCCAATCAAAATCTTCTTCAAATTCATAGTCAATGAGGGCGCGGACATTGTCGGGTAATAAATGCATCAATAAATTGATGGCCATTTCCCCAGCTTCTAAGCCAACATCACGTTGTTTATAGGTGTAGACCATATTGTACTGGCCGGGGGTGCCCGTGGAACGGGTGCGACCAAATGAGACTTCTGTGCCCGCGACACATTGAATTTCTAAGGCACAGTGTTCCATAATATGACCGAGCCAGGTACCTTCATCTTCTCTGAGACGGCGAACAAACCCGCCAGAGGTTTTATAGGAACACCCGTGTTCAGAAAGACCGGGCAAAGCGTCAATTAACTTATCAATGAATTCAGAACCTAGTTTTACCGATGGCCAGTTTTCGAGAATCCCAAGGTCGATTACATGCCGAATAACAGGAAAGCTTGCCCAAGTGTTTGGACCTACATAAACATTCGTTGAAATAATTTTCATTTCCCAGTCCTTATATTTTTATTGCATGTCTCCGTCTCGTAATTCGAGATCTTAAAGGAATTAATTTTTATGAATCATTATTAACACCATCAGGCGCGTATGATTGACGACCATTTAAATCGTACCTGCAACCTTCGCTGAGAATGTCTAATTTCAACCCCAATAAACTTAGCGGTTCTCCGTGGGCAGCATGCCCCATGGAGGAATAGGTTAACCCACTTGAATCGACCACCGTTACGCTGCCTTTGCCAATGACTTCCATCATGTTATCCGGTCCAATGAAAGCGCCTGTGTCTTCATCGATGCCAATACCCAGTAAAAATGGATTATACGCTGTTGCAGACAGCAATCTTCCCAATCTGTGGCGTTCGGTGAAATGCTGATCAATAATGGCTATGTTTGTTAATCCTAAGCCAGGAGCCAGATTGACACCGTCTTGGGCAGGTGAGCTTTTGGCACTGCCACCCGCGATCATATGTTGTGACATAATAGAGGCACCCGCTGATGTTCCTGCAACGGGAATGCCGCTGGCGTTACTCCGTCTGATTTTCTGCGCAATTAATGTTCCACCAAGGATTGTTGATAATCTGAGTTGATTGCCGCCTGTGATGAAAATACCTGTGGCACTATCAAGGATTTCAGAGAATGAGGGGTTGTCACAATCTTCGCGGTTGGTGATGGGTAAATAATCGACCTGTCCCGCGCCCAAGCCGTCAAAAATTCCTAAATAATTGGGACCTGTATCATCTAAACGAGAGGCAGTGGGGATAACAACGATATGACTTTTATCTGATCCGGAAAGCTCAACGAACCTTGATAAAATTCTACGATCGGCTTCTTTGTCTTCTGCTCCTCCAATGGGGATTAGAAAACCACGATCCTGATCTTTTGAAACGGGGGCGGGACACATATTATTCTAGGATTAACTTTCATTTATAGAGCACATTTGTTATTTCTAATCTTAATAGAACTATGGTTTTCAGCAAACACTATCCACTTATTTTCTTGAATATTTGAATAAAAGCTCCGGAACATGTTTATATGTCATTTAGTTTCCTGATTGCCAATACGGGCCTTAATATAGAGTGGTTTTTTATCCTGTGTGGCATTTCATTATCCGCCAGCTTTATATCAGCTTCAATTGGCCTTGGAGGCGGTATGTTGGTGTTGGCTTCTATGGCCTTGGTGATGCCCCCTTTTGTCTTAATACCCATTCATGGTGTTATACAAATTGGGTCTAATTTAGGCCGTGCATCTTTATTAATACGCAGCATTTCATTCTCGATTGTTCCTGCATTTATTTTGGGTTCAAGCATTGGTATTCTTCTTGGTACTCATTTCTTGATAACTTTACCCAAGCCACTGTTACAATTGTTTTTGGCTTTGTTTGTACTTTACACAACTTGGGCTCCCAAAATTCAATCCAGTAATCCTAAAGCTCTGACGTTTTTTGGTGTTGGTATTGGCAGTTCATTTATTTCTATGTTTGTTGGTGCAACAGGACCAATAATTGCTCCGTTTATTGCCGCTGCTTGCAAAGAGCGTCAACAAGTCGTCGCTACCCACGCAGCCATCATGTTCTGTCAGCATAGTTTTAAAATATTTTCGTTTGGGCTTCTTGGATTTGCGTTCGGTCCGTATATCCCGCTTTTAATTGGTATGGTTGGTTTTGGTTTCATTGGTACATATGCGGGACGGAAACTTTTAAATAGATTACCTGAAGAAATATTTCGATGGGGGTTGAAATTTATATTATCGTTCATTGCATTGAAGCTTCTTTATAATGCAATCATTCAATATTAATCTAAGAATTACCGGAGTTTCTAAATATGCGTTTGGTAACATTTGAATTGTTAGATTGTGAGTCTGTTGGTGTTCTATTGTCTGATGAAAGTTATATAATTGATCTATCTAAAGTTGCGCCTGAATTACCAAATGATATGAATTCGATCGTTGCAATGGGGGACCAAGGGCTCAAAAAAATCAGAGCGGCTTGTGACAGGGTGCTTGTTGATGGTCTTATCCCGTTTGCATCGGTAAAGCTTAAAGCCCCCTTCCCACGCCCTTTACGCAATATCATGTGTGTTGGTAAAAATTACATCGAACATGCGGAAGAATTCCATAACAGCGGATTTGACGCCGCCGCAAAAACAGCCATCCCAGAACATCCGATTATTTTCACCAAGTTACCCTCTTGTGTCATTGGTCCTGATGAAGCGATTCCCTCATATTTGGACCCCACCTTTTCTGTTGATTATGAGGGGGAGCTTGTTTTTGTGATCGGTAAACCCGGCCGTAATATTTCAAAACAAGATGCCATGGGGCATGTATATGGCTATACCATTATCAATGATGTTACCTCGCGCACCCAACAACATAAATATAATCAGTGGTTCTTAGGAAAAAGCCTAGATGGGTTTTGCCCAATGGGGCCCGCCCTTGTAACGGCGGACGAAGTTGGCGATGTAGCCGACATTCGTTTGTTGACCAAAGTAAATGGTGAGGTTCGACAGGACGCGGCCGTAAGTGATTTAATCTTTGATATACCAACTTTGATTGTCACTCTGTCAGAAGGTCGCACGTTGCAATCAGGGGATCTGATTGCAACGGGTACATCTGTGGGTGTGGGGCTTGGTTTCAATCCGCCTAAATTCTTGAAACCGGGTGACTGCGTCGAGATCACATTTGACCGTGTGGGAACACTGGTTAACCCAGTTGAATAAATATTCTCTCATCCAATAAATTATTGTTTCTATCGTTCAACCTTCAATAAAAGAATCAGATAAGAATCAAAGACTGTTTTTTGATCCAATTGAAATCGTAAAACCACAATTAATACTAGATGATGAAGTATTTATATCAGGAACAAGCAAGGCTTAAATTCGAGGATTTGGCTGGGAGGATGGATTTCAGTGCGCTACTTTAGCGAATGTTATATGGTGGATATTCACCACCCCCAAATCCACAATGAATCATGTATTGATCTATTATTCAGGTGATTGGATGCCATTTTTTATAATCAGGCTGAATGTTTGGCAACATTATTTAGTGTGGCTGGTCGAAACTCATCAATTGTATTCTCACGGGGAAAGATGTTAAGAAATAAAACAACTGGTTGATTATATTGACCTATACTCTCTAGCGTTTAGCAATAACGGACAACCTTGCTGGTGAGGCTAAAAATATAACTAAGATAGTTGAATGTTTTCTTGATATTAATTTCATAAAATCCAATTAAACAATATTTATTACAACTAAACTAAATAAAATTATGGTTTATTTGTGCTGTTATTAACGTTAACAATAAATTTTATAATACTTAATTGCTTATTTTGTTAATTATACATACACATACAATAATTATGTTCAGTTTACTGTTTATTAATTTTTTTAATAAATTGATTATTTTTTCTTTTAATATCGAGTTATTATTATAGAATAGATATAAATATATATATTGAAATATTAATTTTGCATTGGAAAAAATTAATTGTTAGGTCTTGAGGATAGCGTAAAGAAAACGTTGACATATATTGTTGGCGGGACGTCGGTTCAGAGAAATGAAATTGCTCTGAACTTGAAGTCTTTCTATTCGTTTGAGTTATTTGAAAGCGAATCAGAGATTTCTGAACGTATGGTGATCAGACTGCCAACGGCCATAATTATTGATGAAATCCTTCCCCCCTTTGGCGGTGCTTCTTTGATTGCTAAAATCAGAAAAACGCCGGAGCTTGCTAACATACCAATTGTATTTACAGCTAAACCAAAAAGCATAGAAATAATTGCTGAAGCGACGTCTTATGATAAAGTATTTTTAGTTGAAAGACCCTTTAGCCGTTCTACATTCATCACCGCTCTTTCAAGCAGTGTAAACGCCTCAATCGAAGCGAAGTGGGACGACATTGAGCCGACACAGAAAAAAGCATTAAAAAACACCCTAAGCTCGTTCAACTCTATCGCTGATCTTATTCATGATGGTGAACCCATCCCCTATGATAGCGTACGAGACAGTTGCGCCCCTTTAATTGAGGCTGTTCAAAATAATAATTATAAGGAAATCCTCGCTGGCGTATCGGATCATGATAACTATACCTATGTGCACTCTCTAAGAGTAGCAACGTTCTTGAGTCTGTTTGGTAACGTCTTAGGCATCAAAGGTGATGAACTGATGACCCTCTCTACGGGGGGCTTGCTGCACGATGTTGGAAAAATGCATATTCCCCACGAAGTTCTGAACAAGCCCGGTAAACTTACCGAAGAAGAATATACTATTATGAAATCCCATGTATGTTGTTCTGTCGATTTCTTAAAAGAAACCTCTGATCTTCCCAAAGGCGTTATGATTGTCGCCGGACAGCACCACGAAAAAGTCGACGGTAGTGGTTATCCTAATGGCATTGAGGGGGGAAAGATGAACGAGCTTGCCCGCATGGCATCCATTATTGATATCTTCAGTGCGATTACCGACAGGCGGGTATACAAAGACCCCGTACCACCAGAACAAGCCCTTAAGATCATGATAAATATGAATACCCAGCTTGATCAGAAATTTTTGGCTGTATTTCGTGAAATGTTGCTCGATGGAGCAAGTTTATAAATAAAAAGAATGGCGCGCTCATGCGTAACGCGATTCTTTCTTAGACCAAGATAAGCCAATCCGACGTTAAGAGAAATGGTGCGCCCGACAGGATTCGAACCTGTGACCTACGGATTAGAAGTCCGTTGCTCTATCCAGCTGAGCTACGGGCGCCCGTTACAATGTAATTATTCGTGATTTTCTTAGGAAAGTCTATTGGGTGAAAAATTATCAGAATAATTCCTTATCTGGATTTTTCGTTCTTTCGGTTCATCAACGCGGAATTCTAATCCTTTACGTTCAGCGTAAGAAATAGCTTCTTCCTTGGTTTCGAACCGCAATCTCAACATACTTTGAACATCTGCTGAACCTGTCCAACCCATCAGTGGATCAATTGATCTGGAGCTCGATGGTTCAAATTGCAGCGCCCAACCCCGTGTATTTGCACGACCTGATTGCATTACATTTTTTGAAGGGCGATAGATGCGGACTTTGTTGCTCATTATATGATGCTCATAGATTGTTTTCGAGATGTCTATTATACATTCTCGAACTGTGAAGATCAATTGGTCGGGGCGAGAGGATTCGAACCTCCGACCCCCTGGTCCCAAACCAGGTGCGCTACCAGGCTGCGCCACACCCCGACTGGTGGTTTTATTAAGGTTTTCTGCTCACCTTAGCAAGCATAAAAAAGCACAAAATGTGAACTTTATGGAAGTTTCTGGAAAAAAATCCTCTACTAAAGCCTCTACATTAAATCTGGAGTAGAAAAGAGCGAGTACAATCGTTCTTATGGGGTAATAATCTCAAGGTTTTTACAATGACTGCTGATTTAGTCTGCTCGTAGCCAACAGCGGACTATCGAGTTCAATCACCGCTTGTGATTTCAAAAGATTCTAAATTTTCTTGGCACACATTAAGGGCAAATGCTAATATTCAACTCTTTCTAAATTAAGCAAAGGGAATGGGGAGAATTATGGTGGAATCATCAGCAAACGAGCAGCTTCGTAATACGTGGGAGGCGGCAGCACCCGGTTGGGCAAAGTGGGAAAAAACTATTTCAGCTCACCTTGAAGGTGTTACCGACGTACTTTTGGATATGGCCGGAGTTGAGGCCGCATCTAGGGTTCTGGATGTGGCGTCTGGTGCTGGCGACCAAACAATAACGGCTGCAAGGCGCGCTGGCCCGCAAGGCACTGTCGTTGCATCTGACATTTCTACCACCATGCTAGACCATGTTCGCCGGAGTGCCGAGCGTGAAGGACTGGCTAACGTCGAGATACTTGAAAGCTCCGCGGATAGTTTCGATGCAACATTATCACCGTTTGATGCGGCAATTTGCCGCTTTGGGTTAATGCTTTTCCCATCACCCGCTGAGGCAATTAAATCCATCCGTGGTGTTTTGAAGCCGGGAGCATGTTTTTCAGCCGTTGTTGTTACCACGCCACAAAACAACCCATACTTTTCCCAGCCCATGAAAATTCTGTTGGATCATGCGGGCAAAGCCCCGCCCGCACCAGGTCAACCTGGCCTGTTCGTTCTGGGTGGCGATGGCATTTTGGAAAACCTATTAAATGATTGCGGCCTTGAAGGCGTGCAAACCAAAATTATGCGTGCTCCTATACGCCTTGCTAATGCGGATGAAGCGCTAGAGATGATGCAGCAAGCCTTTGGCGCCTTCCGTGCCGTAGCGGCTGAACTTGGTGAAGCCGAACAGCAAAAGGCATGGTCGGATGTACACGATTGTCTTGGTCAGTTTGAAGGCAAAAATGGTTATGAAGCCGAGATTGAAGTGATGGTTGGGTGTGGTAAAAACCCATAAAGCTGACCTTGGTGAGGCGGGCTGCGCGCCGTTTCCTGTGTGTTTTCCGCTACACATCTAACTCTTTTGCTATACTCTAAGAATGTCTGCTTTTAGCCAAAACCGGACATTGGCTTCAATCACCCGATTACCTATACTATGCCCAGTAGAATTTTTTTTGATACCTTATTTAAGCTCTAAATACACTAGGGAGTTCCTAGCACTTTCAATATTATCAAAAAGGAAACGCGATATGTGTGCAAAGTTTATCGAGCCACAGTTCACCAATGAAAAGGATGTCAAAATGGTCGGGCCCGGCCATGACGACCATTACATTACCACTCCCATCAAACCCCTGTACGACATTGATGATGTGTGCAGTGTCGGCCTAAGCCACACGGAACCAGGTGACGAAACCTGCGTTTTCGGGCTTGAGAATGAAGATGATGGCACGGCTCTGCACCACTATGGCCCGGTTGATGAGTTTTATTACATCCTTGAGGGTGAATTCACGCTTTGGTGGGGGAAGGATGCTGCTAACCTAGATCACTCACGCACCCTCGTCGCCGGAGACTGCGCCTACTACCCCACTGGATGGAAATACAAGGTAAAGAATACCGGAGATACACCGGGGAAGTACTTTTACGTGATGACCGCGCCATCCGGCATAAAACAGAGATTCTCGTGACCCGGATCGATCCCCCAATCCTAGATTAGTGCATCATTAATGGAACCGTGAGAGTTCGAATTATCCCCGGAAAGAATAACGATTCCGTTACAGAATAGCGCAAAATTTCTCCACACAATCATCCAAGGTTTTAGCAATCATGACATCCATTTCTGAATTCAAGCCGTTGAGAAAAGACGGCAGCCGGTCGCGTACGTTGCCGGGATATATCTACCATTCTCCCGAAGTTTATGAGCAAGAGAAAACGTTGATTTTCGATCGCGTGTGGCAGGTTGTTGCCCATGAGGGCGAACTGGCCAACTCAGGTGACTATGTCACGGCAGAAATTGCTGAGGAAAAAATTTTCGTTATTCGCGATGATGATGGTGTCTTGCGCGCTTTCTATAATGTCTGTCAGCACCGGGCCCATACACTGTTGACGGGTACGGGCAATGTCAAAAATGCCATTATCTGTCCCTACCACGCCTGGACTTATACAAAATCGGGCGCGCTCAAGGCGTCACGGTATACGAAAACCCTGCCCGACTTCGACCCATCGGCATTCAGCCTGCGCGAAATTCGCCTGGAAGTAGCCTGTGGCTTTGTTTTTGTTAATCAGGACCCGGAAGCCAGCACCATAGAGGAAACGTGGCCCGGGTTTGTGGATAGCGTAAACGAACATGTGCCTTGGTGGCCGGAGCTGAGCTTTCATTCCAGATCGGACAGTGACGGCCAGGATGATCACGCTTCAAACTGGAAGGTTCTCGCTGAGAACTGCCGTGAATGTTATCACTGCGCCCCGGCCCATCCGGCATTTGTCGATCTGGTGGACATGAAGAAGTATAAGCGTGAGTACCATGATGGCTGGTTCCTAAATCAGGCCCCCGTCAACAAACTTGATAACGCAGCCTACACTGTATCGCCCACCGAGCCCGTTCAGAAGGCATTGTTCTGGCATCTGTGGCCCAATAACGAGATCGGTATATCACCGGGGGAAAAAAATTTTTCCTCCTTTCGTTATTACCCGTCAGGTCCGCAGACCATGCGCATGGGTTCAATTAACGCGGCGGTTACCGGCGTTGGTATCGGTGCTGAATGTACGAATTACATGTGGAACGTCTTATGGCCTGAAGACGCAAGTATCTGCGATGCGGTTCAACAGGGCCTGAAATCTAAAGGGTATAGACAAGGGCGATTTGTCATGGACGCCGAGTCGGGAGGTGAAAGCGAACAGGGTGTGCACGAGTTCCAGTTGCAGTACGCCAAAGTAATGGGGCTTCCTGTTGAGGAGTAAGATCACGGTTGTCTCAGCTCTGAGCGTTAAACAATGTTATCTGGGGGGTGCACGCTATCTTTGTGTGCCACGCAATATTTCTGCTCACCTTAGCAAGATTTAAAAAAGCACATTTAAAATAGTTTTTTCAAAAGTTGATAATAACCGCCCTATTTACCCTTTTATTCTATAACATTTTGAAATAATTCATGAATGACTTGATCGCCCGGGGCTATCATTAATGCCTTTGTTGTTCCGGCTTTCACTTCCAATACCCCAAGGGCGGCCCCATGGGAAGGAATTGACGTGAGAGATTGTGGGACTGTATTTTGAGCTATGTTTAAGATGATACCGTTTTTGTCTATAAAAAGAATGTCGAGAGAAATGAAAGTGTTTTTCATCCACATGGCGACTTTCTTAGGTTTTTCATAATTAAATAACATTCCGCTATAGGGTGGCAAAGACTTTCGGAACATCAATCCAACCTCGCGCTCCTCATCTGTATCAGCGATTTCTACGGATATATTTATACGACGGTTTTGCGTTAAAATTGTCAGCGCTTCAACGGAAACAGCCTCCTGCGCATTCAAAATACTTACATTATCAAATAAAGTGATAAGACAGATCATTATTCCTAAGGTGAATTTACAGAATCGATATACGGCCTGCATTTTAAAGTACGTCTTCATTTAACATTTATCTATTCTACTCAATTTGATAGTGATCAAATATTTTTATCGATATCTTATCAGCCTATGAACGCTCTTTGATCATTAATAGATCGAATAGCCGCCATCAACGGGCATAACGTGGCCGGTGATAAAAGACGAGGCATCTGATGCCAGAAATATAGCGGGTCCGATTAATTCTTCGGGCTCGCCCCGTCTTTTCATGGGGGTCGAACTCTCAATGTGTTCATTGAGATCATCGGTATAATACCGATCATCGGCACCTCGCATGGCGTGGTTCATATATCCCGGATTTATAGTATTAACCCGAATGTTATATTCTCCCCAATCAACGGCCAATTGTCTCGCTAATTGATCGACCCCGCCTTTGCTCGCGCCGTAACTGGTTAAACCTTTAAAACCAACCAGAGACGCATTCGATGACGTTAGGATTATTGAGCCGCCCTGCCCTTGTTCAATCATGACGCGCCCAGCGGCCTGTGCGCAATTGAAACAGCCTGTCAGATTGATGGAAATGGTTTTGTCCCAAGCGTGTTCAGTAATGTCTTCAGCTGGCTGAACATCCGAAATTCCGTGATTAATAGCAATTGAATTCAACGTGCCATAGTGATTTAAGGTCTGCTGCATTAAAGCGGAACAACTGTCTCGATTCGTGGCATCGAGCTCGATTGCAATGGCATTACCGCCCTTGTCAATAATAGCCTCAGCGGTTTGCTCAATTTCCCTTAACGTGCGCGCCGCACAGACAACATTGGCACCCGCAGCGCCAAATCCCAGGGCAATGGAAGCCCCAAGACCGCGTCCTGCGCCCGTGACGATGGTTGTTTTACCGTTTAAATCGAACATTTTGTATGCCTCTCTTGACCGCTGAGGAAAAAACGTCCAACAGTCGGGTTTTCTAGTAAATCATCAACGGCACACGTCCTAGCCGCATTAGAATTAAGGCGTTCAGCCCTATCACAACCATTTTTTAGTATGCTTGCTCGCTGTTGTAAATTTATCCGTTAGGGATATAGAATCTCTATAAATAGTCGTATTGCTTTTTTAGTTGGCGTTTTTTGCTGCCGGGTTCCAAGCCTTAACAACAACGGGTTTTCCCGATTGGGTGCGCATTATTTTGGGTTTAATGACAGAGCGCACATCATGGGTGGTCTCATTTCGAGCAAAAGATTGGCACATAGATTTAAGGGTGATTTCGCTTCTGTTGCCACGCTCATGGGCCTGTCTAAAGGCCAATGTCTCATTCGTTATTTCATCCAGACGCGCCATGTCATACTGTGAAAAACGTCCCCAAATACTGCGTAAAAAAGCTTCCACATCTTGGGGGAGGAAAAGTTCGACATCCATATCGGGGCGGCCATTAGAAAATGCCATATATACATTTGGCTCAACAGGACCCTGCTCGTCGGCAACAAAAATAGCCGGCATAAGTTTTCGTTTTGGGTAGGCGACGGTGTAATAAGCTTGTGAAATAAACAGTAAACGTTGAAGCTTTAATGGCTGCAGGGGAACATTTTCGTCCAAGGCCATCTCGCTATACCAAAAAGCAATATCGAATGCAGAATTTACGTCAGCGGGCATAATTATCAAAGGACCTTATTTTATTCATGAATCAGACACAATTTATTATACCCGATCATTATTTAAATTAAAAAGGTCGATTATAAAAATTTAAATATATGAAGAATTAGGAAATAGCTTCCAGTAAGA
Source organism: uncultured Rhodospirillales bacterium (assembly GCA_965603075.1). Classification (GTDB taxonomy): domain Bacteria; phylum Pseudomonadota; class Alphaproteobacteria; order Rhodospirillales; family Casp-alpha2; genus JABJOR01. The sequence goes on along the minus strand of CBFDBO010000008.1, from coordinate 60,127 downwards.
CTTCGGACATTTCATCGGCGGTTCTAATTAAAGAAGCACTGGCCTTGTAGGCGACTTCTGCATGTTTAATGCGGATCGTCTGTGTTAGGAGGTCCTGATCTGAGAAACTCTCATGACCCATAATACTGGCCTGATTATTAAAGAGCCCGCTAACAGGATGAGCGTCAGATCGATCTGCGAGAACATTTTCTGTATCAGCAGGTTTTCTCAAGACTGATTGCTCAACAATTTTACTCGACGCATCAGCAATCACTCTGGCGTTAGTGCGCAAGCTGTTTGTAGCAATGGGTAAGATCGCATTGATGGACATAAAAAGCCTCAAATTAAAAGTTCAGTATTTAATTTATAAAGGCCTTTGTCTTTTGTCGCTGTGATGATGATCACAGCGCAAGAAAACATAGATTTATTGAGAGGCTTAAATTAGGAGACTTTAAAGGGTAAGGCTGATGGTCTCGCCGCGAATGTTTTGAGAATATGTTAAGATATTAACGCGCGATTCATACAATGAAACAGCTTGATTGATAAGATTTAAAGTGAAGCCAGATATTTCTAAATCATTAGAACTCGTCGTTTGAAATGCTGGTTCATCACGGGCTTCAAGAATTTTTGCAAATGTTTCTGACGGGGTATCTACAATTCCAGTAGAGGGCAAAACGGCAGTATCCTGACGACTATTACCGCCTCTGCGTTCGTTTTGGTTGTTGCGTCTATCTGTGTCGTCACCGTTGTCAGGCCTTCCATCATGATCTCTCGTATTGACGATGGGTGCGAATGTTTCTTCTGATAAATTTATAGGCGTCGTATTATCAACAGGGTTAACCGCCCCCGCAAGCGAGCCTCCGCGCGCCGTAGACGCAGGTCTACTGGCGGTCATGGTCGGTGAAACCGATGTCGCTACGGGTCTGGTCGCAAGAGCCATTCTCAGCCTTCAATTATTTGAATCAGATGACTTAACCATCTGAATTCACATATATAAATTACATATATAATTTACATACAAAGATTGTCAGTTCATCCATAAGGAGTTTTTAAATGTCCCTATAGGCAACCAACCTAAATATAGTAATATTTATTTTATTAATATTACTATAAAGAGTCAAGGTTTACGGGGGGTATAGATGGCTTTGTATACTTTTAGTGGTAAAATATTTTAAAGTATTTTTGCCATCCAGTTAATGATTTTAGGTCCAATTCCAAAATCAAATAAATCATTATGACCCGCTTGATCGGGCCATAATGCCTCTTTTTGTGAGCTTGCTTTGTCAAAGAGCAATTTACCGTGTGATTGCGCAATCGTCCGGTCTTTTGATCCATGCACTATCATAAGGGGGGATTTAAGGGATGGAATTTTATCAATGGAATTGAATTTATCTTTGACCAGTAAGTTAGCTGGCAGCCACGGATAATGGGACGCTGCTGTATCCCCCATGGTGGTAAAGGGGGCTTCTAAGATTATGCCAGCAACTTGATCTGGCGTACCGGTCATTAGACCTTGATGAACTTCATAAGCCATTTGGATGGCTATGGCGCATCCCAATGATTCCCCATACAAAACAATACGCTCAGGTGCAAAGTCTTGATTTATGAGGTGTTTAAAGGCTGTTCTTGCATCATCATATAACCCTGTTTCACTGGGTGAGCCGGGGTTGTTGGCATATCCTCTATAACCGACCAATAATACGCCATATCCTGCATCAAGGAAATAACGTGCTTTGAAGTCTCTGCCCGCAATGGTGCCTGCATTACCATGATAAATCAAAACCACGGGTTTTTGGTCTGTTTGGGGGGGGGCGTACCAAGAGTTAATCGCCAAACCGTCTTGGGTCGTCAAATTAATGACCGACATTTCTGGAACGTCTGTGTCTTGAGGTGTGAGAACTTCCTGCCCAGGGGAATACATCAAATTTCGTTGAAAGATATAGACCAACACGATGATACAAAGGTAGCTGCCAAAAATTGTTATGATAATGCTTTTCATGGCATATCATGTATCAATCCTGCGAAAGATTACAATATAAATTAACGAACAATTAGAAATAGAGCGATTATTGGAAAGCGTCCGCAACCAATACCCAGTCCCCGTCTCCAGTGCGACAGGCTGCACCCGGACCATTCAGGACATCATCATTAAAGGCGACCGTCGCAGTAAAATTACGACAATGAGTGCCATTGCCGTCTAGGTAAGCTTGCCCGGCCCGAATATATCCGCCTGTACCCGTTGTCGGGTTATCCCACAAAGATTTTCCGCTACCACTTAAGGCTTCAGCTACAGCATTATTGTAAGAAGGTCGATCGGCGAACATTAAGGATCGACCTGTTTCATAACCAGCACTGCCACCAATTATTGCGCCACTTATTGTATAAAGTAATTTGCCTGTGCCGCCCCCAATCTGTGAGCCTAGCCAACCGCCAGCCGCGGCCCCAATTGCTGCACCCGTCCAACCGAAGAGATCTTCGTTGGTGGGTTGTGTGCTGCACGCGGTTGTTGCCAGCGTTAGCATTACGACAGCAGTTCTTGCTATCTTTTTCATGGAGTTTCTCCCCAGTCCTAATGTTTCTATAAATTTACGACACATTAACTTAATCTAAATTATTTTAAAAGTCATCTAACTAATTATTAATATTGAAAACTTTCAAAGTTATAGAGAGATGGATTTTCTGTTGGTTTCTCACAGATAAAGGTCGCAGCAGAAGGGGTGAGCAACGGACACATAGTATAGTTTTGTGAGTCGTACACTGCTTTTTTACCATATTGTTGACAGCGTTCTGACGCTAAAGACATGACCTGTTCTGGGGTGGTTCCATTGCTTTGATAGCAAATCGTTACGTCGGTTATATCTTCTGGTTCGTGACCAAAATTCACTGAACCGCGATTGAATTCGTTGGCATTAAGCACATAAGGCGGTGCTGAACATGCTGAAACAGCATAGGCCATCAATACTATTAAAAGGTGGATCGGTTTAATAATCATAAGAAGTCTATAGCGCGCACTTAGTCTTCCTGCAAGGACATCAAGGCCGTATTGCCACCAGAGGCCGTTGTATTAATCGAACACGTTCGTTCGCTGGCGAACCGGTGGAGATAACGAGGCCCCCCTGCTTTTGGTCCTGTTCCTGACAAACCCTGCCCCCCAAAGGGCTGTACCCCTACGACAGCACCAATCATATTGCGGTTTACATACAAGTTCCCAACACGCGCCCGTTTGCGAACATGCTCTATGGTATCATCGATACGAGAATGGACACCCAGCGTCAGTCCATATCCTGTATTATTGATATCATCAATCACGCCATCCAAATTTTTAGCATCAAAACCAATAACATGTATAATGGGGCCGAATACTTCGCCTTTTAACTGGTTCAGGCTTTCAATACGGTACGCACAAGGGGCGAAATATGTCCCTTTATCACATTCCGGATTTAAAGGGGCTTCGCATAGTTTAAGGGCTTCTTTATCCATTCTTTTGGCGTGAGCGTTTAGCAGATCAAGCGCCTTTTGATCGATCACAGGACCAACATCATTTGCCAGCAATCCTGGATCACCGACCTTTAATTCCATTGTTGCCCCTGCGAGCATTTCACAGACCCCCTCCATGATATCATTTTGAATAAATAAAACCCGTAGGGCTGAACAGCGTTGTCCAGCGCTTCGAAACGCCGAGAATACCGCATCAGAGACCACTTGTTCGGGTAAGGCAGAGCTATCGACAATCATGGCGTTTTGACCGCCTGTTTCGGCGATGAAAGGAACAATGGCCCCTTTTCTATCGGCTAAGCCTTGTTGGATTAATTTGGCTGTCAGCGTTGATCCGGTAAAGGCGATACCGCAAATACGTTCATCATCGACCAAGGGCTTACCCACGTTTGCGCCATCACCGGGTAATAACTGAACCACGTCAATCGGTACGCCGGCTTCATGTAAAATTTCGATGGCGCGGGCGGCGATCAGGGGTGTTTGTTCTGCCGGTTTTGCAATAACCGAATTACCAGCAGCCAAAGCGGCGGTAATTTGTCCCATGAAAATAGCCAATGGGAAGTTCCAAGGACTGATACAGGCAAAGACCCCTCGACCATGCAAGGATACTTCGTTCAGCTCACCCGTTGGTCCGGGCATTTCTTGTGGATTTGAGAAATCCAACCGAGCTTGATGGGCGTAATACCGACAAAAGTCTACGGCTTCCCGTATTTCTGGGATGCAATCTGATAATGATTTCCCTGCTTCTCTGACCAACAAAGCCAGCAATTCTGGTGTATGAGTTTCTAAAAGATCAGCCGCTCGTTCCAAACATGAAGCACGCTCATCAGCCGAGGTGTTATCCCAATCTTCAAATGATTGAACGGCTTGTTTTATAATACGTTCCACATCAAGGGGGGATGCTTCGTAAACTTCTCCAACAACATCCTCTGGATTAGAAGGCGAGAGAATAGATCGTTTTATACCGCCCCCCCTATTAAGTGTTGCTTTCCAACTTTGGGGCACATCGAGCATCTCAGAAGATAATTTTCGAATAAGCTTGCCGTTACTGAAATCTAAACCAGTTGAATTTCTTCTGTTATCCCCAAAGATATCCCCCGGTAAGGGAATGCGCGGGTGTGGAATTTCAGCTAAACTATCCACTTGTTTCCAAGGGTCAGCGATAATCTCTTCAATAGGGGCGCTCTCATCGACAATGCGATTAACGAAGGATGAATTGGCGCCGTTTTCGAGCAACCTACGTACCAGATACGCCAATAAGTCTTCATGACTGCCTACGGGAGCGTAGATGCGACAGGGTTTGGGATTTGTTGGCGATTTTACAACCTGATCATAAAGCTGGGTTCCCATACCGTGGAGACATTGGAATTCATAATCGTGTTTGTCTCCCGCAAGCTCCAATACAGTGGCTAGGGTGTGGGCGTTATGGGTGGCAAATTGGGGGTATATGGTTGAATTATATCCAAATAGTTTTTTAACACAGGCAATATAGGAAACATCGGTTGAGGCTTTTCGTGTAAATACGGGATAACCATCAAGCCCTTCTTCTTGGGCTAGTTTGATCTCGGTATCCCAATAGGCACCTTTTACCAGCCGGACCATCAATCGACGGTCATGTCGCTTTGCCAAATCATTGAGCCAATCGATAACAAAAAAGGCCCGTTTTTGATAGGCTTGCAAAGCCAGACCGAGGCCATCCCAGCCAACAAGGGACGGATCAGATGATACCACCTCCAGTACATCCATTTGAAGGTCCAAACGGTCCGCTTCTTCTGCGTCCACACACAACCCAATGTTATGTTCTTTGGCAAGTTGAGCCAAGGTGAGTAACCTTGGAACGACTTCTTCCATAACGCGATTGTATTGAGCAATCTCATAGCGTGGATGAAGGGCCGATAATTTAACCGATATGCCGGGGCTATCAAACAAATCACGATCACCACTGGCTTTTCCGACACCTTCGATGGCCTTTGTATAAGCCATCATATAATTATCCGCGTCATGGACCGTTATAGCCGCCTCGCCTAACATATCGTAAGAATAACGGTACCCATCGGCTTCCGTAGAACGCGCCCGTTTGAGGGCTTCTTCTATGGTGCGTCCCATGACAAATTGACGACCAATAATTTTCATGGCCTGGGTCATCGCCTGTCGAATAATCGGTTCACCGCTTTTGGTAATCATACCATTGAGATATGATTTTATATTGCGTGTCAGAGAGCGTTCTAGTGTTACAACCCGCCCGGTAAGCATAAGTGCCAATGTTGATGCATTGACGAATAAGCTATCACTTTGTCCTAAGTGAGCGTCCCAATCCGCATCCCCTAATTTGTCTTTGATGAGCATATTGGCCGTTTTTGAATCAGGAATGCGCAACAAGGCCTCGGCGAGACACATGAGCACGAGCCCTTCTTGATTGGAAAGTTCATACTCGTGCATAAAAGCATCAAGCCCGCCGGCATCTTTGCCCCGTTTGCGAATTTCTTCGACCAAACTATAAGCGCGTTTTGATATGTTTTTATTGGTGGATGACGGTAATGTAGCCTCTGCTAATAAAAGATCGACAATTTCTGTCTCGTCCATTCGGTAATGATGTTCAATTATATCGCGTAAAGGGGAAGGTTCACGCAAAGGACCAATAAATTGCATTCTAGGCTCTCTCATTTATAAAATATTTGGGACAGTTTTTGAATTACTATGGACCCCAGACGATAAGTGTACCATCCCTTAATCCAAAATAGAGTTCTGGCTTTCCATTTTTATCATCATCGCTCGCCAAGACACTTGTGGATATAGCTAAAGGGAAGGATTTTACAGCTAATTCTTGAAAAATTCCGTCTTTAAAGCTGATGATTCGCATAGACCGTCTTGAAGCATCGGGGATAGCCAGATCGGCAACGCCGTCGCCGTTCCAATCCAATACCGCGGACATATCCAGAACTCGACTGCCGATTTGATGATTGGAAAACCCATGGGCTGAATATTTCAATGTCATGGTGTTTTTATCTAAACCATAAACCCGCAGAATACCGCCGATATGTGGTGTTTCAATATAGGCGATCTCGACATTTCCGTCCCCATTGAAATCCGCAGCCCCAACAGGGTTAAGCCACCTGTTGGGGCGTCCTATAGAGGGCGCGCGGGCTAATTCTTTAATACTATTGTTAATCAGATGATAAACAACAAGCCCTGCCCCGTTATCACCATCACTGCGAATGAGGACCAGTTCTTCTTGGCCATCATTGGTTAGATCAATCAGCCGCACACGTCGGTCTTCATAAACCCCGTTTCCATCCACTTTAAATCTAACGGTAGAGCCATCCCCTAATTGTAGGTTAATGACGGTTGCCTCTATGGCATCGCCTAATATGCCATGACCGTATCGGTCCGTGGGTTCAGACAACCACGCTTTGCCAATTGCTGCGCGTCCGAAGGTGATGTCGCCGTCGGGTAACATATTCGGCTGAGGCTCGTGAGGTGGTTTGTTGATAGTGTGATTTGATATAGTGCTCCACCCTCCCTCACAGCTTTTAAGGTGAACGTTGTTTTCTAGGGTATTTGTGGCAATGCCGCTTGATAGACGTAAGGGACCTTCGATAGCCACCACACATGAAACCATACCATTAACGTTCGATGGTTGGCCTAAAAGAAAGATTATTAACGGTAAAATTATGAGGACGCGCATTTTGTTCCTTAAAGGGGACCTACAGTGGACAGATGTGATCAATAGGTTAGTATAGAGCCTGAAATCAAGATAGTGTATCTAACCATAAGAACAAAAAAATAATAAGGTGCTCATTTGACCAAGAAACAACCCCCCATAACATTTATGACGGCTGCGCGATCTTTCAATAACGCCCCAGAAGCCGTCGATCGTCTGATCGAAATTTATTCAGATTGCCGTAGTTTACTCAAAGAACATTTCGACCGTTTTGTTGCGGGGGATCCAAGCTCGACGAAGGCAGACGCACGCTACCCTTGCATATGGATTGATGTGCCGAGCAGCGAGAAATTGGACCTTGAAAGTTTGTCCTATGGGTCGGTATCGGACATTGGTAATTACGGCGTTACGGTAACCAACCCTGAATTGTTTAAGAGTTATTATCTCGAGCAAATTGAGCTGTTGTTAAAAAATCATAAGGTGCCAATCTGGATCGGTATTTCAAATCGGCAACTACCCTTAACGTTTGCATTGGAAAACTTGACCATTGACCTTCGCCAAGAACAGTTTGCCGATATGGCGCAGCGGTTTCATATGCCGGACTTGGCTAAAATTGATGATGATGTCGCCAATGGCACCCACCGTCCCATTGAAGGACACCCTGAGCCTTTAGCATTGTTCACAGCCGAACGGGTTGATTATTCATTATCCCGATTACGTCATTATACCGGGACCAAACCAGAATACTTCCAACGCTTTGTCTTGTTTACCAATTACCAACGTTATGTAGACGAATTTGTCGAATATGGACGTAATGAAATTGAAAATGGAAACGAATTCAGGTCCTTTGTCGAACCCGGTAATGCTGTGCAATGTAACCCTCGGCTCACAGATGTTCCCTCAAGTGGTACGGTCGTTGATAAATTACCTCAGATGCCAGCGTATCATTTGGTCAAAGATGGCCATATGGGCGTGACCTTGGTCAATATCGGGGTTGGCCCCTCTAACGCGAAGACCATTACGGATCATATAGCCGTCCTCAGGCCTCATTGCTGGTTGATGGTGGGGCATTGTGGCGGGTTACGTCATACACAGCGTTTGGGGGACTATGTGCTTGCCCACGCTTACGCGCGACTGGATCATGTGTTGGATAACGATTTACCGCTCAGTGTTCCTGTTCCTCCCATCGCGGAGGTGCAAGTTGCCCTGACCTCGGCTGTTGATAAGGTAACGGGCCTCAAAGGGTCAGACCTAAAACATCGCGTTCGCACAGGCACGGTGGTCTCTACCGATGATCGAGACTGGGAGTTGCGTTATGATGAATTAGCAACGTTTTTTAACCAATCACGCGCCATTGCGGTCGATATGGAATCGGCGACGATAGCGGCCAATGGATTTAGATTACGGGTACCTTACGGAACTTTATTATGTGTGTCGGATAAACCATTGCATGGGGAGATTAAATTGCCCGGAATGGCCAACGCATTTTATTCAGAAAGCGTAAGCCAACACTTAAAGATATGCTTGGAAGCCATTGATATGATGCGAGAAGGCGTTGCTCACCGTGCCTTGCATTCCCGTAAACTTCGAAGCTTTGACGAACCCGCATTCAGGTAATATTATATCATGTCACAATCCAAAATCGATCCGGTAATTGTCGGTATTAGCGGTGCCACGGGCGCCATCTACGGTATTGAAGCTTTACGCATGTTGCGTGAAATAGAGGTGCCTACGCATTTGGTTATTTCTGAAAATGGTGCCCGAACCATTACCATTGAAACCGATATGAGCCTTGATGACGTCAGGGTTCTGGCCGATCATTATTATCCAAATAAGGATATGGCTTCTGCCATTGCCAGCGGTTCTTTTAAAACACAAGGGATGTTAATCGCCCCCTGCTCTATTAAAACTTTATCTGCTGTATCAAACAGCTTCTCTGCTAATTTATTAGTGAGAGCCGCAGATGTGATGTTAAAAGAACGCCGCCCTTTGGTCTTGATGGTACGGGAGACACCTCTCCATAAAGGCCATTTAAAACTGATGACCCGGGCGGCTGACGCTGGCGCGCGTATTATGCCACCGGTTCCTGCCTTTTATAATAAACCTAAAACGATTACAGATCTGGTGCGTCATAGTGTTGCCCGGGCCATTGATCATTTGGGCATTGATCATGAATTGTGTGAGCGTTGGAACGGTGTGCCAACGTAATTAATTCACCCTCCTAATAACAAAGTATTATTGCATCCCATTTAAATGCGTGACAAGATTAGAAATATTGCAGCGCACCATTTAATATAACCAATTGATATATAAGGATTAATTGATCAATGGCCGAGAAAACAGTTTTTCAATGGGATGACCCTTTCTTTTTAGAAGACCAACTAAACGAAGAAGAACGTCTGGTACGCGATACCGCACGTGATTATGCCCAAGATAAGCTGATGCCTCGTATACTAGAAGCCAACCGTCATGAAACGTTTGATCGTGAGATTGTGAACGAATTGGGTGAATTGGGTTTGTTAGGTTCTACAATCCCCGAAGAATATGGTTGCGCCGGTGTAAATCATGTTAGCTACGGCCTTGTTGCTCGTGAAGTAGAGCGTGTAGATTCCGGGTATCGTTCGGTAATGAGCGTTCAATCCTCGCTTGTTATGCACCCCATATACGCTTATGGCACCGAAGAAATGCGCCAGAAGTATCTACCAAGACTGGCCACGGGTGAATTACTCGGTTGTTTCGGACTAACGGAACCTGACGCGGGCTCCGATCCTGGGTCCATGAAAACGCGCGCTGAGAAGGTTGATGGCGGGTATCGCCTTAATGGTGCCAAAATGTGGATTACGAATTCTCCAGTGGCTGATATCTGCATTGTGTGGGCCATGCTGGACGGTGACATACGGGGATTTGTCTTAGAACGCGGCATGGATGGTCTGAGCACCCCCAAAATTGAAGGCAAATTTAGTTTGCGCGCTTCCATTACGGGCGAAATTGTTATGGAAAACGTCTTTGTACCGGAAGAAAATATGTTCCAAGACGTTAAAGGCTTAAAAGGTCCCTTTGGATGTCTTAACAAAGCCCGCTTTGGTATTTCTTGGGGAGCATTGGGGGCGGCGGAATATTGTTGGCATGCAGCTCGCCAGTATACTCTTGATCGCAAACAGTTTGGTCGCCCATTGGCGGCAACCCAGCTCATTCAAAAGAAATTAGCTGATATGCAGACCGAAATCACCATATCCTTACAAGCTTGCTTGCGCGTGGCTCATTTATTGGACGAGGGACGTTGCCCGCCTGAAAATATCTCTATGGTGAAACGCAATTCCTGTGGCAAATCGCTTGATATCGCTCGGGTCGCACGCGATATGCATGGCGGTAACGGGGTTTCCGATGAATTCCATGTAATCCGGCACGTGATGAATCTAGAAGCCGTTAATACCTACGAAGGTACCCATGATGTGCATGCGTTAATTCTTGGACGCGCGCAAACGGGTCTGCAGGCCTTTAGTTAATCCAGCAATAACCGTCTTATTGGATCTTATTTGATCTTATTGGGGACGCACACTTGCCCGCGAACAGATATATAATGCTATGGGGATAAATGCGCCTGTCATATAGAGGGGGATTAATAAATTATCCTGATAGAAAAATACCATGATTGTTACACTGAGCATCATCATGAAGACGGCCAATATTTTGGCTTTGATTGGTATGACACGAAATGCATACCAATCCTGCAGGGGCGTCCCAAATGTTGGATGATACCAAAGCCATTTCTGGAACCGTCTGGAACTGCGGGTAAAAGCCCATACGGCCCCAATTAGAAACACAGTCGTTGGTAGCACGGGAATAAACACCCCGATTATCCCTATTGCGACCAATACCCAACCAAAGGTTATTAATATCCATCGCAATACGGGGTTCTGTACAACGATCTTTGGTGGTAAAGTTGGTGTATTATTGTAAGACTCGTTCATGGAATGTTTATAGCCTTGAATTAATAATAATTAACTGAGCAACAAAATTAGACTGTATCAATAATCATGATAAATGAAATCCCCCCTTCACATCAACTACCGGAACAAAAGTTTCCGTATATTGATGATAATGGTGTTTGGATTTCATTACACCCTAACGCTCTGGTGGCCTCAAAAAAACCGACACCAGCGCTCTTCTTGGATAGAGATGGTGTTATTAATGTCGATGTTAATTATTTAAGCCGAGTCGAGGATGTCGTGCTTCACGAAGGGGCGGCGACCATGATTGCTGCGGCAAACAAAGCTTCCATTCCCGTTATTGTTATTACCAATCAATCAGGCGTCGGGCGTGGGTATTTCGATTGGGATACACTTGAGGCTGTTCAAAATGAAATTGCCCGTCAATTGGAGGTCTCCAGTACCCCCGTCCCCGTTAGTTCCCTCCTCAATCCTCCCATCACCCCCCCCATCAAACCCCACTGGGATTGTGTATATGCCTGCCCTTATCACAAAGACGGCGTTGCCCCCTATACGTTCGACAATCATCCATTCAGAAAGCCCAATCCGGGCATGTTAAATTTAGCGTCAACGCACTTTAATATCGATTTAGCAAAGTCTTGGGTCATTGGCGATAAAGCCGATGATGTTAAGGCGGGTATTAATGCGGGTTTGCGCGGCGGCATTCATGTTGGCACACGCTTTAAAGAAGCCGAAATTGAGCGTCAAAAGACAATAGAATTAAGCGCGCCAAATTTTACAGTTATGACAGTATCGAGTGTTTTAGAAGCCTGTAACGTGCTTCCTTTGCTGAAAACTGATTAGCCTTTTTCAATAGTGCTTTTTAATTCAGCGATTAAATCGCTCAGAAGCATCTTAAACGTATGGAAGGTATCATCGGAAAAGTCTTCATTGTCCATGGCTTCCTTGCCGGCAACATCTAATTTTGTTGCAACGTCGCTTAATGCCATAAAACCATAGGACCCTGCGGAACCCGATATCTTATGAGCGTGATTTCGTATTTCTGAGATGATCTCTAAACCAGTCTCCGTTTGGGTCCGTGTTTCATAGGAAAGGAAAATATCAAGATCATTGGGAAGTTTATCTGAATAATCTTTGGTTAGTGCAGCAACTTTTGCCTGTAAACTGTCTAAATCTACCATTTGTCTCTCCATGTAAGACCTTGAGCGGTATCTTCTTTTGGAAAATACTCACAACCAACCCAACCCTTATAATCTAAATCAACAATCAACTTCAATAGGGTTGAATAATCAATTTCACCCGTACCAGGTTCATGTCGCCCCGGATAATCACTGATTTGAATATGGGATATGGTGTGTAAATTTTCACTTAAAATGGATTGAATATCTTCATTCATTTGAAAACTGTGATAAATATCGTATTGCAGTTTTAAATTCTCTAGATTGAGTTCCTGGATTATATCCAATGCTTGCTTGGCCGTATTCATAAAATAGCCCGGTACATCGTTTGTATTTATCGGCTCAATTAGAACATTGCGACCCGAGGGATTAAGTAAGTCAGCGGCCCACTTAATATTTTCTAGATAGAGTTCAGTATGATGTTTATCTGACTTTCCCGACATAATATGAATATTTGGGCAGTTGAGAGCCTCTGCGTAGGCAAGTGCCATTTTAAGACTATCTTTGAATTCTTGTTCTCGACCTGGGATCGCCGCTAAACCTAAATCACCGTTTGATACATCCCCCGCAGGGGCATTCAGTAAAACCAATGGGGCGTTTGATGCCTTTAAATGACCCAACAAAGCTTTTGCCGGGACGCTATAGGGCCATTGGCACTCGATCGCCTTAAACCCTGCCCTTGTGGCCGCTGATATGCGGTCCGTAAATTCATGTTCATGAAACATCGTTGATATATTGGCGGAGAATTTTAGCATTTATTATTTTACCAAAAAGCGTTTTCTAATTTCATCGGCGATGATTGTCGATGCATTTAAAGGTTCATGTTGCCACGTTTCAGAATAATCTATGGACGCTGCATCGAAAGGACGAGCGAAGCCATTTTTGTATAAATAATCATGCAGGCGTTTGTGTTTATCGACGACAAAACCATCCGGTGCATAAATATAAACGGGTGCTTTGGTCGCGCAAGCTTCACTGCACATGGAAACGGAATCGCCACTCACTATTATAATATCAGCCAACGCGAGATATCCGTGATAGGGATTTTCCCCTTGATTGCCCCACTCATAGACGTGGTTTGGGGCGGAGATCTTTGATAAAACAGCTTGCCCCGCCTCACCACTTCTCCGAGATGTCGTGATCAATAAAGACCCACCTGTATCAAGGGCCAATTGATTAATGTGCTGGCCAAACATATGGGCCATATCTGAGCTGAATTCACGCTTGCGCGTTGAGCCGCCAATAAATACGGCTATTTTGGGTGATGGAAGGTGTTTTAATTTATCACGCCAAACAGAGGCTGCATTATCGAGTAACGCCGCTGTCACTTTATGGGGGGCGCCCGGAATTGAGAGAATATTTCCAGCTTTTTGGATATTTATATCAAGGTTGTCATGATGGGGAACAGCGATCAGATCAAATTCCGAAAGTCCCGCAGGTCCCGGATACATAATTTGTATGATTTTAGTCTTGTTTTTTGATAGGCGTTTAATCGCCCGGGCGGCATTTGCGGTCCGCCGTCCCGCTGCAATAACAATACCCGGCCAATCCGTAGGATCATAACTTGATAATTTAAGATTTTTACCCGATGCAGAGGTTAATCCTAAAAAGGTAGCGCCTTTTATAAAATTTGGTAGGGCTGAGAAGATATTGTACTCAATTTCACGGACTACATACTCAAGCCCATTCCCTAATACGAGGGCGTCTGCGACACCAAGACACTGGCTGCGATTGCCCGCGCGATCATCTAGAAGTACCCAAATTTTAATAGGGGAAGTTGGCGTTGGTTGATTTGTATCTTTGCTCATATACTGAATTAACGTGGATGATCACTCTGGGTCAACTGCAAAGCGCATTAATTTATTGGTATTGTTGGTTTTTTCTCATTATTTCTATAATAGTTCTCTCATGAACGAAAAAATTACCCCCGCTTCAGATCAAATGATCGATCAATTATATTATCACCCCTTCAGATGGCTGGTGCTCAGCGTGGTTTGGTTGGCATATTTCAGTTTTGGTTTGATGATTGTTACTTTGGCACCTTTGGTCTCCCAGATCTCAACAGATTTAAATATGAACAATGCACAAATGGGAAGCGTCATGGGCGCGTGGCAATTGGTTTATATTGGCTCAGCCATACCGTGTGGTATCTTGCTTCACCGCATGGGGACACGTCACACCATGTTGTTGGCATTTATTCTAATCGGGCTTTCTGGATTGCTTCGTGCCATGGCCACAGATCATCTCACATTGTTTTTGGCTGTCGGTGTTTTTGGTTTGGGGGGACCTATTGTATCAATTGGTGCACCGAAATTAATCAGTGGCTGGTTCAAAGGTCAAGAGCGTGGCCTTGCTATGGGTATCTATATGACTGGGTTGGCATTGGGTAGTATGACGGGTTTATCGCTCACCCATAGCTTTCTAATGCCGCTACTGGATGATAATTGGCGTTGGGTAATGTTATGTTATAGCGCAATTGTTTTATCATCGGGCCTTATTTGGTATGTGATAACCTCGCAATATTTCTTTCTAAGCTATGAAAGGCAACAAGCCGCCCTTCCCCTTGATCCCCAATTCAAGGCCTTCATTACATTGTTGCGTATTCCATCGGTCATGATTGTTTTGCTCATGGGAATAGGCATATTTTTCTTTAGTCATGGTTTGAATAACTGGTTACCCGAAATTCTCATTTCCCACGGGATGGATGAAATAAACGCCGGATTTTGGGCTTCGGGTCCAACCGTTGTTGGTATTTTTGCGGCTTTGATCATTCCGCGGTTAGCAACACCAGAATTAAGAGTAAAAATAATGGCGGGATTGTTTGCAGCAGCCCTGAGCGCGACGCTGCTTTTACAATATTCCGATCCTTCGATTATTGCTTTGGCGGTTATTATGCAAGGGATCGCTAAAGGCGCAATGATGACGTTGACGATACTGATCTTGCTCGATTTAAAAGAAGTAGGACCAACACGCACGGGGTTGGTCGGAGGGATGTTTTTTACATTTGCCGAAATAGGAGGTGTTTTAGGCCCCCTCAGCATCGGTGTAATATCACAATATACAGGGGGATTTTCCGCGTCATTGTGGATGTTGAGCGGTGTTTGTCTTTTATTATTTATTCTTTTGTTCTGTTTACCAAAAATAGAGGACAACAATAACTAATTTTTGAAATATATAATTGTGTCTTTGTATGTTTGCCCTTAAACAATGGAGACAAACTGCACAGATCAAGAGAATGTCCCATGTCGCATGAACAAAATCAGCAAGCCGCATTAACGACCGCCCGTTATCTTCTCGATATTAAAGCCGTGAATTTCCGCCCTCAGGAGCCTTATATGCTAACCGCTGGTTGGGCCAGCCCTGTCTATATTGATTGCCGTTGGGTGATCTCATTCCCAGAAGCACGTTCAGCGATGATAAAATACGGTGTTGAGATGTTGGAAAACTCTATTGGTTTCGATAATATTGATTCTGTGGCGGGTGGTGAAACAGCCGGTATTCCGTACGCGGCATGGATTGCGGACGCCACCAATAAACCCATGCAATATATTCGCAAGAAACCCAAAGGATTTGGTCGGAACGCTCAGATTGAAGGTAACCTTATTGAAGGTAGTCGTACATTACTTGTTGAAGATCTGACGACAGATGGTGGTTCAAAAATTACTTTTGTAAATGCTTTGCGTGACGCCGGCGCCATATGCAGTGATGCATTTGTTGTGTTTTATTATGGTGTTTTCCCTGGTGCACTTGATGAACTTAAGGCAATGGGGGTGAATTTACATTATTTAACCACATGGCATGAAGTTCTGAGTGAAGCAGAAAAAGGCAATTACTTTTCGGCGCAAGAAATCGATGGCGTGCGCGAATTTCTAGCTGATCCGGTTAAATGGTCTGCTGATCATGGTGGTAAAAGTGATTAAACAGGTGTGATTAAATAGGTGCGGTTAAATCGGTTTTGAAGTGACCTATAGCTTTTTTATCTTACTATCGATAAAGAAGCCCTGAAACCATTCAATCCCCAGAGACCGCCCTACTGTGATGGCCTCTTCATCATCGACACGACCTAAGACAACTTTAATGCCAGATTCTAACAACTGTTTGATTTCTCGGGAGTTTTCATTGAGTTGTTTTTCAGCGTCTTCCCGCCAAAAAATCTTAACCATGCTCGGCCCCAATTTAATCATATTCACCAAACCAATTGTGTCGGGTGCCACGCCATCTACGGTTATTGCGCCCTTATGTTCCATGATCATTTCTTGAGCGAGTAAAAAATTGCTGTAGTTATGGACGATATCTTCCTGTCGGAATTCAATAATAATTTCCGAGAGACTCTTGGATTTTAATTGTTTTACGAAGCTCCGGAATTCAGATGAAAAAACGCTCTCTACGTTAAGATTTAACGAAGACCGCTTTGATAATTTATGAACCTGAGCAAAAGCACTAAGGAATACTTTATCCAAATATACAGTCATATGATTGAATAAAGAACCACTGCCCCGAAAATCTACTTCGGTTAAAATATGTTCTTTAACTTTACCCATGGAAACAAAATATTCATGAGATGCAATTGCCCCATTATATTTATTGTTGATACAGACGATCGGTTGAGATGTTACAAATTGTTTAGAAAATGCATCTGCCCCTAATTTATTCATCGCTGTGATTAATATATCAATATCAGAATGCTTCAAAGGGCGTTGTACATTTGCACTTGGCTTTTCTTCGACCTTCTTTTTTATACGTTGTTCTATGAACTTAATAGTTTGTGGTAGTTTGAGATTAAGGTCGATTTTTCGAACAAGTCGACTTTGATCAATTGAGCTAAAAATATCCGGAAAAACCTCATTGATCATACTTATCAATCTGACTTTTAAATCAGTAATAATATTGATTTGGTTTTCGTCCGTTAAATTAACTAAAAAACCGAATTCATCTTCGGCCAACTGATATGCTTGGCTTGCATGTCGTACACAATAAGTTTTGATTTCTTTATTAACAGAGGTGCGATATTCATTGTCAGCTGAAGAAATAGGGAGCGCATCAAGAGTTACCAGTAGCAGGCTATTGTACTGATCTCTAAACATACCAGAGCGTAACATACGCAATAGATTTTCAATTGGTAAGGCGGCTCTCACGCCAATATCAAGTTCCATTAACCAGCCTCAGTCCTCAATAAACGTCAAATATATAAAAAAATAAGAAGATATTTACATCAACTATGTCATATATAGCAATATTTTTAATCTATAAACCATTACTGCTACGTTAACGTATTAAAAAAAACAGTAAATTAACATGGGTTAATATTATTATTGTGCCCTCAGTTTAAAAAACAATATCTAGACGTTTTAATGCTCATTAACATTGGTATTTGATTGCTATTTTATTGCTTTATGACGATCAATGAGTATGTTTAGACTGAATTTTATAATGACTATAACCACCGTCCTAGGAGCCAATGGTCGTGGATTACAACAAGTTTTTTAATGATAAAATCGATGAATTAAAAGAAGAAGGCCGATACCGTGTATTTGCTGATCTGGAAAGGCATGCTGGCTCTTATCCTTTCGCAACCAACCACCGCGATGGTAAAACCCAAGATGTTAAAGTCTGGTGTTCAAATGATTATCTTGGCATGGGACAGAATTCGACTGTTTTAGAGGCTATGCATGATGCCATTAACAAATGTGGCGCTGGGGCTGGTGGAACACGAAATATCAGTGGCACCAACCACTATCATGTCCTTCTAGAGGAAGAGCTTGCCTCTCTACATGGCAAAGAAGCCGCCCTGATCTTTAGTTCGGGTTGGGTTGCAAACATGACCACACTTAGCACCTTGGGCTCACTGCTTCCTGATTGTGTGATATTATCGGATGAACTTAATCATAATTCTATGATCGAAGGTATTCGCCACACTAAAGCTAAACGCCTGATCTTTCGTCACAATGATGTTGCCCACGTTGAGGAGTTGCTATCGGAACTTGATAAAGATCAGCCAAAGTTGGTAGCCTTTGAATCGCTTTATTCCATGGACGGTGATATTGCCCCGATTAAAGAAATTTGCGATGTGGCTCAAAAATATGGCGCGATAACCTATATTGATGAAGTCCATGCGGTTGGTTTGTACGGCGAAAACGGTGCGGGTGTCGCAGAACGTGACAGCCAAATGGACCGTTTAGACATCATTCAAGGAACACTTGCCAAAGGGTTTGGCGTAGTTGGGGGGTACATTGCAGGATCAGCAGAGTTTTGTGATTTTATCCGTTCATATGGAACGGGGTTCATTTTTTCGACATCAATGCCTCCTGCGGTTGCCGCAGCGGCTTTAGCCAGTGTTAAATATGTCCGTAGTCACAATAACTTACGCGTAACCCATCAAGAACGTGCTGCAACCCTCAAAAAACGATTTAGGGCCGCTGGGTTTCCTGTTATGGATTCGCAGAGCCATATTGTCCCTATTCAAATAGGTGATGCCGTTTTGTGTAAGGAGTTATCTGATCGTTTGTTAGACGCTCATAATATTTATGTTCAACCGATTAATTATCCAACCGTGGAACGCGGCACAGAGAGATTAAGGTTTACCCCTACCCCGCTACACTCAGATCAAGATATGGACGAGCTAATCGCCGCCCTTACGGAAGTGTGGCAACATTATAATTTGAGCACTTAATGACGTAGCTTAATGACCTAGCTTAATGACGTAGCTTAATGACATGGGGATATTTTTGTGTTAGAGTTTGATTCTTATGTATACAGATAACACCCTGACCCCAAAAGAGGCCGTACGTCTTTGCGCACTTGGTGCTTTGATGTCGGAGCCCACACGCTATAGCGCACTTGCAAGCTCAGTGCGGTATTTCGTTTCGCATATCATCGGCCCCTCATTAGAAGTTATGGGGCAATCAATTGAATTACTGCGGTATGAGGGACTTGTTAAATCTGATAACAATGATGAAGATCCGACACTGCACATAACAACGGAAGGTCGAGCTGAGTTTGAAACTCTGGTTCAAGCCAATGTTCGTCATGGTGCAACAGAATTAAACAAGCTGATCATTGCTCTTAAGTTTCGTTTTCTTCATTTGCTTGGGGCTGAGCAACAAGCCGAACAAATATTATCCCTGATGGATTTGTCTGAAAACGAACTGGCCAGACTTTCTGAGCTTCGTACCCATCACGCCCGTGATGAAGGTATCATTGTCTCATGGCTCGACCATGATATTGAAATGGTTGAAAGCCACATGGCATGGCTTAAAAATCTTCATGCAGATATGAGCTAATCTTAGCTTCTTATAATAATCCCAGCCCTTTTAATTCTGCGACCATTTCAAGGGGTAAGGCTTCTTCATCATCAAAGTCAGAACCGGTTATATCGGCTGGTGCATCATCGCTTTCCAAATATCGCCATCCTTGAAAAGCCCGGTGAGGATGCAGTTTTGTTCTGACAAGTTCGGGGGCAAGGACTAACGCACAGGCAGGCTTTCCGTCTTCACGAACCACGGGATCGAGAGCAATAATACGTTGTCGTACTTGAATAAAACGCCTGATTACCCAATAAAGCGATCCCCCAGCCAGGATTTCCTCCCCCCTTCGTGGCGTGTTACGTGTTACATGCTGTAACGTAAAAGGAATGCCTTTTTGTTTTGCATCAGCGGCCCGTTTGGCTTGCCAGTATTCTAATTCTGAAACCTCATTGATGCCCACACACATTTTTACCAAATTAACGATCATCGATTATCACTACCATCCACCTGACTTGAGCCATCGTTTAATCATCCAAAAACGATCAGAACCCCAGAATTTCTCTCCATCAAGGATAACAAATGGTGATCCGAAGACACCTTTATCAAGGGACGTTTCGACCTCATTACGCAATCGCTCTTTGATTGAAGGATCATTAATAGCGCTCATTATTTCATCGGTGTCCACATCAAGTTGGTCTAATAAGCCGGAGATAACATCATGGGTGTTGATATTACTTCCGTCACCGAAAAAGGCCTTATAGGCCAACATCGCGAATTCTTTTGCGAGGTTTTGATCACCGCAAGATTGCTCGATGGCGTAAAAGGTTCTGGCGGTTTTGACCGTCGACATTGGAAATCCATCTGGTAGTTCGCCATTAAGACACCATGGTAAAGTCATAAACCGGGCCAATCTTGCACAATCATATTCAGTGTAGTCGTTTTTGACTGGTTGATTGATCAAAGGGATATTGCCTGTCTTATCAAGGGCTGGACCCAGTAAGATGGGGTGCCATGTAACCGTTCTATCAAAGGGGGCCACAACTTGATCTATTCGAGCCGCAGCAAAATATCCATAGGGAGAGGAAAAATCGAAATAGAAATCGATGGGAGATGCTTCAGAATTATTCATTTTTCAAATTTCCGTTTTATCATACTAATAACACTATCGTTCTTATTACCACGTCTTATTACCACCTCTTATTATCACGTCTTATTACCAGGGAATTTGCGTACCGTCATAATTCCATAACAGCCCAGACATACTTTTATCAAGTGATGCGATAACCGAACGCATACCAGCAATACTTTCAGGCGGATCGATTAAACCATTCGGACCGCCCATGTCCGTCCGCACCCACCCAGGATGCAAGACGGCCGCAAGAATGCCTTGTGGGGCCAAATCAATGGCCAGCGAACGCATGGCGGCATTAACCCCGGCCTTGCTGGACCTATAACTATACTGCCCTCCAGATGTGTTTTCTTCAATGCTGCCCATTTTACTTGAAACGGTAATTATTTTCTTATGCTCACCGCGTGCCACATGATCTACAAATGCCTGACAAACCATCAAAGGGGCGATGATATTGACACGCAGGGCTTGTTCCCAAGATTTAGAGGATAGATTGCCAAAATCTTGGCGTTCCCCCATGACACCCGCATTTGAAATAAGCACATCAATAGCTTCATTCTTTAATTTAGATGCAGCAGCCATAATGGATGCATCCTCATCCACGGCCATACCGATGACGGCAAGGTCACCCTTCAGGGCGTTTAATTCAGATGCTTGCTCTGGGGCACGACATGTTGCAAAAACCCGCCAACCGTCTGCTAAATATTGTTTGGTGAATTCCAGACCTAATCCACGATTGCATCCTGTAATAAAGACGGAAGGCATAGATGTTTTTCCTTTAAATCAAAATAAGGGCAGCAAGCCCCAGAAAAGCCAAAAAACCGATAATATCGGTAACGGTTGTTACAAAGACGCTGGAGGCTATTGCGGGATCAATATTGGCGCGTTCTAGCATAATTGGGATGCTGACACCCGCAAGTGATGCCACGATCATATTAATAACCATTGCCATAGCAATTACGAGACCGATTAATTCATCGCCAAACCATAACCAAGTCACGATTCCGGCGATAAAAGCAAATAAGGTGCCATTAATAAAACCAACAATCACTTCTTTGGAAATAACCCGCATTGCATTTGTGGGGTTAAGTTCTTTGGTGGCTAAACCGCGAACAGCCACGGTCAGGGATTGTGTGCCTGCATTTCCACCCATTGAAGCGACAATGGGCATTAGAATGGCGAGGGCAACGATCTGTTCTATGGTTGCGGCAAAAAAACCGATAACGATTGATGCTAAACCAGCGGTGATTAAATTCACAAATAGCCACGAAAATCGAGAGCGTGTTGTATCAATGGCGGCGTCATAAAGATCATCTTCGCCAACACCGGCGAGCAACATCATGTCTTCTTCATGTTCGTCATCGATAACGTCGACAACATCATCTACCGTGATCGCCCCCACAAGACGACCGGAATCATCAATTACAGGAGCGGATACAAGATCGCGTTGTCGAAACAGATGGGCTACATCTTCTTTATCGGCCGTAACGGGTATCTTGTGTAAGTCGGTCCACATAATATCGTTCATATTAACATGGCGTGCCGATCGTAACATTCTACTTAAGCCTACGGCCCCGGTGGGTTTGTGGGCTGGGTCAACGACATAAATATCAAAGAATGTTTCTGGCAATGCCTCAGGGTCATGCTCAGCACTCTCCCGTAAAAAATCAATGGTGTCGCCCACGCCCCAAAATTCGGGTACCGTGACGACTTCGCGTTGCATTAAGCGCCCTGCGCTATCTTCCGGGTATTTAAGGCTTTCCTCGATTAAGGTGCGATCTTCAGCGGGGATGGCGTCCAAAACCTGACGTTGGTCTTTTTCGTCCAGATCTGTAATGAGATCAACCGCGTCATCGCTATCAAGCTCTGTAACCGCCAGAGCAATTTTTTCATGCCCCCACTTTTCGATAATTTCTTCTCGGACATTATCATCGATATCAGAAAGGGCTTCGACATTGAAATCATCACCGAGAATTTCAATTAAAGCAAAGCGATGCGCCGTGCCCATCCATTCGATTAAATCAGCGAGATCAGCATGGTGAAGAGGTTCACATAGCTTTTTAACGGTTTCAACATCCGCATTATCCAAAGCCGCGATAATGGCACTGACTTGCGCCGTCCCAAGTTTATAACTGGGTTGAACATCATGGTCCTCATTTTCAGTTTTGACGTGATTGATATGTGAGTTCATGAAGAAGGCCAGTATTATTCAATGTGCATGCCTATGGTACATGGACACGTCCATCCTGACAAACGGGCGTCAGTAAAAATTAAAATTGAATAAAACAGTTTTTAAAGTGATAAAATTTTATGATATTCGATTGGAAGGGATTGTTAGGGTCACGGTTGTCCCCATACCGACTTTGCTCTTTAAATCCAATTTTCCGTCATGTAATTCAATCAATTTTTTACTTAAAGATAACCCAAGCCCCGTACCAGCGTGGGAATGATGCGCGTTTATTTTAGATTGCCCAAAAGGTTCAAGGACTTTTTGCATATCAATATCAGCAATACCTTCGCCATTATCGATGATTTTAACAATCGCGTTTTGATGAGCATCTTTTTCGGTCGATACAATGATTTGACCTTCGGGGGGAGTGAATTTTACGGCATTTGATAATAAATTCAATATTATCTGTTTCATAATGCGTTTATCACCATAGATATTAATAGGATAAATCTCTAAGTTAATCCCTGCTTTCACCGTATCATTTGATTTCTTATTGCGTATCATTTGAACGCATTCATCAATGACATGTTTAATATTAAATGTGGATGAGTTCATAATAAACTCCCCAGCAGCCACTTTAGATAAATCAAGAATATCATTGATAACGCTCAATAAATGCTGACCTGATTTTTGAACATCGGCTGCATATTCACGGTACTTAGGGTGCCCTAATTCACCGAACATCTCCCCCATCATTACTTGCGAAAACCCGGTAATAGCATTCAAGGGTGTTCTTAATTCATGGCTCATATGGGCAAGAAATTCAGACTTTGATCGATTGGCGACCTGCGCTTCTTCCATAGCATCGACCAAGGCCAACTGAGCAATTTTTTCTTCTGTTATATCATGAATGATACCCAGTGTTTTAATGACTTGCCCGTTATCATCTTTAACCCGTTGACCATACTTATGGACATACATAACCCTATCGTCTTGAAATAGGTAACGATAATCAATATCAATATCATCCCCTTCTTCATCAATCGCCTTCATATAATTTGCGAGCCATTCACGATCATCGGGGTGAATGCAAATGGTCTTTTGATTAGGATTTTTTGAAATTTCGATATATTTTTCTGGTGTGATATTAAACATCTTGGCTAATTCGTCAGAACAATAAATTCCTACATTATTGACCTCATCCCAAATATAGTGGCCTGTTTTTCCAATCACGGCAGCCCATTGATAATTCCTTTGGGATTCATATAATTTCTCTTGATCAAGAACCCGCTGGGTGACATCACGAACAATAGCGATAAACTTATCTTCTCCATTTAAATCCATAGGGGAGATTGTGATATCCATAGGGAACTCAGTTTGATCTTTACGGAAACCATTTAAACCCCGCGTGTTATTCATAATAACACGCGCACTTTCAGAGGTGTCTGCTAGATACCCTTCGTGTTTATCACGGCTCTCAGGATGGATTAAGTCAGAAACACTGCACCCGATAATATCGTTTTCTAGATAGCCAAATATATCCTGTGCGGCGGAATTGAAAGATTCGATTATACCATATTTACTGATCGTAATAATGCCAACGGCAACATTGTTTATGATGGCATCAAGCTGTGTTTCGTAGGTTATTTTGGCACTTTCCGTTTCTTTTAATTCTGTAATATCTTGGGTAATACCATAAGAACGAACCAGCTTTCCTTTTTCATCAAGTTCAATTTCACATCGTTCAAGGAAATATCGAATGTCTGTATTCGCCATCGATTTACGATATTCAATAGAATAACCTTCATTCGTTTCAAAACGAGAATTGGCGACTTCTATATACGATTCTTGATCTTTTTTAAGAACATGGGAGGCTTTATCAAAGTGGCTTATATTATCCGTAAAGAATTCTTCTTCCGTTTTATCGGTAATATTCAATAATTCAGGGGAACAATAAGTAGGTCGATTCTTAATCTCGTCCCATTCCCAAATACCAACTTTTGCCATCCTTACCGCATAGGATAATTGGGCATTCTTACTCTCTAAAGACTCTAGCTTTAAGCGTGTCTTTAAACGATATTTGAATTCATTTAGTAATTTATGGATTATAGTAGGAAAAATTTCTAAAAAGTCATTTGTTGGATATTTTTGTAATGAATTCTGCACACCAGCTTTATAAGCCTCAGCAACAACCTTCGCGTTATTATCATCCATCACCAACAGAATTGGTAATGTCGGGTTTGTTTGTAAAAATTGATTAATAGCGTCAAGAATAGGACTATCTTGAAGGGTCGAGTTAAGAATAATCAAATCATAGGGCGTGGATTTATGGCGTTTTAATCCATCTGAAAAATTTGAAGCAAAATCAATATTACATCCAATACTTTGAAGAATATTTTCTGTAATATTAATATATTCTGCATCATACTCTATGTATAGTATGCTATATTTACTGCCCATGACTACAATACTAACCAAATTGTATATTTATATTGTAAACATACTCATATTAGTAGAGTTATTGCAACCTTACTTGTAAGTAATAATTCAACTTTACAACTTATAAGAGTTTAATAATATAAAAAACCCGCGTATGTTACACGAGAAAGCAAAAAAGGGGAGAGGTGGGTAGGTTTGGGTTAAGATCGGCGTTCTTTTTGTGATCTTCTAATGTTGTTACGTTCTTCGACAACCTCATATTTTTCAAAGAGTTCAATAACTGAACCATCCTCACCAATACGCCGATTACTAGACTTCGTGTCACGTCGCTCATCAGATCGTACTATTTGTTCAGTGTTATTCTTCATATCCATCGTCACTACTCCTAATATTCTTGACTAACATTCCTAAACGAAACTTATAGGGCGTGAGTATCATTACATACAAATATAGATATTAAAAATAGAATGTTTATAAATTGTTCTGCTATGGATATACTCAAGCTTTACTCTACGGGACCTCAAGGCTCCGTACAGCGCACGAAATATTTCGGTTATACTTAACATAGGGATATCTTTTTAATGAAGCCTGTTAAAATGAAATCGGCAATTTTCTATAACTAAAATTTTGGATAAAATTTGCTCCGTCAATTTTTCTCGTATAAGATATTTTTTTGATTAGAATCGCTATTAATAATTGTAGGAGGGTATTATGGCTGTAAAACACACACCGACCAAAGAAGTACACCAAGGAACTAAAGGCGGAAAAACAGGTTGTGGCTTTAACACTAGAGATAACCCAAGTCACTGGGTAGAATCACATGAAAAAATCACGTGCGCCAAAAATGGGTGTAAATAGATTTAAGGCAATCTAACAATCCGTGACAACAGCCAACTCTTCCCGATCAGTTTCCTGAAGCGGAGATTTTTGATGCGGTCGAGAAGTCTCGAACTTCCACGGGATTATCTCCCACAGCGACCTCAACGCTGCGTTTGCGGCAGAACACTGCTATTTCTTATGGAACATGGTGGAACATATGCCTTGTATTTGGCACAAATTGGCACAAACCATGGCACAAGTCCTCGCACAGCGTTGTTAGATTATCTATCTACCCAACGATCATATGCAGCAAATGAGCTGCGGGGTTTCATTTTTTGACCATACCATGTGAGTGAAGCCTTTCGTAAATAGCATCCTCGATTGCTTTTCGGAATGGCACGATTTCATCTGAAACTTCTTTCCATGCCTTAATCCCATATTGGAAATCTTTGGATTCATGGTCAATTACTTTAGCAATGGATGCTGAATGTAACTTTTCTACGATTTCTTCGAAGTTTTCCTTCATTTCTTTTGGGAAAAATATTCCATTTTGGGCAACGTACATACTGAGTTCTAAGCACTTCACTTTCACATGATGAAGTTTATGATGAAATATTAGCTCAATGAATTTATGTCCCTTTTTGTCAGCGTTGCGAACTTGCGATTTTTGTGTTTCAAGGAGCTCACAGCTTTCTAGAAATTCTTCAATCTCATCATCGTCCATACGATCAAGATCTGTGTATTGTTGCGCAGGATTGACGAGTCCTGCCACTGAGTTAAATGCGCTATCTAATAACCTCCACGCTTCAGGAATTGTTCCAAACTCAAACTCTTGAAGTTTGATAGTTCCACTTAACGTAGAGTCTATTTCGATGCGCAGCCTTTGGATTTCTATTTCTTGCTCGTGTTTGAATTGCTCTAATTGCATGGAAAACTTATTCTCAATCCAGCTAGCCCCCAGATACCTAAAAAGGAGATACGCAACACCTGCTCCGCCACCACCATAAGCTAAGGCATTACCAATAAACTTTGCTACTTCTTCTTCCATCAGAGCCTCACTTCATGATATTTCAAACGTCTAAAAGTAGTATAACCTGATTGAAATACTATACAATCCGTGGCACACGCCCCATTGCTAGATAATTCGATCCACTTATGGATTAATTTTTGTTTACTTTCAATAACTTATAACTATATCGAATAATTGATTATCAGTCGGAGCGTTAGTTACGCTGTGCGTCTACCAAATCAAAAAAACAATCAAACTTTGAAACTCAGAATTGGATCAAGGGATGTTGATTTCTGTTAAGTGTTTGCTGTAAAACAAAAAAAATCCCGCCTCAGTTTCCTGAAGCGGGGATTTTTGGTGCGGTCGAGAAGACTCGAACTTCCACGGGCTTATCGCCCACAGCGACCTCAACGCTGCGCGTCTACCAATTCCGCCACGACCGCATAATGGTAGTCAAAACAAAACAGTTGATGTTTCGATGATGGGGAGATAGCAAATAGTCACGCGATGATCAAGCGTCAGGAAGCTCTTTCGTGGATAATAATTTATATTTAAGGTATTTTCGTCATTATGAAGCCAATTGAATGGATTAAAAGCGCCGCACCAGTTGATTATCCGGACGCTCTATCCTTTATGGATAAACGGGTAGCCGATATTCGCTCCGGCGCGTGCGCACAATCTGTGTGGTTGCTCGAGCACCCTGCCCTCTATACCGCCGGAACCAGTGCTGATCCTAAAGAATTGGTTGATTCAGAACGTTTTGATGTGTTCGAGACAGGGCGCGGAGGACGATACACCTATCACGGTCCCGGGCAGCGCATAGCCTATGTCATGTTAGATCTACGTCACTATGGCGGAGACGTTCGTGGATATGTTCACAAACTTGAAGAGTGGATCATTCTAACCCTCGCTGAATTTGGCATAAAAGGTGAACGCCGTGATAACCGCATTGGAATTTGGGTCAAAAAAGGTAACGCAGAAGCAAAAATTGCAGCCATTGGCGTTCGTATTCGCCACTGGGTCAGCTTTCATGGCATTTCAATAAACTTATTCCCAGATTTAGATCATTTCGATGGCATCGTTCCCTGTGGCATTGATGATTTTGGGGTCACATCATTTAAAGATTTAGGCGTTGATATTACTTTTTCTGAATTAGATTTAGCCCTAGAAAAATGCTTTAATAAAGTATTCTAATTTATTGATATATATGCTTTTGATTGTATTTCCTATAAAAATAATATAATGATTATACAAATAATAACGTGCAAAACACATGAATGGTACGATAAATGTAGGTCATAGATGGAACTTGAATCAGGCTATCTGATTGGACTTGCCCGTGATAAATCTTTGGAAAGTCGCAATCGATTGTCACAAATCATCATTGATATGTTTGATGATCAAAAAACTGTTCTGACGGATCGTGATAGAGCCCAGATGTTTGGCATCATGCATGGGCTGATACAGGATGCAGAAACCTCCATAAGAAAAAATTTCTCCCTACAATTGGCTTCTTGTCCCGATGCTCCTACTGATTTGATCATTGATTTAGCCAATGACGAAATTGACGTGGCCTATCCCATTTTGATCAACAGCCTGGTTTTAAGAGACGAAGACCTTATTCAAATCATCAAATTACGGGCTCAAGAATATCAACTGGCCATTACATTACGTCATGATATTAGCGAAGATGTCTCAAATAGCTTAATTGAAGAAAGTGATGAAGGTGTCATCACCAGTTTATTGAATAACAAGAACGCTAGGATATCAGAAAGTTCGATTGAATACTTGGTTGAGCAAAGCAAGCGTTTTGACAGTTTCCAAGAACCCCTTCTCCACCGTGACGAATTACCCGATACGCTGGCGAAGAAAATGTTTGTTTGGGTATCAGATGCGTTACGCACTTATATTATTGCGCAATACAATATCGATGAGACTGTTTTAAGTGATTTAATGAAACAAACATTAGATTATACGACTCAGAACACAAAAAATAATAACTCCCATAAATTATCCGAACTTGCGCATGTACTTAAGGAAGAAAACCTCGTCTCACCAAACATGATTATGTCAGCATTGAATGATGGCGAAGCCCATTTGTTTATTTCGTTATTTTCTCAAGCAACGCAATTAAATGAAGGCATGTGTTCTAAAATTCTTTTTGATCATTCCTCTGAACCGCTTGCGATTGCCTGCAAAGTTGCCGGGTTAAACTATATGCAATTTGGATTATTATTTAATAAGACGCGTAAAAATATGTATGAAAATATGTATGAAAAAGAAGATCACGAACAAAAGGCGTTGAGCACTTTCACAACAATATCCACTGAGAGTGCTTCTAAGGTAGTCTTAAATTGGATTAATAGTGGGGCTATCCTCCCATCAATCAATGACACTGTATCCCCATGACGAAGAATAATATAACCCGGCGGCATCGCCACTGGCCTTCAATCTCTGGCGATTCATCTGAACGTGCTTCGAAAGCCCTCACCCGGCTAGAAGATTTAACGCGCATGGTCGCAGAGTGGGTTTGGGAAACAGATAAAGATGACAATATTATATTTGTTTCTCAACGCATTAAAGATGACCTTGGGTTTTTACCCATTCAACTGGTCGGAAAAAAAATAACGGATATCGGAAACTTTATTGATCAAGTTGGTAATCCATACATCCCTAATTTTAGGCAACCCTTCAGAAATTTACCCTTTAGATTAGAGGATATAAGCGGTCGAGAACACAATCTATTAGTCAGCGCAATTCCAAATTTTGATGTTCGCACGGGTGATTTTACGGGGCTTTGTGGAACCACCAGAGATACATCAGAGGTGGAATCACTTCGTAAAGCTGAACAAGCATTAGAGAAAGCTAATCTGGTTCTCAGAGAAGCAACTCAAGCTAAGTCAAACTTCTTAGCCAATATGAGCCACGAGCTAAGAACACCTTTAAATGCCATTTTGGGTTTTTCTCAAGTCATGGTGAATGAGAACTTTGGCCCCATAAATAATAATAAATACAGCGATTATGCCAATGACATTTACAATAGTGGTAACCATCTCCTTAACTTGATCAGTGATATTCTGGATCTTTCAAAAGTTGAAGCGAACAAATTCGATTTAAATGAAGAGAAAATCAATCTCACAGATTTGATTGATAATTGTATAGCGATGCTGAAACCCTCAGCCGATAATACGGGCATCGAACTGACAAGAAATATTGAAACCTATAAGAAAGCTCTTTTTGCAGACAACCGTTTAACCAGACAAATGTTACTGAATTTAATGTCAAATTCCATTAAATTCACCCCAAGGGGCGGAAAGATTAATACAACCGTTAAATCAGACCAGGAAGGTAGTATTATATTTGAAGTCGCTGATACGGGAATAGGTATCCCAAGTGATAGCTTTGAGACAATTATGATGCCTTTTGGTCAAGTAACCGACACCAAAAATATAAATGAGAAAGGCATTGGACTGGGACTTGCTTTAACAAAATCATTTGCTGAAAAACATGGCGGCAAAATTGGCATCAAAAGTGAGATGGGAAAAGGCACAACCATTTCAATCTCATTCCCACCGGGGCGCTCGATGGTAATAGAATAGCTTAGATCAAATTATAGGGTTTATCCCAATCGCCATTGGCAAAACGATCCAATTTGAAATTAGCTAAATCTATTTTTGGCGTTTTACCACTGGCAAGCTCGGCAATGGTGGCTCCGGCCCCTGGTCCAATACCAAAGCCATGACCGCTAAAACCGGATGCTACGATAAGTCCCTCGGGCCCGCATGAACCATCAAGGACGGGTAACATGTCGGGGGTTACATCTATGTGCCCTGCCCAAGCTTTCTTAAGGGGGGTTCCGGCGATTGAGGGAAACGTTTTATACAGTTCTTCAAGGCATTTTTCGATTTGTTTTGTATTGGGCGTAGGCTCACTAATACGCGCGCGACGTAAGGGGTCTTTCATGGCGTTAGAACCCGGAAGTCGTCCTATTAAATCGAGCAAAAATGGATGACCAAAGTGAAGACTGATCAAATCTCGATTATCTAAAAACTCTCTAAAGAAATATTTGGCGTATCGCAGAGATTCTATTGATAAATCATGTTCGGTAATATCTAAGCCCGATACGGTAAAACAATTATCTTTTCGCTGAACAAACCCCAATGAAGGTGTCCAAGCCGCAATTGTACTTAACCGTTCTACGGGCATGGTACGACCAACACTGCCCCGTATACGCATTTGCGGCATTTCAATATCTAGCCAGCTTAAAATGCGTGATGTCCACGCCCCAGCCGACGTTATAACAATAGGTGCCTTAACGGTCCCCCGTTCGCTAACAACCCCGGTAACCTTGCCAGCCTCCACATCGACGCCCAATACAGCGCAGTTGGTCTCTACGTGCCCCCCATGGGCCACAACACCCGCTGCAATGGCTTTTGTGGTGATTTCAGGGTCCGCATTACCATCACTTGGTAAATAAATACCCCCGGCCCATTTACGGGTCATCTTGGGCATAAGCTTTGTTATTTGTTTGCCATCGAGTATTTGAGTTTTAAGACCGAAAGTGCCCGCTATGTTTCTCCATTTTTCATAATCTGGAATAGCCGATGGATCATCGGTCATACCGAGGATCCCTTTTTGCTGCCAACCAAGGGATGCATCTAATTCTTTCTCAAAACCTTTCCAAATTTTATTGGATCGCATCATGAGGGGGATTTCTTTTGGGTCTCGTCCTAATTGACGAACAAAACCCCAATTACGGCTGGATTGTTCATGGCCAACCATATGACTTTTCTCCATGACTAAAACACTCATCCCCTGCTTTGCTAAGTAATACGCCGTAGAACAACCAATGATACCACCACCAACAATGATGGCATCCGCGTTTTTTGGAAGAGATTTAGAAAGGGAATTAGAGAGGGAATTAGAGGGTGACTTTTTCATGTTTTAACCTGTTGGCTTTAAGTGGAAACCGGCGGGTGGTCGTTCACTAAGGGTATCTATAATTATGCTATCGACCCGAGCAGAGGGTGGTCCGTCATAACAAAGGATGAGCATATTATCAACGCCCTCTTGATTTCCAGAAAAAACAGCTTCCACCGAACCATCGGTCCTATTACGTACCCAACCGTCTAAGTTTAATGCATTTGCTTGTTGATTGGTCCAGCCACGATACCACACCCCCTGAACACGGCCTGTGATCGATAGATGAATACTTTTAATTGTCATATTGCCCTCATTTTATTGTAGGACATCTTTCAATAATAAGAACGCCAAAAGAAACATTATTACGGCAATCGTCGCTTCTAACATTCGTGCCCCAAAGGTCGTTCTGAAAAACGGGGCAACTTTTATGGCACCATACCCAATACCGGCAAACCAAATCACCGATGCACTCATGGCACCGACGGCAAATAATACCCTATCCGCACCATCATATTGTGCAGCAAGGCCGCCCAAGACAACAACCGTATCAAGATATACGTGGGGGTTTAGCAACGAAAACCCCGCCGCGGTGATCATCGCCCCTTTTACACCAGAATATTTACCTGTGGTTATGCGGGCTTCATTGTCAGCCTCATCCCAAGCGTTAGATTGAGCCCGAAAGGCGGCGCGGGTGGCAATGACACCAAAACTGAATAAAAATAGCGCCCCACCCCACGCGGCAATCATCCGTAGCGTTGGGCTTTGTGCAATTAACGTCCCCACCCCAGCGGCTCCGACGGCAATCAACATAATATCCACCAGCGCACAAACAGCGGCAACGGCGAATACATGCTCGCCTTTGACCCCTTGACGAATTACATAGGCGTTTTGCGCTCCAATAGCGATGATCAGGCTTGCACCAAGCAACAAGCCTTCGATAAATGAGATCACGTAAAGTCCATGATAATTTGATCAACCGTTAGGCTATCACCCGCAGTTGCGTGAATTGCTCCAACGGTACAATCACGGGAGGCTCGCATGACGTTTTCCATCTTCATGGCTTCGATTATGGCAAGCTCTTCGCCCTCTTTGATCTCTTGCCCTTCTTCGACAGCGACGGACATCAATAGACCGGGCATAGGAGACAACAAAAGATTTGATGTATCAGGGGGGGATTTATGCGGCATTAATTTATTTAAGTACGCCACATGCGGGAACAAAACATGCAATTTGACTTGAACGCCAGCATGATCAATCAAATAACTGACATCATTACATTCAACCTGCATACAAACATCCGCCTCACCGATCTTCGCATGAAAAAGGACGTCGCCCCTTTTCCACTGAGTAACGACATTGATGGTTTCATTGTCAATTGTAACTTCATAGCCCGTATTGTTTTGAATAACATGAACCGGATGATGATCATCTTCTATAACAACAACCCAATCATTATAGCGTTTATCCATGGAGCTTGATACATGATTAGCGATGGTAACGGCACGTTGTTGATAGGCATAATGCATACAGGCCGCCACGGCGATAATGATTGACGGTTCATCATGAATTGCATCACCGGGATGAAATCCATCTGGATATTCTTCTGCAATAAAGTTTGTGGTGATGTTGCCTTCTTTAAACCTTGGGTGAACCATCAAGGCCGATAAGAACGGAATATTATGCGAAACACCCCGGATATAGAATTCATCAAGGGCCTTTTGCATGAGACGGGTGGCATGCGCTCGGTCCGTTCCCCACGTTACTAATTTGGCAATCATGGGGTCATAATACATCGAAATTTCACCGCCTTCATAGACACCTGTATCCACCCGGACGATCCCTTCGCCTTCGGGATTGGTGGGGGATTTATAATGGACCAATCGACCAATGGACGGCAGGAAGTTTCTAAAAGGATCCTCGGCGTAGATCCGCGATTCAATTGCCCAACCGTTAAGCTTTATATCTTCTTGTTTAAGCTTCAGTTTTTCACCTGCGGCAATGCGGATCATCAATTCCACCAAATCAAGCCCGGTGATTAACTCCGTCACGGGATGCTCCACCTGTAAACGGGTATTCATCTCTAGGAAAAAGAAATTCTTATCTTTATCAACAATGAATTCAACGGTGCCTGCGGATTGATAATTTACCGCTTTGGCGAGCGCCACAGCCTGTTCACCCATGGCTTTTCGGGTAGCCTCGTCCAGGAAGGAACTCGGTGCTTCTTCGATAACTTTTTGATGACGGCGCTGGATGGAGCATTCACGTTCGCCCAAATAAACCGTATTACCAAAACTGTCAGCGAGGACTTGAATTTCAATGTGTCGTGGTTCTTCAATAAATTTTTCTGCAAAAACGCGATCATCGCCAAAGCTGTTGATGGCTTCACTGGTCGCACGATCAAACCCATCGGCACATTCAGCGTCGTTATAAGCAACCCGCATGCCTTTTCCGCCACCCCCTGCTGATGCTTTCAGCATGACGGGGTAGCCAATCTTGTTGGCAATTTTAACAGCGTCCTTGGCATTTTTGATGACTTCCAAGTGCCCTGGAACGGTACTGACACCGGCGGCTTCGGCTAATTTCTTTGAGGCTATTTTGTCGCCCATAGCTGTAATTGCGCGGGGTTTAGGGCCAATAAATGTTATTTTCTCGCGGGCTAGTTTTTTAGCAAAAGCCGCATTTTCCGATAAAAAGCCATACCCCGGATGGACCGCATCGGCCCCCGTATCCTTGATGGCTTTCATGATATTTTTTACCACCAAATAACTCTCGCTTGATGGTGCCGGGCCGATGCAAACGGCTTCATCAGCCATTTCAACATGTAATGCTTGTTTGTCGGCTTCGGAATAAACCGCAACGGTTTTAATGCCCATTTGTTGGGCTGACTTAATAACGCGACAGGCAATTTCACCACGATTCGCAATAAGAATTTTTTTCAACATCGTTTATCCAACCATATAGTGCTTATTAAAGCGGCATATTGCCGTGTTTTTTCCAAGGGTTGCTATCTTCTTTGTTCTTCAACATTCGAAGCGAGCGACACAACCGGGCGCGTGTATTGTGGGGCATGATGACATCATCAATAAATCCACGGCTGCCCGCCACAAACGGATTGGCAAAGCGTTCACGGTACTCTTCGGTACGCTCATCGATTTTTTTCTGGTCGCCGATATCTTTACGGAAGATGATTTCAACCGCCCCTTTTGGTCCCATGACGGCTATTTCTGCGGTGGGCCAAGCGTAATTTACATCACCACGAAGATGTTTAGAGCTCATCACGTCATAGGCTCCACCATAGGCTTTACGCGTGATAACTGTTACTTTTGGAACGGTGGCTTCGGCGTAGGCATATAATAATTTAGCCCCATGTTTAATGATTCCGCCATATTCTTGCGATGTTCCCGGCATGAAACCCGGTACATCAACCAGCGTAACGATGGGTATATTGAAACAATCACAGAACCGAACAAAACGCGCGGCCTTGATTGAGGAATTGATATCCAAACACCCGGCAAGCACCATGGGCTGGTTTGCAACAATGCCAACGGTTGAGCCTTCCATACGGGCAAAACCGATTAGGATATTTCCAGCGTAATTTGGCTGAATTTCAAAGAAGTCACCTTCATCAATGATCTTTCGAATCAGTTCTTTCATATCGTAAGGTTTGTTTGGATTGTCGGGAATTAATGTATCGAGGGACATTTCCATGCGAGAGGGTTGGTCTTCAGTTTCCCGTTCGGGTGGTTTTTCTTGATTGCTTGAAGGCAGAAAATCCATAAAACGACGGAGAAACAATAAAGCGTCCACATCATTGGCAAAAGATTTATCCGCGACCCCAGATTTGGTTGTGTGGGTTGTTGCACCGCCCAATTCTTCGTGGGTTACTTCTTCGTGGGTAACTGTTTTAACAACATCAGGTCCCGTCACAAACATATACGAGCTGTCTTCAACCATGAAAATGAAATCCGTCATGGCGGGAGAATAAACAGCGCCCCCCGCACAGGGCCCCATGATCATAGAGATTTGAGGAACAACCCCGGAAGCCATCACATTTCGTTGAAAGACTTCGGCGTAAGCCGCCAAGCTATCAATACCTTCTTGAATGCGGGCACCACCTGAATCATTTAAACCGATTATTGGGGCCCCTACTTTAATGGCTTGATCCATTACTTTGCAGATCTTTTGTGCATGCGAGGCTGATAACGAACCACCAAGAACGGTAAAGTCTTGTGAAAAAACAAACACCAGTCGCCCGTTTATCGTCCCAAAACCCGCAACCACACCATCACCGGGGATTTTTTCATTTTCCATGCCGAAATCCGTGCATCGGTGTTCCATGAACATATCCCATTCTTCAAAGCTGTCTTTGTCGAATAACATATCAATACGTTCGCGGGCGGTAAGTTTCCCTTTGGCATGTTGGGTGTCTATTCTTTTCTGTCCGCCACCCAGTCTGGCACGTTCCCGTTTTTCTTCCAATTGGCGAATAATATCTTGCATGGCGATGTAATAATCCCTCCCTAAAACGAATTCTATCTGTTTATTTTCTATATATTACTATCTAAAAATTTATGCTGCAATGCAGCAATTGCATTTAAAAGATTTAATTTGAGCGCAGTAAAGTCAAGAATCCAACAGTAGCGTCAAGATCGGCACGTAAATTTTTGTGACGCTCCATCGCTTCGTAATCTTCGCCCCATTTTTCAATTTGAAATAACTCATCTAAGTAAGCAGCTTTGAAAGCTTGATCGGTCGTCAACTGATTATGAAATAAAGCCAATCCAATAATGACGGAGCCCAAGGTCATCGCCATATCTGTAAAAGCGCCTAACTCAAAATCATTTAACTTTTCGACTTCTGCCCGAATCAATGAAATTGATTGTTCTGGTTGAGCAACATGAACAATTTTAGAGGACGTATTGAATTCTGCCTTAAAAGTCGATTTCATCCAATCTAATAAAGGCTGCCATGTATCAAATTGACGTTTTACTAATATCGGTGGTTCTTCGGACCAATAACAGACTAGATCAGTTTTGGAGAATTCTTCAATTTGGTTGATAAAGGTCTCTCTTTGTAAAGCCACCCGGTCAATGGCAGCATTGATTAGACCACAAAGTGGCATCGTCGCAGGAACAATTTTATCGCCCTGTTTATTCCACTCATCAGCTATGGCAACGGCTAAAGCTTGGACAGGGATTAACTGCTCATGCCCAGCCGGCGTCCGCACGGGACGCCCATCGAGGTTGATAACCCAATTATCACCGGATGTGTCGATGGTAGCGGTCTCAAAAAAACGCCCTGTACTCACTTTGCTCGCTTCGTTCAATGACTAATTCCCAAAAATATTATCTAAAACATTATCAATGGCTTTTGTAACCGGTTCCGCCACCGCGGGAACAGCGGTTTCTGAGGGGGGCGTGGTGTTTGAGCTAGAAGATGTTGTTGATTTAGGTTCTGTACTTTCAGCCGCCTTCAACGGTTTACCTGCTAAGGCTAAAGCACAATAATCTGTGGTATCGGCTGCATCTGAAGCTGTCCCAACGACCATGCCAATGACGGTTGAAAGCCCTCCTGTTGCCACCCCAGCAGCAGCTGAAGCGACGCCCTTTGCCAAATCACCCATATCCGGACCAAAAGATGGTTCTTTCAAGGTGCCTGAGACCACAATGCCAATTTCAGCGGCAGAAGCCAAAGACGTATTTTTAGCCCTTGGGTCAAAATGCAGATCGAGATTTTCATCACGAAGATTAACACTGCCTTCGCCAACGATGGACAGTCCGCCAGTTTCAAAAATAGTAGCTTTGCTGTTTGCCATGCCCTTTTTGATATCAAAATCAACAACGGCGCACCGTAGGTTTTTAGCGTCTTCCCCTTCAAACAGAGCGGTTAAAGGCCCTGTCACAAAGCTCAGAGCACCGCTATCAATATAACCTTTTTCCGTAACGATACGCAGCTTACCATTCAACCCCGCCATCAAAGCCCTCACAGAACCGCCAGAGCCATTGATATCGACCATAATATCAGCTTTACCCCGTACCATATCATCTCCGGCGTTAGCTTTATAGATTTTGCCATAGTCGATTTTGTCCACGCTCACATTAAGGTCGAGCTTTGCTATGGACGTGGAACCATCAAGTTTGATGTTACCGTTGATTTTACCATCTGAATATGTTGCAGCAAAGGGCGACACAGCCAACCTACCCTCTTCAAGTACCAAGGCAATGTGCACATCACCCAGTGTGGCTTCGGGGGTTATTAATTTTTTAGCAGAATAGTCAATTTCAACGTTTGCTGCGTTCAGACCATCCAAAACCAATGGATCACTGGGGAATACCCGCCCATCATCAGCCCCACCAGAGCCTGAGGTTGGTTCTGTGGTTGGTTCTGTGGTTGGTTCTGTGGTTTTTTCTTGCGACGCATCGGCAACATCGGCTGTATCAAACAACTCAGAAGAAAGGTCAGCGCTTATTGAGGGAACGCTACCAGATAGATTAATCGCAATATTGCCACCGATATCACTGCTACCAATTTTCAACTTTAATCCATCAATTGCTAAATTGCCGTTATCGCCATCGCGGAATGCACCCGAAATAGAAAATGATCTTGCTGGCAGTGGTGTACCGCTTTTATCGCCACCCAAGGCCATTCCACGTGCCGCGATCGTTGCTAGATTTTCACCCGAAACATTGAACCCCATGTTGATGCCTTTGGCCTCGCGCGGTGAAGATATCGTACCGTCTATATTGATGGTAGCACCCAGAGCCAAAACATTAAGTTTAACTGGGAACATATTGTTTTTGCTTAATGTATCCGTAGAACCTAATTGTCCGCTAACTTTAATTGTTTCATTGTTAAGGGACGCTTCTAGGGCAATTTCAAGGGGAGAACTGGCCCCGGATGATGATACATCAAATAACGGCAGAGAAACATTTTGCGTCTCACCCGTGACACCATCTTTATAAACCAAGGTTACATCGCGTACTTGTAGAGTATGAACCACTGGCAATTTGCTGCTGCCTGGTGAAGTGTCAGATGAAGTGCCGGATGAAGAACTATCAGAGCCTGACCCGGCGGTATCAAATTCCCAATTTGGTGTACCATCACTTTTTGTTTCCAAAAGCACATTCACGCCTTTGAGGACAACACGTTTGACCTGAACATCGCCTGAGATGAGAGGAAGTAAATCAACTTCGGCCGCGAAAGTATCAATTGTCGCCATTTCTTTAGCACTGCCCCAGGCTGCATTGCCAAAGGTTATGCCATCTACAGAAATAGAAGGCGAGAGCGATATATTTAATTCCAAATCACCCGAAATAGTGACGGTACGACCTGTAGCTTCTTTTACTTTTTCGGCTATTAATGTTCGATATTCGTTAAAGTCCATAGACGATAAAATTGCAACCACAGCAACGACGAGAGCTATTAAAAGTAGTCCAATACCACTTAGAATTTTTATTAATTTACTCATCTCATTACCTCCGTTAATTTTTCAAGGACTGATGGTAAGGTGCTAAAATCATCTATGACGTGCTTTGCACCGGCGTTATGGAGTTCATCGCTTTCATGGTAGCCCCACGACACACCAATACTTTTGGTGCCAGCATTTTGAGCCATTTCCATATCAAAAGTTGTATCACCAATCATCACAGTATCCGCTGCATCAACCCCTGTTTCAGACATTGCACGGTGAAGCATATCTGGATTTGGTTTG
The DNA here is from genome assembly GCA_965603075.1 of uncultured Rhodospirillales bacterium. Lineage (GTDB taxonomy): Bacteria > Pseudomonadota > Alphaproteobacteria > Rhodospirillales > Casp-alpha2 > JABJOR01. The sequence continues at coordinate 20,420 of CBFDBO010000008.1, read as the reverse complement.
CTCAGGGCGATATCGGCTGTTTGTAGGGTGATAAAATGTTCTAACAAACCATGCGGTATCAATGTGGCTTTAAGTCCGCGCATAGCCTTACCCGTTGCCACGCCTAACAACCACCCATCATGGGTTAATTTTTCAATGACATCTCTCGCCCCTTCAAATAGCGTTTCGGCTACATCACCTGTAATACGTTTATCATGAAACAAGTGTTTATAGGTTTCTGCCATTTCCTGATTATGGTCTGGTCCAGAGCCAGGCAGCAACACAGCCATGGTTTCACTAAGAGATAAACCAATAACACGCCGTACATCTGATGGTTCAGGTGGGGGCAAATCATGATGTTTAAACGTTGCTGTCATGGTCGCAATTATGGAATGTTGGGAATCAACGAGTGTCCCATCACAATCAAATACAGCTAAACGATTTTTTGTCATGAGGTTTTGAAAAGCTTTCTTCAATTATTATTGCGATATTATTGTAATCAAATATTTGAAACAAAAAAGCGTGTTATGCGGAATTATTGATTTTTTTTACTGATAAATGATCTAGTTTGTATTTGATTTTGTAAAATACCGATTTATAGTCCTTTATAGGATGAATATACTTTTTTAGGGACAATAATTAAGAGCAACCAATTAACTTATTATCCCCCATATAAATAGTGGATATACACATAAAAGAAAATGGGTATACACTTAAAAGATGGTGCAGTATCATCATTTTTAAAGAAGATCTAATGCACGATCAAAAAATGCTTTAATCAATTTAGTCTGCGAATATCCAATAAATACAATAAAACACAATAAAACACTTATCAGCAGGAGAAAACACTAATGAAAAAAGCCATAAAATTCCTGTCCCTAGGTTTGATTTTGCCAGTATTGGCAGCCTGTGGAACAGTAGAACTAGAAGAAGTCGGTGAATTAGAAATTGCAAGTTGGCCCTTTGCTTCAGCTTTGCATCAAGAATATATGGATCTAGCTTACGCAGAACGCGACGAATCAGATTGGGACGACTCCAATTATTTCGGTGGTAAAGCGTTGGCCATTGCTCAGGCAGATTTTGAACTACCTGGTCCCCAAGCAATTGAAGAACGTGATATTCCAGAAGCTGCCCTTGAAGAGCTTACAGCGGCGCACGCTGCCCTAACGGAAGCTTTACTTGATGGTCGTCGTACAAAGCCACAAGCTGCTGCGCGTGCTCAAGCAATGTTTGATTGCTGGCTCCAAGAACAAGAAGAAGATACACAGCCTGATGATATCGCAAATTGCCGTAAATACTTCGACATCGCGATGAAGTCGTTAACCAAAAAGGCTGCCGCTGCTCCAGCTCCTGTGGCTGAAGCGGCCCCTGCCGCTGCCGCTCCGGAAGTGGACGCAATGGAAACTGCTGGACCATTCACGGTTTACTTCGCTTACAACAGCGCCGTAATCGACAGTGCAGCAACGAACCTTATTAAAACTTTGGCTAAGCATAAGTTTGCCCAAGACGAAAACGGCTACATTGTACTTTCCGGTCACACCGATACATCTGGTGCAAGCGCGTACAATGATGCTCTGGCAGAAAAAAGAAGTATGAATGTTCATAATCTTCTTCAATTGCTGGGCGTTAACGCTCGTATCCTGACAACGGCTTACGGCGAAGATCGTACAGTTGATGGAAGTGCTGACGGAACAAAGTCTGCTAAAAACCGTCGCGTAGAAATCACACTCTCTAACTAATTTCTACTGACATAAAATTAAACGCCGGAGGGGTATAATCCTTCCGGCGTTTTTTTATGGGCGTTAGAAGGTTTTAGAACTCCGGCCAATTTGGCACGCCGGGATATTCGTTTTCGTTAAAGCCAAGTGACTTCCATGTTTTTTTCATGTGCCCTGTCAACGGTGCGACAATGTCAAGAACACCCCCACTGGGGTTGGGAATGCTTACACCTCTCGCGTGCAAGTGCAGACGCTCTGATAAGACATCAAAGCCCGAGGGGCGACCTTCATCATCTTCCGCCGCATCCCGATTGCCATATTTACCATCACCAATGATTGGGGAGCCGATTTCTGCCATGTGAACACGTAACTGGTGGGTACGCCCTGTTTGGGGATAAAGTGAGACCCAAGCAAGTTTCTGGCCTGCCTTTTCCAAAGTCTCATAAAGAGTAACGGCCCATTTGCCGTCTTCTTCATCGACGATCATTTGCTCGCGTCCACCGGCCCGGGTTTCGGTCATCGCTTTTGATAAGGCCATATCGACCTTCCCTTTTGCGGGACGGGGGGCATTTTCAACCAATGCCCAGTATAATTTCCGTACTTCCTTACCTCTAAAAGCTTCCGTTAATAAACGGGCGGCTTTTGCCGTTGCCGCTAAGACGAGAATTCCACTGGTATCTTTATCAATGCGGTGGACCAGACGCGGCTTCTCAGCGCCCTCCTCTACTAAAGCGGGCAGCAGGCCGTCCACATGCACCTTTGTCCCTGTACCGCCCTGTACGGCAAGCCCAGAAGGTTTGTTGAGCACAATCACATGATGATCACGGTAAATTACCATATCGTTCATGTATTTACGGTCTTGCTCTGATACTTTTGGTTTGTTGGATTGTTTTTCTTTATCGCTTTTTGGACTCATGTTAAGAGGCGGAATGCGAACACTTTGCCCACCGACCACATGTACATTGGCTTTTGCACGCGCGCCATCCACACGTATATCACCCTTGCGTAATAGCTTTTGTAATTGCCCTTGACTGACATCAGGAAAATGGGACCGAAACCAACGATCCAAGCGCATACCTTCTTCATCAGAAGATACTTCAATATGGTGAACACCACTCATTATTTTATATTAGCTCCAAATTAGTCGAAATAATGCCATGCCAGCCAGAAGGGCGACAACGCCCGCAATTACGGACCCAATGACATAGCTGCCGGCCTGAACAAAGTCACCACGGGTGATGAGGCTTTGAATATCCAGCGAAAAAGTCGAAAATGTTGTAAACGATCCCAGCACACCGACGATCAACAGCGCACGAATGGCCTCCGAAGGGGACCAAACAAGCGCCATGGTCTCTATTAATGCACCCAGAGCAAAGGAACCCGCGACGTTGACAATAACCGTTCCCCAAGGAAATCCATGACCGATTAAATGTCCAGCGGTGCTCATGACAAAATAACGTGCCACAGCCCCTATAGCACCGCCCGCTGCTATCGCCAGTATCATGGTCATGTTAGAATAATTCTGCATTATGCTTGTTTAATCCTTCTTGCGGGACTTGTCATCTCGCAAGTCGTCCCAATAAGCAAGCCGTTTTCCTATTTCCCGTTCAAACCCTTTATCGCCAGGTTGGAAAAAACGGGTCCGGGACATGCCATCGGGAAAGTAATTCTGGCCTGAAAAACCCTCGGCGGTGTTATGGTCATACTCGTACCCCTCACCATACCCCATATCTTTCATCATCTTTGTTGGCGCGTTCAAGATATGTTTAGGCGGGTTTAATGAACCCGTTTGTTTGGCCGCTTGTTTTGAGGCTTTTTCGGCTTTGTATGCTGCATTGGATTTCGGCGCTGTACCGAGATAAATTATGCACTGAATTAAGGCCAATTGCCCTTCAGGAGGCCCGAGACGTTCCAAAGCCTGCCACGCCGCAATGGATTGGGTTAACGCATTAGGGTCTGCCAAACCGATGTCTTCGGATGCAAACCTTACCAATCGTCTGGCAATATAGTGCGGGTCTTCCCCGCCATCAATCATGCGTTGGTACCAATAAAGCGCTGCGTCTGTATCGGACCCTCGAAGTGATTTGTGGAGCGCACTAATCAGATTGTAATGACCTTCTTGTGATTTATCATAAAGCGGCATGCGCTTTTGAACCGTGCGGGTGAGAGCGGCCACATCCAACAGCGGGTCTTGCGGTAATTTAAGCAAAATATCAGCCAGATTTAATAAATACCGCCCATCGCCATCGGCCATGGCCCGTAAGGCCGTGCGCGCGTCTTCTTCCAGAGGTAATGCCCGCCCTATTTCGCCCTCAGCCCTTAATAACAAACTCTCCAGGGCGTCATCCCCCAATCGATTGAGCACAAGCACCTGACACCGTGATAACAAAGCCGCATTAAGCTCAAAGGAAGGGTTTTCAGTGGTCGCCCCGACCAATACAACAGTACCGTCCTCAACGTAGGGCAGAAACCCGTCTTGCTGGGCACGGTTAAACCGGTGAACCTCATCGATAAATAACAAAGTCCCCCTACCCGCTTCTCGGTTTGCCTTGGCGCGTTCGAAAACTTTCTTTAGATCGGCAACGCCTGAGAAAACGGCTGACATGGGCTCGAAAGCCATATTGGTGTGCTGAGCCAACAAGCGAGCAATGGTCGTCTTACCCGTGCCCGGCGGCCCCCACAGGACAAGCGAGGATAACATACCCGGTGCGAGCATGCGGCGAAGCGGTCCTTCGCCATCGGGGCCGGTCTTGCCCAATAAATGATCCTGACCAACCACGTCCTCGATCACAGACGGTCTCAACCGATCCGCAAGGGGGCTGGGGGCTTGTGATTCAAATAACGTGTTCATTGGGAAACCCGAAGGTTTAATTGTTTGCCATTGCGGTCAATTGCAATATCCCACGCCCCGGTTTTCATGTTTGTAATATCAAGCAAATGAGAGACCGATGTCACCAAAGCACCATTGAGTTCAATAATTCGATCTCCGGGACGAAAACGGTAATGTTTCGCGGGCGAGTTTTGATTGATTTGCAAAATGATGACACCGGGCACCAAGCTTTCTAAACGGAGTTCTTCTACCAATGCCGGGGAAATATTGGCAACCGTTGCACCCGATAGAATGCTTTGGTCATCCAGAAGCGTTGTATTTTTGGCGGGCTGTTCCGGTGCTTTTTGTAAGAGCAAGGATAATGGGGTGATGGTGCCATCACGGAACACCTTTAATTTTGCCGTTCCCCCAATAGCAAGAGAGGCAATTCGGTATTCCAATTCCTTGGGATCATGAACATCACGCTCGTTGATGGACAGAATGACGTCACCAACATCAATGCCCGAGGCTTCAGCGGCAGAGCCTGACCATATTTCATTGATTAAAATACCCACGGGACGTTTAAGGCCCAAAGCATCCGACAGATCACTGGTGACGGGTTGCCCCCACGCCCCCAACCACGGTCTGATTACCTTGCCGTGATTTAATAAACCCGTAATGACAAATTCGACCATATTACTCGGTACGGCAAAACCGATACCAAGGGACCCGCCCGATTTAGAAAAGATTGCTGTGTTAAGCCCCACCAACTGACCGCGCATATCAATCAGGGCGCCCCCAGAATTGCCGGGATTAATTGCAGCGTCCGTTTGAATGAAGGAGCTAACATCGGCAACGTTCACCTGGGTTCTCGCCAAAGCTGAAACAATGCCACTGGTAACCGTTTGCCCCACACCGAATGGATTTCCAATGGCCAGAACCAAATCACCGACCTGCAATGCATCGGAATCGCTGATTGTGATCGAGGGCAATTTTTCACCTGATGTATCAATACGCAAAACGGCTAAATCCGTGCGATCATCAACGCCAACCAACGTCGCATCAAATTCTCGTCTGTCTGATAAAACGACTCTGATTTTATCGGCCCCTTCTATGACATGATTATTTGTGACAATAATTCCGCCGCCATCAATGATAACACCGGAGCCAAGAGAGTTTTGAACCCGTTCACGTTGATTGCCAAAGTTTTGACCAAACTGTCCGCCAAAGAAGCGTTGAAAGAAAGGGTCATTAAACAATGGTATCACTTGTCGTTCATTGACGATTGTTTTTGTATATATATTAACAACGGCGGGCGCTGCTGTTTTGACCAATGGGGCAAAGCTTAACGTAATCTGTTCTTTTGATTGTGGAACTTCGATTTGTGGAACGTCACTGGCAGCATAGACCATTTGGCCGATTAACATAATCGAGCCAATGACCAATCCCCCAAGAAGTCTCAAACAAACCATTACATGCTCCAGATAGGTGTTTTTGCGATTATACAAATAATCAGGTAGAGAGCTAACTTCAAGAGCATAAAAAAAGCAGCCTCGACTGGATCAAGACTGCTTTTTAGAATTATTGAGAGTTAGAAGAGCTTATTCAGCGTCTTCCATAGCCATTTCAGCTTCAACCCGGGCGCGATCTGCTGCGCCTTTAGCGTCAACATCACGTTCTACAAGTTCGATAAAGGCCATTGGCGCATTATCACCGTAGCGATTGCCGGCTTTAAGAACACGGGTGTAACCACCGGGACGATCAACATAACGTGCACCGAGTGTATCAAACAATTTGATAACCGCCGCATCATCCTGCAGAAAAGAAGCTGCCTGACGACGGGCATGTAATGTACCACGTTTGCCGAGGGTGATCATTTTATCAGCAACACGACGAAGCTCTTTTGCTTTTGGTAATGTTGTTTTGATTTGTTCGTGCGTTAGAAGTGCAACAGCCATATTCGAAAGCATCGCTTTACGATGTGAACTGGTGCGGTTTAGTTTACGGAGTGCTCTGCCGTGACGCATAATTTAAGGTCCTTCATTTGTGATCGTGTGCGTACCATTTCACCCACACGGTGTTTGTTTTAAAAGTGAGCGTTGACCGCCCTTAATTAGATTATCGTTTATTCGCCTTTAGAATGGCTCTTCTAGTTTTTTAGCCATGTCTTCGATGTTTTCTGGTGGCCAGGCAGGAATATCCATGCCGAGGTGCAGACCCATCTGAGACAGTACTTCTTTAATTTCATTAAGTGATTTACGACCAAAGTTTGGTGTCCGTAGCATATCACTTTCAGATTTAAGAACCAGATCACCAATGTAGATGATGTTATCGTTTTTCAAACAATTTGCTGAACGAACAGATAGTTCAAGCTCGTCAACCTTACGAAGCAGGTTACGATTGAACGGCAACTCTTCACGCGCATCTTCTTTGGACTGATCTTCTGGATCTTCAAAGTTGATGAAGGCCTGAAGCTGGTCTTGCATAATACGAGCAGCCAGTGCCACGGCATCTTCTGGTGAGATCGCACCGTTTGTATGGATATCAATCGACAGACGGTCATAATCTGTATCTTGACCAATACGGGTGTTATCAACTTTATAAGAAACTTTGCGTACCGGAGAGAAAGCCGCATCAATGGGGATTATGCCAATAGGGCTGTCTTCTGAACGGGTTTGTGTTGCTGGACGGTAACCTTTGCCAGATTCAACGATCAATTCCATGTTCAAATCAGCACCTTTATCAAGGTGACAAATAACAACATCAGGATTGATAACGGTGATATCGGCACCACTATCGATCATTGAACCGGTAACGGCGCAAGGACCTTTAGCTTTAAGGGTCATCCGTTTAGGACCTTCTGCGTCCATACGTAACCATAATGTTTTAATATTAAGGACGATGTCGGTAACATCTTCGCGAACACCCGCTATGGATGAGAACTCGTGTAACACGCCATCAATTTGGATGGTGGTCACAGCGGCGCCCTGTAAGGAAGACAGAAGGACACGCCGTAATGCGTTACCCAATGTCAGGCCGAAGCCGCGCTCTAGGGGTTCTACAACGATAGAAGCGTTGCGGGTAACATCGCTTCCCTGCTCTACTTCAAGCTTGGTGGGTTTGATGAGTTCTTGCCAGTTATTCTGAATCACGTGTATGACCTCTTATGTCCAGCGGTTGCAAAAGGTTCTGAAAGTTAGTTTATATTAACTCTAGAATCAACGCACACAGTCTAGATGCGAAAAACGGCATCAAGACTGCTAAAATAGATAGTAAGCACTAAACCCGACGACGTTTACGCGGGCGACATCCGTTATGCGGGATTGGTGTTACATCGCGAATGGATGTAATCGTAAATCCAGCAGCTTGCAATGCACGAAGAGCAGACTCACGTCCTGAACCAGGACCCTTAACTTCAACTTCAAGAGTTTTCATGCCGTGGTCTTGTGCTTTTGCAGCCACATCATCACCCGCTACTTGCGCAGCATAAGGTGTTGATTTGCGGGAGCCTTTAAAACCCTGACTACCTGCTGATGCCCAAGCAATTGTATTACCCTGTGCGTCAGTGATTGTAATCATGGTGTTATTAAACGTAGCGTTTATATGCGCTGTACCTGAAGCAATATTCTTGCGTTCACGTTTTTTTGTTCTTTGAGTTGGTTTCGCCATGAGCGGTACCTATTCCTTATTTCTTCTTGCCAGCAATAGACTTTGCGGGGCCTTTGCGTGTGCGAGCATTTGTATGTGTACGTTGGCCGCGAACAGGAAGTCCACGACGATGACGTAGTCCGCGGTAGCAACCAAGATCCATCAAACGTTTGATGTTCATGGAAATTTCGCGACGCAGATCACCTTCAACTTGATGACTACTATCAATTGTTTCACGAATTCGCACAACCTGATCGTCGGTCAGTTGATTTACCCGCATTTCGGCAGGAATCCCAACTTCATTACAGATTTCACGAGACTTAGTATTCCCGATTCCGTGAATATAGGTCAGCGCAATGACGACCCTTTTCCCGGTTGGGATGTTAACACCAGCAATACGCGCCAAAGCATTTTCTCCTTAGTCTTTGGTATATAACAATAAAACTGTACATAGAAGTTTGGGAGGCGGATTATAGGCAATTACCATGCCAAGTCAACCGCACCTTGTTCCCCTATATTCAGCTAATTAATTCCTTAAGGCTGGCAGATACGTGATCTATTTCTGCCATGCCGTCAACTCTTTTTAATACGCCGGCTTTATCATAGTAATTAATGACCGGAGCAGTTTGATTATCATAGGCCGTTAAACGGTTGCGAACCGTGTCTTCATTATCATCCGCGCGTCGGGAAAAATCAGTCCCACCGCACTTGTCGCAGATACCATCGGTCTTTGGTAGTTGAAAAGTATCATGATAACCTACACCACAGTTTGAGCATGTATAACGGCCCGTTACACGTTCAACCATGGCATCGGCGTCAACTTCAAACGCGATAACATCATTAATTTTAATACCCTTATCGTTTAACATCGAATCTAGGGCTTCGGCTTGTGGCGCGGTGCGCGGAAAACCATCAAGAATGAAGCCATTCTTACAATCTTCCTGATCAATCCGAGAAGATATCATGCCAATCATGATATCGTCTGGAACCAAACGACCAGCGTCCATTAATTCTTTAGCTTTTAGACCATTTGCAGAACCAGAAAACCCTTCAGCACGTAACATATCGCCTGTAGAAAGTTGTACAATATTAAAATCATTTTCTAGGCGTTTGGCTTGTGTGCCTTTTCCTGCACCGGGAGGTCCTAATAAAATCAAATTCATTAACGACGCCCCTTCAATTTTGATTTTTTGATCAAACCTTCATATTGATGAGCAATCAGGTGAGATTGAACCTGAGACATGGTATCAATTGTTACCGTCACCACAATCAGCAAACTGGTACCACCAAAATAAAACGGAACAGCGTATTGTGACATAAGCAATTCTGGTAACAGACAGATCGCTGCTAAGTAAGCCGCACCAATAACAGTCAACCGTGACAAAATTGTATCGAGGTGTTTAGCGGTATTTTTACCGGGACGAATACCCGGTACAAAACCGCCATTCTTTCGCAAGTTATCAGCAGTATCCGCAGGATTGAAAACAATCGCTGTGTAGAAAAAGGCAAAAAATACAATAAGACTTAAGTAAATAGTCAGATAAAGAGGCTGCCCTCGGCCAAGATAGGCCGCAACGGTATTCATCCAATCTGGTCCACTGCCCGCAGAAAAAGCGATCAGCGTTGTCGGCATTAACAAAATAGAGCTCGCAAAAATCGGTGGGATAACGCCAGCGGTATTAAGCTTTAAGGGAATGTGAGAGTTTTCGCCCCCTGTCATGTTTTTACCCTGTTGACGTTTAGGGTATTGAACAATGACACGGCGTTGAGCGCGCTCAAACAAGACGATGGTGAAAATTACGCCAACGGCCATTACCAACAATGCGATAATCAAAACGGTTGAAATAGCGCCTGTACGTCCTAGCTCCAAAGTCGATGCCAATGCACTTGGTAAGTTAGCAACAATACCAGCGAAAATGATCAACGATATACCGTTTCCGACACCACGGGCTGTAATTTGCTCACCCAGCCACATCAGGAACAACGTTCCACCAACCAATGTGATAACAACCGTGAAACGGAAGAACATTCCAGGGTCAGCAACCGCCGTAATGCCACCAGATGTCATACCTTCCAAACCAATAGCGATACCATATGCTTGGAATGCACAGATAATAACGGTCAGGTAACGGGTGTATTGATTGATACGTTTACGACCACTTTCGCCTTCTTTCTTCAATGCTTCGAGCGTTGGGTTCACCGCTGTCATTAACTGCATAATAATAGAAGACGTAATATAAGGCATAATATTAAGCGCAAAGATTGTCATACGAGACAATGCACCACCAGAGAACATATCAAACATGCCAATGATACCGCCTTGTTGCTGTGCGAACACAGAAGCAAGAACAGCCGGGTCAATACCAGGTAAAGGAATATAGGTACCAAGACGATACACAATCAACGCACCCAGAGTGAACCAGATACGTTGTTTAAGCTCTGTCGCTTTACCAAGCGCTGCAAAGCTCATTCCTGCTGCTAATTGTTCGGCTGTAGATGCCATGTTGTCTTCCTATCAATCGGGCGGATCAAAACGTTATTTTTATTTAGCGGCTGCTTCTTTAGCGGCTCTTTCACGTTCGTGTTTGTGACCTTTACCGACGGGTTTCACGACTGGCTCTGGAAGAACCACGGAACCACCAGCTTTTTCTACCGCTGCAATAGCAGCTTTAGAGGCAAGGCTTACTTCGATTGAAAGTTTGGCTGAAACGTCACCCTTGGCTAGAAGCTTTACACCGTCTTTTGATTTACGAACCATAGCGGCTTCAATCAAAACGGCTTCTGTAATTGCTTTTTTGCCATCAAGTTTCTTGTCGTCAACGGCTTTTTGAATATCGCCTAAGTTTACAACAGAAATATCCTTGGTGAACGGGTTTGTGAATCCTCGTTTAGGAAGACGACGGTACAGAGGCATCTGACCCCCTTCAAAACCGACGAGAGATACACCGCTACGCGAACGCTGGCCTTTTTGACCTGAACCGGAAGTTTTACCGGTACCTGAGGCCATGCCGCGTCCGACTCGCTTGCGCTCCTTGCGGGCGCCGGAATTATCGCGAAGCTCATTGAGTTTCATAGTATTAGTCCTTTGATTAACGATCTGTTTACGTTTGTTATCTCTTTTAGGCAGAAACCCGCATCGCTGCGGGTGACTGTTTAAAATAGATTTTATTCAATTATTAGCTGGCTTGTTCTATCCGAACGAGATGGCTAACTTTATCAATCATTCCCCGTACTGAAGCTGTATCTTCCAGTGTTGATGAACGGTTGATTTTATTCAATCCCAAACCTTTAAGAGTTGCACGTTGGTCAGAAGTACGACCAATGGCACTGCGAGTTTGAGTTACGGTTACTGTTTGTTTAGCAGCCATAATCTTATTCCTTAACTTCTGTAGGCTCAGCCACAGTTTCGTTACGACGACCAACAATATCGCTCACTTTCTTAGAACGACGGGCCGCAACAAAACGAGGTGACTGAGAAGCCGTTAATGCTTCAAAAGTAGCCTTGATCATGTTGTGTGGGTTTTGTGAACCAATAGATTTAGCAACAACGTCTTGCACACCCATGGTTTCAAAAACAGCACGCATAGGACCACCAGCAATGATACCCGTACCAGCAGGAGCAGAACGCATCATCACGCGACCAGCGCCATAACGGCCTGTAATATCATGATGAAGTGTACGGCCTTCACGCAGAGGGACGCGGATCATATCGCGTTTGGCCTGATCCGTTGCTTTACGAATTGCTTCAGGTACTTCGCGTGCTTTACCCGTGCCGTAACCGACACGACCACGACCATCCCCAACAACAACCAGAGCAGCGAACGAGAAACGACGTCCACCCTTGATCACTTTGGAAACACGGTTAATGTGTACGAGACGATCAATTAACTCGTCTTCGACTTTTTCTTCACGTTGACGACCACGGCCACCTTGCGGTTTGCCTTTGCCTTCATTACGATTTCCCTGACGGGCAGGTGCCTGTGCCATTATATAAACTCCTTAGAACTTCAGACCGGATTCACGTGCCGCTTCGGCAAGTGCTTTAACGCGGCCGTGATAACGGTAGCCACCACGATCAAATATGACTTCTTCAATGCCTGCTTTTTTAGCGCGTTCGCCAATTAGCTTGCCAACTTCACCAGCACCACCAATGCCTGAACCTTTAGCTTTAGAAGCTTTAAGATCTTTTTCAACAGTGGAAGCCGCAACCAGTGTCACGCCTTTAACATCATCGATCACTTGAGCATAGATATGCAGTCCGGAACGAAAAACGGAAAGACGAGGACGGAGCAAGGCGTTTTTGCTGAGTTTGTTCCGAACGCGGCGTTTGCGACGTTCGAATAAGATTTTAGCAGTAGCCATTATTTCTTCTTACCTTCTTTACGCAGAATATACTCATCAGCATATTTAACACCTTTGCCTTTGTAGGGCTCTGGTGGACGATAGCTGCGGATTTTTGCGGCAACCTGACCAACTTTTTGTTTATCGGCGCCAGAAACTTCCAAATGAGTTTGATCAGCACAGGTAATAGTGATGCCTTCTGGAATTTCAAAAATCACATCATGTGAAAAACCCAGTTGCAGTTGCAAGTTTTTGCCCTGCATGGCGGCACGGTAACCAGTACCATTAATTTCCAATTTCTTGGAAAAGCCTTCAGATACACCCACAACAATGTTGTTGATCACAGCGCGAGCTGTTCCCCACATCTTGCGAGCCTGTTGGCTATCATTAGTTGGTTTAACAATAATCTGATTGTCTGACTGTGAAACAACTACATCATTTGTCAGTGCAACAGAAAGTTCACCCAACTTCCCTTTTGCAGACACAATCGTATCGGCAATAGAAACAGTAACGCCGTCTGGCAGAGTTACCGGGGATTGACCTATTCGAGACATTATATTCGCTCCTTTAATATGCTGAGCGGTATTCTTAGAATACCTGGCAGAGCACTTCGCCGCCAACGTTCTCGGCGCGGGCCTCATTATCTGACATAACACCACGCGGTGTCGACAGGATGGAAATTCCAAGACCATTGAAATGTTGATTCAAATCTTTGATCCGTGAGTATACCCGACGACCGGGTGTGGACACACGTTGAATTTGGCGAATCACAGGGTCACCCTCGTGATATTTAAGCTCAATTCGAATTTCATTAATACCAGGGCGAACTTCATAGGGTTCATAAGCCCGGATGAATCCTTCACGTTTTAAAACATCAAGTACATTCACACGCAGCTTGGAAGCCGGGGAAACCACCTGATTCTTTCGCGCACGCTGACCGTTACGTATACGGGTTAGCATATCTCCGAGGGGATCAGTCATCGACATCCGTTTATCTCCTTACCAACTAGATTTGACCATGCCGGGGATTTGACCGGCAGAGGCAAGTTCACGTAGTGCAATACGGGAAAGTTTAAACTTACGGTAATTACCGCGTGGACGACCGGACAACTCACAACGTAAACGTTGACGGGTTGGGGCCGAATTGCGTGGTAAAGCCGCAAGCTTGAGACGCGCATTAAAACGATCTTCAGCTGAAGCTTCAGTATCTACAGCAATCGCCTTAAGCTTTGCACGACGGTTTTCAAACCGTTTTGCAAGACGTGATCTTTTAAGATCCCGTTCAATTGCGCTCTTCTTAGCCATTATTGATTACTCCGTAATTTTTTCGGGTAGCCGTTTATTTATTAAACGGCAGGTTAAAATGTTTCAGCAGTGCAAGTGCTTCATCGTCTGATTTTGCACTGGTGCATATCACGATATCCATTCCGCGAATTTGATCTACTTTATCATAATCAATTTCAGGGAAAACAATCTGTTCTTTGATACCCATGGCATAGTTACCATTTCCATCAAAGCTCTTGTCATTCAGACCACGAAAATCTCGCACACGGGGCAAAGCAATGTTTGCCAAGCGATCAAGAAATTCAAACATCTTATCACGTCGCAGGGTAACTTTAGTTCCGACAACCATGTCTTCACGAAGTTTAAACCCAGCAATGGAATTTTTGGCACGTGTTACAACTGGTTTCTGACCGGCAATAAGGGTCATATCAGAAACAGCACCATCCATTTTTTTACGATCCTGTGAAGCTTCACCAACGCCCATATTGAGGACTACTTTAGTGATCTTTGGGATCTCCATGACGTTCTTGTAACCGAACTCTTTTTTGAGTTCGTCACGAACAGTCTCATTATAATATTCAGCTAAGCGTGTTGCCATCGTCTCTATCCTTAAGAATCGATCAATTCGCCCGAACCCTTAGCGACACGAACTTTACGTCCATCATCAAGGGTCTTAAAACCAACGCGCGTAGGCTTGTCAGTCTTCGGATCGATATGCGCTACATTCGAAATGTGAAGTGCAGCTTCTTTTTCTACAATGCCGCCTGGGTTGGTTTGTGTCGGCTTGGTATGGCGTTTAACCATATTCGCACCTTGCACGGTAACCCGGCTGCTCTTTGGATTGACGCTAAGCACATCGCCGCGCAGTCCTTTACTTTTTCCGGCGAGAATCTGTACGCGATCGCCTTTTTTAATTTTAGTCGCCATTAGAGCACCTCCGGCGCAAGCGAAATAATTTTCATATATTTCTTAGCGCGCAACTCACGAGTAACAGGGCCAAAAATACGTGTACCAACAGGTTCACCGTTTGCGTTAATCAAAACGGCTGCATTTTTATCGAACCGGATGGTCGTGCCATCTGCGCGGTGGATATCTTTAGCTGTACGAACAACGACAGCTTTCATGACTTCACCTTTTTTAACGCGTCCGCGAGGGATTGCTTCTTTAATAGAAACAACGATCACGTCACCAACAGATGCATAACGACGTTTTGATCCGCCGAGCACCTTGATGCACTGAACGCGACGGGCACCTGAATTATCGGCGACCTCAAGGTTGGTTTCAGATTGTATCATAACTTTATTCCTTATTCGTCATTAACAGGCTTACGCCTTGTCAGAAACGACTTCCCAACACTTATTTTTTGAAAGTGGACGACATTCCTGAATACGGACCTGTTCGCCTACTTTACAAACGTTACTTTCATCATGTGCAGAATATTTCTTAGATCTGCGGATGAACTTTTTGTAAAGAGAATGCATAACTTTGCGTTCTACTTTAACTACAATGGTTTTATCCATTTTGTCGCTTACAACGACACCTTGCATTACGCGTTTTGGCATTGCTCGGTTCCTTTATTTAAGATGCAACAGCATCGGCAGCACCGGAGCGCTCGCCAAGAATTGTTTTGATACGTGCAATTTCACGTTTTACGCTACGAACACGAGATGTATTTTCCAACTGGCCACTTGCTGCCTGAAAACGAAGGTTGAACGCTTCTTTTCTCAAGCCCAGTAGCTCGTCTTTTAGTTCGTCTTGCGACTTAGTACGTAGATCAGCGGCATTCATTTCACTTAACCTTCTTCGCCCAAACGGGTTACAAACTTGGTTTTAACAGGTAGCTTAGCAGCAGCTAATTCCATGGCGCGCTTGGCAACATCCAAGGGTACACCGTCCATTTCGAACATGATGCGACCTGGTTTAATGCGAACACACCAGAATTCCACAGAACCTTTACCTTTACCCTGACGAACTTCGGCAGGCTTTTTGGTTACAGGCAAATCAGGGAAGATTCTGATCCAGACACGACCGGCACGTTTCATATGACGGGTCATGGCACGACGAGCGGCCTCAATCTGACGTGCAGTAACACGTTCAGGTGTAAGGGCCTTCATTCCATAAGAACCGAAAGTCAAAGAGGTTCCACCTTTGGCATTGCCTTTGATGCGACCTTTGTGTGCTTTGCGATACTTTGTCCGTTTAGGGCTAAGCATGGCTTATTTTTCCTTATCTCAACTTTATCGCGTCCGTATTAACGGACAGCTTGTTTATCCTGGTCTTGCTTTTCAACGCCGTATGGATCATGGGCAAGAATATCGCCTTTATAGATCCAAACTTTTACGCCACAAGCACCATACGTAGTTCTTGCTGTGGAAACGCCGTAATCGACATTCGCACGTAATGTATGAAGCGGAACACGTCCTTCGCGGTACCACTGCATTCTGGCAATCTCTGCGCCGCCTAAACGACCACTGCAATTGACCCGAATGCCCTCGGCACCAAGACGCATGGCTGATTGTACAGCCCGCTTCATAGCGCGACGAACAGAAACACGACGTTCCATTTGCTGAGCAACATTTTCAGCAACTAACTGAGCATCGATTTCCGGCTTGCGGACTTCTACTATGTTTAAATGAACTTCGCTACCAGTAAATTTAGAAATTTCTAAACGAAGCTTTTCGATGTCAGCACCTTTCTTACCGATCACGACACCAGGGCGGGCTGTGTGTATTGTTACACGGGCCTTTTTGGCGGGGCGTTCAATAATAATTTTGCTAATACCGGACTGATATAAACGTTCTTTTAGTAGGTCACGAATTTTAATATCTTCGTGCAGATGGCCTGCATAGTCTTTATCACTCGCATACCAACGGCTGTCAGATGTACGGATGATGCCAAGACGCAGACCAATAGGATTTACTTTTTGACCCATTACGCTGTCTCCTCACGTTCGCGTACAATCAAGCGAAGGTTGCTGAAAGGTTTAATGATTTTACCGACACGACCACGTGCACGAGCACGCCAGCGTTTCATGACAATACCTTTGCCAACGGTAACTTCAGATACATACAAACGATCAACATCGAGCTGATGATTGTTTTCTGCATTTGCAATGGCGGTTTGCAGAGCTTTACGCATATCATCTGCAATACGACGAGGGTTAAACTGTAATGAAGCCAGAGCTTTATCACAATCCATACCACGGATTGATTGAGCGACAAGGTTAAGCTTTTGAGGACTGACGCGAATGTTGCGTACTTTTGCCATTGCTTCGTTGTCGGGCAATTCCCGTGCTGCGGAGTTCTTACCCATAATTAAGACCTCTTTGCTTTTTTATCGGCCAAGTGACCGAGATAAGTCCGGGTTGGTGAGAATTCGCCAAATTTATGGCCAATCATATCTTCAGTCACCAAAACCGGGATGAATTTTTTGCCGTTATAAACACCAAAGGTCAATCCAACGAATTGTGGAAGGATCGTCGAACGACGAGACCAGGTTTTAATAACAGTGTTGCGACCAGCAGCCCGAGCAACTTCAGCTTTTTTGAGCAGAAACCCGTCAACAAAGGGTCCTTTCCATACGGAACGAGGCACTATATTTCTCCTTTATTTCTTGGCATGACGGCGACGCATAATCAGTCGATCCGTCTTTTTGTTGCTACGAGTACGCTTACCTTTAGTAGGCTTGCCCCAAGGTGTAACCGGATGACGACCACCCGATGTACGACCTTCACCACCACCATGCGGGTGATCGATCGGGTTCATGGCGACACCACGAACACTAGGACGTTTGCCAAGCCAACGATTACGGCCAGCTTTACCTAATTTGATGTTTTGCTGATCAGGGTTACTGACGGCACCAACGGTCGCCATACATTCACCCCGAACCAAACGAAGCTCTCCAGATGTAAGGCGAAGCTGGGCGTAGCCTTGATCTTTACCAATCAACTGTACATAGGTTCCGGCTGACCTTGCAATCTGACCACCCTTCCCTTCTTTAAGCTCAACATTATGAACGATTGTACCGACGGGCATGTTACCCAGAGGCATAGCGTTACCTGGTTTGATATCAGCTGTTTTACCCGATGAGATGACTTTGTCACCAACATTCAGACGCTGAGGAGCTAGGATGTACGCTAACTCATCATCCGCATAACGGATCAGAGCAATAAAGGCTGTACGGTTGGGATCATATTCAATCCGTTCAACAGTACCGCTCACATCATATTTATTACGACGGAAATCAATTGTACGGTAACGACGTTTGTGACCGCCACCGATCCGACGGGCCGTAATACGACCTGCATTGTTACGACCACCCTTTTTGCGTAGACCTTCGGTCAGCGCTTTGACGGGTTTGCCTTTCCACAACTCAGAGCGATCAACAAGAACGAGGTTCCGTTGGCTAGGTGTTGTTGGTTTAAATAACTTAAGTGCCATTGTTCGTTCCTACCCTATAGACCGGTGCTAACGTCGATGGAATCACCCTCAGCCAAAGTAATAACAGCTTTTTTCACGTCATTCCGTTTACCGGGACGACCACGAAAACGCTTCGTTTTACCTTTTTGGATAAGAGTATTAACCGCTTTAACGTTGACCTTGAAAAGGTCCTCTACAGCAGCCTTAATTTCAGGCTTTGAAGCATCTGTAGAGACAAAAAAGCATACTTGGTTGTGGTCACCCATCAACGTGCTTTTTTCCGTAATGCAAGGAGCGCGAAGAATTTCATATTTGCGCTCGTTGCTCGGCTTCGGTTTGTATGTGCTATATTTGCTCATTTCAGACGCTCCACAAGCTTTTCTACGCCACTTTTTGTGAGCACAAGTGTGTCACGGCGAAGAATATCATAAACGTTGGCACCGTGGCTTGGCAGAACATCAATACCGATGATGTTGCTGGTTGCGCGTAAAATGTTGGTATCAACGGTATCACCATCGATAACCAGAGCACTTTCCCAACCGAGCTTTGCAAGCTGAGCGACAAATGTTTTTGTTTTATGGTCTTTAAGAGCAGCGTCTTCAATTACCACAAGCTTGCCATCGGCTTGCTTGGAGGAAAGAGCACTGCGCAGAGCGGCCAAACGAACTTTCTTTGGTAGGCTATGGCCATGGTCCCGAACATGAGGTCCGAAAACTACACCACCACCACGCATTTGCGGGGCAACACTTGTACCCTGTCGGGCGCGGCCTGTACCTTTTTGTTTAAAAGGTTTAGCGCGTGTTGCCGCTACATCACTACGGCCTTTAGTAGCGTGCGTACCTGCACGACGTTTAGCCAACTGCCAGTTTACATAGCGAGCCATAAGATCGGTGCGAACATCGGCACCGAAAATAGCTTCATCGAGATCGATAGAGCCGGCTTTTTTGCTATCAAGGCTGATCACATCACATTTCATGACCATTTATTCCTTTTCTTCGCTGGTTGTTTCTGCGTCAGCGGCAGCATCGTTAGCGACCACTTCTTCAGGAGCAGCTTCAGCTACTTCTTCAACAACTTCTTCGGAAACAAGCAACCCAGCAGGGAATGGCAGGTCTTTTGATGCTTTAATCTTAATTGCATCGTTGACCAAAACATAACCACCTTTAGAACCGGGGACTGCACCTTTTACAAGGATCAATCCGCGAGCATCATCAACAGCGATGACTTCCAAATTCTGAGTTGTTACACGTACAGCCCCCATGTGGCCGGCCATCTTTTTGCCTTTGAAAACCTTACCGGGATCCTGACACTGACCAGTTGAACCATGTGAACGGTGAGAGATAGACACACCATGAGAAGCGCGCAGACCACCAAAACCGTGACGTTTCATCGCACCGGCAAAACCTTTACCGATAGATGTTCCCGACACATCGACTTTTTGGCCTTCGACGAAATGAGAAGCAGCAAATTCAGCCCCTACATCCACCATGGCATCATCGCTGATACGGAATTCACGCACGAAACGTTTCGGCTCTACTTTAGCTTTAGCAAAGTGACCACGTTGTGCTTTGGTTACATTTTTGACTTTTGCTTTGCCCCAACCCAGTTGAAGAGCGGAATAACCGTCCTTCTCTGTAGTTTTTTGCGCGACAACTTGCACGTTATTAACGTGCAGAACACTAACGGGGACATTACGGCCATCGTCTTTAAAGACGCGGCTCATTCCCAGTTTACGTGCTATTAACCCAGTACGCATTTCGTTTTCCTTTTAGTTCGTAACCATCAGTATTGATGGACAGAGGACCTATAACTTAATTTCAACATCCACGCCGGCGGCGAGGTCTAATTTCATAAGCGCATCAACCGTTTGTGGGGTTGGATCGACAATGTCGAGCACGCGTTTATGGGTGCGAATTTCAAACTGTTCGCGAGATTTTTTGTTCACGTGTGGTGAACGAAGAACCGTATACTTCTCAATACGAGTAGGTAGTGGAATTGGACCACAAACCTGAGCACCTGTACGCTGTGCTGTGTTAACAATCTCTTTTGCAGATTGATCAAGAACGCGGTGATCAAAAGCTTTAAGACGAATACGGATATTTTGATGATCCATGGTAACCAGATCCCTTAAGTGATCGTTAAGTCGCTAACCAAGAATTTGATTAGCGACCTGAAAATCGATTAATTACTCAACAATGCTGGCAACAACACCAGCACCAACGG
>CBFDBO010000007.1:0-130742 GCA_965603075.1 uncultured Rhodospirillales bacterium | reverse complement strand
ACTTTTCATTGATGGCAAACATGGCACTGTATATGACACTATATATGACACTATATATGACACTATATATGACACTATAAAAATTCATGTTTAAAACATATGAGAGAGCATGTAAGAGCGTAATTCTAAGATTGCAAAAATTTGATTTAACTTAAGAACTAAGAAACGGACTTTGTTATGGCAGACACCCCCAAGGTGAGCACTCAATCAGGAAAACGTATACACCCTGGCTCTGGACGACGTAAGGCCCCTGCCTTTAATAAAGGGCGCCAACTGGACCATGTGGCGCTTGAAGAAGTCAAAGTATTGTTGGGGGATCTATCCCGCCAAGAAGATTTGCTGATCGAACATTTACACCTTATTCAAGATAAATACGGTCATTTATCGGCCAATCATCTTCAAGCTCTCGCCGCAGAAATGAAGTTACCCATGGCATCGGTTTTTGAAGTTGCTTCTTTCTATGCCCATTTCGATATTATTCAAGATGGCGAAATGCCCCCTGCTCCGGTTACAATCCGGGTCTGTGATAGTTTGAGCTGTATGCTCGCTGGTTCAGAGCAACTCCAAAGTGAATTAGAAAAAAATGTGGACCCGTCTCAAATCAGGGTCGTTCGCGCACCGTGCATGGGCCGTTGTGATACAGCCCCCGTCGTCGAAGCGGGGCATAATCATATCGGTAATGCCGATGCTACGTCCGTCATCAAAGCCGTTAAAGCGGGCCACACCCACGCCGTAGAGGCAACAAAGACCGATCTGGACGCTTATAAAAATGAGGGCGGTTACGACCTGCTTAAATCCTTATATGCGGGCGATAAAAACCGCGAAGACATCATTAAACATATGCAGGATTCGGGGCTACGGGGTCTCGGTGGTGCAGGTTTCCCCTCTGGTTTGAAATGGAAAATCGTCAGCGAGCAACCTAAACCGAGACTATTCGCCGTTAATGGCGATGAAGGCGAACCCGGTACCTTTAAAGATCGTCATTATCTTGAACAAGACCCCCACCGCTTCCTTGAAGGCGTGCTGGTTGCGGCTTGGACGTGTGAAATCGACAAAGTCTATATCTATATCCGTGATGAATATCCCGCCATCATCACCGTGTTAAAACGCGAAGTTGAGCGCCTTGGTGAATTGGGATTATTGGGCGATACCGAAGTTGAAATCCGCCGCGGGGCTGGTGCTTATATTTGCGGTGAAGAATCCGCGATGATCGAGTCCATCGAAGGCAAACGTGGCCTGCCGCGAAACCGTCCTCCGTTCCCATCGGAACGTGGTTTGTTTGGCATGCCCACTTTAACCCACAACATTGAAACACTGTATTGGGTGCGTGATATCTTGCAAAAAGGTCCTGAGTGGTTTTCCTCTCAAGGTAAAGAAGGCAGCACAGGCTTTCGATCTTTCTCGGTCTCTGGTCGGGTGAAAGAACCCGGTGTTAAATTGGCACCTGCGGGTCTTACCATCAAAGAACTGATTGAGGATTACAGCGGTGGCATGGCCGATGGTCATACTTTCAAAGCCTACCTACCGGGTGGCGCGTCTGGCGGGATCATGCCCGCAAGCTTGGATGATGTAGCGCTCGACTTTGGCGAATCGCTCTTTAAACATGGATGTTTCATTGGCTCCCACGCGGTTGTCATCTTGTCCGACCAAGACAACATGAAAGACGTAGCACTCAATTTGATGCAATTCTTTGAAGACGAAAGTTGTGGTCAATGTACCCCGTGTCGAAATGGTACGGCGAAAGCCGTCAGCCTGATGGCCGAAGATAAATGGGATACTGAATTATTAAACGAATTAAAGACCGTCATGATGGATGCGTCCATTTGCGGGCTGGGTCAGGCCGCCCCCAATCCCATGGTTAGTGTCATGAAATTTTTCCCGGAGGAAGTGTGATATGAGTACCCCCATTAAGTTCACACTGAACGGTACACCCGTTGAAGCAACGGATGGCGAGACCATTTGGCAAGTTGCTGAGCGTTCCGACATTCAAATTCCAAATCTGTGTTACAGTCCAGAACCCGGTTACCGTGGTGATGGCAATTGTCGGGTTTGTGTTGTTGAGGTTGAAGGTGAACGCGCCCTTGCCGCGTCCTGTATTCGCAAGCCAACCGAAGGTATGGTGGTTAACACCACGTCCGAGCGGGCAACAAAATCTCAAGAAATGGTGCTGGAGCTATTGATCGCGGATCAACCGACACGCGCCACGTCGCACGACCCAGACTCGCGCTTTTGGAAACAAGCCGACACGGTCGGTATCAGCACCTCGCGGTTTCCTTCATCAGAGAAACCAGTGGTTGATAACAGCCACGTTGCCATGGCGGTCAATCTTGATGCCTGTATCAATTGTAATTTGTGCGTTCGCGCGTGTCGCGAAGTACAGGTCAATGATGTTATCGGCATGTCCTACCGTGGTAACAAATCACAAATCACTTTTGATTTCGATTCTGATATGGGCGCCAGCACGTGTGTCGCGTGCGGGGAATGTGTGCAAGCCTGTCCCACAGGGGCACTTATGCCGGCAAACGTTCTGGATGTTAACGGTTCTCTGGCCTTGGTAGCGGATCGCATTGTCGACAGCGTCTGCCCGTTCTGTGGTGTTGGTTGCCAGACAGAAGTCCATATTAAAGATGAGAAAATAATCAAAGTTGATGGGCGACCCGGCCCGGCGAACGAAAACCGTATGTGTGTTAAAGGGCGTTTTGGTTATGACTACGTCCAACACCCACATCGCTTGACCAAACCGCTTATTCGTCGTGATGACGCCCCAAAAGCTTTTGATATCGAAATCGCCGATAATGATTGGTCGAGCGTTTTCCGTGAAGCCACATGGGAAGAAGCCCTTGAATTGGCCTCCTCCGGACTTAAGAAAACTTACGAGAGCGAAGGCCCCAAAGGGATCGCGGGATTTGGTTCTGCCAAAGGTTCCAATGAGGAAGCGTACTTGCTTCAAAAATTAATCCGCGCCGGTTTCCACACCAATAACATCGATCATTGCACCCGGTTGTGTCACGCATCCTCGGTGGCGGCTCTTATGGAAGGTGTATCTTCCGGGGCTGTATCGGCACCGTTTATGGACGCCGAAAAAGCCGACTGCATTATTGCCATCGGCTGTAATCCCGCACAAAACCATCCGGTTGCGGCGACATACTTCAAACAAGCCGCCAAAAATGGTTCCACCCTTTACATCATGGACCCCCGCGGACAGCCCATGTCTGCTTACGCAACCGAGCACCTACATTTTAAACCCGGCGCGGATGTTGCCATGTTAAATGCCCTCATCCACACCATCGTGACCGAAGGATTGTGCAACGATAGCTATATCGCCGAACACATTGAAGGTTTTGCCGAGCTTAAAGAACACATCAAAGATTACAGCCCCGAAAGCATGTCGGAAATCTGTGGTATTGATCCAGAATTACTTAAAACCGTGGCGCGGACTTACGCTACATCTAAGGCCTCGATTATTTTTTGGGGTATGGGTATTTCCCAACATATCCACGGCACCGATAACTCTCGTTGCCTCATCACACTAGCATTAATCACCGGACAAATTGGCCGACCCGGCACGGGGCTTCACCCTCTTCGGGGTCAAAACAATGTTCAGGGTGCTTCCGATGTGGGCTTGATCCCTATTTGTTACCCTGATTACAAATCCGTTGAAAACCCCGAAGTCATTGCCCTGTACGAAAAGTTATGGGACACCAATTTGGATCACAAAAAAGGCCTTACGGTTGTTGAGATCATCGATTCGATTGCTGATGGCGAAATTCAGGCCATGTACATTCAGGGCGAGAACCCGGCCATGTCTGATCCTGATCAAACCCACGCTCGCAAATCTTTGGCAAAGCTGAAACATCTGGTGGTTCAGGATATCTTCCTGACTGAAACCGCTTGGCACGCCGATGTGATTTTGCCAGCCTCCGCTCACGCTGAAAAATTGGGAACCTACACCAATACCAACCGTCAGGTTCAACTTGGCCGCCCGTGTACCCCTATGCCCGGCGATGCCCGTCAGGATTTAGATATCCTTATTGAAATGGGCAAACGCATTGGCCTCAATTGGGATTATAAGGGGCCCGAAGATGTCTTTAACGAGATGAAACAAGTCATGAAATCCCTTGATAACATTACCTGGGAGCGTGTTGAGCGTGAAGGTTCTGTTACCTTCCCGTGTGACGCACCGGACAAACCCGGTAACGAGGTTATCTTCACCAACGGTTTCCCGTCAGCCAATGGCAAAGCCCGAATCGTTCCAGCCAGCATCATCCCCCCCGCTGAGCAGCCCGATGACGAGTACCCCATGGTTCTTACCACGGGTCGTATGTTGGAGCATTGGCACACGGGCGCCATGACACGCCGTTCAATGGTGCTTGATAGCTTAGAGCCAGAAGCCGTGGTCTCGGTTAACCGTCGTGATATGGAGCGAATGGGCCTCAAACCGGGTGATACAGCCAGCGTCCACACCCGTCGCGGCACCATTACCCTAACGGTCCGTCAGAACCCCAATCAGCCCGAAGGTGTGTTATTCATTCCCTTCTGCTTTGCCGAAGCACCCGCCAATGTGCTGACCAATCCAAAGTTGGATCCGTTTGGGAAAATTCCTGAATTTAAGTACGCTGCTGCGCGTATAGAGCCAGCGGCTCTTAATTAAATAGAGCCAGCGGCTCTCAGCTAATTTTAGATGGATTACCAAAAGAAAACCCCGGCCATTAACAGCCGGGGTTTTCTTTTGGATGGAAATTGTTTCACGTGAAACAATTTTACATATTTTGGGTGTGGTTAACGTAACCGCGCTGGATTTAAGTCTGCCTCGGTTACGCCACGACCGATGATTTCTTGGGGGAAACCTTTACCGCGTACTAATTGACTAGCGATCAATGACATGACAGGGGATGTCTCAATACCGAAACCGCCCTGCCCGCATAACCAGAAAAATCCATCTTTATCAGCGTCATAGCCCGCTACCATGCCTTCATCGGCAACAAAGGATCGCAAGCCTGCCCATGTATGTTTTGGACGTCCCACCGATACCGTTGTGACGTTCTCAAAGCGATCGATGGCATAGGCTAAATCTAAATCTTCTGGCCACGCGTCACAGGGATCAATGGGCGTTTGATCTTCAGGCGACAATAAGATGTGCCCCGCATCGGGCTTGAAATAAAATGCGGGGTCCATGCCACCGGTCATGGGCCACGTTGATACATCGTATTCTTCTGGCATTTTGGCCAATAGTGCGGTGCGTCTTTTGGGCTGTAAGCCAACGGATTTTGCACCCGCCATGCCACCAATAACATCGGCCCACGCGCCTGCAGCGTTAATAAGCACTGGTGCAGAAAAAGTTCCTGCCGGGGTATCAACCGTCCAATCATCGGCATGATCAATACCTGTGACTTCCGCGTTCACAATTAAGGAACCGCCATTTGCTTTCAAGGATCGCATATATCCTTGATGCAAAGCATCCACGTCTAAATCTTTCAAGATATCACTGTAAAGAGCCGAAGATGTGTATTGCGGGCTTAAAATGGGAACATGCGCACGGGCTTGTTCAAAATTTAGCACCTCATAATCTGCTTTCACCAATTCTAGAATACCAATCATTTCTTCTTGGGCTTGTTTTTCGGTATCTTTAAACAAAGAAAGACTGCCCCGTTTTTTTAACAAATCCGAGGAACAAAATCCTGCTGGTGGGTTCTTTAAAAAGTCCCCACTGGCGGCAATAAGCGGCAAAACTTTTGCTGGACCGTACGTTGGCTCATAAGCCGCCGCCGACCGTCCAGTAGAGTGATATCCGGGATGCTCTTCGCGCTCTAATAACGCAACGCTACCAAATTCCGATAACCGCATGGCCGCAGAAGTCCCGGCAATGCCGGCACCAATGATAATGTAGTCAAAATGTTGAGTGGTCATAAATTCTTATCGCTCCGGTGTGCCTGTTCGTTGCGTTCCTTCAATGCCGGGGGCTTTGAAGACAGGTGCATTTGAGGGGGGGAGAGGATCATTGCCCAAAATCATGTCCGCGGCTTTTTCGCCAATCATAATTGTCGGTGCATTTAAGTTGCCATTTGTAACCGTTGGCATAATAGAAGAATCCACAACCCGCAGGTTTTCCATTCCAATCACCCGGGTTTGCGCGTCTACAACCGCCATGGGATCAGACGCACTTCCCATCTTGCAAGCACAACTGGGGTGCAGGGCTGTTTCCGCGGTATTGGCGACCCACTGATCGATTTCATCATCGGATTGCACATCCTTACCCGGTGCAATTTCATCGCCCCGGAAGGGATCAAACGGGGATTGCGCGTAAATTTCCCGGCTCAGTCGGACACAGGCCCGAAAACCTTCGCGGTCATCTTCATGGTCCAGATAATTAAAGAACATACTTGGTTTATCCGCCGGGTTATTGGTCTTCAGCGTAATACGCCCTCGGCTTTTGGGTTTATTATGGCCCACATGGACTTGGAAGCCCTGTTGCACTTCGCTGGACGATCCATCATAGGCCATCGCGGCGGGCATAAAGTGGTATTGGATATCTGGGTAAGCAATGCCGGGTTTGGAACGCATAAAGGCGCACGATTCGAAATGATTGGTTGCCCCTAGACCAGATTTAAAGAAGAACCAACGCGCACCGATGAAGAACTTAGAAACCGGGTTCATCACACTGGCCAGCGTGATGGGTTGGGTACAGGCTTGTTGAACCCAGACCTCAAGATGATCTTGTAAATTCTCGCCCACACCGGGTAGCTCGTGTTTAACCTCAATCCCCACATCCTTCAAATGATCGGCGGGGCCGATGCCAGACAGCAATAAAATGTGGGGTGAGCCGATGGCACCCGCCGATAAGATGACTTCCTTACGGGCTTTGACTTGGCTAATTTTTTCGCCTTTTTTGTATTCAACGCCAACGGCTTTTTTACCCTCCAACAAAACACGCTGGGTCAGCGCGTGGGTGATCACGGTTAAGTTTGGCCGTGACATGGCGGGTTTTAAATAGGCATTGGACGTAGAGCTACGAACGCCGCCTTTGACCGTCATATCCATACGACCAAAACCTTCTTGTTGATAACCGTTGTAATCATCGGTCTTCAAATAGCCCGCTTTTTCGCCCGCTTCGATAAATGCTTTATAAAGCGGGTTTTTCATATTGTTTCCGTTGCACGTACCAAGCGGTCCGTCCTCGCCCCGGTAGGAGTCCTCGCCGTAAACACAGCCCTCGCCACGACGGAAATACGGCAAACAGTTTTGATACCCCCAACCCTTTGCCCCGCTTGCTTCCCATTCATCGAAATCACCCGCATGGCCCCGCACGTAAGCCATACCGTTAATGGATGAAGAACCGCCGAGCACTTTGCCGCGGGCTTGATGAATGGTTCGCCCATTTAAACCGGGTTCTGGTTCGGTATGAAAACCCCAGTCATACTTGGGTGAATTCATGGGAATAGAGAGCGCCGTTGGCATTTGAATGAAAATCGATTTGTCAGAACCGCCAAATTCCAAAACACAAACCGTGTTTTTACCATCAGCGCTCAACCGGTCCGCCAATACGCACCCGGCGGAGCCTGCACCAACGATTACATAATCAAATTCATCTGTATTCATGACATCCCCTATTCATATCACTCATTCATATGCGAACTTATATGGCTAAGGTCCCATATTAGGGCATACTCTACCAACACAATTCCGACCTATTCTTCTTGATTTCACCCATCCCCCGTGGCATGCAATGCCCCATGACAGATTACATGACAGATTACACGACAGATTTCAGCAACATAAAAGGCATCCTTTTTGATAAAGACGGCACCTTGTTCGACTACGCCGCCACTTGGATGCCCCTCAACCACCGCGCGGCCCTTTTGGCGGCCCGGGGCGATCAAGCCCTCGCCAATGAATTGATGCTCGCTGGTGGATGGATGCCGGACCAAAATACGGTATCGGCGGGCAGTTTACTGGGGGCCCATACAAATTATGAAATTGCCGAGGCGTGGAATGACCACCTGAAAGGCGATTGGGAAATCACCGAACTTTATGACGTGATCAGCCATACGTTCAATACGTACGGCCTCGAGAGCGCCACGCCAGTCACAGACTTACCCGTTATTTTACAACAACTACGCGGGCTTGATTTCAGTTTAGGTGTCGCCACCAGCGATAGCGAAACCAGCGCGCTCGCCATGTTAAAACATTTCAATTGTGACCACTTATTCGATTTTATTGCCGGCTATAACAGCGGTCACGGCCCAAAGCCGGGCCCCGGCATGGTGAACGGGTTCTGCAAACAACTTGGACTAAAACCTTCCCAAGTCATCGTCGTCGGCGACAACCGCCACGACATAGAAATGGGCAATAACGCCGGGGTCGCTTTTAATGTCGGCGTGCTCACAGGCAACAGTAAATACGAAGATTTAATCGCCCTGACGGATTATGTGCTCGCTGATATTACAGAATTGCCAGCATTGCTGGCGTAATTGGGCTTTGCCCAAACCCACAAAGGAGCACGCTCCTTTGATCCTGTATTTCAAAATAGAATTACTCTGACCTAATCGCTACAAGATGCTTTAATGTCCGCTATTGTGCGAATAACAGGGGTGTTGATAAGGTGTATTCAAGTGTCCGTGTATAGCCAGAACCGGACATCGCCACAGCCGCCAAATAAATTTTCAGTCTAGTCATACGCTTAACACTAGGTTCCTATGGCCTTCACCTCATTATAGAGATTGGTCAAATGCATAATAGATATATCAATCAGTGGTTCGTACATGAAGGCGTTCAGGTGGATGTTCTCTGGGGTCATAAGAATGACCTTGTTTAAAGTCCTGTCTGCACCTGCATCATATACAGTGCAGCTCTTATAGCTCTTGTATAACTCAGCGGTTTGATTGCTACCTATCTGATCCAGTTCAAGGTCTTCGATAGACGCGATCATGAACTCTTCTGCTTTCAATCGAACTGCGATAGCCAGTGTTACTTTATTTTCTAACACTATTTCGTCAACCGTATCACCCTCAACAACGATTGCGTCAGCCAAACGGTAAACCATGTCGACGATAGCTTCGCCCACAAACTCGAAAGTTTCTGCCTGGTATCTTCTAAATCGTTTCCTCCAAATTTGAACAATATCTTGAGCCAATACCGCCTCTGATCCGGGCTTTATGTGGAGGCATTTCGTCAAGGTTCTGAAATCATCAGAGTTCTTATGTCCTGAGTATTGCACTAGGTTTCTCAAAAACGGGATTAGCGTAACAAAAACCTTTTCTTCAAGAATACGACCAGAAAGGTGATCAAACGCATCCTTCACATATTGACCTTGAAGAAGCTTGATCGTCCCATCATCATCCTTTGTTCCCATGAGCACCGCATGTTCTCGTTTTAGATAGAGACGCGAGGCCACAGTCCTATAGAAATCAAAATTGTGTGTGAGGATTATAATCTTGAAGGTGGATTCTTCATGTAAATCCTTGATGTATTCAATGATCGCAAATTTGTTTTTATAGTCGAAAGAGTCCGCAATATCATCGAAAACAATTAGGCAATTTGAGTCATTGTTTCTTCTTGATTCAATATCGAAAAGCAGCTGTAGTATGTAGAATGCGCGTTGCTCGCCCTTACTAATTATATCAAGCAACGACTTTTTTCCACATCCAATCGCTTCTTGACCTCTATCGGAGTAGACAAACTCTAGATTGGCACCTTCTTCTTTTAGAATTACATCCTCTTGGTTAGAAATAACAACCTTAAATGGGACATAGAACCGTGCATTAAACGTCGTGATCAAATCCTGCCAAATAAGAACATCTTTTTTTGCTTCGTCGAAAATCCGTTTGAGTTCCGCCTTCTGTGTCTCAAAATAATCACAGATTTCCTGAACGTCAGAGTTCAACTCATTTAGGTAACCAAGCCAAACTTTTTGTTTGAACTGCTCGTAATCCCCTAGTTCCAATAGGATAAGATTGTCTTTCTCAATTAACGATTTGAAAGCTCTCAATTCCACATTTGATCCGATCGCCTTGTCAACTTTGTCAAATATTTCCTTCAATTCGGCATTATGAACTATTCGTTCAATTTCCTCGTCGACAATTACCTTAAGTTCATTGGAAGACCCGACAGTCTTGTTTCCGGCCAACTCAATTTTATGGCCTGCCTCAAAAAACGAGTCATCAGCAACTGACTTTATCAATTGATCTACTTGGTACGTCCCAAAAGATTTTCCTGAGATGTTAAAAACAGACGAATCTCGAAGCAGCCCTACGTACGCATTGATATATTGATCCAAAAATTCTTGATTTTTCTCCAGAAATTTTTTCACGTTTCCTTTTTTGTCAAAAACATCGTTATACCTGAACCTGAAAAGCTGGGTATCATCATTAAGAGATTGCGAAGCTACTAATAACAAGTCGAAAAAATTATCTTGGTCGTTGTTCATAAATGTACTTATGAACTCTTTTTCACAGTCAGTACTTTGTGATGTCTTCTTAAGCTTCTTGACAAAGTCAACTTTTCTCTTTCCCAACTCGACATAGATCGCATCATACGCCTGCTTTAATTCGCTGCTTGCTAAAAAGGTGCTAATTTTGTGAGATGTGTCCTAATCAGGCTGTTCTGGATCAACTACCAATATGTTGACGTTATCCTCACAAAGTTGATCATCAATGAACAGATCATACTTTGAATCACGATCTGGAAAAAAACGATCACATGGAGGATCAGTTTCTCTATCTGCAAAATATTGCAGCGTTCGAGCTAAAGATGACTTCATCGTCCCGTTTGGTGCGTACACTAAAAAAGTGGGGGATTTTGAGAAATCGAATGGGTGGTCAAATTGCCCGATACCATAACAATTTTCTAAAATGAGTTTCAGCTTCTGCATACTTATATCTTTCTGGTTGAAATTTCATAAGTACCATTGAACATATAGTATATAAATCAGTGATGGCAAGAGCCAATACCCTAACTCAACCCGCGCATTAGCCGTGGAATAGGATATTGGAATCTGGTTATTTCACTCGCATGTCTAGATGTTTAAAATCGCTAAAATCCTGAGTTTTCCCCTTCATTAACGCTCCAAAAAATTTCAAACTTCGCCCTAATCTCCGCATCAATCTCCGCCGGAATATGCCCCGGCATGGGTTGCCCAAGGATTTCTTTAACCTTGCGGCGGGCGCTATCCATGATGGTGTCTGATCTCGTTTCGATCCATTCTTTGGGGCTTTTACGGTCCCCGATTAAGGGATAGACATATTCAGATTCCATCAGCTCGATTGTCTGATTATGCCCTAAATAATGACCGGGCCCGTCTATGCAAACGCTGCGCAATGATTCAATGGATAAGCTGTCTTCCGTAACATTAATGCCGCGGATGGTTCGTAAAATTCCACCGATCATATCGTTATCAATGACCAATGCTTCTTTAGAGAACCCAAGTAAGCTGCCCTGCATGCCCGCTGATTCGTAAATCAAGTTGGCCCCTAAGTTCCCCTACTCTTTCCTACCTCTTCCTACCCTTTCCTACCTGATTGCTTTTTTCATTAAGGCTTTCGGGTGTAGGTGTGTGCGTTGCACCATGATAAAAATTTGCAAATCTCATTTACGAGCAATTTTAATCATAAGGTTTTTAGCATGAAAATTTGTGTATACGGTGCCGGTGCCATCGGCGGATATATTGCGGTCGGTATGGCTTTGGCTGGGCATGAAGTAACCGTGATCGCCCGTAATAAAACCCTTCAAGCCATTCGGGCAAAGGGGCTGAAATTATTAATTGACGGTGGTGAACGCATCGCAACCAACATTATGGCGACCGACAACCCCTTTGAGGCAGGACCGCAAGATTACATTTTTATTGCTACAAAAGCGCATCAATCCATTGATATTCTTGATAAACTGGAACCTCTTATGGGGCCGGACACCCCCTTGATCATGGCCCAAAATGGTGTTCCTTGGTGGTATTTTTACAAGTTAGAAGGCTATGACAAACCCCATTACTTGGAAAGTGTTGATCCGGCGGGCGTGCAATGGAAATCCATTGGCCCCGAACGGGCTATTGGGTGCGTGGTTTTTCCGGCTGCTGAACGGATAGAACCGGGTGTTATTAAACATCATTCGGGCGATAAATTTACCCTAGGCGAGCCAGACGGTAGCCTATCGGCGCGTGTCACAAAGCTCAGCGACGCTATGATCGGCGCGGGTTTTCAAGCCCCCATACGCACGAACATTCGCGATGATATTTGGAAGAAGTTATGGGGCAATCTTTGCTTTAATCCCGTTAGCGCCCTCACCCATGCAACGATGGATATTATGACAAGCGATCCCGGCACCCGCGAAATTTGTCGCCAAATGATGATTGAATCACAACACGTAGGCGAAACGCTGGGGGTTGAATTCCGCGTGAACATCGAAGATCGCCTTGATGGCGCGGGCAAAGTTGGTGCCCATAAAACGTCCATGCTACAAGACCTTCAAGCGGGACGGACAATGGAAATTGATGCGCTGCTTACCGCTGTTCAAGAATTGGGCCGGGCGGCAAATGCCAAAACACCCGTGATTGATACGGTACTATCGTTGGTCCAACAACGCGCCCGAATTGATAGCCTGTATTAAGGGTTCAAAAATATCTCAAACTTCGCCCTAATTTCCGCATCAATCTCCGGTGGGATATGTCCCACAAAAGGTTGCTCAAGGATTTCTTTAACCTTGCGGCGGGCGCTGTCCATGATGGTATCTGACCCGGTTTCGATCCATTCTTTGGGGCTTTTGCGATCCCCGATCCAGGGGTAGACATATTCGGATTCCATCAGATCGATGGTTTGATCATGGCCTAAATAATGACCGGGGCCATCCAAACAAACGTTGCGCAATGATTCTATGGATAAACTGTCTTCCGTAACATTAATGCCGCGGATCGTCCGTAAAATTCCACCAATCATATCGTTATCAATGATCAATGCTTCTTTAGAAAACCCGAGCAAGCTGCCCTGCATACCCGCTGATTCGTAAATCATGTTCGCGCCTGCGTGAGCCAATAGCGTTTCGGTATAGCCTTTCTCATATCCATGTTGCGCGTCCGGTGTTTTGGCGTCGGTCATACCCGCGGGCACGCCGCCACAAAGATCGTAGAAGTTTGCCATTTGGGCGCAGGCGGCACTCAAAAGCGCTTGCTCGCCTGAGCCACCCGACATGGCCCCTGTTCGTAAATCCGATACAAAGGGCCACGTACCGAAGATCGCTGGATGTCCGGGCACCAAAAGATTGACGTAAACAAGACCCGCTAGAACTTCGGCAGTTTCTTGCATGACGGCCCCTGCCAAGGCTGCTGGGCTGGTGGCGCCGGCTTGTCCCGCCGCCAATAATAATACAGGCATACCGCCCCGTACGGCGACCTCTAAGCACTTGCTGGCGTCCTCAGCAAATTTCATAGGCGGTACGACGAAACAATTGGACTGGCTGGCAAAAGGTCGCGCCCGCCATTTATCCTCGCCCCCGGCAATCATATGAAACATCTCAAGCACTTTTTCCGTGCTTTCCGGGGTCGTCATGGACACACCAATGTGTTTAGTCGTGCTGGATGCACAAGCGTAAGCCGAATTGATATCCATTGCTTCGGCCTCAACCACATCACGCGGCACAACAGGGCGTTGAAGAAAGTGAATATTGGTCAGGCTATCGACCAGGCGACCAATTTCATGAAGGTCTTGCAGGGTTGATTCTCTGTATTCGTGTTTTTCGGAATCGTAAATATGGACAGCGGCCCCCGCCGTACCGAAATGAACTTTGTTACCCCAAGGCTCCATATCGTATTTCGGGTCTTGCGCGTAAAGGGGGAAATTTCGCCCCGCATTGGCAATGATGTCTTCAACCAAAGCACGGGGAAACAACAAACGCCCCTCATCGGTTAATGTGCCACCCGCCTTTGTTACCAACTCAATACAAGAGGGAATGGCATCGGCGAGACCGATGGTTTCCAATACATTCAACGCCGCAGCGTGAATACGCCCGACATCAATATCCCGTAGGGGTTTGAAAAGTCCCCCTTCCATGCCGGGTCGGATAACGCGTTTTTCGTCCGGTATGGGTGCTTCGCGAATTGCCTTGCGTGCAGCGCGACCACCACGGCGACTTTTAACGTTTTCTTCTATAGCTGGCATGCCTGTTAATCCTACTCAAAACACACAACATTTTTGCAATTCTTCTATTCCGATATGGCGGTATCGGGATTTATTTGCAAACAAGAAAAATTGTCTCATTGATAAAGAATAATTTCATCTTAGAAGCCGATTGTTTTGTAAGATAGCTTATAAGATATATGATCCCATAGGCTCGATTTTATTGTTCACTATAATGATGTTATTATCCCGAAAGGGATATAGATTAATTTAAATCAAGGGGGCATTGTTAATAATGGTTTCCTCTAGGCTAAAACTGTCGTTAGAATGGGGCCATAATAAACGCTACATAATATACACAATATAGACACTATATTATAATACTTAGGGAGGATTACATCGGTGCAAAAGTCTCTGATCATTGACGCAGATAAGTGTACAAGCTGTCTGCAATGTGAAATGGCATGTTCTTTTGAGCATACCAACGCTTTTAACCCCGCACGTTCGCGCATTAAAATTTTTGAAATTGGACATAATGAACGGGCCATTCCCTATACCTGCACCCAATGTGCAGAGGCGTGGTGCATGACGGCTTGTCCCACAAGTGCTTTGTCTCGCAATAGTGAAACCGGCGCGGTTGAAGTTGCCGATAACAAATGTGTTGGCTGTAAAGTCTGCACCATTGCGTGTCCCTTTGGCACCATCAATTTTGATCAAAACACGGGCAAAGTTGTAAAATGCAATCTGTGCAGTGGCGATCCAAAATGCGCAACGGCGTGCCCAACAGGGGCAATCACTTACGGTGATGCGAACTGGACGGGCATCGACAAAATGCGCGCGACGGCCATCAGTACGGATACTGGCGCCACCGCCTGATCACAAGCAAACACTTAATAAATACAAAGTTAAAGTTACGGAGAGCAAATTATGGCATGGCAGGGAAACGTTTTACGGGTAAACCTCACAGCAGGAACCGCAACACCTGAACCACTTAATATGGAATGGGCTGAAAGCTATATGGGCAGCCGCGGATTGGGCTCCAAATACTTGTGGGAGAATATGAACCCACAAGCTGATCCCCTGGGACCAGAAAATGTATTGATATTTGCCACAGGGCCGCTCACCGGAACCATGGCACCCACAAGCGCGCGTTATACCGTTCTGTGTAAAGGCCCTCTGACCAATGCCATCGCCTGTTCTAATTCGGGTGGTAAATTCGGTGCTGAGCTTAAATTGGCGGGTTATGATCTGGTTATCATTGAAGGTCGTTCTGCAAAGCCTGTCTACATGAACATCGTTGATGACACCGTAGAAATTTTGCCCGCCGATGATATTTGGGGCACCACGGTTTGGCACACCGAAGAATGGCTCAGAACAACAAATAACGATAACCTAACACGCGTCGCTGCCATCGGCGAAGCGGGTGAGAACCAATGCCGGTACGCCGCCGTGGTAAACGATCTGCACCGTGCCGCCGGACGCTCTGGCGTTGGCGCGGTTATGGGATCTAAGAACCTAAAAGCCATTGCCGTTCGCGGTACAAAAGGTGTGACACCAAAAGATCCAGCGGCATTTATGGAGGCGGTTCAAACATCCCACGCGGCATTATCCATTAATGATGGCCGTAAAGAGCTAACCGAACTTGGCACCAACGCCATGATTGATATGATGCAAGAATTTGGTGGTCTGCCGACCCGGAACTTCCAAGCTGTCGAATTTGAAGGCACCGATAAAATTAATACCGCCGCCATGTGGGAAACCAAGGATGATGGTCACCGCAATATGGTCACCAACAATGCTTGTTTCGGCTGTGTTATCGCCTGTGGTCGTATCGCCCATGTAAATGAGGACCACTTCTCTGTGGCCGATAAACCAGAATACAAAATAGCGTCCGGCGGTTTGGAATATGAAACCGCCTACGCGTTTGGTCCCTTGGTTGGTGTCGATGACATTGACGCGCTGACCTACGCAGGGTTTATGAGCAATGAACATGGATTTGATCCTATTTCATTCGGTGGCACGCTGGCCGCTGCTATGGAACTATTTGAAATGGGTGTTATCACCACAAAAGATACCGACGGTGTTGATCTTTCCTTTGGTAACCCGGAAGCCTTGACCATCATGTCGGAAAAAACCGGCAAGGGCGAAGGCTTTGGCAAAATTCTCGCTCTGGGCTCTAAATTAATGTGTGAAAAGTATGGTCACCCAGAACTTGCCATGCACGTCAAAGGCCAAGAGTTCGCTGGATATGACAGTCGGGCTCTACAAGGTATGGGGCTTGGTTACGCCACGTCCAACCGGGGTGCGTGTCACTTAAAGCACTCAACATTTGATGAGGACATGGAAGACATTAGCGGTAACGGCAAAGCTGAACCGTGTAAGAATTCTCAAGATCATGTTGCCGCTATTGATTCCACAGGTCTTTGTTTATTCCTAGGCGACGCGGGTATGGAAACCGATCATTATCTTGCTCTACTGAATGCTGCTTTGCCTTCAGAATGGAACGAAGAGCGGATGATGGTAACGGGCGAGCGGGTTTGGAACTTGGAACGACGCTTCAACATGGCGGCGGGTCTTACCGCAGCGGACGATACATTGCCCAAGCGTCTGCTTGAAACACCTGCACCGTCGGGTTCTGCCAAAGGCAAAGTCAATGAGCTATCGATTATGATGCCTCAATACTACAAAGCACGCGGCTGGACCGAAGACGGTAACTTGACAAATGAGCTCATCGAACGGCTTGGGCTGTAGGCTCAATTGAAGATCAGTTTAAAAACAGCGGGTCTTTTGACTAAATATTTGCCCGCTGGCACAAAAGGTAATACAGCCGAAATTGAGGTTCCGGATGGGGCAACACCGATAGACGTAATCCGTCATATTGGTGCCCCAACGGAAGGTCGATGTTTGATCGTCATCAACGGATCGGCCCTCCCCCCTTCTAAACACGACAGTCATGCCCTAGAAGACGGTGACAAGATGTCGTTTATGCCACCGCTTAAGGGTGGATGATTTACTCTTTCATCTACTCTTTCATAACACTGAAATCAGCCTGAACAGAAGCTTTCTCTACCTCGCTTAATGCCATCATGGGGGCGCGTGTCGGGCCGCAGGGAACACCCGCCAATTCCATGGCGTATTTGACCTTTTGCACATACTTGCCACTTTCAATGTTTAGCAAATAAGGCATCAATTTATCCATATGATCGCGCGCTTCCAAAAGATTACCCTGAACCGCGGCGTCGATGATTGCGCTATGTTCGGCGGGCGCGGCATTTGCGCCACCGGCAATCCACGCTTCAACGCCCCAAGCAAAATAATCATAGGCTTGGTCGTCTGATCCACAGACCAATTGAATTGATCCTTGGTAATCATTGCGGATTGTTATAACCCGCGATAGATCACCCGAGCTTTCTTTAATGGCAACCAATTGAGGGTGATCGGCCAATCCGTCCAACACATCATAGCCAATTTCCACCCCTGCCCGTCCGGGAAAATTATAGAGCACAAGCGGCAGTCCCATGTTTTCCAAGACCAACTTAAAATGTTTGAGAAGCTCGTCTGGGGCGGGCAGCGAGTAATAAGGCGGCGCTAACATAACCCCGTCATAGCCTAAATTTTCGGCGTCCTGACAATAACTGATAACGTCTTCCGTGGTCGTTGCATTTGCCCCTGCAATTAAGACCGCTCTGTTGCCAACGGCATTTTTTACAAATGCGTTTAGGTCGTGGCGTTCTTCTGGGGTCATAGCGTAAAACTCACCCGTTGAACCACCGGGTATGATACCACTCGCCCCGTTTTTTAACTGAAATTCAATGACCTTTTCTAAGGACCGATAATCGATTGAGCCATCTTGGTGAAAAGGGGTGACGATTGGGGTGTGAACGCCGGATAATTTCATGGGTTACTCCAAATTTTTATCATCATTATTGTGGAATTTACGATAACTTGTCCGTACTGTGAAATAGAATGTGAATTAGACTATGAATTAGAACCTTAGCGATTATGGGAATAGTGGGGGATAAGATGGTTAAAAAACAAGATATTTTATTGCAGCCATTTAAATTAAAGCATTTAACCTTGAAAAACAGGATCATGTCCACACCTCATGCCCCCTCGTATCCTGTGGATGGCATGCCCGCCGAACGCTATCAATTGTACCATGAAGAAAAGGCCAAGGGTGGCATTGCCATGACCATGTTTGGCGGATCATCAAACATCTCCCCCGACAGTCCCTCGGTCTTTGGTCAGCTCTATGTGGGGGATGATCGTGTTGTTCCTTATTTTAAAGAGTTCGCGGACCGCATTCATAAACATGATTGCGCCCTGATTTGCCAGGTCACGCACATGGGACGGCGAACGGTTTGGAACGCTGGTGATTGGTTGCCCGTCACCGCCCCCAGCCGGGTACGCGAACCCGCCCACCGGGGTTTTCCCAAAGCAATGGACAAGGATGATATCAAACGCATTCGTCGCGCCTACGCTGAGGCTGCGAAAAGATGTCAGGACGGCGGGCTCGATGGCTGTGAAGTGTTGCAACATGGTCATCTACTAGAACAATTCTTCTCGCCTTTAAGCAATATAAGAACCGATGAATATGGTGGGTCTTTTGATAATAGATTGCGTTTTACGTTGGAAGTTATTGAGGCCATGCGCGACGCCGTGGGTTCCGATTTTATTTTGGGTATCCGGCAGGGGCTCAATGAACGCACGCAGGGCGGTATCGATCTCGATGAAGGTGCGGAGGCCGCAAAAGTGATCTCCGAGACGGGCATGATTGATTACATGACCTTAAACATCGGCCGCATCGATACCAATCATCAACTGGCTTATCACATCCCCGCCATGCATTTTGCTCTGGCCCCTTGGGTTTCTATGATTGGCTCCATTCGTTCAAAAATTTCTGTTCCGGTTTTCCATGCTTGCCGCATCGCCGATCTATCATCCGCCCGGTACGCTATTGAGGAAGGCTTATTGGATATGGTGGGCATGGTACGTGCCCATATTGCCGATCCCCACATCGTCAAGAAATTGCAATCGGGGAATGAGGATAATATCCGCCCGTGTATCGGTGCCGGGTATTGCCTTGATCGTATTTATGAAGGCGGCGAAACATTGTGCATCCATAACCCTGCCACGGGGCGAGAGGCCACCATGCCGCACCAGATTAAAAAATCAGACGGTCCCAAGCAAAAAATTGTCATTGTCGGCGGTGGTCCGGCGGGCATGGAAGCCGCGCGGGTATCATCAATGCGCGGACATGATGTGGTTTTGTTTGAAGCCACGGGCGAGCTTGGGGGACAAATCGTATTGGCGGCCAAAGCCAGTTGGCGTAAAGATTTAATTGGCATTGTGGATTGGCTGAAATTACAAATTGATCAGCTTGGTGTGGATATCCGTTGGAATACTTTTGCCGATAAACAATCCATTGAAGCAGAAACCCCCGATGTGGTTATCATCGCAAGTGGTGGATTACCCGATACCGATTATGTCGACGGGGGGGAACATTGCCTGAGCGTTTGGGATGTTCTTGCCGGTTCTCAAATCTCTGGCAGCGTATTGGTCTACGATGACAATGGCCAACATCAAGGGCCCTCCTGCGCCGATTATTTATCGGATGACAAAAACATATCGGTTGAATTTGTAACACCCGATAGATCACCCGCCGTGGAAATGGGCACGCTGAATTTCCCCATTTATATGGAGCATTTCTACAAAAAAGGCGTCACCCTGACACCCGATCATCGTTTGCAATCGGTCACCAAACAAGGGAATAAACTGAAAGCCTTATTTAGTAACGAATACGGCGGACCACAGATCGAACGCACTGTGGACTATATGGTCGTTGAGCACGGCACGGTTCCTTTTGATGATATATTCCAAGAAATGCGCGACTCATCGATCAACAAGGGCACGATTGATTATGATGCCTTGAGAACAAATACCCCCCAGCCGTCACCGGACACTCAAGGGTATAGATTATTCAGAATTGGTGACGCGGTTTCCAGCCGTAATATCCACGCCGCCATATATGATGCTTTACGGCTTTGTAAAGATATCTAGAAAAACCGACGACCTTAGCAACTTAAAGATGGTATGAGTTGATTATCTGACATAAAGTTTATTTAGTTATTGAATAAAAAAAATTAAATATCTACAGTAAAATTTACAATATTAGAGGAACTATAAAAAACTGCGCAACTATGAGCGAAAAGTACGTTGAAGACTAAAGTTTATTGGCAGGTAAGAACTAAATTTTTATTAAAGTGTTTAACCGAAGAGGGAATAAAATGGGAAAAAGTTATAAAATAAATCGTCAGAGTTTTATTAAAAAAGCAACAGCCGTGGCAACCGGAATTGTATTGTCAACCGCACTGGCAGGAACGTCACAAGCCGCTGATTCTGTATCGATTGCATCATGGGGAGGGGCTTATCAGGACGCTCAGAGTAAAGCGCTATTTATTCCTGGTGGAAAAGAAATGGGTATCACCGTTATCGAAGAAACTTTCGGTGGCATGTCTGATGTCCGCCTTAAAGTGAAAGCCGGCGCCGTCGGTTGGGATCTCGTCGTATCCGGTGCAACCGGTGCCGCACGCGCTGGTGCGGAAGGTATTCTGGAGCCAATTGATTACAATATCGTTGACGTATCCACGTTCTATCCTGGAATGTTTAATGATTATTGTGTGGGCAGTGATGTGTTTTCCTCCGTTGCAGCATGGAATACCGACACATATGGTGAGAACGGTCCCCAAACGTGGGCTGATTTCTGGGATGTTGAGAAATTTCCGGGCGCCCGCTCCTTGCGTAATAAGTTCAGTGGCAATGTAGAATTTGCTCTGATGGCCGATGGCGTTCCGCGCGATCAGGTTTATAAAACCCTCTCTACCGAAGCAGGTCTTGAGCGCGCCATCAACAAGTTGCGTGAAATCAAACCTCATGTTGCTGTCTGGTGGAAATCCGGTGCTCAACACGCGCAATTGATGAAAGATGGCGAAGTCGATATGACCTCTGGCTGGAATGGCCGCTTTGATGTTGCCAAGAAAGATGGCGCAAAAGTATCCTATACTTTTGAAGATGGATTGCTGGACTTTGATTGCTTTGCCATTCCAAAAGGTGCACCAAACAAGGATCTAGCCATGAAGTTCCTGAATAAAATCAGTAGCGCTGAGATGCAGGCTAATTTGCCATTGTATATAACCTATGGCCCGGCCAACAAAGCTGCCTTCGATCTGGGAGTTATTGATGAGGCTCTAGCCCGTTCCTTGCCATCCCACCCTGATAACGCTGCTCAACAGCTCACTGTAGATGAAGAAGGTCTGGCGTGGTATGCTCGTTTTGATAAAAAAGCTTCAGCCATGTTCCAGGATATGCTGACAGAGTAAGTCTCACTATTTTGGGCGGTGTCTAAGGGCACCGCCCAATTTTTCTTAAAAATAAAAATATGACTGACGGGCGAGATTTATTATGTCTGAAGCAGAATCGCTGCCGATCACAATTTCCGGAATTACAAAAACCTATGGTGAAGTTTATGCACTTGATAATGTAGACTTGCAGGTAAAGAGCGGGGAATTTCTAACACTTCTCGGTCCTTCCGGTTCCGGCAAGACGACACTATTGATGGCTCTGGCGGGGTTCACCCGTCCGGATTGTGGTAGCGTTAAGTTTGGTGATGAAGAAGTTATTTTAAAACCGCCGCACTTACGCAATGTGGGAATGGTTTTTCAGAATTATGCTTTGTTTCCGCATATGAGCGTTGCTGCAAATATAGGTTACTCACTAAAATTGCGAAAAATTCAAAAGAGTGAAATCGCCGAGCGTGTTGAGCAAGCTCTTGAGACCGTACAACTCGGCGGCTATGGCGAACGCCAGATCAATCAATTATCCGGTGGCCAGAAACAACGTGTCGCTCTGGCTCGTGCTATTGTCTTCAGGCCCCGCATTGTCTTGATGGACGAACCGCTTTCAGCTCTTGATAAAAAATTACGGGACCATATGCAGATTGAACTGCGTCATATGCATGAAAAGCTTGGTATGACGACAGTTTATGTTACCCACGATCAACGTGAAGCCCTGACCATGTCCGATCGAATTGCCGTCATTAATGAAGGCAAGCTGATGCAGCTTGCAACGCCGAAAGAAATTTACAATAACCCCGCCAACAAATTTGTTGCGGACTTTATTGGTGAATCCACATTTCTGAACTTAAGCGGCAGTGGTGACAAACTGCAGTATGACAATCGGCCAATTGTTTCCTCTACTCATCCACAAGAAGGCCAAAAGTCCATTCTGGTCGTAAGACCGGAACGTCTGGTACCGATCATTGGCGAGACACCACCAGATACAAACGTCTTTACCGGACATGTGAGCGAGGTTGTTTATCAAGGTGATACAGCGTTGGTATATGTGAAACTGAAAGATGGGACAGAGTTGATCCTTCGCAGTGGAACACGAATAGATGAAATGCTGCATGATATTAATATCGGTGATGAACTGAATGTTGGGATGCACCGTGACGATACGGTTATCGTTCCTGATGAAACAGCTCAGGAGAGTGCGCGGTGAATACACTGTCCCAAACCGTGTCTGAGACCGTGTCCGAAACAGCCTCTCGCCCAAATGAAGCGGGCTTGCTTCGTAATGCAATACGAGAGCGGTGGATGCTGCTGGGATTAACGGCCCCGGCGGTCATCACCGTCATAATCATTATGGTCTTGCCAGTTACCTGGCTTTTCTATCTGTCTTTCCTCGCTGACGATGGCAGTTTTTCTTTTGAAAATTATGCCCGCATGATCGAGAGTAAATCCTATGCTCGAATCTTCATGACGACGTTCAAGGTTAGTGTCTATACAACAGGCATTTGCATCCTGATAGGTTATCCGCTGGCCTATTTCCTGTCGCAGCTACCATCAAAAATTGCTAATATATGTATGCTGACGGTGCTTTTGCCCTTTTGGACATCGTTACTGGTCCGTACATATGCATGGCTTGTTCTTTTACAACGCAAGGGATTAATCAATACTTGGGGTATTGATGCGGGGTTATGGGATGACCCGATTAAGCTGGTTCATAATCTATCGGGAACCCTGATCGGGATGGTCCATATTATGGTGCCATTTTTAATCTTGCCCGTTTATGGTTCCATGAAAGCAATTAATCAAGATTACATGAAGGCCTCTTCCAATTTAGGCGCGACACCATCACAATCATTTTGGCAGGTATTTTTTCCACTTTCCTTGCCTGGGTTATTCGCCGGAACGCTGATCGTCTTTGTGCTGTGTCTCGGGTTTTATGTTACCCCAGCGGTGCTTGGTGGCGGCAAAGTCATTATGGTATCCATGCAGATCACCAATAATATCGAACTCTTCTTTAACTGGGGTGCGGCAAGCGCACTGGGTGTGGTTCTGTTGGTTATCACAATGAGCATTCTGTTCGTATCTTCAAAGCTGTTAAAACTTGATAAAATTCTTGGCGGGGGCCACTGACAATGAATTGGCTAAACAGACCAGCCTCAGAAACCCAGATCACGCATCGACAGCGTTTATGGCTATATAGTATTGCTGTACTGATCATGGTTTTTCTTATTATCCCGACGTTGATTGTTATCCCAATGTCTTTCTCGGCGTCCCAGTATCTGGAATTCCCTCCCCGGGAATGGTCCCTGCGCTGGTATGAGTTCTATTTTAATTCAGCCTCCTGGATGCAGGCCACGGGCACATCATTCAAAGTCGCTACACTAACCATGTTGGTGGCTACCCCGGTTGGCGTTGCCGCAGCCTATGGATTATTTGTTTCCAAGCACAAAGCCGGGCAATTTATTTTCATTTTGCTTATCAGCCCTATGATGATACCGATTATCCTGATCGCTATTGGCGTGTTCTATGTCTATGTACAAATCAAGATGGTCAACACCATTCCCGGTCTGGTGATTGCCCACACGGTTCATTCGTTACCCCTTGTGTTAATTATTGTCAGCTCAGCCCTCAAGAGCTTTGACTTAAACCTTGAAATGGCGGCGCGTAATTTAGGGGCCTCACGGTTTCGGGCGTTCATGAGTGTGACGCTGCCGCAAATACGGTTTGCAGTGGTAACGGCTGCGCTTTTATCTTT
Organism: uncultured Rhodospirillales bacterium; assembly: GCA_965603075.1. Taxonomy (GTDB): domain Bacteria; phylum Pseudomonadota; class Alphaproteobacteria; order Rhodospirillales; family Casp-alpha2; genus JABJOR01. Next base: position 106,542 of record CBFDBO010000007.1, on the reverse strand, counting down.
CTTGTCTTCATTTGATGAAGTCATTATTGCCATGTTCATATCAGGCGGCGAGAATTCAACACTCACACGCAACATGTTTAATGCATTGCGTGATCAGATTGATCCAACCATTGCATCCATATCCACCATAATGGTTCTGGTATCGTCAACGTTACTGATCCTGACACAGGTATTGGGGCGTTCCCGTAACTAATTGAGCCCCCTGAGGAGAGGTTTTTTTTTATGGTGTAGTTCCGGCTGTTTAATTTTTTTGTCTGATATCATCTTCGGGTAGATTAATTCGCCACTATCATTGAAATTAAATCATTGTTATCAAATTAATTCTTCACTCTAAGAAATTTTTTGAGTTTCCCCTATCCAAAAAATTAGGTCTTAATAAGCCGAGAACATTTCTAAAAACAGGGGCACCATGTCAAATCCATCAACGATTGATAACAATCGCCGTAAACGACGTAGCAGAAACGCATCTGGCAGAAACACCTCTGAGCGTGCTGCATCTGGTTTTAACCAACTTCCGTGGCATACGGTAAGAACCCCCTTTCCGCCCTTTAAATTTATTTCCGATGATCAAGTTGAGGATATTCATAAAGCGTCCCTGACCGTATTGCGTGAAACAGGCATCAATTTCTTATTACCCGAAGCCCGTGCAATCCTTAAAGAGGCGGGCGCCGATGTTGACGAGAGCACCACGCGGGTTCGCTTCCCCGAGGGATTGATTGAAGCGTATCTTGCCAAAGCACCCGCGCAATTCACCGTGCATGCCAGAAATCCCGAACACAATTTATCGTGGGGCGGCAATGTTCTGAATTTCGGCATGGTCGCTAGTCCCCCCAATGTATCTGCCCTCGATATCCCCAGACGGGCGGGCACGTTTGATGATTATTGCGATTTATTAAAACTCTCTCAAAGTCTTAATATCGTCCATTTTAATGCAGGGTACCCGGTTGAGCCCACCGATATAGCCCCAAGGCTGCGCCACCTAGATGCTTTCCAAGCCGCAACGCGTCTGACAGATAAAATCAGTCTTTCCTATGCCTTGGGCAAAGAACGCATACAGGACGCCCTTAAAATGACCTGTATCGCGCGCGGTATTTCAATTAAAGAGCTCAAGTCTCAGCCCAGCTTCTTCACGGTTGTTAATGCCAATTCCCCCTTACAGTACGATACACCCATGCTTGAAGGCACCATCGAAATGGCGCGGCATAATCAACCTGTGGTGATCACGCCCTTTACGTTGGCGGGGGCCATGGCCCCGATTACAATGGCGGGGGCGCTTGTGCAGCAAAATGCAGAGGCCCTTGCGGGGATTGCCTTTATCCAAATGGTGAACCCTGGCGCACCATCGGTCTATGGGGGGTTCACCTCCAATGTAGATATGAAATCCGGCTCCCCCGCTTTTGGCACCCCTGAACATTCCAAAGCCACCATAATCGGCGGTCAACTTGCTAGGCGGTATAACTTGCCCTACCGCGCTTCTAACGTAAATGCATCAAACGCCCCGGACGCGCAATCCGTCTACGAGTCTCAAATGACAATATGGGGATGCATGCTGGGTCACTGTAACGTCATGATGCATGGTGCGGGTTGGATTGAAGGGGGGCTGTGTGCGTCTTTTGAAAAAGTTATTATCGACGCGGAAATGCTTCAAATGATGGCTGAGTTTCTAAAACCTATGGATACGTCCCCTGAGGCGTTGGCGATTGAGGTTATGGAAGAAGTTGGCCCCGGCGGGCATTATTTTGGTACCCAACACACCATCGATCGATATGAGAATGCCTTTTATACGCCCATTCTATCTGATTGGAGCAATTTTGAAAATTGGCGAGATAATGGTTCACAAGATACGACCCAGCGCGCTCATAAAATCTATAAAGACCTCATCAAAAACTATGTCGCCCCCCCGTTGGACCCTGCCATTGATGAAGAACTTGATCGTTTTATCAAACTTCGTCATGAAGAAGGCGGCGTTCCGGATTTATAAATTAATTGCTGAATGCGATCATGCGCATCATAATAGGTACGTTAAAAAGTAAAGAGAACAAATGAACACCGTTTGCATCCTTTACAATCAAAACGGTATATTATAGGCACCAACGGCATTTTAATTGATTTTAGCAAAGTCGAGGTTTCAGCATGATAAAAACAGCAGAGCAAATAATTACAGCCAACCAGAGATTAAGAAAAGTTACTTTCAAGCTTGGTGACATTCTGGTGAACGGATTCCACTTATTAGCTCTGTTCGCTATCGGTGCCACGATTGTCTGGGCCGCCACCTATGAATTCCTCCATATCGTTTCAAAGGGCCATGCATCGGTGGAAGATGTTTTGTTGCTTTTCATTTATCTTGAGCTGGGAGCCATGGTTGGAATTTACTTCACCACCAATCGCATGCCGGTGCGCTTTCTGGTTTATGTTGCCCTGACAGCCTTAACACGCCTGTTAATCGGCATGGCCAATCTTGAACACGTCGACATGATGGCGGCGATCCAAACCCCTCATTATGGGCTCTTGCTCATTACCAGCTGCATCCTGCTGCTGGCCTTTGCTGTCTTAATTCTACGGTACGCCTCATTTAAATATCCTTCCCTGCCCCCCCTTCTTACCGAGATTACGGACCCCAACGCCGTTGATGAAAAAGCTAAATGAAGGCGGCGTTTCGGATCCGTAGATTAATTGAGGAATGTAATTATGAGCAATGATAATTGGTACAGCATAGAAAAACTAGACGACGGTGTATCGTTGATCTTAGAGAACCATATTTCTGATGAGTGGCGCTGTAACATCTGGCATGTACGGGGTCGTGATTGCGACCTGATTATTGATACAGGACTGGGCTTCAGACCAATCGCTGAAGAAATCACAGAAATAACCGAACGCCCGATCATTGCGGTTTGCACCCACAGCCATCATGACCATTCAGGGGGCCTCCATCAATTCGAAGCCCGGTTTGGTCATGGCGCCGAAGCCGATATTTTTGCCAATCCGACACGCGAGACGACCACAGCAGATTTATTAGAAGCCAAATACATCAAATCCCTGCCCCATGATAAATTTGATATAGAGACGTGGTGCGTAGAACCCGCGGCGCTAACCCATGAAATAGACGAAGGGGATGTTATTGATCTAGGTGATCGCCAATTTCATGTGCTCCACTTCCCCGGTCATTCACCGGGCTCTATTGCCCTATGGGAAGAAGACAGCGGCATTATTTTTACCGGCGACACACTTTATGATGGCGTTCTCTACGATCAGCTCTACCACTCAGTCCCAGGAACTTTTCGTGAGAGCCTCTACCGGCTTAAAGAAATGCCCGTCAGCACCGTCCATGCGGGACATGATACCAGCTTCGACCGCGCTCGTATGGAAGTTATCATTGACGAATATATGTCCGGACAGCGTAGTATGTTATGCCCATCCTAGAATCAATAATGTGCGCGTATGAATGCGGCATATAAGCTGAGAATTTAGGGCGCAATCAAAGTTCTTGATAGTGTTCCGGCATAAAAGGTACATCGGTATCGTCTGGCTTGGCCCCTGCTGATGTCAACATGGCGTGGATTTGCCCGCGATGATGTGTTTGGTGGTTGAAGAGTTGGATCACCAGCGTTGACTTAGGCTTTGTCACATCGCGGCCAACCGCGCCGGAAAACCAACTGAGCTCACCATCGAACCAGCTAGGCTGAACATCGTGCGCCCACTGAAGAATTGACTTATCGAAGCTGGCGCGTTCTGTCCGAAAATCATCCCAATTTTGAATGTTTTCGGCAGATTCCGCAATATTACGGGTCGGCGCTTCTGTGTTTGTAAAGCGACTTAACCACACTCGGTCGCCCCAAAGGATGTGGGAAAAGGTCTTTTCTATAGAGCCAAAAAATGCCCCACGATCCAACCGCCGCTCATCCGTGCTTAAGCTGCTAGCCGCTTGTACAAGGCTTTCATTTTGCCAAAGATTGTATTGAGCCATTGTAAGAACATATTCGTTATTAGGCATTGGTTTACACCTTAACAGAGACTCGTTACAGCCCAACAGGGGCTATTCACCCTCGGAAACCACTATTCTTTCCGGTGGGAAACGCACCGTTACAACAGTGCCTTCATTCAATATACTCTCGATATAGGCAGACCCACCATGCATTTCTGCCAATGATTTGACCAATGCCAGCCCCAACCCTGTTCCATCGTATGATCGCGTATGGGCCTTGCCAGCCTGCCCAAATGGCTCCATTACTGTTTCAAGATCTTCCGGCGCGATTCCTATCCCTGTATCTTCCATAATAATTAAAAAATCACCCTCTTGGTTGAGTGTGGCTTTAATTGATACTGTCCCTTTCTCGGGGGTAAATTTGATTGCGTTTGAATAGAGATTGAGAATGATTTGTAAAATCTTTCTTTTATCAGCTCTCAGTGACGGAAGATACGGCTGGATATTAATCGGCAGCAACAGTTGTTTTATGGATGCCTGATTAGTAATTATGTTCTGTGCTTCATTAATCAGGTCAGGGATATTCAGGTCTTCATCGGATATTTCTTCCTTGCCGGCCTCGATCTTTGACAGATCAAGAATATCGCTAATAATATTGAGCAGGTGTATCCCAGAGCCATTTATAAATTCTATATATTCTTTGTTTTCGTTCTGACCAACGGGGCCAAATGTCTCCATTTTCAGCATATCAGAAAAGCCAATGATGGAGTTTAACGGAGTCCGTAGCTCGTGGCTCATGTTGGCGAGAAAATCTGACTTGGCTTGATTAGCCCGATCCGCATCTCTTAAAGCAACTTGAAGGGCAACCGCTGATTGTTTGTTGTCTGTAATATCCTGAACAATGCCAAAAGACTGAACGATCTCACCGCTCTCATTTCTGATTGTCTCACCAATCTCGCGCAGGTAGATGATGTCCCCATTCTGTTTTAGGGATCGATATTCAATATCAAAACGGTCTTCCTTACCTTCAGAGAAGGTTGAAATATAGTGATAATGTTCCAGATCATCTGGATAAATGTGCTGACGGTCCATGTCCCCAACCCATTCACCATCGACATAATCATCAGGGTTAATATCCAAGATATCGATCAGGTCGGGTGAATAGTACGTAGCACAATCGTGCACCTCATCCCACTCCCAGTATCCCAATTTTGCCAATTCAGCTGCTGTTTTCATTTGTTGCTGCTTTCGCATTGATTCAGACTCAGCCGTCTTGCTCTCGGTTATATCCGTCCCTGTTCCCCGGTAGCCACAAAAGATCCCCCTAGGATCAAATACCGGCTTACCACTAATGCTGATCGATAATATCCTTCCATCCTTACGCTCAAGATTATAGGCAAAGTCGCGAAATGGTAGGTGATTTTCTAGGTCCTTTAGGTGATCTTGCCATTTTTCATTGAGAATCTGTTCTGCTGCAACTTCCCGTCGTGTTTTACCAATGTAGCTTGAGGGATCGAACCCTGTTAATTCCCGGCTTCGATCAGAAAAGTATGTAAACCTGAGTTGGTCATCCATTTCCCAGAACCAATCTGAGGCTACTTCCGCAAATTCCCTGAAGCGTACTTCGCTTTCATGTAGTGACAACTGTCGGGTTATGGTCAGGTGTATCAAGTACGCCGTTATGAGTGATAACAGCAGGCCAATAAGGAGGGTCAACTCATCAATGATCGTGCTGCTTTCCTTCAAAAGAAGGGAGGTTGGTACTGCCATTACATTCCATGTCCTGTCCCCCACACTGATCGGCACCTTAACCAGATTTAGATAAGAACCCGACATTTGGCCGTTATCATAGACCGTCTGTTCTCCATCCATGATTATCAGATGATATCGCGTGCTTATTTCTTTTGGAAGGGCACCTTCAACAAGGGCATTGGTCCGAAACACAAAATTCAGGAAACCTTCAATTATGTCGTTCTTTATTAAGGGCATATATATAGCGAAACCAGCGCCACCCTGTGCCAGTTCTATTTGTTGGGTAACCCGAGTCTGTCCAGTTTTAATGACCTCTGTTAGGGTTGCTCCTGGAACGGCAAGGGCCCACAGATCTAACCCTTGCGCCGCTTCATTGCCAACGTAAGGGGTGACCCACTGTATGGTACCCTGTGGATCAACCCAGTTGATTGCTTGAAAGTCTTTGAAAAGTTCATGGATGGATTTTGTCTCAACAGAAAACTCTTTCAGATTCTTAAAATTGCCTTCATTCCACTCATAACGGATATGCTCGGCAATATTCAAACGTGTTTCGATATGGACTTGTAAACGAGTGGCGACAATCTCCGCATTGCTCCGCATGTCAGCGTTTAATCTAACAAGCTGGTCCGTTTTAATTAGGTCCCATATGGTGAACACAACCCCAAACAATATCAGTCCCGCCAGAATCGGGGCGGCAATTGGGCTTAGGGCTGCTCGGGACAGAAGTTGCCGCACGATGGATGGTAGGGATGGTGACGAATTTTTCATATCTAAATAATGTGGTAATTATCTTAACTTCAGTCAACATATTTCATATTTTAGTCCAAGGAGTGGGATTATTCGCCCCTATAATTTCACATTGGACAGTCAAGGAAAAAATGGAAGCCAAGAAGGTTACAGTTGACCCTTAGAAGATGAAATCAAGATCCTTAAATTTGCGCGTGGAGCGTTCGCTCGGGTGGAAAACGTACCGTGACCGTTGTTCCTACGCCGGGCATACTTTCTATAATTATACGCCCATCATGGAGTTCCATTAAAGATTTGCAGATAGGTAATCCTAATCCCGTGCCGGAATGGTTGCGTTTATGGCTTTCTGCGACTTGCCCGAAAGGCTGTAGGACCTTTTCAATGTCACTCGGTGCGATACCAATCCCTGTATCGCTTACAGAAATCTCTACACACAAATCATTATTTGTTCGTATATTGACTGTGACCTTGCCATAGACAGGTGTGAATTTAATAGCATTTGAAAGCAGATTAAGTAAGATCTGTTTTAAGTGCCGTTCATCGGCGCGTAAGGCGGGGAGATTTTCAGGTTTATCAACCACTAAACTGACCTTCGATTCTCTTGCGCGCACCTTCACCATTACAATGCAGTCTTCCAAGCTCTTCCCGACATTGATCAGGGTATCTTCCACTATCGCTTCACCAGCCTCAATCTTAGAGATATCAAGGATGTCACCGATAATCTGCAAAAGATGAGTTCCCGCTGCGTTTATCGAGGCAATTGATTCTGAGTTCTTCGGGGCTCCGAGCGTGCCGAACGTTCCCTCCATAAGCATCCCCGAAAACCCGATAATGGCATTAAGGGGCGTGCGTAGCTCGTGGCTCATGTTTGCCAAGAATTCAGACTTGGCCCGGTTGGCTTTCTTTGCCTCCGACAGGGCTAGTTGGCGATCGTCCTCGTTACGTCTACGTATGGTAACGTCATGTAACATGACAGTGTAAATTTGCTCACCACGATCTTGGAGCTTTGACACCGATGCCGAGGCTGGAAACTCGGTGCCGTCCTTACGAAGGCCAACGATGTCAACGCGCTGATCCATATAACGATATATGCTCGGTGAGCTAGAAAAATCATCAATATGCCTATGGTGTCCTTGACGAAGGCGTTCGGGCATTAAAATTTCCATGGGCTGCCCAATAATCTCGTCATTGCTATAGCCAAAAATGCGTTCTGCACCCTTGTTGAACACTTGTATTTTCATATCACTGCCAATGGTGATCACAGCTTCTGGTGCTATATCGAGAATTTCAGACAGACGGTTTTCGCTCATGCGGAGCGCATCTTCCGTCTGCGTGAAATGCGTAATGTCCTGAACACACCCGATACTTTTGAGAATTTTACCTGTGTCATCAAAAATTGGTTGGTTCGTTTCTCGAATTGTTCTGATAAAACCGTCTCTTCTGACGATTCTATAAGTAGCTTGATACCCCTCTCCACGCCTTTCATGATCATCAACAAGATCAGAGTGTTGCTCTTGGTCTTCTGGATGAACTTTAAATGTAGATTGATCCTCAGTCTTAGCGAGATCCAGATACTCTTCTACGGAATATCCATATATTTCAGCAAGTTGTGGAGAGACATATTCATACTCTTGTTTGATGCTATCCCAGATCCAAGCGCCCATGTCAGCCAACATTAGAGCCTGTTCAATCTGGAAATCTCGGTCGCGTAAACCTTGTTCAAGGTTAACTATACCCGAGACATCCAATGCTGTGCCGACGGTTTGTATCAATTGCCCTTCATCATCAAGGACGGCCTCGCCAAATTCCTTCACATGCCGGATAATGCCGCCAGGAAGAACAAGACGAATAATAATTTCATAATTGGCATTATTTTGAAATAAATTCAGACTTGCCAGCTTGTAGGGTTCACGGTCATCAGGATGTACGAGTTCTAGGACATCTTCAAAACTTGATATATTGCTGTTGTATTCCTCTAAGGTAAGGCCATAAATGGCGGCCGTTTCTTCAGAAGTATAGAGCGGGGTGTTGCTGATGTTATCCCAAACCCAATGTCCTAGTTTGGCTATTTCTGACGCCCGTTTGTAACGGGCCTCAGCAAGACGCAGGGCATCATCGGCAATTTTGGATTCTGTAACATCCTGCACGGTACCAAATAAACGGACCGGATCACCGTCTTCACCAAAAACCGTTTCCCCGCATTCAATCAAATACTTGGTCGTGCCATCCTTTAGGACAACCCTGAAGGCAATTTCATAACTTTCACCGCTAATAAGGCTTTGCTTATAGTTTTTTTTATATTGATCTCGATCATCAGGGTGAACAAGACTTGATATTTCTTCTAACGGGTCATCTAAGCTCACGTATTCGTCCGGCGACATACCAAGAATTTTAGCAAGTTCGTGAGAACAATATGTGGCCTGATCACCATTTAGGTCAACGGACCATTCCCAAAAACCGAGTTTTGCAAGTCTTCCTGCATCAGACAATTGTCGACGGTATCTCTCTAACTCAAAAGAGGCATTTTTATCTTCTTGTTTCTTCATTTTGCGTTCACGAGGTTTTTGAACATTTTTAGATGTTACCCTTTACGATCCTTGAAGGCTCCCCCTAAAATTGAAACCTATTCCAGAAATATACTATAGTTCATATATCATAATATCTTAGTGGGCTTGTAATTGTCGCAGCAAGTTATTTCTTATTTCAAATTACTACCGAATTTTCAAATCACCTTTGTATTAGGTTTGATTATAGATACCGGACGATAATTCGATTATTCTAGTAATATTTCTATGCAAAATGGAATTTATTCTAAACACACCTATGTTTTTTCTTCTGGTTACAAACGAAAATGTAGACCACTTCTCAATAATTTTAACTTATAGGAAGTTGGGGGGGGGATAATGGCCATAATCACGATACTGATCCCGTGCAATTCAAGCTCGAATATATCGATTATTCGGTATCGTTGGTTTTAATTCGCGTAATAGAGAAATCAACCTAAATGCCATTTTTAGTGTAATTGATCAACGGGTGTCGCTCTAATAAACTAATTAACGTACTGTTTGTAATAATAAAAAGATGCCTGTGTCATCAATCACATCTTAACTTTTTAAAAATAGGTTATATTATTCATATGCATAGACTATTGACTTCTTTCACTACATTTGTCAGGCTGTCTATGCAGACGGATTAACATTAATTCAAAGCCGGTATCGATAGATCCGGGCAAATAATAAATAGGAGAATCTTCCGGATGATGAAATTAGTTCAAATCGCCAGCACCCTTCGCAGCAATAAAGAGGGTGCAACTGCCATCGAATATGGTCTGATCGCAGCGCTTGTCGCTGTTGCAATCATTGGTGCTATTACGTTGCTGGGTACAGACATCAGCAACACATTTGGCGACGTAAGCAACAGCCTCTAACGCAACTAAACAATTCATATAGTTAAACCCGGTGGTTCTAACGAGCGCCGGGTTTAATTGTATCTAGACTGTAAGACTCAAACCACACTACATTTTCACTGAAATTAACTGTAGGTTTCGGACAATTTTCAGCATAATGGAATATTTATTATGTCCTATATCCAAATATTGGTAATTGTCGTATTCACCCTCACCTTAGTATGGGCGGCATATACTGATTTCCGACACCTAGAAATTTCCAATCGAGCTTCAATCCTCATCGCCATTCTTTTTTTACCCGCTGCTGTGATGATCGACATACCCTTCACCATGATTGGGCTGCATTATGCCTATGCTCTAGCTTTCCTCATTGTGGGGGCCGTTCTGTTTACATTTGGTTTTATTGGCGGAGGTGATGTAAAATTGCTGGCAGCGATTATCATTTGGTTTGATCCAACGGACTTTGTTCGCATTTTAATGTATATCCTGCTTTTGGGTGGGGCGTTGGCGCTTATTATGCTGATCGCTCAAAAAGTACCCCGCTTTGCAACGTTATTAGGCTCCCCCCCTTGGCTGGCTGAAAATAGCGGGATGAAACAACCGATCCCTTATGGTATTGCCATATCCTTAGCCACATTGATTATGCTAGAGCGTATCCCCGTTCTGCCGCCTTCAATGCAAAATATATTAAATAATTAATAAAAGAAATGAACCCCTGTGAATGACCCCTGTGACAGAAAAAAACAAAGTATTTTTTAAGGACGATCCGGAACTAACCCTTTTGATTCCGGACAACGATGAACCAGCCCCAGAGCTGTCCATTGTCATTCCCGCGCTCAATGAAGAATCCGTGATTAGTGAATTTATGAATTGGTGCCATGAGGGGATCGCCAAAGCAGGTGTGAAGGCCGAAATTATCATCCTTGATAGCTCTACCGATGCCACACCCGATATAGCGCTAACCATGGGCGCGCGCGTCTTAAAGATGCCTAAAAGAGGTCTCGGGCGGGCCTACTTAGATTCCATTCAAATCATCCGTGGAAAATATGTTATTCTCGGGGATGCGGATTGCACTTATGATTTTCGCGAGCTCGCACCTTTTATGGAACACTTTCACAGCGATCATGAGTTTGTTATAGGATCACGTTTTAATGGCTCCATAGAAAAGGGGGCCATGCCGGCCTTGCACCGTTATTTCGGCACCCCTTTAACCATCTTTATTCTAAATGTTATTTACGGCACTAATTTTTCTGACATCCATTGCGGCATGCGGGGGGTGACCCTTGATGCTTTCAAGCGAATGAACCTTCAATCACAGTCATGGGAATATGCCTCTGAAATGATCGTAAAGTCCGTTCGCCTTCAATTACGGACAATCGAAGCCCCCGTCCATTTTTACAAGGACCGAGAAGGTCGTGAAAGCCATCACAAACGTATCGGGTGGTTTTCCCCTTGGCATGCAGGGTGGATAAATTTAAGAGCCATGCTCATTCATGGCGCGGATTTTTTTGTTCTTAAACCGGGAATATTTTTATTCCTACTCGGCTTAATTATAACCCTGCCGCTCGGTGCCGGCCCGCTAACAATAGGGGGTGTGACATTGTCCCTAAACACCCTATTTCTAGGGGCAACATTTAGTATCGTTGGTTTGCAAAGTTTCTTCCTAGGGTGCATGGCGCAAAGCCTTTACGATCCCTCTGGGCAAACAAAAAAACGCTGGGCAGAGACATTCCCTTATACGCCAATGATGATAACGTCAGGGGTTGCTTTCATCATTGGATTTTTATTTTTCCTGAACTTCGCCAGCGCTTACGCGGGCGCCGGATATATCCTATTCGATAACATGCTTGGCACCAATCATCTGGCTGTGGTGGGATTATTATTTATTGTGTTATCCTTTATCACGTTCATTTCAACGCTGCTGATACAGGCGATACATGCCAATATGCCCGCAACGCAAAACAATAAGCCGTAATTTAATGACCTCTGATTCTAAATTAATTGATGCCGTATCCGTTAAAGAAAGCGAATACTGGGAAGATCATTGGGATCAGTATGCGGAGGCCACACGGTTGAACCCGGCGCAACCGTTTAGACGGAAACTCGTTTATAGATTGTTGGGACTTACAACAGAGCAATCTAAATCAGCGACAATTCTAGATGTCGGGTGTGGCACGGGTGATATGCTTATGGCCCTTGAAAGACGCTACCCCAATGCACGCTTTGCCGGCATAGACCGCAGCCAAACGGGATTGGATGTTACGGCAAAGAAAAACCCAAATGCCCAGGTAAGTATTGTTGATTTGGCATCAAGTGCTACCCCCCACGGAGAACTCGTCAGTTGGGCGAGCCATGCAGTGTGTTCTGAGGTTCTCGAACACGTGGAAGACCCTATTAGCGTTCTAAAACAGTTATCACACTTTATAAAACCGGGCGGTTCGGTTTCTATTACTGTTCCCGGTGGTCCAAAGTCGGCCTTTGATCGGTCCATCGGACACATCACGCATTACACCCCCGCCCTGATTACGCAGCAATTAGAGAGCGCAGGATACACCGTTGAACTTGCCGCAGGTGCTGGTTTCCCGACCTTTAATCTCTACCGCTTTGTCATACTACTGCGCGGGGAACGATTGAATGATGACATCGATGGAAGCCCTAGTTTATTGGCGCGGTTTGCTATGGCGACATTTCGTGTTCTGCTAAAATTCAATTTTTTCAATACCCCATGGGGTTGGCAAATTATAGCCCGAGCCCGCAAGTCCGAATAGAACGTTACGACAGAGTGCACCGGTTTGTTGCCGTTCTTACGCGCACTATAGAGGGGATATGGCGGTGCCTGTTTTAATTTAAGTGCGGCATTCGAGCAATGGTGATTGTCAGACGATACATACGCACTTTATAAATTGGTGCGTTGAACCCTGAACATCAAAAATTGATCGTTTAAATTTTTCGGTAAAACAACAGGTTCTACCCATACTGGGTATTGTCCTTCTTGCAATCTTTTGTAGAGAGAATTTGGTTTATCACCCCGCAAGAAATAACGATCATTTCCTGTACCGGGACAAAGTATTATTAAATCCACCAATCGTTCTTGGATAATTGCAATAATAGCCTGATCCTCTGCACCATTTAAGATAGAATACCCATCGAGGATACCACTAACACTGCGGTGGTGGACCGTCGCCAGAACTTTGTGAGTGGTTCGGTATATTATTTCAGGTCCAAAATTTGCCGACGTGACGATAATTTTTGGTGTTTGATAATGCGGTGATTTGTTCAAAAACTTTGTCAGTTCTTCAACGGGACAGGTATTGGTTTTATCCGCTATCAATTCATCATCTGTCTTAGAGACATGTAGCAAGCTAGCCCCCATAATCAACGGGCCAACGGACAACCCAAAAATAAGTAGAAACTTTAAAAAAACACGACGGGGGAATGTTTTATTCTTGGTAATCCAATCATCGAGAAATGAAATTAAATCCCCCAGGATAATGCTCATAAACAATGCGGCATAAAGCGCCCATCGTAACCAACTTACGGCAAATGACACATAGACAATAAAACAAAGTCCAAGCAAAATCCAAGCCCACTGAGTTGGATTTTTCCAAGATTGTTTTAATCGCCATAACATCCAAGGAAGACATAAAACAGCACTGCCAAAATATATCAACGACCGGGGAAAGCCTTCGATATTTTGGTATTCAGAAACCATCGCAAAGATCGGTTGAATGGCTGGGTCAAGATCGTTTACCGGATTGCCTAAAATTTTTGGATATAACAAAAACATAAATCCGCTAAATACTAAGGCGCTGATGATCGTATAAATTATCTGTTTGGATGGGGTCGATATGTTTTTTGCCAGCCACCAAAATATTGTTGCTAAGCCAGCGAATGTCATATGAACAATTGAAAGCCGATCATATTCTACAAGGGCAAAATCCCACATGCCTCGTTCTATAAACAAGGCTAGAATTAATCCCGCAAATAATCCGGCAGCAGCATCTAAATTAAACCGCGCCAACCGTGACTTCACGTCCCCCTTCTCCACAATCCACGACAGGCCGCCTACCCCCATGATCATTAAGGTAAACACCAGAAATTCTGGACCAACCCAAATGCCACAAGCGAGAACGATCCCTAGGTATACGCCGCTCCTTTGATTACTATGATTGATATAGCCTCTGATAAAATACCCTATTGCCAATGACGCTAATAAAACAAACATCATATGATGATCGGCCCGACCCGCAATGGCAAAGACAAGGATGCCCGCTTGGGTCACGCTCACGGCGCCGGCAAAAATAGTCCCGCGTTCATTCATCAAAGGGCGCAGCGCCCACATCAGAGAGCCCGCCATGAGCACATGAAGGATGGGACTGATAATCATACCGGCACTATAGATTGCTGTAACGCTGCCTAAAAAGGGCATTAGCGGAACAGCGATGATCAGCAATATTACATCAAACAGCCGGGTCCAATGAACCGTGGTGCCATAGGGAGCATTGGCCTCCGGGATAGAAATATCGAACCAGTTACCGGTTTCAAATAAACGCTCTACGCGCAACAACCTTAAATAACTGTCACCGTCGGCAAAGGCACCCTGAACGCTGGGGCTGCTACCTAACAACCACCAAACAATATGGATAAAGGCGATAAATAAAATCACCCCGATAAATCCTGGCGTGAATAATTTCGGGCGACTAAAGTTCATAAATTCTCACCATGATTGGTAAGGTATTCTTCAAGATCAGCCAATCCCTTGGGCGAGCCGATTTCATAGAACCGATCATAAACTTCAAACCCTATTAATTTATTTTCTATACTCAATTGGTTCTGTACGACGGCCAAATCACAAGCAACACCCGACGGCACCATAGTCGTAATTATAGTTGCGTTCATAACGGATAAGCCATAATCGATATGATGCATATGCGTCTTGGTATCTTGTGGCGCATTCTTTAGAAATAATGTCAGTGTATCATTTTCCATAATCACATTACAGCGATCCCAAGCATTATCATTTTTGAAAACGGTCATGATGGCGTGTTTACCATTTTCAGATGCTTTCCAAACTTCAGAGAAATTTGCTTTCAAATACGAATCACCATAGAGAATAAAAAACCCGTCTTGTAATAGGTCATGATCTACAGCATTGCGAATAGCACCGGCGGTGCCCAAGGGTTCATCACCGTCTTCTATACATTTAATTTCCAGTCCCCATTTTTCCCCTGTACCCACATGGTCGGCAATCATGGACGCTTGATAACCAATGGATAGAACAACCTGGGTAATCCCCTGCCCTGCCAGCCAACGAAGTTGATAATTGATGAAGGGGACGCCCCGTACGGGAATTAAGGATTTTGGCAGCCCCTTGCTGTGCGTTTCCATACGGGTACCAAAACCACCAGCGAGTATCAGACACTGCATCCGTTACTCCCTAATTTCTCAACTGGACGATTGACCCATCGAAATCAAAAGAGAAGTCCATTTCTTGTAAACCGTTTTCCGTCATGGCTTTTCGTAATTGATCACGGTCTCGGGTATAGAATAATAAAAATCCACCGCCACCCGCGCCTACAAGTTTGCCGCCTACTGCACCATTTTCTAGGGCGATTTGATAGAGTGCATTAATCCGGTCATTGGACATATTTTCGGTTCGGCCCCGTTTATGCTCCCAATGCTCATGCATCAAATGCGCAAAACTATTTAGATCGTCCAACTCAAGAGCTGTTTTTATCCGCCCCCCGAGTTCTTTGGTATAATGTAAATTATCCAGCATCGCTTTATCGCCATTTTCAGAACGCGATTTTTGAACCTGTAATAAATCAGACGCGGTACGGCTGTATCCTGTAAAGAACAACATCATATGTTCGTTCAATCCGTTGACCGTTTGTTCCGAAATATTAAGGGGGGTAATATTCACGTCCCCATTGGTACAGTATTCTTGACATACAATACCGCCGTAAGCTGCGACATAGTGATCTTGTTTCCCACAAGGCTCACCCAATATATTCATTTCCATGTCATTGGCCTGTCGGGCAAGCTCATCGGTACTGATGTGCTGACGTTTATAGGCGTACAATGCATTGAGCAATCCAACCGTAAACGTGCCCGATGATCCCATGCCCGTCCCAGCGGGAACGTCGGCAATGCTGACAATTTCCGTACCAGATTTAATCTCTAGTTTTCGTAACATTTCCCGAAAAATATCATGTTGAATGTCATCATAATTCTGCACTGATTCAACTTTGGAGTATTTAAGATAATAGCCCTCGCGGAATGATTTATTAATGGTGATATAAATATATTTATTAATCGCCGCTGAAATAACAAATCCACCATACTGTTCATAATACGACGGCAGGTCCGTTCCCCCGCCGCCAATGGATATTCGTAAGGGTGTTCGTGTAATAATCAATTAATCAATCCTCTAAACATCCGTTTGGTTTAGATCATCTATCAGCGCCACAAGAGAGCGCTCAAGCGCTTGAGCAGAGCTATTGGCGCACTGCCACCCTAATGACTTAATCCTGTCTGTATTGAGGCGAATAACAGGCACATCACCCTTCCATCCGCGATCACCGCCAGCGTATTGATACTGTACCTTGGCTTTTTCTAATCCAAGGGCGGTTACCGCTAAATCTGCAATTTCTGTTACGGTGATATAATCCCCGGTGGCAACATTAAAGACATTGAAATCCTCAACACACTCCCGGTTTGCCATCAAGACGGCATTAACCGTATCGTTTACATGAATATACGATTTACTCTGTTTCCCATCGCCCAAAATGGTCAACTGATTGGAATCATCACGTAGCTTGCGAACAAAATCGTATCCTACACCGTGGGTTTGACGGGGACCGACCACGTTACCAAATCTAAAACAACACGCACTGAGACCAAACATAAAACAATAGGCCGAAATAAGGTGCTCACTGGCATACTTGCTTGCCCCATAGGTCGATACGGGTCGCATGCCGGGTTGGTCTTCAGAGACTTCCACCGTACCAAAATCACCGTAAACCCCACTGCCCGAAGCATAAAGAATTCGGTGGCAATCGGTTTGGCGCATGGCTTCAATCACATTGCGGGTTAATACCGTTCCTTCACGAAAATCAATATCGGGGTCGGTAACCGCCGCGGCTATATCGGGATTAGAAGCCAGATGAATAACCACATCGTGCCCTTTTAGAGTGTCACAAAGACGTCCCATATCCGCGATATCGGCGCGGACCACATTCAACCGGGGATCATCTTTATGATGAGCAAAATGCCAATCGTGCCCGGAGGAAAAATTGTCAAAAAGGCTGACGGCTTGGGTCGCAGGGTCAGCCAATAAAGCATCGGTAAAATGAGAGCCGATAAACCCTGCTCCACCAACAATCACATAACAACCGGTATTTGCCCCTGTTGATTTTTCTACCATCTATCTGAACGCTATTTACCAAGAGACAAAGCGGCAGGACCAATAACCACAATGAACAGCACAGGCAAGAAAAACAAAATCATTGGCACCGTCAATTTGGCGGGAAGGGAGGCGGCTTTCTTTTCTGCCGCAGACATCCGTTCATCGCGTTTTTCTTGGGCAAGAACTTTCAGCGCAGTCCCCACGGGTGTACCATATTGCTCCGATTGGATTAAAGTGGTTGCGAGGGATTTAGCAACGGGCAGCCCCGTACGAAGGGAGAAGTTTTCAAAGGCCTGACGGCGATCCCCCAGAAACGAAAGCTCTGCCGAGGTAAGACCAATCTCGCCGGCCAAAACGGGATGACCTTCCATAATTTCTTCCGTCACTTTGCTAAAGGCCATTTCAATGCCTAAACCGGATTCAACACAGATCAATAAAAGATCAAGCGCATCGGGGAATGATGCCGTCATTTGATCCTGGCGATTTTGGGCTTTGTTGCTGACAATAATTTTAGGAAGATAAAAACCAATCCCCCCCCCTATACCTGAAAATACAAATTTCATGACTTCTGGATAGGTAAACTCTTTCATTAAACTAATGAATAAAAGTGTCCCGACGAAACCGGCAGCAGCACCAACAATACGCGCTGCAATATAATAGGTTAGGACTGAACTACCCCGCATACCTGCCATAGCAAGAGACATACGTACTTCTTTGGACGACGTGAATTTTTGTAAATTCAAAAGCTCTACAAGTTTATAGGCAAGTGAGTCTTTACCTTTTCGATGTGCGCGCGATGCCGACCCTTTATTGAGCCCCTGCATCTGTATAGATGTCAAATCACCCCGGTGACGTGATATTACCTGTTTGATACGTTTTGATTGTTTGGTGTTGATGACAAAGGAAAAAACAAACACCAACACAGCAATAACCGATCCTAGGGCAAGGAGCCATACGATCATTGTTGCGAAATCCATTCGTGCAAGTGCTGCCATCATTGTTTCTGTATCTTCACATCTTAAAGTTAATCATTTTTTTCATGACCATGGTGCCAATAAACATCCAAAACAACCCACCAATAACCATATAATTGCCTGTTTCTTCGTAATAGAGAATCATCAGATACGAGGGGTTAACAACAGAGAGCAGGAGCGCCACCGCAAAGGGTAGCGAGGCAATAATACCTGCTGATGCCATGGCTTCGCTGGCCATCGCACGGGCCTTGTCACGCATCTTCTTGCGGTCGCGAAGCACAACAGCCAAGTTTGCCAAAGTGTCCGCCAAGTTACCACCCGTCTGGCGTTGGATTTGCAAAACAATGGCAAAGAATTTGTATTCCGATGTGGGGATACGTTCGATGCCTTTTTCCATCAAGCTATCAATGGTCATGCCCAAATTTTGCCCTTCGACGAGCAATCGGAATTCCTCCCCCAAAGGGGCTTCGAACTCTCGGGCAATCACATTGAAACATTCGTTCACAGGCAGCCCCGAACGGATACCGCGTACGATCAAGTCGGTGGCATTGGCAAATTCGGCGGTGAATTTCTTTTGTCGTTTACCCGCCATGATAGACAGAAGAAATTTAGGAACGAGCAGACCGCCAATTAACACAACGCCAATTGCCCCAACAGGGGGGAAACCAAGGACGAGATAAATAAGCGCAGCAACAAGGGCAAATATAGCGCTGAACAAAAAATAGGTCGCTGGCGATACATCAATGCCCGCTTGTAGAATGCTGGTATGAACCCCCTCCATAAAGCTTTTCTTTTGGCTACGGCCTTCAAGTTGTTTGATCTTGTCCTGGATTCTTTTGGCCCGGCGCGATTCAGTTTTATCGGTGGTATTACTTTCTCCCAAAGAGCCAATCGAATGAATACGTTTTTTAAGTATCTGCTTGGGACGTTGAACAATAGCGATCATAATAACCACACTGCCGAGCAAGAACATTAAAACGCCCGAGGTGATAATAATCATCAGTACTTGTTGTTTGATCATATTATGATCCAAACATGTTCAGTGCGGATGCCAGCTTTTGTTCCAATCCAAAGTAGCGGGCTTTATCCCAGAAATGAGGACGCACACCGGTGAAACGATGCTGACCTAAAATTTTGCCGTTCTCATCTTCACCATCGATTTCAAACAGACATAAATCTTGCAAGGTAATAAGATCACCTTCCATGCCGATAATTTCCGTAACGTGGGTAATTCGACGAGAACCATCGCGTAGACGTTGGGCCTGAATAACCACGTTTACAGCGCCAGAAATTTGCTCGCGAACGGCCTTCTGGGGAAGGTTATACCCCCCCATGGCGATCATGTTTTCAACACGACTGAGGGCTTCGCGCGGGGTGTTGGCGTGAATAGTGCCCATGGAGCCATCGTGACCTGTATTCATGGCTTGTAAGAGATCAAAGGCTTCCGGTCCACGAACCTCACCAACCACGATACGTTCTGGACGCATACGTAGACAGTTTTTTACCAAATCACGCATGGTAACCTCACCCGCACCTTCAAGATTGGGTGGACGGGTTTCAAGGCGCACCACGTGCGGTTGTTGTAATTGAAGTTCGGCAGAATCTTCACACGTGATAATACGTTCACCCGGATCAATATAGGCCGTCATCAAATTCAACAGGGTTGTTTTACCCGAACCCGTACCGCCAGAAATCAAAATATTTGCTCGGATTGCCGAGATCACTTCGAGAACTTGGCCCAATTCAGGTGTGATACTGCCAAAATTTATGAGATCTTTGAACGTCAATTTCTCTTTAGAGAATTTACGAATGGTCAGACACGCCCCATCAATAGCCAGAGGCGGCGCAATTACGTTGACACGAGAACCATCTAAAAGGCGCGCGTCACATATAGGACTGGAACTATCAACACGCCGGCCAACCGCGGTCACAATGCGCTGGCAGATATTCATCAATTGGGCATTGTCGCGAAATTTAATATCCGTCAGTTCGATTTTGCCACCAACTTCGATAAAAACCTGTCCCGCACCATTGACCATAATATCGGCGATGCCATCACGTTCAATCAATGGCTCAAGCGGTCCGAGACCAAGAATATCATTGCAAATATCAGCGACGACTTGTTGTTGCTCTTGCACGCTTAACACCAATCGACGCATGCTGATAATTTCAGCCGTCATATCGGAAATTTCTTCCCGAACCGCCGTGGTTTCCAATTTGGTTAGTTCCGATAAATCAACAGCTTCAAGCAAATCATTAAAAACGGTGATCTTAATATCGGCGAGCCGATTGCTTTCCGCGTCCGTTGGTTTACGCTGCTCTTCCTCTTCCTCTTCTTCGGCAAAATCAGATTTCTGTTCGGCGAATAAAGCGGACGTTGTGTTTTCTGTGCTTTCTAAGGCGGGTGTTGGTTTTTCTGCGATCGGTTCCTGTACGACAGGGGCGGCTTTCTCATGAAGGCCCCCTTCACTGTCCGTGACCATAGAATCATCTGGTATCTCTATTTGTGCATCGGGTTGAGCATCAACAAGTGTTTCTCCTGGCTGAGCTTCAGACGACACAATAGGCTCAGCTTCTGGTTGGGCAACCGGCGCTGGTGCAGGGGCTGGGCTTTCCTTTGGTGGTTGTGAACCACGTCTTCCAAACATTCTGCAATTCCTATAATTTTGTCATTAATTAAATCGTTATTCTTTTTTTTCACTTTTGAATTTTTGGAAAAAGGAGCGATTATCATCTTCTTGTACTTGCTCACCACCGATTTGCTTTACAAGCTCAACAATCGCGGCAACGGGTTTGCTTTTTGCAGCAACCTTTGCCAACAATTCACCATTATTAAGCGACCGTCCAAACAGTTCTGAATCGTAGGGGATCATTGCGGATGGTTTCAATGCCACCGCATCCTTGAATTCTTTGTCTGACAGCTCTGATTTTTTGGACGCGCCTATTTGGTTTAAAACCAATCTTGTCGGTGCATCCACCCCCCGTTTGGGGCCTATAAATTCGATCACATTTTTTGCATTACGCAGATTGGTTAAATCTGGCCTACCAACCAACACAACCTCATCGGCGGCGGCCAACCCATCGCTAATCCAAGTTGACCATACGTGCGGCAAGTCCAAAATAACATAATCTGCCATGGGTTTAACGGCACTGAGTAATTGGTCAAATTGATTATGGGTAATTTGCATACCGACATTTAAGGATGCCGGCGAAGCCAAAATAGAAACGTTATCTGCCCCAGCAATCAAATACTGATCCAGCAATTCGCTTTCTAACTTACCCGATTGTGACAAAGCATCGATAATTGTTTGGCGAGGCTGCACGTTGAAATTTAAAGCCGCCGTACCAAAACTGATATCCATATCAACAATAATTGATTTTTTATCATAAAGTTTAGCCAACTCACGGGCGGTATTATGAGCAATAACACTGTTACCAGCACCGCCAGACAGACCATAAAAAGCAATTAGCTTTCCGTCTGTGTCGTTATCGTGGCCCTTATAAACTTTGGTAATAGACTCACGTAACTTTTCAGCGCTAACAGGGCCAACCAAATAATCACTGACACCATTTTTAATCAGTTCTTGAAACAGTTCGATATCATTATGGTTTGAGATTAAAATCAACCGAGTATCAGGATCACAAACAAAAGCCAATTCTTCTAGCTTATCGAAAAATGATTCCCGGGAAACATCCATTTCCACGATAAGCAACGACGGTGTTTTGCGTTGTTGTAATGATGAAACAGCAACATCGATACCACCGGCGTTAATCTCAAACTCACTGCGAAATAAGAGACGGTCACCGCGCAGGACTTCCATAGCGTCCATGGTTTCCTGTGTGTAGGGATATCCACCAATTGTAATTCTGAGTATCACTGTTGCCCTACCCTCTATTAATTAGCCGCTGGGGCAGCAGCCCCGGCAGTATGAGACCTGACGATAACGGCACCACGTATGCCAGAAAATCCACTCCGTGTTTCAGATAAAACTAAGTCACCTGGGTTGGCTACCATCAAACCGATATTGCGTTGTGTGGAACAACCAAAATTAGAGTGTGTCGCGTTAGACCATTTTGAAAAAGTGCCTGACGTCCAGTCTTCGCATTCAGGCACCTGGGCTGTATAGACGGTAAAGGAGATAACAGCGTTTAGATTATCACCCGCAGGGGATTCTAGAACAACAGCATTTCGCGCACTAACCCCGGCTTTTATCAAAGCATCATTAATAATCGATACGCTATTATTTATATCGACATCTGCCTGACCAAAACGCCGAACTTCGATGGTAATAGAGCTTTTGGCGCGCGTGTGATACTCATGCATAAGGTCGCTGAAAACAGCGCCCGATAACTCATCAATCAACAAACCAGAGATCTCCATAGAGATTGTTTCTTCAATCACCGTGACGTTGTGATCCTCTCTATAATCAGAGGTCGTTTTTGGTACTTCACATGCCACCAGCCCGAACGCCATACCCAATACCAAGGCCGGGATCACGAAGGCTGATCGAAGGAAGGTAACTGTCTGTTTTATTACATTTTTCATGACATCATCATTTCATGATATATCCAAAGGGTCCATTTAAGGAATCAGCCCAAAATTCTCTTTTGCCTTTACCATACTCTTTGTGCAATCGGCCTAGAAGGTACAAATCAATATCGCTGGCAGGCTTAAATCCATCCGTAGGAACCTTAAGCGGGTTATTATTCCCGGTTGGTTCAGCCAGATAAGCTGTGACGGTAATGACAAGCTCTGTTTCATCTCGTTGGAATGATGTGCTTCTAAACAAAGCCCCTAAGATGGGTAAATCTTTAAGGAAAGGAAATCCAGAAACCGCGTCACTCGCATTATCTTGCAATAAGCCAGAAATCATCATCGAGCCACCGCTTGGCAAATTGACCGTTGTCTCTGTTGATTTAGTGAGGAAACCTGTCTGACCGCTGACCGTTGTCGTATCAACCTCGCTCACGGTTGTTGATACATTTAAACTGATCATCCCTTTCTCCAGAACCACGGGGGTGAATTCAAGAAGAATACCATAATCGGCCAATTCGTAGACCGCGTCACCCGCATCATCCGTCCCCGTGCGTACGGGCGTTTCACCACCCGATGTAAAGGTCGCTGTTTCACCGGACAAGGCCGTCAGCGTTGGTTCAGCCAAAGTCTTAATCATGCTTTGGCTTTCCAACACATCAAAGGATATAGAATCAATGCCGCCCAATAAATTGGTAATGGTACCACCAGAGACAAAAGCATCGGTTACAGAAGGCGTAAGGGTCGTAAAGCTCAATGCCGTATTACTTTGATTGAAATTACCCGTTAAACCCACATCCAGATCTTTTTTCATGGATCGGTCCATTTCAGATACACGGACCTGAATGATGACCTGTTGTGAGCCGACAATGGTAAGCATATTGATCAAATTTGCCGGGTCTTCAACAAAACGTTCGGCGATTTGCATGGCACTGGCTGACGCTGATGCGGACTTCACATCACCCGTTAGAAAGATACTATCGCCATGGACTTCAAGACTGATACTCTCATCGGGCAATAAGATCTTCAATGCCTGACGTAATTCTTCTGCGTCCGTTCCCACATTGACAATAAGCCGTTCAATCAGATCACCCTCTTTATTGGTAAACAAGATATTGGTTGAACCAATGCTATGGGGTTCAATAAAGACCTGCATTTGATCTTTTGGATTAACCCGGACATCGGCAATAGCTTCTTGCCCAAGGTGTATATCAACGGCGGGTTCTGATAAATTGAAAATGATTAATTTGTTCAGTGTTGCATTAATGACCGTTTCAACACTCGTGGCATTCACTTTCGTTGTGGGATCACCCAAAGAAATGGAAGGTGATTGAGGGACTTCCTGTGCGGATGCATCTGGCATGGCAAAACCGGACAAAAACACGAGGCTTGTCACAAGAAAAATCGCCAATGTAGCGTGTATGTGTTTCATTCCACTCATTTGAATTCTATCTCTTCGGTTTTTCTGGAGCCACCACGGTAAATCGTAATGACAGTCGGCTCTTCCACAACAACAGGTTTAACGACCGGTTTAGCTACGGGTGTGATGATTTTCTGGATCACAACGTCTGGCTCGTTATTTTTCGCGGCTTGCTCTTGTAACATACGAAGAAGTTCTTCATTTTGTTTTGCAATAGCTGCGGCCTCTTCATTTGCCTTAGAAATAGTTGCTTCCGCCTCAGCAACATTGCTCTTTGCCATTGCCGCAATATTCGCCGCTTTGGCAGCCGCAAGCTCCGCTTCAGCAATTTCGGCTTTGAGCTTACTTTCTAACAGCTTCTTAGCTTCTTCAATTTTAAGCCGTTCCGCTTCGGACTCTTCTTCTAACGCGCCAGATGTCAGCGCCGTTAAAAACGGACTGACGTCGACATCATGGATATACGATTTCCCTACAAACGCACCAGAGGTAGTACCAGCTTTTTCACTTTGTACAACGTTGCCGTCACCATCACCATCGTCACCCATCGCAACCTTTTCACTGGGGTGTGAGGCAAGAGCACGCAAAGCAAAGCTCATCGTCCCTAGTGTTCGGGCGGTCATTAAAATTTCGGCTTCTTTCGGGCTAACCTGAAGTGTCAGGGTCTTACCTGCAATGGTGTTGCCCTCGACCTTACCCAATGATTGATTTACCGCCAGCACCAACACATTTTCCAAAATAGTTTCCGTGGTACTGTTCAACACGGTTAACGGTTCCGCCTTCACTTCCGCTGCATTATTGCCAGCATTGTTATCATCGTCAGCGTTGTTTGTTTCGTTTTGCAGTTTGGCTTTTGTTTTTGCCGTTAGTATTTTCTGTACGGCCTCGCGCCCTTTTCCGTGCACGACCAACACATCAACTCTGTCGCCCGGCAAAATAAATCCGGCAACGGCGGTATTTTCATTAATCTGTAAAGATATGGCACGGGTGCCCTTATCCAAAATCCCTGCAAGGAACCCAGCTTCATCTGATTTGAAAATTTTAGATCGTAAAATAGGCTCACCGGCTTGAATAGATTTGCGGGCAACGCTGTCCAGAACATCCTGGAATTGCTCATCACGCTCTGCATCCTCTTCAACCGTAATATAATGCTCGCTCAAGCTTTCTTCGGGCCATTCTCGCCACACCATATTATCTTTGGTTAATGTACCGCCCGGCTCCAGACCATAGAGGGAAACCAGCGTGTGATAAACAGCACGTCTGGATTTTTTCTCTAATTCGTCTATGGCTTCAGGCGTAGAGAAGCTCTGGATCAAATATGTACTGATCCCGGCAACACTTAACGCTAGAACGACCAAACCGATTATCAATATGCGCATATGCCGCAAATTCCCTTTGGCTTAAAAACTTACTTGTTAGTCAACTATAATTACATTCAAAAATTAAATACAAAAATCACACAAAAAAGATAACATTTTATTACTGATTCCAATACGTTGTCATCATATAGTCATGTATCACTATTTGCACTATTAAATCACTGTTTTTTAACAATTTTATACTATATCTAATTGATTAAACTTTACTGAATTCATTAATCTTGAAACTTATTCAATTGAAAGATACTCTTTCTGCTATGAACGAAAACACTGAAAATAATGATAACCAACGTAAAGATATCCGTCGAAGAACTATTTTCGGGGGTGTTGTTTATGAAGATAATGGCCGCCCCATCGAATGTTCCGTTAGCGATATTTCTGAAAGCGGCGTTAAGGTTCGCGCTAATATCGAGCTTGAAATCGGTATCGAAGTTGACCTAAAAATCAATAAATTCAATGAGATACGCAGGTGCACCGTTGCTTGGGTAAGGCCTGGTGAAATTGGATTAAGGTTTCTAATCCCCATCACCGCCAAAGACGAGGAAATGGCTAGACTTTTTAAGTTTGCTAAACCAAACAGACTATAATTTCTCAACTTTTCTTTCCTCATACATCAATTCATTAAAGTATTATTCTCTAACGCCCCTTAAAAAATTTACTCTAAAGCGTTGTTATAAATAACGTCTCGTCTTGCTTTGGTGTGATTTAAGGCATCACATCTAATTTTTTCTGAAGCCCAGAACGAGTTCTCAAGAATCTTAAAGCCCGTTGGGCTGCTTCGCTTTCCATACGGCCATACACACCTTGAATCTCTTTACGGTCCTGATCGGTTCTTGAGTGATCAAAATTAGTCAAATCGTACAGTGTCAGAAATTCTTCTGGTGACATTTCTTGTGATTTACAGATCACGGCTAATTTCTCGCCCGCCTTATCAAATATGGTTTTTCTCGCCATTTCATGATCGATGGACGCCATGCGCGATATACCGGCAATAAATTTTTCAACCTCTGTTGTTCTAATCAATCTTATCAATAACTTAGGATTCAATAGCCCTAATTTATCTTTTCGTTCAATAAATGAGAAAGCTGTCTCTTTTTGGTCATCGATGGATTTATTGACCGCCCACGATTGGGCTTCGCTAAGCATGGAAGAAATTTGATCTTCTGATAATTCAGCCCGATTTTGCTCGACATAAGAACGAACGGAAACAGAAACATGTTCAATCATTTTTTGCACCATTTCCGGGGCTGTATCGGCTCTTGAGGCTAGCATTTTAGCAATATCGCCCGGATTAGTAGAATTGCTGACCATGGTTTCCATAGTGGTATCGGATAAAACAGCCCCCTCATTATCCGCCAAGGTATCCAAAACTTCATCATTCCCACGCTCGACAAGGGCATCAGCAACGGATTCTGGTACAATTTCACGGGTGGAAATCGCCAATAAGTGATCCTGGGATTGCTGTTTGATAATCTGCACTAAATCATCATTAGATAAAACTGTGCTTTTGGACAAAACAGGCATCGCCACGGTAATTTCATCATCATTGGCCAGTGTAATAGCCAAGTCCCGTGGTGTGCGCTCTATATCTGCTACAGACAAAGCCATATGTTGACGATCACCAACAGGGGCTTGCGATGCAAGGGCACCCATAATTTCGCCAAAATAAGCGATTTCCTGATCACTATGGGAATCATTGTTATCGAGGAACAAATCCGTAATTTCGTGCAAAAGCTCAGAACGTCCTTCAGACGTCGTCTCTTTGCTTAGCCGAACAAGGCTCTCAAGGGATTCAATATTGTTTTCCATTTTTTAGTAGGGGAACCTTATCATGCTAATTTGTCGGGACACGAGATTTTGCAGTCAATGTGACATCGGGGAATGGCACCAGTGGCACCATAGACGAAAATACATAACTGCCCTGAATATCCACATATGTAATCGTTCCGGAAACTGTCAGAGTAGCGCTAAAGGATGCGCCCGATAGGTTCATTCCACTGCTGCCCAGTTCAGACAGAGCGTAAGCAGCCAAATCCGAGGCCGTCGCACTGGAATTCACGATGGCGTGCCGTGTGGTTTCTTCAACAGCAAACTGCATAGAAGATTTGATCCACATCGCCCTACTCATTTCAAAAATACCAATGACCATCATCAAAAATACAGGTGCAACAAGGGCAAACTCAACCGCCGTCGCCGCTTTTCTGCATACAAAAACGGACCAAAATTTACGTATAAAAGATCTATTGAAAACGTTACACATATGAATTATTCCGTCCGTACCGACGCTGTCCCGGTAAGGGCAATCGTCGTTGGCACGAGCAGCAAAGTGTAATCTTCATTAATGGTTACCGTGAAATAATGCTCCACAGGCTTACTATTGCATGTCGTATCAGAGCAAAGCGCTGCATCACCATTATAACAATTACAAGATTCAGTAACCGTAACATTACTCGCTGTAATATCCAGATTGGTAGAATCCACCACCACCTGTTGGATCGCGGATGTATCGGACGCATCAATTAATGCCATTTGCGCACCAGCACGGGCCGCACTGTTCAATTCCATCTGATCGAATACAATCAGACCATAATTAACAACACCGATAAATAACGCCGAAATGATGGGCATCAACAATGCAAATTCAACAGCAGCAGCCCCGCGCTTAGTATGCGCAAGCAGCTTAACCCTTTGAATTATTGCCCTGTATCTATTCATTTTCCATCTTCACCTTTTGGCGCGTATAATATTTTAAATATTTCTATAGTTTACACTAATTTTGAAAATTTCCGTATAAATCATTCAATTAATAAAACCGTATAGGACGTGTAAATTGCTGATACACCGGTTCCATCACATTGATTTGTTATGGTAACATTTCCATTATAATCAACCGTATCGGCGACAACCTGTAGACAACCATCGTCATCGGTTACATTGTTACCTGAAAACGATACATCATTATTGGGGGCGTATATGACCCCGGTTAGTTCGGTACTAGAACCACCGGTAAAAGTGAAATTGTTATTATTACTGCTGGCGTTACCATCTTGATAAAATAACATCCCCGCATAATCGCCCGTGCTCTGGGCGCTTAAATCCACATTAGCATTACCCGCGATATTCACCCCACCCCAACTGTTCCCCGATCCTGTAAAGAGAAATGTCACACCGTCACCCGTTACAGTACCGCCTGTGATGCTTAAATCCGCGCCGAAGAAAGCGAAAGTTGTGCCCGATTCAAAATCATAGGTACCCGTTGAAAGAGAAACATTACTACAAAAAACCACCACACCATTTCCATCGGTATCATTTTGCGCCAATGAATAATTTCCACTGCCATCTGGGTTGTTTTCTGTATCGCAATCACTAGAACTAGCAACTTCGGCCGGCATGGTCAGATCCGCGTAAGGGTCGGCGATTTCCGAAACGCCTATATTTGCGCTGTTGCATTCTGTTAGGGTCATCGTGCCTAGGTTTGTCACATCGCCGGATGTGGACAAACAATCCACGGTCAGGTCCCCGCCGCCCGATACTTTAATCGAGCTTGAAGAGGTTGACTGTGCCGCAATTAAGCACCCGTCCATTGTTACCGTCCCTCCTATCCCAACGGCCCCTTGCGATGTATCACTCAATGATAACACGCAAGCTTCGTCCCCACCGGGTTCAGAACTTGCAACGGCGCGGGCGGCGATGGTGACTGAATCATCAAGGAAAACGCTGGAAAACAGTAAACTAACAGGGGTGCTAATATTGACCTCTACAGCGTCATCGTCTCCGGTATTGGGACCAGTTGTTGGCGGGTTCACCGCCGTCAGGGTATCCGTTGTTGCGTCATAACCATTCAACGTCGCATCCGTGGACGATGCCGCTAGAATGGTTGCCGCAGTAGGAGAAGATTCCAGCACTTCGTAGGCGCCCGCAATGGCGGCGGCATCAGCGGCGGTTTGAACGTCACGTTTAAGTTGGAACCACAAGCCGACTTCGACGCCAAGCCCAACGAAACCAACCATAACAGGCAACAACAAAGCCAGCATCACCGCAATGACACCCTGACGATTTGTTTTAAACAAACGCAAACGCGACACAAAAGCACTATGAATAATGCTATCGGTCGAAATTTTATATTTATTGTTCACGCCTTTAACGATCATGGCGTATTATATCTCCACCTATAAATCCCAGTTAAAATGTTGCATACCCGTACAACATAAAATGACTATAATATATATTTCTAAAAAATTACAGTGATGACAATCACTCTCAATAAATTGAATTCATATGATAATTTCAATATTGAAGGTTATTTGAATTCTTGAGTTATGAATGTTTCTCTCGTAAGTTTTATCTTACAATGACAAAGTTTTTACTGGATTAATAAATTTCATGAGACACATATTTCTAAGCCTCTCCCTTTTACTCGCTCTTTCTGTAATGGCTGGATGTGCCACAGAGAAGCCCAAAAAGGATGAAAGCGCCGTCACAAGCACGTTGTTTGATGCCGCATTCTCAGCAGAGCGGTCCAATGATTATAAATCAGCGATCCAGTATTATCAAAAACTCATCCTGCGGGTGCCCGATGATCCCGATATTGCGTTGGCCCTTGCCAGAAACCTAAGATACATCGGCGCTGAGAACGAAGCCCTTGGCGTGCTTGAAAATACGGACTACCTCGATAATCAATCCACCCGTTATCTTATCGAATATAGTAAAACAAAAATAGCCCTGGGAAAATCAGAAGAGGCCATTGAAAAGCTAAATCAGGCTGTTGCGCAAACCCCAGATAATTGGGAAGTACATTCCTTATTGGGTATTGCCTATGATCTGATTGATGAGTTCGCAAAAGCCCAGGCATCATACGAACAGGCCCTCCCCCTTTCCAGTGACAATCCCGTTATTTACAATAACATGGCCATATCGGCGGCCCTATCAGGTGATATTGATAAAGCAATTGCCATATTAAACGGGGTTCCAAGGTTAACACGAAACAGTCCGCAGTTACGACAGAACCTAGCGTTTTTCTATGGCATCAAAGGCGATGTAAAATCTGCTGAAGCCTTAGCCCGTAAGGACCTAGATGAAGAAGCAGTGCAACAAAATTTAAAAATATATTCGCAATTCCGCGCGTATTAACGACCTCATTAATTACATACATGTATATAACTGTTAAGACATTGATTGCACGTATGTAAAGAATTGATATATAAACCATAATTAGTCAAAAAAATTGAGTGAGTATCAGGGTGTCAGAACAACAAGCAGAAAATGCACGGTCATTAAACGGGATAGCCCTATTTGAAGATGTTCCCCAAAACATCATCGATGATCTTGCAAGCCGGTGCAAATGGCTGGAATTCGAAACAGATGAAATAGTTGTTGATCGCCATGACACGGGCAGCAATGTGTATTTCATTGTTGAGGGTCGTCTCCGGGTGATGGATTTGTTGACCAAAGACATCGAAGTCTCGCTTGCTGACCTTGGATCCGGTGAAATTTTTGGCGAGCTTTCCGCCATTGATCATAAATTCCGCTCCGCTCAGGTAACGGCTCTTGAACCCACGTCACTTGCTGAAATGTCGAGCACCGATTTCCAAGAGATTTTGCGCAACAGCCCCATCGTTGCGTTCAACATGCTGAAACGTTTTACCAGCATCATTCGGGATTTGAACTCTCGTGTGACGGTCATGAGCTCGCTTTCCCCGCATCAACGTGTCTATAACGAGCTTATTCGTATCGCCCAACCGGACACCAGTGGCAGCGAAAACTGGATCATCTATAATGTACCCAACCATGCGGAACTGGCTTCCTTTGTTGGTTCGGACAAACAGGTCGTCGCCCAAGCCATTGGTTCTTTGGCGCGCGATGGTATTATCGAGCGTAAACACAAGAACCTGGTTATCCGTGACCTCAATCGACTCCAACGGTTAACAAAACTGTAGGGCTGGCTACACGCTAGCTTTAACGAAACGCTTACGCGACATATACGGGACATATATTTGAATGTATCGAGAATTTTTCGGCATTGAAGAAAACCCGTTCTCCAATACACCCGACCCAAAATACGTCTACCTAAGCAAACGCCATTCCGAGGCCCTCGCCCACTTGGTTTTTGGTGTGCAAGGGGGGAACGGTTTTGTCCTTCTGACCGGTGAAGTCGGTACCGGTAAGACAACGCTGTGTCGTTATATGTCAGAACAAATGAGCGACGACGTTAAATTAGCGTTGTGCCTTAACCCCCGAATTTCAGAAATTGATTTGCTCGCCACCATATGTGAAGAGTTGGGGGTGGATATCGCAGGGCTTCAACCCAGTATAAAAACCCTGACGGCCGCATTGAATATTTTCTTACTCGATTTTTATGCCACCGGAGGGCGCGCCGTTGTTATCATCGATGAAGCACAAAATTTAAGTTTCGAATTATTAGAACAAGTTCGCCTGCTCACCAATTTGGAAACAAGTCGTAATAAACTCTTACAGATTATTTTAATCGGTCAGACAGAGCTCAGAGACCACATCGATCAGTTTAGCTTACGCCAATTATCCCAACGTATCTCTGCCCGTTATCATCTGGAGCCCATGGACCAACAAGAAACGGAAAACTATATTCTCCACCGGACGGAGATCGCGGGTTTGCCCGATGATTTATTTACCGAAGAGGTCCTTCACGAAATTTATGCCAGTACACGCGGCATCCCCCGATTAATCAATTCGGTTTGCGAAAGATGTCTGTTGGGTGCCTACGCATCCGGACAGGCGGTGATCACAAAACAACTTGCCGCCGCCGCCGCCATAGAAACACTTGGTGAGACGCGGCAATCAACGGGGCAATCAACTCAGCAATCTGTGACTTTACCGTCAGAGCCAGATTTATTTACCCCAAAACCACGCTCAAAATTTTTAATCGTATTTTTATTGCTGGGGGTGTTGGCGGCTGCTTTTTTCGTCTCTCCCCCCCTACAGAATCTTATAAAATCAAACCTGTCGTACCTTTTATATTCTCAATCTTCCCCAACAAGAACATCTTCAAGTTCACCGCAAGATGTTCTAAATAAATTAAGTGAAGACGACACCTATACAAACGCCTTCACCAACTTGGGTGGTCAGTGGAATAGCACCAAAGGTATTCATCAGGTTATTCAATCCTGTCAGGATGCGCTACAAGCGGGGCTTGCCTGCCTTCCCTTTGAAGGTAAGCTTATTGAGAACTGGCCTTCACTATATTTAATCAATCGCCCCTTTATGATCGAACTTGTCACCAAGGATGGTGACAGCCGTTACCTTACGGTCGTTAAAGTGAGCGATGCTAGTGTGACCCTAGCAACCGCAACAAAGCCGATCATCGTTTCAAGGGAAGACTTTAAATCTCTTCCTACCGGCTCTCTATTATTATTATGGCAACCCCCACCATTTTATAACAGAATACTGCAACCAAATATGATTGGGAAAGATGTATCGTGGGTTCGAAAACGGATGTTAAAGATCAACACCCAATTGTTGGAGGCCGTTGATGATCCTGAAGTTTATGACGAGAATCTACGCGCAAGAATTAATCAATTTAAACACGATCACACTTTAAAATCCGATGGTCTGATTGACCCTCTAACGCTCATTCATCTTGATAATGAAATTGGTGATATCATTGCACCCGTTCTTTATCCTAATTTATAACAGGCTTCTTAATGTCAATTATTCTTGATGCATTGAAAAAATCTGAATCTGAGCGGCAAAACAAGCCTGCTCCTCAGAGCAATGCACAGGAAGCACCGGAACAACCGGGACCATCCGAACAATCAAATCAAGACAGCTCCCCCTTACCCTCGAAACTATTTTTAACGGTTTCCCTGCTCACTCTGGTCGCGACTGGGCTTATTGGAGCTGGTGGATATTATTGGTGGTCCAGCCAAAAAGAAGTCCCCCAAACCATTGCATCAATTGAAGAGGCCCCACCCGCCCTACCAATAGAGCCAACAATAGAAAAGAACCCCGAGCCCGAGCCTGAACCAGTGCCTGAGCAGGAGCCAGTGTCTAAGTTTGAGTCAGTGCCAATGCCTACACCCGTGCCGGAACCTGTGTCGAAATCTATACCAGTACCGGAACCGGACCTTAAACCTGAACCCGTTCAGGAACCGTCACCCATATCAGAACCTGAAGTTGAACCAGAGCCAATACCAGAGACTGATTCTGTACCGGCGCTTGTACCGGAACCGGAGCCTGTGCCAGAACCTGAACCTGAACCTGAACAGAAGGTTTTAAAAATTCCCGCTGCTGTTGAAAAGCCAAACATCCCTGTTACCACACAAGATCAACAACAAATCAATTTTGTGGATATTCATCAAGCAGAAGAACATTTCAAATCTGCTCAAATCCATGCCCGTCATGGGCGCTCAAGCGAAGCGGTTCGTGAATTTTCCATAGCGATTGCCCTGTATCCGAATAATGCCCCCTACTATCTAGCGCGCGGTTGGGTTTATGTCGCAAGAGAAGAATACCCAGCAGCTATCAATGATTTCACCCAAGCTATTGATTTAAAACAATCCTATTCAGATGCCTATTACGGGCGGGGTTGGGCATTAGAGCAAAAGGCACAACCAGAACAAGCCATTGAAGATTATACGCAAGCAATTAACATCTCCCCTGGGCATGTAAACGCTTTGTTTAGTCGGGGGTATTTGCAGTTATATAATAATAAACCACGGGAAGCCGAACAGGATTTCAAAGCCGTTTATGATATGGCCACAACGGATTTAAAGGACTACGCCTTATTGTGGGGGTATCTGAGTTACAAACGGGTAAACCCATCTTCAAAACAATTTCCCGAAGCCTATACCCCCAACAAAACAGTCACCACGTGGCCCGGTATAATTGTGGCACACTTCACCGGCAAAGCAACGGTAAGTCAGGTTATCAACGCCATGATTGACGAAGATCATTTAACACAGCTTAAACGAGAGTGTGCTGGGTATTTCTTTATTGCACAAATGCATTTACTAAATGGTAGAAAAATTTTAGCGAAAGACTATTTCAGAAAAACTTTAAAGACGGGTATTACATCCTATCGTCAATATTCTGCTGCAGAGATTGAACTAAGACGACTGGCTGATGTAAATTAATGGCCTATCCGATCTTGGCTGTCTTATAACTTAAATTTGTATCCGCAATAGGTAGAAATTCAGTAACAAATGTCATAACATCTGCAGGTTCGATCTGTTTCATGCATTGATTATCCTGACAATCCAACACGCTCTTTTTCGCGCCATAAATTGCCAGACAGGGACTGCACATAAGGTTCTTATGGATTGATCGCACCCAGGGTAATTGATGCCCGAACAAAACTGGCGTTTCAGGTCCAAACAAGACAATTGTCGGACGTTTAAGCAAGGCACTAATGTGTTGCGGTCCGCTATCTACGGAGATTAATAAATCCGTTCCTTTAATTAAATTCACTACTTCATCAAAACTTGTACAACCCGCCGCATTAACAACATTCGTATTTTGTTTTAAACCGGCGATAATTTCTTTATGGGCTTCCTCAACGGATGACGTTCCAATCAAGACAAGAGAATGATCCGGATACTTCACTTGCAGTAATTCAATCAAGCGAGACCATTTATGATTGCCCCAAGATTTAAGCTCCCAAATGGTATCGCTGCTTTCTGTATTAATCAAAATATTTCGCTTTAATATATCGAGCGGCAGCTTCGTAATTGCGGGAGAATGAAATGTATTTGGATAAATCTCTGGCGCCTCAAAGCTCGGAATTAATCTACTGAGTAGGCCAACATTCAAATAATTCTCGCTCACAGATCGATACACGTTTAAGTTGATTTTATGTGTGTATAACTTACCAACAGACAAATGCAAAATGTGGAATCCGGCTCTTACAGGGGCGCCAGATAGAACGGACATGATGGCAGCAAATTGTGAGAAAAATTCAAGATTTAAAAACCCCGTTGGTCTGATTTGACGTAATTGCCAAATCACTCTGAACACATCAAATCCAAATGTCAGAATTGATTTTGGGTTGATCGTTAAGCAGCGATCCACACCCAAAAAGTTCACCATAGGTTTGTTAGACGTAAAAGTCAGATAGACGACCCTAACGCCTTGTTTCTTAAGCTCATAAATTAAAGGATAACTTAGGCACATGCTGCCAATACCAAAAAACTTACAAATAACAACCGTATCTGATTTTGGCTTTCTAACTAATAAACCAGAGAGCCATGCCAACACTATGCACACCGGTGTGCCGACATACCGGTCAATAATGCGCATAGTCTCTGTTTTCATATTTCCACCCGGTCTTGATTATTTCTTTATTCAACTATGGCAAATTTAACAGCGTTCACCCTATAACAAAGGTCACACCGTTCAATCTAAATTCACCCTATAATCATATACATATAATATACATCCCCTATATATATTGTGTAATATCATTGCCAATATTACCATGAATTACGACTTTTTATCTTTACAGTCACAACTGACTGAGCTGACACAACTAAGCCCAGTGGAAATTTTTCTATGCTTGATCCCCTTACCCAGCACTTTATACAGATGTTTTTCTGGGGTCTGCTCGTCTTACTTAGTTTTACAGGGTGGGGGAAAGTGGTTCATCATTTCCTCTACACCCCCACCAGCACCATCATTCCAAAACATATAGATTGGGGGTTGTTATCCGGATGGGGCATGGTGCTCACCTTAATTATTGGCGGGATATTAAATGTATTCGCCCTTGTTTCTGTCAGTGTATTGATAACCTATATAGTCGTTGGGGCCTTAATAGGCGGAATAACGCTCTACCGAAATCGTCCGGTTTTACCAAAGTTTTCCTTCTTCCAGATCGCGATTAGCTCAAGCCTGATCATCGTTTTGTTGTTTTTCTACGCACAATCCATTCAATTACAATCCACCAGCTGCGCCGATGACGAAATCGCTTATATCCCTTTCATCACCCGCATGCTGCAAACTGGCACGCTGGTGGACCCGTTTAGCTTACGAAGGATTGCAAGCTTTGGCGGGCAGACATTTCTGCAAAGCTTAATCGCGACAACCGGAGATGAGAACAATGCCAATCTGATGGATCGCGGTGTGGCGGTTCTTATATGCTTTGGTTTAATCATAGGGTATTTCCGAACATGGCAAGAGCCTAAGTTAAACTACGCACTCCCCCTTATCAAAGCAGCGATATTATTAATGATCATTGCTCTGCTCCCCTTTCCTTTCCTCAACAGTGCTAGCCGTGCAACAGGCCTTGCGATCTTTATTGTTTTATTCAGAACCCTTGATTTAACCGATAACACCCAGGCCCCCAATTACAGGGTATTGTGGTTAATAGCCGCGATTGTTGCCGCCTCGGCGACCTTGCGCCCCCATTTTTTAATGGCGGCGGCATTATCAGTTACACTTTATTGGTTCCTATGCTGGTGGAAAACCAAACGTCATGCTCAGGATTATATAATCTCGCTGGTTCATGTGGGCCTAACGTCCTTGGCACTCCTCATTCCTTGGATGATGACTTTGCAATTATCATCCAATACCCCCGTCTACCCCCTGTTCAAAGGAAACCACAGGCAAGAATTTGAAGCCTATTCTGCCGGCATGGACCCCGCTGAGTTATTTCGGTTTATTGTCGATATTATGATTGAGCCCCGCATGGTGCTCATGTGGATCCCCATTTGCATGTTGATGATCTACAAGCATTCAAAACCTGCCTTATCCCTGTGTTTAGCTTCGGTGGTTACATCATTTGCCATTGTGGCTGCATTCAGCTTATCCGATATCAGTAATTTGCATCGTTACGTCGCCCCCTTTGTAAATGCGGGGCTTATCGTAACCGTGATGTCCTTCATTCGTCATAACACGGGTAATCTAACAGTATTGCGTACGCTTACACTTTCTTCCCGTGCCATCCGCATAGTGTTAATCTCGGTGGCTGTCATCCTTATGCCGCCAATGATCGTTAAAACCACCCGAACAATTTCATACCATTGGGACAGGCCGATTTTAAGCACTCATATGCATGATCTCTATGACCGGATGCAATCTACAGTACCCGAAGGTGCCGGCATTTTGGCCATGGTATTTCACCCCTTTGCATGGGACTACACACGAAATAATATCGCCAATATTGATATACCCGGCGTGGTTAGCCCAGATCCGGGCATGCCCCTTTTCAAAGGCCCC
Organism: uncultured Rhodospirillales bacterium; assembly: GCA_965603075.1. Classification (GTDB taxonomy): domain Bacteria; phylum Pseudomonadota; class Alphaproteobacteria; order Rhodospirillales; family Casp-alpha2; genus JABJOR01. Next base: position 68,820 of record CBFDBO010000007.1, on the reverse strand, counting down.
GAAGCCTTAAAAAAGTATTTGGTAGATTTATCTCTTCCCTATCTAGCGATTGGGAATTTCAATGAGCCGGGGCAATGTCTGTATTACCGACGGTTTTGGGAATTTCAACGTGATACGAGGTTTTCCATGTGGCAGGCTCTCGCCCCAAATTATCTAGATTTCATGGAGAGTGCAGAAGCACTTGAGAAATCAAACCCCGTAATCTTTCGTGAAAAGGGATTTCGTGTTATCAAATTGCAATAATGGAGGATATAGTCGATCTATAGTGTGACCCTATAAATAGATATAAAACAATATGAACCGAACCATATTATTATTTGCCCTTAAACTTATCATATCAGCAGCCCTCATAACGTTTCTCATTTCCAAAATGGAAATGGGGCTTATTGTTGAGCGCCTAAGCGATTTAGATTGGGCGCAAGTTAGTCTGACGATATTGATATTTCAAATACTTTTGGCAAACAACACCCTACGGTGGATGATCGTCTTATCAGCAATCGATCGACCGTATGATTTCGGATTGATTTTTAAAATTCAATATATGGGCGGGTTTTTTAATCAAACCTTACCGTCAACCATCGGCGGTGATGCCGTCAGAGTTTATGTGATACATAAATCAGGAACGACGATCAATACAGCCGTAAACAGTATTATCCTAGAGCGCGTCCTAACGGTGGTTGGACTCGTATTCCTTGTTACATTGGTCCAACCATTCATAGATTTACCCATCGATAAAACATCAACAAAATACATTTTTCCAGGCCTTAGCCTTCTAATGATAATGGGCGTCATCGTTTTAACCCAATTGGGTAAATTTCCACAAAGCCTCCTTAAGTGGAAAATTTTTCGCGGTATTGCAAAATTAGCTGAAGATGCCAGATCGCTTTTCTTATCGCCCTTAAATTTACTAAAATCTGTAGCATTTGGCATTTCCGGCAATGTGTTTATCTGTTTATTTATGTACCAATGCGCCCAATCCCTTGGTGTTGACTTAAGCGTCACCGAAGCATTGGTTCTGGTCCCGCCAGCCATTCTTATTTCCACCCTTCCCATTTCAATTGCGGGGTGGGGCGTTCGCGAAAGCGCCATGGTGACGAGCCTTTCATTGGCTGGTATTGCAGAGGTTGATGCGTTTAGCATTTCTATCTTATTCGGGCTACTTATGGCCGCGATCAGCGTACCCGGTGGCGTAATATGGCTGTTACATCGCAACAATAAATGACTTACCGATGATATTGGCTTGGCGATTATTAAAAAGAAGGTATCATAAAAAAATCCAGTGACGTATATACAGCAATGACACTGAACAAGTTTTATTTATACCACGAGGTCCCATGAAAGTTAGCCGATTACCGTCTCTGGCGGCTTTAAAAGCTTTTGAATCTGTTGGCCGGCATTTGAGCTTTCAACATGCCGCTGACGAGCTTTGTCTAACCCCTTCAGCGGTGAGCCATCAAGTGCGCACGCTAGAGAGCCAATTGGGAACCCGACTATTTGTGCGGCGCCATCATGAACTAGAACTCACATCCACTGGTAAGTCCTACCTCCTTCGCATCCAAAGTGTCATTGCAGATTTGCTCAATGCCACAACGGAAGTCGTCGATAGCACAGGACAATCCCCCTTGAGCGTGCAGATCTGTCCTAGTTTGACAACTCTCTGGCTGATCCCCCGGCTGAATTCGTTCAAAGTTGAAAATCCAGACTTGGAAATCAATATCGTCACCCCCTACGAAGACCCCCATTTTCTGTTACCAGAAGTCGATGTGGGTATCTTGTATGGTACGGGGACATGGACCGGGGTTCGCACCGAATTCCTGATGAGTGAAGAAGTCTTCCCGGTTTGCAGTCCGGAATATTTAAAAAATTCACCGGACCTTAAAAGCCCCGCCGATCTTATTAATCACACGATCATTTGGTGCGCGCTGGCCCCTAATCCGGAATGGTCAAACTGGCTTGAGACTTCGGGTAACAGTGACCTTGTGGCACGACAGTCCATTCGCTTTCATAATCGGGTCCAAACCATTCAAGCCGCCACCGACGGTGTTGGTATCGCTATGGGACGCCGCCCCGGTGTAGACGCCGCATTAAAAAGCGGCAAATTGGTTGCGCCCTTTGGTGAACGCATGGACGGCTTTGGGGCTTATTATCTGGTCTATCCAGAACAATCAGGACGCCTCCCCAGAATTGCCGCGTTCCGGAAGTGGATTTTGGCTCAAGCCGAACTGACCGAAGGCCTGTCACAAATTAAAGATCCAAATCGATTTATTTCAAAATCGGCTTAATGAACACTCGGTTTTATGAACACTCGGCTATATGAACACTCGGTTATATGAACACTCGGTTATATGAACACTCGGTTATATGAACACTCGGTTATATGAACACAATGAATACTCTGGTTACACTCAGCAAACTTAAAGACGAATTACGACTGCCTATCATCGGTGCCCCGCTTTATACAGTGTCCAACCCTGCTATGGTCATCGAGCAATGCAAAGCGGGTATTGTGGGTTCTTTCCCAGCTCTGAATGCACGACCACGAGACACCCTTCGCCCTTGGATCGCACAGATCAAAGACACTTTATCCACCTACCAAAGCGAAAACCCTTCTGCGTATGTAGCACCCTTTGCCGTTAACCAAATCTGTCACAAAACAAATGATCGCTTGATACATGACTTGGGTATTTGCGTCGAACAACAAGTCCCCATAATCATCACCTCACTACGCCCCCCTTCGGAAGTTATTGAAGCCGTTCACGGCTATGGCGGTGTTATTCTGCATGACGTGATTAGCATCCGCCATGCAGAAAAAGCATTAGAACAAGGTGTAGACGGCTTAATTGCCGTAACAGCGGGTGCGGGTGGTCATACCGGTGCGATCAATCCAATTGCTCTTATCACCGAAATCAGAGAAATTTACGATGGTCCTCTCGCCCTATCAGGTGCCATCTCCACAGGCAACGGCATTCTTGCCGCCCGCGCCCTTGGGGCTGATTTTGCCTATATGGGCACCCGGTTCATCGCCTCGCGTGAGGCGACGGTTTCAGAAGCTTACAAGCAAATGATCATCGATCACGCGGCAAAAGATGTTACCGCCACCTCAAGCTTCACGGGCATACCGGCAAACTTCATGACACCCAGCATTCTAGCCAATGATATAGATTTAAATGAACTGAGAGACCTCACGCATCTGGATTTGGCAGGAGACGAAAGTGACGGGGATGATTGGGGTAACAAGAATAAACCAAAATCTTGGATAGATATCTGGAGCACGGGCCATGGGATCGGTACCATTCATGATGCACCGTCGATCAGCGAGATTATTGATAGATTAGAAATTGAATACAAAAAGGCCCGTTCAATTATCTAAGTTATTCTGTTATAATCGTTCATGACAAAAATTATGGTAATTGGCAATGCAGGTGGGGGGAAATCAACCCTATGTCGCGCCCTCGGTAAAGCTCTCTCAATTCCGCATTTCTCTATTGATAAAATTCAATGGAAACCGGGTTGGCAAGAAACGCCCCCAGAAGAAATCAATCATATTCACAGTGAGATACTAGAGCGTGATACTTGGATTATCGATGGTTACGGTCCATGGGCATCCATAGAGGGTCGCGCGTATGATGCCGATACCATCATTTATATAGACCTTCCCCTCTGGCTTCATTTTTGGTGGGCGACTAAACGTCAGATTAGATTAATTTATTCAAAGAACATTGATCAACCAAACGGTTGTTCGCTTCTATCGGTAACGCTAGGCTTATATAAAATGCTGGTCTTGTTTCATTTTGGTCAACGGGTGAAATTGCAGAGGCTTATTTCAACGTATGGGCAAAAAACTGATCTCTTTCACATAAAGACATCGACGGATCTTAATCGTTTTTATTCAACCTACTGTCAGTAAAAACTTATGTTCTGTTTTATGACATCCTATTGAAATAAGGCTAATCAAATAAGCTTAATCTCAATTGTGATTAAACACACTTCATCTTTGATAGATGACCAGCTATTATAACTTACCTTAAGAATAGATATAAGAAATTGGAAATATAATTATGAGCATCAATATCTTAAAAAAAGTGACGTGTTTTACGAATGACTTTAAAGGCGCAACAGCCATTGAATATGCACTGATTGCAGCGTTTATTGCCCTTGCGATCATCGCCGGGCTTACATTAATAGGCGGCGACCTTGGCAATACATTCAATGATGTTTCAAACACTCTCTAATTATTATTTTTAAATTATGAAGACTAAAAAACCCGGCTCCTATTGAGGCCGGGTTTTTCATTGTTTAAAAAGAGATAGGAAAGATGCGGGAATTATAATTTATCCCGCATCCATAACCTTTGAGGTTTAGTGAACCTTGATCAGGCTGTATTTGCCGCCAACGATTTCCATTTCTTTATAACTGCCAAAAACTTCGCCGATGTCGTTGAATTCAACGCCTGTTGCGCCGACATAATCTACGTCACCACCACCAGCGATATATTCAAGAGCATCACCGAGCTGACCTGGCATAATTTTACGACCAGGAGCGTTGGCAACTTCCAACATTTTAGCAGCAACCGTTGCACGATCAGAAGAACCAGAAGCCTGCATTGAAAGAGCAATCAAAGCCGCTGCATCATAGGATTCACCCGTGAACGGTGCACCGACAGCCATGCCAGCAGCTTCAGCCATAGTGGCAAAGCTTGTTGCACCTTCGCTTTCTGAACCCGGTACAGAAGCAATTGTACCATCAATATCAGAACCGAAAGCTTCCAACAGGCTGTCACCGAACATACCATCGCCTAAGATGAAGATTTCAAATGCATCAGCGTCCAATGAAGCTTGAATGATGCCTTTACCGCCTTGATCAACATAACCAAAAACAGCAAGGTGTTTTGAACCGGATGCAGCGAGTGCACCAACTTCAGCAGAATAATCAGCTTTGCCATCTTCGTGTGCAGCCGTAATAGAGACTGAACCGCCATTTGCTGTGAAAGCGCTGGCGAATGAATCAGATAGGCCTTTACCATAATCGTTATTGGTATAGGTCACAGCAACTTCTGTGATACCACGATTTTGTAAAATTTGAGCGATAACTTCACCCTGGCGAGCATCTGACGGGGCCGTACGGAAGAACAAACCATTGTCTTCAAGTTGTGACAAACCGGGGGACGTTGCGGATGGAGAAACCATCACAACACCATGACCAACGGCCACGTTGCTAGCAATTGCACCCGTAACGCCAGAACAATCAGCGCCCATGATAGCAGCAATGCCATCAGAAGTGATCAAACGTTCGGCAGCAGCAGAGGCCGCAGCAGAATCGATGCAGGTGCTATCAGCACGAACAGATTCCAAAGTAGCGCCACCCAAAAGAGCGCCAGATTTATTAATTTCTGTCATCGCCATTTCAGCGCCCGTTGCCATATCTGGCGTTAGTGATTCAATCGGACCCGTAAATCCTAGAATAACACCAATTTTGATGTTTTCAGCGGCCATAGCTTGACCTGTCATTGTAGCGAGGATTGTCGCTGCCAATAAAAGTTTCTTCATTTTGTATCTCCGTGTTTAAGTTTCAAGTTTTTAAATTATTGTTGATATGGCTTTCATGCCCTATCATTTTCCTCTTTTTGTTACTTCAGGTAATATCCCACCAGAATTAAAGCGCATTACAAGCAAAAGTACCAACCCCATCGTAAATAATCTCATATGTTGGGCAGATTCCATTAAATGTAGTCTGACAGGATTACCGTCGTCCAACCAGCTTGTTATGGTATCAATAAACCATACACCAACGGGCTCGGCTTCAATCCAGACAAACCATATTATGAATCCCCCCAAAACAGACCCTAGATTATTACCCGAACCACCGACAATGACCATCACCCATATTAAAAAAGTGAAACGAAGGGGGTTATAGGTCCCCGGTGTTAGCTGTCCGTCTAGCGTGGTCAACATAGCCCCCGCAATCCCAACCACGGCAGAACCGATAATAAAAACCTGTAAGTGGCGTTTGGTGACATTTTTACCCATGGCGCCGGCGGCGGTTTCGTTATCACGAATAGCACGCATCATCCGCCCCCATGGCGAGTTTAAGGCTTGAATGCTAAGGTACAAAATAATCAACAAGACGCAGATAAACAGTCCCGAATAACACAACTTGACATAAATGCTCGACGCATCAATGACAAGCGAGGTCAATTTTGCGGCACGTTCATCACCGCTTAATACCGACAGTGTTCCTGAATACAAACTTTCGATCATGGATATAAACCAATCGGTTTTTTGCAAATCCACTTCGTAGGGTACGGGTCTTGGTAATCCGGATACGTTTTTTACGCCACGCGTCAGCCAATCTTCATTCTTCAAGATTGCAATAATGATTTCTGAAATTCCCAATGTGGCAATGGCCAGATAATCAGAGCGCAATCCCAGCGCAATTTTGCCCACCATCCACGCTGCACCCGCCGCAAAAAATCCACCAACGATCCACGAAAATAAGATCGGCATGCCCAACCCACCAAGATAACCCGTGACGGCTGGGTTTACGGCTTCAATATCATGGGAAGCCCCATCAAAGAAATACCGGAATATGAAATAGCCAATAATAATTATCGGGGTCAAGGCCAACGCTCGAACAGGGCCTTTGTCCATTTTTCTAAAAATCACGATCACCAAAACAATAACAACAATGGCAACCAATATGGAATAGAATAGATTACTGCCACCAGCGGCCCATGCTTCGGGGACGGGACTTTTTGAGACCAAAACTGCGGCGACCCCACCAAGGGCAGCAAACCCCATGGTCCCCACATTAAACAACCCAGCGTAGCCCCATTGGATATTAACCCCCAAGGCCATAATTGATGATATCAGGCATAGGTTGAAAATCGCCAAGGCCAGCGACCACGATTGCAAGGTGCCAACCAATAAGAAGAGACATGCCATAATGGCGAAGGAGAAGAAGGCACGGCGTGAATTATTCATAACACTTTACCCCGCATCAATCCGGTGGGTTTAATCAGTAAAACGATCACCAAAATAATAAAAGACACAGCAAATTTATAATCCGTAGATAATAATTGTATCAAGCCGTCCGGCGCCATGCTCTCGGGTAAAAGATAAGTGAAGAATTTTTTATAGGCGTAGGTAATTGTTACTTCGGAAAAAGCAATAACAAAACCTCCGACAATGGCCCCCACTGGATTTCCAATTCCCCCGACGATGGCTGCAGCAAAAAACGGCAACAGCAATTGGAAATAGGTAAAGGGCTTAAAACTTTTATCCAAACCATATAACGTTCCCGCGATTGTCGCGAGGATTGCTGTTATAATCCATGTCACCATGACAACCCGTTCAGGGTTAATACCCGATAACAATGCAAGATCCTCATTATCAGAATAGGCCCGCATGGCTTTACCCGTACGGGTTTTCTGTAAAAACCAAAACAGCGCAACAACCAACATAATAGCAATAACAACGGTCAGCCCTTGAGATACCTTAATACCAAGCCCTTCGTTTAAACCCGTCATTTTCTTAAAGGCGCGTGCTTTGATTATATACCGTTCGCCATCGGCAAATCGTTGATCATTGGGGCCGATAATAAAACGAACCACACCGTTGAGTAAAAACATCACCCCCGTAGACGCAATAATAAAGATTGCCGGAGAGCTACGTTTTTTGCGGTAAAATTTATAGACCGATTTATCGATAAACAGCGACATGGCAATGGCTGCCGCAATTCCAATTGGCAAAGCCAGTAAAGCCGTCGGCAACGGTCCGAAGCTAACCCCCATGGATTGCAACCACCACGTTCCAAGTACCGTTACCATGGTACCAAAGGCCATCATGTCGGCGTGGGCAAAATTAGCAAATCGCAGAATGCTATAGATCAGCGTCACACCAAGCGCCCCTAGGGCCAATTGTGAACCGTACGCCAGACCAGGAATAAGCACGTAGTTTGAAATCAATACAATGGTGTTTAATAAATCTGTCATCGATCACCCACCCATAAACGATTGACGGACTTCGGGGCTAGCGAGCAACGCTTCCCCGGTGTCGGTATGTCTGTTTTCCCCGGTGACCAGAACATAACCAATATCGGCAATGTTCAAGGCTTGGCGGGCATTTTGCTCAACCATTAAAATTGCGATGCCGGTTTTTTTGACCTCGATAATACGATCAAATAGCTCATCCATTACAATGGGGGAAACCCCAGCGGTAGGCTCGTCCAACATCAGAACCTTGGGTTGGGTCATAAGGGCTCGACCAACGGCGACTTGTTGGCGTTGTCCGCCGGATAACTCTCCGGCTGGCTGCGCACGTTTTTCAGCCAAAACCGGGAACAGCTCAAACACATGTTCCATGGTCTGGCTGAAATCGTCTTCCCGAAGATACGCACCCATTTCTAGGTTTTCTTCAACTGTCATGGTTGTAAATACATTACTGGTTTGCGGTACAAACGCCATGCCCAGTTGTACACGGTCTTGTGGTGAAAGCGCCGTAATATCGGTATCCCCTAGCATCACGGTACCTTCGTGTAAATCCAGCATGCCAAACAATGCTTTCATGGCGGTTGATTTCCCGGCCCCATTGGGGCCTAAAATAACCGCGATCTCGCTTTTGTTTACGGCGATCGTACAGCCATGCAAAATATCAGCGCCACCATATCCGCCGCGCATATTGGTCCCAGAGAGAAAGCTCACGGCGCACCTGTTGTGGGTTTATTTTTAAGCCCTGTGCCTAAATAAGCTTCAATAACGGCCTCATTTGATTTGATTTCTTGGGCGGTTCCTTGGGCAAGGACGCTGCCTTCCGCCATGACGATGACCGGGTCACACAACTTGGAAATAAAATCCATGTCATGTTCAATCATGCAGAAGGTATAATTGAACTCTTTATTTAATCTTATAATCGCATCGCCGATATCATTGAGCAGCGTACGGTTCACACCTGCCCCAACCTCATCAAGCAAGACAACCTTGGCCTCCACCATCATGGTGCGTCCAAGTTCCAATAACTTCTTTTGTCCGCCCGATAAATTTCCGGCCTGTTCGTCAGCAATGTGGGTCAGGTTAAGAAAGTCGATAACATCGTCGGCCTTTTGGCGAACGGCTTTTTCTTGCATGGCGACACTGCTGCGTCGGAACCATGTATTCATCAACTGCTCGCCGGTTTGTTTATCGGGAACCATCATCAAATTCTCACGCACCGTCAGGGTCGGAAATTCATGGGCAATCTGAAAAGTTCTGAGCAGCCCTTTATCAAACAATTGATGAGATTTGAGGCCCGTGACATCTTCACCATCCAGTACAATGCGTCCCGCTGATGGCGGAAAAGCGCCCGCTACTAAATTAAACAGCGTTGTCTTCCCCGCCCCATTGGGACCGATCAGCCCGGTGATTGATCCACTATCAACCCGAAGGTTTGCACCATCTACGGCTTTAATACCGCCAAAGTGTTTGGCGACTTCTTCGACTTCAATCATAAAACCGATTTCTTCCAACTGATCGGGTAAAAACAATAACGCGTGAGCATTTTAGTAACCCGAGGACAGCTTATTTTCAAACAAAAGCGAAAGAAAAGCGCCCTATTTGCTCAAATTTCTAGGTAACTTTACTTTTTGTCTTGAATTGGGGAGTATCCCAAAGGCGGTTTTGCAATATATCACTCAATATTGTGGCCGCATTAATGATGTCACCGGTGGTCAAATAGAGCGGCGTAAAGCCAAAACGAATGATATCCGGCGCCCGGAAATCCCCGATTACGCCTTTTGATATTAAGGCCTGCATAACAGCGTATCCTTCCGCGTGATGGAAAGATACTTGCGATCCGCGCGCGTGGGCGTCTCTGGGACTTGCCAGTTCAATGCCGAAGCCTTCACACCGGGTTTCAACCTCATTAATAAACAGATCACTTAAAACCCGTGATTGGGCCGCAAGCGCCTCCATATCCACATCGTCCCAAAGGGTAAGGGCGGCTTCTAATGCGCTCATGGCCATAACGGAGGGTGTGCCAACCCGCATACGACCTATACCTTTATCCGGGCGGTAGTCCAAATCGAATGCAAAAGGTGCTTCATGGCCCAGCCAACCCGATAATAATGGTTTAATGTTTTCCCCGTGGCGGGGGTGAACATACAAGAACGCGGGCGCGCCGGGGCCACCATTTAGATACTTATAACCACACCCAATGGCGAAATCCGCATTGGCGCCGGTTAAGTCCACCGGAAATGCCCCCGCTGAATGACATAAATCCCAAATGGTCAGAATGCCTTTTTCCTGCGCGATCTTGGTCAGGTGCGCCATATCGTGTTTTCGCCCGGTGCGATAATCAATTTCGGTCAACATAAGCACTGCAACACTGTCATCAAGGGCTGCTTCAACATCCTCCGGAGCGGTGGTTTTAAGGGTGTAGCCCTCCCCCAAACCAGATAATAACCCTTGGGCAATATAAAGATCAGAAGGGAAATTTCCCGTATCGGACAACACAACTTTACGCGACGGGTTTAGGGCGAGTGCAGATGATAGAACCTTAAACACATTAATCGATGTGGTATCAGCGCAAACGACGGAACCAGCAGGGGCACCGATTAATTTAGCAACTTGATTGCCGGTACGTTCCGGCAAGTCCATCCAGCCCGCTTTATTCCACCCCCCGATCAACATATCACCCCATTCATTCGTGACGGTGGTGGCAACACGTTCAATGCAAACTGTTGGCAAGGGGCCAAGCGAATTACCATCTAAATAGATGATGCCTTCGGGCAATTGGAATTGATCTCTTTTGGGAATGAACTTTAGGGTGTTGTCAGTCATGAATTTTCCTATAAATTTGTTCCCTAACACTTACACATCAGGATCATTTATGGAAACCCCCAATACACAATCACGCGATGACGATTATGCCAACGGCCCCTATGTAGCGGGTTCGGAATTGTATCCTGAGAGATGGACTGAATTGGCAACCAATTTCAGGAGCACCACTCAATCAACCCTTGATATTCCCTATGGGACCAGCGAACGACACCGCTTCGATTTATTCGCTCCAGCGGACACCCCTAAAGGACTGGTTGTTTTTATCCACGGTGGCTATTGGTTGAATTTTGATAAATCCAGTTGGTCCCATTTGGCCGAAGGCGGTGTTAAGTCGGGCTACGCTGTTGCAATACCGTCTTACACGCTTTGTCCTTATGGGAGCATTCCTGATATCGTGCAGGAAATCGCCAAAGCCATTGAGCACGCAGCAAGTATTGTCGATGGTCCGGTTCATATCTGTGGGCATTCTGCCGGGGGGCATTTGGTCAGTCGCATGGTGTCGCAATCAACCCCTTTAAGTAAATCCATACTGAACCGTCTAGGCAACGTTATTTCAATTTCCGGGGTTCATGATTTACGTCCCCTGCTCCATACAGAAATGAATGGCATCCTGAAATTGGATATGGCGACAGCCATCAGCGAGAGCCCCGCATTATTGCTTCCCGCAAATGATGTGCACGTAAACTTTACCTGTTGGGTGGGGGCAGACGAGCGTCCAGAATTTGTTCGGCAAAACGCCTTGCTGGCCAATATTTGGTCAGGTTACAGCTTTCCCATAAACGCCGTGGTCGAGCCAAGCAAACATCACTTTAACATCGTTGATGGATTGATGGATGTTGAGCACGATTTGTTAAAGACGCTGCTTAAGGATTAAAAAGCTGCTTCATAATTTCTATAGTTTTCACCATTTCCCATTCTAACCCCATGGTAAAACGCAGCTTGTCTTCAAACCCCCGTACCGCAAATTGGCGGGGGATAATGCCATTTGCGTTTAGGTGATCATTCATTTGCACAGGCGTTACGCCGCAGCTTTGTGGGAATTGAACCAGCACAAAATTGGTTTGGCTGGGATAGGCTTTCAACCCCATAAGGTGACACGCTGAACGAAATTTTTCGATCCACAGGACATTATGGTCAAGAACCACTTGCATGTGATCAAGGTCGAGTACCGATGCCAGCCCCGCTTCTTGGGCAACCACATTAACCGGAAAGGATGGCCCAATTTTGGTTAAGGTATCGGCGACATTTAAGGGGCAATAACACCACCCTAAACGCAAACCTGCCATGCCAAAAAATTTGGAAAATGTTCGTGTGACAATCACATTGTCGAATTCATGAACCAAGTTTGTCCCGGTTTCATAATCTTCCGCTAAGGCAAATTCTTCATAAGCCGCATCAATTATCAACAGCACATTACCGGACAACCCGGCATGGATTTCACGCATTTCCGCGCCTGTTAAATAACTGCCGGATGGATTGTCCGGGTTAGCAAGCAATACAATTTTGGTGCTGGAATTTACCGCCCCCAAAATGGCATCGACTGAATACCGGAAATCATCATCGTCGACAGCCACCGGTATTGCTCCGGCAATCTTGGCGTAAATGGGAAACTGCATATAAGCGTTTTTGGAATGGATAACCTCGTCCCCGGGCCCTGCGTAAGCATTAATGATCCGCCCTAATAATTCATCCGATCCGGGACCAAAAACCATCCGATTGTCATCCAGATTAAAGCGCTCACCAAGAGCTTTACCCAAATGCTCTGTATCAACCTCCGGATAACGATGGCTATTTTCAACGGCTTTGCGCGCTGCTTCAATAGCAGCAAGGCTCATACCCAAGGGGGATTCGTTGGATGACAGTTTTATAGGGGTATCAAAGCCCGGTAATGTCGAAATACCGACCATGTAATAGTCTATTGCGTCTAATCCCGGCTGTGCAGAGACTGTCATTTTATCTCCCTCTAGCGAATTTAAAAATTATGGGTGACAAACCCCTGTTATCTAGTAGATAGTCTTATCTGTGATCACAGATTGAATCAACCGGAATATACACCTTTGATTAAAGGATATCTTATGACAGAGACACGAACCTGCGGTGAAGCAATTATGGCGTTATTGAAAGATTATGGCGTTGATATTGTCTTTGGCATTCCGGGCGATCATAACCTTGAGCTATATCGCGGCATTGCCACCAGCAATATCCGTCATGTACTGGCCCGTAATGAATCTGGTGCCGGGTTTATGGCCGATGGCTTCGGACGCGCCACGGGCAGACCAGGAGTGTGTACAATCATCAGCGGACCCGGTGTCACCAATGCGTCCACTGCCATGGGCCAGGCTTACGCTGATTCTGTGCCCATGTTGGTGATCTCCAGCGCTAATGACACAGCCTCGCAAGGTAAAGGGTGGAGCTGTCTGCATGATACCAAGGACCAACAAGCCATCACCGCCAGTCTGACGGAACTCAGTGTCATGGTTTATAAGCCGGAAGAAATTCCAGAGCTTGTTGCGCGTGCCTTTGCCATATTCCATTCCGCCCGCCCCCGCCCGGTTCATATCTCTATCCCCATTGATGTCTTACGCATGCCCGTCAGTGCGCCTTGGAACCCTCAAACCATACCGACCCGCCCGACCCCCGCACGGCAATCCATGAAGGATGCAGCCCAGATGCTCAGTACGGCCGTTCGTCCGTTAATATTGGTCGGTGGTGGTGCGTCTGACGCCGGCGAATGTGTCACCCAATTGGCCGAACTGCTCGATGCTGGTGTGATCGCATCCAACGCGGGCAAAGGTGTTGTTTCCGACGCTAACCCCCTAAGCCTTAGCGGCAGTTTCATTTCCCCCGCCGTACAGGATTATATGAGCAAAGCCGATGTAATCTTATCCATCGGGTGTGAAATAGCGGAATCCGATAGCTTTATCGATAAGCTGCCTATTAATGGTAAGATGATTAAAATTGATATTGACCCCGCCCGGTTTAATGATCTCTATCCAGCCGGTATTGCATTATTGGGCAACGCCCGTGAAGGTGTCGAGGGTATCTACAGGGAATTGAATGCACGGGGGTTCAATGGGACCGGTCACGGTACAGTTGCTGAAATTCAAAGTGTTAAAGCACAACAAAAGAAAGACTACACGCTTGTTGAAAACCAACACATCACCGTTATCAATTCATTACGCAAAGTATTACCCGATGATACAATTATGATGGGTGATATCTGTCAGGTTGTTTATACGGGCTCCCCCGCCATGCCGATTTATCAACCCCGTACGTGGTTTTATCCCGCGGGGTTTGCCACCCTCGGATGCGCCCTTCCCGACGCGATCGGTGCCAAAGTCGCCTTCCCGGATCGTCCGGTGATTGCCATGGTCGGGGACGGAGGCTTTATGTTTACCATGCCGGAACTCGCCACCGCCGTTGAAGAAGAATTATCCATCCCCATTATCCTATGGGACAACAGCGCCCTAGCAATGATCCGGGACATTATGGACATCCGTGGCATTCCCCAAATTGGGGTTAACCAACGCAATCCTGATTTTCTAAAACTAGCAGATGCATTTGGATGTCCCGGTATAAAAGTAAACAGCACAAAAGAACTGGAAGACACTTTGCAAGAAGCGCTTATCTATAAGGGACCTACTGTAATTTTGGTACAGGAAGATGATGACTGGTTGAAATAATGCGCTGGAGCATCCTGCACGGTAAGCGCTTGAGGTCGTTGGCCGGGCATTGCCGCTCGCGACTTTATTCATGCCCCCATAATAACGAAACCGGATCGGTCAGTGCAGATAATTATAAAGCCTACGTTACCAAAGATACCCGGGTAGCAACCATCCTGCATACCAGTCCGGTTACGGGCATGTCGTGGATGTTACCACAATTGCAAAAATCATTCGCAATGTAGTTGAATACTTCGATTGGTTGGGAAGTAATTTCACCAATGCCACCGACCGCCGTGAGCGTATCGTTGCAGCGGGACACGCCGTCCATCAGCACGAGAAAGGTTTAAGCAATGCTATGATCCATGGTGTAAACGGCCAACCGGGTCTGACATCCATGCAAAAAATTATAAGTTAGTAATTAGTGATTCGTAATTAGCGCTTAGCGGTCATCTTAAGGAACGTATTTGTTCCCCAGCTAATATCTTGTTCAATTAATTTAGCCGCCCGCTTGGCATCGCGTTTAGCAATCATCTCTGCAATTTCAATGTGCATGCCGCGCCATTCTTGCGACATTTCACGCAAATCTACCGAGCGGACAAATTCTGCTAAGAAAGGTCCGGTCAACGCCCAAAGGCGTTCGATAGACCAGACGAGCTCATCGTTATTTGAAGCGGTATAAATGGCGAAATGAAAATTGTAATTCCCTGATACATACTGCTCAGAACTTCCGGACTTCACATCTTTATCCAATTTTACGGCCATCGCCTGTAGAGATGAAATCTGATCCTCTGTCATTAATTTCGTTGCTATAGCGGTTGCCACACTTTCTAAATGCGCACGGACAAAGAACTGATTTGAAACTCGCACGGGATCAAGCCCGGCTATGGAATAGGATTTTTTAGCCGCCGATACCAATAAACGTTCTGATGCCAGACGTTTTAACGCTTCCCGAACGGGCATAGCACTGACACCTAGTTTGGCAGCTAACGTGCGGATGGAAAGCACATCATCCGGTCGGTACACGCCGATGATTAAGGACCATTTCAAATCTTTATATATTTGATCGCTGAGAGTTGAAGCATTATTGTCACCATCCATAATCACACACCTTCTTGTTCCCGGCGACCTGCCATGTAGGCCTGTAATTCTTCTTCGATAGCCGGATCAATCGGTGGCTTTTCGTAATCAGCGAGCAATTGTTTCCAAACGGTGTTGGCGCGCTCCGTTGCCGTTTTGGAACCATCTTCTTGCCACGCCTCGAAATTGCGCCAATCCGATAAAATCGGTGTATAAAATGCGGTCTCATATCGATCAAGCGTATGTTGGGTGGCAAAGAAATGCCCGGCGGGGCCAACATCTTTTATAGCATCAAAGGCCAAGGTCTCTTCGTTAACCACGATGGGCTCCAAATACGAGGCCATCATCTGTAACATTTCCGCGTCCAGTATTAATTTCTCAAATGACGCGGTCAGCCCGCCCTCTAACCATCCCGCCGCATGAAGCACCAAATTTGTGTGTCCCATGACCGTCCCCCAAAGCGACATCTCGCTCTCATATGCCGCTTGGGCGTCCACCACAGAGGACGCCGTTGTATTGCTAGAGCGTAATGGGAACCCATAACGTCGGGCCAGTTGCGCTGATGCCAGTGCGGTCTTGGTATATTCCGGTGTACCAAAGGCGGGAGAGCCGGTTTTCATATCCACATTTGTGGCAAAATGACCGTAAACAACAGGGCAGCCACGACGAATGGATTGCGCCAGCACGAACCCTGCCAGCACCTCGGCATTTTGTTGTGCCAGCGTTCCCGCCAGCGTAATGGGGCTCATGGCACCCGACATTGTGAACGGGGTGATATCAATGGGTTGGCCCATTTCCGCCATGACCATTAACCCTTCGGCCAGTTCGCCATCCAACATCAACGGTGAATTTGTGTTCACACAGGCCGCTATCGTCGGGATGTGTGAAAGTTCATCACGGCTCAGTCCTAGGGCAATACACGTCATCTCCACAACGTCTTCGGCGCGACTGCGTGAATTTAGCCAACAAGGTTGCCAGCCTTTATCGGAGAGCGTGATTTGGGCGTACATCATATCCATGTGGCGGGTTTGTGGCGGCAAATCGAGCGGCTCAAAACCACACCCACCATCTTGATGGATAATATTAAGGCTATGGGCGACTTTAACAAAATCACACATTTCTGCGTAAGTTCCCGCGCGCCGTCCCCGGTCTATATCCGTGACAAACGATGGCCCCACGACGGTGGAGAAAATGATATTATTTCCCCCAACGGTCATATTTTTTTCCGGGTTGCGGGCGAGTGCTACATATTCACTGGGTAATCCGGTGATCATTTCTTCCACAAGTGCTGGATCAAAACGAACCATACAGGTTGCTTCATCCACATCACACCCAAGGGTTTTCATGCGCGATCGGGCCGTGGCATCCATGACCTGCATGCCGATCTCTTTGAGAATACGAAGCGAGGCAAGATGGATGGCCTCCACTTGATCGGTGCTGAGGACCTCAATGGGGGCGTAAGGGTTCTGTAAGGGCTTATACGGCATTTGCGCGATGCTGGTGGACCGACCTTCGCCTTTACCTGTCCGCCGATTTGAACCTCTACGTGCCATGATGCGCTCCAAATAGTCGTTGGTTGCGTTAAATTTATTCTACTGTGCTTACTCTATCTGTGATCACAGATCAACCTATTGCCAAAAAGAATTTATTTTCATTGATTTGTGCTAGGGTGGTGAAACATCTAACCAATAAAGTGCGCCCATGATTGAACTGATCCTTGCCATTACCGTTTTTTTTATCTCCCACTTGATCCCCGCGATCCAGCCTCTCCGAAACGGCCTAATTCGTGTTTTGGGTGAACGGGGGTATTTAATCTTTTTCAGTGTTCTATCCATTGCCGTCATAATATGGCTTGGTCTCGCATTCTCAACGGCGCCCTACATTGAAATATGGCAGAACCATAACTGGCATTATCAAATCCCGCTTTATGTCATGCCCATTGCGTGTGTTTTCATCATCGGAGGCATGACCTCAAAAAATCCCTTCTCGCTCGGGCCCAGTAGTATAGGTTATGATCCAGACCAGACCGGTTATGTTGGTATTACGCGGCACCCGGTGATCTGGGGACTGATATTATGGAGCCTTGTCCATATTTTTCCCAATGGCGATGTAGCGTCTGTATTGATGTTTGGTTTCTTCTTCATCCTATGTCTGGTCGGTATAAAGACGATCGAACGCAGGCGACGTTCGCGTATGGGTGAAACGACCTGGAATACCCAATCACAAGGCACGTCAATTATCCCCTTTCAAACGGTCCTAAAAGGTACGGCCCGAATAAAATGGGGCACCATTGTAGGGTGGCGGTTAATCGCTGGGGTGATTTTCTATCTGGTTTTGTTATATCTTCATGAAACGATCATTGGGGCCGCCCCCGTTGTTTTAAATTAAAACGATATCAGCAGAGGCATTTAGTGACTTGATTAAAGTTGGCTAGGATTATTTTTAAATTCTATTCAATTAAAAATATGATAGTTTAAATTTATGGCGACATAAGCAGGAGCTATATAATGGACCTATCAGCATTCCACCCATCAAGACGCGCACTGATTCGCGGTGTGTTAATGGCGTCCGGGTTCGCGCCATCGCTGTTATGGGTAGTAAGTCGTGCGGACGCAAATTCCAGTACTCCTATCCTACCCGGCATTCAAGAGATGTCAGGGAATGTACGCATCAATGGAAATTCTGCCATACCGCAGCAAGAAGTGCGCTCAGGAGATATCGTCACAACAGGAAGCAACAGCCATTGTATCATTATCATTGGTGAGAACGTCTACTTAATCGCAGAGGATTCCGAAATCGAATTTTATCCAGAATACTTCGGCAATCAAACAGCCTCTCCTTCCGGTTTTATTAATATGGCGCGTGGAGCCATGCTCGCGGTGTTTGCCACGACCAACACAATGATTACAACACCCGTGGCGACTATCGGTATCCGTGGCACAGCCAGTTATATTGAAGTGCAGGAAAAAAGAACGTACGCCTGTATTTGTTATGGAGAGGCAAACTTAGGCAGCGCGCAAGACGGTAAACACCTAGAGACTGTAAAGACCACTCATCACGATAGTCCCCGCTATATCTACCCCGTTGGTTCTGCCAACCGCATAGAAAATGCCCCCGTCATTAATCACACCGATAAAGAACTACGGATGTTGGAAAAGCTCGTAAACAGGCGTCCAGCATTTGACAAAAATAGCCCTCTAGAGACTGGTAAAGAATACTAGGTATGGAGCCTATAAGGGCCGTTCTAAAAATATTGAAAATCAGGCATCAATTTCTGTTGATCGGCGGCCTATTATCATATCACGGTGCACATAGGTTCCGAGCAACATGCCAAAACCGATCATAAGCGTCAGCATGGCAGTCCCCCCATAGGAGATCAACGGCAAAGGCACCCCGACCACTGGTATCAATCCGGTTACCATGGCGATGTTAATAAATACATAGAGGAAAAATGTCGTTGTAATACCAATAGCGATCAGTCGTCCAAATTGATTTCGAGAACTTACCGAGAAGAAAATTCCGTAAATCAAAATAATTCCATAAAGCCCGAGCAAAGCGAGTGCGCCGATTATACCAAATTCTTCGGCCAACATGGTGAAAATAAAATCGGTTTGCATTTCGGGTAAGAAACTTAAGTGGCTTTGCGTGCCTTGCATAAACCCTTTACCCGCGATACCACCAGAACCCAAAGCGATTTTGGATTGAATGATGTGATAACCACTGCCCAGTGGATCATTCTCTGGATTTAGGAATGTTAAAATTCGTTGTTTTTGATACTCACGCAAAAACTGCCACCCTACGGGAAGAGATGCGAGCCCGAGAAAAATGACCACACCGAATTTCCACATACGTACACCGGCTGTGAAAAATATCGCGCCGCTGCCCAATATCAACATTAGGGCCGTTCCCAAATCTGGCTGTCTTAAAACAAGCCCCGCGGGCAAGAACACCAAAATCAACGGGACTAATAAATGTATAGGGGAATGAATGTCTTCCAGTTTAGCGCCGTGGAAATACCGCGCTAGGGCAATTACCAAAGCAATCTTCATAAGCTCGGACGGTTGTACGGTGACGATGCCCAAATCAATCCATCGTTGCGCCCCCATGCCGATGCTGCCCGCAACCTCAACAGCGATCAACAATACAAGAGCGCCGCTATAAACAAAATAGGCATACCGTAACCAGAAGCGAATATCCACCATGGCAATACATATCATTAAAACCAGTCCAGCAGCAAAACGTGCCATTTGACGAGATGCCCAAGGATCGATACTGCCATTCGCGGCAGAATAAAGCATGGCAAAACCAACACTGGCGGTAATGCACAAAATGAACACGAACAGCCAATTAATTCGCCAGAATTTCTGCCACAGGCTTAAGGTCGGTTCTCCATAACGGGTATCAAGCATTGCTATCCTCCAGGGAAAGGTCAGGGGCGCTTGTTTGCTCGTCTGTGGGCACGTTTGATACGTCTGGTACATCAATGGGTACATCTTCGCGAACAACGGGAGCTGCAGGAGGGTTCTTGGATAGTATGTTTAAGCGTTGGGCTTCATACAAAATGTCCCGGCCAATTGGGGCGGCGATAGAAGACCCACCCCCCCCATGTTCGACCACAATAGAAACCGCGTACCGAGGATTCTCAATTGGCGCAAAACCTACAAACAAAGCGTGATCACGTTCTTTCCATTCAAGTTCGCTGTTTTTTAGAACGCCCTTTTCCCGTTCGGCTTTTGATATTCGCCGCACTTGAACCGTTCCTGTCTTGCCTCCCATTGCCATGCCATCTTCCTTAATGCGAGACCGGAAAGCTGTACCACGAGGGTGGTTCACCACCCGGGTCATGGCATTGCGGACGAGCCTTAAATTTGCCCTTGAAATATTCAATGACTCTGCAGGTTCAATTTTTTCATCGCCATTCGAATTCTCCGTATTCAATAAAGACTTGGTCAAGTGCGGCTTAATTTTTATTCCACCATTGACAAGTTGCGCCGTCATGGTCGCCAATTGTAAGGGGGTAGCAAGGATAAACCCTTGACCAATGCCAAGAATAACCGTTTCACCCTTTTGCCATGACGATCCTATTTTAGCTAATTTCCATTTATTAGATGGGATCAACCCCCCTTGTTCGCCAGGAAGATCAATTCCCATTGGATCTCCTAGTCCAAAACGTCTTGCCATTTCAGCAATGCGTTTTACACCAATCCGCTTGGCGATCTCATAAAAGTATACATCACATGATTGGCTTATCGCATCGGTGCAATTGAGCAATCCGTGTCCTTGTTCTTTCCAACAGTGGAATGTGGCATTTCCAAGTTCCATTTTACCACTGCAAAAATATTTAGTATCAGGTGTGATAATACCGCGCTCAAGGGCAGCGAGGGCAACCAACATTTTAAACGTTGAACCCGGCGAGTACTGGCCGCTAATCGATTTATTAATCAAGGGAGAACGCGGGTTATTAATCAAGCTGTTCCATTCTTTAGTCGACAAGCCATGATTAAAATGATTAGGGTTATAACTGGGGCTGGAAACAAGGGTCAAAACTTCGCCCGTGTGAACGTCCATGACGACGACAGACGCACTGTGCTCCTCAATACGTTTGGCAACAAATTGCTGTAAATTACGATCCAGTGTCAATCGGACTTCGCTACCCGGTTGACCTTCGTTACGTTCCAGTTCACGTATCACTCGCCCGTAAGCGTTTACTTCGACCTGAGAGTTTCCACCCGAGCCCCGCAATGCCAAATCATGTACTTTTTCAATACCCGCTTTGCCGATCCTGAAACCGGGGAGCTCTAAAAGCGGATCCCCGGTTATTTCTTTTTCCGCAACCGGGGCCACGTAGCCCAATACATGAGCGAATTCTCCGCCAAAGGGATAAAATCGACTTTCGCCTACATCGATCACCACACCGGGCAAATCGGGTGTGTTGACCTCAATTTGCGAAACTTCATTCCACTCAAGGTTTTCGAGAACGGTCACGGGAACAAAACTGCGATTGCGTTTCACGTCCCGTAGAATTCGTTTTCGATCGGTTTCCCCAAGATGGATAATGCGTTGCAAGGCTTCAATGGTACCTTCAACGGACGTCGTATTTTCTTGAACCAATAAGACACGGTAGTTTTGTTGATTATCCGCTAAAGGGCGCCCCACTCGGTCTGTAATACGTCCACGCGGTGGTGCTAATAATCGAAAGTTTATACGGTTTTCAAAAGCCAGCGTTTTGTATTTATCGGACTCAATGACTTGCAAATAATAAAGTCGGGCGGTCAATGCACTGAGCAAAAACACCTTTCCGCCCGCTAACATGGCGGTGCGTCTGGAGAATAGTTTACTGCGGTCAGTATCGCGGTGCATACTGCCCTACTCTAATTTCAGGTAAGTGTTTTGCAATCGCAAAAATAACCACGCCAATAAAGGAAAGAAGCTAAAATTCATAAAAAATTGAAACAACACAGCTTTCGGTTCAGCGATCGTTAGGGCAAGAATTGAAACCAACATCCACGACACCACCGACACACCGAGTGCGATGAGACCAAAACCTAACCAAACCACAAAAAAAGATTTTCCAACAAAAAATCGTTGTTGAGAAACCACTACGCCATAGACCACCAGAAAAACCAATGCATTCACCCCAAGTGGCGTGCCTGATAACACATCATGACACGCACCAATGAGAAACACTGCAATGGGTGGCATCAGCTGGGGTCGGTAAATTGCCCAATGATAAATAGCCATCAAGGGTAAAACCGGCATAACCCGTGATAAGCTGGGAACATGTAATGGGATAACGTTTATGATCACCAAGATCAACGTTAACAAAACAGGTATACTGTTTCGTGTTATCAGGTCTAGACGCTGGCCAAACGATGGCTTCATCACAACATTTTACCCTGAAGTTGATCCAAAACAGTTTTTGCTATTTTGGCTAGGATGAGAGACTTCCCCGTCATGGATTTGCTGGCTGACTTTCAATGGGCGTTAGTTCTTCGATGGTAGTTGGTTTTTCCATTACAATGGAATTTTCTGACTGAACGTTTTCTGCGTCAGCCTCAGCAACTGGCAGGTTAGCCGTTACAGGGGTTTCCTTAATAGCTTGATTTCGCAAAATGCCACTTAAACCAAAATCGACCACCCGGACCAATTCTAATTTATTACGTTTAACGAAGGGTTCTATATTGGCCCCCTTCTCACTGATCTTTGCTACGATTCCAACGGCCAGGCCAACAGGAAATGCCCCACCATGTCCAGAGGTGGAGACCACATCGCCCGGTGATAAATCGGTTCCGGGGGGCATGTGGTTTAATCGTGGATGATCCGTATTGTCCCCCGTTAGAATAGCACGCACTCGATTGGGGCCAACAACGACAGGGATACGAGAGTTCAAATCTGTGATCAGCAAAATTCTAGAAGAGCGTGTGCCAACCCCCGCAATACGACCGACCAATCCCTCGCCCGTTATTGCCGCCTGACCTTTTTGAATGCCATCACGTTTACCCGCATTTAATAATAGGCTATGGGCAAAAGCACCCCCGGTATCTGCAATAATACGAGCCGTAATAAATGCTATTGAAGGCTGTGGCACAAAATTCAATAATTTTTGAAGGTTTTTATTTTCAGCTTCTAACTGACGGGCCAATGCTTGCCATTGCAACAAGCGTGCATTGTTTTCGCGCAACACCTGATTTTCTTCGTGCATACCCCATAGGTCTTCAACACGGTGGAGGAAATCAGTGGCGCTGGATACAGGTGTTGATATGGAATCCAAAATCGGGGCGACGGCATCGGTTACAGTGGTGCGGACCCGTTCCACCAGAACAATATCAACCTTGCCCAACATCATCAACGCGAAGGCCGCGACGATCAATCCCAGATAGGCGAACCGCTGGGCCAACCCTTTTATAGGCTGCGCAATTCGGATAAATCCTTGTGGGCCTTCGTTCATCGGAGCCTCATGCTTTAATAGCTACCGAGATTAAAACAACTTAATCACTTATTTTCACATATTTTATAGGGTTTTATTGAGGTTTTCTGCGAAAACTCAAGCATAATCTTAAATAGAACGCTTAAATTTACTTTCCCCGACATCACCTATACTCATACGAATTCACCATTAATTTATGCGAATCCACATACAACAATACCTAAGTCATTGTTAATAGGAGATTAATACACCGAATTTAAGGCTTTTTAAGGGCGGCCGATTATTTCAAATTCAAATATTGAACTTAGTACATCGATGTTAGTACATTGCGCAGACGCTTCATTTCTTCGAGGGCACGCCCCGTACCTAACACGACGCAAGACAGTGGATCATCGGCGATGCTGACGGGTAGACCCGTTGCATGACGTAGAACAAAGTCTAAGTTTCCAAGCAACGCACCGCCCCCGGTTAACACGATACCTTTATCGACAATATCGGCAGCCAGTTCAGGTTCGGTGTGTTCAAGCGCTACTTTAACGGCTTCGATAATGGCACCAACGGGATCACCTAAGCTTTCGGCGATCTGACGTTCACTGATGATCAGTTCTTTTGGAACGCCGTTCATCAAATCACGACCTTTGATTTCCATAGTTTGGCCTTCGCCTTCCGATGGCGGGCAAGCCGAACCAATTTCTTCTTTAATTCGGGCGGCGCTGCCTTCACCAACAAGCAAATTATGATGACGACGAATATAGGCGATAATGGCTTCGTCCATTTTATCACCACCAACACGAACAGAACGGGCGTATACGATACCACCCAGCGATAGAACGGCGACTTCGGTGGTCCCCCCACCAATATCAACAACCATGGAGCCCGTCGGTTCGGTCACGGGAAGGCCCGCACCAATAGCCGCGGCCATGGGCTCTTCAATCAAGAACACCCGACGTGCGCCCGCACTTTCGGCTGATTCCTGAATAGCGCGTCGTTCAACGGCTGTTGAGCCAGACGGTACACAAACCACAACCAAAGGGCTGGCGAATGTTTTACGGTTATGCACTTTACGAATGAAGTACTTAATCATTTCTTCGGCGACTTCAAAGTCGGCGATTACACCATCACGTAAGGGGCGAATGGCGCGAATATTGCCCGGCGTACGACCCAACATTTGCTTGGCTTCTTCACCAACGGCAAGGACTTGTTTCTTGCCCTTGTTTTCTGCAATTGCAACCACAGAGGGTTCATTAAGAACGATACCCTTGCCCTTTACATAGACAAGTGTATTTGCTGTTCCAAGATCGATGGCCATGTCAGCCGATAAAAAACCAAAAAGTCGCGAAAGCATGAAACCTCACCGTAAAGCCCAAAAGCTGAGCTCAAAAAACAAATTCTGAAAGTACGGAGGGTATTTCCACCCTCTCGCACCGATTCGTCACTTATACACAACGAATCGCTTAAGATTCCAGCACAAAAAGATTAAGCACTTATTGCATCTGGTGCTTTTTTCTCTCTTTTGACCAATAATTTGTTCAATGCATTCACATAAGCCCGTACAGAAGCCACCATTGTATCGGTATCGGCGGCCTGTCCATTAACCGAACGGCCCTCTTCTTCAAGGCGAACTGTGACTTCGGCTTGTGCATCTGTGCCACCCGTTACGGCGTGAACTTGATACAGCTTCAGACTTGCCGAATGGTTGAACAATTGTTTAACCGCGTTGAAAGCCGCGTCAACGGGGCCATCGCCTGTGGCAGTACAGGATTGCGTCTCCCCGTCTACGATTAACTCCAGTGTTGCTTTGGGCTCTGCGCGAACATTACCGCAAATAATTTCCAGCGATCCTAATTGTATACGATCATTAACGCGAATTACTTCATCATCGACCAACGCGACAATATCTTCGTCGAAGACTTCTTTTTTCAGATCCGCTAGATCCTTGAAGCGTTTGAAAGCATCTTGAATGGCATTATCACCCAGGTCATATCCCAGCTCTTTTAATTTTTCTTGAAAGGCGTGACGACCGGAATGTTTACCAAGCACCAAGGATGATTCGTTCAAACCAACCGACGCAGGGGTCATGATTTCATAGGTGCCAGCGTGTTTTAACATGCCATCTTGATGAATACCGGCTTCGTGGGCAAAGGCATTTGCACCGACGATGGCTTTGTTGGGTTGCACATTAAAGCCCGTAACGGTGGAAACCAAACGAGATGCCCGCATAATTTCTTCGGTCTCAATGCTGGTAGAATACGGCATCAAATCAGAACGCGTGCGTAATGCCATGATAATTTCTTCTAGCGCCGCATTACCAGCCCGCTCGCCCAATCCGTTAATTGTGCATTCAACTTGACGTGCACCATTGGCAACCGCTGCCAAGGAATTAGCCACACCCAATCCCAAATCATTGTGACAGTGCACAGAGATAATCGCTTTATCAATATTTGGAACCCGATTTTTCAACATGGCAATCAATGCGCCAAATTCTTCCGGCAGCGCGTATCCGACCGTATCGGGAATATTTATGGTCCCGGCCCCCGCATCGATGGCGGCTTCCACACAGCGACATAAAAAATCATGTTCGCTGCGAGAGCCATCCTCACAGGACCATTCCACATTATCGGTAAATGTTCGGGCGTAACTGACACTATCGATAACTTTCTGATAGACCTCGTCCGGCTCCATCATCAATTTATATTCCATATGCAGGGGGCTGGTCGCGATAAAGGTGTGAATGCGACCACTCTCGGCGGGTTTGATAGCCTCCGCACAACGCTCGATATCGGCCTTGGTTGCGCGGGCCAAACCGCAGATTGTCGAATTTTTGATGATCTTGGCGATCTCGTTGACGCATTCAAAATCACCCGGTGAAGCAATGGGGAAACCTGCTTCAATAATATCGACGCCCATGTCTTCTAGAACCGTAGCGATGCGAATTTTTTCTTCCAAATTCATGGAAGCGCCTGGTGATTGTTCACCATCACGCAAGGTGGTATCAAAAATAACTACGTGTTCGTTATTGTTATCAGTCATCATATTTTCTGTTTTTTCTGTATTCTCAACATTAATCGGGGTGCTTTTTTGGGTACTCATAGCACGCATTCCTTCTCGAACAAATTAGGTTAGGTCAATTTTATGAATATTTCGCTTATCCCCTGAACGCGATGATCTGTTTTGAAATCCAGACCAAGTCTTAGTGCGCTCAGAGGCTCCTAAGTCGTAGAAGTCCGAGTAGGTTTTTGTGGACAGGTGTTCCAGACAGCAAAGCACGACCAGCAAGCTGGTTATGATCTTTCAATGCTGTGAACGCCGTATGAACGGTGCGTTCCATGGAAACTCTCCTGTAAATCAATTTCGAACCAATCGAAATGATATATTAATCCCCTAAGTAGTAAGACTTTCAGTATTATCCTGCAAGTCTTAAACTCGCATTTATTAAGTTAATTATTTAAAGCAATATAGAAAGCCAGCATATGAAACGCCTATGGAACGCAACACTCTATTCCCTTAGTGGTCTGTCAGCCGCTTGGAAAGATGAACCGGCATTCAGACAAGAAGTCCTTTTACTGATCGTGTTGGGGCCCCTGGGTTGGTGGTTAGGGGATACATATCTGGAGCGCGCCATCCTGATCGCTCCGCTATTTTTGGTGCTGGCCATCGAATTGGTTAATAGCGCCGTTGAAGCGTGCATCGACCGAATTGGCAGCGAACTTCACCCGCTTTCTAAAAAAGCCAAAGACACCGCCTCTGCCGCCGTTCTTATAACGTTGTTTATGACCGCCATTCTATGGGCAGGTGTGTTGGGCGATCGTCTATAGATCAATAAAAAGCCTACTTTTAGCCTATCGGTGGGTCCTTAGCATAATTCATACCCCTTTATAGGGGATGCATCAATTATGAATAATTGATTATGTTCTTGGATAACTCAAATAAAAAAAGGGAGACGCGATTGCATCTCCCTTTCACCATAAACTTTGTAATAAAATTTAAATCATATTAGAGACCCTTGGAGTTGCCGGCTGACCAAACCAATTGTTGATCACTGCTGATGGAAACAATATTGTCACCACTTTTCCAAAAATCCCAGCATCTTTCTTCGGCTTGACCCCAAACAGTCCATGTTCGGCAATAGTTATCGCCATCAACAAGCCATGTACCTGAATCGGTCTCGCCGTTATAAGTGGCCGTCATTTCCGAAGCGGATACAAAATATGTTGCCCCAGAATCATCTGAAAGTGTATTCCCCGTTAGGACCGCAGCAATATCACCACCGGATAGCTTTACATAACCATCATCCATCAACGCTTCTTCAGTGGACGTACAGGCGCCCAGTATCCCCAGCATCAACGTAACAGCACTCAACATTTTTAAAATTTTCATAGTATAATCCCTCTCATTTTTTTTAAAATAATCGGCTGCGAATGGACGTCACACACAGCCTAATGAAACTATAGATATACATGTATCTATAAACATCACCTATATAGGGTACACAACAAAAAAATTATACAACGCCGACTATAGAAAGAAGAATTAAAGAAAAAATTGAATTATTATAAATAAAAAAAGGGAGACACTTGCGCGTCTCCCTTTCTTATTAACCTCGAGTTGGAAACTCGATTTAATCCTTGAGTTGGAAACTCAGTTCTTTTCTTTATCGACCAATTTGTTGGCACCGATCCATGGCATCATGGCGCGGAGCTTTTCACCCACTTCTTCGATAGGGTGTTCCGCGTTGCGACGACGGGTAGCTTTAAAGCTAGGCTGTCCAGCTTTGCATTCGGTCATCCAATCACGGGTGAAACGACCGGATTGAATATCATCCAGAACTCGTTTCATTTCAGCTTTGGTGTCGGATGTAATAATCCGAGGACCAGTGACATAATCACCGTATTCTGCTGTGTTGGAGATTGAATAACGCATGTCGGCCATGCCGCCTTCGTACATCAAATCAACGATTAATTTTACTTCGTGCAAGCATTCGAAGTACGCCATTTCTGGGGCGTAGCCCGCTTCGGTCAATGTCTCGAAACCGTTTTTGATCAGCTCCATCAAGCCACCACACAGAACGACCTGCTCGCCGAACAAATCGGTTTCGCATTCTTCTTTGAATGTAGTTTCAATAACACCGGAACGACCGCCACCGATAGCAGAAGCGTATGACAATCCAACTTCAAGGGCATTGCCCGTTGGGTTTTGGTGAACCGCAACTAAACAAGGAACGCCACCACCTTTGACGTATTCGCCACGAACAGTGTGACCGGGGCCTTTAGGGGCAATCATGAACACATCAAGATCGGCGCGAGGCTCGATCAGATTGAAATGAACGTTGAGGCCATGTGCGAAAACAAGGGCTGCACCCTCTTTCATGTTTTCGTGCATATCTGCGTAATAGATTTCTGCCTGTAATTCATCAGGGGTCAACATCATCATCACATCGGCCCAAGCAGAAGCCTCGGCAACGGTCATGCATTTAACGCCTTCAGCTTCGGCTTTTTTGCGGGTGGATGATCCTTCACGCAGGGCAACCACAACATCGGTTGCACCGGAATCACGGAGGTTTAAAGTGTGGGCATGGCCCTGACTACCGTAACCAACGATAGCTACTTTTTTTGACTTGATCAGATTTACATCTGCATCGCGGTCATAATAAACGCGCATATTTCTGATATCCCATTCGTTTGAGTAAGTTTAAGTAAGTTAAAGTTCTGTGTGTAATTTTCTAAATTATGGAAAGTGTTCTACAGGGCTAAGGCCCCCCGTGCAATAGCAACCACACCAGTCCTAGAAACATCAACCAATCCAAGGGGTTCCATGAGGTCAACAAAGGCTTTTATCTTTCCTGAATTGCCGACAATCTCAAAAACAAAGGATTTATTGGTGCTATCGACCACCCGTGCGCGAAAGATATCAGCGATACGAAGGGCCTCGACACGAGCGTTTCCTTTGCCAACGACCTTCACCAAGGCCAATTCTCGCTCCACGTGGGGTGCTTCCAGTGTTAGATCGACAACTTTAAGAACCGGAACAATGCGGGTCAACTGGGCCTTGATCTGTTCGATGATCATGGGGGTGCCAGAGGTCACCACGGTGATGCGAGAAAGATGCCCGGTTAAATCGACCTCTGCCACGGTCAGGCTTTCAATGTTATAGCCCCGACCGGAAAATAGACCGATGACACGGGCAAGAACGCCCGGCTCGTTGTCCACCAAGATACTGATGGTATGTGAATTTTCTACTGTATTAATAGCGGCGTTTGTCACGCTCAATACTCCGTCTTTAAATGTATTTCGTTATACCAGATTCAGGCCCTTGCTCGACACAGGCTTATTTGATTGATCTTCTGGTCCCAGCAACATTTCGTGATGTGCCGCCCCCGATGGGATCATGGGATAAACATTTTCCAATTGATCCACACAGACATCGACGACCACCGATTTATCACATTTCACCATATCGATAATGACTTTATCCAACTCCGCCGGGGTGGTGGCGCGCATGCCGACCAAGCCAAATGCTTCGGCGAGCTTTACAAAATCGGGCAATGAGTCAACATAACTTTCTGAATAGCGACTACCATGCAGTAATTCCTGCCACTGGCGGACCATGCCCATGTATTCGTTATTGAGAATGAAAACCTTAACGGGCAAGCGATACTGCGCAATTGTCGCAAGCTCTTGAATATTCATCATTATCGAGGCTTCACCTGCAATATCAATGCACAGGGCGTCGGGCTTGGCTACTTGCGCCCCCATAGCCGCAGGAAGGCCATAACCCATGGTCCCCAAACCACCAGAGGTCATCCATTGGTTGGGTTTATCAAAATGGAAATGCTGAGCCGCCCACATTTGATGCTGGCCCACTTCGGTGGTAATACGGACATCTTTGTGCTTTTTGGTCAACTCATACAAACGCTCAATAGCATACTGTGGTTTAATCGTGGTTTTGCTGGATTTGTCATAGCTGAGACAATCTTGTTTCCGCCAGCCATCAACCTGCTGCCACCAGCCTTTAAGGGCCTTGGTATTGGGTTTCACTTTTTTTGATTTATATTCTTTGATCAAATCCGCAAGAACGCTTTTCACATCCCCAACGATCGGCAGATCAACTTGTATATTTTTGTTGATGCTAGAGGGATCGATATCAATATGGATTTTTTTAGATCCCGGCGAGAACGCATCCAAACGCCCGGTGATACGATCATCGAAACGCGCACCAACGGCAATCATCAAATCACAATGATGCATCGCAAGGTTTGACTCGTACGTGCCATGCATCCCCACCATGCCGATATACTGTTTATCGCTAGCGGGATAAGTCCCCAGCCCCATGAGGGTTAATGTACACGGAGCCCCCGTCATTTTAACAAACTGTTTCAACAACTTAGAAGCTTGCGGACCAGAATTTACCACACCGCCGCCCGCGTAGATTAAAGGGCGCTTGGCTGTGGCCAACATTTTAATAGCTTCTTCAATGCTGCTCGCGTCGGCCTTCACTTGTGGATTATAAGACTTAGGTTGAATGTTTTTAGGCCCAACATAGGGGCCAATTGCCAAGGCAACGTCTTTAGGCAGGTCAATCAATACCGGACCGGGACGGCCGGATCGGGCCACATAAAAAGCTTCATGGATAACACGTGCCA
Organism: uncultured Rhodospirillales bacterium; assembly: GCA_965603075.1. Classification (GTDB taxonomy): domain Bacteria; phylum Pseudomonadota; class Alphaproteobacteria; order Rhodospirillales; family Casp-alpha2; genus JABJOR01. The sequence continues at coordinate 37,702 of CBFDBO010000007.1, read as the reverse complement.
GATCATTCACGTCCTTGACCAGATAATTATGTTTGGTGCACGGCCGTGTGATACCAATGGTATCACATTCTTGAAACGCATCATTACCAATCAAATGGGTTGGCACCTGACCTGAAATACACACAAGAGGGATGGAATCCATCATGGCATCGGCTAACCCCGTTACCGCGTTTGTCGCCCCCGGACCAGATGTTACCAAAACCACACCAACTTTACCCGTTGAACGCGCGTAACCTTCAGCCGCATGCACCGCACCGCCTTCTTGACGCACGGTAATATGACGCAGGCTATTTTGGTTAAACATCGCATCATACAGCGGCAAAACAGCACCACCGGGATACCCAAAGATATCCGTTACCCCCTGATCTTTCAGGGCTTTCATGACAATTTCTGACCCGTTCATGGTCTGTTGGCTCATAATTCGTTTCTCGCTTTATTCGTCAGTATTTGCAACTTAAGTCGCTCTATCACTTTAGTTTTACATAAAACCGATCTTACATAAAACCACGGCCAACACAATTCGTGCAGGCCGTGATGATTTAAACCGTGTTTATTTAAACCGCGCTTATTTGAACATGGGGGCAACCTAATCGCTTGATGCGCTCAGGTCAACACAAAGGAACGAATAAATGAAAAGATTTCCGGCTTCATACTTTCCGAATATTGCGCAAAATACGATTTTGCTTCCGGAATCTGATTCCGAAACCACGTTAATTGCCGTTTTGCGTAGTTACGACTAACCTTTTGCGCCCGGGAAATTGCTTCTTCAAGGGGGATATCGCCGGACTCGAATGCCATTAATTCTCTGATCCCCACGGCTTTCATGGCTGATAAAGTTGGATCAAAGCTGTGTTCAGCAAATTTTGACACCTCCATGAGCGCCCCTTCATTTACCATTTGCTTAAAACGCTGATCAATTCGGCTATAAAGGATGTCGCGGGGTGGTTCTAAGACGAGGGGCTGGAAGCGAAAGCCCTTTGGCACGCCTTTGTTCCCTTCGGCGATCCAATCACTTAAAGAACGCCCGGTCGCTAGATAAACCTCTGTGGCTCTGATCAAGCGTTGGGTATCCGATGGAGAAATACGCGCAGCGGTTTCTGGATCAACCTTGGAAAGCTCCCCATGAAGCACGTCATTTCCTTCTGAGGCCAACCGGGCTGTAATATGATCGCGAACGTCAGACGGGACTTCCGGGATATCGGCGATGCCATGCATTAGAGCGCGGAAATATAGGCCTGTGCCCCCTGTCACCACGGGCAATTTCCCTGCTGCGTGGCAGGCATGAATTTCATCAACGGCTCTTTGTAACCACTGGGCAACCGACCAAGGTTGGCTGGCCGAAATAATGCCATAAAGTTTGTGCGGCACCCGTGCTTCATCGGCCATTGAGGGGCGAGCTGTAACGATGGAAAGCTCTTTATAGACTTGCATACTATCGGCATTGATAATCACCCCGCCGAATTCATCGGCAATATCCATAGCCATGGACGACTTACCACTGGCCGTCGGTCCCGCGACCAAAATCACGGGTTTCGTTGCGCTGATTATTTCGGGCGTAATTTCCATCTAACATCCAATTATGGCTGAAACATCAAGTTTTCTTTGCAACATATGCCACAAAACGATAAAACGGAATAAAACAAATATCGCATACATACAACATTCATAATTAAACAGGGGATTTAACATGAACGACACAACAAAATACCTATTACCAGAAAACAGAATTCCAAAAAGCTGGTATAATTTGGTAGCCGACTTGCCAGAACCATTGGCCCCCGTATTACATCCGGGTACGGGTCAGCCTATTGGTCCCGATGACCTTGCGCCGTTATTCCCCATGGAATTAATCATGCAGGAAGTATCGGCGGAACGGGAAATTGAAATTCCTGAACCGGTGCGTGAAGTCTATAAAACATGGCGCCCTGCACCCTTATTTCGCGCCCATCGCCTGGAAAAAGCGCTCGATACCCCGGCAAAGATTTTCTATAAATATGAGGGTGTTAGCCCTTCCGGCAGCCACAAACCAAATACCGCTGTCCCACAAGCCTTCTATAACAAACAAGAAGGCACAAAACGCCTGAGCACTGAAACAGGTGCGGGGCAATGGGGGTCATCATTGGCCTTTGCTGGGAATTTGTTTGGTCTGGAAGTCGATGTTTTCATGGTCAAAATCAGTTACAATCAAAAACCATACCGTCGGGCATTAATGGAAACCTTTGGTGCGCGGTGTGTGGCAAGCCCTAGCAATGAGACCAATTCCGGTCGCCATGTATTGGAACAACACCCGGATTCAAATGGTAGCCTCGGCATCGCGATTTCCGAAGCCGTGGAAGTCGCCGCCCAAAACGATGACACCAAGTATGCTTTGGGTAGTGTGCTAAACCATGTCTTGCTCCACCAGAGCGTCATCGGCCTGGAAGCTATGGAACAAATGGAAATGGCCGACGCACACCCCGATATCGTGATCGGTTGTGCGGGCGGTGGCAGTAACTTAGCGGGTCTCGCCTTCCCGTTCATGGGCCGCCAATTACGCGAAGGTGGCAACACCCGCTTTATCGCCGTTGAACCCGAAGCCTGCCCCACATTAACACGCGGGAAATTCGCCTATGATTTCGGCGATACAGAACACCTAACACCGCTCGTGAAGATGCATACGCTGGGCTCAACGTTCGTTCCCGAAGGTATCCATGCGGGGGGCTTGCGTTATCACGGTATGTCACCACTGGTCAGTCACGCCTATGACTTAGGCCTTATGGAAGCGCGCGCCTATCATCAGACCGAATGTTTTGAAGCTGGCTTACAATTTGCCCGTACCGAATGCATCGTCCCGGCACCTGAATCTACCCATGCGGTTCGGGCTGCCATTGCAGAAGCCGAAGCCTGTAAAGAAACGGGCGAGAGTAAAACCATTCTGTTTAATCTGTCTGGCCATGGTCATTTTGATATGCAGGCCTACACAGATTATCTGGGTGGCAAGCTGCAAGATCACGCCCACAGCGAGGATGAAATGAACAGAGCACTTTCTGAATTACCGCCTGTGGCTGCTGAGTAAGAGTATATGACAGAGTAAAAGTACATGACCGAGAACGCTCCAATAATCCGTCCTTTTGCGGCGCTAAGACCAACCCGCGAGCACGCCCCCCATGTGATTGCACCGCCCTATGATGTGTTAAACACAGCCGAGGCGCGGGTATTGGCAAAAGGACGACCGTGGAGCTTCTTGCATGTCTCTAAACCCGAAATTGATTTGGGCGACACCGTCGATCCTTACGATGATGCCGTCTATGCCAAGGGGGCCGAGAACCTCAACGCCATGATCGATCAAGGTATTCTTAAACAAGACATCAAACCCTGTTATTACATTTATCAAATCACCATGGGGCAACACACCCAGAGCGGGTTTGTTGCAGCGGGCTCCATTAAAGCCTACCGCGAAAACCGTATACGTCGCCATGAATTCACCCAACCTCACAAAGAAGATGACCGGGTCAAACAAATCGATGTATTAAACGCCCAGACCGGCCCGGTCATGGTGACCCACCGTGCCCATGACACGTTGACGGAATTGACGAACCGTATCTGTAACAGCCATAAACCCGATTACAGCGTTACCGCCCACAACGGTGTTCAGCATACCCTGTGGGTTGTGGATGGAGAGACCGATATTGCCAATATATCCTCCTCCATCAACGCTATGGATGCGATTTATATTGCCGATGGTCACCACCGTTCGGCGGCGGCTTCCCGGGTCGCTGATCTGCGCGGTAATGGTCCGGACAATGATGATTTTCTAATGGTCACCTTCCCCGATGACCAAGTGCAAATCCTTGATTACAACCGGGTGATTAAAGACTTAAACGGTCTATCCACAGATGATTTTTTACGACAAGTTTCGCGCGCTTTCGACGTTGCAAAAAACGATGGCCCCCTTCGCCCCGGCGCGACCCAAGAATTCAGCATGTATCTGAACACGCAATGGTATGGATTGACACCCCGCGAAGCAGCGCCACAAAATGACCCCGTCGCATCGCTGGATATCAGTTTGCTGAATGATCGGCTGCTCTCGCCCATTTTGGGCATCAAGGATACCAGAACTGACAAACGCATCGACTTCGTTGGTGGCATTCGGGGGCTTGAAGAACTCGCCCGCCGTGTTGATAGCGGTGAAATGGCTGTGGCGTTTGCCCTCTACCCCACTCAACTCAGCGAGTTGATGGATGTAGCGGATTCAAACGACGTCATGCCACCAAAGTCAACATGGTTTGAACCCAAATTAGCCGATGGCATGGTATCGCTTCTGTTGACTTAAAGCTGAGGTCAATACTGATTTTTAGGCAGAAAAAAGGGGTGCCAACGCGATCGTCAGCACCCCTTTTTATAAATTATGAATTGAAGAACTTACTTTTTAGTAATATTCAACCCGACATACCGTAAACCAGATTGTCCCTCGACCAATAGTAATATGGAATTACGGCCTGACTTGCGGGCCTCAATGATACGGGTGTTAATGTCAGATGGTTTGCTCACTTCTTCTTTGCTTGCCTCGACAATAATGTCACCGGGGCGCAAGCCTTTCTCAGCAGCCTGACCATCATTAGCAACAGCCACAACGATAACGCCCGTGGCGTCCTCTGCCAGTTCAAAGCGTTCGCGGACCTCATCGTTAACAGCAGACACCGACATGCCTAATGCTTCAATATCAACAACTTTGGGTTCTTTGCCATTGCCGTTACCGTTTGAATCATTTGTTGCGGCGATAACATCGTCGTCCAGTTCACCCACATTGACCTTTAAGCCAATTTCTTTGCCATCGCGCCAGACCCGGACATCAACGGCGATGCCGATATCGGTTTCTGCTACGATCTTAGGCAGTTTACGCATTTCAGTGACCTCAACATTATTAAAATGTAAGATCACATCACCTGCCTTGATTTTGGCGGCCTCAGCAGGTCCCCCTTCCATGACATTGGCAACCAACGCGCCCGTAGGTTCATCAAGTCCCAAAGTCTCGGCTATTTCTTCGCTGACTTCTTGAATGTGAACACCCAACCAGCCCCGTTTGACTTCACCATGTTTTTGAAGCTGTTTAATGACCGAATGCACGGCGTTAGAGGGGATCGAGAACCCAATACCCACGCTGCCACCCGAGGGGGACAGAATGGCGGTATTCACGCCGATCACATCACCGTCCATGTTAAACATCGGACCACCGGAATTGCCCCGATTGATCGAAGCATCTGTTTGAAAGAAATCATCATAAGGACCGGAATTAATATCACGACCCCGGGCGGAGATAATTCCCGCCGTTACCGTACCACCCAATCCAAAGGGGTTGCCGATAGCCACAACCCAATCACCTACGCGGGTTTTTGCTGAATTACCAAAGGACGCATAGGGCAATTTACCCACGGGCTTAACCTTCAACAAAGCGAGATCGCTTTTGGGGTCGCGTCCGATGATCTCTGCGTCATATTGGGTATCATCGTGTAAAATAACCGTAATTTCATCAGCGTCCGCAATCACATGATTGTTGGTCACCACATAGCCATCTTCGGAAATGATGAAACCGGAACCCAACGAAGTGGCCCGTCCATTATTAGGGCGTTGCTGGTTACGATCAAAAAAGTCTTTAAAAAAATCTTCAAATGGAGAGCCGGGTGGCAATTGTGGGATATTGGGTTGCTTCTGGTTTTCTATCACTGTGGTCGTGGAAATATTCACCACCATGGGCAACAGTTCTTCAGCCAAATCTGCAAAGCTTTCCGGAGCGGATTTTGCGTTTGCAGCACTTGCCATAACCATCAAGGCGACCCCGACAATCATGGTGCTTATTATGGCTATTATGTTTCTGGAAAAATCCTGTTTAATCGATTTGGCGTGTTGCACCACAATTTATCTCCTTCATTTTTCATTCAGCAATATTCAGTCTGAATGTTTTGGTCTCTTAATGTGGTCGAACTATGGCAATTACCGGGTAATTTTGTGACCTATAAGGTCGACCCTCGCACCAGCCATACCACTATCACACCAAAAATAGCAGCAACCACCCCCACACGACGGATCGTAAGCGCGGGCAGTTCTAGAATTTGCTTCATGTATTTCTTCATGGCATCGGGAAAGAGGGCATATAAAATGCCCTCTAACGCGATTGCCAATCCGATTGCCGCAAACAGGTCGGTCATGTTGTAATTATTGACCGGTTCTGTTCTCAAATGTCGGCATTTGGTTCATGTAACGGAAAAACTCTGAATTTGGGCTCAACACCCAAGTCGTATCATCCAGAGCGGCACCATAGGCCTCCATGGAACGATAAAACGCGAAGAATTCAGGATCTTTATTTTGCGCCGAAACTAAAATTTTGTTTCGTGATGCTTCGCCTTCACCCCGAAGGATTTCAGCAGTCCGTTGCGCCTCAGCAATAATGATCGTCCGTTCACGATCGGCGTGAGACTCGATGGTCAATTTTTGCTGTTCACCTTCAGCCCGTAATTTGGCCGCTGATGCCACACGATCTGAACGCATTCTGTTATACACAGATTGCGCCGTATCGGATGGAAGATCAGTACGACCAATACGCACGTCGATCACTTCAACACCAAATTTAGCACCATTGGTTTTCATTTGTACGGAAATATGCTCCATAATTTGAGCCCGTTTTTCCGTCAGCATATCACCCAATAGAATTTGACCAATTTCCGCCCGAATGGCTGAATTCAGTCGTTGACCAAAGACACTACGGAAGTTCGCCGTTGTTTGAGCAACTTTTTTGTATTCCAACGGATCAACAATTTTATACCGCGCGAACGCATCAACGTTCACCCGTTTTTGATCTTTCAGAATGATTTCCTGTGCCGGAGGATCAAGGTTTAAAATACGGTTGTCATACAGTTCAACGTTTTGAACGAATGGTACTTTAAATGCCAGTCCAGGTTCCTGAATAACCCGCATTGGGTTACCAAATTGCAGAACCAGAGCCTGTTGAGTTTGATGCACTGCAAACAGTGAATTATACCCAACAATGCTGAGAACAGCCACAATGATGATGAGTATTATTTGAGTTATCTTCATTGGTTTGATCCCTTCATTAATTCATTCAAGGGAAGATATGGAACCACCCCACTACCGCCGGTGCCATCTTGATCGATAACGATCTTGCTAGAACCTTGCAAAATAGATTGCATACGTTCCAGATATAGACGCAAACGGGTTACATCTTCGGAGGATTTATAGGTTTCATAAACGGATAAGAAACGTTGAGCCTCACCTTCGGCTTCCTTAGTAACCTGTTCTTTATAGGCGCTGGCTGCCTGAATCATTTTTTCAGCCTGACCACGAGCACGAGGAACAATGTCATTTTGATACGCTGCTGCTTCGTTCACAGAACGTTCCTGATCCTGTTTCGCGCGCTGCACGTCATTAAACGCATCAATAACTTCACGCGGTGGATCGGCATTCTGCAATTGAACTTCTTCAATATAGACCCCAGCTTCATAGCTATCCAAGATGCTTTGCATCAATCTCTTGGTTTCTTCCTGGGTTTGATTACGTTCTGTTGTCAAAATGGGTTCTAGGTTTCTTTTACCGACCACTTCACGCATGGCACTTTCTGCCGCTGCTTTAATGGTGGTTTCCGGGTCTCGGATTTTAAATAGAAATTCCTTGGCGTCTTTAATTCGCCACTGAACAACAAAATCAATATCAATGATGTTTTGATCACTGGTCAGCATCAAGCTTTCTTGTGGTACGTCACGGGTTCCGACATTGCTGCCTGTTGATGAAGTTCCGGTGAAGCCAACATTAACTGTATGAATTTGTGTAACGGGAACTTTGATCACATCGCCAATAGGAGATGGAGCCCAAAAGTTCAGACCGGGATTGGTTTGTTTGACATATTTACCAAACAACAACTCAACACCGACTTCACCGGGTTGCACACGGTACATACCGCTTGCCGCCCATAAAACGATCGCTGCTAGTGCCACAAGAACAAATCCTCTAAAGCCACCGCCACCAGCGGGCATTAAGCTTTTGAATTTATCCTGTGAGCGTTTTAGCAATTCTTCGATGTCCGGGGGTTGCCCGCCACCTCCACCGCCACCGCCGAAGGGACCATTACCATTGCCACCTCCGCCGCCGCCATTACCGCCACTGCCCCCGCTGTTACCCCAAGGGCCATTTCCATCTGATTTCCACGACATTGTCTTTTACCGCTCTTTCATTTTAAAAAAGTGTTCTCAATTAAAAAAAATTTTAATTGACCTCTTCGCTTTTGCTTAATGGTACCTTATATAAGGGACCACCCGACACCACAATCATTGGTGTAGAGGGAATATCGGTCTATGAGGCGGAGTTTGCAAGCATGACAACCATAACAAATGAACAGATTATCGAAGCACTCGAAAAATTGAACGACCCAGACAGGGGCGAAAGCATCGTCGCACTGGGTATGATCAAGGGTTTAAAGACCCAAGATGGGCACGTTGCCTTCTCTATTGAAGTCGACTCAGCAAGGGGACCAAGCATGGAACCTTTGCGCAAAGAAGCAGAAACAATTGTCCACGCCTTACCCGGCGTTTTGACAGCTACCGTGGTGTTGACGGCAGAAACCCCTGCACCCGCCAATGATCACGAACATGATCACGGGCACGATCATGGACATGATCATGGTCAAAAACAGGGACCAACCCAGCAAGGGCAAGAAGTTCAAGTCTTGACGGGTGTTGATTCTATTGTGGCGGTTTCTTCCGGCAAAGGGGGGGTTGGTAAATCAACCGTAGCGGTTAATTTAGCTCTCGCCCTGAGCAAACAAGGTCATAAAGTGGGTCTTTTGGACGCCGATATTTACGGTCCTTCCATGCCCCGCATGATGGGAATCTCTGGTCGACCCGAATCTACTGATGGTAGAACCCTCGATCCAATGGAAAATCATGGCATCAAAGTTATGTCCATTGGCTTCCTAATCGAAGAAGATACCCCAATGATTTGGCGTGGTCCCATGGTGCAATCCGCATTAGAGCAAATGATGCGAGATGTGAATTGGGGCGAACTGGATATATTGGTGGTTGATATGCCCCCCGGTACGGGCGATATCCAACTCACGATGGCCCAGCGCGTACCGTTAAGCGGCGCGGTTGTGGTTTCCACACCACAAGACATTGCTCTGTTGGATGCCCGTAAGGGTCTGAACATGTTCAGAAAAGTGGATGTTCCTGTGCTCGGCATTATTGAAAATATGAGCTATTTTGCCTGCCCGCATTGTGGTGAACGCACGGATATCTTTGGGCATGGTGGTGCCAAACAAACAGCGCAGGAAATGAATGCAACCTTCCTAGGTGGTATTCCGCTTCACATGTCTGTTCGTGAAACATCCGACAGCGGCGCACCAATCGTGGTTTCAGAACCGAATAGCGAACACGCCAAAATCTTCATGGAAATAGCCACACAGGTTTGGGATCACACACAAACAGCCAACGCCTTACGAGAAGAAGAGGCCCCCAATATCGTTATTCAGTAAAAGCTGAGCTGTAATATACAAGGTTGCAAGAATAAGGGCTCTGGATGCGATTATTTCATCCAGAGCCCGTATTTTGCCATGTAAGCAAACGCCATACCCTGGAGATAACGAAGCATAAATCTGAATTGCCTATGGTTCATCCTCATTGGATTTATGGACTAAATTTTAAAATGGGTGCACACTATCAATAGATCAAAACTAATAAGTAGAGATTTTTTAGTTATGCACACTACACTAGATCAAATTGATCGAAAAATTCTGCACGAATTACAAACAAATGCAGATCAATCGATTCAAGAGATTTCTGACAAAGTTGCCCTCTCTGCGACCCCGACGGCCCGTCGCATCCGAAATTTGCGGGAGAGTGGCTATATAAAGAAGAATGTGGCCTTGCTTGAGCCAAAAAAGTTGGGACTGAACGTCACTGTCTTTTGCTTTATACGCACCAACCACCATGACCAAGATTGGCTGGATAAATTCTCACGCGGGGTCAACGACATTGCCGAAGTCGTCGGGTTTCACCGTATGAGCGGGGACATTGATTATTTATTAAAAATCATGGTTGCTGATATTAAGGACTATGATGAAGTTTATAAACGCCTCATAAAAATTGTCCCTTTATCAGATGTCAGCTCCAGTTTCGCTATGGAGAACTTGAAAGACACAACCTCGTTGCCCCTAACGCATTTGCGTTAGAATTTAACGAGACGCATTTGCGTTAGGTATATAACGAGACGCATTTGCGTTAGCTAAATACTTTTTGTAAGAACGACTTATTTTCTGGCGCATTTGATAATGGATCGAAAGCATTCAGATTAAGGGTAGGATCGGCTTTAATGATGGGTATGTAATCTCCTTGCGATGGATCAAAGACATAATCCTTCTGCCATTCATCAATATTATCAACAATAGATTTAATGGACTGTGCGATAAACCGGACCTCGTTATCCGTGGTGGTTGGATGCAGGGAAACCCGAATCCACCCCGGTTTCTGACTTAAGTCGCCTTCATCAATCATGTTTGTGATCGCACAGGAAGTCTTTTGATCAATTCCCAATAATATATGCCCATAGGTCCCCGCGCAGGAACATCCGCCGCGTGTTTGGATGCCAAAGCGATCGCTAAGAAGTCGAACCACCAAATTGAAATGAACATCCGTGACGTAAAATGAAAGAATACAAAGCCTGTCTTTATTATCATCATGAAGAATTTTTAGACCGGGAACATCTATCAGTTCATCAAACAACAAATCGATAAGTTGTTTTTCTCGACGATTGATATTCTCAGTTCCCATAGCGTCCTTAAGCTGGATGGCCATCGCCGTTCGTATTGTTTGGAGAAACCCAGGTGTACCACCATCTTCACGGACTTCAATATCGTTAAAGAACTGATGTCCTCCCCAGGGGTTGGTCCATGATACGGTACCTCCGCCGGGATGGTCTGGTACGGTATTATTATAAAGCTCACTATTAAAAACCAACACCCCAGAACTTCCTGGTCCCCCCAGAAACTTGTGCGGAGAGAACATCACCGCATCCAGTTGGTGTAAGGGATTTTCCGGGTGCATATCAATATCCACATAGGGCGCAGAGGCCGCAAAATCCACGAAACAATAACCGCCATGTTTATGCATGGTTTCAGCCAATGTCGTGTAATCTATTTTGACCCCCGTAACGTTGCTACACGCCGAAAAGGAGCCAATTTTCAAAGGGCGTGCTGCATATTTTATCAATAGTTTATCAAGGGCTGCATAATCTGGCATTTTGTTGGCGTCTGCAGGGAGCACGACCAATGTTACGGCGCACTCGTTCCAACTGGTCTGGTTGGAGTGATGCTCCATGTGAGTGACAAACACCACGGGTTTATCAAGTTCATTAATTGATATTTGATCCCGCCACTTTTCAGCAATCCGAAGGCCTAGAATACGTTGAAATTTATTAACCACCGTCGTCATACCCTGTCCGGCACAAATCAGCACATCGTCTTTGGATGCATTTACATGGGCTTTAATTTGCTGTTGAGCTTGATGATACAATTTTGTCATAGCGCTGCCGGTAAAGCTTGCTTCGGTATGTGTATTGGCAACGATGGGACCGATTTCATTGGTCATGAAGTCCTCAATCGGTGCGTACAGACGGCCACTCGCCGTCCAATCAGAATAAACGATTTTCTGACCAGCGTGGATGAGGTTCTCCCCAATCACACGATCTTTAAAAGGCTTAAAATAGTGTTCCAAATCCATGACATAAAATCCTAGCCTTATGCTCAAATCTAAATCTCAGAACAAGGCGTTTTAATGATTATAAGTAATGTCAGCATTATGGATTAGTCTCCGTACGTTTCGGAGCCATTTTTATTAAAAAATCAGAATTTTTCGTACATTAAACACTAACAACTAATAAAATATTGGTGTTTATCACTATATTATTGAATTTAACTGATTTAAATATTGGCAATTTAAGCTTTTAGGAGGCTGATATGCTACCAACTTTGGTGGGGCGTTTTGTTTCCCGGTGGGCGATATAAAGCGAACTGACGATAATAATGCCGCCGCCGACGATCGTATAGATATCGGGGATTTCGGCAAAAAAGATATAGGCCGCCACCGCTACGATAACCAAACGAATATATTGAAAGGGGGCCATGACGCTGGCCTCACCCGTGGCATACCCTTTTGTATCACCAAATCCTCGTAGGGTGCCAAATCCCGCCACCGAAAACAGCAACGCCCATTCAACCCAGCTTGGGTCCTGCCAGTGTGTTAAAGCAACAGGCATACTGCCGAGACCAGCGACGACCATGCCATAAAACATCATGGTGGCGATGCTATCGGTTTTGCTGAGTTTCTTTCCCAGCAACAAAACCCCGGCAAATAACAATGAACTTGCAAGAGCCAGCAACATGACCGGATCAAACTCCACGATCCCCGGTCGCAACACGACCAAGGTCCCGGCAAAACCTGTCAGCGTCGCAAGCCCACGCCGCCAACCGATTGTTTCGCCAAAAAATGGTACCGCTAAAACGGTTACCCATAATGGGGCTGTAAAGAATAATATGGTAACCAGCGCAAGGGGCAAAACGGTCATGGCGTGGAAACCACAAAATAAGGCCACCAACGTCATTAAGCTTCGAAGCAGTAACAACTTCCATTGCGGGCTAAATATATGGATGCTTTTGTTGCGAATTGAAAATAACAAGACAATGGAAAGTCCAATTAAGCAACGGACGAAAACAATTTGGCTTGTTGCCACCTCTCCACCCAAGGCACGAATGCTAACGCTCATCCCTGCCGCACAAACGGCGGCAAGAGCGATCCATAATGCGCCACGAAGATTATCTGTCATTGTATATTTTTGATCTCGAATGAATGTTAAAAAATAACATGATGGATCATGTCTATGGGAAAAACAGGGAAAGGTCACTTCTATTTATTATCAAAAAGAAAATAATAACTCCCAGTGACTGTCATCACTTACCTATCCCAACAAATATTCTAATGTTCAAAACAGTGAGGATGTACATTGCCTCATCAACACACACCGCGATAAAGGCAAATCGTTAGAAATGACGAGACGCGAAGCCACCGATCTTCCCCCCTTAAGAGGGTCAGATAGCGGGGCTACCGAACAGGAGTTAAAAAATGTCTAGTACCTCATTGCTGTCTCAATACACAAACACCAGTTCATCTTCAGAATTATTGAGTGCTACTCAAGGTAACCGCCCAACCAGAACTTTGGTATTTTCTTCACAAAAAGGGGGCTCCGGTAAAACCACCCTATGTGGTCAACTCGCCGTACAAGCCGAACTTGCTGGTATGGGACCCGTTGCATTGATCGATACAGACCCTCAGGGCAGCCTGTCTGATTGGTGGAATGCCCGTGGCGAGCAAACCCCAATGTTCGTTCAAACCACGGTGGAACGGCTTTATGACACACTGGAGGATCTACGTCAGATTGGCGTAAAAATGGTGTTCATTGATACCCAACCAACCGTAACAGATACCATTCGTGATATCATCCAATTCGCCGATATGGTGGTTATACCAACACGCCCCAGCCCCCACGATCTGCGCGCCATTGGACCAACCGTTGATCTGGTTGAGAACTGTAACAAGCCAATGGTTTTCGCAATCAATTGCGCCACAAGACGGGCAAAGCTGACCGGAGACGTCGCTATGGCGCTCAGTCAACATGGGACAGTTGCCCCCACAGTTGTTCACAACCGAATTGATTTCGCCAGCAGCATGATCGATGGTCGGTCCGTTATGGAAAGCAACCCAGATGGTAAATCAGCGATGGAAATTCGTATGCTGTTTGATTATTTATCAGAACGTCTCAATCGTTTAGAACGCGACGAAGGCTATCAGACTTATGAAACGGTAATTGCCCCAAATGCCCCCTTAGGCGCGTCCTCCACCGCGTCCACAGAGCCACAACAATCGCCCTTCAAAATGCGTAATGCACGCGAAGCCGAACAACAACCCACTGGTTTTGGTCGCCGTATGGAAACTACTTTTGGTCGCCGCAAGTCCGATGGATTTGGGAATGCGCCCACTGAAGCCGAAATGGGTTGAGAGGAAATATCATGTTTAATGAAACTCATCATTCCTTGCTCAGTAGAAAAGGAAATGCGGCCCCCTCTCCCGCTATGCAAATAGCGGCGCCCCCCCAAGTCGATCCCCCAACGGCTTTGGGAAATACGAACACCAACCAACTTATGGGATTAATCAAACGCAAAAATCCGGTTCGACATAACCATGTTGAAAACAGCCCAGAGGATATTAGCTTTCCTGTCAATGCCAGCCCTATAAAAAACTCTATAAAAAATCTTTTAACAAAACGCGATAAACCTCGAAGGCAATTAACGGTTCGGGTTGATTTTGATCTATTTGAAAAGCTCGAAAGCTTGTCCAAAAAAACCGGCAAAAGCTATCAGGAAATTCAATCTCACGCCCTGAAAAATTTAATTTTGTAAAATCAACACCTAAACCTTCGTCTGTTCAAACCTGCCTCTCTATGTGTAATGTACAGATAAGTATTTTTTTACTAAGGTTCACTAATGAAGCCCACCAAGGCATTGAAATTTGGTTTTGTATTATTACCGCATTTCACGTTGACCGCGTTTTCAACATTCGTTGATACTTTGCGTTTGGCTGGCGATGAGGGCGATTTCTCGCGTCCTGTCGATTGTCAGTGGACTTTTTTGGCCTCTAACCCGGCGGGTGTAACATCTAGCTGTGGCGCCCATGTGGCGCGCGAAGCCCCCTTACAAAATCCCGAGACATACGATTACATTGTCGTTTGCGGTGGCTTGCTCCACCGGGGAGATGTCCTGAGTGACGAGCTCAATACGTTCCTTCACAAAGCCGACAAAGCGGGCATTACATTAATCGGGTTATGCACCGGGGCTTTCACCCTTGCCCGCACGGGGCTGATGGCGGGGCGGCGGTGTTGCATTAGTTGGTTCCATTACCGTGAGTTGGAAGACGAACAAACCGGCGTCATTCCGGTAGCCGACCAATTATTTGTCGTGGATGGTAACCGTATCACATGCGCTGGTGGGGTGGCCTCGGCTGATCTGGCAGCATGGATCATTGAGAAACATTTTGGGCGGGCTAAGGCTCAAAAAAGTTTACATATTCTATCCGTTGATCAAGCACGCTCCCATAACACCCCCCAATCCCATCCGGTAATGGGACAAGCCATCAATGATAAAGTCCGTCGCGCCACATTATTAATGGAACAAAACCTGACCGTACCTTTATCCATCTCTGAAATTGCTGAACGGATAAATTTATCCCGCCGTCAACTGGACCGCGTGTTTAAAAAAGAACTAAATAACCCCCCGCAGGTATTCTACAGAAATCTTAGATTAGAATTTGCTCGCCATTTATTAACCCACTCGCAACGCTCTATCACCAGTGTTGCTATGGAATGTGGATTTGCCGATGCGGCCCATTTTTCCCGGTTGTTTAAAAAAGCCTATGGCCAGCCGCCTAGCTTGATTAAAATGGAACAATAAAAAATAGTTGAAATCTATATTATAAGTACCGTTATCATAATAAGGAGACTATAAAATGCACATGCCCAATGTTGAAACAGGTACCTTAGCCGCTACTGAAATTTCCAAAAAAATTATCGATCTCATTAAATCAGGTGTTCAACCCGCTGATATTGCCATCGCAACCACGGGTGTTGGCATCGCAATGTTAAGCGAACATTTTGGACCAGAAAGCGCCGGAGAAATTAGTTACGGTCTAATTGAAAAAGCCAGACTAGGCGAGCTTCCACTTTACCCTGCCCTCAAAGCCGCAAATACAAATGAAGTTCCTGACAGCTAATTAGACTATTTATTGATTATCATGAACCAAGCATACAGAGTTAATACAAAACCGTATCCCTGTCGGTGCGGGACCGTCATCAAAAACATGTCCTAAATGCGCGTCACACCGCGCGCACATTACTTCCGTGCGTTTCATTCCCAGCGTCACATCAACTTCATAGATGACAGCCTCTTGCGAGACGGGCGCGTTAAAGCTCGGCCAACCACAGCTTGACTGAAATTTGGCTTCCGAGGTAAATAGTGGGTTCTCACAACACACACATTTATAATCCCCCTCAGCAAAGACATCTGTATAGCGGCCGCTAAAGGGTGCTTCGGTACCTTTATTGCGGCATACGTAATATTGCTCGGGTGTTAATTGTTCTTCCCATTCTTGATCCGACTTTCTAATTTTTTCAACCATTCTACACCTATTCGATTATACCCTGTTTGCGGAGCGCTAAAATAGAGCCTTCATCCATATTTAGAATTTCATTTAACACCTGATCCGTTTGCTCTCCTCGTGTGGGCGGCGCAAGGCGATAGCTCACCGGGGTCTTTGATAATTTAACCGGGTTGCCAATCAAATCCACCGTCCCCGTACCGGATGATGCGTGCTCCATCGTAATACGCATATCGCGGTGCTTAACCTGTGGATCATCAAAAGCTTCTGCGACGGTATTGACCGGTCCGGCGGGAACCCCAATTACGGCTAAGCCATCAAGCCAATGATCTTTACTTTTCAATCGCGTTGCATTCTCAATGATCGCAATCAACTCATCACGATTGTGAACCCGCATATCATTGGTCATAAATTTAGGATCATCGGGTAAATTTTCAAGGTTGGCGAATTCACAGAATTTTTTAAATTGCCCATCATTACCAACGGCCAGAATAAAATAACCATCACTGGATTGGAAAACTTGATAGGGCACGATATTAGGGTGCTGATTACCCAATCGGGGTGATGGCTCACCCGAGGATAAATAATTCATCCCCACATTGGCAAGCCACGCCACCTGGGTATCCAGCAAGGCCAAATCGATGCTTTGCCCCTCGCCCGTTTTATCGCGGTGATAAATCGCGGCGAGCACAGCCGTGGACGCGTACATACCACACATAATATCCGCAATAGCGACCCCCACCTTCATGGGTTGTCCATCTGGTTCGCCCGTTATCGACATGACACCGCCCATTCCTTGTGCCAAATAATCGTATCCAGCTTGCGCCGCATAGGGGCCGGTTTGGCCAAACCCCGTAATGGAACAATAAACCAGCGCTGGGAATTCTGCTTTTAAATCGTCATACGACAATCCATAGCGTTTTAAGCCGCCCACTTTAAAGTTTTCCACCAGCACATCACAATGGGCCAGCAATTGCCGCACAAGGGCGCAGCCCTCAGGTTTAGATATATCAATGGCAAGAGAGCGCTTGTTTCTGTTGGCCGATAGGTAATAGGCGCTCTCGTCGGTATTCTCACCCGCTTCATCTTTTACATATGGCGGTCCCCATTTACGGGTATCGTCCCCTGCCCCGGCGCGCTCGACTTTAATCACATCTGCCCCCAAATCACCGAACAATTGAGTACAAACGGGGCCCGCCAGAATACGGGTAAGATCAAGAACTCGCAGGCCCTTCAACGGGCCGGTATTGAGCCCCTTTAATGGACCCGTATTGAGTTCCGTATTAGGGAGAGTAGGTATCGTCATATGCGGCCTCAAATCCTTAAAATAATCTCCCCTACAGTGGGAGCGTTTTTTTATCAAAACAAGCCCTTTTATTAATATAAAACCTTGACCGAAGGGCTCAGCCGTCATTCTATTGCGTTTAAATTTACATTGCTTAAAAAGGATACTGGAATGGACGTTAAAGCCGCTGTTGCTTGGAAGGCCGGAGAACCCCTCTCTATTGAAACTGTTACCCTCGATGGCCCGCGTGAGGGTGAGGTTCTGGTTGAAATGAAGGCAACGGGTATTTGCCACACGGACGAATTTACCCGCTCTGGAGCCGATCCTGAAGGTATCTTTCCGGCGATCTTAGGCCATGAAGGGGCGGGTGTTGTGGTTGACGTGGGCAAAGGTGTTACGTCCCTTAAAAAAGGCGATCATGTTATCCCGCTCTATACACCGGAATGCCGTGAATGTGATTATTGCACATCAGGCAGAACCAATTTGTGTCAGGCCATTCGGGTGACCCAGGGTCAAGGCTTGATGCCCGACGGGACCAGCCGTTTTTCAATTGGAGGCGAAAAAATTCATCACTATATGGGCTGTTCTACTTTTGCCAATTATTCGGTCTTACCCGAAATCGCCCTAGCCAAAGTTCGCCAAGATGCCCCGTTTGATAAAATCTGTTACATCGGCTGTGGTGTCACAACGGGAATCGGTGCGGTGATCAATACCGCCAAAGTTAAACCCGGCGATAATGTCATTGTCTTTGGTCTTGGCGGTATTGGCCTGAATGTTGTCCAAGGCGCGCGCATGGTTGGTGCCAACATGATTGTTGGTGTGGACCTGAACGGTGATCGCAAAGAAATGGCTGAGAAATTCGGCATGACCCATTTTGTAAATCCCAGCGAAGTCGAAGGCGATCTGGTTCCGTACTTGGTCGACCTGACCGGCGGCGGTGCGGATCATTCTTTTGAATGCATTGGCAACGTCGATGTCATGCGCGACGCGCTAGAATGCTGTCACAAGGGTTGGGGCGAAAGCACCATCATCGGCGTGGCCGGTGCCGGTCAAGAAATTTCCACCCGTCCGTTCCAATTGGTAACGGGTCGGGTCTGGCGTGGCTCTGCCTTTGGGGGGGCAAAAGGTCGCACAGATGTGCCGAAGATTGTCGATTGGTACATGGATGGCAAGATCAACATTGATGATCTGATCACCCACACCATGCCGCTTGAAGACATCAACACGGCATTTGATTTAATGCACGCTGGTCAGTCCATTCGCTCGGTGGTAATTTACGACTAAAGAATATCATTATAGGAAAAAATCATGGACGGTGAAGTATCAACACTGACACCTGCGGAAATATCATCCTACCGGGTGGGTTTTTTTGTTGGTATTTTACTGATCATGGCAGCGTTAGAACACTTGCTCCCCAGGCGCGATCGTTTGATATCGCGAACTGTGCGATGGATTAATAACCTTGGTTTGGTTGTCTTGAACTCATTGCTCATGCGGTTGATCATTCCTGTTCCGCTAATCTGGTTTGCCGATTATGCAACCAATAACCAATGGGGAATATTAAACATTCTTGAAATACCCTATTGGATCAGTTTTGTGATTGCCCTGGTTATCATGGATATGACCATTTACTTCCAACACCGTTTGTTCCATATCGTGCCAATATTTTGGCGGCTGCACCGTTTGCATCATGCCGATATGGATTATGACGTGACAACGGGCTTGCGCTTCCACCCCATTGAAATTTTATTGTCCATGGGCATCAAGTTCGCCCTCGTGGCTATTCTTGGCGCTCCGGGTTTGGCTGTATTGGTTTTTGAAATTGGCCTTAATGGCATGGCTATTTTCAACCATGCCAATGTCAGGCTGGCAAAACCGCTGGATCGTTTCTTACGGTTGTTTGTTATTACCCCTGATGTACACCGGGTGCATCATTCCCACACCCCTCGGGAGTTCAATTCAAATTTTGGGTTTAATCTATCAATCTGGGACCGCGTGTTCGGTACGTACCGCGCCCAACCCGAAGAAGGTCACCAAGGCATGACCATCGGTTTAAAACAGTTTCGCAACCCGAAAGAACAACAACTGCACCATATGCTCAGCCAACCATTTCGGAAGGCTAAAGTTTAATTCGTACTCTTATCCTGACTAATAAAAAAACGACACAGGAGATACCCTGTGCCGCTTTTCTAAAAACGAATGGATTTCTATTATCCGCCTTGAACCTCGATGACAACGTCATTGTATTTACGATCAAATTCTGGTGACAGCGCTTTGAAGAATAAACTGCCTTCTAGAACGGCATTGGCATCAGCCAATCCAAGTTCGGACAAACGATCTTTTGGAACAATGTCATAGGCTTTCTTATTGGTGGAACCATAACCGTAGTTATCGATCAACCAAGCGCCAGATTCCGGTGATGTCCACGCATTAATAAGGTCATAAACATCATCTAATTTCGTGCTTTCTTTATGAATAGTGAAGCCCGCAATCCAAGTGAAGATACCTTCTTTCGGTACCATCATTTCTACGGCTACGCCTTGGTTTTTCAATGTTACAAGAGATTGATTCCAAGAATAAGCCGCGACAATTTCACCCGATGCCATAGCTTGTTCCATTTCCGTTGGGGAAGACCAATAGAAGCGAAGCAGTTCGCGTTGTTTCACTAAGAATTTTGTAACCTCAGCGAGTTGTTTATCATCCAAGGTATAGATATTTTCCATACCAAGGACGAGCGCTGCACACTGCACAATTGAATCGGTTGAATCATATTGTGCAATACGGCCTTTGTATTTTTCATCGAACAAAATTGCCCATGAATTTTCGTGTTGATATTTTTCGTCAACCAGATCGGTTCTGTATACAACCGAGCTATTACCGAACTCGCTTGGGATCATATACTGCACACCATCCACTTGCGCGGTTTCTTCTTTGTGAATGCTGGAAAAAATATCCGGCCAGTTTTTTGCGCG
Source organism: uncultured Rhodospirillales bacterium (assembly GCA_965603075.1). Classification (GTDB taxonomy): domain Bacteria; phylum Pseudomonadota; class Alphaproteobacteria; order Rhodospirillales; family Casp-alpha2; genus JABJOR01. The sequence continues at coordinate 17,204 of CBFDBO010000007.1, read as the reverse complement.
TGAAGTGTCAACGGGTTGAAGTAAATCAGCATCATACCAACGTTTAACATTATAGTTTCCCGGATGCATCACGTCGGGGGACCAACCAGAACGCATCTTGGCAAAGGATTCATCTTCGCTGGAAATGTAGCTGACTTCTGGCATGTCACCGTGTTTGTCAATGAATGGTTGAAGCAAACCCGGCTCATCATAACCAGCCCATGTATGATAGTGTAATCTATCAGCAGCTTGGGCGGGTTGTGACATAACGGGCAAAATGGAATACGTAACGCCGAGAGCAGCCATGCCTTTCAATAAGTTACGACGGGTTGCCTCAATTTTATTAGAATCTGTCATATTCGTGAAACCTCCATGTTTTATATAGATAAGTTTTGAATCAGATAAATATCGACTATTAAAATTTTATTTTTTAATCTCAGAGCATTGGGTCACATCAGTATGGGCACATAGATTTGACGTTGCTGATTAACAATATATTGATGTGTCATCTATTGAATTATAAGGCCTAAAACTCTTCCTCCTCGACTATCATTGTCCATCAGAGGGTTGTAAATTTGTTTAAATTCGACAAGGAGTGTCGATTTTTCACAAAAAATAACCCACAACTTAATAAAGTTGCGGGTTTCGGTGTTCACTAGAAACTCAATCCTACACTTTACGAACTTCTTCCATAAATCGCTCACGTATCATAATCGGGTTCATCTCGATAACGGGAACCGCCACATTACCCGATTGGCATTTGCTGACGATGATGGTCATTTTATCAGAATTTAGCGCGCTTTTCACAACATCGGCTGTATCATTAGCGTCGCATTCTATGACGTTGTCACATCCACATGCCTTAGCAACATCCGTTAGAGAGGTTCGTTTTCCGGCGTAGGTGGGCTGATCGCCTGTCGATCCATAACTGCCATTATCAATGATCAGCAAGGTAAAATTAGGGCAATGGTTATTACCAATGGTGGCCAGCGTTCCAAGGTTCGTTAAAACAGATCCATCACCGTCAATGGCGAGAACGGGTTTCGGTTGTGACAGAGCCAACCCCAAACCGATGGATGAACACAACCCCATTGTACCGAGCATATAGAAATTGCTGGGTTGATCATCGAGGGTAAATAGTTCTTGCGAAGGGGCGCCGATATTACAGATAACAAGTTGTTCACTGATCATCGGTATCAAGGTTTTAAGGACATCGTTTCTTATCATGATGCGGTACTCCAAAATGTGGCGTCGGTGAGAATAGCCGTTGGTTTTTTACACATTTGTGTGTGTTTCAAAATACCGTCCAATTCTGATACCTGATCTGCGTGGTGAAAATGATACGTGGGGATGGATAACTGGTTCAACATTGCTTTTGTATGCAAGGCCATTTCGACCTGACAGGCAACCTTCTCGCCCAATTCTCCCCGGTAGCTGATGATCATGGGTAAGGGGATTTGATAGAACTGTATCAATGTTGACAGGGTGTTAAAAACGACGCCAAGGGCGGTGTTTTGCATTATGATACACGGGCGTTTTCCGCCCATATAGGCCCCCGCGCACAACCCCATACCTTCATCTTCTTTATTGGAAGGGACATGCAGCAGTTGGCCCGTCGTTTCAAGAACCTCGATGACCCCAGCCAGTTGTTTGCAGGGGACCGAAGTAACAAATTCAATCCGGTTATTTATCAGATCATCAACAATTTTTTTGTCTATTCCCATAGCCATTGCGGCACTTTCCTTTCGACGAAAAATTTAGGTATTAAGTTCGAATAATGCATCGGACAATTTAGGCTGTTCATTACCCTTCAGGCCGCTGAGCAATCATATCAATTAACGCTGACATGCCGGAATGCCCAGCCCCTTCTTCAATGATACAATCGTGCTCAACAAGATGTTGAATTTTAAAGTCAGTAAATGCCGTCTGTAATAAGTCACTGGTGTACATGTTTTCCGCATCCGGCGGGCCGCCTGTATTATAACCCAACTGTTCTGGCCGGTAACCTTGCATGACAATCAAACCACCTGGCTTTACCATATTTTTCATCTGCTCAAATAACACAACACGCTGTTGTGGGGTTGCAAACTGAATAAAGATCGCCAGAACAATATCGTATCCACCCTCAACACCTTGCCACGTAAAAATATCTTGCTGTTCAATGGTTATTTCAACATTGAACTCATTTGCAAGGTTACGTGCCTTTTCCAGCGCAGGCGCAGAAAAATCGACAGATGTTACGTGCCCCCCCTGACGGGCCACAAAGACACCATTACGCCCCTCACCATCGGCAATTGCGAGAACTTTCTGGTCAGGTTTGAATAGCGCTATTTGCGATTCTAAGAATGCATTAGGCTCCCGCCCAAAAAGAAATCCTTCAGCATTATATCGGGCGTCCCACATATTTTTTGCAACATCATTCATGATAACAACTTTCAAAATCAGAGTTCATTGAGAGTTTAATAAGTCTGCTTATGACCCAAAGCAATGGTATTACTGGATTATTATTTCAAAGACAACACGGGAAATACAGCAACAGAGAAAGGCTTTTTGCTGCCAACAATGGCGTTCCAAGATCTATCGTAAAAAGCGCCTATTTAGCATCATCAGTTGAAAGCGTCCTCACCCCCATTAACCGACCGATTAGGAATCCCGATAATAGCCAGAATTAGGCATCTATGTTTCCGTGTTAAAAATTGTTTCTGCTTGAAATATTTCTGTTACAATTCTAAATGGAGTTGCCATGTCTTCAAATTACAAAAAGTATAAAACAAATGTCTCCAGATGAAACATTTGATGTTCAAACTGATCTAATCGGTAATCTACGTTCAGAAAAACGTCAAAAATCAGATATGATACTGGAAAGTAAGGATAGCTATCAAATTCTTTTTGATCAATCTCCACTCGGCATTAGCGTGGAAGATTATTCAGGTGTTAAACAAGTACTGGATGAATTGAAAACTCAAGGCGTAATTGATCTTGATAGTTTTCTTAAAGATCACCCTGACATTCTCAAGAAGGCCGTAGATAATCGAGTGTTCGTTGATGCCAATCCTGCATTTCTAAAAATGTTGGGATGGCAGAAAATTGAGGATTATGAACGACTAGATAACACCATTGATGAATGGTGGAGTGAAAAATGGACAGCTTATTACCTTGAAGAATTATCAACTTTTTTAAAAAAAGAAACCGTATATAGATCTGATTATAGAGATTTCAAAACAGATGGAACCCCCCTCTCGATAAAATGCACAAGTCGGGTTCTTCAAGGTTATGAAGGGTCATGGGCACTGGTAATATCTGTTCATGAAGATGTTTCTAAGTTCAAGGAAATGGAAAGTTCGTTAATAGAAAGTGAGCAGCGCTATCAGGAAGCCGCATCAATAGCTAAAATTGGTCATTGGGTATGGGATGACATAGATAAATACTATACCCATGTTACAGAGCAAACACCCCATATCCACGGGCTCACTTTAGAGAATTTTTTAGCTCTCAATTCTGATCAGAAAATTGCAAACGAACATGTTCATCCCGACGACAGCGAGCGATATATTGATGTTGTTGGAAATGTAGAAAAATATACTGAAACGTATGATGTGGAGTATCGCTGTTTTGCCGATGACAAAAGCATCCGGCGCATCCGAGAGGTCGGCAAACCCGAAATAAATGAACACGGTGTTGTCGTCCGGATTGTTGGCACCTGTCAGGATGTAACCCAGAACCGAATTTTGGAGGAGGAACGCCATCACAATCAGAAGATGTTAGCCCTCGGGCAATTGGCTGCGGGAACGGCCCATAACTTTAACAACCTTCTGATGCCAATACTGGGGCTGTCAGATATTTTACATAATAAGCCGACAGTAAACAGTGAAGAAAAAGAGATGCTTGGGATTATAGTTTCTGCTGCCAATCAAGCCAAAGATCTCGTCAGTCAAATTTTGGAATTTAGCCAGCAACAACCCGTTAACAATGAAAATATTGAGATCAGTTCATTTATTTCTTCGATAATAGAGCTGCCAAAGGTAACTTTGCCATCCTCCATCACCATGGAGCTTAACATACAAGGGCAAGGCGTTATTAATATAAACGGGTCACATCTTGCTAATGCGCTTTTGAATGCGATTTCAAATTCTGTCGATGCGATCGGTGATACTGCTGGACAAATCACAATTAGGTTAACCCGTTTGAACAATCCTAATGATAATATTGATGTGTCCCTGAATTTACCCCACGGAGAATATATAATGATTTCTGTATCCGACACGGGGTGTGGCATGGATGATTTAACCTTGCAATCTGCCTTTGATCCATTTTATTCAACTAAATTGTCATTGGGCAGGGTCGGGCTTGGGCTTTCAACGGTATTCGGCACTATTACCAACCAAGGCGGTGGTGTTCGTGTTTTCAATAACCTTGATAAAGGTTGTTCTTTGGAATTATATTTGCCGACTGTTCTCGATGCTAATTAAGACAACGATAGGCATAGTTTTTGATTGCGTATTAATGTTATTAAATAGAAACTCCTATAGGAATAGTAGTTTCTATGAAGACCAAATAAACCAAAGGTGTGAAGAACATGGATAAAATATTATTGATTGAAGATGATGACCTGTCTCGATTTACAATTCGAAAATATCTATTATCTGCCGGGTATGAAGTTGTGGAAGCTACAGATGGCGTAGAAGGCTGTCGACTGGAAGCCGAGCAGGAATTTGACCTTATTATCACAGACATTGTCATGCAGAAAAAGGATGGCATAGCGACAATTATTGATATCAAGGAGCGTTCACCAAAGCGGAGTATTATCGCTATTACCGGCGGTGGTTTTGAGGGGTACGGAAAGACCACATACAGTGAGGCTGCTGAGGAGTTTGGTGCAGATTATGTTTTGAAGAAACCATTCACACAACACGAATTTCTGTCGTGTGTTGAAGAGTCTCTTTCATTCGCAGCAACCTGAGGGATACAATCTTTTAAATACAAAAACCCGATGTTAAAGAATGTCGATTTGATAGTCTCAATTATTTGATATCAACTGTGGAGGAAAACAGAATTGCGGTTTGATATGTTTGTTGTGGGAGGTAGGTTTATTCAAAGCCTTACATTCATCAAGAAAGTTTAAGCTACTTCATTCAACAAGGGCAATGCCATGATCACGCAACTGCACAGAAATGGTCGATCCTTTTTTGATTTTCGTACTCATATTGAAATCAACGACAAAGAGCTCACCGACTAAGCTATCCAGCGTATATTCCATGTGGCTACCAAGATAGGTGGCTTTGGTTATGGTTGCCTCTAATGCGTTCTCCATCTTGATGTCACTCAGCATAACGGATTCAGGGCGAATGGCGATCTTGACACCTCCTGGCCTCATGCCTCGACTGGGAAGTCGTTTTTCAACATCACCAATTCGAACCATAGCCCAGTCCCCGTCAACAGACGCGATTTCTCCATCCACCACATTGGCATCACCAATAAAGTCTGCGACAAATAGGTTTGCCGGTTCTTCATAGAGTTCCTGTGGGGTGCCTTCTTGGGCGATTTCGGCATTCTTCATGACAATAATACGGTCAGATACCGCCAACGCCTCTTCTTGATCATGGGTTACGTAGACCACCGTTAATTCCAGTTTTGTCTGAATATCTCGGATTTCTTCTCTAACTTGCCGACGTAATTTTGCATCAAGGTTTGAAAGCGGCTCATCAAACAGCAAGACCTGTGGCTCCAGAACCAAAGCCCGCGCCACCGCAACACGTTGCTGCTGACCACCCGACAGTTCATTGGGCAAGCGCCCTGCATATCCAGCCAGACCAACTAGTGTTAGGCCGGCCTCGGCTTGTTCACTGGCCTCTGCGGTATTCATGCCGCTGACAATAAGACCATAAGCAACATTCTCACCCACCGTCATATGGGGGAAAAGTGCGTAAGATTGGAAGACCATGGATACATCACGATCCGTGGCGGGTAATTTTGTAACATCTTCCTGACCGATTAAAATACGACCTGTTGTTGCCATATCAAGACCGGCGATCATGCGAAGAGTTGTTGTTTTTCCACACCCAGAAGGCCCTAATAAAGTCACAAGTTTTCCGGCCTCAATCTGAAAAGAAACATTATCCACAGCAACAACTCTACCGCCGTAGACCTTGCTAACATTTTCAAATGTGACAGTTGAAGCTTTGCTTTTTATTTTCATGCAGGTTTTCCCTCAGTATTAAAGTCTTCGCTATCGTCATCTGCTTTTGTTTTTATAGTCCCTCTTTCAACACGTCTGCCGAGATTGCGTTCACCCACCAACAACTGGAATGAAACAACAGCCGCCAGCATAACAAATATAAGCACTGTGCTGTAAGCAATAGCCAAGCCGTAATCATTATTCTCGACCCGGCCTATGATATAACTTGTTGCCATATTGTGTTCCGCGCTGACCAAGAATATAACCGCGCTGATGGCTGTCATCGCGCGTACGAAACTGTAGACCAACGCGGCAACAATAGCGGGACGCAGCAGGGGCAATACGACCTTGCGCAATGTATACCAACTATTGGCACCCAAGGTTAAGGAAGCTTCATCAAGGCTTTTATCCAGCTGTGACATAGCCGCAATACCAGCGCGTACCCCGACAGGCATATTTCGGAAGACAAAACATATCACCAAAATAACGCCTGTACCGGTAAGCTCCAATGGGGGAACATTAAAGGCTATGATATAACTGACCCCTATAACCGTACCGGGAATGGCAAAGCTTAACATGGTGCCAAATTCAAATACCTGTTTTCCCGTAAATGCCTGTCGAACCAGCAAATATGCCGTCAACAATCCGACACCAGCTGTCAGGGGTGCCGCCGTCAGAGCAATGGAGATTGTTGTCCAGAATGAATTCCATGCCGCACCGGTCCATTGAATAGTGCCACCATCAAAATTGAATGAAAAAGCGGTCCTATAGTGTTTGAATGTCAGCGTATGATCCAATCCCCAAATTTCAACAAACCCGCCAAAAACAATCATGAAATAAATCACCAGTGTCATGAATGCCCAACTCAGGGTGATACCAAACACCGGATAACGGATACGGTTGGGCAACATAGCTGGCATGCCGGAATCACCTTTACCGGTCACCGTGGTATAGGACTTGCGACCCAACCATTTACGCTGAATAAAGAAAGCGCTTAAAGTGAAAGTGAGCAAAACGATCGCTAAAACGGCGGCCATCCCCTGATCGTTCTGTGCGCCGACAATGGAAAAGAATATTTCAGTTGAAAGAACGTCATAATTCCCCCCAAGAACCAAGGGGTTACCAAAATCAGCCATACTTTCAATGAACCCTAATAAAAATGCATTAGCGATCCCGGGCCGCATCAAGGGTAGAGAAATCGTTGTGAAGGTTTTCCAGCTATCTGCCCGTAGAGTTTGCGCCGCCTCTTCCATAGAAGGGCTGATACCCTCGACCACGCCGATGAGAACTAAGAAAGCGATTGGCGTATAGGCTAACATTTGCGCAATAAAGATACCGGGTAATCCGTATACCCAACGTGTTGGGGGCACACCAAATAAATCGGCAATGAACGTTGTCACAACACCGGAAAGGCCAAACAGTAAAATAATGGCAAGCCCAATAACAAAAGGCGGGGTAATAATGGGAAGCACGGTTAAAGCTCTGAGTATACGGCGGTATTTCCAACCTGAGCGTGTCGCCACCAAGGCAAAAGCTAATCCCAGACATGTACTGCCAGCCCCGACAAGGATAGCCAGAAACAATGAATTCCATGCAGCCCCGCAACCGACATTGGCCGACAAACATCCTATCCCCCAAATTTTGGGGCTGGAGAACTTTGTAAAGAAGACTGTAAGGGAATACACCCCTTCATTATCGCGAAGAGCACTGATAAGAATTTGAACTACCGGGAAAAAGACAAAGGCGGCAACAATTGCAATAACCAAACCAATTGAGCTTACCACAAACACATCACCATTAACGGCCCCTCGTGCCGCAATTCCTTGCGTCAGAGTGAACAGAAATGAAGCCGCGACAAACATTGCGCCATACCCTAGGCCATATTGTCTATCACCCAAGGGGCCATATAAGGATTCGAGAAAACCAAACTGCCAACCGGAAATACCAATAGCAAAGCCTTGGGCTATAAGATAGACAAGCCCGCCCAAACCCGAAGCAATCATTACAGAGCTATAAAATGGATCTGTTTTTAAACGCCCCCAAGTTACCAGGGGTAATGCTAATAAAAAGGGGAGAGGCGCAAGCCACGCCTTCCCCCCCTCAAATATCTGGATGATTGCAGGTGCATAATCCGTATCAAACGGATACCCATCTACGATCCATTCCAATCCCCAGAAGCCATCTTCGATGACATACCAAGGGAGTATTAAGAAACCAATCCAGCCGACAACCAGCCACAATACAACAGTTCTATTCATGGCGCGCAATCGGCCTAATCATTTCAATACCTTATTGTGGCAACGACTTTACTTCGTCATCCCATTTTTTAAGCAACCGTTTGCGTTCGACGGAGCTACCATATTTAGTAAAGTCATAATCAATCAACTTGATGCTTTCCAGCTTAGGCGCTTTATCAGAAACCTTAGCACTACTATTGGATGGGACCTGAAAGGCACTTACTTCAATGGCACGGGATTGAACATCCGCTGTCAAAGCCCAATCATAAAACTGTTTGGCTTCGTCCATATTACGGGCACCTTTGATTAGGCTCATAGAGCCAATCTCATATCCAGTACCTTCACAAGGGGCGACTGATTTAATCGGGAATCCCTTTACGCCTTGCTTGACCGCATCATGAATAAAGACAATGCCGATAGTATTCTCACCACGGGCAGCCGCTTTAATGGGAGCAGAACCAGACTTGGTGTACTGGTTAATATTTTTATGAAGGCCTTTCATGAATTCAAAACCGCCTTCTTCACCAAACAACTGAACCATTGTTGCTAATGTTGTATAGGCGGTACCTGAAGAATTCGGGTTGGCCATTTGAACATGGCCTTTATAAACAGGCTTAAGTAAATCGTTCCAGCAAGCTGGTACAGGAAGATTGTTCGCTTTCAGAACTTCTTCGTTATACCCATAACCCAAGGCCCCAGAATAGATGCCGATGGTTTTATTTCCAGCCGATTCAGATTGACGGATTGACCATGCCTGGAGCTCTTTGCGCATGGGTGAGTCGTAGGCTTCGGTCAGCCCTTCTTCAGCGGCTTGTAAATGGGGGTCACCCGTTCCACCCCACCAGACGTCTCCTTTGGGGTTAGACGATTCGGCTTTAATTTTGGCAAAAGTTTCACCAGAACTGGCCCGGCTCATGTTGACTTTAATGCCGCTTGCAGCTTCGAATCCTTTAGCCATTAATTGGCACCAGTCTTCCTGAGCACTGCAATAATAATTAAGCTTACCTTTTGCAGAAGCATCACTTACACCAAATCCGAATGCAATAGCGACGCCTACTGATGTCAGTAATAGAGTTCTTTTATAATTCATAGTCACACACTCCCTAGTTTATTCACGCGAATAATTTTTTACAATTTTCACGTTAATTGATTATGATTACTTATTTTTACCTCTTAGCATATTTATCAATTTTATCATGCCCTGAAAATAATACATAATACAACAAATACATTCTATACTGTAAATAATTTTTAATTAGTACTTTAGATTAATTCAACAAGGCTAGAACAATTTTTCTTTAGTTGTTTCCAAAGAGTATCGTCAGTGTAATTATAAATGGTTATATCTGCTCCATTTAAAAGTAAAGGGGAAGCTGCCACGGTGGACGTTACACCAACCGTATAAACCCCGGCACCGCTCACTGATTCAACACCATGAAGGGAATCTTCAAACCCAATGGCTTCGTCTGCCTGTACGCCCAATCTGTTTAATGCCGTTTGATAGGGTAAGGGGTCAGGTTTATTGCGTTCCAGGTCATCTCCTAAAATGACCACATCAAAAGTATCTTCCAAACCAAGAGCGCGTAAGGATGCATCTTTATTTTCCTTTGGTGCTGCTGTAACCAGCGCCATCAACAATGAGCTTTGACGCGCCCATGACAATAAATCCATCAAACCGTCAACCGGCGTAAGGTTTATAAGGTAGTCCCGAAAAAATTGTTCTTTTTTGTTAGTATAGTTCAGGTGAAGTTCATGATCCCCTTTGGGGAAAAAATACTCAGCTATGCTTTTGTTATTATTTCCATGAATAACATCAAAATATACGGAACGATCTAAGGTCAGTCCGAATTGATCTAAAGCATCAACAGATGCCTTAAAATGAAACTCCGATGTATCGGTTAGCGTTCCATCCAGATCAAATAAAAGTGCCTTCAGAGGTTTTGATGAATATGGTTTTGACAAAGTTGTTTTCCCTATACCATGCTATCATTAATCAGGTTTTGATGACGCTATCAGGCGATTTGAAATAATTATTATCATACTTTATTATCATGAACACAGTAATATCATAAACACTGCCGCGTTCTAGAGTCTTGCACCGACTGGGGCTCAAAACAACTAACATTCTTAAAGACTAACACCTTGTTAGGACTTCGAAAGAAATGGGAAATCGTTAATGCAAAGTGATTATAAGAAACGTTTAGAATTAGCCCAACGAGTAGCGCGAACGGCTGGTGAATTGGCCTTGGCATATTTTAATAAGCGTGACGAACTGTCAGTTACGTACAAAGGATTACAAGATCGCGTTACGATGGCCGATCAAGAAGTTGAAAAACACATATTTCAAAAAATATCAGAAGTTTTTCCTGACGATGGTTTTTTAGGCGAAGAAATGGCCAATATGACCACTGGCGAACCCATGAACCTCGTCCATGAAGGAACGTGGGTCGTCGACCCGATTGATGGTACCGATTGTTTTATCAATGGCATTCCAGCGTGGTGCATTTCTATCGCCTGGATACAACGCGGTGAAGGAAAAATTGGCGTTATATATGATCCCATCCATGACGAATTATTTTCTGGCGTCATTGGTTATGGTGCGCATTTGAATGGCGTCCCCCTTAAAATCTCACAAGCCAAAGATCTATCCGAAGGTATTACAGGGTTGGGATATTCTACTCGAGTAAAGCCAGACGACGCCCTTATTCCTATGAAGCGTCTATTGGATGCTGGCGGGATTTATAACAGGTGTGGATCGGGGGCGTTATCCTTGGCTTGGGTCGCTGCGGGACGGTTTATCGGGTATTATGAACCTCATATAAATTCGTGGGATTGTTTAGCTGGTATTGTTCTTGTTGAGGAAGCCGGCGGCTGGGTTAATGATTTTCTAGCAGGCGACGGACTAACCAAAGGCAACCCTATTATCGCCTCTGCCCCCGGCTTGAAAGCGGGTATTCAAATGGTTAGTGGATACACGCTCTGTTCTGAAAATCAATAAATCCTTAGATAGTGATTAAGTACAATATCTAAGGGTTTTTCTTGATATTTAAACATAAAATGCTTGCTTAAATAGACATATCTTTAATACTAAATTTATTGAATGGCTCACTAAAAAAGACGCTAAAAAGTGATCTTATAAACAATACATTTGATCATTTTAACGTGTCCATAAACGTCGTAAGGTCCTCAAGGATACTGTTAGAAAGAAACTTTATTATTCAGGTTCCCTTTGTCTTTCAAAATATAAAAATTAAATTTTCCAAGTGGTAAATACAGGAGTGATCTATGATAAATATGGCACTAATCGGAGCAGGAAGAATTGGTCAGGTGCATGGAAAGAATATTGTTCGCAGTGAAAAATTTTCTCTCACAGCCATAGCCGATGCAATCCCAGCGGCGGCTCAAGATCTTTCTGAAACGCTTAAAGTACCCGTTCAAAATATAGATCAGGTATTTGATGACAGCTCGATCGACGCTATCTTAATAGCGACGTCTACGGATACCCATGCAGATTTTATTGAGCGTGCCGCTCACTGTGGAAAAGCCGTTTTTTGCGAAAAGCCAGTTGATCTCGCCGTTGAGCGCGTGATCGCAGCGAAGACCGCTGTCGACAAAGCCAAAATTCCAGTTATGTTAGGGTTCAACCGACGTTTTGATCCACATTTTGCAGCCCTAAAAGAACGCATCGATCAAGGTGTCGTCGGGGACATTGAATTAGTTTGCATTACCTCACGTGACCCCGCAGCACCGCCGGTTGATTATATCAAAAAATCTGGCGGTTTGTTCCGTGACATGATGATCCATGATTTGGACATGGCCCGGTTTTTACTAGGCGAAGAATTTACAGAAGTTCATAGTGTCGGCAGTGCTTTGACCGATACAGCCATTGGAGAGGCCGGCGACGTCGATACAGCAGCGGTCATCCTTAAAACTGCCTCGGGCAAGATCTGTCAAATATCAAATTCTCGAAGAGCAACTTACGGGTATGATCAACGTATTGAAGTCCACGGATCACAAGGCATGTTACAGGCTGGAAACGTGCCTGAGACGACGGTTTCATTTGCGGGCAAAAATGGCATCATGTCTGATCCAGTGAAAAACTTCTTTCTGGAAAGGTACGAGCAAGCCTATGCCAATATACTTGAATCTTTTGCTGATGCCTTGACCCAAGGCACGAAAACTTTTCCTGATATGTATGATGGTCTTCAAGCACAATATCTTGCTGATGCGGCAACGCAATCATGCTTCAACAGCAAAGCTGTTTTATTATAACGCATGCATACCTTGTACCTCTGGTATGCATTTATTGCTGTTCTTATTTCCCTGAAATAGGTCTAGTTTTTGTTCAGGAACAATTGGCTCCTTGACTAAAACCGGAAAGATAAAGTTATGATGATGAATAAAATTTTTGCTGATCTAAACCGCTGGTGGAATGTTCAGGTAACAATTCATGAACTCAATAAATTAGATAATGCAGAATTAAATGACTTGGGTATTAGCCGCTGGAAAATTCAAGCCATTGCTCAGCAACTTTCTCATTGAATAAACAATAAGGGGGAATGGCGCTGTTACCCTTCCCCCTATAAAATAGTTTTATTCCTAAAGCTGTTAAACCGTACCCCCAAGAGAACCTTCTAACGAAGCCAGTTCCTGACCACCGGCCATTAGGTCTTGTAGTTCTTCTGGCGTAATTTCACCTCGCACAGCAGTACCGAGTGTTTTACCGCGATTAAGCACGGTAAAACGATCACCAACCGCCATGGCATGGCGAACGTTGTGGGTGATGAAAACAACAGCAATTCCTTGTTTGCGAACTCTGTCAACTGTCGCGAGAACGTTTGCCGTTTGACGTACACCTAGCGCAGATGTTGGCTCATCAAGGATAAGGATTTTGGCGCCAAAATGAACGGCTCTGGCAATGGCAACCGTTTGTCGTTCACCGCCTGATAGAGTACCAACGGCTTGGTCAGGGCCGCGCAAATTAATCCCCATTTCTTTCATTTTTTTCATGGTTACTTCATTCGCGTATTCATGATCAAAAAATGGAATGCCCGCAATTTTTTTGGTCGGTTCATTGCCCATAAAGAAATTCCGAGATACAGACATCAGCGGTATCATGGCAAGGTCCTGATAAACCGTAGCGATGCCAGCCGTAATTGCATCACGAGGCCGTTCAAAACTCATGGACTGCCCTTCAAATAGAATTTCTCCTTTTGTGGGTTTGTGCACACCGGACATGGTTTTGATAAATGTTGATTTACCAGCACCGTTGTCACCAAGCAGACAATGACATTCACCGGGTAGAATATCGACAGATACACCAGCCAGAGCAATTACCAATCCAAAATGTTTTTCGATATTTTTCATTTGAATAATTGGTTGGGTCATATCATTTCTCCCCCGTGATCATACGGCGGATGTAAGTATTCAAAATAACAGCCATCAATAGAAGGATCCCTAAGAACACACGGAACAGTGAACTTTCTACGCCAGCAAAGAACAAGCCTTGTTGAACCACACCAAAGATAAGCGCCCCTAGTGCTGCACCAATAACCGAGCCATATCCCCCCGTTAATAATGCACCCCCGATAACAACAGAGATAATTGCTTCAAACTCTTTCAATAGTCCCCTGTCGGCGCCGGCTGAACCAAACTCCATGACCTGACATGTTGCAAATACCGTTGCGCAAAATGCCGTAAACATGAACATTAGGATTTTGGTTTTATTAACAGGTACCCCTGCGTAGCTTGCCGCTTGAGCGTCGCCTCCAGAAGCAAAAATCCAGTTCCCAAATTTTGTTTTAGTGAGAACAATATGAGCTACGATAATAAGAAGTAAGGCCCAAATAATCAGCATGGGAATGCCATCAACAACAGGCATTCCTTTTTTAGTGCCGCGCGTAAAGACCTCAATCCATCCCGCGTCACCCATCCACGTGAATAACCCCGTGAATATTTTTCCACCGAAGAGAGGCGCTAACCAATCCCCTTCTGCCGCGTCCCGTACGCCACCGATGATGGTTTTTCGGGTTGTTGCGATTGCCGCAAAGATCGTTAAACCGCGTAGAATGAATAAGGTTGCAAGAGTCACAATAAAACTGGGCAATCCGGTTTTTACAACCAACCAGCCATTAACAGCGCCAAGTCCAACACATACAATAAATGTAGTAATAATGGCGAGCCATACAGGCCACCCCAAACTGACAGATAACAACGCCATTACGATACCAGCAAAACCAATCATTGAGCCAACCGAGAGATCAAACTCACCGGATATCATCAACAAACAAGCGCCGACCGCAATGATGGCAAACTGTGCAGATACAATTGACCAGTTCATGACGCCGGCCGCGCCAAACATGCCGGAATCCCGTGCTGTTAAAAAGAAAAAAACAAAAACGAGAATTGTTCCACAAATTGCACCCAATTCAGGACGAATCAAGGCCTTTCGAAAAGCCGACATCTCTTTAATACGCTCATCTGTATCGAGCGCCATTTCTACTGTGTCCGTCATGATAGTCCCCTCAATAAAAATTGGGCGATAACGAATTTCGTTACCGCCCTTTAATTTATCAATATTAGCGGAATTCCCCGGCGTATTTTTCGACCAACGTCAAACCATCTTTGGTAACGAAACCAGGGCCTGAGTTAATGTTATTGCCAGGAAGTACGCCATACCGGTCATAGTTTGTTAAAACAACAACGGGCAGATAGGCTTGAAGGAATGGTTGTTGATCAATTCCCCAATTGATAATGCCAGCTTTAATGCCTTTAACAATTTCAGAACCTAAATCGAATGTGCCGAAATAAATATCACCAGCCATACCATTTTGGTCCAAAGCAAGCAGAGTTGGATCAGCCGATGTAGGCCCCAGTGTCAAAATAGCATCTGTTTTAGGGTTAGCAGAAAGGTAAGCTAGAACTTTGTTTTTAATCTCGGAAGGATCTTGTCCAGAATCAATCATTTGATTTCCGAGATCAACACCAAGACCATCAGCAAATCCTTGGCATCTTTGCGTAGAAGAAGGACTGGAAATGTAGTGATTTACACAAAGGAAAGAACCAACGCCATCCCCTTTGGAACGCATACCAGCAGCAAAACCAGCATCATATTCAGGCTGTCCTACATACATTAACGCACCAACTTCACGCGCTTGTTCCGGGGAACCTGAATTCATGATGATAACGTTGATACCCTGAGCAACAGCATTTTTAATCGGCCCACTTAATACATCATAATCAGCGAGAGTTGTGATGATCCCATTTGGACCAGAAGCCGCAGCTTGGTCAATGATACGCGCCATATCAGCAAGATCACCTGTAGGGGGATTACGATATTCTACAGTAACACCCATTTGATCCCCAGCTAGGTTAATGCCGTTTTTAACAGTATTCCACCAGCTATCAGAATCAGGGGCATGGCTTACGAGGATATATCTTTCGCCATCCGCGTAGGATGGTGATGGTGCAGTAATGCCGATGACAGCAAAGGCTGCAGCAGCTAATACAGTAAATGTCTTGTTCATTAAATTCTCCCAAAAAAGCTGTGATTTAAATTGTAGCGGTATTTTATTTGAGCGGTTTATCCCTTCTCAGAAATTATCTAAGCATATTCTATTTTAAATTGCAACCGGTTGCAAAAAAGATCTATAATTAAAAATAATAATTAGAAGTTGTTTACAACAACAAATGTCTGCACTAACACCAGATGAAATTAATATCGGGAATTTTTCAAAGTCGGTAACAATATGGCAGTAACAATATGGCAGTAACTATTAAGGAAGTCGCTCTAAGAGCTCAGGTGTCCCGTTCAGCGGTATCCAGAACATATACCGAAGGCGCTTCCGTATCTGCCAAAACCCGGAAAAAAGTTGAAAAAGCAGCAGATGAACTTGGTTATAGTCCAAATTTTCTAGCGCGCAGTCTGACAACGCGAAGAACGAAGCTTATCGGGCTTGTTTCGAATAATTTTGACAACCCCTTTTTCCTGCAAGTATTTGATTTGTTTACAAGAGGACTACAAGAAGTTGGATTAAGGCCTTTGTTGGTCAATCTAACGAGCGAAACAGATCCTGCGCAATCTGTTCAAATGCTAAAGCAATATTCTGTTGATGGAGTTATTGTTGCGACATCTGAACTGCCGACCAAATTTTCAAAAGCCTTTAGAGAGGCTGGAATGCCCGTTGTTCATTCATTTGGGCAGGTAAGCGGAACGCCGGATGTGCATACGGTCAGTATAGACGACTATCAATGTGGCCGAATGGCGGCCAATTATCTTATTAAAAAAGGATATACAAATATTGGGTTTCTGGGTGGTCCCAAAAATGTTTCTGTGGCCTATGATCGATTTGAGGGGTTTAAGGAAGAGCTTAAAAAACATGCAAAAATAACATTTAGCCACAGCTTTGCAGAAACTCATTCATTTGCAGCAGGTCGAAAAGAAATGTTACGCCTCTTAAAATCACCTCATGCTGAGGCCTATTTTTGTGGTGATGATGTTATCTCTATTGGTGCCATCAGTGCTATTGAATCATCCGGGCTTTCAGTTCCAGAAGATATTGGAATTATTGGGTTGAATGATATGGAAATGGCCCGTTGGGATAATATTAATTTGACCACTATTCATCAGCCGGTACAACAAATTATCAAATCGACGATTGAATTAATCGAATCCATTTTGGAAGAACCTGATCGCTATCCTGAGACCAGGCTCTTCTCTTGTAAGATCATTGAACGGGGAACCGTTCGTAAAATTAAATGAACGGGGAACCGTTCGTAAAATTAAATGAACGGGGAACCGTTCGTAAAATTAA
>CBFDBO010000006.1:0-143869 GCA_965603075.1 uncultured Rhodospirillales bacterium | reverse complement strand
AAGTCCCCGCTTTTTGCGGGCCTGTCATACTTCGGAAATCGTCACGAACGGCCATAAACTTAATTTTCTGTTATTATTTAATTAACCATAATAGTGCTTATATATAATACGATGATAAACCGATTTCAAAGCCTTCCTATACAATTGATAAAAACGAAAACAGCCAATTTGTTTTCTGTGGCTACATTTGCCATTTTTTTATGCTTCGTATTGTATGATAGTAAACTGTCGTTTGCGCAAAGTAATCAATCTTATCAAGATACTAGCACGAATTCGAAAATTTACACGCACCCTTCCAAAGGTTTTACATTATATATTCCCAACAGCGCCGTTCTCAATGAAAGAGAACCTCCCGTTGATATAACTTTGAATTCAAGACAAGGGTGGGGGATGACAATTCAATCCGCTCCGGCGAATCCTTCTTTAACAATTGAAGACCTTGCCGCTCGTTTAGAGACTAAGTATCTGGGTGAGCAAAAAACTTGGTCTCAAAAGATACAAGGGACCCGTAGAATATTTAAGGGGTATGAAGCGTACGATTCAATATACGATGGTTCCGGTATGAGAGCGCGTGTCGTTATCATCAGGTCCCCATCATTCGATTATGTTTTGATGTTCATTGCACCATCGGATTTATATATTTCTACGGCCAATGAATTTGAAAGTATTCTATTAAGTTTTGAGCCAACTCATAGAAATGCTCAACACCATAATGATGACCTATCAGACACAACCCTAAATCCTCAGCGGCAAGCCTCAGCCTCTCATTTATCAGACCCACTTATACAAGAAGCGCCTCATCAAACTGACTTTGCAAATTTAGATATCCCAACACTTGGTTATTCAATCTTATATCCGACGACTTGGAGAGTTGGAAAACCGGATGATTTCACGGTTGTCTTTACTGGCCCCAGCAAAAGTGAAGCGGCAAAACTGGCTGTCACAATCCAAAACGTCAGTTCGGCTGAAGCAACACCACCCGACCAAATGGCCAATGCGATATTACAGCAATTAAAAATCCAAATGGCCTACAGCGCTTCCGATGTGAAACACGTTGGGGGAGGGGAGATCGCGATTGCTGGTAGAAACGGCGTGCAATTGGTTTCAGACTATAACCGTGGCCCCTTGCCCTATCGGCAATGGTCGATAATAATCCCAAGATCGGAAAATAACATCGTTCATGTTTGGACGTATACCGCGCCCCAAAATCTCTTTAACGATTTCAGCGCAGTCATGGAAACGATGGTGAATTCATGGTCTTTAAACTGACTTTAGCTATTTTATTCTTATGTTTGTCAATAAATGCGCCAGCATTATCTAATGATCCTGCCCCAACAATTGATACACTTGTCCGTTTTTTTGACACGGTCGTTTTTGGTAACGAAATGGAGCCTGACAAAGCTTCTAAAACTTTGGCTCGGTGGTCATCCCCCATTATATACGCCCTTGAAGGCGCGCCGAGCCCAGAACACATCAAAACCCTTGGGCAACAGTTCAACACCGTAACAACTCTAACGGATATCAAATTTCAGTTGGCTGCAGAAACCGATAGATCAGGCACAGAAAACATGACTGTTTTATTTGTCCCTTCACGCGAAATGGCATTGATTAAATTTAAGGGGATCAGCCAAGATTTGATCAAAAAAGTCTCAAGCCGTCATACCTGTTATTTCCTTTACGCAAAAAGCTCACCACAATCAATCAATCGAAGTTTTATCATTGTAAACAACGGCCTAGACATCAAGGCCATGGAACATTGTTTATTAGAAGAAATAACACAGAGCATGGGCTTACCCAATGACACCAATATGTTACGACCTTCATTGTTCAGTGACTCCGATCAATTGAATGCTCTTTCGCGAAATGATGAAATCATTCTGAGAACATTATACGACAATCGCTTAACCGTGGGATTAGCTCGAAGCCAATCTCTACTTCAAGCTGAGATAATTATATCTGATTGGAATGATCAATTACCATTACCCTAAAAATTGCTATAACCATGTGAGCTATAACCATGTGAAATGAATTAATAAATGGGGTTTAAATCGTTAATCTATAACGCTTTTTTAACGCCCTACAGTTTATTTTAAGAGGTTATTTGTTAATGTAATACGGTGAAAATGCGCCATTAGATATTGGGACCAATTTGTGGAAGCTACGCAAAATAATAAATTGATTAAACGCTTGGCAAAAAATGCTTCGGATCAGGGCAATAAAACGGCCTTAGGTGCCTTTGCCTATATGCCCGGTGGCATATTCGATATTGTCCTAGCGTCCGTATTCATCAACATTCTAGGCCTAGCGCTTCCCTTAACATTGTTACAAGTTTATGACCGCATTATCCCCAATGAAGCGATGCAGACCCTCATGCTTTTGGTGATTGGTGTGGGCGGTGCGCTGTTGCTCGACACCATATTAAAACTAGCACGGTCTTATGTTAGCAGTTGGATGGCCGCAAGGTTTGAACATCTGGCGGGTTGTAATGCTATGGAAAAGCTTTTGCATGCTCCCATTGTAAATTACGAAAACCAGGGGGCGGGTGTTCATTTAGAAAGAATAAATGCTCTTGGTACCTTAAAAGAATTTTACGCCGGGCAAGCTGTTCTGGCGGTATGTGATTTACCGTTTGCTATAATTTATCTTGGCGCCATTTTCTATTTAGCCGATTATCTTGTTATTGTTCCTATTGTTCTCATTATCTTGTTTTTCCTCAGCGCCGCTTTGGTTGGAAGCAAACTAAAAGACTCATTAGAAGGCCGAATGAAGTCCGATGATCGTCGTTATAATTTCATTATCGAAGTCCTTGGCGGCATTCACACGGTCAAAGGTCTTGCAATGGAAGAACAGATGCTGCGACGGTATGAAAAGTTACAAGAGACTTGCGCAGACTCTCAACGTCTTGTGTCTTTAAATGGTGCAAATGCCGTCAGCGTTGGCGCAGTATTCTCTCAGTTAACAATGTTTTCAGTTGTTGGTTTTGGCTCTATTTATGTTATCGATGGATTGCTCACTATCGGTGGATTAGCGGCCTGCACCATGCTCGCTGGGCGTTCGATGCAACCCTTGCAACGTGCCGTTGGCATCTGGACTCGTTTTCAATCTGTTTCTCTAGCCCGTGATCGATTGCAAAAACTATTTAGTATGGATCAAGAATCAGAAACGGGGTTACCCCCTCTGACGGAAATTCAAGGAAATATCGAAGTTCAAAACATCAGTTTTAATTTCGGTAAAAACAAAGACGGTGAAGAGCTTCCTGCCGTTTTCAAAAATGCCTCATTATCTGTACCAGCGGGATCTATCGTCGGTATAAAAGGCGGAAATGCCAGTGGGAAGACCACCTTATTAAATTTGATAAACGGCATGATCCAACCCAATGCCGGTAAAGTTTTGCTCGATGGAGTAGAAATCAACAGCTACGACCCCGTTTCTGTGCGACTTAATATTGCCTACTTACCGCAAGAGGGCGTGTTATTTAATGGAACGCTGCTCGAAAATTTGACCATGTTCCGCGAAAACAAAGCAACCGATGCTTATGACATGGCTAAATTGTTAGGACTTGACCAAGTCGTCGCACACATGCCCATGGGTTATGATACAATCGTCGGTGATGGTGCGGGTGAAACAATGCCAAGTGGTATTGTGCAACGTATCGCTATTGCCCGTGGGTTGGTAAACAAACCTAAAATTTTGTTGTTTGATGAAGCCAATGCATCAATGGATAGTGCTGGTGATGAAATGCTTAGGGACTTGCTGGAACGCCTTAAAGGGCGGGTTACCATTGTCTTGGTGACACCCCGTCCATCGTTGTTATCTTTATCCGATATAGTGTATCAAATTCAGGACCATGCATTGATTTGCATAGAAGGCCCGACAAGCACTTTTGGTAAACCAACATGACCACTGATTTTCCACGAATTGATGGTTCTAACGAACAACATACAGACAAACCGTCTCCGCGTATTGGTATGCCGCCGCATGCGCCTTTGCCACCCGGTCCTACTCTACAGGTTAAGCATAAAAAGTCAGCCGCCCAACGATTGAGGGAGCAGCAAAAAGAAATATTTCCTACATCTTTATTAAATCCTGAACGCCTCACAGGGACACAAATTCAGACGTCAACAATCAGATTACCAGAGCTTATTGATCCGCATCAAATATCGACAGATCAAACTCATAAAACCGCCCCTGTAGAAGATCAAAATCTCAGGCCTTCAGATAGCGAATTTTCAGATGTCGAGGCCTCAGATACGGAACATTTTGTTGAACCTCGTTTCAATCCAGACTTCAAACCGGATAACACTATTTCGATCGATTTAGAGAATGATCGCGTTCCACACTCTGAGGAGGATGCCCCCCTTAATGATGACATCCCCGCTGATGAGAATAGCCAGCTTGAAGCATCAACATCTGTAGAAATACCAAAACCTATTGAACAAGCACAACAAATCCCTGAACAGATAGAGCCCCCACAATCACCACCAGAAGAAACTGGGGAACAGGCACCCGATGAAATACTAGATCATGATGAGACAGTTATCGATAATGAGTTTGTCGATTTTTCAGAGCAAACCGAACAAACCTACCATGATGCATTACATGGTATTAAAGAAAAAACCGACTTATCCAATTGCTTGGTCCCCTTACTCGAAGCCATTGGCTGGAATGGTCATCCCAGACATATTGCCGAAGCTGTACCCCACTTTATTGATAGTCTGGATATCACTTCATTTAGAAACATAATGGCCAATTTACGCTTCGAGAGTTGGCCTATCGATATCTCGCTTAAAAAGCTAGACCCGCGGTTATTGCCCTGTCTATTTATACCCCACGATGGGGATGCCATTCTTGTCGAAAAAATAACCGGTAATACAATGGTTTATTTTGATGGGAGCACACAAACCTATGAGGAAGCCCCTTTAAGCAAAACAGATGGCGTTGCGTATGTATTCAAAAAGCTAGAGACCGGTATCAATCAAGTTTTAAAAGCCAAGCTCGGATGGTTTCGAGCCGTCATTGAACGGTTCCGCGGCTTGACCTATCAGGTCCTGTTATTAACGCTTTTTCTGAATTTGCTCGCCCTCTCTACGCCATTATTTGTTATGGCGGTTTATGATAAAGTTATATCCTCTGGCTCTCTAACAACATTAAGCTATTTTGCCATTGGGGTAACTTTGGCGCTTGTTTGCGATATGGTTATTCGAACTATCCGGTCGCGTATTTTGGCTTTTGTTGGGGCCCGTTTGGATAACATCGTCGGCAATGCTGTCTTTCAACGAATTCTATTATTACCAGCGGCCCTAACGGAACGATCAACGGTTGGCTCTCAAATTGCTCGTATAAAAGATTTTGAAAATGTCAGAGAGTTCTTTACGGGACAAATTGCCCTGACATTTATTGAGCTCCCATTCGCGATCATCTTTGTTATCGTCATTGCCATTCTTGGTGGTCCCGTCGCTTTAGTTCCTTTGGTTATGGTTGTGCTGTTTATTATTCTTGGCGTGGTTATGATGCCCCTTATCCAACAAAGCGTTGCTAAATCAGCTCGAGGCTCGTCTAAAAGGCAGGAGCTTGTGGTTGAGACCCTAGGTGATATGAGAGCTGTAAAATCTTCTGGCAGTGAGCATACTTGGTTAGAACGCTATAGAGAGTTTTCAGCTCTATCCTCTTTAAACAGTTTTTATACCTCCCTCTACGGATCGTTGGTTCAAACCATTTCCAGTATCATGATGACCGCCGCAGGTATTGCCACTGTTGCTTTCGGCGTATTCCGCGTTCTTGAAGGTGCGATGACGATTGGTGCGCTGGTGGCCTGTATGATGTTGGTTTGGCGTGTTCTCGGTCCCATACAAATGTCATTCGTCTCTATTGCTCGCCTTACCCAAGTTAAGTCTAGTATTGCTCAAATCAATGGCTTAATGAATATGAAGGTTGAGCGTGAACCCGATAAAACGGTTTCCCCCCTAGCACGATTTAAAGGGGAGGTTTCGTTCTCACGTGTCTCAATGCGTTATAGCCCCGACACGGACCCCGCGTTAGTTGGCGTTAGCTTCGATGTCGAACCCGGTGAGGTTGTTTGCGTTATTGGTGGCAATGGTTCGGGCAAAACCACCTTACTCAAAGTTCTCGCCGGTCTTTATTTTCAACAAGCAGGTAGCGTTCGAATTGATGAACAAGATTTACGTCAACTTGATTTAATCGAAGTTCGCCATGCGATCTCTTACGTGCCACAAATTATTCAATTCTTCTATGGAACAATCGCCCAAAACCTGAGACTCACTCGTCCAACAGCGTCCGATGAAGAGCTTAAATGGGCCGCAAACGAAGCCGGCATGCTTGAAGAGATTATGGAGCTAGAGCAAGGCTCGGGTAATTGGAAAAGAAGTGGTTTTGATATCCGCATCGGTGATGCCATGGCGGGGCAAATGCCAACAAGCTTTTTACAACGTCTTAATTTGGCAAGGGGCTATTTGAAACGATCGCCGGTTATGTTATTTGACGAACCAGGAAATGGCCTTGACTATGAAGGCGATCAGGTCTTTATGAAAAAGATTGACCGTTTACGCGGTACAACAACAGTATTTATTGTTACCCATCGTCCTAGCCATTTAAAATTAGCCGATAAAATTATTTGGATGGAAAGCGGCCATATGAAAGCATTTGGCCCTGCAGAAGCGGTCTTGGCACAGATACCAAAGAATTTCATATAGGAATAACATGAACAACGCATCAGACAAGATCATCGATCAAACCAAGAAGGGAGTTAAGCGCGGCGACCGCCAAACACGCTATCTGGCGCAATCTGTTATTCTCGAAGAAGCCGGAAGTTCTGGCCTAATCCGGGTCGCGATCATCACCGTCTGTGCGATTATCTTATTTTTTGTTATTTGGGCGTCTATTACAAATGTCGATGAAATAGCGGTAACTTCTGGCGAGATTGTCCCCACGGGCCGTGTCCAAACAATCCAACACCTTGAGGGCGGTATCATTTCTAAGATTTTGGTGAAAGACGGTACGATCGTCAATGAGAACCAAATTCTAATGACATTGAGCCCAGCTGCCGCTTATGCAGAACTTACCCAGCAACGGGTGCGTTTAATGACGCTTGATTTACAAGCAGAACGACTGCGCGCCATGGGGGAAGGACGTGAGCCAGATTTCTCATTTTCTGACCCGCAATATCAAACACTTATTGACGACCAAATGCGCATCCACCGTTCTTCACTGGCCGCTGCGATCAACAGACGTTCAGTGCTTAGCGACCAGATATCTCAGCGCGAGTCTGAATTATCCATATTCCGCGAAGAAGAAGAGACGCTCTTACGGAACCTTCAAATTCTTGAAGAAGAATTTGCTATGCGTGAAGAACTATACGCGAAAGGTTTATCATCAAAGATCGTTTATCTGGACGTTCAAAAGAAATTAAATGATGCAATCGGTGATCTAGCTAAGCTCACAAGTGAAAGAAAGAAAACCGCTGAATCTTTACGTGAAGCGCACAACCGTCTTTTGGAAATAGATACCGATTTACGCGAAATAGCTTTGGGTGAAATGGGCGATCTAATGGCCGAGACGGCCTCTTTACGGGAATCAATTTCACGGACAGAAGACCGCGTAGACCGCCTTGATATTAGATCACCTGTATATGGAATTGTTAAAGGCTTAGAAGCAAACACCATCGGTGGCATCGTACCGCCCGGTGGTGTTTTAATGAATATTGTCCCCTTAAATGAAGAACTTATTATTGAAACTCGAATTATTCCCCGTGATGTTGGTCATGTAAAATCTGGGCAACCTGTGACAATCAAAGTAACAACTTATGATTTTGCCCGGTACGGTGGCATTGATGGTACCCTTGATGAAGTTTCTGCAACAACATTTTTGGATGAAGAAGGCAACCCGTATTATCGCGGGCTTATCAAATTAGATAAAACCTATGTTGGCATAGACGAAACTCAAAATCTGGTTTTGCCGGGTATGACCGTTCAAGCCGATATTAAAACCGGTAAGAAAACATTATTAGAATACCTTTTAAAACCTGTGGTTTCGTCGGTTAATGAATCATTCAGAGAAAGATAATTCAGCCAAATTTAGCTATCGATGCATCAATAACACGAATTGTTTCTGACCATAGATTAAGGGCGTCTAATTGATCACGACTGAACCATTTTGCATCGTCTGCATCATCACCCGCACATAACTCTCGTCCATCTTGTTCTTCATGGACACGCGCCGCTACGTCTATCAACGTATAATGATACTGAACCTCGCCTTGATCATCTTTAATAATACTGTCGATAACATCGACCAAACCAAGGTAGTCAATTTTTAATCCGGTTTCTTCCCGAACTTCACGAAGGGCGGTTTGTTCGATCGTCTCCCCTGTATCTTGCGCGCCACCCGGCAAGCTCCATTTACCAACACCAGGTGGATTTGTCCTTTTGATCAGTAATATTCCCAAGGGTGATGTTACAACAACACCAACCCCTATAATTGGATATTTGGGATACTCTCTGGACATAGAATGACTTTCTTAGAAAAATCTAATATATTATAACTTTTTAATTATTACGTGTTATATATATCATGAATAAATCATAGGTAATCTAATAAAAACAAAAGATAAAAACAAATCGCTAAAAACAAACGCTAAAAATAAAACAAGGGAAATATTATGTCATCTGATGTTATTGAACGTAAATCCTTACCAGCGGGTTCCATCATCTTTAAAAAAGATGATGCTGCGAATAATGCCTATGTTGTTCAAGACGGCCTTGTAGAAATTTATGCGACAGACGGTGAGAAAGTACACATTATAGCGACAATTCCTCATGGCGGTATTTTTGGCGAAATGGCGTTGATTGACGACGCTCCCCGGATGGCCAGTGCGCGCATGGCTAAAGGGGGAACATTAATGATTATTAACAAGGCAACCATAGACAAAAAACTTGCCAAAGCAGATCCCTTTATAAAAACGTTATTAAATATTTTTGTTCAAACAATTCGTCGATTATCAGATGAAAAAAAATAAATGATCCTATTGAACAATTACTAATTTAAAATTCTGCTGATCAAAACGCCACTAAAGTTTGTATTGTTGGCGTTAAAATGGTTTATCACTTCCTATGACAATAAATAAATCTCACGATGATGGATCACCAAAAAAAATCACGACAATGGGGGGACGCATAAGAGCGTATTTCTTTGCGGGTATTTTGGTAACGGCACCACTTTCCATTACTTTATACCTTGCATTATTGTTCATTAATTTTGTTGATAACAATATAACCCCGCTCATTCCCCATAAATACAACCCGGAATCATACTTACCATTTGCCTTGCCGGGCTTAGGTTTGCTGGTTTTATTTATTGGCCTGACCATGGTCGGAATGCTTATG
This sequence comes from uncultured Rhodospirillales bacterium, assembly GCA_965603075.1. Lineage (GTDB taxonomy): Bacteria > Pseudomonadota > Alphaproteobacteria > Rhodospirillales > Casp-alpha2 > JABJOR01. Next base: position 134,471 of record CBFDBO010000006.1, on the reverse strand, counting down.
GCTGGTTTCGTTGGCCGCTTTTTTATGCGCACCAGCGAGAGAATTCTAAACCGGATGCCTGTCATCCGCAGTGTCTATAACGCGGTTAAACAAATCTTAGAGACTGTTCTAGCCCAACAATCAAATGCTTTTCGCGAAGTTGTATTGGTTGAATATCCACGCCGTGGAATGTGGGCTATTGCCTTTATTACTGGCAAAACAGAAGGTGAAGTACAAAACATTACGGAAGATACATGTGTTAATATCTTCCTACCCACCACACCAAATCCAACCTCGGGTTTTTTACTGTTCGTGCCAAAACAAGATCTAATTCCCCTGACCATGGGTGTGGAAGAAGGCATCAAGATGGTCATTTCTGGCGGTATCGTTACCCCCCCTGATCGCCGCCCTAAAGAACAACAAGAAATCCCACTGACCAAAGCATCGGTCTATGAGGATGTTGATATATTGCGCGAAAAACATGGCGCTGCGATTTTGGTTCAAAAAGACTCCCGCCCTGCGGACAAGCTTAAAGAAACATCAGGTCGTGAAATAAATACTAAAAAAGATTAATCATCCTGAGCGCAAACTTTTCACAGCTACATCACATTCAAATAGATACAGAAGTACGCGAAGCGCTTTCCCACGCTCGCTTTCTAAATCAGGGTCAATTTCCAATATTAATTGCGCGTCGCGTTTAGCGGTCGCCAGCAAATCTCCATGAACGGCTAAATCAGCAATATGAAACAACGGAATGCCGCTTTGACGGGTCCCCAATAATTCACCTGCACCGCGCAGTTTTAAGTCTTCTTCAGCGATGAAAAAGCCATCATCAGAATCGCGCATGATCTTTAAGCGTTTCTTGGCTATTTCACCTACGGGCTGACCATAGAGCAATAAACAATTACTTTTATCCGCTCCCCGTCCAATGCGCCCTCGTAATTGATGGAGTTGCGATAATCCGAAACGCTCTGCATGCTCAATAATCATGATGGTGGCTTCGGGCACATCCACGCCTACTTCAATCACCGTGGTGGCGACCAATATATCGAGCTCACCTGCTTTAAAGGCCGCCATGGCGGCGTCTTTATCTTTACCTTTCATGCGACCATGAACTAATCCAACACGCTCTGATGGGAATTGTTTTGCCAGATAATCATGGCGGTCTTCCACTGCTGCAGCATCTATTTTTTCTGATTCCTCTACCAGCGGGCACACCCAATAAACGCGTGCGCCGTCTTTAATAGAACGACGCAGCCCCGCGATAACATCCATTATACGATCAATGGGCATAACACGGGTATCGACAGGTTTACGCCCCGCTGGTTTTTCTAACAACCTTGAAACGTCCAAATCGCCGTACGCCGTTAGCATAAGCGTTCTAGGAATAGGAGTAGCCGTCATTACCAGCATATCAACAGGACGACCATTACCTTTGGCGGCCAATGTCAGACGTTGATGCACACCAAAGCGGTGTTGTTCATCAATAACAGCAAATGCTAGATCCTTGAATTCTACGCCTTCTTGAAACAGAGCATGTGTCCCAATAATAATATGAGCTTCACCAGAAGCTATTTCGCCCAAGACAGCTTGGCGCGTTTTACCTTTCTCGCGACCGCTTAAAAAAGCGACTTTGATATCAGCGTGCTCTACAAGCGGTAGGATGGTCGCCAAGTGTTGCCGGGCCAGAATCTCTGTGGGGGCCATTATAACGCTTTGATAACCTGCCTCTACCGCCCCCACCATGGCAAGTAGGGCAACAATCGTCTTCCCACTGCCCACATCCCCTTGTAACAGACGCAACATACGGTTGCTGCTCTGCATATCAGTCGCAATATCAGCAAGGGAGTTTTTTTGTGAAGGGGTTAAGTCAAAGGGCAGGGCGCTTGTGATGGTTGATTGAATTTCGCCCGTCGGGGCAATCTTCCGTCCTTTAAGGCGGCGCATTGAACGTCTGATCAAGGCGAGCGCAAGCTGATTTGCCAGCAATTCATCATAGGCCAAGCGTTGGCGGTGAAGGGCGTTGGGTTCAAGTTCAAATGCATTTTCTGGGGCATGGGTCTTAAGAAGACTATCTTTCCAAGGTTCCCAATCCTGTTTTTTAATCTGCGCGCTATCCAGCCACTCTGGGAATGTTGGAACGGTTTCCAATGTAGCGGCGATCGCCTTACCAATGACTTTTAAAGACAATCCCGCGGTCAATCCATAGACAGGTTCAACACGCATGATATCTTCTATATCATCTACCGTCCCCATATGATCGGGGTGGGTCATCTGTAATGAACTCTCAAAGCGCTCGACAACGCCACTCACAACACGGGTTTCGCCTTCTGGTAGCGTGCGTTTTAGAAAATCTTCATGGGCATGAAAGAATACCAACGTCATAAAACCCGTATCATCTTTACAGTCGATTTTGTAAGGCGAGCGTTTATTATGGGGCTTTTTATGGCTTAGGATATCCACCGTCATCGTGGCAACGATACCGGGTCTGGCGTCCGCAATGCTGGGGGCGTATCGTCGATCAATTATCGTGACGGGTAGATGCCATAACAAATCAACCAATCGATCGCCGCCCGTAACACTCTCGAGTGATTTGGCAATACGAGCCCCGACACCCTTTAAGGTGGTCACGGGTTTAAACAGATCAAATAAGATTTCAGGGCGCATGATTTTTACAAACTTAACGGGCTGACAAGTTAGCGATAACCCCTTATACCCTGACATCCGACTTGTTACATTTCTTTTTGTCTGGGGATATGCGTTTTGGATAACCGCCGTAAAAGATTACTCTATTTAAGTCAGCATCGCGGCATGAAGGAAACTGACCTGCTCATGGGTCAATTCGCCAGTAATAATCTGCTCTCAATGAATGATCAAGAGCTTGATCAATTCGAACAATTGCTCCAAGAAGCCGACAACGATTTGTTAAAGTGGATACTGGAACAAGAAGACGTACCGCACGACATAAACGGGTCCGTTATGGGTAATATAATTAACTTTAAGAAATCCTTATAATATTTTGGTAAAAAACAATAAATTAATGATAGATGATATTTTAAACGCCGCTGACCGTGTTGAAATTAGTGCGGCGCCTGAAGGTCATGATGCACGATTATTATGTGACTGGGTGGAGCGTGTTGGACGGTTAATTGTCATTGTTGCCGATGATGTTGCCATGGCCCGTATGTCCGCTGGGATTAATTTTTTTAATCCTAGAATAGAATGCCTTGAATTTCCGGCGTGGGATTGCCTGCCCTATGATCGAGTATCGCCTAGCCCCAATATTTTAAATCAACGCATTAGTGTTTTATCGCGCCTCTGTGAAAAACGTGAGGCGGGATTATCCCAAATTATCATTACGACGGTTTCATCCTTCTTACAGCGTGTTGTGCCACGAAGCGTACTAGAAGGGCGTTCCCTCAACGTACAACAAGGCACCTCCCATAATCCCGACCATATCATCACGTTTTTAAGCCGCAACGGGTATATTAACACCGATACAGTTATGGAACCGGGCGAATTTGCCAGACGGGGCGGAATACTGGATATTTACCCCGCCGACAGCGACACCCCCTTTCGTTTAGATTTCTTTGGTGATGAAATCGACACCATAAGGGTTTTTGACGCCCAATCGCAGCGTACAACGGGCAAAGTCAAGAAATTGTCCCTCATTCCCCTTGGCGAAATCTATCTTGATGAGGACAGCATTTCGCGCTTTCGCACAAATTACCGTGAATTATTCTCTATTACCGGTTCAAACGACCCCTTATACGAATCAATTTCAGCGGGTCGACGGTTTTTGGGAATGGAACACTGGTTGCCCTTATTTCACGACCGACTTGAAACGTTACTTGATTATACGGGGGAGACAACAACCGTTCTCGCCAATCAAACAATTGCCGCCCGTGATGCCCGTTTGGACCTAATCGGCGAATATTATCAAGCACGAAAAGAAATTATAGGCACAAAGCTCAGCCTTGGTGCCACACCGTATTACCCTGTAGCGATGAAGCAACTTTATTTGAATGCCGCTGAATTCGACGGTATTATCGCCCCCCTTGTCGGTGGACAATTATCCCCCTTTGATCTGCCTGAGACCGAAGGTTCAACTGTCCTTCAAGGGGGTGGGCATGCAGGTAGAGATTTTGCCGATGTTCGTGTCAAAAACGAAGGTGATGTCTTTAAAGAGGTTGCCAAGCATATCGTTGAACTACAATCAAATGCCAATAACAGACGTAGAGTAATCATTTCTGCCATGAGCGATGGGTCTCGTGAGCGACTTCGTAAAGTTTTTGCTGAGCATGAATTGATTGTTGGACCCAATATTGACTATTGGACGCAAGCTGAGGCGCAGAACTTAGGGCTTTGCTCCATTGCTGTTGCTGGTTTTGAGCGGGGATTTGTCAGCGATGACATGGCCTTAATCACCGAGCAGGATATTCTGGGGGAGCGTCTATCGCGTCCTCAAGGTCGAAAGATTAAACAAGAAAATATTATCAGTGATGCCATGACGTTAAATCCAGGTGATCTGGTGGTTCATGTTGACCACGGTATTGGTCGTTTTGAAGGGCTACACACCATTGAAGTGACCGGTGCGCCTCACGATTGCCTCCAGCTATCCTACCACGGCGCGGCGCGGCTTTATCTGCCCGTTGAAAACATCGAATTAATTTCACGCTTTGGCTCCGACGATGCAGGCGCGCAATTGGACCGGTTGGGCGGGGCCGCTTGGCAGGCGCGCAAATCAAAATTAAAACAACGTATCGCTGAAATGGCAGAAGAGTTGATCAAGATTGCCGCCGCCCGAGAGCTAAATGATGGCGCCAAAATTCTACCACCGGAAGGAGCGTATGAAGAATTCTGTGCGCGGTTCCCGTACACAGAAACGGATGACCAACTCCTGGCTATTGAGAGCGTCTTAGGCGATCTAGCCAGCGGGCGAAATGCTGATCGCTTGGTATGTGGTGATGTTGGGTTCGGAAAAACCGAGATCGCCCTTCGCGCGGCCTTTGTGACCGCTATGGAAGGTAAACAGGTTGCTGTGGTCGTACCGACAACATTGTTGTGTCGTCAACATTTCCTCAATTTTGTTGAACGCTTTAGAGGTTTCCCTATCAAAATCAGACAGCTTTCGCGTCTGGTTACGGCTAAAGACGTAAAAGACACTAAATTAGGGATGTCGGATGGCACGGTTGATATTGTTATCGGCACCCATGCCTTGTTGGCTAAAGATGTCAGGTTTAGAGACCTCGGTCTGTTGATTGTTGATGAAGAGCAACATTTTGGTGTGGTCCATAAAGAACGTTTAAAAAGCCTAAAAGCTGATGTTCATGTTCTCACATTAACGGCGACACCTATCCCCAGAACGCTGCAATTGGCTTTAAGCGGCGTGCGTGAAATGAGCTTAATTGCCACGCCACCCGTCGACCGGTTAGCGGTTCGGACTTATATATTACCCTTTGATCCCGTGATCATTCGGGAAGCGATTTTGCGAGAACGTTATCGCGGTGGCCAAACATTTTATGTATGTCCGCGCATTGCTGATATCGAGCAAGTAGAGAGCAACATTCGTGAATTAGTGCCTGAAATATCAATGGTGGTTGTGCATGGACAAATGTCTCCCAGCAAAATGGAAGAGACAGTGACATCTTTTTATGAAGGCAATCATGATGTGTTGTTATCGACCAACATTATTGAAAGCGGCATTGATATGCCACGGGTTAATTCTATCATCATTCACCGCGCCGATATGTTTGGTTTGGCACAACTTTACCAATTAAGGGGGCGGGTAGGGCGATCAAAAATCCGGGCTTACGCGTATTTAACATTGCCGCCCGGAAAGAAACTTACCGCATCGGCTGACAAACGACTTGAAGTCATGCAAACCCTCGATCATCTCGGCGCTGGTTTCTCACTGGCCAGTCACGATTTAGATATTCGCGGTGCCGGGAACTTATTAGGTGATGAGCAATCAGGCCATATCCGTGAAGTGGGTATTGAGCTATACCAACAAATGTTGGAAGAAGCCGTTGCTGAGGCGAAAGGATTGTCGAGTGATAACGCGGGCGATACGGGCTGGAGTCCGCAAATTAATTTAGGTCTACCAATTTTAATCCCCGATACCTATGTGAACGATTTACCCGTCCGGATGGGGCTATATCGACGTATTGCAAATTTGACCAATCGCTTGGAGACCGATGAACTGGCTGCTGAAATGATTGATCGATTTGGGGCGTTGCCTGTTGAGGCTGAAAATTTATTGGAATGTGTCGCCATCAAACAATTCTGCCGTGAAGCAGGTGTTGAAAAAATTGATGCAGGACCAAAAGGGGCCTCCATCAGTTTCCGCAATAATGACTTTGCAAATTTAGCCGGTCTTGTTGCCTTTATTCAAGAAAACCGAGGCACTGCTAAGCTCAAACCCGATCATAAATTGGTCTATATGCGTGTTTGGGATGATGACCGGGTACGCTTGGATGGTGTGCGTAACATGATGAAATCACTGTCTGAAATGGCGACAGCCGTCAGTTGATATCAAGTGCTACAGCGGATGGAAGCGTCGGTTCTTTCGCGGCGCGCTAATTCTTTCGTATTTACAAAAATTCCGATTTGGTCGGGAATATTATCTGCATTTTTAACTTTGAATGTTGCCGTCTGCCCTTGATTGAGGCTCATGCGGCGTTTCGACACAAGTAAACCCTGAGTCACTTTAAACAACCTGAAATTAATTCCGGAGACTTTATCTTCGCCAACATTCTTAATCTTGAATATAGCAGCACCGTCCTCGCATGTAGAAGAAATATGTAAATCCAACTGATTAACGTAAGTCTGATTGAGTTCTTGAGCTTGCAATACTTTAGATACACTCATTGTTATTGAAATAGAAAACGCAGCAAAAATTATTACTTTAAAGTTGGGGAAATACATTTAAGTCTCTCATTAAAACATTAAGTTATTCATAAACAATTAGAATAAATATGTTTAAATCTAATTAATAAAACACAATCTATTCTCTATAAACGATTACATAGATATGCTTTACTGGAGAGTCAAGAGTATATGAGTAATATTGAATTAGAGTAAATCTAATTTAAAGGTAATAATTCAGAAGATTCCGGCTTCAAGACCCACCGACATAGCCATTCCCAATTCAGAACAATTGTCAATGAAATCAACGCTGTAACCGCCCTTACAAATCAATGGCTCTTGAACAGGACGCCACTTTAATCCTGTTGTAATTGATTTTATTGCTTGATTAGTCCCCGTGCCATCATGGCCTGCTCTGATGTAATAGCAGAAGGGCATACCTTGTGTTTCTTCAAGACAAGGATAATAGATTCGGTCAAAAAAATCTTTCAAAGCACCGCTCATATAACCTAGATTTTCTGTTGTACCAAGAATGAGCCCATTTGCGTTTAGAACATCATCGGCGGTCGCTTCAAAAGGTGTTCGCAAGGTAACCTCGACGCCTGTAATGTCCCCATGCTGTGCACCGCTAACAACGGCATCACGCATTGCAAGGGTATTGGATGAGGGCGCGTGGGCGACGATGAGTAGTTTTTTTGTCATTATAATGACATTATTGACATAGATTCTTTGAAAATAAACACCTCAATCCATCTTAAGGATAGCTTTCAACATAGACTTTATCGTGTTGGTCTCATACAGTCCGGCATCATGATCAATAACATGTCACATTTTTATATAAGGAATGCTCTTCTATGCGTTTGTCGCAATATTTTCTGCCTACGTTGAAAGAAACGCCAACTGAGGCACAAATTGTCTCTCATCGATTAATGTTAAGAGCTGGCATGGTGCGTCAGTCCAGTGCAGGTATCTATTCTTGGCTCCCTCTGGGCCATAAAGTTTTAATGAACATTCAACGCATTGTTGAAGAAGAGCAAAATGCCATGGGGGCGCAACAAATGTTGATGCCAACAATCCAACCCGCTGACTTGTGGCGTAAAAGTGGTCGCTATGATGCTTATGGCCCCGAAATGTTGCGCATTACCGATCGGCATGATCGGGAAATGTTGTACGGCCCAACCAATGAAGAGCAAATTACTGAAATTTTCCACGATTGCGCAAAAAGCTACCGGGATTTACCCAAGATGCTTTATCACATTCAATGGAAATTTCGCGATGAAGTGCGCCCTCGTTTTGGTGTCATGCGAGGCCGTGAATTCTTGATGAAAGATGCGTATTCATTTGATCTGAATTTAGAAGAGGGACGTAAGTCCTATAATAAATTCTTTGTATCTTATTTGCGCACCTTTGCGCGTCTGGGTCTTAAAGCCATTCCGATGGCTGCTGATTCCGGCCCTATTGGTGGCGATATGAGCCATGAATTTTTGGTCCTCGCCGATACAGGGGAGAGCGAAGTCGCTTGCCACAAAGCATTTTTAGAAATGGATATGGCTGACAGCGAAATCGATTTCAATTCTGATCTACAGCCCATTGTCGATAATTTCACCAATAAATACGCCGCCACCGATGAAATGCGTGATTTAGACAAAGAGGCTAGGCTGGGCGATGATCTGGTAACAGCCCGTGGCATCGAAGTTGGTCATATCTTTCACTTCGGCGATAAATACTCAAGCCCCTTTGATGCCAAAGTTACAACCAATGACGGCGGAGAAGCTATGGCCTCTATGGGATCGTACGGTATCGGTGTTTCAAGGCTGGTGGGGGCTGTCATTGAAGCGTCCCATGATGATGACGGTATTATCTGGCCTGAATCCATTGCGCCTTACAAAGTGGGTATTATTAACCTGAAAGCTGGTGACGATGGTTGTGATAAAGCGTGTGAAGGCATTTATAATGATCTGACAGCAGCTGGGATTGAGGTTCTCTATGATGATCGCGACATTCGCGCCGGGGGTAAGTTTGCCGACATGGACCTGATCGGGTTGCCATGGCAAATCATCGCGGGTCCCCGTGGTTTAAAAGACGGCAAAGTCGAGCTCAAAAATCGCGCAAGCGGCGAACGCGATGAAATCAGTATTGAAGCCGCTCTGTCGCGGATGATCGGTTAACACGAATGTTTAATACATTTGAATGGATGATGGCCATGCGGTACCTGCGGGCGCGCAGGCAGGAAGGTTTCATTTCTGTCATTGCGTGGTTTTCGTTGCTGGGTATAGCGTTGGGTGTTGCAACATTGATTATTGTGATGTCCGTCATGAACGGGTTTCGCGCTGAATTATTAGAGCGAATTCTCGGAATCAATTCTCATTTAAGTGTGTCGGGTGAAACCAGTCTTTTAAAAGATTACGAACCCATTGCGGAGCGCCTTCAAAAAATACCGGGTGTTCTAAAGGTTTCTCCGTTGATCGAAGGTCAAGTTATGGCGTCCAATAAGGGCAATGCACAAGGTGCCATTGTCCGGGGTATACTGCCAGAAGACATCCGTAAGCGCGACCTTATCGCAGGCAATATCATCGCAGGCAGTCTTGATGATTATGTCGGTAACGATGCCATAGCCATTGGTCATCGTATGGCAATCAAATTACGGGTTCGTGTTGGTGATCAAATCAAGTTGATATCCCCGAAAGGTAACGTAACGGCATTTGGGACGGTGCCGCGCGTGCGCGCCTATACTGTTGTAGCGCTTTTTAATATCGGTATGTACGAATACGATTCAAGTTTTGTATTTATGCCGCTGGAAGCGGCCCAGATTTACTTCTCTATGAAAGATGGGATCAGTAATCTGGATATATTTATCGAAGATCCAGATGAAGCCCCCGGTATGATAACCCTGATTAAAGGCGAAGCAGGTTTAGGCACACGGGTGCATGATTGGCAGCGCGCAAATGCCAGCTTCTTTAATGCCATTCAGGTCGAGCGTAATGTCATGTTTATGATCCTAACGCTTATCATCTTGGTCGCTGCGTTTAATATAATTTCCTCAATGATTATGTTGGTGAAAGATAAAGGTCGCGATATTGCGATTATGCGTACCATGGGGGCGACACGGGGAACGGTGATGCGGATCTTCTTTATCAGTGGTTCCAGTATTGGTGTGATTGGAACCTTTTTAGGATTTGTCCTTGGGCTTGCTTTTGCCGATAACATTGAAGCCATCCGTCAATGGATACAGGGTCTATCTGGCAGCGATTTATTTGCTGCTGAAATTTACTTTCTGTCAAAACTACCTGCCAAAGTCGATAACGGTGAAGTCATCGCCATTGTTTTGCTTGGATTAGGGCTTTCCATTTTGGCGACACTTTATCCAGCTTGGCGTGCCGCACGTCTCGATCCGGCAGAGGCACTACGCTATGAATGAGGCTCTAGGTTATGAATAATGATATCAGTCCTGTGCTTCAATTACAGAACGTCAAACGCACCTTCAAACAAGGCCGCGAGAAACTTGAAGTACTACGCTCAATCAATCTAACCATCAATCCAGGAGAGCTCGTAGCCCTTGTCGGACCCTCCGGTGCTGGTAAATCTACGTTATTGCATATAGCGGGCTTGCTCGAAGCACCAGATGATGGCGATATTTATATCTCTGGCGAACATTGTAACAATATGAATGATGATCAAAAAACCCGTATGCGCCGGGATCATCTTGGCTTCGTTTATCAATACCATCATCTATTGCCAGAGTTCTCAGCACTAGAAAATATCGTTATCCCACAAATGATAAGCGGACTTACAAAATCTGCCGCTCGAGAAAGGGCGCATGAACTATTGGGGTATATGGGATTAAACGACCGTGCGACCCATCGTCCGGCTCGTCTTTCCGGTGGAGAGCAACAACGTGTTGCCATTGCCAGAGCCTTAGCCAATGTACCGCGATTATTATTGGCCGATGAACCAACGGGTAATCTAGATCCCGATACGGCTGGTGAAGTTTTTAATCTGTTTGTTAAAATCGCCCGAGGAGCAGGGCTCGCCGCTTTAATCGCCACACACAACACAAGTTTAGCCGCTTCTATGGATCGCGTGGTTCGGATGGAACATGGAGAACTTGTTGAGGATTAAGCTCAATAAAGCTTCAAATTAAAGTACCGTTTTAAATTAAAGCACAATTTTAAATTAAAACACCATGCGCAAGGCCACCACAATGACCACGCCAACAACAATGGCAACAACCGTTGGCAACCGCCACGCAATAATCAGTGTCGCGATCGCAGCCAGCGATTCAGCAGGCCCTGTTGTTAGTACAACAGGCGCAATAATAGCCGTTAGAACCGATACGGGCACCGCTTCCAATATGGATTGTGCCCTTTGGCTCAACCGGTAATGACCAAGAACCATATACCCCACATACCGGGTTAGAACGGTGACAATGGCCATACCCAAGATCACAGTCGTTGGAGACATATCATCAATCATGATGCATCTCTGCCCTATCTTTGTTGGCGTCTTTCGGCTTATAGCTCAATGCTGCAGCAGCCACACCAGCGAGCGATCCCATAAAAATATACCAAGTGCCGGGTAGGAATTCGCGGGTCATTAAGGCGACACAAGCGCTGGCAATAATGGGCAATAATCGACGGTCACTTTTCCAAAAACCAAAAATTAGGGTGAGAAACACGGCCGTAAAAACAAAATCAAAGCCCAGTTCTGTTGGATCCTTGATAAGATCCCCTAACTGTGTTCCCGCAAAACTCCACAATTGCCAATTAAGATAAAATGGAACAGTCAGTCCAAGCACGTATCCTGCAGATAATTTAGAGCCCGCTGATTTTGTCGTCATGCTTTTGCGCATGGCCATGGCCCAATTTTCGTCCGCCATGGCAAAAAGAAAAACATACCGTGTTAGGGGGGGAAGGTGTCGAACGTGTTGATGCGCGGCGGCGCCCATTAAGATATGCCGCAAATTTACCATTAAGGTTGTGCCGATGATGACGGCGCCGGGCAAAGGGTTCCCCCACATTTCAAGGGCAATGAATTGTGACGCGCCAGCAAAGACAGCGCTGCTCATTAACATGAGCTCCCAGCTCTCTAATCCGGCCTGAATTCCCATGGTGCCAACGATAAGCCCGAACGGGATCATTCCAATAAGCATTGGAAATATATCAATGATACCCGACAGAAAGTTCGATCTGAAGCTATTATCCATTACTGAAAGTAATACGAACCTTCATGTATTCGTCAACCTTACAAAAGTTAGTGAAATCTAATTGCCTAATCAAATTTCATCTTGTTCAATGATCCATGTTTCTTCTAATGCCTCAGCTTCCCACTGTTTAAAGCCATGTGTATTGATTATCGCTTCACAATAGGCTTGTGAAATTGGATCAAGTTTAACCCCAAATGTCTTAAACCTCGATACGATAGGCGCAAACATGGCATCAGCATTGGTAAAATTTCCAAACAAAAAATCGCCGCTTTGACCATATTGATGACGACAAGACAGCCAAATCTCCGTTATCCGTTTTATATCCTCATCAACGCCGGGGCCTTTTCCCATACCTTTTAAGTCTTTACGCATGTTCATCGGCATATGGTTACGAAGCGCACCGAACCCAGCGTGCATTTCAGCTGATACAGAGCGCGCCATAGCGCGAGCCTTAAGATCAGTGGGCCACAATCCTTTCTCAGGATAAAGCTCATGAATATATTCAAGGATTGCCAATGTTTCGCAGATGGTTAAATCACCATCGATTAGAGCAGGAACTTTTTTAGAGGGCGATACTTTTGCAATTTCTGTAGGCCAATTCTCGTCAAACAAACGAATCAGTTTCTCTGTAAAAGGAATTTCCATTTGTTTAAGAGCAATCCAAGCCCGTAATGACCAACTGGAGTAGTTTTTATTACCAATAATCAACGTTAGCTCGCTCATGATCAATCCTAAAAAATGTCGCTAAATGAAGGGAGTATAAGAATGACGTAATTATCACAGGATTTATCCCCAGAAAACCCTCAAATAGTGAATAACAGAAAGTGACTCTGAGGGTTAAATATGGAATTCTTAATGCATGTCTTCATATGCTGATTTTATCCATTTACGTGTTCATTCCGCTTACTCTCTGTCAGAGGGGGCTGTGCGGGTAAAAGAACTGGCTGACCTTTGCCATAAAAGCGCCATGCCCGCTGTCGCGGTTACCGATACCAATAATTTGTTCGGTGCCATGGAAATTTCAGGTGTGCTCTCTGGCGCCGGGGTCCAACCGATCATTGGCTGTCAGGTTAAGCTCCACATTGACCTTGGCGAAGGTAATTCCAATAAAAACATCGAAGGTTCCCTCGTCTTACTGGTGCAAAATAATGATGGGTATCTGAACCTTCTTAAATTATTGAGCTTGGCCTATCTAGATGGCGATGATGCTACAGACCCCCACATTGTTTTAGAACACCTACAAGCCAACCATGAAGGCCTTATTGTCTTAACAGGCGGACCAGAGGGGCCCATTGGGGCGCTACTATTAGCTGGAAAGAAACAAGAAGCACTTGATTTAATGAAAGCGCTTCAAAGCACCTTTAAAGACCGTCTTTATGTAGAAATTATGCGCCATGGCATGGCTGTAGAGGAACAAACCGAAAAAGAATTTCTCAATTTTGCCTATGACCTGGATATTGCCTTGGTTGCCACCAATGAAGTGTTTTATCCTACTCGGGAAATGTTTGAAGCCCACGACGCCCTGATTTGTATTGCCGCAGGTCGGCACGTTATGGAAACAGACCGTCGAAAACTAACCCCAGAACATTACTTCAAATCCGCTCGTGAAATGAAGTCGTTATTTAAAGACCTTCCTGAAGCCATTGAAAATACAGTATCAATTGCCAAAAGATGTTCTTATATGGTGACCAAAATCGATCCGATTTTACCCCCCTATGATTGTGGCGTAGGACGTACTGAAACAGATGAATTAAAAGCTCAATCAGAAGCTGGGTTAGACAAGCGACTGCTTGAGGAAGTGTTCACTGACGATATGGATGAAGCCGCCCGGGAACATGTTGCACAACCCTATCATGAGCGGATGGAATATGAGCTTGGCATCATTGCTGATATGGGTTTCCCCGGTTATTTCCTAATCGTTGCCGACTTTATAGGCTGGTCAAAGAAAAATGGCATTCCTGTGGGACCAGGGCGTGGTTCTGGGGCGGGCTCTGTGGTCGCTTGGGCGCTGACGATAACCGATCTTGACCCTCTGCGTTGGGGGCTGTTATTTGAGCGATTTTTGAACCCTGAACGTGTGTCCATGCCGGATTTTGATATCGATTTCTGTCAGGACCGCCGTGATGAAGTTATTCGTTACGTTCAGGATAAATATGGTCGCGATCACGTGGCACAAATTATCACATTCGGAAAACTACAAGCCCGCGCCGTCTTACGTGACGTTGGACGGGTTCTGGAAATGCCCTATGGGTACATCAGTAAAATATGTAATATGGTGCCCAACAACCCCGCTAATCCCGTAGATTTAACGGGGGCGATTAATGCCGAACCGGAATTACGCCAATTAATTCGTGAAGACAATGACGTAGCGCGATTAATGAATATCGGAAAGCAACTCGAAGGTTTAAATCGACACGCTTCAACCCACGCCGCGGGGGTCGTTATCGGTGATCGTCCGCTTGAGAAATTAATACCTCTTTATCGCGATCCACGCTCGGATATGCCCGTGACCGGGTTTAACATGAAATATGTTGAATCTGCTGGTTTGGTAAAGTTTGATTTTCTGGGGCTGAAAACACTAACGGTGCTTGATAAAGCTGAAAAGCTCGTCCGTGAACGCGATGATATAGATGTTATTGATATCTCAAAGATCCCTCTGGATGATGTAATAACATACGATATGATCAGTGATGGGCATACTGTCGGTGTGTTCCAGCTTGAAAGTGCTGGCATGGTGGATGTGCTGCGTAAGTTAAAGCCCGATGCTTTTGAGGTCATTATTGCTGTGGTGGCGCTTTATCGTCCGGGTCCGATGGATAACATCCCCAGCTTCATCAAACGCAAGCACGGCAATGAAGAAATCGATTACCTCTACCCCACATTAGAGGGCATTCTAAGCGAAACATTCGGCGTTATTATCTATCAAGAACAGGTAATGCAGATTGCCCAGGAATTATCCGGTTACTCACTGGGTAGTGCAGATTTACTGCGTCGAGCCATGGGTAAAAAGATTAAAGCTGAAATGGATCAGCAGCGTACGATCTTTGTTGATGGGGCGGTCGCCAAAGGCGTTGATGCCAAACGCGCCGATGAAATTTTCGATTTGGTGGATAAATTTGCTGGCTACGGTTTTAATAAATCCCATGCGGCGGCGTACGCCTTGGTGGCCTATCAAACAGCTTATATGAAGGCCAATTTTCCGGTTGAATTCTTAGCGGCATCAATGACCCTTGATCTGGCTAATACGGACAAACTCAATGTCTTTAGGCAGGAGTTAGACCGTTTGGGTATCGAATTACGCCAACCTGACATCAATCACTCCACAGCTGTATTTAGTGTTGAACGTGATAACAAGGCAGGAAAAGGGAAGGGCGCTATTCGGTACGCTCTAGGGGCTATCAAAAACGTTGGTACAGCCGCAATGGAAGCTTTGGTTGATGAGAGAAACGAAAATGGTCCTTTCGTTGATTTAAACGATTTTATTAATCGACTAAACCCTAGCAATATTAACAAACGACAAATGGAAAACTTAGTGAGAGCAGGGGCCTTAGATGGTTTTGGGTATAACCGTAAGGAACTGTTTGCCAGTGTTGAAATGATCATGCGCCATGCTCAAGCCGCTATGCATGACCGAAATGACAATCAAATGGGATTGTTTGGCGGAGAATCCACACCCGTCCCGACAGTAGAAATCAAACAACTATCCGAATGGTTACCGATGGATCGGTTGAAAGAAGAATTCGATGCTATTGGGTTCTATCTTTCGGGTCATCCTCTTGATGCTTTTGGTGGTTTGCTGAAAGATATGCGCGCCCGCACCATTCAGGACGTTCTTGAATCCGGGCGTGATGGTGCTTTCTCGATGGCGGGTACAGTCTTAGCCAAAAAAGAACGCATATCGGCCAAAGGTAACCGATATGCTTTTATCACCCTCTCAGACCCCACGGGGACATGTGAGGTAACAGCGTTCTCAGATAGCTTGACCCAGGCGAGAGATTACCTAGAAGTCGGTCAGAACCTGTTTCTAAAAGGGGCCATAAAGTATGAAGATGATAGCCCTCGGTTAACCGTAAACACCATCGAATCATTAGATGCTAAAGCAACGCATACTGTATGTTCCATGAGGGTGGTCATTGATTCTGATCTCGCTTTAGGGGCCATTAGCCAAATTTTGAATGATAAAGGGCCGGGACGCGGTAAAGTCGAAATTATGACCCGTATTGCTAATGGAAATGAAAAAGGAGACGGCGACCGTGAAGTTTTAATCCGTCTAAACCAGCAATACGCCATTAACCCTGCTGTCATGCAAGCGGTACGGGCTGAACGGGGTATTTTAGAGGTTCAGGAAATTTAAATCGATTTTCCCTCAAAAAAAGTTTGTTTTCTGCTAAATACCTTCAATTCTACCTTGCATTCTCTCGCTTAGGGGCGTAATACACCCTCAAATTCGCACGCAGACATGTGGCCCTTGATGCAAATTCATTAAGATCGTCACTCCGGTGTTGACCCATGGTGGGAAAACTAAGGTCTGCGGAGGCATAACCGGAAAAGGATATAATACCATGGCTCTGCCATCATTTACTATGCGTCAGTTACTCGAAGCTGGTGTTCACTTTGGACACAGTACCCGCCGTTGGAACCCCAAAATGGCTCCGTTCCTGTTTGGCGATCGCAATAACATTCACATTATTGATCTTCAACAAACCGTTCCCCTTTTACACAGCGCTATGGTTGCCGTACGCGATGTTGTCGCGAGTGGTGGACGTGTATTGTTCGTTGGCACAAAACGTCAGGCTTCTGACCGTGTTGCCGAAGCCGCTAAACGGTGTGGTCAGTACTATGTAAACCATCGCTGGCTTGGTGGTATGATGACCAACTGGCAAACAATTTCTAATTCAATACGTCGTCTAAAAGAGCTCGAAGTCAAACTAAGCGGTGATGAACTTGCTGGCATGACCAAGAAAGAACTTCTTCAGCTTACCCGTGAACGCGATAAACTAGAACGCGCTCTGGGCGGCATTAAAGATATGGGCGCTCTGCCAGACATTCTGGTGGTTGTTGATACCAACAAAGAAAAAATTGCTGTTGATGAAGCAAACGTTCTTAAAATTCCAGTGATTGGTATTCTTGACTCAAACAGTGATCCACGCGGCATTTCCCACCCTGTACCGGGCAATGATGATGCGATCCGTGCAATTGAGTTGTATTTCGAACTGATCTCTGGTGCTGTTCTTGACGGTATTCAGAGCGAAGTCGTCGCCTCTGGTGCTGATATCGGCGCCTCTGAAGTTGCCCCTGTTGAAGCCCTTCCAGCTAAAGACGTTGTTGCTGAAGAAGTTGTCGCGCAAGCAGCAGCTGAAGAAGCACCCGTTGCGGCAGAAACAGAAGCAGCACCAGCTGCTGAACCGGAAGTAACGGCTTAATCAACGCTTTCAAGCGTTTTATGTGATAAAAGAAGTAAAGGTTTAGAACATGGCTGAAATTACAGCTGCATTGGTAAAAGAGTTGCGCGAAAAATCCGGCGCAGGCATGATGGATTGCAAAAAAGCTCTGTCAGAAAACGAAGGTAACGTTGAACAAGCCGTCGATTGGCTACGGACAAAAGGCTTGGCGGCTGCCGCCAAGAAATCAGGCCGTACCGCTTCTGAAGGTCTGGTTGGCATTCATGTTGATGGTACATCGGCTGCCATGGTTGAGATCAATGCTGAAACAGATTTTGTTGCTCGTAACGATCAATTCCAAGGCTTTGTCTTAAATGTAGCAAAAGTGGCTGCTGAAGTCGGCGAAGATTTGGAGGCGATCAGTGCTGCCGCTTATCCTGGCGAAGAGCGTACTGTTGCTGAGCAACTGACGCATCTTATTGCGACTATTGGCGAAAACATGTCTCTGCGTCGAGCAACAGTTGTTAATGTAACGGAAGGTTCTGTATCTTCTTACATCCACAACCAGTTGGTTCCCGGTTTAGGCAGAATTGGTGTTTTGGTTGCCCTAAACTCCAGTGGTGATAATGCGGCTCTTGAAGGCCTTGGTAAACAACTTGCCATGCATATTGCGGCGTCAAACCCATCCTCAATTTCTCGCGATGATTTAGACCCTGAGTTGGTTGAACGGGAACGTGTTGTCCTTTCCGAGCAGGCCCGCGAAAGCGGCAAGCCGGAAGAAATCATCGGCAAAATGGTTGAAGGTCGTCTCCGCAAGTACTTCGAAGAAGTCTGCTTACTTGACCAAACATTTGCTATTGATGGCGAGT
Source organism: uncultured Rhodospirillales bacterium (assembly GCA_965603075.1). Classification (GTDB taxonomy): domain Bacteria; phylum Pseudomonadota; class Alphaproteobacteria; order Rhodospirillales; family Casp-alpha2; genus JABJOR01. The sequence goes on along the minus strand of CBFDBO010000006.1, from coordinate 116,172 downwards.
CCAGAGTATCTGCTGTGTTGGAAAATGCTGCAAAAGACTTGGGTACGCCCGTTAGCATTGCCTCTTTCACTGCTTATAAGCTTGGTGAAGGCATCGAAAAGAAAGTTGAAGACTTCGCAGCCGAAGTTGCCGCTGTCGCAAAAGGTTAAATTTCCTTTTTCAAAAAACGTCCATACTCGATACGGGTATGGGCGTTTTTTTATGCTTTTTTTATCTAAGTTTTTGATTTCTGACTCTGAGAATACACCCCGTACACAACAACCCCCATAAAAAGGGCCATGCTTGGCAACAAGACATAATCTAACCATCCCAACCATGCTGATAACCCCAAGGCCCCAAGAATCACGACCAACAATGGTGTAAAACAGCAGAGCGCCATAATGACCGTTCCGATTACCCCCGTCTTAATTATATTCTTATCATTCATTTCAATACTCTTTTACCTTTTTGCTCATTTACGAATTGATTTCATTGCACATGCCTTGCTCATTCAATTAAATAAGTATCTAGGAAGAACATCAAATTCACCAATCACTTCCCAATCACTTCACGGTGATGCCTACAGGATTATAAAATTCAATTATGATCATAATTTTTCAAAATTAGGCAGGGACTAGAGCGAAACTGTGGTGTACAATCCGCTCCACCGTCATTCAAGATTTAAGCAATAAATGGAAATACCTATGACTTCAGAACCAAAATATAAACGCGTCCTCCTGAAATTATCGGGTGAAGCTTTAATGGGTAAGCTGGAATATGGTCTCGAAACAGAAACAGTAGAACGTATTTGTGAAGAAGTTAAAGCCGTTCACACTATGGGCATTCAAACGTCTCTTGTTATTGGGGCGGGCAATATCTTTAGAGGCGTCGTCGGCGCCGCCGCGGGGATTGAACGTACAACAGCGGACTATATGGGCATGTTAGCAACCGTGATTAATGCATTGGCTGTACAAAGTATGCTGGAAAGCATAGGGGTCCATACACGTGTTATGTCGGCAATCCCCATGTCAACGGTATGTGAGTCATATATCCGACGACGCGCTGTTCGGCATATGCAAAAGGGACGTGTTGTCATCTTTGCCGCCGGTACAGGTAACCCATTTTTTACAACCGATACCGCCGCCGCCTTACGTGCCGCTGAAATGGGATGTGAAGCGCTGATTAAAGGTACCCAAGTTGATGGGGTCTATGATAGTGATCCAAAAACCAATCCCGACGCAACCCGTTATGATAAATTATCCTACCAAGATGTCTTAGCCAAAAACCTACAAGTTATGGATACTTCGGCTGTGGCTCTATCACGTGAAAACAACATACCAATTTTGGTTTTTTCCATTCATAATAAGGGTGACTTTGGCAAAGTTGTTTGTGGCGAAGGAACGTATACTGAAGTATCTTGAGTAATGCTGTATTTTACATGATACCTATAGTAATCAATAACCATATAATATTTAAAGGGAGATCGTTGTGTCTGAGATTAATTTTCCGACGCTGAAAGCGGATTTTAGCCGCCGGATGGAAGGTGCTGTTGATATGCTGCATAAAGAATTTTCAGGCTTAAGAAGTGGCCGTGCAACAACCAGTTTGCTTGAACCTGTTATGGTCGATGCCTATGGCAATCCAACCCCGATGAACCAAGTCGGAACAATCGGTGTGCCAGAACCCCGCATGCTGTCCGTTCAGGTATGGGATAAATCCCTTGTTTCATCAGTGGAGAAAGCAATCAGAGAATCTAATCTCGGTCTTAATCCGCAGACGGAAGGCCAAAATGTTCGAGTGCCCATTCCAGCCTTAACGGAAGAACGCCGAATAGAATTTACAAAAATTGCAGCGAAATACGCCGAAGAAGCTCGTATTTCGGTTCGAAATGTACGTCGTCATGGTATGGATGACCTTAAAAAATCTGAAAAGGATGGTGACATCACAAAGGATGAACACCACGATTACTCTCAAGAAATTCAAGATCTTACAGACACCTATGTTGGTAAAATCGACGCTTCCTTAGCCAGCAAGGAAGAAGAGATAATGCAGGTCTGATATTAATGAAGACGGCTCCACTACAAACGGGAAGCGCTCCCTCTATTCCTATACATATTGCTGTTATTATGGATGGTAATGGCCGTTGGGCGCGTGCGCGTGGGCTACCTCGTATTGAAGGCCATCGTCGGGGCGCGGACGCCGTCCGTAAAACAATTAATGCAGCGGCCGAAGCGGGAATATCATATTTAACTTTATTTGGCTTTTCTTCTGAAAATTGGAAACGCCCGCTTGATGAAGTCAATGACTTGATGGGGTTATTGAAATTCTATTTACGCAAAGAAATCGCTGAGCTTCATAAAAATGATGTCTGCTTCCGTGTTATCGGTGACCGAACGACCTTAGAAGCTGATATAAATCGGTTGATTGAAGAAGCCGAAAAATTAACAGCCAACAACCAAGGGCTTACATTGATTCTAGCCCTGAGTTATGGTGGCCGTGCAGAAGTAACCAACGCAACAAAACGCATTGCGGCTCAAGTCTTAGAGGGCAGCTTGTCCATTGACGACATCAATGAAGATACCCTCTCAAGCAATCTTTTCAGCCCCGATATTCCTGACCCTGATTTGCTTATCCGTACAAGTGGTGAGCATCGCATCAGTAACTTTTTATTGTGGCAATTAGCGTACGCCGAATTATTGTTTATGGATGTTATGTGGCCTGATTTTACCGAAGATGATTTCAGCAACGCCATAACAGCCTTTCAGAACAGGGATCGCCGATATGGCGGAACCCTCTGATCACCTTATAAGTACTGGAACCTTAGCGTGAACACACTTCTGGTACGGACACTCTCAGCCCTGATTCTAGCACCGATCGTTCTTTATGCTGTTTATGCTGGCGGATTAATTTTTCAAATTATGATGATTTTATCACTAGCGCTCGGTCTCAAAGAATGGCTGAACATGTGTCGCATTCGTGAAAATGGACAAGTATCGTGGGGTTGGCTGCTTGCCGGCGGACTTTATATTTCTATATCCATCTATGGTCTCTATTGGCTCCGATTATCGAATGATAGTGGTCATTTGATTCTTTTTTGGTTGTTAGCCCTTGTTTGGGCGGCCGATACGGGGGCTTACTTATCTGGCTCCACCATCGGCGGTCCAAAATTGGCGCCGAAAATCAGTCCTAAAAAAACGTGGGCAGGCTTTCTAGGGGCTCTGGTTTCTGCGGCATTAATTGGATTGGCCTATGGATATTTCATGAATGATGGAGCGCTCAACCTAACACTCGTGGTTCTCAGCACTATAATAGGCGGGCTATCTCAAATGGGGGATTTGCTTGAATCTTACGCTAAACGACATTTCGGCGTTAAAGATAGCGGCAAAATTATCCCCGGACATGGCGGTATTTTAGATCGTATTGACGGCCTTATGGCAGCAGCAATAGGGGCAGGGGTTATTATATATTTGGACCTTGAACTGGGGTTCTCATGGAATTAACCAACACATTATCCAAAGGCCCAAGAACAGTTAGTATATTGGGATCAACGGGCTCTGTAGGGTGTAATGCCATCGATTTGATTGAGCGTAATGCGGACCAATTCAAAGTAATCGCCTTAACCGCCAACACAAACGTAGACTTGCTCGTGGAACAAGCTCTCAAGTTTAACCCTGAAATTGTCGTTGTTGCTGATGAAGGTCGTTATGATGACCTAAAGGACGCGCTTGGCAATACGGATATCGAAATAGCTGCTGGAGAACAGGCTATCTCGGATGCGGCGGAACGGACATCTGATGTTGTTATGGCCTGCATCGTCGGTGCCGCAGGGTTGAAACCCACGTTGAGCGCTGTTCGCAGAGGGGCTATTATTGGTCTGGCAAACAAAGAATGTCTTGTTGCTGCGGGTGACTTGTTTATGAGCGAAATCATTGCCCATAAGGCAACATTGATCCCAACAGATTCCGAACACAATGCGATTTATCAAGTATTTGATTTTGAGCATCCTGACCGAGTAGAAAAAATTATTCTGACGGCATCTGGTGGCCCGTTTAGATCCTCCAGTTTGGCTGAAATGGAAAAAGCAACACCAGAACAAGCCGCTGCTCATCCCGTTTGGTCTATGGGGGCCAAAATATCCATCGATTCAGCCACTATGATGAATAAAGGGCTTGAGCTGATTGAAGCTTATCATTTATTTCCCGTGAATTTAGATCAAATTGATATTTTGGTGCACCCGCAATCTGTGATTCATTCAATGGTCAGCTATGTTGATGGTTCTGTTTTAGCGCAACTGGGATCACCAGACATGCGTACACCAATTGCCTTTTCTATGGCTTGGCCTGATCGAATACCAACACCATCCCCACGGCTTGATTTAGCGGAAATTGCAAAGCTTACCTTCGAGCCCCCTAATGATGTTAGGTTTCCGGCAATTCGATTGGCTCGAGAAAGCCTTCTCGCTGGTGGTTGCAGGCCTTGTGTGCTAAATGCAGCCAATGAAATTGCGGTGCATCATTTTCTGAATAAACAAATTGGCTTTCTTGATATTGCTCGGGTGGTAGAAGAAACCCTCTCAGAATGTGACGTTCGCACAATAGATACATTGGAAGATGTTCATACAGCCGATCAAGATGCACGAAATAAGGCCCATGCCTTAATTAAATCTAAATTCGTGCCTATATAAAATAAAGATTCTGTGTGAATGTCATTCAGATATAGGAATAGTGGTAGTTATTGATGGAATTATTAAATTTTGCTTGGACATATGTAATACCGTTTCTCGTAGTCCTGACCATTTTGGTTTATGTGCACGAATTGGGACATTACTGGATCGCCAGACGTGCTGGTGTTCGTATTGAGGTTTTCTCAATTGGTTTCGGACCTGAATTATACGGCTGGTATAACAAAGCCGGCACAAGGTGGAAAATCAGCGCCATTCCTATGGGCGGTTACGTTAAAATGTACGGCCAAAGTGACACCGAAGCCGATGGAAAAGGTGAAACTAATCAGCCTATGAGTGACGAAGATAAGGCTGTTTCTTTTGCCCATAAAACACTTGGCCAGCGCACAGCCATTGTTTTGGGTGGTCCTATGGCTAACTTTCTCTTTGCTATCGTTGTCTTCTTTCTGCTGGCTTGGATTGTTGGAACACCTGTACCTCACGCCGGCGTTGGCTCTGTTATGCCGGGTAGTGCCGCTGAACAATCTGGTATGATGACAGGTGATCGAATTATTGATATAAATGGAACAGAAATCCGTCTTTTCAATGATTTGAAAGATGTCATCAGTGTAAATCCGGGTGTCCCACTTTCTGTTACAATCTTACGTGATGCATCAGAAATTAACTTGACCGTTACGCCCAAGTTAATGACGGGAGCATCGGGCGAAACCTATGGTCAACTCGGTGTTACCCCTGATCCAGAACAAATTGATTACGAAAGCGTTGGCTTTATCGATTCCGCTCAGTTTGGTGTGGAACGTACCTATGGCATGGTTACAGGCATTCTGGGCTATCTGGGCGAGATGTTTTCAGGAGACCGTGGCACGGAAGACCTTGGTGGACCTTTACGCATTGCTGAAATTTCAGGGGACATGGCACAGGGCGGCATCATAAGCCTAATCATCTTTATGGCAGCATTATCCATAAACTTGGGATTGATTAATCTGTTTCCCATTCCCATGCTTGATGGTGGACATTTGGTATTTTATGCCGCTGAATTTGTCCTCGGTAAACCAATCAACGAAAAGGCGCAGGAATACGCATTTGGGGCTGGTTTGGTGGTGCTTATTTCCATATTTTCTTTTGTCACATGGAATGATCTTGAACATTTTAATGTCATTCAATTTATTAAAGACTTAGTGTCTTGATTCTTAAGAAGAAATTTGAGAATATCCTCATATGCAATATTTAAATACACTTTGCCTGTCCTTAATACTCGCGTTTACCGCAGCAACCATCGTTACGGCTGGCGAACGCCCTCTACAACTTGCACAATCTGCGGGCACTATAAACTCGATTATCGTTGAAGGCGCCAACCGGGTCGACCCGGAAACCATTCAAACATATTTGCAAGTTCAATCAGGTGATCCTTTTGATTCGTCTAAAATAGACAAGTCCTTGAAAGCGATGTTTGCGACCGGATTGTTTGCTGACATTAGTTTTTCAAAACAAGGCCAAGACCTGATTATTTCCGTCGTTGAAAACCCGATCATCAATCAGATCGATTTTGAAGGAAACGATGTAGTCAAGGACGAGCGAATTGAACCTGAGGTTACTTTACGTCCTCGTGTTATTTACACCCGCACAAAAATTCAAAACGATGTTCAACGTATCCTGACATTATATCGCCGTTTGGGCCGCTTTGCTGTCTCCGTAGAACCAAAGATTATTGAACTCCCCCAAAACCGCGTTGATCTTGTCTTTGAGATTAACGAAGGGGAACTCACAGAAATTAGCAACATCAGATTTGTTGGAAACAAAGACTTTGATGATGATGACTTGCGAAGTGTTGTACAAACCAAGGAATCAAGATGGTACCGGGTATTATCATCAGATGATGTTTATGATCCCGATCGCCTGACACTAGACCGTGAGCTTTTACGCCAATTCTATCTACAGGAAGGCTACGCAGACTTTAGAGTAATGTCAGCCGTTGCAGAACTGACACCAGACCGGAAATCTTTCTTTCTCACATATACGGTTGATGAAGGAGAGCTTTATACTTTCGGTGAATTGAATGTCACAGCTCGGCTCCGCGATCTAGATGGTGAAGCTCTATCGCTCCTTATCGTTCCAAAGACAGGGGATCAATATAATACAGAAACTGTTGATGATACGATCGACATGTTAACCTCAGAGGTAGGCAATTTAGGTTACGCTTTTGTTGATGTAAGACCCAAAATCAACCGGAACCGAGCAGAGAAAAAAATTGATATTGAATTTGAAATCAATGAAGGTCCTCGGGTCTTTGTTGAGCGTATAGAAATAAGTGGTAATGTCCGAACATTAGATAAAGTCCTTCGTCGTGAAATGAAGCTGGTAGAAGGTGATGCTTTTAGCACATCAAAGATGCGATTTTCTCGTCAGAACATTCAAAATTTGGACTTCTTTGAAACTGTAGACATCGAGCGCCTACCGGGTAGCGATCAAGATAAAACATCTATTAAAATAGACGTTAAAGAGAAGTCCACAGGCTCTCTTAATCTTGGGATTGGTTATTCTACTGATATTGGACCTATGGGGGATATCGGCATTACCGAACGTAACTTTATGGGTAAAGGACAAAACTTATCTCTAAGTACACGTTTGGCCGCTGAGGCTTCACAAATTCAATTATCATTTACGGAACCTTATTTTATGGACCGTAAAGTATCTGCTGGCTTTGATATTTTTAAAACAACAGAAGATAAACAGGACCAAAGTTCCTATAATTCCAATAATATTGGCGGTGCCCTACGCCTCGGTTATCCATTAGCCGATAATCTATACCAAAACTGGAAATATTTACTTTCTATCCGTGATATTACAGACGTTGGTTCGGATGCCTCTTCTGTCATTCAATCACAATCGGGCGAAACAACAACTTCGTCTGTTACCCATAGTATAGGGTATGACGTACGCGACTCTCGGTTAATGCCAACGATGGGCTATTATGCCTCTCTCTCGAATGACTTGGCGGGGCTGGGGGGTGATGTTCATTATTTAAGGAATACAGTTAAAGGCGCATATTTTTATCCATTTACGGATAATGTTATTGGTAGTGTCTCTGGTAAAACAGGTATTATAACAGGCATTGGTGAAGACATAAAATTGCAGGACCGCTTCTTTATTGGTGGTAGTGACCTTCGCGGGTTTGCAGCCTCTGGTGTCGGTCCAAGGGATACATCAACGAGTGACGCCCTTGGTGGTGAATGGATGTATACCGGATCTATAGAGCTAAAAGTTCCCGTTGGTTTACCTGATGAACTTGGCGTTTCTGCTAAATTATTTACTGACTTTGGTAGCTCTGGAAAACTAGCCAGTTCTTCGGCCAATATCAGTGACACGCAAAGTCTAAGAGCTTCTGTTGGCATGGGGGTTACGTGGATATCACCTATGGGGCCAATTGGATTTGATTTCGGTAAACCCATTAAACAAGAAACATTTGATATTAGCGAGACCGTCCGTGTTAATTTTGGAACACGGTTTTAGGAGAAGTTGTTGATTACTTTTAATAAACTTATTTATGCACTGGTTTTTTGTGTTCTCGTTACCGTTTCATATGGTGCGCAAGCCCAAGATCAATCTTCAAATGATAATTTCCAATTGAGGATTGCTATTCTTGATATGAAGGGTGTCCTAAAAAAATCAACTGCAGTTGAGAGCATTCAAAAACAAATTAATGTATTTAGAACTGGTTTTCAAAGCGATATTCAAAATGAAGAAAACCAGCTAAGAACCGCACGTCAAAAACTCTCACGTCAAAGAAATGTGCTTAGTCCGGAAGCTTATGCTGAAGAATCTAAAAAATTTGAAAGCCGGGTTGCCGAAGTTCAACGAATGGTCCAACTCCGTCGACAAGAACTAGATCAATCAAGAAATAAAGCGATGAGTACCGTTCAAAAGGCTTTAAACAAAATTATTGCCACCATAGCCGCTGATAAAAAATTGTCACTAATACTTCGTAGAGAACAGACAGTTTTATCTTCGCGTGCATTGGAGATTACCGAAGAGGTAATTATTCAATTGAATGCTTCTCTACCAGATATTTCGGTCCCTAAACCGGGTAAATAAAGCAAATGGCTGACGAACGTTTTTTTCTTTCTGCAGGTCCTTTTAAGTTGGAGGAACTCGCCAAAATTGCCAAAGCTGAAATTGGTGGGAATATAAATCCAGATGCCCTTTATCATGATGTCGCTGCATTGTCTGATGCGACAAAAGGGCACGTTAGCTTTCTTGATAATAGTCGGTACAAACAAGCTTTCGCCCAATCAAATGCGGGAGTTTGTATCGTCCATTCTGACGTTGCTCATCTGGCACCCGCCGGGATGGCTCTATTAATTACGAAGCAGCCTTATCATAGCTATGCCCGTGTTGCAGAAGCATTCCACCCTTACACAACAAGCCAATCAATAATTCACCCCGCTGCTATCATTTCAAAATCTGCTACCCTTGGAACCAATATATCAATTGGCGCAGGAACCGTGATCGAGGACAGTGTGAAAATTGGTAGCAATACATCCATCGGTGCAAACTGTACAATTAACCAAGGGGTGAGCATTGGCGATAATTGCAAGATCGATTCCAACATAACCTTACAATGTTGTGATATTGGAAACGCTGTTATCCTTCATCCTGGTGTACGCATTGGTCAAGATGGTTTTGGATTTGCTTTGGGGGCAGGGGGACACTTAAAAGTGCCCCAGCTAGGTAAAGTTACCATTGGTAATGATGTTGAAATTGGCGCGAACTCAACCATCGACCGCGGAACGGGACCCGATACAATCATTGGCGATGGCTGCAAACTCGATAACATGATTCAAATTGCGCATAATGTGCAAATGGGGATAGGCTGCGTATTGGCTTCCCATACAGGTATTTCAGGCTCTACTAAACTTGGCAATTTTGTCATCATGGGGGGGCAAACCGGCATTGCGGGTCATCTCAATATTGGTGATGGTGTGCAAATTGCTGGCAAAAGCGGTGTCATGCGCGATATCCCAGCCGGCAGTAAAGTAGGGGGATACCCAGCCCAACCATTGAAAGATTGGTTCCGTGAAGTTGCCTGCCTTGGACGTATAGCAAAGAAGAAAAAAGGAAAAACTGATTATGAGTGAAACATCAAACGCAGGAAGATACGTAGCTGAATATGATGTAACGGAAATAATGAAGATGATTCCCCATCGGCATCCCTTTTTATTAATTGATAAAATGCGCGATATATATGCTGAAGAAAAAGCCATAGGTATAAAAAACGTTACCATTAATGAACATTTTTTTACGGGCCATTTTCCTGATAAACCGATTATGCCGGGGGTTTTGATTATTGAAGCCATGGCCCAAACAGCGGGTGTTACTGTTATGGCGGGGCAAGATGATTTGAGCAATGAACGGATGGTGTTTTTCATGTCCGTGGATTCTGCTAAATTTCGCAAACCCGTGGTTCCTGGTGATACAGTCGAATTACACGTTGAAAAGATTCGCTCTAGAGCAAATGTCTGGAAGTTCCAAGGTAAAGCAATGGTCGATGGCGTTTTGAAAGCCGAAGCCGTATTTTCAGCCATGGTATCTTAAACATGAGCACAATTCACCCTACGGCAATCATTGAAGACGGCGCAACACTGGGAGCGGATGTCAAAATTGGCCCCTATTGTATGGTAGGGCCAGAAGTCACTTTGGGGGACGGTGTTGAGCTAATCTCTCACGTTGTTGTCGCTGGCATCACATCCATCGGTGCAAATACAAAAATTTTCCCATTTGCCTCTATCGGCCACGCCCCTCAGGATTTAAAATTTGAGGGCGAAAAGTCCCGTCTCGAAATTGGCTGTAATACGCTGATAAGAGAACAAGTCACTATTAACCCTGGGACTAAAGGTGGTGGTTTACTAACCAAAGTGGGCAACAACTGTCTCTTCATGGTTGGTGCCCACGTGGCCCATGATTGCATGATCAGTGATAATGTGATTTTGGTAAACAATGCGACGCTAGCGGGCCATGTGATCGTTGATGAATACGCTATCATTGGTGGCATCTCAGCCGTACACCAATTTGTCAGAATTGGTCGGCATGCCATGGTCGGTGGTATGAGTGGTGTCGAAAATGATATTATCCCTTATGGCTCGGTTATGGGAAATAGAGCCCATTTATCAAGTTTGAATATTATCGGATTAAAGCGACGGAATTTCTCTCGCGATGTTATACACGACATGCGGAAAGCCTATCGTCTGATATTCGCACCAGAAGGAACGTTGAACGAACGAGTGACGGACGTGGCTGAAATGTTTTCAACAAATGAGCCCGTTATGGAAATTGTAGAATTTATCAATGCCGATTCCAGCCGCTCAATTTGTCAGCCCAGTCTGGATGATGGAGCGTAAATTAGGCATTCTGGCTGGCGGTGGGCAACTACCAGCCTTGATCATTCAAGCCTGTAAAGATAGCGCTCGAGAATATTTTGTCATTGCCTTTAAGGAACAAGCCGATCCAATTTTGGTATCAAGCTCGCCTCATGCATGGGTGCGCCTTGGCGCTGCGGGCGAAGCAATTCGAACACTTAAGAATGAAGATGTCGAAGACTTAGTTTTTGCAGGGGGCATAAGCCGACCGAGCATGAGTCAATTTTACCCTGATTTATGGACTGCTAAATTTCTCGCTCGAACACGCTTTATGGATTTAGGGGATGATGGTGTCTTTTCAACACTCATTAAAACATTAGAAAGTGAACTTGGCTTCAAAGTTGTTTCAGCAGAAAGTGTCGTTCCTGATTTATTGGCCACAATCGATCTCTCAACTCATACTGTGCCATCTGCGTTGGACACTATTGATATACAACTAGCCGTACAAGCAGCCCAAGATCTTGGGCGACAAGACAAAGGGCAGGCCGCTATCGCTTGTAATGGTTCTGTGATTGGTCTGGAAGATCACAAAGGTACGGACGCACTCATTAATCATTTAACCTCACAAAGAGGCGGTGACGTAAGAGGCGGTGTCCTCGCCAAAGTTGCCAAACCACAACAAGAACTTCGCATTGATTTGCCGACCATTGGCATTAAAACTGTCGAGGTCGCCTCTAATGCTGGGTTAAATGGTATTGTCATTGAAGCCGGGCGCTCTCTCATCATTGACCGGGAAGAGGTTCTTTCCCTCGCCGATAAACTAGGACTTTTTGTTAAATCGGTTAATGTGGATGAGATCGTTACTCATGGAGAGTAATCCAACACTTAAGATATTCCTTGTCGCGGGAGAACACTCCGGTGATCAACTGGGGGCCTCACTAATGCGGGGCCTTAAAACCCAGCACCCCAATATTGAATTTTATGGCATTGGTGGCCCTGCAATGCAGGAACAAGGGTTATCAAGTTTATTTCCTATGGATGATCTGGCCGTAATGGGGCTATCGGAAATCCTTCCGCGACTTCCTTTATTGATTAAACGTATTAATCAAACGGTCAGCTCAGCGGAACACATAAAACCAGATTGTGTTGTTACCATTGATGCGCCGGACTTTTGTTTCCGCGTTGCTAAAAAATTAAAAAAACGTGCATCGGTGCGCTCTATTCCCATCGTACATTATGTGGCCCCCAGTGTATGGGCGTGGCGGCCAGGGCGGGCGCGTAAAGTTGCACAGTTTTTAGACCACTTGCTGGCACTGCTTCCGTTTGAGCCCCCTTATTTTGAAAAAGAGGGGCTTAAATGCAGCTTTATCGGTCACCCCATTTTGGAAAGCAACCTTGATCAAGGGGACGCCCAAGCCTTTAAAACACGTTATACAATATCCGACGATAAACGATTATTATGTTTGTTGCCGGGGAGTCGTAGAAGCGAGATTGAACGATTACTGCCTGTTTTCTGTGATACTTTTGAATTACTAAAAAAACGAATACCGACACTGCACTTAATTATTCCAACCGTTTCCACCACCCATGCCACGGTCGAAAGGATGCTTAATTCTCGCACAATATCAGCAACCATTATTCAAAATAAAGACGAGAAAGCAGATGCATTGAAGGCGTGTGAAGTTGCATTAGCGGCATCCGGCACGGTTTCTTTGGAACTCGCATTTGCCAAAGTTCCTGCCGTCATTGCCTACCGGGTCTCTGGCCTAACAGCGCTTATTGCAAAGTTTGTTTTAAAGAATAAGTACTTTTCATTGATTAATCTCATACTCAACCGTTTGGTTACCCCAGAAAACATTCAAGAAAACTGCCGACCCGAAGTCCTCGCACGTGATGTTGAGCAATTATTTATTGATTCAGGTGCACGCCAACAACAACTGTCATCTTATGAAGAAGCCCTCATAAAATTAGGCAAGGGTAATGTCAATCCAAGCAAAGATGGGGCAAGGCGGGTTTTAGAAACAATCCATCAATTTGCAAAGGCTAAAGAGTAACATCCTGATCAGAAGGGTCGTCATATTTGCCCGTTAGCGCTCGGTAAATTGCCCTTGTAGAACCACCAAACATCATAATAGAAAACCCATTTGCCGCCAAATCCAGAAAAGACCAATTCGCTGGGAATTCTGACAGGTGCTCCCAAGTTGCGATATCGATGTCAAATAACCAGAGAAATAACATTGTAATAAGCAAGCCCGACGGGATTGCGATGAGAGCGGCTAGTTTAGAATTGTGAATCACGTATTGGATCTTTCTTTGTATCTATGTGAGGGCTTCTCTCATCAAGAGTCGCCATTAAATCGACCATATGCAGCAATGTTTCTGGCTCCTGAGCACCCGAGATAATATTTTTTCCAGCAAAAATATAGGACGGCACACCATTTATGCCCAACTTGTGAATTTTCGTATTGTCTTCATATATATTATTGTACCGGTTTTCGTCGCTCAAAACCTTTTCAACATCAATTGCATGAATGCCGATTGAAGAGGCTAAATCTATTAAAATTACGGGATCGCTGATATCTTGTAAGTTTGTAAAATGTGCTAAATACAATAATTCTGCCATTTGCAAAACTTTGCCATATTTCTCAGCCAAAAGAATGACACTGTGCGCATTGATTGAACTGGGGGTATGCTCAGATTGTTCAATATTAAATTCAATGCCTACTGTTTTTCCTGCAGCCCCTATTGCTTCGTAAAACTGTTTAATCCTCGATTTACTACCAAATACACGTTCTAGATAATTCGCACGGTCAAGAATTCCATCCCGCAATTCAGGGTTTAACAGAAACGGTCGCCATTTAATTTCGGTAAGGTAATGAGGTCGCCGAGATAAGGCCAAACCGAATCTTTTGAGGCCAATAAAGCACCAAGGGCAGGTTATATCAGAAATTATGTCTATCTGCATTTCAATCATTAACCTGCGATGAAAGGGGAGGAGATATTTTTCTGCCAATATATCATAATTTTACGCAATCAATTGGAAATTGTCCAAAGAATAACCTTAGAAACATAGCTGATATGTGAAAATAGCAGTTATAATTTTAAATTAAACATGCTATATTGATTTTTCGTGAATATTAGATTGAGAGTAACGGTCATTATTAATGATGACACCTTATTGTAATATCAGTTAACCAACTTTTCTGGGGAAATGTTGCAGCGCACAAAAAAGAAGTATGAATTTTATTTGTTTTGTGTTAAATACCAACCATCATATGAAACTATAGACTTAAGGAGACTGTCGAATGTCGTCTTCCCGCGATACGAAGAAACCAACCGCTGATTACAGCGAACAGAAGAAATCTCGTAAATGCTTAATGTGCAGTGATAGCTTTGCGTCATTGCATTATGGTGAGCGTGTATGTGCTGCCTGTAAAGGTACTGCTGCATGGCGTGAGGGACAAGCTGCCTAATATAGGCGCTAATTACTCAAACCAAAGTGATACAAAAGCCTTCCGTATTAATTTACGGGAGGCTTTGCTTTTTAGGGCAAAGCAATTCATCTTAATTAATTGTGGTGCCTTTGGGAGCGGTTTCATCATCCATTAACAGTTCGACACATTGTGCAACTCGCAACCAGACAGAACGACCATCATGATCGCCAGACTGAAGACATTGATCGGCCTTAATCGACGCCCCAACAACCGCCATTTCACCATAGGATTCAATAAGCAGATTAGCTGTTCTGTATATGTCTGTTGTTATTTGCATCTGTAATTCTCCGAAGACATCTGGGTATTAAGAGTTTTGCGTCAGATTACTTTTAACGATTTCAGAAATAGTAACCCCAAGCAATTCATCAAGAACAATAATTTCACCCCGAGCAACAAGTTGATTATTAGCTTTCAGTTCGATGTTCTCACCGACCCGACGGTCCAGTTCGACAACAGCGCCACGACCAAGTTTCAAAATTTGGCTGATTGGCATCATCGATGTCCCTAAAACTGCAGAAATCTCTACGACGACTTCATAGATAGCGCCAGATTTTGCATCATCTTCTGAATCAGCCACTTTGTTACTCCACTTTATAAGTTCGACTTAATATCTCAAATTACGGTTAACAATGCGTTAATTAAAGAAAATTGTATACCATAAGATAATATGAAAATGGTATGCTTACTGACTTATGGTTTTATGCTTTTCAACATTTCCAATGTTTTTTCGATCAATCGCTGCCGCCTTAACCATTGCATAGACCTCAACACCGGGTTTTAACCCAAGGTCGTCCACGGAACGGCGCGTTATTCTTGCAATAAGTGGAACACCTATATCCACCAAAACATCCACTTGGGCAGCATCCCCCATGGGACCTATTTCAGTAATGGTTCCAGGGAATACATTCAAAACGCTCGTAGAGTGAGGCTTATCAAGAGATAACGATACATCACGAGACCTGATACGTAATCTTAAAGAGGTTCCGATCTCCGCCGAGGTGAGGGGGACACGAAATAATCCAGCCGGGAATTCCAATTCGCTCAAACCATATATGCGGTCATGTTGTGCGACAACTGTGTTAATAACCGCCCCTGCTTCAAAACGCCCCGTCAAAGGATGAAGGTCAAGACGTGCCATCAAGTCTTCTACAAGGCCATGGGCAACGATGCGACCTTCAGACATTACCGCCATGGTATCAGCCAATTGAATGACCTCATCAATGGAATGGCTTACATAGATAATAGGAATGCCAACTTCATCGCGTAATTTTCGGATAAAGGGCAGTATTTCTTGTTTATGTTGATGGTCAAGAGACGCTAAGGGCTCGTCCATAAGCAATATCTCAGGACTGGATAACAATGCTCTACCAATGGCAACACGTTGTTTTTCCCCGCCCGATAAAGTGGATGGTTGACGATGAAGTAATTTATCCAATGATAATAGAGAAACTATTTCTTCTAAAGAATGGCGTCGATCTTTCGGTTTTAACAGGTCCATTCCATATTTGAGATTTCTTTTAACACTGAGATGAGAGAACAGTCTGGCATCTTGGAAAACATATCCCACACGGCGTTTTTCAGGTGGTAAGTTAATGGAATGCTCCGTATCCAGCAGTATTGTGTCGTTGATAACAATACGACCTTTTGATACCCGATCTAAACCAGCTAAGGCATTGATTAATTTAGTTTTCCCGCTGCCCGATCGACCAAATAAAGCCGTTAGCCCCGTCCCCGCAGCTAATGTCACATCCAATTGAAAATCGCCAAGGGTTGTTTTTACCATTACATCAAGCATGACTTACCCCTTCATCCGACGGCTGATACGTTTGGCCATAATTTCCGAAACAATCAACGCCATCAGTGATAAGATAACCGCCGCCATAACCAACCGGGAAGCACCACTTTCGCCCCCGGGAGTATTGATTAAAGAATATAATGCGAGCGGCATTGTTTGGGTTTCCCCCGGTATATTGGAAACAAAGGTAATTGTCGCACCGAACTCACCTAAACTGCGGGCAAATGATAATAAACATCCGGTAATAATACCGGGCAGTGTCAAAGGAAGCGTGATGGTAAAAAATACCCGCCAAGGATTGGCACCCAAGGTTCGCGCAGCGGCTTCGTGTCCGGGATCAACGGATTCCAGTGACAGCCTAATTGCCCGAACCATCAAAGGAAATGCCATTACCGCAGCCGCCAGAGCGGCACCTTGCCAGCTAAATGAAAATGAAAGACCGAACTCTTCATCCAGAAAACGTCCAATCACGCCTCGCTTACCAAGCATAACCAATAATAAATATCCAACCACGACAGGCGGTAAGATTAAGGGGAGATGGATAATAGCATTAAAGATAGTTTTACCGGGAAAGCTGACACGAGCGAGGACCCAAGCCGTCAGGATCGCAATCGGCAGACTAAATATTACTGCAAGTATGGCCACACGTAGGCTCAGCGCTATAGCCTCTTGCTCCATGGGGGTGAATGTTAATATATCGATGGTGGTCCCCATTCTTTATTCAGTTAGTCGGTCGTAAAAAACCATTGTCTAAAAAAATCTTCTGCGCTTCCTGTGTTTCCAAATATTCCATAAAGCTTTCAATATTTGGATGTTGCCGATCCGTCACAATTCCAGCTGTATATTCAATAGCATCATGGCTATCGATTGGTAGCAAGCCAATCAACGTAATTTTCTTACTAAATTGCACATCGCTAGCGTAAACAAATCCAAAAAGGGCTTCTCCCCGTTCAACAAATGTCAAAGCCGCACGAACATTAGGCATACCAATAAAATTGGTTTGTAAGGGCTTCCAAAATCCAAATTTTTGCAACGATTGTTTGGTATATATACCGGCTGGTACATGCGCAGGGTCGCCTATCGCAATATGGTTTCCTGATAGCAATTCAACCAAAGGGTTGTCTACATCAATAGTATTATGAGCAGGGGGGGGAACACCTTGATTATCCATCGCCTCTTTATTGGCGATAAGGGCTATCGTATTACTGGCCACAACGCGCCGATTATTATTGTAAAGAAGGTTGTTTTTAGCAACTTCATCCATCCAACTTGCATTTGCTGAAATGAATATATCCACAGGCGCGCCATTAATAATCTGTCGGGCGAGAATTGAACTTGCAGCAAAGGAATGTTGCACATCAATTCCGGTCTTATCTGTAAATTTAGTGATAATAGCACCAAGAGGGTTCGTGAGGCTTGAAGCTGCAAACACCCGAATACTATCCGCCCAAGAGGGTGAAGGTATCATTTGGCCGATAATAATTATAAATGCCCATAAATTCTTTAAGAAGAAGGTTTTCGTCATAATACCGGTCTTAGACCCCATCCATTGTCTTGGTAGCAATATATTAATAAACGATCCGTACTATTAATCTTTAAAATTTTAAAGAATATTAAAACAGGTTGTAACATGGAACACAAAGAAAACACCGTAGAAGATTGTAATAAAACAATTAAAATTGAAAATTTTGACCGGCGAATCTCTAAACGCACTTCCAGTTCAATTATTCGCTTTGAACTAGATGGAGCGATTTATCGTAGCCTAGCTTGGAATGCGTTTGGCTTTCAAACAAGTATCAACCCAGAAAACGATGTTAATGAAGGGGATTCTCTTATTATCAGGAAAATAGGCTATGGAAACTTATCAATGATTCCTGTCATGATCAGAGCTGAAGTTTCCCGCAAGGATTTTAAGAGCTTATCCATAAAGTTCACTCAAAATCATCGAAGAGATCGCATGGCCTTTGAAAACTTTATTGCTCGCTCTAAAGAAACCGAAATGGCGGCTCATATGACTTGATAACTAATCTTGTCCATATAACTCATCAGGGTCTTTCTCAACATCTGCAATAATCGAAACGCTATCCGCGCGAACCGCATTGAAGAAACAATTCTTTCTTCCGGTATGACAAGCAACCCCTTGTTGATTAACCAACGCAAGAATTGTATCCCCATCACAATCCCACCGGAAATCAACCAACATCTGAATTTGTCCTGAGGTTTCTCCTTTTTTCCATAATGTTTGTCGGGAGCGCGACCAATAACAAACGTGAGCACTTGTAAGCGTTTCTCGTACAGCGTCAGAATTCATCCACGCCATCATCAAAACCTCACCCGTATCATGTTGCTGTGCAATGACTGGTACAAGCCCATCATTATTAAATTCTAGCGCAGCGATCACAGTTTCTATAGTATCCGGCGCGACTTCAAGTGTATCTGTCATCAAATTCTTTCCAGAAAGCATGTTAAAGAGTAGGGTTTGTTTAAATCATATAGTTAGTTAAGTCCCGTTTCAATTCATCGCACGCCCTATCATTTCACGTTTATCGGTATTAAATAAGGCAATAAATTGCAGACCAGCCCAAATCCATCTCAAAAAACATCCAATACACTCTCCATGAATGGGGCATTGGTATCAACGGATCATATTGACTATGTGGTCGATGGGAATTCTATATTACAAAATATCTCTACAACCATAAACAGCGGTGAAATTGTAACTCTGATCGGTCCCAATGGGTCCGGTAAAACAACTTTTATTCGTGTTTTGCTTGGGTTACTTGAACCAACAAGTGGCACCATTAGCCGAAAGCCTGATCTTCATATAGGCTACGTACCGCAACGATTACGAATTGAACCATCACTGCCATTGAATGTCGGTCGGTTCCTTAAGTTTGGTGTTGCCATCGGCCCAAACCGCCAAAAAGGTCGGCGGGCTGCCGTATTGGAAGAAGTCGGCGCACCAGATCTCTATGAAGCGAGCATCCATGAGCTATCGGGCGGTGAACTTCAACGGGTTATGCTGGCGCGCGCCTTGCTACGAGATCCAGAATTATTGGTGCTTGATGAACCTGTTCAAGGCGTTGATGTCACGGGACAAACAGAGATTTATGATTTAATCGCTCGCATTCGCGATGAACGCCAATGCGGCGTTCTTATGGTGTCCCATGATTTACATATCGTGATGGCATCGACGGACCGGGTGATATGCCTCAACCATCATATTTGTTGTGAAGGCAAACCCGCCATGGTTGCCCGTGACCCAGCGTTCCAAAATATTTTTGGCAGCCAAGCTGCGGATCGATTGGCCATATACCATCACCATCACGACCATACCCACGACCCCGCGGGTCATGCCGTTGAAATCGACCAATCAGAGACCAAAGGGGGCGGTAATGCTCTCTGAAATGTTCAATGATTTTATGATGCCTGACTTTATGATCCGCGCACTTCTTGCCGGGATTGGGGTTGCCATTGTAGCCGGGCCTTTGGGAGCCTTTGTTGTATGGCGCAGGATGGCATACTTTGGCGAGGCGCTCGCCCATTCGGCATTACTAGGGGTCGTCTTAGGGGTGGTCCTCGGTATTATGCCGTGGTTGATCATCTTTGGTGTCTGCAGCGCGGTTGCCATTATTCTTTTTGTTATAGAACGGTACTCCATCAGCGAAGCTGATTCAGCTATTGGGCTTATAGCCCAAGGAACACTGGCATTCTCCCTTGTCATTTTGGCGTTTGTTGAGACAGAACGGATCGATTTATTCGCTTATTTGTTCGGCGATATTCTAGCTGTCACCGTTGATGATTTATGGCTGATCTATGGAGCAGGGGCGGTCGTTCTAATCGTCATGGGGTTTTTATGGCAATCCATGCTGTCGTTGGTCATTAATGAAGATGTCGCAAAAGTAGAAGGTGTAAACGTTACACGAACCAAAATTATTCACCTTTTATTATTAGCTCTTGTGGTGAGTACGGCCATGAAACTTGTCGGTGTGTTATTAGTGGTATCCATGTTGATCATCCCACCGTCTGTGGCCCGGTTGTTATCACGCTCGCCGGAAAGTATGGCAGCTCTATCAATTATCATAGGTATTATTGCGGTAGGGGCTGGGTTATGGGCTTCATATTACGCCGATACACCCGCAGGGCCCTCCATCGTTGTGGCTTCAATTATTCTCTATATTTTATCGATCGTTTTGCGGCCCCCTAAGTCACCAAAAAGACCGCTTAAATTGCCTTAATCATCCCAACCTTAAATTATACAAGTCTTTCAAGGCCAGCTTCAAGATCATCGCGTAGGTCTTCAAAATTCTCTAGTCCTGCATGTATACGGATGCCAGGTTCGACGTGCGGCCATTGGGTTGCTGTGCGTATTTTGGTCGGGTTGCTAGGCACCAATAAACTCTCAAACCCACCCCAACTATCACCGAGACCATAAAGCTCTAGCCCATCGATCATCTTTTCCATGGCTTCATCAGAATAATCTTTTAAAATCACCCCAAACAATCCAGACGCGCCGGTAAAGTCACGTTTCCAGAACTCATGACCGGGGCTGGTTGATAGGGCAGGGTGAAGCACGGTTTTAACTTCGTCACGACCCTTCAGCCACTCCGCCAGTTTTAGACCGGTTTCATAATGTCTCGGCATACGAACATCCAATGTTCTGATCCCCCGTAGTCCAAGATTACAAACATCTGGCCCCGCGCAAGTACCGTACCGAATAGCTGTTATTTTTAATTTTTCATAATGATCATTTTTGCAAATTACAAATCCCAACATGGCATCGGCATGACCACAATGGTATTTGGTAGCCGCTTGAATGGAGATATCAACGCCGTGCTCAAAGGGAGCAAAGTAATACCCAGCACTCCACGTATTATCCATCATGGTTAGGATACCTTTATCATGGGCGGCCGAGCATATGGCGGGCACGTCGCAAACTTCAAAACTTTGCGAGCCAGGGGCTTCAAAATAAACCACCTTGGTTTCTGGCCTAAACAGCGTTCTAATTTCCGCGCCCAACATGGGATCGAAGTGCTCAACAATCACGCCGAACTTCGCCAAAATATCACGACAGTAATTTCGCGATGGACTATACACATTATCGGCAATTAACAAATGATCGCCTGCTTGTAAAAATGTATTTAACGCCCCGACAACAGCCGCCAAACCAGAAGGGAAATTAACAGCCATGTCGCCCCCTTCGAGCGTAGCAACCGCTTGCTCAACAGCGCGAGTGGTGGACGTGCCTATGCGTCCATAGTTATTTACATTCAGTGCGTTAGGGCCTGTTTTTTCTCGGTAAGCCTTTACGGACGGGTAAACAATTGTTGATGCGTGAAACACAGGGGGATTAACCACGCCTTCAAATCGATCGGGGTCGCGCCCGACGTTACCTAAGGCAGTTTCACGTTTTAAGGAGGACAAATCTTTTACGGACATGGCATTATTCCAAATTTTACATCAAGAGTTTAAATGAGTTAATAATATTCCATGATCTTATGACATTGCCACGCCATTATATCAAAAAGATAAAGAATGAGGGATTGTTGATGACGATTACGTTGAATGACAGAAAAGATTTCACCCTAAAAAGTTATCAAAAAGTAGCTTGGGAAGGGCAACCTGTGACCATTGGCGATCAAGCCATTGATCGAATGAGGACCTATCGACAAGCGTTTTTAAATCATATCGAAGATCCTGATGTTGTCGTTTACGGTGTGACAAGTGGGTATGGCCAGAATGCAAAACTTCGTTTCACTAAAGAACAACGATTGCAAAATGCCAAGAACCCACCTTTTGCAGCGACCGTATCCTTTGGTGAAGAAAAGATGCCCATCCGTGTTACCAGAGGTATGGTTTTTGCGCGCTTAACTAATTTCATCTCGGGACACAGCGCTATTACCCCTGAACTCGCTATTAAAGTAGCTCAGATGCTTAAATCTGATCAAATTCCAGATGTACCAATTCAAGGCAATGGAGGGGCAGGGGAGATTTTGCCTCTTTCCCATCTTTTTACAGATTTAGCTGTAAACTTTGATTTGCGAGAGAAAGACTGCCTTTGTCTTATTAATGGCTCCCCTTGCGGTTCGGCATTGATTGCCGATGCGGCCCTTGTGGCAGCTAATAGGTTAGAAGAAATCAGTGACGTTTTTGCCCTTTCTTGGGAGGCGCTTAAAGCCCCCATGGGTCATTTAGATCCCCTCTTAGGGGGGCTATGGGGAAATGAAGATGAAATTGAAGCCATCGCTTCCTTACGCGCTCGTCTGGAAGGCGGGCAAACAGAAGACCGACGCGCCTATCAAGCCCCCGTTAGTTTTAGAGTTCTACCAAGGTATCTTGGGCGCGCTTATGGGGCGGTTAGACGGGCGCGGCAATCAGCCGAACGATGCTTAAAAGCCGTCACCGATAATCCTGTTTATATTTTGCCCGATGCACAACACCCCACGGGGCGTGCATTATCAACGGGTGGTTATCAAAACGTCGAAGCCGCGCCGATAATGAATGAATTGGCTGCCTGTTATGCCGATTTGTGCAGTTTAGCAGAAAAACAAGCCAGCAAAATGTTGGACGGCACCCTTTCGGGTTTACCGGACCAGCTATTAAATGGACCGGAGGACAATCGTTATATGGGGTGTAGCGGCATGGCAGCCGTCGGGATTGCGGAACAAGCCCGCCATTGGGCACAACCTACATTTTTACCCGCTTCAGAAAGCGGTGGTTACGGTCAGAACGATGTTGCATCGAATGCATTCCCTGCGTGGTATAAAGCAATACAAGCTGGGCGATGTATGGATCAATGCTTAGCGATTCTAGCGGCTGTTTCCTCACAGGCTTTATTTATAACAAATAGAAAAGTCCCAATAAAGCTACAGAATAAACTTAGCATTATAAGAAACAATTTTTCCCCTCTGGAAACACCGAGGCTAATGGGGCCTGATTTACACAAAATAAGTACTTATTTTACTTCAACTATTGAAAATCATTGACAGTAAAGGGTTGAGTATCAAACTTTTAGCTGATAACAATTTGGTTCGTTCGTTACATCAATGTGACGAGTTACAATAACAATTAGTTGTTTTTTCAGGGAGAAAAAATCAATGAAAAAAACTTTAGGCGCAATTACTGCGTTTGCAGCAGTAGCATTTGTCTCTGCTGGTGTCTCTGCCGCAACCCTCGATGATGTTAAAGCAAAAGGTCATATTCAATGTGGAGTTAGCCAAGGACTTCCCGGTTTCTCAAACCCGGATGAAGCTGGCAACTGGACTGGTTTGGATGTAGATTTATGTCGTTCTGTTGCAGCAGCTGTACTGGGCGACGCAAGCGCCGTTAAATTCACCCCACTTTCAGCTAAAGAACGTTTCACCGCTCTTCAATCTGGCGAAGTGGACATTCTTTCTCGTAACACAACATGGACACTTACCCGTGATACTTCACTTGGCCTGAACTTTGCCGGTGTAAACTATTTCGATGGTCAAGGTTTCATGGTTCGTAAAGATCTAGGCGTTTCTAGCGCTATGGAACTTGATGGTGCTGCTGTATGTACAAACTCTGGTACAACAACAGAACTAAACGTTTCAGATTTTTTCCGTGCTAACAAAATGACAATGAAGCTTGTTGCTTTCGAAAAAGCTGACGAAGTTGTTGGCGCTTATGACGCTGGTCGTTGTGACGTTTACACAACGGATCAATCAGGTCTTGCTGCTCAACGTGGCAAACTAACCGATCCAGATGCACATATGGTTCTTCCAGAAGTTATCTCTAAAGAGCCTCTTGGACCTGTTGTTCGCCACGGCGATGACCAATGGTTCGATATCGTAAAATGGACTCTTTATGCAACGCAAGAAGCTGAAGAAGTTGGCATCACATCTGCAAATGCAGATGAAATGAAATCAAGCACACACCCAACGGTTATGCGCCTTCTTAACGTTGAAGGTGACCTCGGTGCCAAGCTTGGTCTTGATGGTGACTGGTCTTACAATGCAATCAAACAGGTTGGCAACTACGGCGAATCATTTGAAACACATGTTGGTCCAAACACACCACTAGCTCTGCCTCGTGGAGTTAACAATCTTTGGAGCATGGGCGGTCTAATCTACCCAATGCCTGCTCGCTAAGGTTTAACGGATATAGACGCATGCATCAGTAATTCTGGTGCATGCGTCACCGTTTTTTTTCCAATAAATTAAATCTATTTTTTTAAAATTTTCTATTTCTATTTCTATTTCTTAAGACGACGTAAAAAAAACAATTAAAATAAACAATTAAAATAATATAAAACTGACCTAAACAGGGTTGCATATACGGAGGGGATTTCGTGACTAACGATAATTCTACCAATAGCACGACGATAGCGGTGTCACATGAAAAAATGACACCGCCCAAAATCAGCATTCTTAACAATCCCGTTTTCAGGGCTTTGTTCTTTCAAACAATAATACTCGGCGGCATTATTGCCCTAGGTGTGTATATTGTAGGGAACACCCTTGATAACCTTGAACGTCAAGGTATTGCATCGGGTTTTGACTTCCTTAACACGGCCTCTGGCTTTGCCATTGTTATGACGCTCATTGAGTATAGCGAGTCCAGTACCCATGGAACCGTGTTCCTTGTTGGTTTATACAATACTATTGTTGTTTCAGTTTTCTCGATATTTCTTGCCACGGCTTTAGGCTTTATTATTGGTGTAGCGCGACTTTCAAATAACTGGTTGGTCTCAAATATTGCGATGGTTTACATCGAAATCATTCGAAATATACCGCTTCTTTTACAAATATTTTTCTGGTATTTTGGTGTATTACGTAATCTACCAGGCCCGAAACAAAGCTTGGAATTTCTTGACAGTTTCTTTGTTAACAATCGGGGGATTTATTCCCCGAGCCCTATACCTGAATCTGGCTTTTTCCTTGTCATTATCGCCTTTATTGTTGGTATCATTGCCACCATCGTTGTTGCGCGGTGGGCCCATAAACGCCAAGATCAAACGGGGCAACAATTCCCCGTTTTCTTCACAGCGTTAGGCTTGATAATTGGATTACCGTTCGTCGCACTTGCCGTTTCTGGCTTTCCCATTGCTTGGGATTATCCTGCCCTTAAGGGCTTTAATTACCAAGGTGGCATGGTCATTATTCCAGAGTTTATTGCTCTTTCATTCGCTCTCTCAATTTATACAGCGGCGTTTATCGCTGAGATTGTTAGAGCGGGGATTACGGCTGTCAGCAAGGGGCAAACTGAAGCCGCTGGTGCCTTGGGGTTACGTAAAAACCCAACCCTTAGATTGGTTGTCATACCACAGGCCCTGCGGGTTATTATCCCGCCCTTATCAAGTCAATATTTGAACTTAACCAAAAACTCATCTTTGGCTGCGGCCATTGCTTATCCTGACATGACATCTGTTTTTGCCGGCACATCATTAAACCAAACCGGTCAAGCGATCGAAGTGCTATCAATTACAATGGCTGTCTATCTGACGCTAAGTTTAGGGATCTCTGCATTCATGAACTGGTACAACAATAAAATGGCGCTAGTAGAGCGATGAAGGGAGCAATGACATGACAGATCAAATAAAAAAACTCGATTATGTTGTTGGTGAGCATCCTGATTTACCTCGTCCGGGTACGACCGGTGGTATTGTCGGTTGGTTACACGAACACTTATTCTCAACCCCCACCAATATAGTCCTTAGCATCATTAGCCTATATTTGATTTATATAAGCGTGCCTCCCTTATTGGATTGGGCATTCTTTTCAGCAACCTTCACGGGAGAGCTCGCCAAAGATAGCTGTGTGGACGATGGCGCTTGCTGGGTATTTATCAGTGCATGGTTCAAATTTTTAATGTATGGACGTTTTCCAGTGCCAGAATTATGGCGCGTTAATTTATCCTACATTATTGGCGGTATTCCATTATTGGCTCTCATCGTTCCCGGAACGCCTTTTAAAAAATGGATTTCAATTTATCTATTAGTGGTCTTCCCGGTAATCTGCTTCTTTCTTTATTACGGTGGATCATTTGGGTTAGCAATTGTTGAAACACCTTTATGGGGTGGCTTATTCCTAACCTTGGTTGTGGGCGTTACAGGTATTGTTGCCTCTCTCCCCATCGGTGTCGTCTTGGCCCTTGGGCGACGATCTCATATGCCCGCTGTACGCGCTGTATGTGTAGTCTTTATTGAAATTTGGCGTGGTGTACCGCTTATTACAGTCTTGTTTATGTCATCGGTTATGTTCCCATTATTCCTTCCAGAAGGTGTGAACTTTGATAAACTCCTCAGAGCCTTAATCGGTGTGGCATTATTCTCATCGGCTTATATGGCAGAGGTTGTCCGTGGTGGTCTTCAGGCAATTCCAAAAGGTCAGTATGAAGCGGCTGGTGCGCTTGGTTTATCCTATTGGAAAACCATGTGGCTGATCATTATGCCACAAGCGTTAAAGCTTGTTATCCCGGCTATTGTGAGCACCTTTATTGGCTTATTCAAAGATACAACACTGGTATCCATTATTGGCTTGTTTGATTTGCTTGGTTCCGCACAAGCCGCCATTACCAATCCTAAATGGCTCGGTTTATCGGAAGAGGCTTATGTGTTTGCCGGTTTTGTCTTCTGGTTCTTCTGTTTCATCATGTCACGCTACAGCGTACATCTCGAAAAGAAATTACATACCGGGCATTAGCTTAACTTTTGAACTTTATTTGAATTCTATTGATTTTATTTTTGGAGGAAAACATGGCAGACGGCGTAGCAACAGAAGAACTAAAACGCCCCATAAAAGAGATGACAGTCTCTGAGGACGTCATGATTAGTCTTGACGGTGTTCATAAGTGGTATGGCGATTTCCATGTCCTTAAGGACATTAACCTGACTGTTAATAAAGGCGAACGTATTGTTGTTTGTGGACCCTCTGGTTCTGGTAAATCAACAATGATACGCTGCATTAACCGTCTTGAAGAACATCAACAGGGCACGATCATTGTCGATGGCATCGAGCTTTCCAATGATCTGAAACAAATTGACGCGATCCGTCGTGAAGTCGGCATGGTGTTCCAACACTTTAATTTGTTTCCGCATTTGACGGTACTTGAAAATCTGACATTGGCCCCGATTTGGGTTCGTAAAGTTCCCAAAGCAGAAGCAGAAGAAACCGCCATGAAGATGTTAGAGCGCGTTAAAATTCCAGAACAAGCGCTTAAGTTTCCGGGCCAGCTTTCCGGTGGACAGCAACAACGTGTGGCCATTGCGCGGTCTCTGTGCATGAGCCCTCGTGTTATGTTATTTGATGAGCCCACATCTGCCCTTGATCCAGAAATGATCAAAGAGGTTCTAGATACCATGGTCCAGCTTGCCGAAGAAGGCATGACCATGATCTGCGTAACCCACGAAATGGGCTTTGCACGAACCGTTGCAAACCGCGTCATCTTTATGGATGGTGGCGAAATTATTGAAGAAAACGAACCAGAAGAATTCTTCAACAATCCAAAATCAGAAAGAACGCAATTGTTCCTCAGCCAAATCCTACACTAAGAATTTAGAGCTTTCATATAACGCCGGATCATTAAATTGGTCCGGCGTTTTTGATTCTGGATTATAATTATTTTAGCAACCCATGGCTTTCGAGCACAGAACGCGCGCCAGAAGGTTCTTTGGCAATATGGGCATTAATGCCACACGCCCGCGCAGCATCTACATTAATAATATTATCATCAAGAAATAGAATGGCCTCGGCAGCACACGATAATTCCTCGATAACGTGATGGAATGATTCAGCGTCAGGTTTAACCATTCCCATTTTGTGCGATAAGAAATGAATATCGAATAAACCTTTAAGCTCTTGATTATCGGTCTGTGTCTCCCAATGAACATCGCTGGTATTTGAAAAACATCCAACACGAACGTGGTCGACCACATCACTTACAACCTTCTGGGCGCCTTCATAAAAGCCTGAGGGCCAGCTCTTGAATGCGGCAAGGAAGTCTTGCGGTTCTAGTGACAAATTGTGTTCTTCTACCATGCGGGTTGAGAAATCATGGGAACTACAATTTCCTCGCTCAAATTCTTTTACAACAGGACAATGCAGCCAACGTCGCCAAACCTCTGCTTCATCATCAATGCCGATTAATTTCTTCCAGGCATCAACACCAGCCAAACGTATTAAAACGCCACCAATATCAAATAAAACAACTTCAGTTGACGTCACCATTCCGTTTAACTTTCTTTATATTGTGCCAGCACGGCGACCGGATCATCGATCACTTCGGTTTCTTGGGCGTAGGGTACAAATCCAGCTTTCTGGTACGTAGGCAGGGCATTGGGATGATCTTCCGTACAGGTATGCACCCAAACGCGCTCAGGATGATGATCCCATGCTTGATCGATCGTCCACCGTAAAAAATATTTACCAAAGCCACGACCGATAAAGCCCTTCATTAAACCAAAGAAAAATATTTCAATGGCTTTAGAGTTACGACAGTCTAGTTCACAATACCCCGCGGGTACGCCCCGAACATACAGCACATAAATCTCAACCTTGGGATCGCTGATGATGGAGAATAATTTTTCGTCGCTCCAAGTTCGACGCTCCCACCACAACCATTCTTCGCCGACTGTTTTATAAAGATAACGATAGAAATCAACGGTCGGGTTTTCAGCCCGCATGATCGCTATTTTCTCAGCGGGCATGGGGGGTGTGGGCGAAACGGGTTGCTGGGTCATTTCCAAATAGGTAATGACGCTTTCAACTTTTTTAATTTCTGATTTAGTGTCGCTCATAATTATATTTCGACTTTATACTTCGATTCTATATTTCGATTCTATATTTCAATGGGGCAAGTTTCATCGCCCCCCCATTCAGACCATGAACCATCATAGACAGAAACGTCTTCTTTTCCGATCAGGTAGAGGGCGAACGTAAGACAAGATGCCGTCACGCCGGAACCACACGTTGTGATAATCGGTTTTGATAAATCGACATTAGCATCTTCAAAGAATTTCGTAATCTCAGAGGCGGGGCGCATGGTGGCAAAATTTTCCATATCCATAACATGCTGGAAAGGGGTGCTAAAACTGCCCGGGATATGACCGGAACGCAATCCGGCTCTTGGTTCTGGGACTGTACCATTAAAGCGATCTGAGGGACGGGCATCAATGACTTGTTCCCGCTTGCTATCCACGTTTTGCAAAACCTGATCACGGTAACGTACCAACGTATTATTAACCTGTGCCGTAAAATGCCGTCGCCCCGGATTATCGCTCAAATCTTTGGTGGCATGGCCTTCAGCGATCCATTTTTTGATACCACCATCCAATACAGCCACATCTTCATGACCAAACACACGCAGCATCCACCAAAGACGATGAGCTGCCATCCCCATGTTATTGTCATAAACTACGATACGGTTACCATCACCCAATCCCAATGAACGCATCGCACTTGAAAACTTCTCAGGGCTTGGCATTGTATGGGGCAGGGGGGTGCTATCATCAACGACCACGTCAATGTCAAAAAACACGGAACCCGGAATATGTTCTGCTTCAAATTCGTTTCTCGGATTACGGTTAGCTGCTGGCATAAACCATGTGGCATCAACCGTTCGTACATCTGGCGCTGTGATATGTTCAGCAAGCCAGTCCGTTGAAACAAGTGATTTGGCGTTTGAATAACTCATAAGTATACCCTCAATTTAGTACAAATAATTATAACCAATCCGGTACCGGTAGGTTTTTGGATTTCAAAAATTCTGGATTAAAAATTTTGCTTTGGTAGCGCGTTCCAGAATCACATAAGGCCGTCACAACCGTATGCCCCGGTCCCATTTGCTGGGCTAGTCGAATGGCTGCGGCAACATTAATACCACTTGAACTGCCCAAACATAACCCTTCGTCCTTTAACAGGCTAAAGATAGTATTGAGCATTTCATCATCGTGTATTTGGAAAGCATCATCGACAACCACATCTTCTAAATTAGCTGTAATACGTCCTTGTCCAATGCCTTCGGAAATGGATGAGCCTTCGGATTTAAGTTCACCGTGTTTGTAAAAATTATACAGCGCTGCCCCCATGGGGTCGGCAAGAGCGATGACAACATCCTTATTGCGCTCTTTAAGCGCCATCGATATACCACCCAACGTTCCACCACTGCCCACGGCGCAAACGTACCCATCAACAGATCCATTGGTCTGATCCCAGATCTCGGGTCCGGTTCCTTCATAATGAGCTTGTCGGTTTGCGACGTTATCAAATTGGTTGGCCCAAATAGCCCCATTGGGTTCTTTCTCATTCAGTTCAGCAGCCAAACGACCAGAGTATTTTACATAATTTCCATCATCTTTATAAGGCTTGGCAGGCACTTGAATGAGCTCCGCGCCGGCCAAACGGATCATGTCTTTCTTTTCTTGGCTTTGGGTTTCAGGAATAATGATCACCGTCTTATAACCCAGCGCATTGGCAACCAACGCAAGGCCGATCCCGGTATTACCCGCCGTTCCTTCAACAATGGTTCCGCCGGGTTTCAAGGTGCCGCGCTTTTCCGCGTCCCGAATGATAGAAAGAGCAGCCCGGTCTTTGACCGACCCACCTGGATTGAGAAACTCTGCCTTACCCAATATTTCACAACCCGTCATCTCCGATGCTTTGTTCAAGCGGATTAGGGGGGTGTTGCCTATAGTTCCAATAAAACCGTTACGAATAGTCATTTTTTGTCCTGAACTTAAATATGAATTTATTAATATAATCCAGCCATGCTTTGATACAAGGGCGTGAAACAAGGTTTAGCCCCACCGTTTACGAACTTTATCATAATTCAACGCAAACCATTGCAAAGCGATGATGGTCATGGCATTGGTCACTTTACCTTGATCGACCCATTCAAAGGCGGTCTCTGGGGCCACTGTAAACACCCTGATATCTTCTCCTTCATGGTCAAGCCCATGAATACCCTTGGCGGTGCTGCTGTCTACGTTTGCACAATAAAGCGCTAGGGCTTCATTAACCGCTCCCGGAGAAATGTGAAATGTATTTACATGAAAAATATCAATGGCTTCACAATTGGCTTCTTCTATCAATTCTCGCCTTGCAACATCTTCAGGCAGCTCATCTTCTTCTACAACACCCGCGACACATTCGATTAACCAAGGGCTATCCTCTTTCGTCAATAAAGGACCGCTTTCACATGCAGCAAAAGCACCCGGCCTGAACTGTTCAATCAAGACAACCTTATCACGTTCAACATCATAGGGTAGAACGGCGGCTACCGCCCCTCGTTGAAAAACTTCACGCGATAGTACATCACTCCACCCCCCCTCAAAGGTACGATGACGCAAATGGTATTCATTCATTTGAAAGTAGCCGTTGAAGACTTGTTTATTGTTGATGATTTCAACATCACTGAATTTTTTATCATGTGTCATAATTGTGGACCATGGTTATGATTTGAAGGGTAATAATTAAAAGGTAAGAATTGAATTTAATACTGTATCCTGACTATATACAGGGAATGAAAAGGTAGCCACAACGTCATTATGAAAAATAATTCAATCAATTGCGTATTAAGCGTTTCTCAGATGTATCAAGCCGATGCCCTCAGTATAGCAGCGGGGGTCAGTGGAATTACCCTTATGGACGCCGCTGGCAAGTCAGTTGCCGATACGTTGGTGCTTAAATATACCAATCAACCTGTTTTAATTCTGTGCGGTCCGGGCAATAACGGTGGCGACGGGTTTGTTGCCGCCCGGTATCTAGAACAATACGGATGGGATGTCCGGCTGCATTGTCTTGTTGCTATAGATGATTTGAAGGGCGATACCGCCCACCATGCCACGATGTGGGTGAACGAATTTAAGGGAGAAACCCTCGACTTTGATCAAATAAATCTCAACGACAATCCAATTATTATCGATGCCATCTTTGGCGCGGGACTAACCCGGCCCATCGATGGGCCGGTGGCTGATCTGATTAAACAAATCAATGTTCTGGAATTAGATTGTATCAGTGTGGATCTACCAAGTGGAGTTTCGGGTGATAGCGGTGAAATTCTCGGCACGGCTTTCAATGCGAAGTACACCGTCAGCTTCTTTTGTAAAAAACCGGGACACTTGTTGCATCCCGGAGCCGGAAACTGTGGAGAGCTTCTTATTACCAATATCGGCATACAGAACAACGTATTTGATACAATAAAACCCACGACATTCTATAATACGCCAAAGCTGTGGCTCAAAACTTACCCTATACCCACTACAACAGATCATAAATATAGCCGTGGACACGTAAGTGTCTATGGCGGGGCCACCATGATGGGGGCTGCAAGGTTAGCAGCGAGAGCCGCCCGTCGAAGCGGGGCCGGGTTATCATCAATTCTTTGTTCCTCCAAAAGCTTTGATGTATATGCTTCCGCTGATCCCGGTACGCTTGTAAATGTTGTTGATAATCTTTCTGATTTTGTTGACCTGCTGACGGACCCACGACGTAATGTTCTGGTCATTGGTCCCGGTGCCGGGCTGACGGCGCGAACAAAAGAGTTTACCTTAGCCTCTCTACAGTCTGGTAAGGCAGTGGTCATTGACGCCGACGCCCTAAGTGTCTTTGCAAGCGACCCAAATGAACTCATACAACACTTACATCCAAACTGTATTTTAACGCCGCACGAAGGGGAGTTTGCAAAGCTCTTTAGTGTAACGGGCGATAAACTCAACCGCACCAGATACGCCGCAAAATCATCCAACTCAGTCGTCCTGTTAAAAGGTCACGACACTGTTATTGCTGCCCCTGATGGCCGCGCTGTCATTAATACAAACGCGCCACCCGATCTGGCAACAGCAGGGGCAGGGGACGTGTTGGCAGGAATTGTCTCTGGTTTGCGAGCCCAAGGTACGCCAGCCTTTGAAGCTGCCTGTATGGGGGCGTGGATGCACGGAGAATGCGCTCAAAAAATTGGGGCCGGTTTGATCGCCGAAGATCTATGTGAAATATTGCCAGACATAATACAAAATATCAGGAACCCCAAATGAGTGATGAACTGACCACCACAAGCTTTCTGAGTAAAACCCTCAATCATGCACGTTCAGCGTGGCAAATTATTGCAGGAAGTGAGTATGATGCTTCGGCTGCTAGCTTGCGACCTGATTTACCGCAAAACGACGCGGATAAACTAAAATCCCAAATGCACGATTGCCTCGAAGCAAAAGGCGGCGAAGTCTCAGCAAGGAGCAGAGCAGCAGCCCTCGGGCGGGTGTATATGGCGCTCGACCCTACGGGAAAAGCTGAATTCGTGCGTATTATGGCTGAAGATTTCGATGTGGATCATGAACGGGTCCATCAAGCCGCTACACAATTGGCCAATTGCGAAAATGATAATGACAAGCGAGAGGTTGAAAACCAGCTCCGCTCTTTACTGGAAGCCCCTCGCATAAAACTCCTGACACAGTTCAATGCCCTTCCGGAAGGGGTGAAGTTCCTCGTTGATCTTCGGGCAGAACTATTACCCCTCCTTAAAACCAACCCGGCTTTAAAAGCATTGGACCGGGATATTCGAACATTGTTTACATTGTGGTTTGATATTGGTTTTCTTGAATTACGCCGAATCACTTGGGATAATTCATCGGCTGCTTTACTTGAGAAACTGATCGCTTATGAAGCCGTTCATGAAATTCGCAGTTGGGATGATTTAAAGAATCGCTTGGATTCAGATCGTCGATGTTACGCTTTCTTTCACCCGCGCATGCCGGAAGAACCTTTAATTTTTGTTGAGGTTGCCTTGGTTAACGGTTTGGCGAAAAACATTCATGATTTACTCGATGAAAATGCCCCCTTGCAAGATACCGCCAAAGCAGACACAGCAATTTTTTATTCTATATCAAATGCTCAAAAAGGTCTTGCGGGTATCAGCTTTGGAAACTTCTTGATCAAACGCGTGGTGGAGCACCTGTCGGGAGAATTCCCCGCTATCAAAACCTACGCAACATTGTCTCCCATACCTGGATTCTTACCATGGCTTGTTAAAACCATCGAAGATGACAAAGACCAATTGCTCAGTGATAGTGAGCATAAAACGTTGAAAGCCCTTGGGGAGGATAAGCTGCTTGATCTTCTGGGCTCTGGAGAATGGCCCGACCAAGCTAAGTATCTAGAGGTCTTAAAAGCCCCCCTTATGCAAATTTGCGCAAGGTACTTAACCCAACAGAAAAGGCGAGGCTTAACAGCCAAAGACCCTGTAGCTCACTTCCATCTATCTAATGGTGCAAGAATGGAATCTTTGAACTGGATGGGGGATAAATCGGGCAAAGGATTAAAACAGTCTGCTGGGTTGATGATTAATTATCTTTATAAACGCGGTGACATCGAAAAGAATCACGAAAATTACAAGGCAAAAGGTACTGTTGCGTTGTCTACGAGCGTTCGAGCATTATCAAAACGACCCTAATATTAAAATTAAATGCAAAAACCGCATAAAAAGCTCTTCTCAGAGGCTTTGATGCAATTGACACTCTATTCTAATTGTATAGAGTGCGGCATCCGCAAATACGTTGTATTTGGAATTGTTGTTAAGCGGGCGTGGTGAAATTGGTAGACACGCAGGTTTTAGGTACCTGTGGCGCAAGCCGTGGAGGTTCAAGTCCTCTCGCCCGCACCAACATTTCGAATCGAGTATAGGCGCATTCGAATTTTTTGCCGTTTTTGAATACGGCGTTATCGCTACATTTTAAGTTTGATGAGGAAACATGCAGGTAACAGAGACCAAAAACGAAGGCCTCCGCCGGGAATTCACAGTATCAGTACCGGCCGCGGATATCGAAGATAAAATCAGCACGCGTCTTAAAGAGCTTGCTAAAACGGTTAAAATGCCAGGCTTTCGTCCCGGCAAAGTACCCGCAGCATTGCTTCGTAAACGTTATGGCGACAGCCTGCGTGGTGAAATTCTGGAACAAGCCGTAAACGAATCATCAACGGCTGCGATCACCGAACGTGATTTGCGTCCTGCTGGTCAACCCAAAATCGAAGTTGTTACCTTCGAAGAGGGTGGTGATCTGGAATATACCATCGGATTTGATATCATTCCTGAAATTGTTCCTACTGATTTTTCTAAAATCAAATTGGACCGTTTTGTTGTTAAAGTTGACGACAAGGAAATTGATGAAACAGTCGAACGCCTTGCCGAAATGCACAAATCCTCCGAACCCATCACTTCCAAGCGTAAAAGCAAGGAAGGCGATATCACTGTTATTGATTTTGTTGGTAAAGTTGATGATGTTGAATTCCCCGGCGGTGCTGGCGAAGCATTCGAGTTAGAACTGGGTTCCGGTAGCTTTATTCCCGGCTTTGAAGACCAAATTATTGGTGCCAAAGCGGGTGATCATGTTGAGGTTAAAGTGACGTTCCCTGCCGAATACGGCGCAGAGGACTTGGCTGGCAAAGACGCTATATTTGCCGTTGATGTTAAAGAGATTCGCGAAACAGCCCCCTCGGCTATTGATGACGAACTTGCCAAAAAATTCGGTAAAGAAAACCTCACTGAGCTTAAAGATGCCATTCGTGAAGACCGTCAACGTGAATTTGCTGAAATTTCACGCATGCGTTTGAAGCGCGTATTGCTCGATGAGCTTTATACTGCGCATGATTTCGAATCACCGCAGGGCATGATTGATGACGAATACAATGCGATCTGGTCTCAGTATGAACAAGCCCGTGATGCTGGTACGCTAGACGATCATGATAAAGACAAGTCTGATGACGAACACAAAGAAGATTTCAAAGAAATCTCCAATCGTCGTGTCCGTCTTGGTCTCTTGCTTTCAGAGGTTGGTCGTACAAATAACATCCAGGTTACACAGGAAGAAATTAATCAGAAAATGTTTGCCGAAGCCCAAAAATATCAGGGCCAAGAACAACAAGTTTTGGAATTCTACCGCACGAACCCTGATGCGATGCAACAACTCAGCGCGCCTCTTTATGAAGATAAAGTGGTCGATTTCATCCTCGAGCTTACCAAAATTGCCGACAAACCAGTCTCAATTGATGAGCTAATGGCTGATCCCGATGATGCTTCTGATAAAAAGCCCGCTAAAAAGAAAGCCGCTGCTAAGAAAAAGCCCGCAGCAAAGAAAAAGCCGGCTGAGAAGAAAAAAGAAGACTAAGTAAGGTTTAAAGAACAGCGCTTCAGGCATATATAAGCGTTATCTGAAATAATAGTATAGGTTACAATCATGAGAGATCCCGTCGATACTTACATGAACACTTTGGTTCCCATGGTGGTAGAAACCACCAACCGAGGTGAGCGCGCCTATGATATTTATTCAAGGTTGCTTAAAGAGCGCATTATTTTTCTAACCGGTGTGGTCGAAGATCATATGTCCAGTTTGATTTGCGCGCAGCTTCTTTTTCTCGAATCTGAAAACCCCAATAAAGATATTTCTATCTACATCAACTCACCCGGTGGGGTTGTGACGTCTGGTTTGGCGATTTATGATACCATGTCATATATCCGCCCAGATGTTTCCACCGTGTGTATTGGTCAAGCAGCCAGCATGGGGTCATTGTTATTGTGTGCTGGTGCGCCCGGTAAACGCTATGCCTTACCAAATGCCCGTATCATGGTTCACCAACCATCCGGTGGCTTCCAAGGTCAAGCATCGGATATTGAAATCCATGCTAAGGAGATCCTTTCTTTACGCGAACGCTTAAATAACATCTATGTCACACACACAGGGCAGGATTTTGATGTCATTGCTGACGCTTTAGAACGTGATAAGTTCATGAGCCCAGAAGAGTCAAAAGATTTCGGCTTGGTTGATGAAGTTGTCACCCGTCGTCCTGAAAGCGAAAATGACGACGATGATTCTTCTGATACTAAATCAGACTAAATTAACCTCCTATTGATTTTTTACATGTATTGCTCATTCGGTGATATGAGCTTATATGCTCATTAGTTAACCTGTGGCTAATATGCCGTTTTGATAAACATGCATTATATGTTTGTCCGAGCATACTGGCAGCGGTTATTATAAAATGAAAATAGCGCTTGAATAAATTAATGATTATTAACAGCGTGAAATGTTTGGAGAACCCATGAGTAAGACCAGCGGTAGCGACACAAAAAACACTTTATACTGCTCTTTCTGCGGAAAGTCTCAGCATGAAGTCCGTAAGTTAATTGCTGGTCCTACAGTATTCATCTGTGATGAATGTGTTGAATTATGCATGGATATTATCCGTGAAGAACATAAAACTTCGCTTGTTACTACGGGCGACGGCATTCCAACACCACAAGATATCAGCACCGTTTTGAATGACTATGTCATTGGGCAGGACCATGCCAAAAAGGTGCTCTCTGTGGCTGTACACAATCACTATAAACGTCTTAATCACAGCCAGAACGCCTCTGATGTTGAACTGTCGAAATCTAACATTTTGCTTATCGGTCCAACCGGTTGTGGTAAAACGCTGCTCGCGCAAACTCTTGCTCGTATTTTGGATGTTCCTTTCACGATGGCTGATGCCACCACGCTGACCGAAGCTGGTTATGTGGGTGAAGATGTAGAAAATATTATTCTAAAGCTATTGCAGTCTGCAGATTATAACGTCGAACGCGCTCAGCGCGGTATTGTTTATATCGATGAAGTAGACAAAGTTTCTCGTAAATCTGATAACCCCTCTATTACACGCGATGTATCCGGTGAGGGCGTACAGCAAGCTCTTTTGAAAATTATGGAAGGCACGGTTGCCAGCGTCCCCCCCCAAGGTGGTCGTAAACATCCACAGCAAGAATTCCTACAGGTTGATACAACGAACATATTGTTTATCTGTGGCGGTGCTTTTGCAGGCTTAGAGAAAATTATTTCTGAACGCGGTAAAGGTAAGGGCATTGGCTTTGGTGCTGATGTGCGATCCCCTGATGAACGCCAAACAGGTGAAGTCTTAACCGAGATCGAACCAGAAGATTTATTAAAATTTGGTCTTATCCCAGAATTTGTTGGTCGTATGCCTGTCCTGGCAACCCTAACAAACCTAGACAAAGATGCGTTAATCCAGATTCTAACCCAGCCTAAAAACGCTTTGGTTAAACAGTACCAACGCCTGTTTGAAATGGAAGATGTGAACCTGACCTTTACAGAAGGCGCACTCGATAAGATTTCAGAAAAAGCCGTTGAGCGTAAAACAGGTGCTCGTGGTCTAAGGTCCATAATGGAAAATATTCTATTGGATTCAATGTACGATTTGCCCAGCATGGAAAATGTGGAAGAAGTTGTCATCAACAAAGAAGTTGCTGAAGACAATGCAAAACCACTGTTTATCTATTCTGAACGCAGAGACGATGTTGAAAGCAGCGCTTAAGCTGCTCTCAATCAATGCGTTCACGCTCTTAGAAAACCAATATACTCGTACTAAACCAATATTCTTGCTCTAAACACAGGCGATGCACTCGTTACGTTTAAGTTCTTTATCGTGAAAAATTCACGTTTTAAGAGCTAAATGTTGCTTTTTGCACTATTTTACCGCTTTAGCACTTGTATTCGCCGACAAATCGAACCACTTTTATGTTAAGTTAAGCTGTAATCAGTCTTAATTCGCAGCTTTATTGAGCATTTAAGGTTTATTCGCCTAGAATCAGTCATCAACATCAAAAAAAGAGATTAATATGCAGTCGATTGCGTCCCCAACGCTATACCCCGTCCTTCCGCTTCGTGACATTGTTGTCTTTCCGCACATGATCGTGCCGCTTTTTGTCGGCCGCGATAAATCTGTCCGTGCGCTTGAAGATGTCATGAAAGAAGATAAACAAATTCTTTTGGTTGCTCAGCGCAACGCCACGCAAGACGACCCTAATTCGGATGAAATCTATGAAGTAGGGACCATTTCCACGGTTCTACAGTTGTTGAAATTACCTGATGGAACGGTAAAAGTTCTCGTCGAAGGAACCCAGCGTGCAAAGATTGTGCGATATCACGACAATCCTGAGTTCTTCCAAGCTGAGGCATTGATCATCGAAGATGACGGTGCCGACACTCAGGAACTTGAGGCATTGTCTCGTTCTGTCGTTAGTCAGTTTGAACAATATATCAAATTGAATAAAAAAACACCGCCGGAAGCCCTCGTTTCTATTAACCAAATTGAAGATCCTAGCAAGCTAGCCGATACGATTGCTTCTCATTTGGCCCTAAAAATTTCTGAAAAACAGGAACTTTTAGAATCGGGAACCATCAACGAACGGTTGGAACGGGTTTATGGCTTTATGGAATCCGAAATTGGGGTTTTGCAGGTTGAAAAGAAAATCCGCAATCGCGTTAAGCGCCAAATGGAGAAAACCCAGCGTGAGTACTATTTGAACGAACAGCTTAAAGCTATTCAGAAAGAACTGGGTGAAACCGAAGATGGCAAAGACGAGAACTCTGAACTAGAAGAAAAAATCGCCAAAACCAAATTTACCAAGGAAGCCCGTGAAAAAGCTCTTGCTGAACTGAAAAAGCTCAAGAACATGAGCCCTATGTCAGCAGAAGCCACGGTTGTGCGGAATTATCTGGACTGGATGCTCGCTATCCCCTGGAAAAAACGCAGTCGCGGATCGAAAAGTATCAAAGAAGCACAGGCAATTTTGGATGCCGATCATTATGGTCTGGAGAAGGTCAAAGAACGAATCCTTGAATATTTAGCCGTACAACAACGTACCCGTAAGCTCAAAGGACCCATTTTGTGTCTCGTTGGCCCTCCCGGTGTTGGTAAAACCTCCCTCGGCAAATCCATTGCGAGGGCAACAGGGCGTCAATTTGTTCGGATGTCATTGGGTGGTGTGCGTGATGAGTCTGAAATTCGAGGACACCGCAGAACTTATATTGGTTCTATGCCCGGTAAAGTTATTCAGGGTATGAAAAAAGCCAAGTCATCTAACCCTTTATTCCTGCTCGATGAAGTCGATAAAATGGGCAACGATTGGCGCGGTGATCCGTCCTCTGCATTGTTAGAGGTCCTTGATCCTGAACAAAACGCCAGCTTCAATGATCATTACCTTGAAGTGGATTATGATCTTTCTGATGTCATGTTCGTCACCACATCCAATAGCTTAAACATTCCGGGACCTTTATTGGACCGTATGGAAATTATTCGTATTGCTGGTTACACAGAAGACGAAAAAATCGAAATCGCCAAACGTCACTTAATGACCAAGCAAATTGAAGCCCATGGTCTAAAAGAAGGCGAGTGGTCCATAACCGATGATGCCATTCGTGATATCATCCGGTATTACACACGCGAATCTGGTGTCCGTAATCTAGAACGTGAATTGGCGAACCTGACCCGTAAAGCCATCAAAGAGATTTTGATGGATAATGAAAAAACGATCAAAGTCACCCCAGAAAATTTGGAAAAGTATTCTGGCATTCGTAAGTACCGATTCGGTGAGATTGAAGAACACAGCATGGTTGGTGTAACAACGGGTCTTGCGTGGACTGAAGTAGGGGGAGAACTACTCTCTATTGAAGCTGTTATGTTGCCGGGCAAAGGTCGTATGACCATTACGGGTAAATTGGGTGAGGTTATGACCGAATCTATTCAGGCTGCGCGTTCATTTGTGCACTCACGGGCCCCGGAATTTGGAATCATCCCCACATTGTTTGAGAAAAAAGACATCCACGTCCATGTACCGGAAGGGGCTACACCTAAAGATGGTCCTTCTGCTGGTGTTGGTATGGTTACGTCAATTGTTTCTGTCTTAACGGGAAATCCCGTTAATAAAACGGTGGCAATGACAGGTGAGATAACCTTGCGTGGACGAATCTTACCTATTGGCGGACTAAAGGAAAAATTACTGGCGGCCCTTCGTGGTGGCATTAAAACAGTATTGATACCGGCTGATAATGAAAAAGATTTGGCTGATATTCCCGATAACGTCAAAGATAATATTAAGATCATTCCTGTTAGCGATGTAGATGAGGTCTTAAAAGAAGCCCTCGTAAACCCTCTAACATCAATTGAATGGGACGAAGATAGTCAAGATGATTCGGAAATTGTCGCGACAGCATCTGACAGTGATGATTCTGATAACGGCATTTTACGTCATTAAAAGATTATTATTTAGTTCATGAGTGTCCGAATCACTTAGAGCGATTCTTTAGAAAACTCAAAAAAACACCCTGCAAATGATCTCTGCAGGGTGTTTTTTTATCCTTTTTCTACTCCAAACCCCATGAAACCCCCGAATTCTGCGAATAATTACAGTTTTTTGCGTTCTTCCGTTGACCTTTTAATCATCACGAACGTACAATTTGTTGGTTCTGGAAAGAATAATCGTTCCAGTTTTTTTTAACTCAATTTCTCAATCAGAGGGAATAATCCATTGAACAAGAATGACCTAGTCGCTGCCGTTGCCGATAATTCCGGTTTGTCAAAAACTGATGCTGCAAAGGCTGTAGACGCCGTACTCGATTCTATCACTGGTTCGCTTAAGGGCGGATCTGAAGTCCGCCTTGTTGGATTTGGAACATTCAGTGTTGCCGCACGTAAAGCAACAACTGGTCGGAATCCTCGCACAGGCGAAACAATTCAAATTAAAGCTTCTAATCAGCCTAAATTCAAAGCTGGTAAAGCTTTAAAAGAAGCTGTTAATTAATTCAGTAAAATTTCTGAATGATGATGCGGCCGTCGGTTTTTCCGACGGCCGTTTTCATTTGTTTAAGCACAATTTTCTAAATAACAAAGCGTTCATTGACCTTTGAAACACTCTGTTGTTTTTGAATAAATAAAAAAATTCACTTTATACCATTTTTTTTAAATTCAGGGCTTGTCAAACAGGGTTGTTTGCATCAGATTGTCGCCGTCCACAAGGGGGGCGATTAGCTCAGTTGGTAGAGCGTCTCGTTTACACCGAGAATGTCGGGAGTTCGAGTCTCTCATCGCCCACCATTTACTTTAAGGTTTTCATGAAAATATTCTGGAAAAT
Source organism: uncultured Rhodospirillales bacterium (assembly GCA_965603075.1). GTDB lineage: Bacteria > Pseudomonadota > Alphaproteobacteria > Rhodospirillales > Casp-alpha2 > JABJOR01. Next base: position 73,959 of record CBFDBO010000006.1, on the reverse strand, counting down.
CTCAACCTAAAAACCATTATTTGGTGGTCCATAGGTACAGTTCAGTGTATATAATACTGAAGCTGAATACTGAGACAGAAGATTGAAATTATTAAAGTATACAGTGCTTGACTTAAGCGAACGGTAGTCTAAACCATCGCTTCAAAGTTTGGTACAAGACGATGCGAGATGGGGGTGTAGCTCAGTTGGTTAGAGCGCCGGCCTGTCACGCCGGAGGCCGCGGGTTCGAGTCCCGTCACTCCCGCCATCCGCACCGTCTAAACCCTTAATGGAGGATGCACGCAGTGGACGATTTGTTAATAGAATACCTGCCCATCCTTATCTTCCTTGCTATTGCTATTGTTGTTGCTGGCGGCGCTGTTGCCGCGTCATACATCGTTGTACCTCAGCACCCTGATGCTGAGAAGACCTCCGCTTACGAATGTGGCTTTGATGCCTTCGTTGATGCGCGTAATAAATTTGATGTGCGGTTTTATCTGGTCGCTATTCTTTTCATCATTTTTGATCTTGAAGTTGCCTTCCTTTTCCCTTGGGCCATTTCGCTCGGTAGCATCGGGATGTTTGGATTTTGGTCAATGATGGTATTCTTGTTTATTCTAACCATTGGATTTATCTACGAATGGAAAAAAGGGGCTCTGGAATGGGAGTAGAGAACAATATGATCTCTGGTGGTACACCTATCCCACAAGGCGCGCTGCAGGATGAAATTCTGCGCGGTGTTACGGGTGAGCTTAATGATCAAGGCTTTGTCGTTGCAAATCTTGATAAATTGGTGAACTGGGCCCGTACAGGCTCTTTGTGGCCTATGACCTTCGGTCTTGCGTGTTGCGCCGTGGAAATGATCCACGCGTATATGCCACGCTATGATTTGGATCGCTTTGGCGTTGTGCCACGTCCCAGCCCGCGTCAATCAGACGTTATTATTGTGGCGGGAACGCTGACCAATAAAATGGCCCCAGCATTCCGTAAAGTTTATGACCAGATGTCAGAGCCACGTTATGTGATCTCCATGGGCTCTTGCGCTAATGGCGGTGGTTATTATCACTATTCTTATTCTGTGGTTCGCGGTTGTGATCGTATTGTTCCCGTAGATGTCTACATTCCGGGCTGCCCCCCAACGGCTGAGGCGCTGGTTTATGGTATTCTGCAGCTACAGAAAAAGATTAATCGCACAGGAACGCTTTGGCGTTAATGCTATAAAAAAAGCAACGCTTTGGCGTTAATGAAAAAAATCTAACGCTTTGGCGTTAATGAAATAAAGTAAGTAGAGTAGAGGGTCCGCATTCAAATGGAATCTGCGCTTAAAGAACTGGGTGAAATAATCTCAATATCGCTGCCAAACGGTATTACATCGACCGAAGTGCTCGGTGGTGAACTGATTGTTCATGCCAAAGGTGATTCTATCGTTAAAACGCTGACATTCTTGCGTGACGATGCCAATTGTCACTTCAAACAATTAGTTGATATTTGTGGCGTTGATTATCCAGAACGCGAATTACGCTTTGATGTGGTTTATCACCTGCTGAGCATGACCCATAACGCCCGCGTCCGTGTCAAAGTCCGTACTGATGAAGATACACCTGTACCTTCCGTCGTCGACGTTTTCAGTACAGCGGGTTGGTTTGAGCGTGAAGCATGGGATATGTACGGTGTTTATTTCTCTGGAAACCCCGATTTACGACGTTTGCTCAGCGATTATGGTTTTGAAGGGCATCCTCTACGCAAAGATTTCCCTCTCTCTGGGTATGTTGAACTTCATTATAATGACGAGTTAAAACGTGTTGTTTATAGCCCGGTTCAAATGACCCAAGAATATCGCACTTTTGATTTCCTCAGCCCTTGGGAAGGGGTTCAAGATCGCATTGAAGAACCCCCACATGAGCAGGAAGAAAACAAGACCGGAGGTGCTTCTTAATGTCCGGTAAAGAGATTAAAAACTTCAATATTAACTTCGGTCCTCAGCATCCAGCTGCCCATGGCGTACTTCGTATGGTTCTGGAAATGGACGGCGAAGTTATCGACCGTGTGGATCCGCATATTGGTTTATTACATCGTGGTACGGAAAAACTTATTGAGAGCAAAATTTACGTTCAATCCGTTCCGTATTTTGATCGCCTCGATTATTCATCGCCACAATGCCAAGAGCACGCCTATGTGCTCGGCGTAGAAAAGCTTCTGGGGATCAAACCACCTTTACGGGGTCAATACATTCGGGTGCTGTATTCTGAAATCGGCCGTATTCTCAATCACATTATGAATGTAACCTCTTACGCCATCGATGTGGGGGCCATGACCCCAATGTTATGGGGCTTTGAAGAGCGCGAACATTTGATGGAATTCTGCGAGCGCGCCAGTGGTGCCCGTATGCATATGGCTTACTACCGTCCGGGGGGTGTCGCTTTTGATATCACCGACGAACTGATCAATGACATTGGTACGTGGGCGGATCGTTTCCCCGGTTATATTGATGACATGGAAACGCTTTTAACCGGAAACCGTATTTTCAAGCAACGTACGGCCGATATCGGTGTCGTAACACCTGAGCAAGCTCTCGACTGGGGCTTTACGGGGCCTAATTTACGCGCATGCGGTTTCGCATGGGATCTTCGCAAATCTCAGCCTTATGATGTTTATGACAGACTTGATTTCGAAATTCCCATTGGCAAAAAAGGCGATTGCTTTGATCGTTACCTGATCCGCGTCGCTGAGATGCGCGAATCCGTTAAAATGATCAAACAATGCTTAGCTGATATGCCACGTGGTCCCGTTAAGGTGGAAGATAACAAAATTTCACCCCCCAAGCGTGACAATATGAAACAATCCATGGAATCCCTTATTCATCACTTCAAACTGTTTAGTGAAGGTTTCCATGTTCCTGCGGGTGAAACCTATACCGCGGTTGAAGCCCCGAAGGGTGAATTTGCTGTTTATTTGATCTCTGATGGATCGAACAAACCCTATCGCTGCAAGATTAGAGCTCCTGGCTTTGTTCATTTGCAGGCAATGGAAATGTTATCCAAAGGGCATATGCTGGCAGATGTTGTTGCCAACATTGGCTCTATTGATATCGTATTTGGTGAGATTGATCGATGAGTGAACATAGTCACAATACAAGCCCCTTTAACCAACCCGTGGACCAGCCGACAAGCTTTGCTTTCACGGCTGAAAACAGGGAACAGGTAACGGCATATATCGCCAAGTACCCCGAGGGCAAGCAAGCCAGCGCCTGTATGCCACTGCTTGATTTAGCGCAACGCCAGAATGATAATTGGTTACCCTATGCGGCCATGGTTCATGTCGCTGAAATCCTCGACATGCCTGAAATTAGAGTATTTGAGGTCGCAACATTTTATACCATGTACAATCTCAAACCCGTCGGTAAACACCACGTGCAAATTTGTACCAGCTTACCATGCTGGCTGCGTGGTTCCGATGAGATCGTATCCAAGTGTAAATCTGTAACCGGCACTGATTTTGGCGGCACGTCTGAAGACGGTATGTTCACCATGACAGAGACCGAATGTCTTGGTGCCTGTGTGAACGCCCCAATGATGCAAATCGGTGATGATTTCTACGAAGATTTATCGCCAGAAGATGTCGATCGCATTCTCAATGCCATCAAAAACGGCGAAAGCATTAAACATGGCCCGCAGAACGGTCGTTCAAGTTCCGAGCCAAACGGTGGATTAACAAGCCTAATTGATAGTGAAGGAAAGAACTGATGTTAAAAGATTCAGATCGTATCTTCACAAATATCTATGGCCTTAAAGAGTGCACACTTGCGGGTGCGCAATCCCGTGGTGATTGGGATGGCACAAAGGTCATATTAGAACGCGGCAGCGAAACCATCATTGATGAAATGAAAGCCTCTGGTCTACGCGGTCGCGGTGGTGCTGGTTTCAGTACAGGCATGAAATGGTCGTTTATGCCCAAAGAAGTAGGCGAGCGCCCTCATTATCTGGTTATCAATGCCGATGAAGGCGAGCCGGGCACCTGTAAAGACCGTGATATCCTGCGTCATGATCCTCACAAATTAATTGAAGGCGCACTGATCGCCAGCTTCACCATGCAAGCGCACGCAGCGTATTGTTATATACGTGGCGAATTTTATAACGAAGGTGTGGCGCTACAAAAAGCTGTCGATGAAGCCTACGCCGCTGGTTTAATTGGTAAAAATGCCTGTGGTTCTGGTTGGGATTTTGATTTTTATATTCATATGGGCGCGGGTGCTTATGTGTGTGGCGAGGAATCTGCCCTGATCCAATCTTTAGAAGGCAAAAAAGGTCAACCGCGTCTGAAGCCACCATTCCCCGCCAACGTTGGTGCGTGGGGTTGCCCGACAACCGTGAATAATGTGGAATCCATCGCTGTGGTCCCAGCCATCCTTCGTCGTGGACCCGGTTGGTTCTCTGGACTAGGCAAGCCAAACAATACGGGTACTAAGCTTTTCAATATTTCCGGTCATGTGAACAATCCTTGCACCGTTGAAGAAGAAATGGGCATCCCCCTTAAAGAGCTTATCGAAAAACATGCTGGTGGCGTTATTGGTGGATGGGACAACCTTCAAGCTGTCATTCCGGGCGGTGCGTCCGTTCCTATGATCCGCCGAGACATATGTTCAACGATCACGATGGATTTCGATGCGCTTAGCGCTGTTAAGTCTGGACTTGGCACAGCGGCCGTCATGGTCATGGACAACTCCACAGATGTGATCGCCGCTATCACACGATTGTCCCGATTCTACAAACACGAAAGTTGTGGCCAGTGCACTCCGTGTCGTGAAGGTACGGGTTGGATGTGGCGCATGATGGAACGCATGAAAACCGGTAATGCTTCTATTGACGAAATTGACCTACTTGAAGAAGTTTCGCGTAAGATTGAAGGTCATACTATTTGCGCCCTCGGGGACGCTGCAGCATGGCCAATTCAGGGTTTAATCAAAAACTTCCGACCCGAGATGGAAGAACGTATTAACAATTTTCAGGCCACCAAAACGGCCAATGCGGCTGAGTGAGTGTAGAATATGACAAAGCTGACAATTGATGGACAGGAAGTAGAAGTTGAGGGTGGCATGACTGTGCTTCAGGCATGCGAAACCATTGGCATCGAAATTCCCCGTTTTTGTTATCATGAGCGTCTGTCCATAGCGGGCAACTGTCGCATGTGTCTGGTTCATATGGAACGGGCACCTAAGCCAATTGCGTCTTGCGCAATGCCCGTGGGCGAGGGGATGGTTATCACCACCAACTCCCCAGAAGTGCGCAAAATGCGCAACAACGTCATGGAATTATTGCTGATCAACCATCCCCTTGATTGCCCGATTTGCGATCAAGGTGGCGAGTGCGATCTGCAAGATCAATCCATTGGTTACGGCACTGACAAAACCCAGTTTGAAGAAGAAAAGCGTATTGTCGAAGACAAGTACATGGGGCCATTGATCAAAACTAGTATGACCCGGTGTATCCAATGCACACGCTGCATTCGATTTGCTCGTGAAATTGCGGGTGTTCCTGAATTAGGAACCATTGGTCGGGGTGAGCATATTGAAATCGGCACTTATGTGGAAAAGGCCTTGGCATCAGAACTCTCCGGCAACCTGGTCGATGTCTGTCCCGTTGGTGCGTTAAACTCTAAACCGTATTCAAATAAAGCCCGTTCATGGGAAATGCGCAAAACTGAATCCATTGATGCAATGGACGCTGTGGGGTCCGCTATCCGAATTGATAGCCGTGGCGCAGAAGTCTTACGCATTATGCCGCGATTGAATGAAGACGTGAACGAGGAATGGCTGGGTGATAAATCGCGCTATGCCTGTGATGGTCTATCTAAACGTCGACTTGATCGTCCTTACGTCAAAAAGAACGGCAAATTACAAGAAGCCACTTGGGGCGAAGCCTTCGAGGCCATCGCCGCCCAAGTTAACGGTAAAGACGGCTCCAAAATCGCAGCTATTGCTGGCGATCAAGCTGATGTGGAATCAATGACCGCATTAAAAGACCTGATGACAGCTCTTGGTTCCTCTAATATGGACTGTCGTGGTGATGGTGCTGCCCTTGATGCTTCCAACCGTGCTTCCTACACATTTAATACAACAATCGCCGGGATTGAAGAAGCCGACGCCTGTTTGTTAATCGGCACCAATCCCCGCATTGAAGCCCCTATTATTAACGCGCGTATCCGTAAGCGTTTTATTAAAGGTGGGTTCCAAGTGGCGTCCGTTGGTCCAGATGTTGATTTAACTTATAAACACAATAATTTAGGTGCCGGTCCGGAAGTCTTAAAAGAATTAGCCGCAGGCAAAGGTGACTTTGCAAAAGTACTAAAGAGCGCTGAACGTCCAATGTTAATCATTGGCATGGGGGCTATTGAGCGCACAGACGGTGCCGCCATTCTGGCACTGGCCCATGAAATTGCCACCAAGTATAATATGGTTGTCGGTGATTGGAACGGTTTCAACGTTCTTCATAATGCAGCGGGTCGTGTGGGTGGTCTTGATATCGGATTTGTTCCAACGGATGGCGGACTTGATTATGCTGGCATTCTGGCAGGTGCCGAAAATGGTAAGGTCGATACAGTTTTCCTTCTTGCCGCTGATGATTTCAATAATAGAAACCTCAATAAAGCCTTTGTGGTTTATCAAGGACACCATGGCGATCACGGTGCGCACGTCGCCGATGTGATTTTACCGGGTGCTGCATACACCGAAAAAGAAGCCACCTATGTTAATACCGAAGGCCGAGTACAGCTTTCAGCCCGCGCGGTCTTTGCACCGGGTGACGCGCGTGAAGATTGGACAATCATTCGCGCCCTCTCTGATGCCCTCGGTAAATCTTTGCAATACAACAATGTCGCAGAAGTACGCCAGCGCATGATTGAGATCAATCCGGTATTTGCCAATTATGATACTGTTTCACCCGCTAAGTTGGAAGCATGTGGAACCAAAGGTGATCTGGTTGATCTGATCTTCAGTTCAAGCATCGATAATTATTATATGAGCGACCCCATCAGCCGCTCATCAGTCACGATGGCTGAATGTACGGACGTTTATGTTACTAACACCCAAGGAAAGACAGGTACCAATGGTTGATACCTTTATGGAGCTTTGGCATAGCACATTGTGGCCACTGGCATGGATCATCATTAAGATCGTTGCCATTGTAGGTCCGGTTATGTTGTGTGTTGCCTATCTGACGTACGCAGAACGCAAAATTATTGGTGCCATGCAGCTTCGCAAAGGCCCCAATGTGGTGGGTCCATTTGGTCTGTTGCAGCCTATTGCCGATGGTTTAAAATTATTCCTGAAAGAAACCATCATTCCAACGGGCGCAAGCCGGGCCGTCTTTATCCTGGCCCCCATGCTGACCTTAATTCTCGCATTACTGGCTTGGTCGGTTATCCCGTTCAGTGCCGGACTTGTTTTGGCTGATCTTAATGTTGGCATCCTCTTCATCTTTGCGGTGTCATCGCTGGGTGTATATGGCGTTCTCATGGCGGGTTGGGCTTCTAACTCCATGTATGCGTTCTTAGGTTCTCTTCGCTCATCGGCACAAATGGTGTCCTATGAACTGGCCATGGGTTTTGCCATTATCACGGTGCTCATGCTCGTGGGTTCTTTAAACCTAAGCGATATTGTAATGGCACAACAAGGCGAATACGGCTTGTTCAATTGGCATGTATTCCCGTTATTGCCTATGGCGGTGATCTTCTTTATCTCGACGGTTGCCGAAACAAACCGTCATCCGTTTGATTTACCTGAAGCAGAATCTGAGCTGGTATCTGGATTTAACGTTGAATATTCCTCCATGACTTTCGCGCTGTTCTTCCTTGGGGAATACGCCAACATGATCATGATGTCAGCAATGACATCAATCCTGTTCTTGGGCGGCTGGTTGCCTCCCTTTGATATCGCACCGTTTAATTGGTTGCCCGGTCCGTTTTGGCTGGCCCTTAAAATTGCGTTTTGTTTGTTTGTCTTTATCTGGATCCGGGCCTCATTCCCGCGTTATAGATATGATCAGCTCATGCGGTTGGGTTGGAAAGTCTTTCTGCCATTAACTTTGGCCGGTGTTATTATTGTTGCAGGTGTTCTGGTGGGCTTTGATTTGGCCCCCGGTATGGCAGGGTAAGGAGTAGGATTATGAGTTTTATTGCAAACGGTATTCGCTCTGTCTTCTTAGCAGAATTATTCGCCGGTATGGCGTTGACCTTACGGTATATGTTCCGCAAGAAAGTCACCCTGAACTATCCCTATGAAAAAGGCCATTTAAGCCCTCGATTCCGTGGCGAGCATGCCTTACGTCGCTATCCCGATGGGGAAGAACGGTGCATTGCCTGTAAACTATGCGAAGCCATTTGCCCCGCGCAAGCCATCACTATTGAATCGGCCCCGCGTGATGACGGCACACGCCGTACAACCCGTTATGACATTGACATGCTAAAATGCATCTACTGTGGTTTCTGTCAGGAAGCTTGTCCTGTAGATGCCATTGTCGAAGGACCAAATTTTGAATTCTCCACAGAAACCCGTGAAGAACTCATGTACAACAAATCCAAACTGCTTGCCAATGGGGACAGATGGGAAACGGAACTGGCCGCACGGATTAACGCCGACGCGCCGTACCGTTAAGCAGCACTGATAAAAAGAGACAAATTAAACATGCGAAATTTGAAATTGATGATCAATGAGGAGCACCGGGGGAGCATGAATTATATGCTGACCAAGACCCATAACACAGTATACGAAAAAGTATGCGAAAGAGTGTATGGAAAAGAGCACGGAAGGGGGCTGTTATGATTGTCTCTCTTGCGTTCTATTTGTTTGCGACGATCACTGTTTTTTCCGCTCTGATGGTGATTTCGTCCCGCAACCCGGTTCATTCCGTTTTATTCTTGATCCTTGCATTCTTTAATTCAGCAGGGCTGTTCATCCTCTTAGGGGCTGAATTCCTCGCGATGATCCTAATCATTGTTTATGTGGGCGCGGTTGCGGTTCTATTTATGTTTGTGGTCATGATGCTCGACATCAACTTTGTTGAACTGCGTCAAGGTTTCTTGCGGTATCTACCTATTGGTGGACTGATCGGTGTGATCTTGCTTGGTGAATTATTCCTCGTCCTAGGGGGATGGGTTATTACACCGCAAGCCATTGCAACGGCAGCGGCCCCCATACCGGCTGATCTAACCAATACCCACGCGATCGGACGAATTTTGTATACAGATTATCTCTACCTATTCCAGGCATCTGGCATAATTCTGTTAATCGCCATGGTGGGTGCCATTGTCTTAACCCATCGTCGCCGTACCGGCGTTCGCAAACAGGTGATCGCCGATCAAATCGCCCGCCGTCCAGAGGACACCATTAAAATGGTCAAAGTCAAAACAGGGAAGGGTATCTAATGTTAGAAATCGGTTTATCCCATTACCTGACGGTTGCGGCAATTATCTTTACCATTGGAATCTTTGGTATCTTTATCAATCGTAAGAACATCATCGTTATTATGATGTCCATTGAACTGATGTTGCTGGCTGTGAACATCAACCTGGTTGCCTTTTCATCGCATCTGCATGATTTGGTGGGACAGGTTTTCACCATCTTTGTGTTAACCGTAGCAGCGGCTGAAGCCGCCATCGGGTTGGCTATTCTTGTAATTTACTTCCGAAACCGTGGTTCCATTGCGGTTGAAGATGTCAACATGATGAAGGGCTAGGAAATATCATGATAACTTCCGTTGTATTCCTGCCCCTACTTGGCGCTCTTATTGCCGGTATTCTTGCCTTCATGCGTCATGGTAGCGACACAGCGCGCAGCCATCAGATCGATACGATGGCACAGTGGGTTACGTGTGCTGGTTTAATCGGTTCTGCCATTGCCTCTACGTTTGTCTTTATAGATGTTGGCTTAAACGGTAATGCCACCACCATTAACTTATTCACGTGGATCGATTCAGGTTCTCTTGAAGTATCGTGGGCAATAAAAGTTGATACCCTGACCGCTGTCATGATGATTGTGGTGACGTATGTATCGGCGATGGTTCATGTTTATTCCATTGGCTACATGCATCACGATGCCCATGTTCCCCGGTTCATGGCTTATCTGAGCTTATTTACATTCTTCATGTTGACCCTGATCACCGCCGATAATCTAGTCCAAATGTTCTTTGGCTGGGAAGGCGTGGGACTAGCTTCTTATTTATTGATCGGTTTCTGGCACCACAAACCTTCTGCTAATGCTGCGGCTATTAAGGCTTTCGTGGTCAACAGAGTAGGGGATTTTGGTTTCGTACTGGGTATCTTCGCGGTTTATATGATTTTCGATACTGTAAACTTAGATGAAATCTTTGCCGCCGCTAGTTCTCAAGCCGAAGCCACATTGGTTGTCTTCAGTTATGAATTCCACGCACTGACCATTGCTTGTTTGCTGTTGTTTGTCGGTGCCATGGGTAAATCAGCCCAGCTTGGCTTGCACACATGGTTACCCGATGCCATGGAAGGTCCAACCCCGGTTTCAGCATTGATCCACGCGGCGACTATGGTGACGGCGGGTGTCTTTATGGTTGCTCGGCTTTCACCGATCTTTGAATATTCTGATGTGGCTTTGGCGGTGGTGACCATCGTTGGTGCCTCTACGGCTATCTTTGCTGCTACCGTGGCTTGTACGCAAAACGACATCAAACGGGTTATTGCGTATTCAACCTGTTCTCAGCTTGGTTATATGTTCTTTGCTTGCGGTGTTTCTGCCTATTCCGCTGGGGTCTTCCATTTAATGACTCACGGCTTCTTTAAGGCTTTGTTGTTCTTAGGTGCAGGTTCCGTCATTCATGCAATGTCAGACGAGCAAGACATGCGTAAAATGGGCGGTATCTGGAAACTAATCCCCGTTACTTACGCGCTTATGTGGATTGGTAATTTAGCACTGGCTGGTGTGCCGCCATTCGCCGGGTTCTATTCCAAAGATATCGTATTAGAGGCCGCTTATGGCGCCCATACGGGCGTTGGTAACTATGCATTCTATCTTGGTTTATTGGCTGCATTTTTAACCGCCTTCTATTCTTGGCGACTACTTTTTATGACATTCCACGGCAAACCACGCGCCGACGAAAAAGTTATGGCCCATGTTCACGAAAGCCCCAAAGTCATGGTTATACCATTGATGTTTCTGGCAACGGGTGCTGTGCTTGCTGGTTGGGCCGGGTATAATAATTTCGTTGGCGAAAACGCCGAACAATTCTGGGGCAACGCTATCTTGATCCTGGAAAGCCATCCGGCTTTGGAAAATGCGCATCACGTACCATTGTGGGTTAAACTTTCTCCGCTTGTCGTTGGTGTGCTGGGTGTTTTGCTGGCGTATATTTTCTACATCAAGCGTACAGATTTACCTGCCAAATTGGCAGAAGCTATGCCCGTTGTTTATGCCATTTCCTTTAACAAATGGTACTTCGATGAACTGTACGACAAAATTTTTGTTCGTCCGAGCTTTTATCTGGGTCGGCAATTGTGGAAAGTCGGTGATGGTACCATTATCGATGGTATCGGCCCCGATGGTATTTCAGCAGCCGTTCGCCATATGGCCAAACGCGCGGCCTCCCTTCAAACAGGTTATCTCTACCACTATGCCTTCAGTATGTTGATCGGTGTTGTGGTGCTGATTACCTGGTATCTGTTCTCAAATGTGGGTTGATTTATGATGAGTGAATTTCCTATCCTGTCGCTCCTGATTGCCATCCCGCTCATTGGCGCGTTGATTACTTTTGCCATTCGTGGTGATGAAAAAATCGTTGCTCGAAATGCCCGTTATGTTGCTCTTTGGACAAGCCTAACAACGCTTATTGTATCGCTGTTCTTGTGGCCTTTATTTGATACCAGTACAGCTGATTTTCAATTCGTTGAGAAATATGAGTGGATGCCAGACTTCGGAATTTCCTTCCACTTAGGTCTTGATGGTATTTCCGTGTTGTTTGTATTGTTGACGACATTACTGACCCCGCTTTGTATTTTGGCCAGTTGGTCATCCATCAAAGACCGCGTCAAAGAATACATGATTTCCTTCCTGATTTTGGAAACCATGATGATCGGCATGTTCTGCGCCCTGGATATTTTTGTCTTCTACATCTTCTTTGAAGCTGTGCTGATCCCGATGTTCTTGATCATTGGTATATGGGGTGGCGTACGCCGGGTCTACGCCGCATTCAAATTATTCCTTTATACATTGCTTGGCTCTGTATTGATGTTGCTCGCGGTATTTGTGATGTATATCGACGCTGGATCATCCGATATCACCGTTTTGCTGAACCATTCTTTCGCGCCTGAAATTCAACCATGGTTATGGTTAGCATTTTTTGCTTCCTTTGCCGTTAAAGTTCCCATGTGGCCTGTTCACACATGGCTACCTGACGCGCACGTAGAAGCCCCTACGGCTGGTTCGGTTATTCTTGCTGGTGTATTGTTGAAATTCGGTGGTTACGGCTTCTTGCGGTTCTCGCTTCCTATGTTGCCAATTGCTTCTATGGACTTTGCACCGCTTATATACGCGCTCTCTATTATCGCTGTTATCTATACATCCCTTGTTGCCTTGGCTCAGGAAGATATGAAAAAGCTAATTGCCTATTCTTCTATTGCTCATATGGGTTTTGTAACCGCGGGTATATTCACCGTCACCACCCAAGGTCTAGAAGGCGCAATCTATGTCATGCTCAGCCACGGTGTGGTATCAGCGGCTTTGTTCCTTATCGTCGGTGTGGTTTATGACCGTATCCACTCCCGTGAAATCGCTGCTTATGGCGGCCTGGTGGAGCGTATGCCGAGGTATGCTCTTATCTTCATGCTCTTTATGTTGGCCTCTGTTGGCCTTCCTGGCACGGGGGGATTTGTGGGTGAATTCTTAGTCTTGGCTGGCTTGTTTGCCGTCAACACCTGGGTTGCCACATTCTGTGCTTTAGGCGTTATTCTGGGCGCTGCTTATATGCTCTACCTTTATCGCCGGGTTATCTTTGGTAAAATGACAAAAGAAAACCTGATGCAAATCGCCGATATGAACACACGCGAGATGGTGGTTTTTGCACCACTGGTTGTTCTGACATTGTGGATGGGTATTTACCCGCCTTCATTTATGGACTTTATGCATGTCTCCGTCGCCAATTTAATTGAAAACGTGCAAACAGCACAAGCTGCAGCTAACACGCTCGCCGCACTAGCCCAATAACGGTTGCCAAGAGGTTAAGATCGATGCCCCTGAGTGAAGCCCCAAACCTGATCCCCGCATTACCCGAGATTTTTCTCGCCTGTTCTATCATGGCCTTGTTGATGCTCGGGGTGTTCCAGAAATCAGATACTTCCGCAGACTATATCCGAGTCAATCGCCTGATCTTATCGTTGAGCATCGTGGTTATCGCCCTTACAGGTATGTTTGTATTGTTGGTCTCTGGGCAACAGACCATCACCTTTAATGGTCTGTTTATTATCGATCAGTTCGCAACCTTTAGCAAAATCCTGATCCTCATCGGAGCGGGACTGACATTATTGATTTCACGTGAATACTTGGAAATGCACCATATGGCGCGTTTCGAATTTGGTATTTTGGCACTGTGCGCCACTCTTGGCATGATCATGATGGTATCGGCGAACGACTTGATGTCGCTTTATATCGGGTTAGAAATTCAATCTTTGTCACTTTATGTGATCGCTGCCTTCAAACGCGACAGCATAAAATCTACCGAAGCGGGCCTTAAATACTTTGTTCTTGGTGCATTGGCATCGGGCATGTTGTTATACGGCAGTTCGCTCATTTACGGTTTTGCTGGCTCTACCAACTTCACCGTCTTAGCCGAGACCTTTGAACATGCGCACGGCGCACCATCAATTGGGGTGATCATTGGTGTCGTGTTCATGATGGCTGGATTGGCATTCAAGGTTTCAGCTGTACCGTTCCATATGTGGACACCTGACGTCTATCAGGGTGCTCCAACACCCGTGACGGCCTTCTTTGCTGTCGCACCTAAAGTTGCTGCTATTGCGCTCTTCATGCGGGTGATGATTGGTCCCTTTGGTGATTTGGTTGACCAATGGCAGCAAATCGTATGGGTTATTGCGATTGCTTCAATGCTATTGGGGGCCTTTGCCGCCATTAATCAAACCAACATCAAACGGATGATGGCCTACAGCTCTATCGGTCACATTGGGTTTGCTCTTATCGGTCTGTGTATCGGTGATGAAGCGGGCATTAAAGCCGTACTGATTTATATGGGCATTTATATATTCATGAACATTGGCACGTTTGCTTGTATCTTGTGCATGCGCCGAGGTGATCGCATGGTCGAAGATATCTCCGATCTAGCGGGTCTATCAAAAAGCCAGCCACTGCTCGCCATGACGCTCACCATCTTTATGTTCTCTATGGCTGGTATTCCGCCGCTTGCTGGGTTCTTTGGCAAACTGTATGTCTTCATGGCCGCTGTTGAAGCACAACTTTATTGGCTCGCTATCATTGGTGTTCTTTCCAGTGTTGTTGGATCGTTTTATTATCTGCGGATTATTAAAATTGCTTATTTTGATGAACCCGGTGACGCGTTTGATCATCCAATCTCTAAACCCATCAAACTGGTCCTAACCGGTACGGCTGTTCTCATGCTATTCTTTATCCTTTACCCAGCACCACTGCTTAATTCTGCGGCTGAGGCTGCGGCATCCTTGATTGGTGGATAAAAGCATTACAAGCCTGCCTGATCGATACAATCTGATATCCTTTCAAAGCCTTGCCAGCACCAGTGACGAGGCGATGGATATTGCGTTGGCTGTACCCGATAAAACCGTTATCTGGGCGAAGCAACAAACAGCTGCACGGGGTAGACGGGGCAGGGCGTGGCATGCCCCATTGGGCAATCTATATTGTTCCTTGGTTCTCAAGCCCGGAAAGCCTCTCCTTGAATGTTCTCAATTAGGCTACGTTGCAGCACTGGCTATATTTGATACCGCTGGCGAGCTTTGCGACGATCAATCCTCAATCGCCTGTAAATGGCCGAATGACGTGTTAATCGATGGTGAAAAAGCCTCTGGTATCTTATTGGAAACCGTTCCTAGTGATACCCAGGTACCGCATGCTATTGTTTTAGGGATTGGTATTAATGTAGCAAACCATCCCGATGACACGCCCTATCCAGCAACAAGTTTGGTAAATCACGGCGCTTGTGACATAACAGTCGAGCAAACTCTAGAACGTTTTATTCATCACTTTGATCATTGGTTAAATATCTGGGTGTCGGATGGTTTTTCCCAATTGCGCAAAATTTGGCTAACCCGAGTCGCGGGTTTAGAAAAAAAGATTATCGTGAGACTGGAAAATAACGAATTATCAGGTATTTTCAAAGGTATTGACGAAACGGGTGCATTGATGTTGTTAGAAGATGACATGAACGAAAACAGCATCATTCATGCTGGTGATATATTTTTCCCCGATCTTATACCATAACGGAATAAAAAAATGCTTTTGGCCATCAACGCCAACAATACCAATATTAAGTTCGCCATTTATAGTGGGGATAGCGTGATCGGGCATTGGCGTATTGCCACCAGCCCAACCCGTACGTCGGACGAATATGCGGTTTGGCTGACCCATCTAATGGCGCTTAAAGGAATAAACCCATCCGATATAACGGGTAGCATCATTGCCATTGTGGTGCCGCAGGCTTTGTTTGAAATCAAGCTACTGTGCCGGAACTATTTTGATTGTGAGCCGTGGGTCATTGGTGAAGAGTACGTGGATCTGGGTATCGGTGTACTTATTGACACCCCAGAAGAAGCCGGGGCAGACCGATTGGTTAATGCGGTCGCCGGGCATACTTTTTATGGCGGGCCCTTAATCATCGTTGATTTTGGTACAGCCACCACCTTTGATGTAATCAATGAAGACGGTGATTATATCGGCGGCATCATTTCGCCGGGGATCAACTTAAGTGTTGAAGCCCTTCATATAGCAGCCGCGAAACTACCGCGTATCGCCATCGAACGCCCCGACAATGTTATTGGGCGCAGCACAGTAGAAGCCATGAAGTCCGGCGTTTACTGGGGCTACGTCGGCCTCGTCGAAGGCTTGGTTAAACGCATCAAAGCCGAACATAACCGTGAAGATATGAAAGTCATTGTCACCGGGGGACTGGCTCCCTTGTTTGAAGGGGCAACGGAAATCTTCGATATCATGGATGTAGATATCACCATGAAAGGTTTATTAGAAATTCACCGCCGTAATACTATAAAATCGGCCACGAAAGAAAATTAATGACAACACCAGACGACGATAAACTACTGTTTCTACCCTTAGGTGGAGCTGGCGAAATCGGCATGAACCTAAATTTATACGGCTATGGACAAGAAGACGATGCAGATTGGATCATGGTTGATCTCGGCGTCACTTTTGCCGATCCCGGTATGCCGGGGCTTGATGTAATTATGCCTGACCCGGCATTTATTGAAGAACGCCGTGATAATTTAATTGCGTTGGTGTTAACCCACGCCCACGAAGATCACTTGGGCGCCGTGCCATATTTATGGCCGAAACTAAAGTGCCCGATTTACGCTACACCCTTTACCGCCTCTATCTTGCGTCGAAAATTATCGGAAGTATCTTGGGGCAAAAAAGTCCCCATCCATATTGTCGAGCTGGGCAGCACATTCAATCTAGGGCCTTTTGGTCTCGAGCTAGTCACACTAACCCATTCCATCCCCGAACCCAATGCCATCGCCATAACCACGCCCAAAGGTATGGTTCTTCATACGGGTGATTGGAAGTTTGACCCTGACCCCGTGGTTGGCGATGCCAGTGATTTGGAACGTTTGCGGGAATTGGGTGATAACGATGTACTGGCGATGGTATGTGATAGCACCAATGTTTTCAGCCCCGGTTCATCAGGCTCCGAAGGGGATTTGAAAGAATCATTAAGCCGGATTATTGCAAGTTGTAAAAATCGCGTCGCTGTTTCATGTTTCTCGTCTAATATTGCCCGATTGAAAACCATTGCCGAAGCCGCCCGCGACAATGGACGGGACGTGGTGATCTCTGGTCGTTCTATGAAAAACATGATCGATGCGGCACGCGAGACAGGTTACCTTCCCGAAGACATGGTATTCCTTACCGAAGATGACGCAGGATATATCCCAAGCGATAAAATGCTGCTGATATGCACAGGATCACAAGGCGAACCAAGGGCCGCTCTTTCCCGAATTGCCAGTGGTGCCCACCCCCGTATTTCACTTGACCCTGGTGATACGGTGATTTTTTCTTCCCGTGTTATCCCCGGTAATGAGGTCTCTATCTCTCAATTACAAAATAAACTGGCCCTACGCGATATTAAAATCATCGATTGGCAGGATGATTTTGTCCACGTATCGGGTCACCCAGCCCGCGATGAATTAAGCGCCATGTATCAATTGGTCCGTCCCCAAATCGCCATCCCGGTTCACGGTGAAGCACGACATATGATTGCCCACGCTGACCTAGCCCATGACTGTCAGGTCAAATCAACCATCATTGCCCGAAATGGCACCATGGTCTCCATCAGCAAAGACGGGGCAGAGGTTGTCGATTTAGTGCCATCAGGACGACTGGCATTAGAAGGCAAACGTTTGGTGCCCGTGGACGGTAAGCTGGTACGAAATCGGCGCAAAACACTCTATAGCGGTATGGCTGTGGCCACGGTCGTGGTCAATAGCAATTTGGAATTGTTTGATGATCCTATTGTTTCAGATTCCGGCTTGCTCGATGGCGGAGAGACGGATTTAGAAAACAATATTATCGATGCTATTGCTAACGCTCTTGAAACCTTGCCCAAGAAAAATAGAAAAGATGACGACGCGGTCATTGACACTCTCCGCATCGCCATGCGCCGGGTTTATAAAAAGGCATTTGATAAAAAACCCATCGTGCATATACACTTGGTTCGTGTTTAAAACTTCTAATTAAGAATGGAGAACTAATAATGATTGGCCGCTTAAACCACATTGCAATCGCTGTTCCAGATTTGGACGCAGCCATCGCCATATACCGCGATACGCTGGGCGGCGATGTAACTACCCCCGTAGACGAACCCGACCATGGCGTTACGGTGGTATTTGTTAATCTACCTAATACCAAGGTAGAGCTTTTGTATCCACTTGGTGAAAGCTCCCCCATTCAGGCTTTTTTGGATAAAAACCCCTCTGGTGGTATGCACCATGTATGTTATGAAGTTGATGATATTTTGGTTGCACGCGACCAGATGGTTGAAAGTGGGGCACGGGTCTTAGGAAGTGGCGAACCCAAGATTGGTGCCCACGGCAAACCGGTCTTATTCTTACACCCGAAAGACTTCTGTGGTACTTTGGTAGAATTGGAACAGACATGAGCTTAACAAGCGGAATCGCAATTTATCTCATTATTTGGTGGCTGGTAATCTTTATGGTGCTGCCCTTTGGGGCAAAAACAAAGATCGATGCCAACAATATTGAAGAAGGCATGGACGCAGGCGCGCCCAAAAAAGCCAATATGCTGAAAAAGGTCCTAGCAACCACGGTTATATCATTGGTTATCTTTGGATTGTTTTACGCTGCATTCTCCACTGGTATGATCGATTTCCGACCGCCGGAAGAGAGCTAAAAATGAGCAGTTATTGCGATTATGCTGCAGACAATCCTGTTCATCAGCATTATCACAATCACGAATATGGTTTCCCTACCTCTGATGAAAGCGTTCTGCTGGAAAGACTGGCTCTGGAAATATTTCAGGCGGGACTTTCATGGGATATCATTTTGAAAAAACGCGCGGGTATTTTTAAAGCCTTTGAAGGTTTTGATGTGAATACAGTTGCGTCTTATGGGGAGAGTGACACCACAAGATTACTAGGTAACCCTGATATAATCAGAAACAAACTCAAAGTTGCTTCTATCATCCATAATGCCAATCGTATTATTGACATGCGCGAAGAATTTGGCGGCTTTAAAGGCTGGCTGGATGCCCAACACCCCCTCAACCGCGATCAATGGACGAAGCTATTCAAAAAAACCTTTCGTTTTACGGGGGGAGAAATCGTCAACGAATTCTTGATGAGCACGGGATATCTACCCGGTACCCACGATGCATCCTGCCCGGTATTTGCCGAAATCGATGGCCTTAATCCCCCTTGGCAGCAAGTCCCTGCCTCAATATTTACGTCTTAATATGCCAAAGTCGTCACAAACTCTTCAAGCCTCTCTTTTATTGATCTTCACCACCATGTGTTGGGGGGCAAATGCTGTTTTTAGTAAGTTGGCAATTGGTGAAATACCGCCGATGTTGCTTGTTTCCTGTCGTTGGCTGGGGGCGTTGATGCTGATGTTGGTTTTTGCAAATAGATACATCCGGCGCGATTGGAAACTCCTTGAAGAGCGGTTATTGTTTTTCTTTTTCATCGCATTTTTGGGTTTTACGGGATTTAACGTATTATTTTATACCGCCGCCTATTCAACAACCGCGCTCAATATTGGTATTATCCAAGGGTCCATTCCGGTTTTTGTATTATTGGGTAGTTTTATGTTCTACAGAACACGCATAACCCGCATCCAATTTCTCGGCGTGTTAATTACAATTGCCGGTGTCTTAACCGTTAGCTCCCATGGCGACCTCTCTCAATTGGCCGAGTTATCCTTCAATTTCGGTGATGTTTTAATGTTTATAGCCTGTTCTATGTATGCATCATACACCGTGGGCTTAAGAAACCGTCCTGCGGTTTCAGCGTTGGGATTATTTACAGTCATGGCGGGGGCAGCATTTATTGTATCGCTGCCATTTTCCATAACAGAGTACATCTACGATCGGTCCTATTGGCCTTCAACCCGTGGCTGGGTGATTGTCGCGTTGATCACCATTTTTCCCTCCTTCCTAGCCCAGATCTTCTTTATCAAGGGGGTTGAGAAAATTGGCGGGAACCGGGCAGGGGTATTTATTAATCTGGTTCCCGTATTTGCTTCGATCTTCGCCGTTATTGTATTAAGCGAACCGTTTCAGATTTATCACGGGTTTGCGCTTGTACTGGTTCTCGGAGGAATTTGGTTCTCAGAGTATGGCAAAAGCAAAACTTAGCTGTCCAGACCCGATAATACCTTCTCCAATGTCTCAACGAAAATATCTGCATGATGCTGGCGGAAAGCCATGGGCGGACGGATTTTAAGAGAATGCGGGTTCGCTGTACTGATCAATACGCCGTTCTTACGCATCCCATTAACAATTTTGTCCGTCATGACGGGATCAGGTTCCTGACTGCCGTCTGCTTTGACAATTTCAACACCATTGAATAACCCTTGGCCATTAACACTGCCAATTTGCGGGAAACGATTGCTTAGATTTCGAATGCCCTTACGTAAGCGCTCTCCGTTATGGAAAGCTTGCTCCATCAGGTTTTCTTGCTCCATGACATCTAAAACTGCATTTGCCGCCGCGCACGCCACCGGATTACCGCCAAAGGTCGAGAAAAAGTCGACGTCCTTTGTAAATCTGTGATGAACATCTGGTGTCATAACCGCCGCACCAATAGGGATGCCGTTCCCCATGGGCTTGCCGAGCGTTATGATGTCCGGCACCACGCCTTGGGCTTCAATCCCCCACATATGCGTACCGGAACGGCCAAAACCAATTTGAACCTCATCAGCAATGATTAAACCACCTGCTGCACGTACTTTTTCGGCGATGTAAGGGAGGTAATCTTTAGGTATATCAGCGATCCCATTGCTGCTGAGAGAGCAATCCACCATAAAGGCGGCTGGAGCCTTACCGTCGGCCGCCAAGCTTGCCAACGCCACATCTAGGCTTTCCATATACCCCTCAACCGTATTATTGGGATCTGAAATTGTACGAACATCATCGGGTAATACAGGCGGGAACACTGGCTGGATAGAAGGCGAGAGCCCCATAATCGTTTCTGTGATCCCGTGATAGGCGCTTTCTACGATTATTGCCCCACGGTTTCCAGTGATATGTCGGGCAACTTGTAACGCCGCATCATTGGCTTCTGAGCCAGAGTTCACAAATATGCATGACGATAGATCACCGGGCATGGTTGCCCCCAAACGTTCGGCGTATTCCACAACGTTTTCATATAAATAGCGTGTGTTGGAATTCATGGTCGCAAGCTGGCGTGATACCGAGCGCACCACATGAGGATGACAATGCCCTACGTGGGGAACATTATTATAACAATCAAGATGTTTCTTACCCGCCGAGTCATAGACCCACATCCCCTGTGATTTAACCACATGCATGGGGGTATCGTAACTAAGTTCTAATTGTTTACCTAGGGATGCATTACGACGTTTTAACAGGGCTTTTGTTTGTTCTTCAGTATCGATGCCTTGATCCGGTTTGGGGCAATAAACCGGGAAACGACAGGTTTTTCGTATTTTCCGCCGCATTTCATCGTGGCCCATGCTCAACATCTGATCGAGGGCATTGGCATAATACATAACACCGCCGCCATTATAATCACTGGTATTAGGATCATCGGCCACGCGTTTAGCCGCAATCAAGGTTTCCTGTATGTTACGAGCCACTGCCAAATTGGATAAAATATTGATTTCGTCATCAAGCAACGGCAAAATCCGGTCATACCCCATGGCAACATGGCAAATATTATCAATGGGTGAATCGCTTATTTGCGTCATAGACCCCGCAGCAACGGCGAGGTCCTGAATGAGAGGGGCAAACATCATATCCCCAAAATCGATTAAACCCGTTAGCTGTGTTGGGTTTTCTCTCGTATCAGATCCTGTATCACACAGTATATTCAAGGCATTGGCATCATTATGAATGACCTGAGAACGCATACTGGATAACGCCGGCAGGATGTGTCTAATTGTAGAGTCCAAATCACGCTCTACAGCACGGCGCAAGCTTGCATCTTCAATATGATTCACAAATCCAGTTAAATCTGCTAACGTTCTGATATCCCATAACAAATAATGATCTGCTGAAGGATGAAAAAAGCCCTGCAATGCCAGTCCGGAACGGGCAACAAGGGACCCGACATCTTGCATTACTGACAAGGAGCGATCTCTTTCCGATAAGATTTCGCCGGGTATGACGGAAATAACCCGAACCATATGGCGAACACCACGGGCGTCCATACACCAATCATATGGAAGACCATCCACGGTATTAATAATATTGGGAATAGGAAAATCCGGATCATGCTTTTTAATATGAAGCATGGCCTTCACTTGCATATCCACTAAGGCTTCGGTTTCCTGAGCATTGGATATTTTAAGAATTACTGAAACACCACTATTGTTCGTAATCCGAAAATTCAGATCACGTTCGCTCTCAAGAAATTTAATATCACCTTCTAACTTAAAGAAACGATGCGCAATCTCGGCAACTTGATCCAATGTAAATTCAGGTGATGCCGGATCAAGGAACCGGATTGCATTTTCATTCATATTATTAACTTCTCTAAATTATTTACGCATATGAAGCGGGGTAAAGTCACGTTGGGTTTCACCAACATAAAGCTGACGTGGACGACCAATTTTCTGAGATTTATCTTCGATCATTTCATTCCATTGAGCAACCCAACCAACCGTTCTGGCAACAGCAAACAGTACTGTAAACATACTGGTCGGGATTCCAATAGCGCGGAAAATGATACCAGAATAGAAATCAACGTTCGGATAAAGCTTTTTCTCGATGAAGTATTCATCTTCAAGAGCAATACGTTCTAGCTCCATAGCAATATCAAGCAGAGGCTCGTCTTTAATACCAAGGGCAGCTAAGACCTCATAACAGGTTTGCTGCATGACTTTGGCACGAGGGTCGAAATTTTTATAGACCCGGTGCCCAAAGCCCATGAGGCGGAAGGGGTCTGCTTTATCTTTTGCTTTATTGATAAATTCTGGAATCCGCTCAACAGAGCCGATTTCTTCCAACATATTCAGAACCGCTTCATTTGCACCACCGTGGGCCGGCCCCCACAAGGAAGCAATACCCGCTGAAATACAAGCAAAGGGGTTGGCTCCAGAAGAACCAGCCAGACGAACGGTTGACGTTGACGCATTTTGTTCATGATCGGCATGCAAGATCAAAATTCGGTCCATAGCCCGGGCAATTACCGGGTCAACGCGGTAGGTCTCGCACGGTGTACCAAACATCATGTATAGGAAGTTCTCTGAATACCGTAGGTCATTACGAGGATACATAATGGGTTGTCCGATAGAATACTTATACGCACTTGCCGCAATCGTCGGCATTTTGGCGATCAGACGGTATGAGGCCACCAAACGGTGTCGGGGGTCATTGATATCGGTACTATCGTGATAGAACGATGATAGGGCGCCCACAACACCACACAGAATAGCCATAGGGTGTGCATCGCGGCGGAAGCCACGGAAGAAATAGTTCAGTTGCTCATGCAGCATGGAATGATAGGTAATATCGTGCTCAAACTTACGTTTTTGCTCGGCGGTAGGCAGTTCCCCATAAAGCAGTAAGTAACAAGATTCCATAAAGTCAGAATTCTCTGCTAAGGCATCAATTGGGTATCCGCGATAAAGCAGAATTCCTTGATCGCCATCAATGTAGGTAATTTTGGACTCACAGCTACCCGTAGAGGTAAAGCCGGGGTCATAAGTGAAGCAGTCTGTATCAGCATAGAGCTTGCGAACATCGATAACATCCGGACCTACCGATGCGTGAAGAACGGGTAACTCGAAAGACGTACCAGAACGGTTGTCTGTTAGCGTAAATGTATCTCTTTTTTCATTATTTGCTTCACTCATGCTTTTTCTCCTTAAATATGCCTGATTGAGAATTCAAAACAGACTTTCCGGTTATATTCTATTTTAGGCCGGGTTTTTTATAGCGTCATTGATTCGAGTTAAGGTCTCTTCCTTGCCCAGTATCGCCATAACATCAAATATGGGGGGTGACACAGTCGTACCACTCATTGCAGCCCGAAGAGGTTGGGCAATTTTACCAAGTTTAACGACCGGGTCCTGTCGTTCACTATAGGCTCGCACATGAACCTCGATAACGTCTGCCTGCCAGTCATTCAATTCTACGAATTCCCGAGCCAGTTGCGCGAGATGAGAACAACCTTCCTCATCTAATTGTTTTAGCGCTTTATCGGTAAAATTAAAAGGCAGCTCTGCGAAATAAAATTGAGCAGAATCAGATAGTTCGTTGATATTCTTTGCGCGCTCCTTTAATCCCGGCATGGCGTGCACCAGCAAGCTCATATGATCATCGCTCAGGTCTGAACCGCGTTTCTCAGCGATCATCGGGGCGATTAATGTTGCCAGTTCTTGATCATCACCATTGCGGATATAATGACCGTTCAGGTTGGTCAGTTTAACAAAATCAAACCGTGACGCAGAGCGTCCTACACCTTCTAAATTAAACCATTCGATGGCCTGATCAGTGCTAATAATTTCCTCATCACCATGTGACCAGCCCAAGCGAAGCAAATAATTACGCATGGCGGCGGGCAAGAATCCCTCATCGCGGTAGGCGTCAATCCCAAGCGCACCATGTCGTTTAGACATTTTGGCGCCATCAGGTCCATGAATGAGCGGAATATGGGCAAATTCTGGAATGTCCCATTCCAATGCCTTATAGAGTTGGATCTGACGAAAGGCATTGGTCAGGTGATCATCACCCCGAATAACGTGGCTGACAGCCATATCATGATCATCCACCACAACAGCCAGCATATAGGTTGGTGATCCATCACCACGCAGCAGCACCATGTCATCAAGCGTTTCATTGGCGACGCAAACGTCGCCCTGAACAAGGTCATTAATGACAGTATCGCCTTCCAGCGGGGCTTTCAGACGAATTACTGGATTTAAACCTTCTGGGGCTTCGGATTTGTCACGGTTACGCCAGCGACCATCGTATTTCCAGGGACGCCCCTCGGCTTTGGCTTCTTCGCGCATCTGGGTCAATTCATCGGGCGTGCAATAACAATGATAAGCTTTGCCTTGTTCTAATAGATTAAGAGCAACTTCACGGTGGCGGTTTACTTGTTCGAATTGCGATACAGCTTTACCATCCCAATCCAGTCCCAGCCATTTCATACCCTCAAAAATTGCTTCTACAGCGTCATCGCTGGAGCGTTTGCGGTCGGTGTCTTCTATGCGTAATAAAAACTGACCGCCGTGATGGCGCGCAAACAACCAGTTAAACAGTGCCGTACGTGCCCCTCCAATATGAAGGTAACCGGTCGGGGAGGGAGCAAATCGGGTGACAACTGACATATTTATTTCAAGCCTTGTTTATATAGGTATACTCTTATCGAAGGCGCAAACCACTACCATATACCTACCGGATAATCCATCACCCAGACCAAAATAAACTTAATTTTACCATCTGATACTGTAAAAATTATGAAACGATCGAAATTCAATCCTAGCAGTTATGAAATAACCCGGAAGATAGGGTTGTGGCGACGTATTGTCGATGACTTCATACCGCACTTGATTTTTGCAGATATACACCGTTGGGTCTTATGGGTTCCTGTTTTAATTGCCGTCGGCATTGGCTATTATTTCTCGCTAAAGACAGAGCCCAATTGGTATAGCGGCCTTTTATGTTTATCGACCATGGTTCTTATGGGGGGGCTTTTTCGAAAATCCCCTTTAATTATGTTTATATGTATCTTCGCCGGATTATTGGCACTTGGATTTACCGCTGCGCAATATCGTACAATGATGAGCGCGAATACGTCCTTAAAGTATGAAATCGGCCCCGTCGGTGTATCGGGGCGTATTCAGCATATCGATCCATTGCCCCATGGTGTCAGGGTAACCCTAGATAATGTTCACATTGATGGTCGCATTGCGGCTCATGAAATTCCACAGAAAGTCCGTATTCGCATTAATTCTCAAGATTACGGTCCCCTCCATGCAGGGGATTGGATCGAAGTATATACCATTTTGAGCCCGCCATCACCGCCATCAAGCCCCCATGCCTTTGATTTCCAACGGTACGCTTATTTTAAGGGGATTGGCGCTGTTGGCTTCTCCTACGGTTCAGCAAGGATCACAAAGAAAGCCGCTGGTGACCAAAGTGCTGTTTCCTTTAATGTGTTACAATCACAGCTAAGACAATCAGTTAGCGAACGCATCAAACAAGCATTACCAGGCGAAAGAGGGACGCTGGCCGTTGCCTTGATCACCGGTGAGAAGAAGGCAATTAAAGAGACCACCGTGCAAGCCATGCGCGATGCGGGGTTAGCCCACTTACTCGCCATATCAGGGCTACACATCGGTCTTGTCGCTGGGTTGGTATTGTTTATGACGCGGGCTGTTCTTGCAAGCATACCAAGGATTGCCGCCACATACCCCATCAAGACATGGGCTGCTATATTGGCTCTGGTAGCGGCCCTTGCTTATACGGTCCTTGCTGGAACAACCATTCCTACGCTGCGTGCCTTCACCATGATGCTTCTGGTCTTGAGCGCCATTATTATTGGTCGGCGTGGTATTACATTGCGATTGGTCGCCGTGGCAGCAACAGTAATACTGGTCTTTCAGCCTGAAAGCTTACTGGGGCCTAGTTTTCAATTATCTTTTGCGGCTGTCACCGGGTTGGTGGCAAGTTATGAAGCCATTAGCAGACTTAAAAAAGACAGGCGAAATCAAGATTTCCTTCACCGCACAGCGCGATATGTCGGTGGTATAGGGCTATCAACTCTAATCGCGGGACTGGCTACTGCACCCTTTGCTGCCTATCATTTTCATCAATTAGCAAGCTATGGTGTAATTGCCAATTTGGTAGCGGTCCCTATAACAGCCTTATGGATCATGCCCAGTGGTTTGATCGCCATGGTACTCATGCCGTTTGGATTAGAACAAATCGGGTTAACCCCAATGGGGTGGGGAATTGAAGCCGTTATCGATATAGCGAAAATCGCCGCGGCTTTTCCAAGCAGTGTTCATGCAATTTCTGCGTTCTCTAGTGACGCCCTGATCATCATCACAGGGGGCTGTCTTTGGCTGTGCCTATGGCAACACAGAATTCGATATCTGGGGTTAAGTGGGGTCGTCATTGGGATTTATTTAGCATTAAGTCCGGTACAACCAATTTTATTGGCTCATAATGATGGCGAGCTTTTTGCGTATCAAGACACACAATCCATCGCTTTATTGGGACCAGGGACAAGGAAGAACCGTTTTGTTCGTAATGTTTGGACCCAACGAGCCGGGTTTGTCACCCCATTATTTGGCGCGGACTTCAACAAAGAAATCAACTGTGACTTAATGGGGTGTGTTATTAAGAAACATAACAAAGTCTTGGCCTTGGTATGGAATGAAGGGGCGCTCATTGAGGATTGTTGGATTGCCGACATCATCCTAAGCAGCGTTCCTGTTCGCCGGAATTGTCCAAAACCAACACAAATAATTGATCGCTTTGATTTATGGCAAGAAGGTTCTCATGCGATTTATCTCGATGAACAAAATTTATTCATTGAAAGTACAAGAGACGTACGCGGCATAAGACCATGGACCATCATTCCACGCTCAAAGCATAGAGAGGTTCCCACAGATGAATTCGCAAGTTAAGAACCTTAATAGTTGCGAATAAGCCCAACAAGCTTTCCTTGTACTTTGACCTGATCCGGACCGCAAATACGTGTTTTATAGGCGGCATTTGCAGGTTCAAGAGCAATGGAATTACCCTTTCTACGCAATCGTTTGAGAGTGACCTCTGTATCATCAACAAGGGCCACAACGATCGAGCCATTCTCGGCATTATTGCATTTAGAGATCACCACTGTATCACCATCATGAATACCAGCTTCAATCATGGAATCGCCTTCGACTTCCAATGCATAATGTTCGCCCAATCCCAACATAGAAGGGGGAATATCAATCATGGATGACGCGTCGCTGATCGCTTCAATGGCTGTACCAGCGGCAATACGCCCGTACATAGGCAATTGCGTGCTCTCGCCCTGCATAGAAGGGGACAATTCTGGTGCTGGTGTCGGCTTTTGGAAATGCCCACTAACCACATTGCTTTCCACATCTGATATGCGATCAGGTGTTAATTGACTAGATACCAGCGAAACAGGCTGCACATCTTCCGGTAATTTGATAATTTCAAGGGCACGGGCGCGGTGGGGCAGGCGGCGGATAAACCCACGTTCTTCCAACGCTTTGATTAATCGATGAATACCGGATTTGGATTTAAGGCCTAGAGCTTCTTTCATTTCATCAAAAGAAGGCGAAACACCATTAACACCAAGTCTAGCTTCGATAAACCGCAAGAGTTCATACTGTTTTTTGGTCAGCATTTGAAATTCCTAAAACAAAATCTTATAAACGATTAACCCACTATGTTCACAAGTGTTCTACTTTAGTTCTCAACATAAGTCAATTGATAATTTGAGGACTATTTATGTTGATCCGTTGACACATTAGTGTTTTTGCTAAGTTTCTTGGTAGGGTTTTCGTCCTCTTCATCATCAATCAAAATGCGCATTCCTGCGCCGTCTAAATCATCGAATTGACCACTGCGAAGCGACCAGAAAAAGGCGTACAGTGCTAAACCACCCAAAAAAAGAGCAATCGGGATTAAAATAAACAGTGCACTCATGAGGGCTTATCGCTCCAAATATCCCATTTTGTAATGCGCAAACGAAGGGCATTTAAGGTCACGACAATTGAGCTTGATGACATAGCAACCGCGGCAATCAATGGGGTAACCATGCCTACAACAGCCAAAGGAATAGCCAAAGCATTGTAGCCAAAGGATAAAGCAAAATTCATCCTGACCAGTTTATCGGCTTGTCGGCTTGTGCGAATTGTGGCTGGCACGGAAATCAAGGAATTCCCTTGAAAGATAAAATCAGCCGCGGTTTGGCTGATATCAGCCGCTGAAGCCGGCGACATGGACGCAAAGCCAGCAGCCAATGCAGGAGCGTCGTTCAGACCATCCCCCACCATCAATACTTTCCGCCCTTGATCGTTAAGCTCTTTCAAATAAGCCACTTTCATATCGGGTAAATATTCACTTTTGTATATCTTGATGCCCAGAGTATTTGCGATCTCAGTGACGCTCTCTGGCCGATCACCTGATACCAACATAGGCTCAATACCCATACTGCGTAGGGCGTTAATTGCAACAAGCGCATCCCTGCGTAATGTATCTTTAAATTTAAAGGGAACAGGGGGATTGTTTTCAAGGTGCAACCACAATTGAGCATTGTTTGATGGCCCGATTTTCTCAGCCCCACACCAACTACCCTTGCCTAATCGCACAGATTGTCCGTTATAGAGACCCGAGATGCCAAACCCTGGGGTTTCTTCCACATTATCCAAACCAAGCGCGCCTTGCTTAGGTAAATGCCGGGCAATTGCCCGAGATAAAGGGTGGCGCGAATGTTGGGCAAGCGAGGCCGCCAATTGCAATTCTAGCTCTGTTCGTTCAGCTTTGTTCATCAATTCAAGCTCACCACGGGTGAGAGTACCTGTTTTATCAAATACAACCGTATCAATCGCCCCCAGCCGTTCTAAGCCATCTGGTGCTTTCAGTAGCACACCATGGGAAAGCAAACGCCCCGATGCCACAACCTGAACGGCGGGTACAGCGAGGCCCAGCGCGCAAGGGCAGGTGATAATGAGCGCAGCAATGGCCACCATCAAGGAGGTTTCCCAACCCGCATCAACAATAAACAACCAGCCAAGAAATGTGGCAGCAGAGATAATATGGACTGCTGGGCCATAGATGGCGGCGATCCGATCGGCAAGCCGGACATATTTAGCTCGGCCTTGTTCAGCTGATTCCATCAGGCGGACGATTTCAGCGAGCAGCGTGCCTTCACCCGCCGCACTCACCAGAATTTCAATGGGACGTGTCATATTCAGTGTGCCCGCAAAAACCTTTTCGTCAACGCCAACACTGCGCGGCAAACTCTCGCCCGTCACAAGTGCCGTATCCAAATCAGTTGCCCCCAAACAAATCACCCCATCAACAGGGAGTTGCTCTCCGGCGGCCACAGATACACGCATACCCACACTGACATCGCGTAAAGCCAATCTAGAATGGGACCCGTCTGGATTGATTACTGACGCACTGCTGGCAGATAACGAAAGCAGGTGTTGCGCCGCTGACCGCGCCTTGGCTCTCGCTCTAAAATCAAGGTACCTACCAATGAGCAAGAAAAAGAGCAATGTAACCGAGGCATCGAAATAAGTATGCTTGCCCCCTTCAATAGTTTGATAAAGGCTCATACCAACAGCCAATAAAACAGCCATTGATATAGGCACGTCCATATTAAGCGTTCGATTGACAAGGGATTTGAAGGCCGATTTAAAAAATGGTTGTCCTGCGTAAGCCACACTTGGCATGGCGATTAGAGCAGAAATCCAATGAAACATAGAGCGTGTTGCCTCGCCCATGTCACCGCCAATCCCCGACCATACAGAAACCGATAACAACATCACATTGGCTGCCGCAAACCCCGCCACCGCCAACGCCCATAACAATTGCTTTTCTGTGCGCTCTCCCATATCCCCAACGAGGCCGGGATCAAATGGGGCAGCGGGGAAACCAAGGGCATCGAGCTTATCAACCAAGTTTCGGCTATCAAGTTGGGCTTTATACCAATCCACAACCAGACGTCGCGTGCTGAGATTAACCCGAGCAGAAACCACACCGGGGGTTCCCCTCATGGCGCTCTCAATTTTACGAATGCACCCCGCACAGTGTACGTTTTCGACCATCAAATTAAGACGGGCAACCCCTTCTGGTAACTCGATGATGAACGGCATATCTTGTGATATCCCTTGTGATATCCCTTGTGATATTCCTTGGGGCACATCATTCATAGCGGTACTCATTATTCAATAAAAATCTCATATTCCATGCGATAGGTCGTCCTATCGCTATGGGAGGCTTCAATCATAACAGACCAACGACCCGGCAGGGGGAATTTTACGGCGTTATAGTATATACCTTGGTTTTGTGGGCTTTCAGGAAGCGCCAAAATGATGGGAGTGATATCTTCAACGGGGCGCTTGATGACGGATTTAATTGTTAAGCCTGTTAACGGGGCATTGTGTTTGTCTTTGAAAGTGACTGATAACGCCCCATCCACGAATTCAAGATGGCTCGTCCACCCCAAGTCCTTTTGCGCTTTGGCTTCAATGAGCGTTGCATTGTAATTTAGACCTTCAACATAAGCTTTATCTGACACCAGTTCCGGCCAGCTACTGAGCGCAAAATACACAAAGGTGCCATTAACCGCGAAGATAACCCCGAAGAAGGCAAGCATACCGTATAGAACCGTTTTTCCGGTGATCGGTCGACTTACTTTTTTAGTCATTTTTCCGGCCCCCGAAAGACACTGTCGTATATGGCAAGGGAACGACTGGAAGTATCTTGAATATGGAAACGAAGGTCCTCTGATGAGGATGCCAACGAAGACGGTGGCGCACTAATTATGATGCGATAACTTTGTAGAGTATCAGAAGGAACCGTCGCCAGAACTCGGCCGATATGATTGATGTAATCAAAGCCCATCAGTTTAACTTTTAAATCGGGCATGCCGTCAACAAAGATCGCAAAGGTGCGTTCTTCATGTTTTTTATTCAGTATCTTAAGCGTGTATCCATTATTGATGCTGCCATCGGAAAGGGTTGTAAATAATGGATTTCTGTCACGAAGCACATTTACATCCAAATCTGAACGGGTGAGAAGGGCGCCAAGCATTAATAAACCGACACTTGTCCAAGCAATAAAATATAATATAGTCCGGGGCCTGAGGAATTGAATCTTACCGTTGTTTGGTAGACTTTCTCCTTTGGCTTTTTTATTTAAATTGGCAATAGAATCATATTTAATCAGCCCTTTAGGGCGGCCAACTTTCTGCATTACCGTGTCACAGGCATCAATACACAAGGCACACGTAATGCACTCTAATTGCTGACCATCACGAATATCAATCCCCGTGGGACAAGAAACAACACATGCATTGCAAGACACACAATCACCACGGTTATCCCAAGCTTCGCCTTTCCGGTAGGCACCGCGTGGCTCACCACGGCTGTTTTGATAGGTAACAGTCAGAGATTCCTCATCCATCATCACGGCCTGAATGCGCGGCCACGGACACATATAGATGCAAACCTGTTCGCGCATCAATCCGCCCAAGGCGTAAGTGGTAAAGGTTAAAACCCCAACCGTTCCATACGCCACACTACTGGCTTGCAAAGTAAAGAGCTCGATAAACAGTGTCGGTGCATCGGCGTAATAAAATACCCACGCGCCACCCGTTACCATGGATACCAATAACCACGCAGTATGTTTGGAAATGCGTTTCGCTATTTTTTGAACGCTCATAGGGGATTTATCGAGGCGTATACGAGCCGCCCGGTCCCCTTCAATGGCGCGTTCTATCACCAAGAACAAATCAGTCCAGACCGTTTGCGGGCAAAAATAACCGCACCACGCACGACCAATCATACTGGTAATTAAAAACAGGCCAAACCCCGCCATAATTAACAAACCAGCGATGTAATAGACTTCTTGCGGCCATATCTCGATAAAGAAGAAGTAAAACCGTTGGGACATAAAATCGATCAAGACCGCTTGATCAGGCGCACTTCCCGGCCGGTCCCACCGTAACCATGGTGTTATGTAATAAATGCCCAACGTGACAGCCATGATCCACCACTTTAAGGATCTGAAAGTGCCAAAAACCCTTTTTGGGTGAATTTTTACACGTGATTTATAGAGGCTGCGAACGCCTTTTTTGTTCACAGCCTCTACATCATGTCGCTCAACATCTGATTTAGCCGATAGGTCTGGTTCAGCCGATGTATCTGGTTCAGTCACAGGCGTTTCTCCGCCTTGATTGGTCATATAATATGCTCCAAGAGTATAAAGACGGAATGATTATACCCGACTTATTGGCCACCACCTAGTGAATGTAGGTAGATCGCCAATTGCTTGATGGTTTCGGGCTCTAAAATAGCCCCCCAAGCAGGCATCACACCAGCACGGCTGTATGAAACAGTCTCAACAACCGAATCAAAATCACCGCCATAGAGCCATATACCATTGTTCAATGCGGGAGCACCAAGCTCAACCTCTCCACTGCCATCCTCGGCGTGGCAAGCGGCGCATTCTTCTTCGAATACCACAGCCCCCCGAACGGCAGAAGCCTGATCGTGGTTTTGAGATGAAATCTTCATGACATAGTTCGCCACGTCATTGATTTGGTTTTTGTCCAAGAATTCATCAACCAAGAATTCAGGCATTTCAGAAATCAACGCGTCATCATCATCGGTATTGCGCGCACCGTGCGTGATTGTGTAACTAATCTGTTCTAGCGATCCACCCCAAAGCCATTCATCGTCATTCAGGTTCGGATACCCTTTGCTGCCTTGTGCCCCCAAGCCATGACATTGTGAGCAGTTCACAATATAGGCTGAGCGTCCGCCAGCCAAAGCGAAATTCAACAAATTGGAATCCGTTCTGATTTCCTCCAGAGTAGCATTCTCCAGAACCGCAACAGATTTAGCATGCTTGGCATCGGCTTCCGCCAACTCTGCGGCAACTTCACCACGGCTGCTATAACCGAATGTGCCAGCGGTATAATCACTGATTAATGGAATTGCTGGGTATACGATCATGTAACCTACACTCCAGATAATCGTTGCATAAAGAATATACAGCCACCATTTGGGCAGAGGATTGTTGAGTTCACGAATGCCATCCCACTCATGACCGGTGGTTTCCATACCGCTGAATTCATCAATTTCTTTTTTGTCAGCCATTTCTTAGTCCTCTTTAAGGGGGATCTGTGCAGCATCATCGAACTGCTTTTTAGCACCAGGACGCAGGGCATAGAACATCGCGCCAGCAAACAGCATGACAAGATATAAAAGTCCCCAAGTTTGGGCAAATACTGAAACGTCTTGAAAACTCATTTCACGTCCTCCTTACCTTAGATTTTCGTCAGCTTTGTAGACGCTGAAATCAACCATGGTGCCAAGCACCTGAAGATAGGCAATCAGGGCGTCCATGTCTGTCGGGGCGCCAGGTTGGCCATCAAAGTTGCGGACTTGAATCTCACCATAACGTTCTTCCAAACCCTCAAGATCATCAGAATCTGGATCGAGCTGGGCGTGCAAATCACGTTCGGCATTTTCGATCATATCTTCTGTATAGGGCACGCCGATAATTTGATTGGTGGCCAAGTGATCAGAAATATCTGACACCACCAATTTTCTTTCCATCATGAATGGATATCCCGGCATCACAGATTCAGGCACCACCGCACGAGGATTAATCAAGTGTTCCACGTGCCAAGCATCGGAATAACGTTTACCCACACGGGCCAAATCTGGCCCCGTTCTTTTTGAACCCCATTGAAAGGGGTGGTCATACATACTTTCCGCAGCAAGGGAATAATGACCATAACGATCAACTTCGTCTCGCAAGGGTCGGATCATCTGGCTGTGACAGTTATAACACCCTTCACGGATGTAGATATTCCGACCTTTGAGCTCCAACGGTGTATAGGGACGCATGCCTTTGACTTTTTCAATGGTGCTTTCCAGATAAAATAGCGGGGCAATTTCCACAATCCCACCGATGGAAACCACCACCAAGATAAGCACGGTCATAAGGATCGAGTTTTTTTCAATTTTTTCATGTTTGATCATTACTTTTCTCCTTATGCCTGAGTGCTTTGAAGAGGGGCTTGTTGCTGGGGGGCGCTTTCGTAAGGTTTCTCATCACGAACATCCCCCTTGGCAGTACGATAGACGTTATAGGCCATCACAAACGAGCCGAGAACGAACGCAAAGCCGCCACCAGCGCGGATGACATAAAACGGGAACATTGCCGCCACGGTTTCTGCAAATGAATACTCTAGGAAACCAAGACTATCATATGCACGCCACATCAAGCCCTGCATAATGCCTGATACCCACATGGCCGATGCGTAGAGCACAATGCCCACCGTCGCCAACCAGAAGTGAACAGAAACTAGACGCAGAGAATACAAGCGATCACGATTAAACATTCTTGGTGCAAGGAAGTAAATTGCGCCAAAGCTGACCATACCAACCCACCCTAAAGCCCCAGAATGAACGTGTCCGATTGTCCAATCCGTATAGTGGCTTAGCGAGTTCACGGCTTTGATGGCCATAAGCGGTCCTTCAAAAGTGCTCATACCATAGAAAGCAAGTGAGATTGTCATGATCCTTAAGACCGGATCAGTGCGCAGCTTATCCCAAGCACCTGACAGGGTCATCAAGCCATTGATCATGCCACCCCATGAAGGCATCCATAACATAATGGAAAATGTCATGCCCAGTGTCTGAGCCCAATCGGGCAGGGCGGTATAATGAAGGTGATGTGGTCCCGCCCATATATATAGGAATATCAAGCTCCAGAAGTGAACGATGGATAAACGGTACGAATAGATCGGACGCTCAGCTTGTTTTGGAACGAAGTAATACATGATCCCAAGGAAACCAGCCGTCAGGAAGAAACCAACCGCATTATGCCCATACCACCATTGGATCAAAGCGTCTTGAACACCCGACCAAACAATATAACTTTTTGCGCCAAAGAAACTGACAGGGACAGTCAGATTATTGATAATATGGAGCATGGCCACAGTAATAATGAAGGCCAGATAGAACCAGTTAGCCACATAAATATGGGGCTCTTTTCGGCGCCATAAAGTGCCGAGGAAAACCAACAGATAAACCACCCATACGAGGGTCAGCCAAATATCAACGTACCATTCTGGTTCGGCGTATTCTTTTGATTGTGTCACACCAAAAACATAACCCGTTGCGGCCAACACAATAAATAGATTGTAACCAAACATTACAAACCATGGGGCCCAGCCCCCGGCAAGCCGTGCGCGACAAGTGCGCTGGACCACATACATGGATGTTGTGAGAAGAACGTTACCACCAAAGGCAAAAATAACCGCTGATGTATGCAGGGGACGCAAACGACCAAACGTAGTCCAAGGTAAGTCCAAATTTAGGGCAGGGTATGCTAGCTGAAGGGCGATAAACAACCCTACCAAGAACCCAACCACACCCCAAAATACAGATAGCACCAAACCGACACGGATAACCGCGTCGTTATAATCTATCACAGAGTCTGGATTAGCTGGTCCACCGTAATCGCTACCGCGTTTCCAAATCCAAAAAATAAAACCAATGCAGAACACAACCAATAGCAACCCGTGGGCTCCTATGACTGGATCAACTGCGTTCATGCTCAAAGAAATTCCCAGTGCGGCACCAAGCGCCAGCGCCAGCATTGTAATAACGTTCATTTTAGTCCCCTTCAAATTATCACACGAACTTAATGTAACAGAGATTAAGTAACCTTAACATATATCAAGTAAACAGGTGAATAGAATTGTTTTTACAATAAAAAATATCGACTTAGAGCTTATTATAAAAATAACAAATAAACGAGCTTAATATGTTTCATTACCCAGCGCCAAAATGGCAATATCGACCTGATCACCTTGGGCTGCGGGGGGCGCAAAAGGCGCTCTGATTATCAGGCAATCGGCGTGGGCAAAATTGCGCATCATGGCGCTATCTTGTTGTCCGTAGGGACGGGCGATAAGATCACCTTTTTCATCGCGAGATAGCTCTGCACGTATATAATCCTGACGCTGATCATTATCGGGCATATCACAGCCCAATGTTGCTTGCATGAGCATTTCTGAATGCTGTACTAAACCGAGCATTTTTTCAATGGCGGGGCGCAATAATAAAAGGGACGTAATCCCTGCTGACACGGGGTTTCCGGGGAGCCCAAACAATGGAATTCCCGCCAATTTTCCAAAGATAAAAGGCTTGCCGGGGCGCATGGCGATCTTATAGAAATTCATTTCCAGACCTTCTTCGCCCAATACGGTGCGAACCAGATCATAATCACCAACGGACGCACCACCAATGGTTACAAGCGCGTCGCATCCCTCAGCATTTGCAATCGCCGCGCGTAATGATTGGGGCGTATCATTGGCGATTCCTAAACTGACGGGTTCACCGCCAAAGGATCTGATATAGGCCGCAACAGCAATTGAATTTGAGCTAACAATTTGATCGGGACCGATGGCTTCACCGGGCATGACCAACTCGTCCCCTGTTGCGAGGTAGGCTATCCGAGGTTTTTTGGCAACGTGCACAGCCGCAATATTGGCGGATGCCAGTAAACCGAGACCGCGCGCCGTGATACGCATACCTTTTGGTAAGATCACATCATCTTTATTGAAATCCATCCCCCTGACGCGAATGAATTTTCCCGCTTCGACTTTTTGCTTGAAAGTAATTTGATCATTGGAGCGCGTTGTGTTTTCTTGCATTTCCACGGCGTCTGCACAGGCGGGCAGGGGGGCACCTGTAAAAACCCGCACGGTTTCACCGGGTGAAAGAACACCGACAAAACGATCACCGGCCTGTGATTCGCCGATCTGCCGTAAGCTTACTTGGGCATTTAAGGCATTTGCAGTATCCGCTGCAATAATGGCGTACCCATCCATTGCCGACATATCCGAAGGCGGGTAACTGATCGTTGCAAGCGCATCTTCACTAAGGATTCGCCCATGGGCATCCTGCAAAGATACACTTTCGGTTGGCATCGTTTTCATGTCTGCCAATACACGCGAAAGAGCTTCGGCTACCGGTGTAAGTTTAGGGGGCATATTATTCAGCCTCGAATGTGCCGGATTTACCACCGGATTTATGCACCAATCGAATATCGCCAATTTTCATAGAACGATCCATCGCTTTGCACATATCATAGACCGTGAGGGCGGCAATGCTGACGGCGCTCAGAGCTTCCATCTCAACCCCGGTTTGCCCGGTCAGCTTACACGTGGCTGAAATATCAACGGCATTTCGATCCGTGTCGCAACTCAAATGAACTTTAACAGAACTCAGATTAAGTGGGTGACACAAAGGAATGATATCGGGCGTGCGTTTGGCCCCCATGATTCCGGCCAATTGAGCAATACCCAAAACATCACCTTTTTTAATTCCACCCGCCATAATTCGGGCCAACGTTTCAGGCTCCATATAGATCGATCCTTTGGCAACAGCCTGACGCATGGTCTCGGATTTATCCGTAACATCAACCATCACAGCATTACCGTCATTATCGATATGGGTTAAGTCTGACATGTTCGGTCTTCCTATTTTGCAAGTAATGTACGGGTTGCGTTTTCGACATCATCTTGACGCATTAGGGATTCTCCGACGAGAAAACATTGTGCGCCAGCTTGATCCATACGCGCAAGATCAGCGGGCGTATTAAGACCGCTTTCGCTGACGGCGATACGATCTTCAGGGAAATTTATGAGCAATTCTTCCGACGTCGCAATATCAACGTTCAGGGTTTTCAAATTACGATTGTTTACACCGATCAAAGATGATTCTAAATTTAAAGCCCGATCGAGTTCTTCTTGGTTATGGACCTCGATCAGCACGTCCAAACCATTCTCTACCGCTGCAGCTTCAAGCTCGTAAGCTTGCCCATCGCTGAGGGCCGCCATAATCAATAAAATACAATCAGCCCCTAAGGCCCGTGATTCCACGATCTGATAAGGATCAACCATGAAGTCTTTACGCAAAACAGGTAAGTCAACCGCGGCGCGGGCTTCAATCAGATAATCATTTTTGCCTTGAAAGTATGGCTCATCGGTCAGGACTGAAATACAGCTCGCACCACCACGGGCGTAAGCTTCCGCAAGGGTTTTTGGATCAAAGTCTTTACGAATTAACCCCTTGGAAGGTGAAGCCTTTTTAACTTCGGCGATTAAACCGTACCGGCCTTCATGCAGCGCCCTTTGCAGCGCTCGAATAAACCCACGGGTTGGTGAGGCTTCTTTGGCCTTAATAAATAACTCTGATATAGGGGTTTGCAGGCGGTTTTGAGCGACAAGGTCACTTTTGACCTTACAAATTTCAGCAAGAACGTCAGACATGATTACCTTATTTATTATTGTTGTTATTAATCGCGTGATTATTCATTAGTAATGGCAATTAGCTTTTCAAGAATGCGCGCTGCGGCACCGCTATCGATGGAATGCTCTGCCATTTCTACACCTTCTTTAAGTGTCGATGCTTTGTCCGCAACAATCAGCGCGCCGGACGCATTAAATAACACGATGTCACGAAAAGCGCTCTTTCCGCCAGCCAAAAGGTCCCGAATGGCGGCCGCGTTGTATTGCGGATCTCCACCCTTTAAATCCTCCGGTTTTGCTATTGGTAGACCTGCATCTTCCGGTGAGAGTTCGAAACATGACACTTCACCATCTTTTAATTCGGCAACCAACGACGTACCCGTTGTGGTCAACTCATCCATGCCGTCCATTCCATGCACAATCCACGCTTTCTCTGATCCCAGTTTTTTAAGCACTTGGGCCATAGGCTCGACCCATTGCGCCGCGTAGGACCCAGTAAATTGTCGTCTAACCCCAGCCGGGTTGGAAAGGGGGCCCGCTAGATTAAAGACGGTTCGTGTACCTATTTCAGCGCGTGATGGTCCCACATGCCGCATGGCTGCATGATGACGCATGGCAAATAAAAACCCGATGCCCGCTTCACGGATACATTTTTCAATAACTGAAAAATCAGCGTCCAGATTAACCCCAAGACACGCTTGTGCGTCTGCCGTACCGGATATGGATGATTGAGCTTTATTTCCATGTTTGGCAACCGTCACACCGCAACCAGCAACAACATAGGCTGCTGCGGTGGAAACATTGAACGTTTTCAATCCACTACCACCGGTGCCAACAATATCAATGGCACCATCGGGAGCGGTTATTTTGGTCATTTTTGACCGTAAAATGCTGACCACCCCGGTAATTTCTTCGACCGTTACGCCGCGCACCCGCAGGGCCATTAACAAGGCCCCAATTTGGGTCGGTGTGGCATCGCCAGACATGATAATCTCAAAGGCCGATGATGCCTGAGACTGAGTGAGACTGGTTCCATCAGCAA
The DNA here is from genome assembly GCA_965603075.1 of uncultured Rhodospirillales bacterium. Taxonomy (GTDB): domain Bacteria; phylum Pseudomonadota; class Alphaproteobacteria; order Rhodospirillales; family Casp-alpha2; genus JABJOR01. The sequence goes on along the minus strand of CBFDBO010000006.1, from coordinate 33,972 downwards.
CAATACCGAGAAACGTTTTCATGTTGTTATAGTCGGCTTCACTCATGCTGCTTTTCCCGTATTAATTGGTTTTGTCATTTCGACAAAATTTCGGAGCATATCATGGCCGTGTTCTGACATTATGCTCTCAGGATGGAATTGAACGCCGTAAACAGGTAATTCCTTGTGTTGTACGCCTTGAATGACACCATCTTCACTACGGGCTGTTACTTCAAGGCAATCAGGCATACTACCCGGGTCTATGGTCAAAGAATGATACCGTGTCGCATTGAAACTTTCGGGTAATCCCTTAAAGAGACCTTTGCCAGTATTGGTGATGGTGCTGACCTTGCCGTGCATACAGGCTGGCGCGCGAACAATTCGGCCGCCAAAAGCCTGACCGATCGATTGATGGCCTAAACATACCCCCAATAACGGAATGTGACCTGAAACCCGCTCTACAAGTTCTAAACAGATACCCGCTTGATCAGGGTCACAAGGGCCGGGGGATATGACGATGCCGTCTGGGGACAGTGCCAAAACCTCATCAACGCTCACCTTGTCATTACGACGCACTTCAACGGTTTCGCCCACCTCGCCGAGGTAATGCAGCAGGTTGTAAGTAAAACTATCGTAATTATCAATTAATAAAATCATATCAATCACTTAAAGTGTTAATTTAATGTTTTAAATGGGACAATGGGCCCCGTTTAAAACCATCCGCTAAGATTTAAATAACACACATACCTATGGTGATTAAAGCGTCAAGTTTTCAGAACCAAGGTGTTTAATGAATAAAACGCACAAAAGCCCGTGCAAAAACCCGCGTATAAACCATTGCATTCGAACCGTAAGAGGCATATATTAAACATTCCAGTAAACTGGAAGGTTTAATATAATAAGGGCCATTACAATGACATCTGTTCAGCAAACTTCCACGCCACCCCCCATCCCGCAGAGCGCTTTAGAGTTCACCATTTCCGGCATGACCTGTTCGGGATGCTCAGGCCGAGTTGAAAAGACGATCCGAGCCACACCGGGGGTTATCGATGGTGATGTTAATCTGACCACCGAACAGGCACGGGTTTTTATTAGCGCCGATGACTTTAAGGTTGAGACGATGGTTAAGGCCATTGAAAATATTGGTTTTGGTGCCTCTTTAAATACATCGGAGCTAAAAGGCGGTATCAAAGATGAAGAATTCGAGGAAAAATCATACAAAGACTTATTGACCCTTACATTGGCTATCGTACTGACCACACCGATGATTGCGCAGATGGTTTGGATGATGTTTGGACACGAGGATTTTATAGGTGGCCGCCAACAACTGGCGCTGGCATTCTTGGTGCAATTTGTATCGGGTAAACGGTTTTACCGTCCCGCCTGGTACGCCGCCCGCAGCCTGAGCGGCAATATGGACTTATTGGTTGTAACAGGCACCTTATCTGCCTTTGGTTTAAGTCTGTATAATCTATTAAATGGCATTGATGGCCTGTATTTCGAGGCATCAAGCAGCGTTATCACTTTGGTATTGCTCGGTAAATGGATGGAAACTCGCGCTAAACGATCCGCAACGGCGGCCTTAAGGGGGTTATTAAAGCTCCGCCCGGAAACCGTTCGGGTTAAGCGCGGTACCACCATCATTGAAATTCCCATTGCACAACTTGCAACGGGTGATCTGTTTGAAGTTCGCCCCGGTGAGCGTGTCCCCGCTGATGGCATCATTATTGATGGCACAGCCGCTTTTGACACCTCCATGATGAGCGGTGAGAGCGTGCCTGTCACTTATGGACCGGGCGATCCGGTCACGGGTGGCATTACAAGCACTGATGGACTGTTGAGCATTCGCACCACGGCCGTGGGGGATGATACAACCCTATCGCGGATTATTACCGCCGTTGATAAAGCCCAGTCGACCAAAGCGCCCATTCAACGAACCGTCGATAAAATTTCAGCTGTCTTTGTGCCAGCCGTTCTAGGGTTTGCCGTACTGACATTTATGGGTTGGCAGATTGCTGGACTGGATGTCGCCCCTTCTTTGATTAATGCCATTAGTGTACTCGTGGTCGCTTGTCCTTGTGCGTTGGGGCTTGCCACACCAACGGCCATCACTGTTGGTACGGGGGTTGCCGCAAAACATGGCATTCTTATCAAAGAATTAAGCGCCCTCGAACGCGCTCATGCCATTACCGCCGTTGTCTTTGATAAGACAGGCACCCTCACAACGGGCGAGCCGGCCGTTATTCACACCCAAAGTGCGCCAAATATTGACCAAGCCACTCTGCTTTCCTACGCGGCTTCCATTCAACAAGGCAGCACCCACCCGTTAGCGAAAGCAATCACCGCCCATACGATCGAAAATAACATCGGGTTACTTGAAACCAAAGATGCCGCTAATGCACCCGGCAAAGGGGTTAGCGCACAAATAGATGGCAAGGCGGTCTTTATTGGAAGTCGTCTATATCTGGAAGAAAATGGCATTGATGGACATGATTTCACCCTCGACACCCCGAATGATATTCCACCCAGCACCATGGTTTGGATAGGGGATGGGGCAAATGCCAAAGTTCTCGGTGTTATTCATCTTTCCGATCAATTGCGGGATGATGCTATTGCTGCGGTTCATCAGTTAAAATCAGCTTCGATCACACCAACGCTGCTCAGTGGTGATAATGATGCGGTGGTTGCTGATGTCGCGGCACGTTTGGGCATCGAAATTGCTATTTCTGGGGTTCTTCCTGAAAACAAAGCGGGTGAGATCAAACGCTTACAGGACGAAGGCCAGATCGTTGCCATGGTTGGTGATGGTATCAATGACGCGCCGGCTCTGGCGGCGGCTGATATTGGTATCGCTATGGGGTCAGGGTCGGATATAGCCATTGATACGGCCGCCATCACCTTAATGCATGCCGCCCCGCAACGGGTGCTTGATGCCATCGCCATCTCTAAGGCGACCTATAGCAAAATCCATCACAACCTGTTCTGGGCTTTTATCTACAACCTCATCGCCCTACCCATGGCTGCCATGGGTCTGCTTAGCCCTGTCATCGCTGGGGCTGCAATGGCGCTCAGCAGCGTTTCTGTTGTTACCAATTCATTGTTTTTAAAACGTTGGCGTCCCAAAACAACAAAAACAGGGACGCTATCATGAATATTGGTCAAGCTTCTAAGTTATCCGGCGTGCCATCAAAAACAATCCGGTATTACGAAGACATCGGGCTGGTTTCCCCGGCGCGTCGGCAAACAAACGGTTATCGAGATTACACCGATAGCGATGTATCGATCTTATTGTTTATAAGCCGATCACGAAACCTTGGGTTTTCCATAAGCGACACCGAAAATCTGGTATCGCTGTGGCGCGATCAACATCGAGCAAGTGCGGATGTAAAGGCGCTTGCCCTGAACCATATTGAACAGATCGAGGGTCGTATTTCCGAATTAAAACAAGTCCGCGATACGTTGATTGATCTGACCAATAAATGTCATGGCGATGATCGACCAGATTGTCCAATTATTAATGCTATGGCTATAGTTTAGTCGATCCGTATACTGTATTAATGCGGCATTAATTCGGCTATATTATTGTAATTGGAAAGATGGCTCTTGGCATCCCGGGACGACACAATCATAAACTCTGACATAGATTCTAACGTAGACTCTAACATAGACTCTGATGTGAATTCAGTATCTGAAAATGATACTGTTATTGAGAATCCACGTTTGGAACCACACCCCGAGCAACGCTATTTTGGCGGCATCATCGTTCCCCGGTGGTGGCGTAACCGTTTGGTGCTGCTTTTATCTGGTCTTGTCGTCATCTCAATCGGCTTTAGCGTCATCTTGCTCATTAATGCCCAGTCGCGCATAGAAGATAAAAAAGCAAACGTATCTGCGCCTTCAACACCAGAACTTAAAAAGGCATGGTACCTACAACAAGAAACGCCCGAAACCGTGGTTGATTTAAGGGGGGGCAAGACTTTATTCCCCGATCCCTTTGAAGAAGCATCGGGGTTTACCAATCGCGCCTATGAAGAACAACTTCCCGAGGATATCTTTGACCAATCACCCGTTAGTGTCAGTACTAATGTCATCGCCACGGGTATTTCCAATATTTCAAAAATAACACAAGTATCCCCAACAGGCACTGTTCGCGTTGTCATACCGGAAGAAGTGGTGCCACTAGAGGTCTACGAAGACTTCAACACTCCAGAAACTGAAATTGTAGAGAGTACGCCAGAACCAGAGCCTGTTGTAGAGATTGCCTCACTTGATCCGAAACAAGACGTAACCACCTACAGGACTGAAAAATGGCAACAATTCGCTTTACCCTTTGTTATTCCAAAAAACGCACCGATGATTGCCATTGTCCTTGATGATATGGGTGTGGATCAACGTCGCTCTCGACTGGCCACCGCTTTACCCGGCCCCTTAACCTTGTCGTATATGACCTACGCCAGTGATATTGGGGGGCAATCCACAAACGCGCGCAATGCAGGGCATGAATTGATGTTGCATGTTCCCATGCAACCAGGAAATCCAAGTATAGATCCGGGGCCCAATGTTTTAACCACCACCATAGATAATGATGAAATCCTGCGCCGATTACGCTGGGGGTTGGACCGTTTTGACGGCTTTGTTGGGGTGAATAATCATATGGGCAGCAAATTCACCCAGTACAAAGACGGCATGCGCGTCGTCTTAAACGAAATCCGAGACCGGGGCTTAATATTCCTTGATTCCCGAACATCAGGGCGCTCTGTGGCATCCGAAATAGCCCAAGAAACAGGCGTAACCTTTGCGTCAAGAAACGTGTTCCTCGATCATATTGATGACCCGGATACCGTCCGAAAACAATTGGCTCAAACTGAAAGACTTGCTCTTCGCCATGGCTCAGCCATTGCCATCGGTCATCCGCGTGATGCCACTATTGAAGTTCTAAAAGAATGGCTTCCAACGCTTGCAGCTAAAGGGATCGTCCTTGCTCCGCTCAGCGCTATTGTCATTAGAACCCATCAAGCTCCCGCCAACCAAACAAATAATTAGAGACTTTCGTGTTTTGTTTTATATTTGGCGAGCCAATTTGTGAGCACCAACGTCACAATTGCCATGACCATAAAGCCGCAAATAAGCGGGAAGACCGTGTCGTTATAGTACTGACCGATGATGGTACCAATCGTCAACGAAATAACCGTGGTAAGCGACCCGATCACCGAGGCCGCCGTTCCTGCAATATGTCCAACGTGTTCCATTGCAAGGGCATTAACATTCCCAAACAGAAATCCCATACACGAAAAAGTGCATAATCCCCAAGTCATAAAATACCAAAATGGTAGACCGTCATCGCTGATTAAATCGCCAACAAGAAATATGGCTGAAAACAAAAAGGTAAGCTGTAAGGATCGCTTGATTAACAAGTGCATGCCTAAGCGTTTTACAATCTTGCCATTATAAACTGATGTTACGCCAATGGTCAGGGCTAATGATCCAAAATAGATTGGGAACATTTCCCCCAAACCGAAATGGACCTGAAAAATCTGTTGGGCCGTACTAAGATAGGCAATAAAGACACTGAAAATCAGACCCGCCGCTACCGTGTAGCCAAGCGCTTCTCTGTTGGTACACGTCTCAAATATGGAGGACACGATCCTTTTAGAGGACAAAGTCGTTCGTTTGCTTGGCGGTAATGTCTCTATCTGACGCAAGCCAAACCAAAGCATTGTAATGACAGCAATCAACGCCAAACAAACAAAGATCATTTGCCAGTTAAAGGCAAGCAGCACGATTTGACCTAGGGTTGGCGCAATCACGGGACCGATAATAAATACTGCCATAATAAATGACATAATCCGTGCCATATCCGCGCCAGAGTATTTATCACGAATAAGGGCTACAATCACCGTTCGCGGACCAGCCACACCGATACCTTGCAACACCCGTCCGACCAGCATCACTTCGAAACTTGTGGCGTAAATTGAGACCAAGCACCCCACAACGAAAATTAAAAGGCCGGCATAAATCGGTGGTTTACGGCCTGTTGAGTCGGAAATAGGGCCATAGACGAGTTGCCCAATGGCTAACCCCAGAAACAGCGATGAGAGGATCAATTGATTATCGTTTAAATTTACGACCCCGACATCTTGACCAATGATGGGCATGGCCGACATCATGGCATCGATGGAAAGCGCCGTCAGTGACATCACCAGAGCAGCCAAGGCGACGAACTCTCCAGAGCGCATTTCACTTTTTGGCATAAAATTTATTCCGGTTTTCGGCGTAAGTTCGGCGAGGCGTACCGGATGGCTTCTTCCGCCGCCCGCATCAAGGCTTTGGCTTTGTTACAGCTTTCTTGGTATTCGTATTCCGGATCACTATCAACAACCACACCACCCCCGGCCTGTACGTACATGACTTCGTCTTTAATGACGGCGGTCCGCAGGGCAATACAGGTATCCATTTCGCCGTTGGCCCCGAAATATCCAATACAACCAGAATAAATACCGCGTTGTTCCGGTTCCAGTTCGTCAATGATTTCCATGGCGCGTACTTTGGGGGCCCCCGAAACCGTTCCTGCGGGAAAACCAGCAAGCAACGCGTCGACGGCGTCATACTTCTCGTTCAAATCGCCTTCGACGTTGGAGACGATGTGCATGACATGGGAATATAGCTCAACGATGTTTTGCGCCGTTACTTTAACCGAACCAATATCGGAAACTCGGCCCACATCATTACGCCCTAAATCGAGCAACATAAGATGTTCTGCTAGCTCTTTGGGGTCGTTCAACAAGTCTTCTTTAAGCGCAATATCTTCTTCGGGTGATTTCCCACGTGGCCGTGTGCCAGCGATGGGACGAATGGTGACCTTACCCTCACGCACACGAACCAAAATTTCAGGGCTGGAGCCGACAATGGAAAAATCACCGAAATCGAGGAAGAACAAAAAAGGTGAAGGGTTCAACCGACGCAGCGAGCGATAAAGCGCGAAGGGCGCCAAATCAAAGGGGAAGCTGAACCGTTGGGACGGCACCACCTGAAAAACATCACCCGCAAGAATGTATTCTTTGGCCCGCTCGACCATGGCGTGATAGCCCGCCCGACCAGTGTTGGATACGGGTTCTGGCGCGTCCGGTATGTAATCACCCGGGGCGGCGGCACTTTGGGATTGAGAAACGTTTTTCTCTAAGTCCCTAACGGCTTCGGCGATCCGCGCTTCGGCCTGTTGGTATGCTTCACGCGCTGTTGGAGCGCCATTGTTGTTGCCACTGCTATTACCGGACCACAACGGTGCAATAATCGTGATGGCATCTTGAATGTTATCGAAAACCGCCATTATGGTTGGGCGCACAAAAATACCATCGGGAACGCCCAACACATCAGGATTGGTGTTGGGAATTTTCTCAACCAGACGGACAGTGTTATACCCCATATAGCCAACCAACCCAGCCGCCATTGGGGGCAACCCAGCGGGCAGGTCAATACGGCTTTCAGCCATCAGAGCACGCAAGCTATCCAATGTTCCAGATTTTTCAGAAACAGGGCAGGGGGAATATGTTGTTGATCCCGATTGAACGTCACGGTTAATTTCGGCTTGATCACCAAAACACCGCCAAATTAAATCAGGACGCAAGCCAATAAAGGAATACCGGCCCCGAAGCGCTCCCCCTTCAACAGATTCCAATAAGAAACTGTTGGGCTGACCTTGCGATAATTTAAGCATAGCCGAAACCGGGGTTTCCAGATCAGCCACCAACTGTGTCCAAACAACCTGTGGTGTTCCAGCATCATAAGCTGTTTGAAAGCTTTCAAAGTCAGGGGTCAAGACAATGGACATTTAACAGATGCTCGCTACCCTAGAAGGTTTGATTGAGCGCATTATTATTGATGTTAACAGGAATGCGTTCTTCTAATGCATTGGCAAGCTGTTCGTAAAGATCAGCTGCAATGCTTTGCGATAGCTCAGATTTAATTTGACTTATCGCGTCCATATTAGAGACCGTGTCCGCTTTGGTGATCGATTTCAAATGCGCAACGGCGTATCCTTGGGCCACACGGGAAAAGCCGCCCTGACCAATGGCTTTTTCAAACATGACACCCGCCAATTCGCCGGTAAAATCACGGGGGAATAGTGCATCACCCGATGATCCATCACGTTTGAAATTCGCGGCAGTTTTGACCTCGACACCAGACATAACAGCAGACGAAAGTGTTGTTGCAGTATTCAGAGCCGCCGCAACTTTTTCTGCCGAAGCCAGAGCACTTGTACTGCGCGCTATTGCATTGATCGACGCAACAACTTGATGACGAACATCTTCCAAAGGACGTAATATGGGTACATCGACACCATCAATATGCATAACAAAATAGGTATCGCCATTGCTTTCAATAAGTGCCGAGTCAGTACTTTCCTCCGTCGCAAATGCGGTCGCGACAAAGTCTGCGCTCGGCAAGTTCTCAACGGCGACACCGCTACGATCCCGACCACGACGATCTATGCTATCGACCTTCATGATCCGTAATCCCAAATTCTGTGCAGCATCTTCTAATGTCGCGCCAGATCCGAGCTCATCTTCCAAAACATTGGCCTGTTCGTACAAAGCATCAATAGCTTTTTCCAACGCGACACCTTTAGCCAAATCGGCGCGAACAGTATCAAGCTCTTGAACCATTTTCTCTTCAGCATTTATCACCTTGAACAGGTGCCAACCGAGCATGGAATTAGCAGGGGGTGATACAGAACCAGCAGGGGTGTTAAAGACAACATCCGCCAACTCTTCGCTTAACAAGTCAGCACGTCTGACCCAACCAAGAGCAAGACTATCTGGATTAATCCCCGCAACTTCCTGGGCGGTTTCCGCAAAATCACGGCCTTTTACAATCATATCTGCTACACTTTTAGCGGTTGCTTCATCGCTAAAGATTGCTTGCAGCACTTCACGGCGACCTTGAACCATGAACTCAGCCTTACGCAATTCATAGGCATCATGAATTTCTTCTTCGCTAACAGAACTGGTATCGGCTAGGTCGGAAGCTAAAAGCTGCAAATAACTGACAGAGCGATATTCTGGTGCCATGAACTGATCTTGGTTATCTGAATGAAACGCTGAAATGTCGGCCTCACTTGGCACGGGGATATCTGTGAACTGAGCGTCTTCAATAATGGCAAAATCAGCAGAACGGGTTTCTGCGCGATAGCCATGTAGCAATTTGGCCACCACGTTTGATCCAACGACCCCACTGCTAAAGCTGTCGACAAAAGTGGCACGTTTTAAATCATCCCGCACCAAACGAATAAAGGATTCCTCGGAATAACCGGCATTATTAATAGCCCCGCGGAAAGCGTCTTTATCAAATTCTCCGGTTAGACCTTTGAAAGCATCAATAGAGTGAATTTCTGCGGTAACCTGTGCGTCATCAACAACCAATCCTTGATCTTTAGCAGCAGCAAGATAAAGGGCGGAACGAACCATTCGGGCGACAACTTGATTAGGCAGCCCCATTTCACGGGCCATATCGGCGTCCATAGCGTCACCAAAGTATTGACGCATACGGTTCATTTCACGTTGCATTTCATTGCTGAATTCCTGTGAGGAAATGTCATATTCGCCGACGCTTGCCACATTATCACCCCCAGCAGCACCGCCAATATAATCACCAACGCCCCAAGCACCAAAGCTCAGAACTAAAAACAGCAATAGAATTTTTACAACGATCCCACCGGAACGTTTTCGAATAGCATCCAACATAGGCTAATTACCCGTCTGATAATGAAACAATAAATTTGGCGGCATCATAGGGACCCAAAGCCCCCCCTGCAATACGCAATAAGAGAGAAAGTATTAGTTTATCAATTCAAGTTTTCAATTGTATTCAGCTGTTTTTATTTAAACCCTGTTTAAATCCTGTTTAAACACTTGCACAGTAATGAATTCCACCGTATCAAATTTGGCTTAATATTCATCTTTATATTTACCTTCTGGAGAACAACCATGAGTAAGAGACGCCCCCTGATTGCCGGCAACTGGAAAATGAATGGTTTAAGCGCCGACACGTTAAGCCTTGCCGGGGATATGGCGGGGCGTTTGCGTGAAGCGGGTTCGGTATCCTTTGATATGCTCATTTGCCCACCGTTCACCATGCTCGATAGCGCCCTTGCTATGGCAAGTGATTCGGGCCTAAACGTGGGTGGTCAAACTTGCCACGATGCACAATCGGGTGCCCATACGGGTGATATTAGTGCCGATATGCTCAACGATTTGGGCTGTTCCTATGTTATTTTGGGTCATTCCGAACGCCGCAGCGACCACGACGAAAGCGATACCGATGTGCACGCTAAAACGCTTGCCGCATGGAAAGCCGGATTAATCGCCATCGTTTGTGTGGGCGAAACATTGGAACAACGTGACGCGGGGCAAACGCTGGACGTGATTAAAACCCAAGTTGCCGCATCAACCCCGGACGGTGCGAACGCCGCCAATACCGTCATCGCCTATGAGCCCGTCTGGGCCATTGGCACGGGACGTACCGCTAGCCCCGAGGAAGCACAAGAAGTACACGCTTTCATCCGTAACGAATTGCGCAATCGTTTTGGCGGTGAAGCTGACGGCATGCGCATTCTCTATGGCGGGTCCATGAAACCCGGTAACGCCGCACAATTGATGGCCCTTGAGGATGTCGATGGTGGCTTAATCGGTGGTGCGGCTTTGGTTGCTGATGATTTCTGGGCAATTGCGCAAGCGAGCTCCTAATCTGAACAACTTGATTGGAATTAAATATTAATTCAGTTATCAATAAGCATCAAATGCCCTAAAAAACCTTATTTATATACAAGGTAATGCTGGATTTTTGCTGTAACACGCTTTATGACACTGCACATATTTAAAATTACTCTGATTTATTATTGGAATTTAAGATCATGGATACAGTCCTTCTTGTTATTCACCTATTGATCGCCATCGGTCTTGTTGGCGCGGTTCTACTCCAACGTAGCGAAGGCGGCGGCCTTGGTATGGGTGGTGGCGGTGGTGGCGGAATGGGTGGATTTATGACCGGACGGGCGACTGCCGATCTTTTGACTCGGACCACGGGTATCTTGGCAGCCTTGTTTATGGTGACCAGTTTGACACTGTCCATTATGGCCAACAATGCACGTCCACAAGAATCGATTCTTGATCAATTGCAAACCGATCAGCCCACTGAACAGGGTACAGGCGAACCAAGCGTCCCTCTCGCCAATTAAATTAAACAGGCAATATATTGAAATCAAAGGCGAATTCAGAGAGCAAAAATAAAATGCTCTCTCGAACCCACTTGCCTATAGAAAAATCCAAGACTTGGTGTAGGTTCTAATTCCATGACACGATATATTTTTATTACTGGTGGCGTGGTTTCCTCACTTGGCAAAGGCTTGGCATCGGCGGCGTTAGCGGCTCTGCTACAGGCTCGCGGATTTAAGGTGCGTTTACGCAAACTTGATCCCTATATTAACGTCGATCCGGGAACCATGAGCCCCTATCAACACGGCGAAGTTTTTGTCACCGATGATGGTGCGGAAACCGATCTGGATTTGGGGCACTATGAACGTTTCAGTGGTGTTCATAACAAACAAAGCGATAACGTCACAACGGGTCGTATTTATTCTGATGTGATTGCAAAAGAACGGCGCGGCGACTATTTGGGCGCCACCATTCAAGTCATTCCCCACATCACCAATGCCATCAAAGAATTCGTCGTTAATGATTTGGATGATGAAGATTTTGTGCTGTGTGAAATCGGCGGTACGGTCGGTGATATCGAAAGCCTTCCATTCTTGGAAGCCATTCGTCAACTGGGCAATGACCTGGGCCGTGAAAACGTTATGTATTTGCACCTAACATTGCTGCCTTACATCCCCACAGCAGGCGAATTAAAGACCAAACCTACCCAGCATTCGGTTAAAGAATTGCTCAGTGTTGGTATCCAAGCCGATATGTTGTTGTGCCGTGCGGACCGGGAAATTCCGCCCGAAGAACGCCGCAAAATTGGGCTTTTCTGTAACATCGCCCAAGAAAAAGTTATCGCAGCCCTTGATGTAGACAGCATCTACCGCGTACCGATCAGCTATCACAACCAAGGCCTCGACGAACAGGTATGCAAGCATTTCAAGCTTGAAACAAATACCCCTGATCTTTCTGTATGGGAAGAAATCGTTGAACGTTCTGTCCGTCCCGAAGGTCAGGTTAATATCGCCGTTGTCGGTAAATACACTGAACTGCTAGATGCCTATAAATCTCTTAGTGAAGCCCTGGCCCATGGCGGCATTGCCAATAATGTGAGGGTTAATCTAAACTGGATTGAATCGTCAATATTTGATTCTGAAGACCCAATGGAACATTTGGCTGGGGTGCATGGTATTCTCGTACCCGGTGGGTTTGGCGAACGGGGTTCTGAAGGCAAGATTGCCGCCGTAACCTTTGCGCGCGAACGGGGCATTCCCTATTTCGGCATCTGTTTTGGAATGCAAATGGCCGTGCTGGAAGCCGCGCGTAATCTAGCCGGGATCAAGGGGGCCAGTTCAACTGAATTCGGCCCGACCCATGAGCCTGTTGTTGGCCTAATGACCGAGTGGATGAAGGGCAACGATCTTGAACTTCGGGGTCAAGAAGCCGATATGGGTGGCACCATGCGCTTAGGGGCATATGCCTGTACCTTGGGCGCGGACACCCGTGTTGCTGATATATACGGCGAAACAGAAATCAGCGAACGTCATCGCCACCGTTACGAGGTCAATACAGCCTACATTGAACGCCTAGAGGCAGCAGGACTTAAATTCTCTGGTATGTCACCCGATGGTCTCTTGCCTGAAATTGTCGAATTACCAGACCACCCTTGGTTTATTGGCGTACAATTCCACCCGGAACTTAAATCAAAGCCGATGGACCCACACCCGCTGTTTATATCCTTCATCCGGGCGGCAAATGATCAGGCTGATTTGTTATCCAGTCACGCTTAACCGTTACTCATAAATAGGGCACTACACCATGCATAGCGTTAAAATCGGCTCTCTCGATGTTGCCAACGATAAACCGTTTACGTTGATCGCTGGTCCGTGCGCCATGGAAAACCGGGAGCATGCGCTAGAGACCGCAAAAATTCTTATCGAGATGACCGACGAACTCGGATTGGGTTTGGTTTACAAGTCATCCTTCGACAAGGCTAATCGTACCAGTATTGATAGCTTACGCGGGCTTGGCATGGATGAGGCCATGGATGTTTTTGCTGAAATTAAAGACACACATGGCTGCCCGGTGATAACCGATGTACACGAACCATGGCATTGTGAAAAAGTAGCCAAGGTTGTTGATGTCCTACAAATACCGGCGTACCTATGCCGTCAAACAGATTTGCTTGTGGCCGCCGGCGAGAGCGGTGCTGCCATTAATGTTAAAAAAGGTCAGTTTTTAGCCCCTTGGGACATGAAAAATGTGGTCAAAAATATAGAAAGCACAGGCAATAAAAATATCATGTTGTGTGAGCGCGGCGCAAGCTTCGGTTACAATACTTTGGTGTCTGATATGCGCTCGCTGCCTATTTTGGCGGAAACTGGATACCCGGTTATTTTTGATGCAACTCATTCCGTCCAGCAACCGGGCGGGCAGGGTGGCACATCCGGTGGGCAACGTGAATTTGCCCCTGTTCTGGCCCGCGCGGCTATCTCTATTGGGGTGGCGGGGGTCTTTATTGAAACCCACGAACAACCCGACCGCGCCCCCAGTGATGGCCCCAACATGATCCCCCTGAGCAAACTGCGCCGAGTGTTGGAAACATTAATGACGTTTGATAAGCTCGCTAAAGCGGATCCTGTTGATTTAGAATCCATGCGCTAAAGAATAATTTGAAAAATGGTGTCCATATGACACTGGTCGCTGCCTACGCCCCCACAAAGATCGCGCCCTTGTTGAAGAGCTGGGCTCTTGTGCATTGTTCTTGTGCATTGTTCTTGGGCGACAAATAAAGTATTAAACAATCGAAATTCCTAAATCCACAACGACAAGGACCCATCATGTCTGCCATTATTGATATCACAGCGCGCGAAATTCTTGATAGCCGGGGCAACCCGACCGTCGAAGTCGATGTCCTTCTTGAAACCGGCGCACAAGGCCGTGCCGCTGTACCATCGGGTGCCTCTACCGGTGCCCATGAAGCTATGGAGCTTCGTGATGGTGATAAAGGGCGTTATGGTGGCAAGGGTGTCCAAAATGCCGTTGATGGCATCAACACCGAATTATTCGACGCGCTAAGCGGCATGGAAAGCGAAGAACAATTGATGATTGATCAGACCATGATTGATCTTGATGGTACCGAAAACAAAGCCCGTCTGGGTGCCAACGCTATTCTCGGCATCTCGATGGCTATTGCCAAAGCCAGTGCCGAAGAATTAGGAACCCCACTTTATCGTTATCTAGGGGGCGTTTTTGCCCGTACGTTGCCCGTTCCTATGATGAACATCATCAACGGCGGACAGCACGCTGATAACCCTATCGATATTCAAGAATTTATGGTCATGCCCGTGGGCGGTGTCAGTTGCACTGATAGTATTCGTATGGGCGCGGAAATATTTCATGCCCTGAAAAAGAACCTGTCCGATGCGGGACACAACACAAATGTCGGTGATGAAGGTGGCTTTGCGCCATCCCTTGCCAGTTCAACCGAAGCCCTCGATTTTATTATGAAATCCATTGAAGCGGCTGGTTACACTCCCGGTGATGATGTGATGTTAGCCCTCGATGCGGCATCCAGCGAATTCTATAAAAATGGTAAGTATGAGCTTGAAGGCGAAGGCAAATCGCTGGATTCAGACGGCATGGTCAAATACTACGAGGATATGGTCAGCAAATATCCGATTTTCTCTATCGAAGACGGTCTGGATGAAGATGATTGGGAAGGTTGGGCCGCTCTCACTAAGGCTATTGGCGGAAAAGTTCAACTTGTTGGTGATGATCTTTTTGTCACCAACCCCAAACGTTTAAGTCGTGGTATTGATAATGGCATTGCCAATTCAATTCTAATAAAGGTTAACCAGATCGGCACACTGAGCGAAACTTTGGACGCTGTTGATATGGCGCACCGGGCAAAATACACCTCGGTTATTTCCCACCGCTCTGGTGAAACCGAAGATACAACCATCGCCGATATCGCTGTTGCCACCAATTCTGGCCAAATTAAAACAGGCTCGCTATCGCGTTCAGACCGTATTGCCAAATACAATCAGTTGATCCGCATTGAACAAGAACTAGGCAGTACGGCCATTTACGCCGGACGCTCCATTCTTCGGTAATCTGCTTTATAAAAATACATGTCGAATTTTCACGGTCGAATTTTCACGGCGGGCTTGTTTTCACAAACGGGCCCGCCGTTTTCGTTTACACATAATTTACCATACCTTTAGTCCTCACAAGCTATTGATTTAATTGCACAAATCAAATAAAAAAATCTTTTTTCAAATCATAACCAGTTCTTAATAAAAACCCGTAACCATGGAGTCGATTATGTGTGTTTGTCAGAAAGACAAAGTTGCACATTTAGGGGTTTATATGGCTATGTTTTTTGAAATGCGCCTGCGCGCGGGCAAGATGGTTGGACCGATTATTGGTGTCTGCTCGATTGTGTATTTCGGGTTCCATGTGGTTCAAGGTGACCGTGGTTTGCTGACCTATTGGCATTTAAAAACCATGATAGCCGATACCCAGCAATATGTTGATGCCACACGTGCTCAACGACAGAAACTTGAAAAACAGGTTCGCTTGTTACGGCCCGATAGTCTCGATCCAGATATGTTGGAAGAACGCTCCAGAATCATGCTGAACTTTGGTTACAAGAATGACGTCGTCATCTTTTATGAAGCGGAGGTCACCCAATGAGTTCCAAATACTTGAACACGCAAGCTGGCTATAATCGAGAATATCGCAAAGGCGCTATTTATCGCATCACCATCAATCTAAGTGACGAGAGCGGCGGTGATGATGGCAATGTTCGTGCTGCGCGTGAAATGGCCACCATTGCAACCCGACAGCCGGGATTTATCTCGCTCGATAGTATTGAACACGGCGGTAAAACCACCGCCTACGTCTTGCTGTGGTCCACACTGGAAGCCATTGATATTTGGCGTTCGGGCATCTATGAAACCGCGCTTAATCGATATGGGCACGGTGCATGGAAGACATTTGAAAACATCAGTTTGGAGACCGTGGATTTACCCAGTCACAGCACACCAAGCCCAATTCAGAACGCGGCGCAAAACGTGACCGAAAAAGTCCGCAATGTATTTTCGCTAGCCAAAATCGGTTAATCATTTTATCCCTTCAGACCTCCTAAAATGATCAGAAAGGATACACCGTCATGATCGAACGATTTGCCCCCACCGGCATCACCACACCCTATTACGCCGTCATCTTTGCCAATCAAGTGCGTCCCGCCATGGGTTCAAGCGATCAAACAGATCAGTACGCGCAAACAGCGACCCGCATGGTAGAACTCGCCCAACAACAACCTGGGTTTTTAGGGGTCGAAAGCACACGCGATGCTGATGGTTTTGGCATTACCGTTTCCTATTGGAAAGATAGAGCGTCCATCACCGCATGGCGTGATAACGCGGAACATACCGTTGCACAAAAAATGGGAATAGAGCACTTTTACGCCGCATTTACCCTTCGAATTTCTAAAGTAGAATCCGATAGAAGCTGGTTTTTATAAAATTTTTATGTGTAATATCAAGGCATTAATTTTAAAATTAACTGTGAATAAGTTAATTTATTATAGATACTTCAAAATCATATAGAAATATGTTACGGTCTCCTCATAAACGTTCCATTGGAGGCATCATTCATGGCTAAAAAAGAAACGACTAAAAAGACAGCGCCTAAAAAATCAGCTGCAAAGTCAACAAAGTCACAAAAAAGCAAATCCAGCTCAGACACTTCACCAGAAACGCTCCTCAGCTATTATAAACAGATGCTCAGCATCCGCCGCTTTGAAGAAAAAGCCGGACAATTATATGGTATGGGTTTAATTGGTGGTTTCTGTCATCTCTATATTGGTCAAGAAGCCGTTGTTGTTGGCATGATGGCCGCCGCTGAAGAACAAGATAGCCTCGTCACCAGTTACCGTGATCACGGTCATATGTTAGCCGCTGGTATGGACCCCAAAGGGGTTATGGCCGAGTTAACAGGCCGTAAAGACGGTTATTCACGGGGTAAGGGTGGCTCCATGCATATGTTCAGCCGCGAAAAGAACTTTTATGGTGGGCACGGTATTGTGGCCGCGCAAGTTCCCATTGGGGCCGGACTGGCATTTGCCCATAAATATAAAGGCGACAACGGCGTGTCGCAGGCTTATTTCGGCGATGGCGCCGCCAATCAGGGCCAAGTTTATGAGGCCTTTAATATGGCTGCACTATGGTCTTTGCCCGTGGTCTTTATCATTGAAAACAACCGCTATGCTATGGGAACGGCTGTGGACCGGGCGTCCAGTATGACTGAATTCCACAAACGCGGTGACGCCCACGGTATTCCCGGACTTAAAGTAAACGGTATGGATGTGGTCGAAGTACGCAAAGCCGCCGACTTGGCAATTAATCATTGTCGCTCTGGAAAAGGTCCCTACATCCTTGATATGGAAACCTATCGATACCGGGGACATTCCATGTCGGATCCAGCCAAATACAGATCAAAAGAAGAAGTCAGCAAAGTACGCGCAGAAAGTGATCCAATTGACACCCTGCGGGTGCGCATTTTAAAAGCCAAGGCCGCCGACGAAGCTCAGTTACGCGATATTGATAAAGCCGTCAAAGCGACTGTAACCGAAGCCGCCGATTTTGCCCAAAGCAGCCCAGAGCCGGATCCTTCCGAGCTTTACACTGATGTGCTTTTAGAAGCGTAATTCAGGAAAAGGAATAATAACATGACAACAGAAATCCTGATGCCGGCGCTATCACCCACCATGACCGAAGGCACGCTCGCAAAATGGCATAAGGCCGAAGGGGAGACGGTTACCTCCGGTGACATCCTGTGCGAAATCGAAACCGACAAAGCCACCATGGAAGTGGAAGCCGTTGATGAAGGTACACTGGGGAAAATTGTGATTGCCGAGGGCACCGAAGGTGTGGCGGTTAATTCCGTGATCGCCGTGCTACTGGATGAAGGAGAAGATGCGTCCGCTATTTCAGTGTCAGCAACAGTGCCTGTAACACCTGTGGCACCTGCATCCGTTGATTCTGCTCCAGTGGAGGTCGAAGTTGAGGTTGATGTTACCGCCGCTGTCGCTTCACCCCAAACAGAAATCGAAGTCGAATACGCAGGTCCCACAGTAAACATTTCTGTCCGTGAGGCTTTACGGGATGCCATGGCCGAAGAAATGCGCCGCGATGGTGATGTGTTCTTGATGGGGGAAGAGGTTGCCCAGTATCAAGGTGCCTATAAAATCTCACAAGGCATGTTAGAAGAATTCGGCGATAAACGCGTAATTGATACGCCCATTACAGAGCACGGCTTTACCGGCCTTGCTGTGGGTGCTGCCTATTCTGGGCTGAAGCCTATTGTAGAATTTATGACCTTTAATTTTGCCCTGCAGGCCATGGATCACATCATTAATTCAGCCTCTAAGACGCTTTATATGTCAGGTGGACAGATGTCTTCACCGATGGTTTTCCGAGGGGCCAATGGTGCTGCGGCACGGGTTGGCGCCCAGCATTCTCAATGCTTTGCGTCATGGTTTGCCCATTGTCCGGGTATGAAAGTTGTCTCGCCTTGGTCCGCGGCAGATGCCAAAGGTTTGCTTAAGGCAGCGATCCGGGATCCCAATCCGGTGATCTTTTTGGAGAACGAAATCCTATATGGACAAACTTTCGATATACCGGACGATCCAGATTTTATATTACCCTTAGGGAAGGCCAAAATTGAACGGAGCGGGACCTCGGTCACCATCACTGCATTCTCTAGAATGGTCGGTGTCGCGCTCGAAGCGGCTGAAATTCTAGCCGAGCAAGGCATTGATGCAGAAGTGATTAATTTACGAAGCCTAAGACCACTGGATACGGAAGCGATCATCAAATCGGTCACCAAAACCAACCGTATTGTTTCCATTGAGGAAGGCTGGCCCGCGTGTGGGATCGGTTCTGAAATCGCCGCGGTCATCATGGAACAAGCCTTTGATCAACTCGACGCGCCCTTATATCGCGTTTGCGGTGTTGATGTTCCCATGCCGTACGCTGCTAATTTGGAATCCTTGGCCCTGCCACAAGCCAAAGACATTGTAGAGGCGGCAAAATCCGTCTGCTACGCATAAAGGGAAGGGAGCTTAATTATGCCAATTGATATTTTAATGCCCGCTCTTTCCCCCACCATGACGGAAGGCACCCTTGCCAAATGGCACAAAGCCGAAGGGGACGCGGTCAATTCGGGTGATGTACTGTGCGAGATCGAAACAGACAAAGCCACCATGGAAGTAGAAGCCGTCGACGAGGGCACACTGGGCAAAATCATGGTTACTGAGGGCACCGAAGGGGTCCCTGTCAACCAAGTCATCGCGGTAATTTTGGAAGAAGGCGAGGATGCGTCTAGTATTACGGCATCAACGGCGTCCGTTGAATCACAACCCCCAATTAAAGAGGAAACCGAAGCCGTCGTAGAAAAAGCTCCCTCACCGACACCGGTTACAAGTGCTCCTCCTACCACAAGCACGAATACAGGCAACCGCCTGTTTGTTAGTCCGCTGGCTAAACGATTGGCCGCTAATGCGAGAGTTGACCTAAGGGCGCTTAAAGGTTCTGGCCCTCATGGTCGAATTGTAAAACGCGACATAGAGGCCGCGCAGGCTTCTGGCGTTGGAACAGCTGTAGCTGTTGCACAGTCTCAAAGTGCGCAACCCCAGAGCACAAGTCAGAGTACGAGCGCTGCACCGATTGATCTCACGCCAATGGTGATTGATGATGCGACGTTGGCGCCGTACCGAGAAGTACCCCACAGCGGCATGCGCAAAATCGTGGCTTCACGGTTGAGCCTATCGAAACAAAGCATTCCTCATTTCTATTTGAGCATCGATTGTGAGCTGGATAACCTTTTGGCCTTGCGCAAAGATTTAAACGCTCGTTCAGATGATTATAAGATATCGGTAAATGATTTCATTATTCGGGCAAGCGCTCTCGCCCTCGCTCGAGTCCCAGAAGCCAACGCCATGTGGACCGATAGCGCCATGCGGATGTTCGAGCGTGTCGATATCAGCGTGGCCGTTGCCATTCCGGGCGGCCTGATCACCCCGGTAATTCGCGATGCGGGCAGCTTGGGACTAAAAGCTATATCGGAACAAATGAAAGATTTAGCAGGTCGTGCGCGCACAGGAAAATTAATGCCCGAAGAATACCAAGGTGGCGCGTTCACCATATCGAATTTGGGTATGATGGGTATCAAGAACTTTTCCGCCATCATCAACCCGCCACAGGCCTGTATTCTGGCTGTTGGGGCAGGGGAGCAACGTCCTGTTGTCAAAGATGGTGCGTTGGCCGTTGCAACCGTCATGTCGGTAACCTTGGCCGTTGATCACCGGGTGGTCGATGGCGCGGTGGGGGCAGAATTCCTAGCTGCGTTCAAACCTCTCATCGAAGACCCCGTATCAATGTTGTTATAAGGGAACTGTTATGAGCGATACAAATTATGATGTGGTCATCATTGGCGCAGGCCCCGGCGGTTATGTAACAGCCATTCGCGCGGCACAACTAGGTTTTAAAACCGCCGTTGTCGAGAAAAAACATCTGGGCGGTATCTGTTTGAACTGGGGGTGTATCCCCACCAAGGCTTTGTTGCGCTCGGCAGAGATTTATCATTTCATGCAAAATTCTGGTGATTATGGTCTCAGCAGCATTGAGACAAAATTTGATCTAGAAGCCATCGTCAAACGCTCTCGCGGTGTATCGTCCCAGCTATCTAAAGGGGTTGGGTTTCTGCTCAAGAAAAACAGAGTCACGGTCATCGACGGCGAAGCGAAACTAAACGGTGCGAAAAAGATTGATGTAACTAAAGATGGTAAAGCTGTAACAACGCTGACAGCTAAACACACCATCATCGCCACGGGTGCTCGTCCACGGACGTTACCGGGATTGGAGCATGACGGTAAATTGGTTTGGAGCTATTTTGACGCCCTTGTTCCCACCGAGATGCCTAAATCAATGCTGGTCATAGGATCTGGTGCCATTGGTATTGAGTTTGCCAGTTTCTATTCAACCTTTGGTGCCGACGTAACCGTGGTCGAAGTCCTGCCCGAAATCCTGCCCGTAGAGGACGCGGAAATCGCTGCCCTGGCCCGTAAAAGCTTTGAGAAACAAGGCATGAGAATCATCAGCGGCGCGAAGGTGTCGAAGCTCGACAAGCATTCTGATAGCGTAACCGCAACAATCGAAACAGCAGATGGCAAATCAGAAAAGATCAAAGTTGATCGGGTGATTTCCGCCGTGGGTGTTGTCGGTAACATCGAAAACATCGGGCTGGAGACCACCAAGATTAAAACCGACCGAGGGTGCATTGTGGCCGATACCCTATCACGCACAGACGAGCCGGGTATTTATGCCATTGGTGACGTGGCAGGCCCCCCCATGCTCGCCCACAAGGCAGAGCATGAAGGGGTGATTTGCATTGAAGCCATCGCCGGGCTTGATGTGCACCCCCTCGATAAGGGAAAAATTCCCGGTTGTACCTATTGCCACCCCCAAATTGCCAGTGTCGGGCTTAATGAAGCCAAGGCCAAGGAAGCGGGATATGATATCAAAGTTGGACGCTTTCCCTTTGTCGGTAATGGCAAAGCCATCGCGCTGGGCGAACCTGAAGGCATGGTCAAAACCATTTTTGATGCCAAAACCGGCGAACTATTGGGCGCCCATATGATTGGCGCAGAGGTAACCGAACTTATCCAAGGCTATGTGGTTGCCATGGGGCTCGAGACCACAGAAGAAGACTTGATGCATACCGTATTCCCCCACCCAACTCTGTCAGAGATGATGCACGAATCGGTTCTGGACGCTTATGACAAAGCTATTCATATTTGATGGGGGCAATCGTAGACATAAAACATGTCGTAGCCTCTGATTATCAGGAGTGGTTGGGTTTGTGGCAGGCATTTCAACATGACGGGCCATTGCCAGATAACCCTGTGGAAATAATGTGGCAACGCTACATAGATCCTGATTTTGCCATGTGGAGTTTAATCGCACGCACAAAAAGTGATGGGCAAGCCGTTGGACTAGCCGTCTACACGGTTCACCTCCATACCGATCATGCAGAAGGAAGCTGTTGTCTGCTTGATTTATATGTATCGCCAAAAGCCCGAAGACAAGGCATCGCTCAATCTTTGATAGAACACGTGGAAGGTCATGCCAACGCGCTGAATTGTATGAGTTTATTTTGGGTGACGGGGCAAGATAATACAGTTGCCCAGTCGCTTTATGATCGCCTAGCTCAGCCAAGCCAAATGGTAACCTATGAAATGGCACTCGATTACGATAGAAAATAATTACGTAATTACTTGGAACAAATAAAAACCATTCTAAGGTGGTGTTGAATTATCTAATTTTATTTTCAGACCTGTATTGTTTTATCATAAACCCGAAACTAAAACGAATGAGAGTTTAAATTTATGATTGATTGATATAGGGTACCCTAGAATGAATGATGATCTCCTTGATCAAAATGAACGGGCCACAGAAAATGCCCTCCAAGAGCCTCAATCCAGCATTGAAGCTTTCATAGAACAATTGAATTCTGGGCAGAACCCTGACCTTCCTACCATTCAAGAACCAAACGCACACGACCTTGCAATCATGGCCGCGGCCCTCAAACAAGCACACTTAGAAAAGCAAGAAATGTTGAGTGTCTCTGACGCTGTTAGAAGTTCTACCCAGCATATAATCAGACTGCAACGTCATGCGGATGAAGCAGGAACCCAGCAAGATAAGATCGCCGAAGAGATCGACAAAAGCTCAATAAAACTTAATCAAGTTATTGAAATAACGCGAAAAGAAGTAGATGGCAGTACAGCGGCATCCACGTCGATGCAAGAGGCTACCAACGAGAATATTGCTTCGACAATCGAGAAAATTTCAGAAATACTGAAAAACATCAGAGCTGAATTAGAAATAAAAAACAAAGCGTCGAAAGCCGTTTTAAAGTCTATTTCTGACATCGGTAATTCCATCAAAATGTTATCCTATAATGCGACGATTGAAGCAGGCCGTGCCGGGGATGCGGGATTGGGGTTTGGTGTGGTCGCCTCAGAAGTGCGGAATTTGTCACATACAACACTTTCTCATGTTCAAGATGCGACAAAAGAATTGGACTTCACGTATCTAAACCAAACTTTGGATGTCGCCATACGAGATTGCAATTCATCTATGATGCAATTGGGTGAAACCATCGGTGGCTCGATTGAGCAATTAGGGGGCTTCCTTCATAACGTCGATGGACACTTGGTGGAAATTGAAGGCAATAATCAGGTTATCTCTGATCATTTGAAAAAGAACCATTTTATTTCAGAACGTGGCCATGTCAAAATCAGTTGGGCATTTAAAGAAATGTTTGATCTGTCAGGTGTTTTGTTATTGGACAGCTCGGATCGTTTAGCCGGCATGAATAATTACATTTCAGACTATAAAATCCCGGCTAATAGTTCATTCGATCGCCTTGAGCGTATCAAAGAAAGGGGCGTATTACGGGTCGCAATTGAACCCTCTTTTGTTGGATTATCATTCCGCCGCACCCCTGAAGAAGCATTACAGGGTTTAGATGTTGGATACGCCCAGCACTTAGCACACGCCCTTGGAGTTGATTGTGAGTTCATAGAATATCCTTGGGATGTTATTACTGATTTATTGAGTGTCGGTCCTAAACAAGGTGAACAAGAAGCCGACATAGTGCTGAGTGCCATTTACCCCGATCCAAGTTATAGAAGTGTCGCTTATTCAGAGACCTATACATATCTCGACTTCGTTTTATGTAAAAGAGTAGGGGACACAACCATCTCAACACTAAACGACTTAGACGGCAAAAACCTTGGAATTATTAATGATCCCGGTGCTTTTGCCGTACTTGAGAATGCTGGGGTCCGATGGGAAGACAATGCAAACATTCCCGGTGGTCGCGTCAAGCTTGCCAATTTAATGGTTTATTCTGATCAGTCGCGTATTCATGATTGCCTGGCCGATGGCGTGGTTGATGCCTTCGCCGTTGATTTACCCATCTATCACTGGGCATGTACAAATAACGCCAGTCCGTG
Organism: uncultured Rhodospirillales bacterium; assembly: GCA_965603075.1. GTDB lineage: Bacteria > Pseudomonadota > Alphaproteobacteria > Rhodospirillales > Casp-alpha2 > JABJOR01. Next base: position 9,708 of record CBFDBO010000006.1, on the reverse strand, counting down.
GTATGGAAAGATCGAAATTATTCCAGGAAATGTAGCGCCTGCACCTTATTTTTACAGCATTTGCGTTTCGGCTCATCATAGCTCCTTCACGCTTTTACGCGCCATTAATATCTTTATTAAAGAGTTTAAATTAACGCCGGAGCGTCAAAAACTGGAAGAAACATGGCAAGGCACCCCTATTGAGCATACCCTGTCTTACCGTGATGAAGAGGGTGATATGATCGGTGAGCAAGACCTCGCAAAACCCTATAATGATCATCATGGTATTACCGAGTAATACAGGTTACAAAGTGTTATTAGATTACTAAAAACATCCCTAAACATCATAGCGTAGGTTTCGCATTTATCATGGAAAGTCCGGTCAAATTACGACACCCTGAAAAGGCCAATAAGCCTGATAATCCTTCTCCTAGAAAACCACCTTGGATCAGGGTTAAAGCCCCCACGTCACGCGAATATGGGGAAACACGAAAACTAATCAGCGAGCATAAACTGAATACCGTTTGTGAAGAAGCTGCCTGTCCCAACATTGGCGAATGTTGGTCGAAAAAACACGCTTCAGTTATGATACTAGGCGAAATTTGCACACGTGCTTGCGCATTCTGCAATGTCACCACGGGCAAGCCCGGCGGGATCATCGACGCTATGGAACCCGAAAACACAGCAATAACAGCAGCAAAGCTCGGGTTGAAACACATCGTCATCACGTCCGTTGACCGGGACGATCTAGCCGATGGCGGGGCTGGGCAATTTGCTTTGTGCATTGAAAAGGTACGTGAATTGGCCCCCAACACCACCGTGGAAGTGCTTACACCTGATTTCCGTGGTAAAGACGGCGCCTTAGAGACCGTCATTACGGCAAAACCCGATGTGTTTAATCACAACATGGAAACCGTATCGCGCATATACGGATCCATCCGTCCAGGCGCACGTTATGAGCATTCGCTGGGCATTCTAAAGCGCGCTAAAGAACTGGACCCAACAATGTTTACGAAGTCGGGCATCATGGTTGGATTGGGTGAAACCAATGAAGAAATTTATCAATTGATGGACCATATGATTGCCGCCAACATCGACTTCATGACCATCGGGCAATACCTGCAACCAACCCGCAAACATGCCGCCATTGACCGCTTTGTTACCCCCGAAGAATTCGATGAATTTAAACGCGTGGGGCTTGAAAAAGGTTTTGCCTTGGTGGCATCAACCCCGCTAACAAGGTCGTCCTATCACGCCGATGATGATTTTGCCAAATTGCAATTGGCACGAAAAAAACAGCACGCTATATCCGGTCAATAACCCATGCCCATCACCTATGCCATGTCCGGTCAATAACCCATGCCCATCACCTATGCCATGTCTGGTCAATAACCTATGCCCAAACACGCCGAACACCGATTTTTACCCTTTAGCCCAGAGCAAATGTTTGATTTGGTGGCTGATGTACAAAGCTATCCAGAATTTCTGCCGTGGTGCGTGGCAACACGGGTCAGGCAAAGCTCTGAGGCCATGATGGTGGCCGATATGGTCATCGGTTTTAAAGTTTTTCGAGAAAAATTCACCTCTCGTGTCACCCTTGATCGTCCGGGAAACATCAAGGTCAGTTATGAAAACGGGCCATTTAAGTATTTGAAAAACAACTGGAATTTCATTGAGTGTGACGATGGCACCTGTGAAATCGATTTCTATGTTGATTTCGAATTTCGCTCGCGATTGCTGGAAAAAGCCATTGGGGCGGTCTTTCAAGAGGCCGTTAAACGGATGGTCAATGCGTTCGAAATCCGCGCCAAGGATTTATATGGTTCCTAGGTCAGCTTGACCCAACACAGATTGTCCTAATCCAGATTAGACAGTACCATATCGAGGGCGGCCATCATCGCTTGGGCGCGTACTTCTGAACGACCCCCCTTAAAGACAAAACGTTCATGTAGGGTCGTACCGTTCTCCCGTGCACATGAAATATGAACCAACCCCACGGGTTTATCTGGCGTGGCCCCCGTTGGCCCTGCAATACCCGTTACCGCGACAGAAATTTGCGCTTTTGAATATTCTATCGCGCCCAAGGCCATAGCACGGGCAACGTCTTCACTGACGGCTCCATGGACCTTGATTAAATCCATGGGAACGCCGATCATCTCGTTCTTGGCTTCATTGGTGTAGGTCACAAACCCCCGTTCAACAACGGCGGATGATCCAGAAATTTCCGTTAAAGCCGCCGCGATCATTCCGCCCGTACAGGATTCCGCCAAGGCAAGCATCACGCCCTTTTCTATGCATTTATTCAGAACGTCTGTCGCTTTAGAATTAATCATAAGTAATTTTCCATAAACCAAAAAATCCCCAACAGTATGATCAGGGCGTACACGCCCGCCGCAATATCATCCACCATGACCCCCATGGGTCCTTTGATCGTGCGATCCATCCAACCAATGGGCCAAGGCTTGAATACATCAAAAATTCGAAACAAAACAAAACCAAGCAAATACCATTCCCATTGGAGGGGGACGATGAGCAACGTTAGCCATTGACCCGCAACCTCATCGATGACAACCGGGCCGGGATCGTCAACACCGGAAAGGTCGCAATAGCCTTTGGTCGCCCACAAGCCGATAATAAAGACAACAACAATTGCTGCTGAAAGCCCTAGAGCCCCTAATTGATCCATAATAAACCACGCAAAAGGCAAGGCAGCCAATGATCCAAACGTACCGGGTGCCTTCGGCAAATATCCGGCACCAAACCACGTTGCCAGAAGAACGGGGGGAGAAGCGAGAGAGGGGCGCATACGGGACCTTAATGTTGAAGGTTGAGGTATTATTTTCGAAACTTTAATCTATTTTTTAAAAACCGATTATATTTTAAATTTTTCCCTGCTAAAACCTGATTATATTTATGCCGGGGTGCAAAACGACCGTACAATTCTAACTTATTGAAAAGTAACACATTATTTTATTGTTAAGGATCAGTCTTAATTAAAATAAATGTCTTGTGTGATGAATAATCACTCGGTAGCGTATTTTTTGTTCTAAAAAGTGAATTTATCGCATAAACTGCTTCAATCTGAGTTATAGTAAACAAACAATAAACGTGAAAATTTAAATTTGAGTTTTTTATTGAGGGGAAAATCGGTGGTAACGCGCACAAAAGTAAACGTGTAGAAACCACTGTAGGAAATAAATGATTGGTAATTTTAATAAAACGGAAAAGCAGTCTCTATTCCAAGGGATCGCTACGCGCCTGAAACGGGTATACCCGGAACGCCAAATTGTTGTGCGGACTGATGAACGTGTCTCGTACCTACGGATCAATTATATTCCACAATTTGTTGCGACCTTGATGTTAATCACCGCCACAGGCTGGGTTGGTTTTTCGAGCGTCAGCTATCTTCTCAACGATCGTATTGTATCGGCCAAGAATGCACAGATTATCAATGCTCGCATGGCCTATAAGGGCTTGCTTGATGAAGTCTCTGCCTATCAAAACAAATTTATCGGGATCACCGAGGAGCTTGAAGAAAATCATTCTTTAATGCTTAATTTGGTCGAGCAAAATACTGAATTGCAACAAGACCTAAGTACCGTGGCCCAAGAACTGAAAGTGACGGAAGCCGATCGTCATAGTGTTATTCAAACACGCGAGCGTTTAAAAGGTAATTTGAGCGAAATACAGGAAAACTTACATTCCTTGACCAGCCGGAATTTCCTATTGCGTGATAATCTAGACACGACGGAGTCCGATCTTCAAATCGCCCTCTCAGAACGCAATACAGCCCTTGAGCAGAGCACTCATTTAACCGGGTACGCTAATGATTTAGAAACCCGGTTATCTTCATTACAGCAAGAGCAACTCAATTCCATTAACGATTTAACCCTGCAAACAGACAATAATGTTGCCAATCTTGAACGGGTGATCACCATAGCAGGTCTGGACGTTCATAAATTTTCCAGTACCTACGACGAAGAAAATGGCCAAGGCGGACCGTTTATCGCAGCACAGGGACTTCCCGGTGAAGAGCTTCGGGCAAAGTTGAGCTTGCTGGATAGCAAGCTAACCAATCTTAATGACTTACAAAAGACCATGCAGCGAATGCCATTCTCGTCTCCCATGACGGCCTATTATATGACCAGCAAGTTTGGTAAACGTCAGGATCCCCTGAACAATAGATGGTCCATGCATTATGGTGTTGATTTTGGCGGAACACTTAAAACCCCCGTATATTCAACAGCACCCGGCAAAGTCACCTACGCGGGAACCAAAGGCAAATATGGTAAATTGATCGAAATTACCCATGGCGATGGCATAAAAACACGGTTTGCTCATCTCCATAAGATAATGGTTAAAAAAGGGCAGAGCGTTGGTTTTTATGAGAAAATTGGACTTCTGGGAAGTTCAGGACGCAGCACAGGCCCGCACCTCCATTATGAGGTAATTGTTGCAGGCAAACCAATGGATCCAATGAACTTTATCAAGGCAGGTCGTTATGTTTTCCAAGAGTAAATCAGAAACGCGGCAGGCAAAAAATATGCCGAACAAGCCATCGATTCCGTCCATCATCAGTTCAGATTTAACCATCGAAGGGAATCTGATCAGCGAGGGAGAAATCCAGATCGATGGCACGGTAAATGGTGACATTAAAACATCAACTCTGCTGATTGGTGAAACAGCGACCATTAATGGTGAGGTTAACGCCAAGCGTGTGCGCGTTCATGGTACGGTTAATGGTCAGATCACCGCTGGTTCTGTCACATTGGCACAAACGGCCCGCGTTACGGGTGATGTGATTCACGTGGATCTATCCATTGAAAAAGGCGCTTTCTTGGAAGGCCATTGCAAACGAATTTCAGAAAAACGGCTTGAAACAGCCAATGTCAGTACGGACAAACCGCCGCACCTTCCTATTCAGGGGACCCCCGCTGGCAAACCAGCCCTTGCTGGCAACAGCAATACATCAGATATAAAAGCAGCAAACGCTTAAACACCTAATCAGTTTTTGCTAAAACAGCCCAGCAACCATTGATCAATGAGTTTGGTCGATTGTCGTTCATTCAACGACGGTGCGTGACCAACCCCCTCAATGATAACCCGTTTTGCTGTGGGGATCATCTGTGCCATGCGTTGCCAACTATCATCCGATATAAACGGCGATAACTCCCCCCGTATTATGCCGACGGGTAAGGGGCCTAATGCAGCAAACATTGGCCATAGGTCCTGAACATTCCGCCCCGCAGTCGCAATAATTGCCCTTACAATATGAGGGTCCCAATCGTACTCTAATTGACCATCATCTCTGGGCCTGTAGGTGTTGTGGGCAATTTCAAGCCAATCCTCTGGACTGCTTGCCGGAAAATCAGGAAAGGTTTTCTGGATTTTACGAACGGCGTGATCCCATGAGGTAAGAGGGGTTGTATCTTGCATGTACTTGATAACTGGTTTCAATCCTGCCGTCGGTATTTCAGGGCAGACATCATTGATTAGAACACCACACAAGGTTGAGGGCTGGGATACCCCCATCGCCATAGCCAATAATCCACCAAGCGAGGTACCGATTACCGCAACTTTATGAACATCAAGCGCCGTTAGGATTTGGCGAATATCATCCAGATATACTTTGGGGTTATAATTCATCCACTCAGGGTCATAGGCCGAAAGCCCGCGACCACGATAATCTGGGGCTATAACCCGGTAACCGCGCTGGGATAATCGAAGGGCTAGTTTAGCGAAATCTTTGCTGTTTCGGGTAAGCCCACCAAGACATAAGACAACATCATCATTTGTTGTTATCGCATTAACCGTCGTTGCGGCGTAATCTCGTACATATAATGACAGGGCGTTGGAACTTGAAATCCGATATTCCTGATAAGGCACTATCTTATCAAATCTTCATTAATTTTAAGAGCAACTTCAGTTTTCGCAAGCAAAGCTCGGTAAACTTGAACGCCTTCCAAAATGCGTTGCACATAATTACGTGTCTCATCAAACGGTATCAACTCGACCCAATCAATAGCGTCAACCTCTGCATCTCTGGGATGACCATTTTCCCGAACCCACCTTTTTGCCCGTCCGGGTCCCGCATTATAGGAGGCGAGTGCCAAAATATACGATCCATCAAAATCTTTTACCATTTTAGATAAATAGCTTTGGCCAATTTTCATATTATACTCCCCATCCGTACTCAGACGAGATTTCGAATATTTAAGCCCAACAACCTTGGCAACACGTTTGGCTGTCGCGGGCATAAGCTGCATGAGTCCCCGCGCGCCCGCACGGGAGTGGGCGTCCACATAATAAGCGCTTTCTTGCCGGATTAAGGCCAAAACCAAAGCCTCTTCCAACGCAACACCCTTGGTTTTTTTAGGGAGCGCGGGCAATTTTAGAAAGGGATATCCCGCCGGGATTAACCCAAGAGAGCTTTGGGCAACATATTTACTGACTTTAATGGCCACATCAGGCCGCCCTAAAGAAGTCGCTAAATCTGCGCTTAAAGTTTTCCAAAGAACGGTTTCTTCCTGAGCTTGCAATTGAACAATCACACTGCGAAGCCACGTTTTTTTGCCAATAAGATCAAACAGCTTGGCAACGCGGGTGAGTTCATGGGCATTAAAACGATTTCGGGTCTCTAAGTTATCAACGGGATAACTAAGCGGCACCATCATGGTTGTGCCTTGTTTAACTTGTAATGCAGCCAATTGCCCATAGTAAGTTGTTGAATGGACAGCCGCTGATTTATACCAACGAGTTGCGTCCTCTGCTTGTGATAACGCACTGGCAGCCCTGCCAGCCCAATATCCACCGCGCGCACGCGAGATAGGAAAACTGACATTTTCAGCCATTTTGGTAAAATGCTGATAGGCCCAAGCCGGTTCGTTCAAAAACCGCAAAGCGATCCAACCCGACATCCATTCTGCATCGGCATAGGCCGCTTTATAGCTGGTATCCAACCCATGATTGGCGACCAATCGATAAGCCTCGCTGATCAACCCGTCATTCAAGGCCCGACGGGCGAGCTTTGATCTTTCTTTAAACCAAACATCAGGGTAGGGCAGCTTATCGGGTAAACTTTGTAGTAGCTCTCGGGCGGCTGTATCTCGACCTTTACGGGTTCGCCATTTAAGCCGTTCAAAGATTAATCCGGGGTGATCCTTTAGGTGCTTGGGAACCGCCGCAATCGCCCTATCCACATTGCCCTTCATGTGACGGAGCAAAAAGCGCGCTTCCGATAATAACCTTAATTCAGCATTGACCTTGCCAAACATCCGCCGGGCAGGCCAATAACTGCCTTCCCATAACAATCGATCTAGCCGTGCTTCGTGATTAAATTTGGTCAGATATTTTCTAAATTGGCGATAGAACTGTTTTTCTTGAGCTTTCGTAAAGCTCCCCTCGACCCAGGTCTTTTGCAATATGGCAGTAGCCCCTTTGATATCCCCCTGTTTTAATAAAGCAGCCCCATATCTTACCCAACCTTGCGTGCTCACAGGTTCTTGGTTATCAAACCATGCCAATACCTGAGAAGGGGGTAGCTCGGCCTCCATAACGCCTTCTGCATTTTTGTGTAATTTATCCATGCGGGGCCAATTGGGATTGGCCGCAATAAAATCGCTGATTTCTTGAAATGAGGAACCCGTTGGGGCTTCAGTATAAGTGAACCACTGTAATATTTTAATCAACAATGGATCTTTAATTTTCGCAATATTCTTACGAATGGTTTTGGACTTTTTTTCTTCAACGGCCGTAAGCGTTTGTTTTGCTATTTTAATATCAGATTTACTTAACAAAGCCGCATAGGACGGTGATAAAAACACGCTCCAAAGAGCAACAACAGCCACAGCAACCATAATCGTACGGGGGAAAAGGAGGGAATAGGAAAATTGAGGAAAACCTAGTTTAAGGTTACGGATCATGAGTGCTCCCGACACGGAAATAAAATTTCTAAAAATAGGGTCATTATTGCCATAAAACCTAACAAGTTGCAGGGGCGTTTCCTTAAAGGGGTTGTTTGCCCTTACTGCTTATATTATGAACCCTATTAAACATATATTAAAACCAATCACAGACTTGCAGTAAATAGCGGTTCACTAACCGTGTAATTTAAGGAAAAAGACAATGTTCAAAGGATCAATGCCGGCACTTCTCACCCCCTTGAGAGATGGCAGCGTCGATGAAAAGGCGTTTCAGTCTTTTGTTGAATGGCAAATCGACGAAGGTTCAGACGGGCTTGTCCCTTGTGGAACGACGGGTGAATCCCCGACGTTGACTTATGAAGAGCATATGCGGGTGACAGAATTGTGCATCGAAGCCAACGCCGGGCGTGTCCCCGTCATTGCGGGTATCGGTCATAATTCCACCCATGAAACCATTTCTTTTGGTCTCCATGCAAAAAAAGCGGGGGCCGATGCGGCGCTTGTTGTGACGCCGTATTATAATAAGCCAACGCAAGAGGGTATTTTCCAGCACTTCAAAGCTGTGCATGATGCCATCGATATGCCGATCATCGTCTATAATGTACCGGGGCGTAGTGTTGTTGATATCAGTGTTGCGACCATGGCGCGCTTGTCGGAATTGACAAATGTGGTTGGTGTCAAAGATGCAACGGCGGATTTGGCCCGTCCGCAATTGACCCGATTAGCGGTAAAAGGTGATTTTTGCTTATTAACGGGCGAGGACGCGTCCGCCATTCCGTACCTAGCGGCTGGCGGCAAGGGCTGTATTTCTGTAACCGCCAACATAGCACCAAGACTTTGCGCCGATGGCCAGCGTGCATGGCGCGACGGGGATATGGATAAAGTTATGGAAATTCAGGACCGCTTGGCACCGTTACACGATGCTATGTTCTGCGAAACCAGTCCCGGTCCGGTTAAATACGCTGCTCAATTATTAGGTTTATGCACGGGCGAGCTGCGTCTTCCCATGTGCGAAATTTCAGAAAGCAGCAAAGCCCAAGTTGAAGCCGCCCTTCGAGGGGTTGGTTTACTTAACTAATCAACTCAGCCTTTAAATCATACTGATTTGAGCGAACGGAGCCTTACCTTAATTTCATGGCAAAGAAAAAGAAAAAACACTCTGCCCATGGCAACATCGTCGCCCAAAACCGGCGCGCGCGGCATGATTATTCGCTGAGCAAAACGTTTGAAGCTGGTATAATCTTGAAAGGCAGTGAGGTTAAATCTCTGCGCAAAGGACAATGTTCGCTCAATGAGTCTTTTGTTGGCGAAAATAATGATGGATTATATTTAATTAATGCTAACATACCAGAATACGCGGCGGCGAGTGTATTTAGCCATGAACCAAAGGCACGCCGGAAGTTATTATTAAACAAGCGGGAAATTTATGCCTTAACCAGCGCCGTCAAACGCAAAGGTATGTCGATTATCCCACTGGCGATCTATTTCAATGACCGTGGCATTGCCAAGCTTGAGATCGCTCTTGGAGAAGGCAAACAAAAGGCCGACAAACGCGCCGCAACCAAAGACCGTGATTGGCAACGTGATAAAGCACGAGTGATGCGCGATCGCGGATAATACACGTTCCTTATTCTAATTTTAGGTGAAGAAACATGAGCAAAGTACTTCTACATTTAGTTTTCGGTGGTCACGTTGATGATCCAACCACCTTGGATTTCAAGGATACTGAAAACCTTGATATCGTTGGTATCTATCCCAATAACGCAGAGGCCATGAAAGCTTGGCGCTCCGCCAGTCATGCCCACGT